>NZ_CP008849.1:2872555-4308833 GCF_000730385.1 Alteromonas australica | reverse complement strand
CCCGTGACTCGCTAGGAAACCCACAACATAGAAAACAAGGCACCGAAATGCGCACCTTAATAAGAACGGTGGAAATTGTGTCGGGTAGCAGCAAGAAGTTTAATTATATGTTTTAATCGCTGTGGATTATCTTATTTTATCAACAAAAAGTAAATCCCGATCTCGATCGATCTTTGAGATCAAAAAGACATGCTTATGATTTATAACAACTTTATTTATATTCTGTTTTCTCATTAATTTAGCATTAAACAGTATTAACATGGGGGTAATAAAGGCTTGATCTCTGCAAATCATCGCAATTCTCACATATCGAAATGAACAAATTGTGGATAAAGTACCCTCTTTAGGTGCGTTATTCACAATGCTAAGATGTCGAAATATACAAGCGATAAAAATTTCTACCCGGTTTGTTCACATTTTCTACGGAAAAAGTGGATTATCCATTGACAGCAGCCCCCGAGATCTCTAGAATTCAGCGTCCTTTTTCGATGGGCTTTTCTGGTGATGAACACCACATGACTCTGGTAACAGAGAAACGTGCATGCCAAAAACGCCTATGTTTAACTAAATATAAGTGAGACTTTGGTCATGAAAAGAACATTTCAACCGAGCAATTTGAAGCGTAAGCGTTCTCACGGTTTTCGTGCACGTATGGCGACCAAAAATGGTCGTAAAGTACTAGCAGCTCGCCGTGCAAAAGGCCGCGCTCGTCTTTCAGCTTAATTAGAAAGACGCTAAAGTGGGCGAGAATCATTTTTCGAGGGAGTTACGTCTGTTAACTCCCACCCACTTTACCTATGTGTTTGATAACGCAATTCCAGCAGTATCCCCTTCTTTTACTATCCTAGCTAGAACCAATTCCCGTAACAATCCACGTTTAGGCATAACACTAGCCAAAAAACGCATTCGCAAAGCCCACGACCGAAACAGGTTGAAACGCCTTATACGCGAAAGTTTTCGTCACAAGCAACATGATTTACCCAATGTGGACATCATCGTAATTGGCAAAACCGGCGCTGACAAACTCAGCAATCAGGAAGTATATGCGAATTTGGATAAGCTATGGAAAAGATTAACCAAGCGCTGCAACGCATCTTAATTGCGTTACCTCTGGTGCTGATAAAACTGTACCAGTGGTTTATCTCACCCGTGTTGGGGCAACGATGTCGCTTTCATCCATCATGTTCATGGTATGCTATCGAAGCATTAAAAACACACGGATTGGTAAAAGGCGGTTGGTTATCTATTAAACGCATATTAAAATGCCACCCTTTGCATGCCGGTGGATACGATCCAGTACCGGAAAAACAACAAGATAAACACTCAAAATAAAGAGACCTATATGGAATCGCAACGTAGTTTTCTGATAATTGGCTTGGCGTTTGTCAGCTTTATGCTTTGGCAACAATGGCAAGAAGATTATGGCCCACAGCCTGTACAACCTATTGAAGCTCAGCAAACCACGCCTGTTTCTCAAGGCGTACCTTCTTTTGATGACACTCAGTCGCAACAAGATGTACCCACGGGCAATAGCGTACCAGCTGCTGTGCCAAGTAATCAGGCTGCCAATACCAACCGTATTATCGAAGTAAAAACTGATACCCTCGATCTTCGCATAGATTTACTCGGCGGTGATGTCGTTAGTGCTGACCTGGTGAAATTCCCCGTTGAACAAGGTTCAGAAGAACCATACAGCTTATTGCGTTCTGGTAATGGCCTTTACGTCGCCCAAAGCGGATTAACTGGCCCACAGGGTCCAGATGGAAGCGCTAGCGGCCGTCCTGTCTACAGTGCGCAATCTGCATTCTACGAGATGAAAGGTGACACCCTTGAAGTTCCATTAACATGGAAAAACAATGATGGTCTAACCGTAACAAAAACCTTCACGTTCACGAAGAATCATTACGACGTAGATGTCAGCTATACAATAAATAACCAAACTGGCACGACAGCTAACGTTCAACAATATGGTCAGTTAAAGCAGGTTATTGATGCTGAAGACGATGGCAACATGTTTATGCCCACTTATCGTGGTGCCGCCTACTCAACGGAAGACGACAAATACAGCAAATACTCTTTTGACAAAATTGCCGATGACGATTTAAAAGAGACGACGCCAGCGGGTTGGGTAGGTATGTTAGAACACTACTTTGTGTCAGCATGGGTACCTTCACAGGACGAAGTGAATACGTTGTATTCTCGCAATCAAGCTGACCGTTATGCGGTTATTGGCGTACTCCCCCCTGCCGACAGTATTGCTGCAGGCGAAACCAAAACTATCGGTATGAAGCTGTACATGGGCCCGAAAGATCAAGAGAGCTTAGCTGAACTCGCCCGTGGTTTAGACCTTACCGTTGACTATGGTATTTTGTGGTGGATTTCACAGTCACTTTTCGCACTACTGACGTTCCTACACAGTTTAGTGAATAACTGGGGTATGGCCATTATTCTGATTACCGTTATTGTTAAAGGTGCCATGTACTGGCTTACCAAGAAACAATACGAGTCGATGGCTCGCATGCGTAACCTAGCCCCTAAAATGCAGCAGCTAAAAGATCGTTTTGGCGATGATAGACAAAAAATGTCACAAGCCATGATGGAGTTGTATCGCAAAGAAAAAGTTAACCCTATGGGTGGCTGTTTACCGCTGCTTCTACAGATGCCTATTTTCCTAGCACTTTATTGGGTGCTGATGGAAAGTGTAGAATTACGACACGCTGATTTTGTATTATGGATTACCGATTTGTCAGTGAAAGACCCGTACTTCGTACTGCCTATCCTGACCGGTTTGAGTATGTACCTACTACAGAAGCTACAGCCGACCACCATTACCGACCCTATGCAGCAAAAAATAATGCAATTTATGCCGGTAGCAATGAGTGTGTTCTTCTTGTGGTTCCCAGCGGGATTAGTACTTTACTGGCTAGTCAGTAACGTAATAACCTTGGTGCAAGCCAAAATGATATATGCTTCTATGGAGAAGCGGGGAATAAGTAGCAAATAAGCTATTAGCAATACTAAAAAACAGCCCGCCCTTGCGGGCTGTTTTGTCTAAAGAGGAAAAGTTAAATGCCTTCATTTGATATCGTGTCAGAAATTAATATGGAAGAAGTGAGAAACGCCACCGAAAACGCCAGTAGAGAGCTATCTACGCGTTTTGACTTTCGTGGTGTTGAAGCTAGCTTTGAATACAAAGAAAAAACCGTCGTCATGAAAGCTGAAGCCGAATTTCAGCTTCAGCAAATGGAAAGCATGTTTAGGAACGCCTGTGCTAAACGAGGCGTAGATACCTCAGCCATTGACGTGAAGCCCTATGATGCTCATGGTAAAACCTATCGCCAAACCATTGCGTTTAAAGAAGGCATTGAACAGCCAATGGCGAAGAAAATTGTAAAATTAGTGAAAGATGCGAAACTCAAAGTTCAAACCGCTATCCAAGGTGATGAACTAAGAATTACAGGGAAAAAGCGTGACGATTTGCAGCAAGTCATTAGCTTAGTTAAATCGTCTGATTTAGGACAACCGTTTCAATACAAAAACTTTCGTGATTAATTAATGGAAAACCTCACCCTATCAACCGATACCATCATTGCCCAGGCAACAGCTCCCGGTCGTGGTGGTGTGGGTATTGTTCGCGTTTCAGGGCCTCAGGCTCAGGTTATCGCCCAAGCACTCGTGCCAGTACCCTTAACACCTAGGTTAGCCACTTACACACGCTTTGAGGACGCAGAAGGGCATGTGATAGATCAGGGTATTGCTCTGTTCTTTAAAGGGCCGAATTCATTTACAGGTGAAGACGTACTAGAACTGCAAGGCCATGGCGGACAAGTGGTAATGGACATGTTGCTTGACGCCATTCTCGCCACAGGGAAAGCCCGACTCGCAAAGCCCGGAGAATTTAGTGAACAAGCATTTTTAAACGACAAATTAGACTTAGCACAAGCTGAAGCCATTGCCGACCTTATAGATGCCAGTTCACAACAGGCAGCGCGCAGTGCATTACGTTCATTACAAGGTGAGTTTTCTCAGCAAATCAATCATCTATCTAACCAAATTGTCCATTTACGTATGTATGTTGAAGCTGCCATTGATTTCCCTGAAGAAGAAATTGATTTTCTTTCTGATGGGAAAGTAGCGGGTGACTTAGATGCTATTTTGGAAAGCTTGAAAAAAGTCAGTGCAGAAGCGAAACAAGGTAGCCTGTTAAGAGAAGGCATGCAGGTGGTGATTGCAGGTCGTCCAAACGCCGGAAAATCTAGCTTATTAAACGCGCTTGCAGGGAAAGATAGCGCCATAGTGACTGATATTGCAGGTACCACACGGGATGTTTTAAAAGAACATATTCACATTCAAGGGATGCCCCTTCATATTATTGATACCGCAGGCCTACGAGAAAGTCCTGACAAAGTAGAGCAAATAGGTATTGAACGGGCATGGCAAGCAATAAAAGACGCTGACCATGTGTTATTCGTTATCGATTCCACCACTACCTCTAGCAGCGATCCTTATGATATATGGCCAGAGTTCATGGCCAAACTACCACAAGGTATGCCGGTTACCGTGATCCGAAATAAAGCTGATTTAAGCACCCTTAATGTGGGGCTAACTACCGTAACCACTGCCCACGGCGACGTGTCGGTGATAAATTTGTCAGCTAAACAAGGCGACGGTGTGGAAACGTTGAAAACCCATTTGGCTAATACCATGGGGTTTGACACCACCACAGAAGGCCAGTTTATCGCACGTCGACGTCATATCGATGCGTTAGCACAGGCCTATGAATATGTGGTCACCGGCCATCAACAGCTTAATGATGCCATGGCCGGGGAATTATTGGCGGAAGAACTAAGGCTTGCTCATCAAGCCTTGTGCGAAATTACCGGCGAATTCACCTCGGATGACCTTCTAGGTAAGATTTTTTCGTCATTTTGTATCGGTAAATAAACAATGACTAAACACTACGAAATAATTGTTGGCACTATGTTAGGTGCCGCTGAATATGTGGCAGATGCCATTGCAGCCTCGTTATCTGAAAAAGGTGCCACCACCACAATTCATACAGAACCCAAACTTGAAGATATTAATCAACAAGCCACATGGGTGGTATGCACTTCTACACATGGTGCGGGAGAACTACCAGACAATATTCAGGGGTTCGCGAAAGCATTAAACACGGCGGATTTACCCGGCACCCAGGTGGTCATAATTGGCCTTGGCGATACCAGCTACGATACCTTCTGTTACGGTGCCAAAGAAATTGAAACCAAGTTAGTCAATGCAGGCGCAACACTGCTTACCGCCCCTTTGCATATTGACGTCCTAGAGCACCCTATCCCTGAAGATGAAGCCGTGCATTGGTTTGAATCAAATGTGGACGTCGCATGAGCAATGGCTTAACCCAAGCAGAACTCGCTGCCCTATCGTCGCCCCTTGCAAACGATGCGCGAGTCCTCTACTTCTTGGGATTACGCCCCACGGCCAACTTAGCCACAACAGCCACAGCGCCTATTGATTACAAACCGTTATTAGCATTGCTAAATGGGGATAATAAAGAACAACCATATCAGCGGGGTCGTCAAATCAATAGCTTGCTAAAGCAACTAGAGCAAGCCGGACTTGTGGCACTTCCCAGCGAAATAGACTTAGCTCACTCAATTAACGGTAAATCTCTCCTCTTACCGCTTTTAACCGTATCCAATGACAGTTTTGATACTTTACACAAATCTCACTACGTCATGTCACCCTCATGGAAACCTAATTTGGCCTTGTTTGAAGAAATGGCAGGGTTAATAGGTATTATTGATGCTGAGTATAATGAAGAAGATGTAGGCGAGTTTATCGCCTACTGGTTAGGGCGTCCCAACGCACTATTTAGTGAGTTTCAATGGACACAAAAGTTTGCCTATACCATGAAACGAAAACGAGTCGCTTCTGGCTATGAGCCCACTCGAAAAATAGGCAGCCAACAAGTGAAAGTTGCGCCAGGCATAGAAGCGGATGATAATGCAAGAAAGCTGGTAGAAAAATACGCCACATCAACAAAGAAGAGTTGAGCTTATGGATCGCATTACAGATAAAATTGCCAATTTAGCAAAAGCATTGAATAAGCCGGTGGATCCCAACGGCGAATACATTGACTATAAGACCTTACGAAAGCATTACGAAACGCAAGCGAATCAAGAGGTTTCTCAACTACAGCAACGCAGTAAAAAAGCCCGTGTACAAGCCATTCACGGACGTTCAGATCTTAACCCTAAGTGGACGTTTGCGAATCTAGTAGAAGACAGCGACGACGTGATAGAAGCCGTTTCTATTGCCCAATCGTTTATAGCGGCACATGATGATCCTGCTTGGCGTCAAAGTGGTTCACACATGATGTTATTTTATGGTGATTATGGCCGAGGAAAGTCGCATATCGCTGGCGCAATTGCCCATCAACTCATCGAACAATACGAAATATCAGTGCTTTACAGGCAGCTATCTACGTTGTTGGAAATGCGCTATTTCTCTTACGATTTCAGTGCCACAGACAATGTAGGTCAGAAATTTAGAGAAGCAAACCAAGAACTATTAGAGGTAGATTTACTTATCCTCGATGAAGTATGCGTGAATGAAACCGTACTTAAAAAGAACACCCAAAGTTGGTTAGGCAACCTATTACGCCAGCGTTTGGTAAATAAAAAGAACTGTATCATCATCACAAATCACAGTTTAGCCGATCTCGAAAGCGCATTAGGCCGTTATTGTTTTGAATCGATCAAAGAATATGACACCTATAAAGTGCGATTTCAGGGCCCAAGCAGACGTGAAGGCTTGATCCAAGACGAAGCAGAAGCGCAAAATGTGACGCCGAGGTATCAACCTAATCAAGTTAGATGATTATAATAGTTATAATAAATCAATAAATACGACTAAAAAGACCCTAATCTCGGGTCTTTTTTATTATTAACTAAAATAATCACATCATTATTTGGAATTTAAACCTGATCACATTGTAGTGATCACGAGATCAGAACTAGAATTGTGGAAAGATCTCCTCCACAAGATGATCGCGCTATACCCCTTATATTTACTCGATCATAAGATCCAACAGTGAAAAGAACAAACATTTTATCCCCAGAACGATCACATCTTGATCAGCCCTGTGGATAGGATCCTACAAACCACTGTGTATAAGCTTTGATCGTGAAATGCATAACTTTATCCACAAAATCAATTGTGGATAAATAGGGGGTTTATGCACAGTATAAAGAGGGGGTTATGGATCTGTGTTTCCCAAGGTTATTGATCGTGTAACATCATGATCTAAAAATGCTTTAATGGCTTACCCACAGATCTTGGTGATCCTAATAAAAGTAAAAATAAACAGATCTAAAAGAGATCTTAAGATCATTAAAATCGATCGAGCCTAAATAAATAAACCCATTGAAGAAAATTTAACCATTTTCTTTAGGCAATAAGTCAGATAAAATACGCGCCCTTTTTTCAGGTATTGCTGAAAAAAATATCGTTTTTCAATTTTGGTTAACTGTGAGGTTTTACATGTTTTACACCCAAGCCTTTGATGTCATCGTAGTAGGTGGTGGTCATGCTGGCACAGAAGCAGCACTTGCTGCCGCACGTATGGGTTCACGTACCTTGCTGTTAACCCATAATATTGAGACCATTGGCCAAATGTCTTGCAACCCTGCAATTGGTGGTATTGGTAAAGGCCATTTGGTTAAAGAAATTGATGCCCTTGGCGGTGCCATGGCGTTAGCGATTGATGAAGGTGGTATTCAATTTAGGACGCTGAATTCGAGTAAAGGACCTGCAGTTAGAGCGACTCGTGCACAAGCTGACAGAACCCTATATCGCCAAGCGATCAGAAAAATAGTAGAAAGCCAAGAAAACCTAACCTTGTTTCAACAAAGTGTTGACGATCTCATTGTTGAAAACGATCAGGTAACGGGTGTAGTCACCCAAATGGGCTTAAAATTCAAAGCCAAGAGCGTTGTACTGACTGTTGGTACCTTTCTTGGAGGCACCATACACATTGGGTTAGAAAACTACCGAGGAGGCCGTGCAGGCGATCCTCCTTCCATTGCTCTGGCAGATCGCCTTCGCGCATTACCCTTTAGGGTTGATCGCTTGAAAACAGGTACCCCTCCCCGTTTAGATGCGCGCTCTCTTGATTTTACGCAAATGCAGCCTCAGCCGGGTGATAACCCTACACCTGTATTTTCGTTCATGGGTAACAGGGAAATGCATCCTACGCAAATTCCTTGCTACATCACCCACACCAATGAAAAAACCCATGATATTATTCGTGGTGGTTTAGATCGCTCTCCCATGTTTACTGGGGTTATTGAAGGTATTGGGCCACGTTATTGCCCAAGTATTGAAGACAAAATTACCCGTTTTGCGGATAAAAACTCGCATCAAATATTTGTCGAGCCAGAAGGATTAAACAGCATCGAAGTTTATCCTAATGGAATTTCAACCAGCTTACCGTTTGACGTTCAAGTTAATTTAGTTCGGTCAATCAAAGGTTTTGAAAATGCCCATATTGTCCGTCCTGGCTACGCTATAGAATATGACTTTTTCGACCCTCGAGACCTCAAGCAAACCTTAGAAACGAAGTTCATCAAAGGGTTGTTCTTTGCTGGCCAAATCAATGGAACCACTGGCTATGAAGAAGCTGGCGCGCAAGGTTTAGTGGCTGGCGCTAATGCGGCATTGCAAGTACAACAAAAAGATCCATTAATTTTGCGTCGTGATCAGGCGTACATGGGTGTGCTTATTGACGACCTTGCCACTATGGGAACAAAAGAGCCCTATCGCATGTTCACCAGTCGTGCTGAATATCGCTTACTGCTTCGTGAAGATAACGCAGATAGCCGATTAACGGCCCTCGGTCGCGAAATAGGGTTGGTTGATGATGATCGTTGGGCTAAGTTTAATCAAAAAATGGACGCCGTCGAAAGCGAACTTCAACGTTTACGTGGTCAATGGATCCATCCCGATCACACGGCTACACCTGAATTAAACACAAAACTGAAAAATCCTGTCAGTCGTGAACACTCTCTTGAAGAACTTATTCGTCGACCAGAAATGACCTATCGCCAGTTGATGGAAATTGAAAGTGTGGGTCCGGGGTTAAGCGATCCTATTGCTGCTGAGCAGGTCGAAATTCAAATTAAGTATGCAGGTTATATTGCTCGACAGATGGATGAGATTGCCAAAACGCAACGCCATGAAAACACCCTACTGCCAATTGATCTGGATTTTGGTAAAATATCTGGGCTGTCAAACGAAGTGGTAGCAAAATTAACCGAAGCGCGCCCTGAAACTATTGGCAAGGCCTCCCGTATATCGGGCATCACGCCGGCTGCTATCTCGTTGCTACTAGTTTATTTGAAAAAGCATGGCATGCTAAGAAAACAAGATAAGATCAGCGCGTAAGGTATTCACTCGCTTACCACGGCTTACCGTCTACAATAAGAGCCAACTTAATGAGCTTAAAGCAAGAATTACACGAAATATTGGCCTCGGGTATTGAGGCCCTTGCATTAGATATCGATAGTCATCAACAAGCACAACTCGTTGAATATGTGCTGTTGATGGATAAATGGAACAAAGCGTACAACCTTACTTCGGTAAGATGCCCCAAACAGATGATGGTGAAACATATTCTAGATTCGTTAGCCATTATGCCCCATTTGCCTGAATCGAATATTATTGATGTAGGAACGGGTCCAGGCTTACCGGGTATGCCCCTCGCTATCGCGTTTCCAGAAAAACAATTTACCTTGCTTGATAGTTTAGGTAAACGGGTACGCTTTATGACACAATGCGCACATTCGCTTAAATTGCAAAATGTCACGCCTCTTCAGAGTCGTGTTGAAGCGCACCAACCAATAAAACCTTACGATATTGTGCTTAGTCGCGCGTTTGCTTCTCTAAAAGATATGTTGCACTGGTGCGAACATCTGGTAGATTCAGAAGGGCTATTTTTGGCACTCAAAGGGCAATATCCGCAAGATGAAATTGAAGAAGTGAGTAATCACTACCAGGTGATTAGAACGGAAAATCTCACTGTGCCGAATTTGGTGGGCGAAAGACATCTGGTTTGGATTAAAAAAGCATAACAGGATTCATTTTGGCTAAGGTAATCGCAATCGCGAATCAAAAAGGTGGAGTGGGAAAAACAACCACTGCCGTCAACGTTGCTGCTTCAATGGCAGCAACAAAGCGCAAAGTACTGCTTATCGATTTAGATCCCCAAGGCAATGCTACCATGGGTAGTGGTGTAGATAAGTACGAGGTTGACGCTACCGCTTTTGAACTTCTCATCGAAGATAAACCCATTGATGAAGTCATCGTAAAAAATACCTCTGGCAAATATGATTTAATTGCCGCAAATGGTGATGTCACGGCGGCTGAAATCAAGTTGATGGAAATGTTTGCCCGAGAAGTGCGTTTACGCAACTCACTTAAACCTGTGATGGACTATTACGATTTCATTTTTATTGATTGCCCGCCGTCGTTAAATCAGTTAACGGTAAACGCCTTGGCCGCGGCAGATTCAGTGATGGTACCCATGCAATGTGAATACTATGCATTAGAAGGGTTAACTGCCCTAATGGATACCATTCAAAAATTAGCATCGGTGGTGAATCCTGAATTGAAGATTGAAGGCGTATTGCGTACTATGTACGACCCGCGAAATCGGCTGGCAAATGACGTTTCAGAACAGTTAAAACGTCACTTTGGTGAGCAGGTATATCGAACGGTTATTCCTAGAAATGTACGTTTAGCCGAAGCGCCGAGTTTCGGCACACCGGCCATGTATTACGATAAATCTTCCACGGGGGCTAAAGCCTATTTAGCACTGGCTGGTGAAATTCTACGCCGCCGAGACAAATTAGCGCCAGCGCAAGCGAAAGCAAGTTAAATCATAATAAGCTGAACGCATCGAAAGATGCCATTGAGGGGACTATGTCAGCACGTAAAAGAGGGCTAGGCCGTGGTTTGGACGCACTACTAGCTACCAGCCAATCATCGTCGCAAAAAGATAGGGAGTCGGCGTCGGTTGAAGCCACGCAAAGCGAATTAAGCAAAATTCCCATCGAATTTTTGGTGCCGGGTAAATACCAGCCTCGTAAAGACATGTCACCCGAGGCCCTCGAGGAATTAGCGTCATCCATTCGTGCACAAGGGGTGATTCAGCCCATAGTGGTAAGAAAAATTGATCAAAATCGCTATGAAATCATTGCCGGTGAACGTCGCTGGCGTGCGTCTCAATTGGCGCAACTTGATGAAGTTCCCTGTTTAGTTAAAGACGTGCCAGATGAGGCGGCGGTTGCCATTGCGTTAATTGAAAATATTCAACGGGAAGATCTAAACGCTATGGAAGAGGCGCAAGCCCTTGACCGATTGATGAACGAATTTGCGCTTACCCATCAAGAAGTGGCAGAAGCGGTAGGAAAATCTCGCACTACGGTCACTAATCTTCTACGTTTAAATAACCTAAATGACGACGTTAAGTTGTTAGTTGAACATGGTGATATTGAAATGGGACATGCACGTGCGTTGTTAGCACTTGATGGAGAGTCCCAATCGGAAGCTGCCCACGTGGTATCAGGAAAAGGGTTAACCGTTAGAGATACTGAAAAGTTAGTAAAAAAGTTGCTTGAGCCGGCAAAACCTAAACAAGAAAAGCAAACTGATCCCGATGTTCAAAAACTTATGACGCGACTTTCAGAAAATTTAGGCGCACCTGTGACTATCGACCACAATGCAAAAGGAAAAGGTAAGCTAGTCATTAGCTTTAGTGATTTGCAGCAATTAGATGGAATTTTATCTAAAATACAATAGGTTAACTTTAATGGCGTAAGGCTATATGTGCGCCCTTTTCGCGAACCCTCGGTAAATAGACCATCTCTTTGGATAGTCTCCTTTCCGGTTATAGCAATAGAATATTTTCAGAATAACTTTCAAAATGCGATGTACTGTTGAAAATTGCCGATAAAACAGTATACTTCTGACGCTTTTTGTTAGTCGTGAACACGCAGCGGAGAAAAGTGAATATTACACTAGCTGGACAAGGTAAAGCGTTAGCCAGAAGAGGCTTTATTGTTCAGGTTATTACTGCTGTCTGTCTCGTTGTGATTGTTGCGGTGATGTTCAACCGTCACTCGGCAATGTCGGCGGCGGCAGGTGCACTTATTAGCATACTGCCAACAAGCGTATTTTCGTGGTTCGCGTTTCGTTATTCGGGTGCAAGAAAGAATGCACTGGTAGCAAAAAGTTTTAGCCAGGGTTCTAAAATGAAACTGGCACTGACAATCATTTTATTTGTAGTGACATTTGCAGGCTTAAATGCCGCGCCGATAGAAGTATTTTTGGCCTATGTCGTTACAACCGCCAGTCATGGACTGGCCATGTTCCATTACGGCACTAAAAATAATGAAAACTAACAATGTGTCTTGCTGTGAATATGCACTGGAACCAGTCACCAATTTTTACACTTTACAACTTAGGTTAAACAATGGCATCTGAATACACTACCTCAGAATATATCAAGCACCACTTGACCAATGCCACTATGTGCTCAACTGACAACGGAATCGCGTTTAACAAAGCGTGTTCTGATGCTGGTTTTTGGGCATGGCATGTCGACACACTAGCCTGGTCTATCGGCCTTGGCATCTTGTTCCTCGTTATTTTTAGAAGCGTAGCTTCAAAAGCCACTACAGGCGTACCTGGTAAAATGCAGGCGTTTGTTGAATTGGTGGTGGAGTTCGTTGACGATAACGTGAAAAGCACATTCCACGGTAAAAGCACCCTGATTGCACCATTAGCACTGACCATCTTCGTATGGGTGTTGCTTATGAACTTAATGGACTTAGTGCCGGTTGATTTAATCCCTTGGGTATCTGGCCTTATCGGTCAAGCCGCCTTCGGTATGGATCCACACGACGTATACAATAAGGCCGTACCAACAACGGACCTTAACCTAACGTTCGCTCTGGCGGCCGGCGTGTTTATCCTTATTCTTTTCTATTCAATCAAAATGAAAGGGATTGGTGGTTTTGCTAAAGAACTTACCATGCAGCCTTTCGGCCACCCTATTTTCATTCCAGTGAACTTCATTCTGGAAACCGTTACCTTACTTGCACGTCCGCTTTCATTAGCACTGCGTTTGTTCGGTAACCTGTACGCCAGTGAGCTAATCTTTATCTTGATAGCTACCATTGGTTACTTCCAGCTTCCACTGCACTTTATGTGGGCTGTGTTCCATATTCTGGTACTTCCGCTACAGGCGTTTATTTTCATGATGCTAACCATCGTGTACTTAAGCTTGGCTTGCGAAGACCATTAATAAGCATTGACCCGTGTTGATATCACCTGGAAATGTCAGCACGGTTGATAACCGAGTTTTACTTTTAACATTAACTTTAAATTTAACTTAAATCGGAGACGTACATGTTATACATCGCTGTTGCACTACTGATCGGTCTTGGTGCCCTAGGTACCGCTATTGGTTTCGGTCTACTAGGTGGCAAATTCCTAGAATCTGCTGCTCGTCAACCTGAACTAGCACCTCAACTACAAGTTAAGATGTTCATCGTAGCGGGTCTTATCGACGCCATCGCGATGATCGGTGTTGGTATCGCTCTATACCTATTGTTCGCTGTTGGTGCCTAATATTACTAAACACTTTTTTAGCGAACTTTAAGAGGAGGGGCGATAGTGAATTTTAACGCCACTTTTATTGGTCAATTAATCGCCTTCGCTGTGTTCGTGGTGTTCTGCATGAAATATGTATGGCCACCGCTGATGGCAGCGATTGAAGAGCGTCAAAAGAAAATAGCCGATGGGCTAGAAGCTTCTGAACGCGCAGAGAAAGACCTAGAACTTGCTCAAGCGAAAGCCACTGAGCAATTGAAAGATGCGAAAGCGCAAGCAGCTGAAATTATCGAGCAGGCCAAAAAGCGCGCCAACCAATTGGTTGACGAAGAAACGCAGAAAGGTCACGCAGAACGCGAGAAAATTATCGCGTCTGGTTATGCCGAAATTGAAGCAGAACGCAATCGTGCCAAAGAAGATTTGCGCAAGCAGGTATCTGCCCTGGCAGTAGCTGGTGCACAACAAATCTTACAACGTGAAATCGATGCTAACGCGCAAAACGACATTGTTGAAAAACTTGTCGCAGAGCTTTAAAGGGGAGATGAGCCATGTCTGAATTGACAACCGTTGCTCGTCCTTACGCTAAAGCTGCTTTCGATTTCGCCATTGAGAAAGGCGTCGTAGCGAAATGGCAAGAAATGCTAACCTTCGCAGGCGCTGTTGCTGCAAACGACGAAATGCACGCGTTACTAACGGGTGCTGTTGCTGCAGACACACTTGCCGACATTTTTAATAATGTGTGCGGTGAGCAACTCGATGAACATGGTCAAAACCTAATTAAGGTGCTGGCTGAGAATAAACGTTTAGCCGCGTTACCGGAAATTTCAACAATGTTCGATGCCTTTAAAGCAGAGTACGATAAAGAAATTGACGTAGACGTAACGTCAGCATCTACGCTGACCGACGCACAACAATCAGACTTGATTGCGTCGTTGGAGAAACGTTTGGCACGTAAAGTGAAGCTTAATTGTAACGTGGACCCTGCCCTGATCGCTGGAATGGTAATAAACGCCGGTGATACAGTTATTGATGGTTCCGTAAAGTCGAAATTGAACCGTCTCGCAGACGCGTTGCAAGCATAACGGGGATAAGAGCATGCAACTTAATTCCACTGAAATTGCTGAACTGATCAAGAAAAGAATTGAACAGTTCAATGTAAGCAGTGAAGCACGCAATGAAGGTACTATCGTCGCAGTTACTGACGGTATTATCCGCATTCATGGCCTTGCCGATGTAATGCAAGGTGAAATGATAGAGCTTCCTGGAAGCCGTTACGCAATTGCACTAAACCTTGAGCGCGACTCAGTAGGTGCGGTTGTAATGGGTCCGTACGCGGATCTTAAAGAAGGCGATAAAGTACAATCTACTGGCCGTATTCTTGAAGTACCAGTAGGTAACGCACTTCTAGGACGTGTTGTAAATACACTGGGTGAGCCTATCGACGGCAAAGGTGCTATTGACGCTGCTGGTTTCGAACCAGTAGAAAAAATTGCACCTGGCGTAATTGAACGTCAGTCGGTAGACCAGCCTATTCAAACCGGTTATAAGTCTGTTGACGCCATGATCCCAGTGGGTCGTGGTCAGCGTGAACTTATCATCGGCGACCGCCAGTGTGGTAAGACAGCAATGGCTGTTGATGCAATCATCAACCAAAAAGGTACAGGCATTAAATGTGTGTACGTTGCGGTTGGTCAAAAAGCATCTACTATCGCTAACGTAGTACGTAAACTAGAAGAGCATGGTGCCCTAGACCACACTATCGTGGTTGCAGCATCTGCATCTGAGTCTGCTGCGCTTCAATACTTAGCGCCTTACTCTGGTTGTACTATGGGTGAATACTTCCGTGACCGCGGTGAAGACGCACTCATCGTATATGATGATTTGTCTAAGCAAGCTGTTGCTTACCGTCAAATCTCACTACTACTTAAGCGTCCTCCTGGTCGTGAAGCTTACCCTGGTGATGTTTTCTATCTTCACTCACGCCTACTAGAGCGTGCTGCACGTGTAAACGAGCAATACGTTGAGCGTTACACAGACGGCGAAGTGAAAGGTAAAACGGGTTCACTGACTGCGCTTCCAATTATTGAAACGCAAGCGGGCGACGTGTCAGCCTTCGTACCTACTAACGTAATCTCGATTACTGATGGTCAGATCTTCCTAGAAACTGACTTGTTTAATGCCGGTATCCGCCCTGCGGTTAACGCTGGTATCTCAGTATCTCGTGTTGGTGGTGCTGCGCAAACTAAGATCATCAAGAAGTTGGGTGGCGGTATTCGTCTAGCCCTAGCTCAGTATCGTGAACTTGCGGCGTTCTCGCAGTTCGCTTCTGACCTTGATGATGCAACTCGTGAGCAACTTGAACACGGTGAGCGCGTAACAGAGCTAATGAAGCAGAAGCAATATGCGCCACTTTCAATTGCTGATATGGGTGTTTCCCTGTTCGCGGTAGAAAAAGGTTTCCTTAAGGGTATCGAGCTTAACAAGATCCTAGATTTTGAAGCGGCGCTTCACTCTTATATGAACAGCGAACATGCTGACCTTATGAAGACTATCAACGAAACAGGTAACTACAACGACGAGATTGCCTCTAAGTTGAACGACGCTTTAACTAGTTTTAAAGCGACACAAACTTGGTAATCAATGGTGCTGGTGTTTAACCACCAGCGCATTCGTTGAGTAATCGGAGAGATAGTCATGGCCAGCGGTAAAGAAATAAAAGGTAAGATTGGGAGTATTAAAAATACTCAAAAAATTACCAGTGCGATGGAAATGGTTGCTGCGTCTAAAATGAAAAAGGCGCAGGAACGCATGGCCTCTGGTCGTCCATATGCACAAAATATGCTTAAAGTGATTGGTCACATTGCTAACGGTAACCTTGAATATCGCCATCCTTATTTGGAAGCGCGTGAAATCAAGCGTGTTGGTTACATTGTGATTTCCACTGACCGAGGCTTATGTGGTGGCTTGAACACCAACGAATTTAAGCTTGTCACTCAGGACGTGAAGAAATGGCGCGACCAGGGTGTAGAGGTGGATTTTGCTGCACTAGGCTCTAAAGCGTGCTCTTTCTTCAACCGTTTTGGCGGCACTTTGCTTGCTGCTGAATCTGGATTGGGTGATAAGCCGTCTGTGAGCGATGTAGTCGGTGTTGTACGCGTTATGCTTAAAGCGTACGACGAAGGTAAGATTGACCGAGTATTCTTGGTATTCAATGACTTCGTTAACACCATGACACAGAAGCCTGTGATCAATCAGTTATTGCCTTTGCCAAAGTCGGAAGACGAAGAATATCAACATCGTTGGGATTACATTTACGAGCCAGATCCAAAAGAAATTTTGGAAGCATTAATGGTACGTTACATTGAATCTCAGGTGTACCAAGGTGTTGTAGAAAACGCAGCGTCAGAACAAGCTGCGCGAATGGTTGCCATGAAGGCAGCAACCGACAATGCCGGCAACCTTATTGATGAGTTGCAATTGGTATATAACAAAGCGCGTCAAGCTGCAATCACACAAGAAATTAGTGAGATTGTTAGCGGTGCCGCAGCGGTGTAGGCAAAGGTTTAAAAGAGATAACGAGGACTAATTATGAGTCAAGGTAAGGTCGTCCAAATCATTGGCGCCGTTGTGGACATTGAGTTTCCACAAGATGCGGTACCAAGAGTTTATGACGCACTACGAGTTACCGAAGGTGACTTGTCAGGGCTAACCCTGGAAGTGCAACAGCAATTAGGTGGCGGTGTTGTTCGTGGCATCGCACTAGGTACTACTGACGGACTAAAACGTGGTCTTGCAGTAGAAAACACCGGTAATCCAATTATGGTTCCAGTGGGTACGAAGACACTTGGTCGTATCATGGACGTATTGGGTAACCCAATCGACGAAGCAGGCCCAATTGGTGAAGAAGAGCGTATGTCTATTCACCGTGAAGCGCCTAGCTACGAAGAACAGTCTAGCTCGGTAGAACTACTAGAGACTGGTATCAAAGTAATCGACTTGGTTTGTCCATTCGCTAAGGGTGGTAAAGTAGGTCTATTCGGTGGTGCTGGTGTTGGTAAAACCGTAAACATGATGGAGCTTATCCGTAACATCGCTATCGAACACAGTGGTTTCTCTGTATTCGCCGGTGTAGGTGAGCGTACACGTGAAGGTAACGATTTCTACCACGAAATGAACGACTCTAACGTACTTGATAAAGTATCGTTGGTTTACGGTCAGATGAACGAGCCACCGGGGAACCGTCTACGTGTTGCACTTACCGGTCTAACCATGGCTGAGAAGTTCCGTGACGAAGGCCGTGACGTACTATTCTTCGTCGATAACATCTATCGTTATACCCTAGCAGGTACTGAAGTATCAGCACTTCTAGGTCGTATGCCATCTGCGGTAGGTTATCAGCCTACGCTTGCAGAAGAGATGGGTGTACTTCAAGAACGTATTACGTCAACAAAGACAGGTTCAATCACGTCAATCCAAGCGGTATACGTACCTGCGGATGACTTGACTGACCCGTCTCCTGCGACAACCTTTGCTCACTTAGATGCAACGGTAGTACTTTCTCGTGATATCGCCTCTCTTGGTATCTACCCTGCGGTAGACCCACTAGATTCAACGTCTCGTCAGCTAGACCCACTAGTCATTGGTCAAGAGCACTACGACGTAGCACGTGGCGTGCAGACTGTTCTTCAGCGTTATAAAGAGCTGAAAGACATCATCGCGATCCTAGGTATGGACGAATTGTCTGAAGAAGATAAGCAAGTGGTTTCACGTGCTCGTAAAATTCAGCGATTCCTTTCTCAGCCGTTCTTCGTAGCAGAAGTATTCACCGGTTCACCAGGTAAATATGTATCGCTTAAAGACACTATCAGTGGCTTTAAAGGTATCCTGGATGGCGAGTACGATCACCTGCCAGAGCAAGCCTTCTACATGGTTGGTTCAATCGAAGAAGCGCTAGAGAAAGCCAAAAAAGCATAATTGAGTGGCTAGCGTAGCTAGCCCTTATTCATGCTAACGTACCTAATCAGGAGGTTCACATGGCAATGACAGTACATTTGGACGTAGTAAGCGCCGAAAAAGAAATTTTTTCTGGTTTAGTTGAAACGATTCAAGTGACAGGTAGCGAAGGTGAGTTGGGTATCCACCCAGGTCACGCGCCACTTATCTCTGCTATTAAACCTGGTATGGTGCGTTTGGTTAAACAGCACGGTGAAGAAGAAGTTATTTACGTTGCTGGTGGTGTACTTGAAGTACAACCTGGTAATGTCACCGTTCTAGCTGATACTGCCGTTCGAGCTGAAGATCTTGACGAGCAGGCAGCAGAAGAAGCCAAACGACGTGCAGAAGAGCACATCGCCAACCCAGGCGCTGACTTTAACTACGCAGAAGCCGCTCATGAGCTGGCAGAAGCTATCGCGCAACTTCGTCTTATTCAGAAGTTACGTAAGTAAGAAAAGCAGCACTATATACATAAAAACCCGCATTTTGCGGGTTTTTTTATGGCTAGCTTTTTAGTGATAATCAATGGGTTGAAAAGATTCGTTACAACTATTCTCAATTCACCGAAAATATCGTATTGGTTTATTATGCGACGACGTTTACACTACTGAGTGTAACTTGCACTTCATAGTGAATGCGATTGAACGAAGTATGTGTACACTGATACTAAAAAATGAAATTTAATCCTTACACGAATGTGCAATATAACGCCGGTATTGCGTTGTACCCTCTTCTTACCATGTTATTTCTGTTAGCACTTCACTACTATTCAGGGGCTCTCGATTGGCCCGCAGAAGGTGACGTTCGTGCTCAACGTGACTTTAATTCCGCTATTGGAATGTCTATTCTCACGGGTTATTTTTGGATTGCACTTCGCGTATTACATCAAAATGTGGCTAGCAGCTTAATATCACTATTGGTAAAAACCAATCAATTGAGCCGCTTTTCAGTACACCGTAACCGTCTTTCAAACGAGTTTAAACATCATCTATTTAATGCAGCAGTCATCGCAATATTACTCACGGTTATTTATTGTGTATTAGAAGAGTTACTCACCGTTACCCAAGAGTTGCACGTGTTTATTTTAACCGCTGCCGCAGTGCCATTTTGGTTCTTTACCTGGCTATTTTTGTTTCAAATTACCTCGAATACTCGCTACATCATCAATAACGTCTTACCTGACTCCAATAATACAAAAGACTATTTGGCATCTTTAATGGTACTTATAAAGTTGGGGCTGACGAACGCCATATTTTCAATGGGCGCAATAGCGTTGATTCCTATCTTTTGGTTTAGAAAAGATGTGCCATCAATAGACATTTTTATACTCGCATTATTTAGCGGCAGCTTTGCGCTCTATCTGTTTTGGCCGGTGGTAAAACTGATAGCAAAAGTGAGAAACGAAAAAGCACGTGTGCTAACCACGTTAGATGAAAAAATTAATAAGGCCATCAGCGCCTATAGACATAAAAATACTGATACTGAATATGAAAGTGTAGAGCTTTTGGAAAACGAAAAAGAATCCATTGCAACGCTGTCGACGCGTGTGATGGATGTTAGAGATTGGTCGCGGATATTTTCTTGCTTAAGCGCGATTCCTTTTTCATGGTCGCTGATAATGCTCCTTGAATGGTTAGTCGCGTCCCCATTTTCCTGATCATTGCATGCAATTAAATGCTTGCCTTCGCTTACCCGTCAGCTGTCATTTCGATATATTATAAAAATGAAAATTAGTGCTTACGAAAAAACCAACCAATCTACGAGCATGTGGGCGTATCCATTGTGTTTGCTCGTTGTTCTTCTGTGCGTTCATTATTACGTTGGCGTTCTGACATGGCCTATTCATGGTGAAGATGCTCAGCGGCACTTCAACACTGCGTTAGGCACATCACTCCTAACCTCCTTGTTTTGGTTGACCATTCGCATTATTCATAAAAATGTGGCCAGTACGCTCATATCAATTCTGGTGGCAACCAATCAATTAAGTCATTTTACATTGCACAAAAACCGACTGTCCCATCAGTTTATTCACCATGTCATAGTGGCCACAGGAATAGGGTTGTGTATGCCCATATTCTATATGGTTGCGGAAAACCTGATTTCGCGCATTCACGAGCCAGAAGTGTTCATTATTGCTATTACCTCTATCCTCTTTTGGTTGTTGTTTGTCTTATTCTTATTACAGATTTTTACCAACACATTTTACCTTAGGCGTTTGGTAACCCGCACTATTTCTGAGCCTCAGCAAGAGCTGGTGCTGCTAAAAAGCGTGTTATCTATGGCGCTAGCGAATTCAGTGATGGCATTAACAGGTTTAGCCATTGCCCCCGTGTTTTGGATAAACAAGGTGGTCCCTCTTTTTGATTTAATTGTGCTGTTTATGTTTTTCATTAGTGCATCCATGTATCTGCTTTGGCCTATGGTGCAATTAAGTCGAAGAATCCACCAGGTCTCAAAAATAATTGTTGCAGACCAAGAAAATGAAATTAATACCCTGATAGCGTCTAAGCACGTGGTTTTGCCTCCTAGTGTGGTTAGTGAACGCATAGAATCGCTAGAAACTAAAAAAGAGGCACTGATGCTATCGTTAAAGAAAATACGCCGGCTTTTAGTGGTACTTTGTTTAGCGCCTTTTCCCATTTCTTGGTTTCTGTTCAAATGTGTTGAGTTCTTTTGGTGGCGATAGTTTAATGAGTCCAATGTGACTACTGGAAGATAAACGATGCGAATTTACGGTGATAAACGCTCAGGTAATTGTTACAAGCTTCAACTGTTGCTAGCGTTACTGGGCAAAGGGTGTGAGTGGATTGATATTGATATTATGAAGGGAGAAAGTCGCACCCCTGAATTTATCGAAAAATCTGCGAATGGTAAAATCCCAGTATTAGAGTTAGATGACGGCCGTATATTATCGGAGTCTAACGCCATTATGCATTACCTTGCTGCTGGCACGCCTCTAATTCCGACGTCTCCTTTTGACTTTGCTCAACTGCTGCAATGGCAGTTTTTCGAACAGTACAGCCATGAACCCTATATTGCTGTAGCACGCTATATCAATATCTACCTAGGGATGCCGGCATCTAGAATACAGGAATTTGAGGCTAAACAGGCTGGGGGCTACAAAGCGTTAGAAGTGATGGAGCAGCAGCTTTCCACCTCGCCTTTTCTTATCGCAAATACCATTACATTAGCGGATATTTCGCTCTTTGCGTATACCCATGTTGCGCACGAAGGTGGCTTTGATTTATCCGCTTATCCAGCCATAAGAAACTGGATAGGGTTAATAAAAGAGCAAAAAGGGTTTGTGGCAATGCAGGCTTAATCTCGATGAAATCTGTGATGACTAGAAGGCGCCTGCCAATATTGCTGCATGGCCGCTTGCGCCGATAACAGCGGTTGCGTGCTACAGCCGTATAAAATGTTGAGCGCGTAGGCAGTGGCTTCTAACGTAGAAAGGCTATTGGCAACTTGGGTATGACGAATTCGATAGTCAGATAAAGGCGCTTGATCAAATTTATAGGCGGGTATGTTGGCTAACCATGTATGGCTATTCATAATACCGTAGGCTTGCTTCCAGCTCCCGTCTATGAGAATTAACGTGGTTAGTTCACTACGTAGTTTCGCCGCTTTCATTTCCAGAATTTCACTACGCTCACTGGGATAGAGGATTGCCGTGGATTCAATATCCAAAGTTTCTTGTAACCTAGCCATAGCCTCATCATCACTGACATTGATAATGTGAGCCTTATCGGGAATGCATAGCCGGATTAGCCGGGCCGTGTTTTTAGCATGAGAGGCTTCGCGTTTATGCTGTAGTATGAAAATACGCACTGGTGATGCGAAGGTGGTGATGCTGTTGCAAATACAGGTAGATTTGGGATAGTGACAACTATCGCAATATGCCCGCATATCAGTACGCCTCTTTAAGCTGTTGGACACTCATTATAATACGCCTAATGTGTAATACCACGTTCCTTGCTAGCCACAAGGGAAAGGAATAATATGTGATATGATTAATATACAATATCAGCAGCGGATCGAATCTACACTTTCTATGGTGCCTGTTGGCGCGGTGGTGAGCTACGGCCAGTTAGCTGATCTGGCAGGGTTGCCGGGAAAGGCCAGGCTTATTGCAAAATATTTAAAATCCAGCGAAACGCAAATTAATTGGCACCGTGTTATTCGAAGTGACGGTAAAATTGCGTTTCCCGAGAACTCTGAACAGGCTAATGATCAGCGGCGCCGACTGTTATCAGAAGGGGTGCTTGTGACAAATAACAGGGTGCGCATGGCTTCCTTTCAATGGCAGCCAGATATGTATACTCTTTTGGAAAAGCTACGCTATTAGGTTCATACTTTACCCGTGTGGTGCAAGTGATGAGCTTAGGACAACTATGACACCCAATATTTTAAAAAAAATATCGATTAATCAACTTAAGCCCGGCATGTTTGTGCATAAAATTGTAGAACAAAAAGGGCAGCTTTCGGTGAAGAACCAAGGTCGGGTCACTTCTGATGCAATTGTTGATACCCTAAAAAAACGGGGGGTGGTTTCTTTAGTTATTGATACATCAAAAGCGTTTAAAGTGGCGTCAGAACAGGATGAAAGCGAGCAAGAAAACAAAAAAGAAGCTGTTGAGGATACACCACGAAAGAGCGCCAGTTTAGAAAGTGAGTTGGTCCGGGCCACCAAACTCCATAAACAAGGTAAGGCCATCCAGAAGCTATTGTTAAATAGCGTTAAAAAAGAGCAACCGTTTGACAGTAGTATCCCAAAAGCATTTTCACAATCCCTTGTGAGTTCAATAGATAGAAACCCTGATGCCCTCTTGTGCCTGACTAAAATTAGGGAGAAAGACGACTATCTCCTAGAGCATTCATTAAACGTTGCGATTTTACTGGCTAATTTTGCCCGCTATTTGGGGATGTCTGAAGACGATGTACAAGATCTCTCATACGCAGGTTTTCTGCATGACTTAGGCAAAATAAAAATTCCGGATGAAATTCTGCATAAACCTGGACGTCTTACCGATCCTGAAATGGAAATCATGAAAGGACACGTAGTACATGGCGTGGATTTCTTGAAGCAAACGGAACTAGATGTGGGGTTAATTCAAGCGATTAGCGAGCATCATGAAAGGTTAGATGGGCTTGGCTACCCAGCAGGAACAAAAGGGGAGAATATCAGTCAAGCTGGCCGTATGCTGGCCATTGCCGATATGTACGATGCCCTTACCGCAGATCGAGTTTATAAAGCCGGTATGTCGAGTCAAAAGGCATTTTCGATCTTAATGTCAGACGCCCCAGAGCGGCTTGACCTCGCATTGGTGCAGCAGTTCATAAAGTGCATGGGCGTTTATCCTGTGGGCAGCCTTGTATTACTTTCAAACGAACGATTAGCGATGGTGGTTGAACAAACGAATGCCCCACTCGCGCCAATAGTGAAAGTGTTCTACTCAGTCAGAAACAGTCACTTCTTAGAGCCAAAAGATGTGAATTTGACCACAGAGAAAAATGTAAAAGTCTCAAAAGCGGTGATAGCGGCAGATTATAATATTGATGTGAACGCGTTTTTTGAGCGCTCAGTCTCTATTGGTTAATGCTTGTCTTTAAACAGCGACAGGTTGAGCTTACAAGCCACGTGTAGAATTTACCTGGCATAGGTACCAATATCTCCCCCGTTTAGCGTACGTTCATATAACATAGCGTATTATGGCGCTATTCTTATTAAGCATCGTTATCCTTGTTAACGCATAAACATTGATTGGAACGCTAATTGCAATTCCAATTAACATTTTTGCAAATACGCAAATTACAATGGAGTGAAATTTATGAAAAAGACAATAGCAGTAGGTTTGATTGCAGCATCACTTAGTGTGGCAGGCTGTGCTAATGATCCTAACAATACGCAAAAAGGTGCCGCAATAGGCGCTGTAGTAGGCGCATTACTGGGTAAGGCGACAGGTGACAATGATAAGAGCCGTTACGCATGGGGTGCGGCAGTAGGGGCAATTGCCGGTGGAGCAATTGGTAACTACATGGATAAACAAGAAGAAGAGCTGCGTAGCGAATTATCAGACACCGGTGTGCAGGTGGTACGTGAAGGCGATAACTTACGTTTAATCATGCCTGGCGACATCACGTTTGCAACAGACAGTTCAACCATTAGCCCAAACTTTAACCCTGTGCTGCAAGATGTGGCGAACGTGGTAAATAACTACGAAAAAACGGTGCTAATGATTAAAGGTCATACCGATGACACGGGATCGGAGCAGTACAACCAAGCATTGTCAGAGCGTAGAGCTAGCGCAGTTAAAAATGTACTAACTAACTATTCGGTTAACCCTACGCGAATTACCACTGTAGGTATGGGTGAGTACGCGCCTAAAGTACCTAACAGTAGTGCGGCGAACCGGTCAATGAACCGTCGTGTAGAACTTGAAATTCAACCACTCACACAATCGAATACGTAATTGATGTTGAGAGTCATCAATACAACGCCGCTTTACGCGGCGTTTTTTGTTAGCGCTGATGTGCCTTTATTTGCGAAGCGATGTCATCTGCAAGCGCATTAGGAATGGGAATAGCCAGATGGTACTGAGCGACCTTCCATTGGCCATTTTCATTGACTAACACGCCCGTGCCACGGGTTTCACCTAAGTTCACATTGTCTAATAGCTCATCAAACCAAGCGATTTGTTGATTTTCTGACAAGTAAATATGGCGATTTCTTGGGTGATAGGTCCAACCTTTCCCTTGGTCAAAATACGGCTTTGCGTATGCTTTGAAGGCGTGAATGGACCATACTTCCTCAGCATCGGTTCCGATGAAAATGGCATCAGGGGTATAAACCGCGAAGTATTTATCAAAGTTTGCGGCTGCAGCTTGGGCGTGTAATTCATCTAATACGTGGTTTATGTCTGCTTTGCTATCCGTGTTGGCCCATCCTGCCGTGCTGATGAACAACAATATACACAGTGTTATATACCTCATTTTATCCTTCGCTTTACTGGCGTGTTTCCACCAGCATAACGGCATTTGTAAAATAAGTCTTCACTGTGCCATCAATCCCTTGATGGACTTTTTGCTAGCCGTCGTGCGCCATCGTTGACTCCCGCACCACCAAGGTAGGTTCAAATAGGTGCTGAACGTGATGGGTATGGCCGTACAACGTATTGAGGATATATTGGGCTGACATTTTCGCCATATCTGCAATCGGGTTGCTTACCGTCGTTAACCGAGGGTAAACGTGATGAGCAAATACCACGTCGTCGAATCCCACAATGGATAAATCTTGCGGTAAGCTCATTCCAAGGTCTCGCGCGCAGCTCATCGCTCCAGACGCCATCCAGTCATTTGCACACACCAAGGCAGAGAAAGGGGTATCTCTAGATAGTAGCTCGAGTAAGCCTATTTTCCCGTCTTCTTCCTCATAGTTACCCTCGTAAGTGAGCATAGGGTTATAAGGGACACCCGCCTCTTCAAGTGCCCGTTTGTGCCCTTTCAAACGGTGACAGGCGTCACGAATTTTCATGGGGCCAGATATGTAGGCGATATCCTTGTGTCCCAATTCAAGCAGATGTGAGGTTGCAAGGTAACCGCCTTTCTCGTTATCAAGGGCAATACAATTATTCTCAAGGCCAGTGACTTGCCTATTCACCAAAGCGATAGGCAAACGCTTTTCATTAAGCGCAACAAGATCTTCATCTCGCATGGCTTCTGCATGCATGATTAGCGCGTCACAATTTCTACTGATCAAAAATTCAACCGCGTCTTGCTCGGTCTCAAGGTTGTTATGGCCTACGGTAATAATAACGTGCTTATCAGCTACTCTCAGGGTGGATTCTACCCCTTGCATTAAATCGCCGAAGAAGGGGGTGTTTAATTCAGACACTAAAATGCCGACACTGTCAGAACGGCTGGTGGCGAGAGAGCGCGCTACCGAATTAGGGCGGTAGTTTAGCTCCAACATCGCTTTTTCGACTTTCGCCTTTAGAGTAGCGTTTACGGTGGTTTTTCCATTTAACACGCGAGATACCGTTGATAGTGATACCCCCGCACGTTCTGCAACTTGATATATGGTAGCCACGTACTACTGCTCCTTCCGGTGAATGCCCATTAAAACGTAATAGTCCATTATGCCGGTATTGTTGCCTGTTCGCTACGTCGCTTTAGTAGGGTTTCTGTGACTTCCTGTTGTTTTTTATCGTTTAATGGATAAAACAAGATAAGCAGCGCGCCGGCAAAACCAAAACATGCAGGGATCCAACTCATGAGTGCGCGCATTCCGGGAAGGCTTTGGCTTATGGTCTCCGGCTGCATACCGTTGTAACCATAGCTACCTAACACCAGCAATACTAGTGCGCCAGCGAACCCGCCCCCGGTTTTTTGTACAAACGAGCCTGCAGAGTAAATGAGACCCGTTGCACGTCGGCCAGTACGCCATTCGTTGTAATCTGCTGAGTCTCCTAACATGGAGAAAAACAACGTGGGCATAATAGCGGCAAAAAACTCTGCTGCGCAGCCTAGCGCGAAAATACCCATGGTTGACCCTAACGGCACAAAAAAGATGGCACTTGTAAATAAGCTGCTAACTATCAAAGAAATGATAAAAAGGTTTTTGCGCCCAAATTTAACGGATAACCAAGGCGTAGCGAGCGCACCAAAAATTGACACCACAAGAAGGCTAATAAAGTAGTAACCAATAAGCAGTTCTTCACCAATATAGTATTTAAAATAATAGGCAATAACGCCGTATTTTATGCCATTGAACATCATGGTTAGAAAACCCATACCGAGTAGGATCAACCAGGGCTTGTTCGTCAGTAAAT
Organism: Alteromonas australica; assembly: GCF_000730385.1. Lineage (NCBI taxonomy): Bacteria > Pseudomonadati > Pseudomonadota > Gammaproteobacteria > Alteromonadales > Alteromonadaceae > Alteromonas > Alteromonas australica. The sequence continues at coordinate 4,281,333 of NZ_CP008849.1, read as the reverse complement.
CAATAATATCTTGTTGGGAGCGGCTATTCGAAGACTCAGGGCGTGCAATTAATTTTCTCACTAAGACAGCACAAATCATCATCACGGCGACAAAGATGGCCGCGGTCAACAGGTTACGGAAGTAGAAGAATGCTGTGATAGAGGCCAAAGGAATGAGGATAAGGGGCAAGTGTCTGCTCAAGTCTATCAGCTCTTGTTTTAAGGTTGCTGTACTATCTAATGCTACAGGCACTCGCTCTTTGGTGGAGTAGACGGTAATCAGCATTAATGCGACTAATAAAGTGGCGAATACATACATGGTGTATTGATAGCCTCTGGCATCATTTCCTGCGCCAAAGTATTCCACCATCATAGGTAGGCAACCCATAACTAAAAGCCCTCCTAAGAACGCACCGGCGAACCGAAAGCCAGACAAGCTGGTACGCTCTCTATCATCGCTAGTGATCACGCCCATTAGCGCGGAATAGGGAACGTTGTTAACGGTATAAGCTAGGGTTAATCCAATATAGGTGAGATAGGCATACACCAGCATACCGGTACTGCCAAAATTAGGCGTGGTAAAACACAGCACCATAAAAAGCCCGAGAAATGGGGTTGACCCTAAAATCCATGGGCGAAACTTCCCCATCTTGGTTTTAGTTCTGTCAGCAATCATGCCCATAATGATATCGGTAACACCGTCAGATAAGCGCACGATAAGGAACAACATGGCCGCGGCAGCGGCACTTAGGCCAAAGGTGTCAGTATAGAATACCGCAAGGTAGGCTAATGCACCGCGCCACACTAAGTTGGCAGCTGCATCACCTAAACCGTATCCAATCTTTTCTTTAATTGCTAATTTTTGTTCCATGGTGGCGCCTTTCGTCTTATTGTTATGTGCGTTGTGCTAGCAGCGCTTTAAACGCTTTCGCGCTATCTTTGAGTATGCGGGATTGTGTGTCAAAATCGACATAAACAATACCAAATCGTTTTTCGTAGCCTTCTGCCCATTCAAAATTATCCATAAGGCTCCAGGCGAAGTAACCACTTACTTTCACTCCTTCGTCCATGGCTTTCTCTACGGCGAGTAGGTGGTTTTGGTAGTATTCAATCCTGTCATTATCTTCTACTCGTCCATCGACAACCTCATCTGCCATCGCGGCTCCATTTTCTGTGATGTATACAGGTGGCAATGCGTATCGTTGATGTAGCGAAGTCAGCAAGTGTGTGAGTGCGGGTGGATGAATTTCCCAGCCAATGTCAGTTTTCGGTTCGTAATGCGGGTGTTCGAAGTAAAGTTCATCGTGGTTTCTAGGCGCTGAGTAGTGAAGACGCGTATAAAAATTAATGCCGAGAAAATCGAGGGGCTGACATATAGTTTCCATGTCTCCATCTTGAATAGGAGGTTTGTCTTTTTCAGCCAGTTCATGAATGACGTCAGGGTAACAACCTTCCATGACGGGTTGCATATACCACTGATTTATATACTGATCTGCTTTTTCTGTTGCCGCTATGTCCGCAGGGCTATCGCTGGCACTGTAGCAGGGCGTAAAGTTAAGTACGATACCATTTTTGGCATTTGGTACGTTCTTCTTCAACATTTTCATGCCTAACCCATGCGCCAATAAAATATGATGTGCAGCTGTTCTACCGTGCTCCCTGCCTGTTTTACCAGGCGCATGAACGCCAATTTCGTAGCCTAAATAGGCTGAACAGAAAGGTTCATTAAATGTCGCATAAGAGTATACCCGCTCGCCGAGTGCCGCTGATATTTTATCAACATAGTTTTCAAACTCATAAGCCGTCTGGCGGTTTAGCCAGCCACCTCGTTGTTCTAAGTACTGCGGTAAATCCCAGTGATAAAGCGTAACAAACGCTTTTATATTCAAGCTATTAAGTTTGTCTATAAGCTGCTTATAAAATGCCAAACCTTGTTCATTTATTTCGCCATTTGCATGCATGACCCGGGGCCAAGAAATTGATAATCGGTAGGCATCCACCCCAAGGCTATGAATAAGGTTTACGTCTTCTTCCCAGCGTTCAACGTGCTCGCAAGCCCTTAAACCATCTGACTTGTCAGCGATAGCCCCCGCTTGTCGACAAAATACATCCCAAATGCATTCTAACCTTCCCTCGGCATCCCCTTCTATTTGGAAAGAGGAAGTTGCTGTACCAAATAAAAAGGAGGGTTGCATCATAGGACTGGTAGAGGAAAGCGATAGTTTTTTAGTCATTACTGGGTTCCTAGTAAGGCTTACAGATAATTCGCATAGCGCGAAATCAGTTTCCTTGTATTTCGTTGGTATCTCTTAGTTACGCCGAGTTATAGCACAATCATCGTATTTTGAGAAAGCGCTTTCCAGTTATTTTTTTACGTTTAAAACCAAAGTTATTTATTTTTATGTAAATTTTATGTTTTGGCTAACTAGCAGTTGAGCAAATATTAACTACAATAAGTTATTGTTAGTAATGGATGTTTGTGTTTATTTGAGCAAAAGAAAATAGCTCGTGTAAATTTACTGTAAAAAACATGTTGAACTTTGGTCTATTTTATCTTAACTTTGAGAAAGCGCTTTCTCTTGTGGGTTGAAGAATGACCTTTAAGCGAGAAAGCCCTTTCTTGGGTAGGCGCATATCACTCAATACAACAAAGAGAGAAAGACAGTGACACACACACACTTAAACAAATCGAAAATTGCTAAGAGTCTGTCTTTAATATTGGGAACAGGATTGTTATTCCCCGTTAATGCACAGGAGTCTCCCGAAGACGTAGAAGTTATACAGGTATCAGGCATACGAAGTAGTGTGCAAGAATCCATGGGAATTAAGCGAGATTCAGCGGGCGTGGTAGATGCCATTTCTGCGGAAGACATTGGTAAGTTCCCAGACACCAACCTTGCTGAGTCGCTTCAGCGTATTACCGGTATTTCAATAAGCAGAAATAACGGTGAAGGTAGCCAAGTCACGGCACGGGGGTTTGGACCAGATTTCAACATGGTTACCCTTAATGGACGAACCATGCCAGGTTCGGCACTGCCGGGCGGCGGTGGTACACCTAATTCGCGAGCCTATGACTTTTCCGACTTAGCTTCTGAAAGTGTTCGTGCTGTAGAAGTGTACAAAACAGGAAGAGCGAGCATTGCAACTGGGGGGATTGGTGCAACGATCAACATTCGCACGGCGCGCCCCTTTGACGCTCCTGAAACAGGTTTTATGGCCAGTGTAGGTGCTAAAGCGCTGCATGACACCACAAACCGCGTGGGCGATGATGTTACCCCTGAAGTATCGGGCTATATTAATTACCTTGCCGACGATGAAAAATTTGGTGTGACTTTTACTGGGTCTTTCCAACAGCGAGACAGCGCAGCTCAAGGTGCTTTTGTAAACGAGTGGCGTGTGAACCCGTTTGACGGCAGTATTCCACAGTCCCCAGACCCTGCTAACCCAGATAGCGGCGACCCTATTGTATTAAACAATGCGCCAGCAATGGGTCAACTGTTCGCGATCCCTTCCGATTTACGCTATTACATGGCAGACAGAGAGCGTGAAAGAACAAATGCACAATTAACATTCCAGTATGCACCGAGTGAAAACCTCGTTGCTACGCTAGATTATACCTACTCTAAGCAGGATCTTTACGAAGCACGCGCAGAGCAGTCAATTTGGATGGATGACAGGTATTTCACCGAGTTAACCTTTGACGATGAGAATGTAAAAACGCCTGTTTTGATCACGCAAGAGAGGCGTGACTTATTGCCAAGAGACTTGGGTTTAGCCCTACAGGAGCTGAACCAAGTTAATGAAAACAAGTCTGTGGGTTTAAACATTGAGTACTTTGTGAACGATGATTTAACGTTGATCTTTGACTTACACAATTCATCTGCTGAAGGCCGCCCTGATTCCCCTTATGGAACATGGACAAACTTAGGTTTAGGGGCAAACGTGGTTAAGGGTCAGGGTGTCGATTTCACCGGCGACTTCCCCATCATGCTCGTTGATTTCGATGATGCCGCAAGAGATAACCTCAACGGAAATGGCATGCTAGATCAAGATGATGTGGGTACGTCTATCTTAGACATGAACTTCTCGTCGCAAGATACCGAAATTACCCAAGCCAGAATTGATGGAACCTATGTTTTAGACACCGGCAGCATTAACTTCGGTATTGAATCGCGCGCAATGGAAAGCACCTCATTACAGTCACTTACCCGCCACACTATGGGTAACTGGGGTATTGAAAACCCGGGTGAATTGCCAGCAGGTTCTCTAACACCGTTAGATTTTGCGAGTGAATTTAGCGATTTCAATACTGATGGCATGTACTCAGAAGGCTTTACAGGAAGCGTGGCAGAAATTGGCGCATTCGCAGCGCAAGCCTACGGTTTCAATTTGGTGGCGGATAACCCCTATGCAACCAATAGAACCATAGAAGAAGATATAACTGCATTGTATTTCGAGTTCGACCTTTCTGGCGAACTAAACGGGATGGAATATAACCTACTAACAGGTCTACGTTACGAAAATACCGATGTGACGTCTATCGCCAACATCAGCTTGCCCAGTGGTATTGCATGGGAAGGCAACAACGACTTTAACGTTCGCTTTGGTAGCGCGATGGAAGACGTGGAAGTTAAGTCGAGTTACGACCACATTCTTCCTGCGCTAGACTTTGATATTGAAGTAGTTGAAAACGTGATTGCCCGTTTCTCCTACAGTAAAACCATTGCTAGACCTACTTACAACAGCTTAAGTGCGGCAGCAACGGTGAATACACCGAGTGGTCCAACACTATTAACTGATGGCGCTACAGCCACTGCCAGTTCAGGTAACCCAACATTAGTGCCGTTAGAATCGGACAACGTAGATGTTTCAGTAGAATACTACTTTGATGAAACCAGTTATGTATCGTTAGGTTTTTACGATAAGCGCGTGAAGAACTTTATTGGTAACGAACAGGTTGAAGAAAGTATTTACGATTTACGTGATGCCACCGCCGGGCCAAGAGCACAAGCGGCAATGGAAGAGCTTGAAGCGCGAGGTATACCCATCAGCGATACGTCATTATTTAACATGGTTGCAGCCATGGAAAATGGTGTTGACTACGACTCGATGACCGATGAGCAATTTGAAGCGGCTTACGATATTTTGCCAAATAGCGACGACCCAACGCTTACGTTCATTAACTCTAAACCGGTGAATAACAAAAGTGCCAACATCTATGGCTTCGAGCTTGCCGCACAGCACTTCTTTGGTGATACCGGTTTTGGTGTTTTGGGTAACTACACCACGGTTACGGGGGATATTGGCTTTGACAACGACGCCGACCCTTCCATCACACAGTTTGCTTTAGTGGGTTTAAGTGATACGGCGAACCTTGTGCTCATGTATGAAAATGAAGGCTTACAGGCTCGTATCGCCTATAACTGGCGAGACAAGTTCCTAGATACTACTTCTCAGTACGTAAACGAACCGGGTTACACAGAAGCCTATTCACAAATAGACTTTAGTGTTTCCTATGATATTTCGGATGCATTAACGGTGTCTTTTGAAGGTATCAATATTACCGATGAAAACATTCGTAGACATGGAAGAACCAGTGCCATGCTATGGAAGTTAGATGAACTTGGTGCCCGTTACGCATTAGGCGTTAGATACCAGTTTTAGTTGTAGGGTGTATTAACCCGCTCTCGTGTATTTTTATTGCACTTGGGCGGGTTTTTTTTCATAGTGAAACAAGCCATAAATGATAAACCACGCGGTGTTATGAATAAATTGGTGAAACACGTTGTTATTGTAGGCGGCGGTACGGCAGGTTGGTTGAGCGCAGGCATACTGGCGGCAAAGCTAAAGCCTGACTACAAAGTTACCCTTATAGAATCACCTAATGTACCTACAATAGGTGTTGGCGAAGGTTCGTGGCCATCGCTTAGAGACACACTACTGGACATTGGTATTAACGAACGGGAGTTTTTAACGGCCTGTAAGGGCACGTTTAAGCAAGGCTCTTCATTCGTCAACTGGCGCGCTTGTGCTGCTAACTCGCAAACCTTTGCCCACCAATATCATCATCCTTTTACGGTGCCTACGGCATACAATGAGTTAGATATTCATGCTTGCTGGCAATCAATAGCGAAGCATGAAAGCTACGAAAACAGTTTTTCCCTACAAAGCCTGATGTGTACGCAAGGAAAGGCGCCAAAGCAAGCCACCACCCCAGATTACGCTCATGTGCTTAATTATGGTTACCACTTTGATGCCACGGCACTGGCGAATTTGCTGAAAAAACACTGCCTTGAAAGCCTTGGTGTACATTACCTATCAGCCCATGTCAGTAAGGTTGAAGAACACCCCAATGGATATATTCGCCAACTCCTCACCGACAATGGTCAGGCAATATCAGGCGACTTATTTATAGACTGTTCTGGCAAAAGCGGATTACTCATTCAGCAACACTTTAATGTACCTTGGTTGTCACTTGAAACCACCATGCTAAACAATCGTGCCATGGCGGTTCAAGCCCCCTATGCTCCCGACGATCAAGCCATAAGCAGTACTACAGTAGCGACTGCTCAACGTGTGGGTTGGACATGGGATATAGGCTTACAACATAGGCGTGGTGTGGGGTTAGTTTACGCCAGTGAGTTCTGCAATGAAGACGCTGCAATAGACATATTATTCAAACAAGTAAGCCAACGCTTACGCCATGCCAAAGAGCAGGATTTAAGCGTAAGAACCCTTTCCTTTGAACCTGGCTATCGCAAAGACTTCTGGGTAAAGAACTGCCTAAGTTTAGGCATGTCCTCAGGGTTTGTTGAGCCTTTAGAAGCCTCAGCCATTGCCATGGTGGAATTAGGGCTACGTATGTTGTGCGAATCCTTCCCGCACAACGCAGAACATATGGAGCATGTTAGTCAACGTTACAATCAACGTTTTGAATATCGCTGGCAGCGCGTGGTGGATTTCTTAAAACTTCACTATGTACTGAGCGAAAGAAATGAACCTTACTGGCTTGCCCAGCGTCATGAAAGTCGCACTCCACCCTCGCTATCCACACTATTAGAAATTTGGAAATATCAAAGCCCATCACGCTTAGATTTAATAGAAAACGAAGAAATATTTCCCTCAGCCAGCTACCAGTATGTATTGTATGGTATGGGGTACAACACGGCGTTACCCGCTATTGCGCTAAGTGATGCCGATCTTTCAAAAGCGAAAGCAATACGCAGCAAAATGACGCAAATGAAACAAGCCTACTTACACGCATTGCCAAATAACAGAGCGCTACTTGATGAGCTTTGTGGGTTAAACGAAGAAAAGGGTAATAAGGAGCATAACCATGTCCACATTTGATAGCGCGGCGTTACCGCCGGTGAAAAACGTGGTTATTGCAGGTGGAGGCACTGCCGGTTGGATGGCTGCCATTGCGCTTGTCAAACTATTAGGCAAATCACTCAATATTACCCTTGTTGAATCTAAAGATATTGGCATTATTGGTGTTGGCGAAGCGACCATCCCCCCTATTAGAACCTTTCATAAATTGCTTAATATTGACGAAAAAGCCTTTATGAAAGCGACGCAGGCAACATTTAAATTGGGCATTGAATTTGAAGGCTGGTGCGAAGAAAACCATAGTTATATACACTCATTTGGGGTAACCGGTAGAGAATGCTGGGCTGGCGAGTTTCACCACTTTTGGCTGCGAGCCCAGAAGTTAGGGTTGGGTGGTGAGTTTGGTGATTATTGCCCTGAATTGCAGGCGGCTAAAGCCAATAAGTTTTTCACCAATGAGTCTATGCCACTCAATTTTGCTTATCACTTTGACGCAGTGGCCTACGGAAGATTCCTTCGCACGCTCGCCACAGAGGCCGGCGTTCACCATATCGTGGGTAATATAACTAACGTAAGTAAGTGTTCGCAAACTGGCAACATCACCAGTTTAGAAGTTGATGAGTCTCAAGAAGTAAACGGTGACTTCTTCATCGATTGTACCGGGTTTCAAGGTTTGCTGATTGAACAAGCCCTTCATACCGGGTATGACAACTGGAGCCACTATTTGCCTTGTGATAGCGCGGTGGCAATGCAAACTGAGACTGTTGCTGCGCCCGTTCCCTACACAAAAAGTAGTGCCCATAAGGCGGGTTGGCGTTGGCAAATTCCCTTACAACATCGGGTGGGAAATGGACTCGTGTATTGCAGTAAATACATGAACGATGACGAGGCAAAATCGACCCTTGTGCAACAGGTAGAAGGTGAACCCGTTAACGACGCTCGCTTTATTAAGTTTACACCGGGAAAACGTCGGTTAGGCTGGAATAAAAACTGTGTAGCGCTTGGCCTTGCCAGTGGGTTTATCGAACCTTTGGAGTCCACCAGTATTCATCTAATTATGACAGGTATCGTCAGGCTAATGCGGTTATTCCCATTCGATGGGATTACCCAGTCGGCCATAGACGAATACAACACCAAATACGACAGTGAAATGGCCGCTATTCTCGATTTTATTGTTATGCACTACAAGGTGACCAATAGAGAAGACTCACCTTTTTGGCAGCACTGTAAAAACATGCCTATTCCCCCTTCCCTCACCCACAAGCTCAATTTGTTCAAAGATACAGGGCGAGTTTTCCTAGATGATGGTGATATTTTTCGCGTAGATTCGTGGACACAAGTGATGTTGGGGCAAGGTTTAACGCCTAATCAATACCATAAGGTGGCCGATGAGATGTCCGAAGCGGAATTAGAACGATTTATGATGGGATTGAAGCAACAGGTAGATAATCAGGTATCACGGTTACCTTCTCATGAAGCGTTTTTAGATAAGTATTTAGCCGTTAATAGCTGAGCGTAATTATCGCGTAAAACAAAAAACTCATTCAATAATAAGGTTTATTATCAAAATACATTGAGCTGTTAGTCTTTGCGTTTCTACTTAACGTTATTATTTATTAGGAGCTCCGACAAATGAAAGCTTACTCAGTGTTAGAGGTAACCATTAACGATGACAGCTGCTTTAAGGTCTACAGATTGTTACCCATAAAGTAGACTTCAGATAGTTGACCTACTCAGTTTACGAATAACGCTCAATTTGTTGGGCGTCAACGGCGTCTCTACGAGAGGTAGTTTTAGACAAGGAAGGACACTCATACTTCAATATCCGGTATATCTGACGCTTGTGATCTTAGGTGCTTTGTTCGTACCAAGATATGCGCTTGTATCTCAGTCATGTAATGTCGGTCGTCTTCGGTAAAATGCTGTTCTTGAGTTAATTTTTCGATAAATGATTGCTGCGTAAGTATGGCTATGACTTTATCTGCCAAATCACTTAACTGGCGAGATAAGAGCTTTTTATTCACCCCGCAGGTTTCTGCGAAATCAGCTAATTGGTATGCATTTATGTTTTCGGGGTCAAACTCATTGCCCATCGCCATAGCAAGTACATGCTTGAACTGCGGGAACATGGCAACATTCACTAAGTCATAAGCTGGCGTGAATCGACTATTACGCTTATCAAAAAACAGCGAAATGTTTTTGCCGTGACTGTCGTAATTACTGATCATCAAATTAAATAGCTGCCAGTTGATAAGCCATTGAAGACTCTCTACGGGCGACGACATAGTTTTCGCCAGTTCAAAGAGTTGGCGTAAGCTAGCGCCATCTCGAATATGCTGCACGTCTCTGCCATCACCTAGGTTCCGCTCGTATTTGTAGTCTCGTGGTAGGTTAAGTGCTTGGCAGCCATCAATGACATGTCTACGAAAAACTTTGGCCTGTTCGGGCGCATACTTACGATCAAAACGCTCCACAATTAGCGCTGGGTATTGTTCAAAGCGAGTGAACTGGACTTCTGCGGTGGGCAGTCCCACTGCCTTTGACAGCATCATACAAAAGTATTCGTTGAGTACAAGGTTGGGGCAGTTAGGCTTTTCAAACTTGAGAATTAGCGTTGAACATAACGTCCCTTCGCCAAACCCAATTTGGCCTTCCTCGTTTATGAATATATTGAGCTTATCTTGTACTCCGGCGACACTCAGACGTGGTTTGTCATCCCATGCTAACAACCCAATATCTTCCTTCCTGGCAAGCCGCTCTACCAACTCATCCTGCTCTATCAGTCTAAATTTCGGCTCGCGTGCTTCGCGTAAATTATCTGAGCCTTGTCCACTCGCCCTAAATGAAATGGCTCCTGCCAGATCATTGCCAATAGCTCGCACTTGGGAGTAAACATTCTTTTCAGAGACGCCGAGATGCTCCGCTAAGAGTTTTCGAGCTGCTCCTTCAGGTAATGCATTATCAAGGTAGTTATAGGCGACTTCACGAGAATGGGAGTTGTCTAGTGTTAACGCGGGAGAAAGTGGGTAGCCTGTTTGTTGCCAATCCGGCTCATATTCAAGTTTGAGCAGACTGGTACTTTTATCCACAGTTAACGTGCCAATATGTTGCTCTGCCAAATAGATGAGCAAAGTGTATGCTGAGGGCTGGTTGATATTGTCTGCTGGCATTCTTGCTATACCCACTCGTCATCGCTGACACTTGAGTTATGTCGTTTTTCAAGCGAAGGTGACGTAAGTTTGATTCCCAGCCCATGTAGCACGGCAAATGCGGCAGCGAGGGTGCAATTATCATTGCCATTTTCAATGCGAGATAAGGTATTGATCCCTACATTACACAGCGCGGCGCAATCTGCGAGCTTCATACCCATCTCTGTTCGCTTAGCTTTAATCAATTGCCCTAACACATGTGCGTCATCAATAAACTCTGTCTCAGGCATTTTTGAGGTAGTGACTTTCTTTGCCATTAGTCTACTCTAATATTCATTAGTATCAGTGATTATAGGCAGATATTAATAAATGACAAGTTTGTTCACCGTTAACGGTGATTTTATGTCTGATTGATGCATTTCCGCTTAATAATTCATCCATATCGGTGAATTATTAGGTGGTTGGACAGGTTATTGTTAATCGTTCACGATCATTGTTGAATACCACAGAGGCGCAAAACCGTCCAGGCAGCAACAACCCAAGTATCATCTGTATGCTCTGGGTTAAGTCGTTCGCGATCAGCGTTTATCTCCCTTTCTTTAGAAAATCTCTTTTGATATCTCTACGGTACTAACTTTACGATACGTTTAAGCTTGAACAACATATTCGCTTCATTCTTCGAGGGACTGGCTTCATAGTCAATCTGCCGTAAAAGTGCCGTGTTTTTTGGAATGTTGAAAGTGTGAAGAAATCTGTAATCCAGAGTTAAATGTTCCTTCGTGGATAGGGAGTCGTTGTTGTTGACGTTAAAAGTCTAGTTTCGGATCGAGGCCATCATTAAGCTTTTGTCGGCAATCAATTCTGAATTTGATGGCATCTTCAAGATCAAGCAGCTCTTCATGTCCCTTACCATAGCCGCCTATTTTGTACTGACGGCGTTTACCAAATAATTGGTAGCGGATGATCCAACTGGCGGTGCCTTTGGATTTCAAATAAAGATACATACTAGGGTAGACTTTTTCGAAAGTGGGTGGCCGGATTGCACCAGCGCTTCAATAGGTTTTGCCGTTTGTGAGATATTCATCAACTTTCCCTCATTATTCGGAACAAAATTGCGAACAAAATGAGGGGAAAGCTGGACCAAAAGTCACCACTTTGGTCACCACTTGGGGCCTAAATTAGCTTGTGTTTTTATTAGCTAGGATAAATAAATGGTGACTAATCCTTAAAAAAGCATGTTAAATCGCCAGTTTATGCCCTAAATATACTAGAAAACTTGTTATTCAATATTTTGAATTTGCTCTCGCATCTGCTCAATCAAAACTTTGAGTTCAACAGCTGATTGAGTGATGTCTGTGCTAATAGACTTAGACCCCAGCGTGTTCGACTCGCGGTTAAACTCTTGCATCATGAAATCTAACCTGCGGCCCACTGCCCCGCCTTTTTTCAGGATATTACGAGTTTCTTTCACGTGGGTATTTAGGCGATCTAATTCTTCTGCCACATCTACCTTTTGCGCCAACATAATCATTTCTTGTTCAAAGCGGCCAGCGTCTAGCTCTACTTTGGCTTCTTCAAAGCGGTTTTGTACTTTCTCTCGTTGCCACACCATTATCTCAGGCATGCGCGCAGTGACCTTTTCCACTTCTTTTTCAATGGCATCTAATCGCTGCGTAATCATGCCTTTAAGTGCGTCGCCTTCACTTGCTCGTGCGCTAATAAAGTCGGAAAGCGCTTGGTCAAATGCGGCCATTACGTCGGCGTGTATGGTGTCCATGTCGGCTTCTTCAGCCGCTATTACGCCGGGCCAACGAAGAACATCGAGAGGGTTTACGCCGGTGGACTGACCATGGGCTTGTACCCAGTCGGCGGCGTGCAACACTTGTTTTGCTAGGTCTTCATTAAGGCTTAGCTTAGTGACAGCGGCATCGTTTGCGGTAAATCGCAAAGCACATTCAACTTTTCCACGTGCTAGTTTCTTTCTGAAGCGCTCTCGCAAAACGGGCTCTAACGAGCGAAACTGTTCGGGCAAACGAAAATAGGTCTCTAAAAAGCGTTGGTTTACAGAACGTATTTCCCATACCGCTGAACCCCATTCTTTTTTTGTCTCTACGCGCGCAAACGCTGTCATGCTGTAAATCATAATTTTCCTTTTGCTGGTCAATGAAAGCCTGCAAAAACAACGGGCCGAAAGCACATTGTGTTCAAATTTTTAAAGGCAGGATTTCTCGTTCCTTCTATAGTAGCGCACAAATGAAATAAACCGGTAAGTTAAAAGGCTAAAAGTTCATTTTTGCCACCCGCCCTTAGTGCGTTATACTTGCACCTTCAGTGCCTAGCGGTTGTCGTTATACGTACAATTTTTGTTAGGTCACACCCATTTTTAAGCATTTACGTTGTGGAGAACACTATGCGTCCAAGCGGCAGAACCGCCAGTCAAATTCGTCCAGTTACTATTACTCGTCAGTATACCTGCCATGCTGAGGGGTCTGTATTGGTAGAGTTCGGAAACACCAAAGTGCTATGTAACGCAACGGTTGAAGAAGGCGTGCCTCGTTTTATGAAAGGCCAAGGTAAGGGCTGGATTACCGCAGAATACAGTATGCTTCCTCGTGCTACCCATACGCGTAGCGGCCGTGAAGCTGCCAGAGGCAAACAAGGTGGACGCACCCTAGAAATTCAACGCTTAATTGCTCGCTCGCTACGTGCGGCGGTAGATTTAAAGCTCTTAGGTGAAAATACTATCACGCTTGATTGTGATGTTATTCAAGCAGATGGTGGTACGCGTACTGCGTCTATTACAGGGGCATGTGTGGCGCTTGTGGATGCGCTAACTTATATGCGTGCAAAGGGAATTTTGAAAGCTAACCCGCTTAAACACATGATTGCAGCCTTGTCGGTGGGTATCTACAAAGGTACGCCTATTGCTGATTTAGAATATACCGAAGATTCTGAAGCTGAAACAGACATGAATATCGTTATGACGGAAACCGGCAAACTGATTGAAGTGCAAGGCACCGCTGAAGGCGAACCTTTTGATTTCCAAGAACTAGATGAAATGCTAACTATCGCGAAGCATGGTCTACGTGAATTGTTCGACATTCAAAAAGCAGCATTGGCGTAAGGAGTTAGCATGAAGGCGTTCCAACGTGATTTTATTGAATTTGCTATTGCCCGTGGTGTTTTAAAGTTTGGTGAATTTACCCTGAAGTCTGGCCGTGTAAGTCCGTATTTTTTCAACGCGGGTCTATTTAACCGTGGCGGTGATTTGGCTAAGTTGGGCCGCTTTTACGCGAATGCATTAGTGGATGCAGGGGTTGAATTCGATGTGCTATTTGGCCCAGCGTATAAAGGCATTCCCATTGCCACCACTACCGCGGTAGCGCTGGCCGATAGCCATGGTCAAGACGTGCCTTATTGCTTTAATCGCAAGGAAGCAAAAACCCATGGTGAGGGCGGTAATTTAGTGGGAAGCCCGCTCAGCGGAAAAGTGATGCTTGTTGACGATGTAATAACAGCGGGTACGGCTATTCGTGAGTCTATGACGCTTATCGAACAACAGCAAGCCAGCTTATCGGGTGTGCTTATTGCGCTAGACAGGCAAGAGCGTGGTAAAGGCGAACTGTCGGCTATTCAAGAAGTAGAGCGCGACTTCAATACTCAGGTTATCTCTATTGTGTCACTTGCAGACGTAGTGGCTTACCTTGATGAAAAAGGGGGGCACGAGGAGCAAATAAACGGGATTAATGCATACCGAGAGCGTTATGGCATCTGATATTCAAATGCTATTCGATGAAGCCAGCGCGCATCTTGATGCGCTAGGTTTACGATGCCCTGAACCCGTTATGATGGTACGCCTTCAAATACGCAAATTAGCAGAAGGTGAGACCTTATCTGTGGTGGCAGACGACCCTTCTACTGCACGAGATATCCCTAGTTTTTGTCGGTTTATGGAGCATACCCTTGTTGCTTCGCAAACCGACAACATGCCCTACCAATATGTAATTAAAAAGGGCGTTTAAGAAACGCCCTTTTTTGTCTTTATCTAGCTGAATTGAACTAGGTTTCAGAAATTCCGTCGGCTAGGTCCGTCGGTACTTGGCTTCAAAACCACAATAGATCCCAAACATGATGAATCCTGCGCCTACGGCGGCGAGAAGGTATAATCCAAAAGGTTGTTGGGTTAAGGTGGTGAGTGCTTTTTGCAAGCCACCGGCTTCTGACGGGTCACTTTGAAAGGCAGAAAGTGCAAAGAAACTGCCTACGAATAAATACACCACGCCTCGTGCGAAATAGCCTAAGCGACCAGCCGTTTTGGTGGCCTGTTGACGGGTTCCTGTCAGCTGGTTTTGATCAAACTTTTTCAAAAAATCTGCCGTGTAGGCGTGTTTGAACTGGATAAACGCGAAAGTAATAATCGCTGCACCTACCGCGGCCACCAGCAATATCCCCCATTCGTATTGCATAAGCTGTTGGCTTACGTGCTTACTGTTCGACCCATCACTTTTTTGGTCGGTACCCATAAGTACGTTTGCCCCTAGGTAAGCCGCCGCAAAATAAAACAAACCGGATATAAACAGAAAACCTCGCATCACAATGTCTTTCGCCTTGTCCATTTTTAACGACTCGGTATTTAAAAAGCCTTGTAGCCAGCGCCACAATGCATAACACACTAGCCCTACAATAAGGCCAAATAACAGTGCTTTGCCAAAAGGTTGGGATTGAAGAGTTTCAAAAACGTGTTTCTGTGTGGCTTTTTCACGTTCAGCGGCAGTTATTACAGAGGAAAGGATAAACAAACCAAGTAGTGAATACATCACGGTTTTCGCGCTGTAGCCCGCGCTAGCAATCACATTGAGCCAGTTTGTAGATGATGACATTCCTCTTCTCCTAATAATAAATATGTTATTAGGTAATCAAGATTTAAACCATCTTATCTCGGTTGCAGCATAATTTAGGCTGTTAGTGTTCTTCTCCGCTTAAGGCTTGTAATAGCAGCTGCTGTAATTGCCTTTTGCTATGGGTGCAGGTGCAATGAATGTCGGTGAGGTGAATGTTCTGACCACTTAACATTTTACGAAGCACCGAGGCTTTAACGTTGACTGATATAAAATCGTTACTGTTTACGTTCGATTTAGTTGCCATTTTTGTGCATCCTCTTTGTATTGCTAATGTATATTTACAGAAGCAAGCTGGGGGTATATGGAAGTAGGTGGTACTCGATTTTTTGTGGTAAGAAGGCGTTGGCTTCCCACCTCAAGGGATTGCTGAAGTGTGACAATCATCTTACATACCGAGGGGTTTGTGGCATGTAGGGGCAAAATAGTCATTAGCTGCTGCTGACATTCTTGAAGTACTCGATGAGCTTCTTCAATATTGTCGCTTTTTATGAGCAAATTAGCCAAGTACATGCCCATGGTGCCGAACGCCAAAACATCCTCTTGTATAGGTTTAACGCTATCCGACGATACCGGTTGGAGCGCAGTTAATATAACCCTGGCCGCTTCAAAGGTTTGATAGCCTAGATACTTCGCTTCCTGCGTATCGCCTCTCAGATGTGCCTGCTGTGTTTGTTTTTGCAGAGCGCAGCGATGCTCTCGCGCAACAAGGGGGTTAAGCTGTAACCACTTGCGATAAACGGGACATAAATGGTGTGTCTTCATATTTGCACCTCCTAATAACTACACTAGTGCAAATAAGAATCATTATCAAATGTAAAGTTCAAAAAAACGATGATGATCATCTAAATAATTTTTTAGATGAGGATCTCATCCTTAGCCAGACAGCTGATTGCTTGCCCACCAAAGAATAATAACGGCAAGCGATAAGGCAATGATTGTTTTTGCTTTGTAGCGTTTAATCAAGTGCTCTGCTCTATCGCCTGCGTAATATACCACAAGCGCCAAGCCGAAATAGCGGATGGCTCTTGCAATGATAGTCGCCAGTAAAAATAAAGGGAGTGAATATTGCGTTGCGCCGGCAGCAAGCATGGCCACTTGAAAAGGTATGGGGGCAATGCCGAGTGTCATTACAAACCAAAAACCTTGGTTTCGCATTTGTTGTTTTACGTTTTCAAATTGCGACTGACTGAAAAAGGTGTCAATCACCCATTGGCCAATCAGGTCGAATAGGTAATACCCTAATGCATAACCAAAGATGGCGCCGATTACACAGCCTAAGGTGGCCATAAAAGCAATTTTCCACAAGCTATCTCGCCTAGCCTGCATCAAAGGAACCATGATGGCTTCAAGCGGCACTGGCACAATGGTGGACTCAAGAAAGGAGGCGGTGGTAATGCCTTTAAGCATATGTTTAGAGTCAACAAGTTGCTGTGTTTTGCGCTTAACCTTTGTGCCTAATGCCATAGTTCCTACTTATTGCTTGTAAATTTTACCGTCCTTCATGACAAAGGCCACGCTTTCAAGTAACCGTATATTTTCGAGTGGGTTGCCTTTTACGGCAATCATATCAGCTAGCTTTCCTGGCTCTAAGGAGCCTAGTGTTTCACTGATACCTAGAAGGTCCGCACTGTTTACCGTTGCGCTCAAAATAGCATCTGCAGGTGACATGCCGGCTTCAACCATCAGAGCAAACTCTTGGGCATTATCACCATGAGCTGATACACCGCTGTCTGTACCAAAAGCAATTTTTACGCCCGACTTGTGAGCCTTGGCAAATGTACTTTGTATTAACGGCCCAATGGCAGCGGCTTTAGGTTGAACCAACGCCGGAAAATAACCGTCTATCTTAGCTTTGTCTGCCACGAATTTACCTGCCAGAATGGTAGGCACATAGTAGGTACCATGTTGTTTCATTAGGTTACGAATTTCATCGTCCATGTAGGTACCGTGTTCAATAGAGTCTACACCTGCAATGACAGCGCGTTTCATCCCTTCTTTTCCATGCGCATGCACTGCCACTGTCATGCCGTAGTCTTTTGCAGTGTCTACAATGGCGCCCAGTTCGTCTGTCATGAACTGTGGATTTTGGCCGCTTTTTGCCACACTCAATACTCCGCCTGTGGCAGTAATTTTAATAAGGTCGGCGCCATCTTGATATCGAGAACGAACCGCTGCTCTTGCTTCTACTTCGCCGTTCACTACGCCTTGTTTTGGTCCAACATCAGGCCTAATCATGTGTGACATGCCATTACTAGGATCCGCGTGCCCGCCAGTAGTGGCTATAGATTTGCCTACAGTATAAATTCGAGGGCCAACCGCATAACCTTTATTAATGGCGTTTCTTAACGCCACAGTTTCATGGTAGCTGTCGCCGAGGTTACGCACAGTGGTGAAGCCTGCATCTAGCGTTATCTTTGCGTAATTAGCCGCGCGCAGCGCATAGTCAGCTTCATTTAACGAGAAACGTTCAAGGTATGTTTGTGGTCCGCCGTGCTGGGAAGACAAGTGGACATGCATATCCATTAAACCAGGTAATACGGTGGCATGTTTTAAATCAATGAGGGTATCGCCTTGTGATGGGGGGGTAAAACCCTCCTCAATGGCTTCAATCTTGTTGCCGTTAACGACAATCGTGACCTGGTGTTTTAAGGTATCTGACGTACCGGTAAAAACACTGCCTGCATGAATCACAGTGTCTGCACTTACGTTAAATGAAAGTGCACTAATAGCAGCGTATAGCAAGGTGAACGGCATGCTTTTCATAAGTATTCTTCTTAATGATTGAATGTATATTGTACAGCTAATGTAAATGAGGCAGCAGAAGAAGGCAAAAGAGAAGTCGAAAAACGTGAATGCATTCTTGGGTTTTCTAGGTGGGGCGTCGTTGATTGTGCTTATGTTTCTTAGTTGCAAGGGTGGCCGAGGCGGGCTTACGACGTTACTTCACCTATGACAAACTGCTTGCCGGCGGAGTCTAGGCTAAATTGCGTTATTGTGGTGTTATTCTCTTTCTTCCTGACTTCTTTCGCCTGTGTCAATAATTGGTAGTAAACATTCTGGTGTAGCCGCGCCCACAGGTTTCGTCTTACGCAAAGGTAAGGAATAGCTGTGGCGTTGTCGTCTCTAAGCGCGCTAGGGGGAACACGTAATTCAATTTGAGATAGGTCGGTAAGAGGGATGGTGTCGCCACTTTGTGTGGTAAACACTAAGGTGTCACCATTGTTTTCCCATTCTACGATAATAAATGGGGTATCTTCGACGCGGATCCCCACTTTCTCTACAGGGGTGACTAAGAAGTAGTTGTCACCTTCTCGTTTAAGCACGGTTGAGAATAGGCGAACCAAGCTGGCTCGACCAATAGGGCTGCCTTCATAAAACCAACGTCCGTCCAGCGCTATTTCAAGGTTAATATCACCGCAAAAAGGAGGATCCCATTTATCGACTGGCGGAAGTGCGCGCGCCTCGCTAGACGCGCCCTTCAATTGTTGCTGAAATCTACTGAGATCCATCTGCTTGAATCAAGGTTTTCAACTCTCGTAACTTCGCTTTAATACGACGCATATTGTCAGGGCCGGTTCGAAGCAGTTGCTTTTGCGGCTCGTTAAGGTTTTCTAGACGAGAATCAGCATACTTATAGGCAACAGAGTCAGTATAAACTTCGACAGGTACAGGGACTTCTGGAGTATCTAGCAATTCGTCAATCGCCATTAAAAGTACCTCATTGAAATCTTGGTCAGGCTCATCACTTATTTCCGCATATTTATTTTGTACGTCCTCTTTGTACAGGTTATACACACTAAGTAACGCTTGATTGTCGAATGACTCCAGCATATCTACATAGGGGGTATACCGCTTGTAGCTAGCGGCGTCAATCCATTGCTTGCCCGCCTGCGAATATACGCGGAACGACTGCTCTGGTGGATTAAGTAGTTGATGATTAGGTGCCATTTCGTCATTTGCTAAATTAGTGACGGTTACCACAAAACGCTGCAGTAGACCTTCGTTAACCAGCATGCGATTAACACTGTTATCGTTGGCGGTAGAAATATCCCGTAACGATGCCTTAATGGCGGGGTCGCTCACATCCAGCGGTTCTGGCTCTGTAGGCTCAGGTTCTGGTAATGGCTCTACTTCATCTTTTTCTTCCAATTCCACGGGAGGCGGAGTAGGTCGAGTTTCAAATACCTCGGGTTCTTCTGGCACTTCAAGCTCGGGCTGAATCACTTCAGGCTCTGGCGCTACCGGAGATTCGTCTTCTGATGGCCAAAATACTATGGCCAGTATGATCACAATGATCACCCCAATAATGAGAAAGTGGGGAACCAACGTACGTTTTTCTGAGGTTTCGCTCATAATGTCTCCGCTGAAAAATTGTCCTTTCTTTTATACTATCAGAGATAACACCCAAAAATTGAAATTCAAGCAAGAGAAATATACTTCTCATCGTGTAATTTTCTTTTTTTGTTCCTCTTTGAACGAACTATGACCCTAAATCGATCGAAATTATTCCGTATTTACGTGCATTTACACAGTGCTAGGGGGAGGATGCCGTCGCTACAGCAAATCATGCCGTGCGCCAGCGCGATGAGTCTTTGACTTCGAGAAATATAAGCACTGTCTTTGAACCCGATAACGCACTGTAACGTAATTAAGTAGGGCGTGTAATAAAACGCTTAAGAACATGTGGTGATAAGGCGGCTACAGAGGCAAGTATGATTAAATTCCCTTACACAAATATTGAACACGCTGCGTGGGAAATAGACTACCTTGAAGTGCAATCGTACGAAATGAATGTGTACTTAGTCTATCTCACGGTTGGGGATAAAAGCGGTATGGTGTACGACAAGCTAGATAAGCCTATGCGTTTTTTTAGTACAGGCCATATCCGAGAAGCGTTTGCTCATTGCACGGTAAAAACCGCCGTGATGAAGCACGACTCACCCTATGACGAAATGATTGGTAACCCGCCTAAAAGCGCCGAGCAAATGGCGCTGCCATTCAGTATGGCATTGCCTTATTAAATCAGCGTACTCGAATTGCTCACGTTGCTATACCAGCCACTTTGCCGCGGCGTCTTGCATATTCACCCGCGCCCCCAAGCGCTTTGCTAATAAATACAGGCCGCCTAGTTTTCGGTGAATAAAAAGAGCGTCAATAGGTGGCGTGTGCCAAAAATCATGTTCATTCGTTAATGCCATGCCTTTATCATGCAACCGGGCGATAAGATCGCTCTTTCCAAAATCGTAGGCCCCCGATACTCGAATAGCTTCACAGGCCTCTAAACCTATATTCACCACGGCCTCTTGTTGTTGCTGGCAATGCGTTGCATGAATTAACCCAATATCTAAAGCCGCTTCGCGCATCATATCGGCATTATTCAGTGCCGCGCTTTTTAACAGTTGCTGGTAGCCCTGTGCAATGTTGTCAGGGATATCGCGAGTGGCACCAAAGTCGAGTAATACCCAGCGCTGAGTTTGTGTATCGAATAAGTAGTTAGCTAGGTTAGGGTCACTTTGAAGTAACTTGAATTCAAATATTTCTTGAAAGAATAACGCCATCAATTGGGTCATAGCTTGATCACGCATCTCTTGGGGTTGTGACAACAGCACGTCTGCAGCTTCTCCCTTTACAAAATCCATTGCCAGTACCGTATTAGTGGTGAGTGACTCGTAAACCTGGGGCACAATAAATCGGCTGGGAGCCTCACTGCTAGCTTCATCTCCTAGCACATTCTCGCTATCGGCATGGCTTAGCGCTGAACGGTAGCGGGTAAGCATGTTAGCTTCGCGGCTATAGTCGGCTTCTTGATGTAATTGTTGCTTGGCTTGTTCAAGTAGCGGTTGTATGTCTAGGGAAGACGGGACTAACCCAGTGAGCTTAATAAGCGTAGCCACGTTATCCACATCGCTATCAATACTTTTTTTCACACCAGGGTATTGCACCTTAATGGCGAGTGTTACGCCATCAAGCGTAATGGCTTTGTGTACCTGACCAATAGAGGCTGCGGCCACGGGGGCAAATGAAAAATACAGAAGCTTATCTTGCCAATCGTTTCCCCACGCTTCATTTAACACTTCAACGAGTTGTGATTTTGGCATGGGATCGGCGTCGTCTCTTAACCGCGCCAGAATATTCGCCAATTCGGGGGGGAGGAAGTCGCCCGTATCCATAGAGATAAGTTGGCCAAGTTTCATGGCGGCGCCACGCATACTGGCTAACTCATCGGCAATGTTGGCGATGTTTTTGGGGGTTAGCAGTAAAGAGGATAAGGCGGGCTTTTCACCTTTTAACCATTGTTCGGCACCCTTAGCGACTACATTTCCCGCCACTTTGGTGGCAAGAAACCCAAGCCTGCTCACTCGACCTAGTCGAGATGAAGGCACCGCTTTTGTGGGCCTAGCTGCTTTATCATCCTGCGTTTTATTAGGGTGACTGGCGTTAGCGTTGAATTTATCCGTCATGGGCGGGCGAAATACCTTGTTGTCGACAAATGGCTAGATGCAAGATGCGCCTAGTTCGATTTACCTAGTGTATACGCCAGACATTTATTGTTGGATGAAGCGGATAAAAAGTTTAAATAAGCTGTGAAACGAGTTGAAGCGTAAAACCCACTACGCTGCCTATGGCAAAACCAATCCAGCCGCTGTGGCTTAAGTAACGGGCTAGCGATGCGCCAAAGATTCCGCACCACAACATTGATGAATAAGTTGCCACCATTCCTTCACCTGCACCACTATTAGGTAAAAACAGCATGGAAACAAAAGTGAGTGCCATGGCACCGCTTAAGGTAACCCATATACTATTTTTGCGGTTTGAGAATGGAGCTTCAGTTGTATTCGTCGCCATAAAATCGTCGTCTGTTCGATAATCCTACAGTTACGTTAAATGACAAATCAAAGAAAGGAAATAAGACTTCAGGAGTAGAAAGCCAGAAAACCATAAGGGGCGGGAGGCGCCCGCACCTTACAATTATTTAATGATCACTATTAATGGTGCTCGCTGTTAAAGCTAACTTCAAGCAAGGTCACGTTGTCGGTAAAGGTAAGGGTCTTAAGAGGCCCGTTACCTTCTACGTTGATGGTGTTAACTTGTGAAGGCCATAAGTCACGAAGTGCATCATGACGTATTTTAAGCCCTTCTATCTCAGGTGGTTGAGCCGTTTCTTGATAAACCCAAAAGTGCTTACCTTCTACTTCAAAACCCACTTGGGTTAACGCCAAGGGCACTTCTTCGCTGTTTAACAGCGCGAAGTGCTTACTCACATAGTCAGCGAAATCTTGCTGAGTATTAGCATCATCCATAATGTCAGCGTGCTTATCGAACAGGGCTTTCACAGCGTGCTCTGCATCATGCAAATTAAAGCGGTGCATGACTTCAATGTTTTCTGTTCGTGGATTAAACAGTACTGTGGTAATAGCCGCTTTAATTTGGTGTGCTTGTGCGGTACCCGCGAAAAAACCAAAAACAATAAGACACAGCGCAAATAAGCGCTGTGTCTTACGAAAAGCCGATAACTTACTTGTCATCGCTTTCCTCGTCATCATCTGTCTTCAGCTCTGTTTTTACATCATGCATTAAATCGCGGTACTCGTAAGTGCTGCGAGGCTTAGACTTATAAGCTTCAATACGTGATGGAATAATACGACGAGGGTAATGGTTATTTTCCACGTCTACATCAGCGGTTTCCCAGTGTGGGTCAACGGTTACGCTAACTAGCTCTTTGTCTTTATCCGTCACAATAAGCTTGCTAACGGCTTTTGGTGTACGGCGCCAAATTTCAGCAGGAATGCGCATTTCTTCCGTAGTACCATCAGTGAAGGCTAGCTCTAGGATAATAGGCATAACCAAACCACCTTTGTTACTGAAATCCAGTACGTAGTAGTTTTTGTCTTCACGAACAGCACGTTCAAACGCTTCACGTTCCCAAGGTTCAAGTTTCTTTAAGAAACTACGGTACTTGTTACGCTCTTTGTTGGTTACAGTGTAACGGTCGTTTTCGTCATAGAAGTCGCTGATATCTTCAAAACGGTCAACCCAAAGCTTCTTACCTTCTTCTTTGTTACGAATATCGGTAAGTGATTTAGGTTTGTCCATTTCAGCTTCGCGCTCACGGGCGAAATCAATATCTGGGTCTTCTGTATTTAGACGCAACTTGTATACGCTGTCTAAGCTAATATCTACGTGATCAGTGGTGTAGAACCACCCACGCCAGAACCAATCAAGGTCAACACCCGAAGCTTCTTCCATAGTGCGGAAAAAATCGGATGGCGTAGGACGCTTAAACATCCAACGTTGTGCATATTCTTTAAACGCAAAGTCGAACAACTCACGGCCAAGAATGGTTTCACGCAAAATGTTTAATGCTGCTGCTGGTTTTGTATAGGCATTAGGACCTAAACGTAAAACCGAGTCAGATTGCGTCATAATAGGCACTTGAGTCTGAGACTTCATGTAGCCTGTAATGTCACGAGGCTCAACACCCCATGGAATGGTTGGATCCCATTCGCGACCAGCAACACCATCTAGGAAGCTGTTGAGGCCTTCATCCATCCAAGTCCATTGACGTTCATCAGAGTTTACCGTCATAGGGAAGTAGATATGCCCTACTTCGTGAATAACAACACCAATAAGGAAACGCTTTTCTGCCAATGAATAGGTACGAGAACCATCGTCACGAAGCTCGGTACGTGGGCCGTTAAAGGTAATCATTGGATATTCCATGCCGCCTACTGGCCCGTTAACTGACTGTGCAACGGGATAGGGGTAGTCGAAGCTGAAGCGGCTATACACTTCCATGGTATGGATAATCGACTCAGTAGAGTACTTCTGCCATAGCTCTCCGCCTTCTTTCGGGTAGAAAGACATGGCCATCACAAGAGGTTGAGTGTCTCCACCTTGTTGGTAACCACGGGCATCCCAAGCAAACTTACGTGACGACGCCCACGCGAAATCACGGACGTTTTCTGCTTTAAAACGCCAGGTTTTTAACTTAGATGTGCCTTCTTTTTCGTTTTCAATGGCTTCTTCTGGCGTGACAACAAAAACAATACGGTCAGCTTTTTCTGCTTTTTTAAGGCGATCACGCTGTGTTTTTGTTAGTACGTCTTTCGGGTTTTGAAGTACGCCTGTAGATGAAACAATGTGATCAGCAGGAACGGTGATGTCAACTTCATAGTTACCGAACTCTAGTGTGAACTCACCACGGCCAATAAATTCTTTGTTGGTCCATGCTTCATAGTCGGTGTACGCCGCAAGGCGCGGAAACCACTGTGCTAGCAAGAAGATATCATTACCACCTTCGCGCTCATCATCAGGGAAGTGTTCATAACCTGCACGGGCAGATACGGCATCTTCTTCAACAATGTTGAATGCAAAATCGATATCAAAGGTAACTTTCTTACCTGGCTTTAATGGTTTGGCTAAGTCAACACGCATTAAGGTACCCACTACTACGTGATGTAGGTCGGTGCCTGATTTGTTTTCTACACGAGAAATGGTGTAACCCAGTTCGTTGTCTTCAACGAATTGCTGACGGCGTAATGCACCCATGCTTAGCTTGGCTGGGGCGCTTCCACTTGCAGATTGCGTCGCTGGCCCACGGTTGCCTATACCACCAAAGGTGGTGGTAAGCGCGGACATCGAGTCGTCACGGAATTTGTTTTGATCTAACTGAATCCAAAGGTATTTCAGTGTATCTGGAGAATTGTTGTGATACGTAATGGTTTCACTAGCTTCAATTCGACGCTTGTCTTCTAAAAGTTTAACGTCAATTTTGTAGTCAACCTGCTGCTGCCAATATTCATGGCCAGGTTCACCAGCAGCATTACGGTATACATTAGGGGTAGGTAAAACTTCGTCTAGCTGACGGAATTTATCTTCAAAGTCGCCTTTTGTTTGTTTTATTGCGGCGCTTGTGGGAAGACATATCAGCATAGACAGAACTGGCGCTAGCCAGAAAAAGTGTCGTTTGTGCTTGTTCATGCAGTTTCCTTGCAACATTGTAAATTAGAATTGTTATACAATAACAATCTTTAGTATATAAGGGTGGATCGGTGAATCCTAGTTTTTGATCGTAAACTACCCCTGTTTTAACGCAAAAAATCTGTAACATTTCTTTTGTTTCATGATTTAACTGTCGTATTCTTATTCCACTTTTATTTATTTCCCATCGCCTATGAACCGTTTTACCTGGCAGCGAGCTGTCATTAAAGTGGGAAGTGCGTTGATAGCCCCCGATGGCGATCAGTGCAGTGCCCGTTATATTTTAGATTTAGCGCGTTTTATTACAGCCAGTCGCCGCGCTGGAAAAGACGTTATTTTAGTGTCGTCTGGCAGTGTGGCCGCGGGTCGAAGTAAAGTAAAAGTCAACCACAATGCTTCTATTGCTGAAAAACAGGCGATGGCCGCTATTGGGCAGATGCAGATGATGGCGAATTGGCAACGTTTCTTCGACTTCCCCTGTGCGCAAGTGCTTCTTACGGCAGATGATTTACGTGATAGAACCCGTTACGTGAACATTAAAAATACCCTTCGAGAAATTCTTAACCACAAAGCCATTCCTATTGTAAACGAGAATGACACCGTGGCGGTGAACGAGCTTAAAGTGGGAGACAACGACAATCTTGCCGCTTATACCGCGCTCGTCGCCCAAGCTGATACGCTAATTATTTGTTCTGACATTGACGGCCTGTATACGGCCGACCCCCGTAAAGATGCCTCCGCCACCCTGATCCCAACCGTTGAGCATATCGATGAAACCATTTACGCATTAGCCGGGGGCGCTGGTACTGCCCTAGGTACAGGAGGAATGCGCACAAAAATTCAAGCAGCAGATAAAAGCACCACCAGTGGCATTCAAACCCTCATTGTTAATGGCAAAAAGGCCGACACCTTCGATAGCTTGCTGAAAGGTGAAGTACCAGGTACGTTGTTTAAGGCCACGCAAACACCGAAAAAGGCACGACGGCTTTGGTTGTCTCATACGTTAAAAACCTGTGGCACTATTAATGTGGATGAAGGGGCAATGCGTGCACTTGTAGAAAAAGGGGCTTCATTGCTTCCCTCGGGTATAACCGGGGTTGAGGGTACATTCAACCAAGGGGATGCCATAGAAATATGGTGCACTGGAAAGGTGTTGGCGAAAGGGTTATCACTTTACGACAGTAGAGATTTAGCCCTTATTAAAGGAAAAAAATCGTCTCAGATTGCTGATGTGTTAGGGTATGAAACAGCCCATGTGGTAGTTCACCGAGACGACCTCGTGTTACTCAAATAGCAAAAGGGAAGAAAAGCCTACGATGACTGACATAACCCCATCGCTTAGCGATTATCCTTATCACGTAGAAATTGCCACACGTTGGCAAGACAATGATGCCTACGGCCATATTAACAATGTGATGTATTACAGCTTTTTCGATACCGCGGTAAATCGCTTTTTAATTGAAGAAGGTGGTTTAAATATTCACAAAGGCAATATTGTGGCCTATGTGGTGAGCAGTCAGTGTCAATACATAACGCCAGCCTCCTACCCAGAAACAATCTTTGTCGGCGTGCGGGTCATTAAGGTAGGTAGAAGTTCAGTCACCTACGGATTGAGTGTGTACGCTGGGGAAGCCAAGCGGCGAGTAGCGCACGGTCAATTTGTGCATGTTTTTGTTGAACGTTTGTCTGACAAAGCGGTGCCTATTCCTGTGAATACCAAAGAAGCGTTAGCGGCTATTTTTGACGAGAGCATTGAGAATGTCTAAGTGGCGTAGCGTCTTTTTAGATGCAGAAACCCTTGGACTCGACTCTCTCGATACCCGCGCGCTCGATCAGCTTAATTTATCGCTGACATGTTATCAGCAGACGTCTGAAGCAAACTTGCTAGCACGTATTGCTGACGCAGACATTATATTGGTCAACAAGGTGCAATTAGAGGGCGCCAGTTTATGTCATGCGCCGCACCTAAAGTACATTGGGGTGACGGCCACGGGCACCAATAATATTGACCTCGAGTACTGTAAGAAAAACGGCATTCGTGTTCAGAATGTGGAAGGCTATGGTACCGATAGTGTTGCCCAACATACCCTCATGTTGTTACTGAATTTGGCCACGAATTTCAGCCAGTACCAAAGGGATATCAAGGCGGGACGCTGGTCGAAATCGCCTCACTTTTGTTTGTCCCAGTACGACGTGATGGAGCTTGCGGGAAAGCATGCCGTTATTGTGGGGCACGGTGAACTGGGGAAGCGAGTAGAAGGTTTATTTAAAGCATTGGGAATGCAAGTGAGTATTGCCGCGCGCCCTGGAAACCCTAATGACACGCGGCCTTCATTAAACACACTGTTACCTAAGGCTGATGTGGTTTCCTTGCACTGCCCGCTTACCCGTGACACCGAGAAGCTCATTAACCGTGACACTTTATCGTTGATGAAACCGACCTGCTTTTTAATTAACACCGCCCGTGGTGGCCTTATTGATGAAGCGGCACTCCTCCAAGCATTAAAAGCTCAGACCATTGGCGGCGCGGCATTAGACGTATTAACGGTAGAGCCTCCACCTGAAAATCACCCATTGATGCAAGCTTCGTTGCCTAACTTATTGATTACTCCCCATAACGCCTGGATAGCCAACGCGTCACGCCAGCGTTTACTTGATAAAGCGGTGGAACATCTCGCTGCATTTATCGCTTAACGAGGGGCTTACTGTCACAGTGCATTGATTTTCTTGTTTAGCTCATAGGCGGGCTCTGTCACTATGGCTTCAAGCGTCTCAATGCGCTGGGTAAGGGCATCAATTTTCTCATCTTTTTCCTGTATGCATGCCTTTAGTGTTTTGGTTTCTGAGGATATGAAGGGGTTATCGCATCGTCCGTTCATCCAATCATTCAATCGCCATTGAAATTTTGCATCCAAGTAACATGCGATGAGCGCAATGGTGGCAATACCGCTAAATAACATTAAAAGGCTTAGTGTCGACATTTGGTTATCCTCATGCTGTGGTAATGAACTCAGTGTGTGTTCGGATTTACTAAGCTAGTCGCTGATGCGAAGAAAAAATTACAGCGACTTTCTGTTTAGATGTAATTTTTTATTCAACGCGCAGACTCTAGTAAGTAAGCGGTCAATGAAAACAAGAATAGGCAAGGCGTAGAATCGAAATGATGTGCTGCGCCAATCGGTTAGTGGTTATGGGGAAATGGAACGTTGGGCCAAGGGTTTGAGGATGTATTTGCGCAATACGGCGCCTTACTGGGTCGTGTTGCAAATAGTTATGAAGCCAATGAAGCAATGCAGCAAGAACTCTTACAAGAGATTGCTATTGCGGTTTGGCAAGGGTTGTCGCGATTTAAAGGTGATAGCAGTGTGAAAACCTATATTTTAAAAATTGCGCATAATAGAGCGGTGTCGCATGTCGCCAAGCAAGTGAAGCGCGTAGATACCCATCCCTACGACGACCAAGACAAAGGCGCAGAAGCATACGTGAGTCAACAATGCTCTCCTGAGATCTCCACCAGTCACCATCAGTCACTGGGGCAATTACTCAATGCGGTACGTGGGCTGCCCGTTCAACCAAGGCAAGTACTTACCTTGTCTTTAGAGGGGCTTAGCTACGACGAAATTGGGGATGTTTGTGGGTTAACTAAAAACCACGTGGGTGTCATTTTAAAACGAGCAAAGCAACGTATTCTGCAGGAGGTATCTAATGTCTGAGCAAGTGCACACCGAGTTATCATCGCTGTGGCAAGCGCAAACTGTGAACGACATAGACATGGCGGCAGTGAAACAAGGCTTTATGAGTCAGCGGAAAAAGCAACGGCTTTATATGGCTGTTGATATCGGTGCTTTTATTCCAGCATTGTTCCTGCTTTATCACTTTTGGAGCGAACTGTCCTTTACTGTGAAGGCGGTGAATCTTACTGTTGGTGTTATTGCATTGCCGCTATTAATTTATCAGCTATGGCTTAGGCGTGTTGCCGCGTTTTCACGAAATGTGTCAACCTTGGATCACTTGGACGTACTGACCAAACAAATTAAAAACAACGTACGTATCGCCATCATTACCAAACACTCTACATGGATTTCAATGGTGTTGGTGATGCTAACCATGGCATTACAGTATGTTGTTGACGATGTGAGCACATCGAAGTTGTCCTTTATGTTTGGGGTGCTTGCCGCGACCGCCTTTATCATGGGGGTGTGGTATGTTTGGGCAGCAAAAAGAGAACAGCGATTTAGGCGTCAATTAGATGGGCTGAAAACCATGCGAAGCAGCCAATACTAAGGGGATACACTATGGCCAGCAAACGAACGCTGGCTTGCCATAGTGATGCTCTAGGCCGATTAGTGACTACTCGTTTTTACTGTCGTCTTGTTCGGCCTCGTTATCGCTATCCGGCAGCACCTGACTTTCCCCTAAGAAGAACTCGTAATATAAATCTAATGCAAATTCTGATTGATCTTCAATGGTGGTTTGCACGGCTTCTAAGAATAGGCGAGGCAAAAGTTGATAGCGTAATGCTAAATCCGGCGGGTCTTGTCTACGTCTGAGTGTAGAGCTGGTGTCATTGTTACTTAATCCTACATCCACATTGTATTCTACAGAAAGGCGTTGATTAATTTGCCCTGTAACGGACAGTTTTGACTCGTTTGTACTTAAACTAAAATCATCAATACCTAGCGCCTCACCCACTTGACCGGTCAAGGTTTTAGTATTAGAAAGGCCAAGGCCTAAGAGTATGGCTCCATAGTTAGGGTCTTGACTACCAGAGGAGGCATCTGCGCCTTGCCCAGTAAGCAAGTACGACAAAACGTTTTGTTGATCCATTGCGGGCTCAGAGAACAGGTTGATGCTGGGCGCATCTGCTGCCCCATCAATACGAATACCGGCAATAACGTCATCGTCGGTTTTATCGGGGTCTCGAATAGCTTCTACCAGCAGTAAAGGTTGGTCTAGCGGGCCATTAAATTGGATTTCACCGGTTTGAATCACCAATTGCTGGCCATAGGCGCTATAAAGGCCATCTAGAATTTGCAAGTCGCCAAAGCCCACCAGCGCGGGTTGGGTATTCACTTTTACGCCACCATGCAAACTTGCACTTAGCCCAAAAGCCTCAAACTTCACTTCTTTGGTTTTGGCCTTATCAATATTCACCATGACAGACGCATGTACAATATCAAGTGGCTCTTCTTTTGGCGGTTCACCTCGAAGATGAACATCTTTGGAAGGAGAAACCGCACTTTCTGGCAGTGACTCCACTTCGATTCTTGCCCAAGGTATATTCACACTACCGGTAATATCTACCCGCTCAGCGTTAGCGTTCACTGTAATATCGGGTGACACCCGCAAGCGCATATTAGGCTGGCGAACTTCAAATTTACTGCCTTTAAGATTGAAGTTAACCGACGGCGTATCTTGCCAACTTAGGTTGCCATTAAGCGCGCCTTCCCCGCCACCAAGAATAAAGCTGCCATTGAAATCTGCTTGTTGATTATTTAATACAATGCGTTGTTGCCAGTTTTCCAACGAGACCGGTGTGTCTTGAATATCAATGGCTCCGTTGTTTATTTGCATTTCACCATTTAGGGTAGGAGAGGCTAAATTTCCGCCAATCTCTACTTCACCATTGAGCACGCCCGTTAGGGTGCGGATGGCCGGAGATAAAGGCTTCAGCGGCGCAACATCTATGTTCTTGAGCGTCAATTGGCCATCGATGTCTTTTTCTTCGCCCAGTACATTGGCGTTAAAGTTAAGCTCGGCCTCGCCTAAGTCTGCACTGGTGATCAGTGACTGCGATTGTAACTGTCCTTGCTTAAAGGTACCTGTGGTGGTGACGTTATTAACCCTTATAGTGAGCGGGCGTGAAACACCCAACTGCCAATCTGCAGAAGAAAGGGAAACATCAAAAGTGGCGTCAATAGGGTCTTGCGGGGCGTATTGCCCTTTCGAATTAAAAGACAAAGTTGCTTTAGAGGGCGCTGAGACAATGTCTGGGGCTAGCTCGTTTGCCCACAGACCAACCGGTAATGCCTTGGCAAACACGTGCCATTTCGCTGTACTGTCTTGGTAATGCACAGCATCGATGCACAGTTCGCCATTGCCCCGCGATGCCCAACAATGGCTACTGACATCGGCTTTTAGTGGGCTGGTACCTACTGATAGCGCAAAAGGGCTGGTTAACTGCCATTCAGTATTTGCCAGTTTTAGTGCGCTACTCTCTAGTTGCCCGCGCCAAACGTGGTTTTGCCATTGTCCTTTTAGGCGAATGTCCGCTTCATGATCTAGAAGAATGAGGTTTACATTAAGGGTGTGGTCGGTATAGCGGCCACTTATTTCTAATTCACCGTTTAACGGCCCTTGCTGTGACAAGGGCGCTGACAGTTGGCTGGCGACGTTAATATCGTTGAAGGCCAGCGAGCCAGTTGCATTGGGGTTGTTCCACGGGCCTCTGGCAACCACATTTCCCTTTATCGTGCCTGATACATCAGGGTACAAGCTTGAAATCGCAGCAACATTAACGTGGATATCTGCATTTAAATAGCGATTGTTTAGCACCTGTCCGGTCACAGCCACTTCGTTACTGCCCTGCTTCATGGTGAGGTTAGCCACCGCTAAATCGTTTGATCCTGAATACACAAACGCGCCAGCCACAGACAACGGCTTTTGCTGCAATCGCCCTTCCACGTTTAAGTTGCGAATACTCATTTCTAATCCGGCTGGAGACCATTGCATAATGCTTTCGAATTGCCCTGATAGCGACTCTGGGGCATAAGGTGAAAAATCAGTAGCAGAAATTTCGGTTAGTTGAGTTTCACCTTCCCAGAATATAGCGTCACCAAGGTGCAAGGTGCCTGTATTACGTAAACTCCCGCCTAGGGCGCTAACCTCGGCTTGATTGACGAAAATATTTTTCTTCTTCAGCACCACATCAAGCGCCACTGGGACATTACCCACATCAGGAAGGGTAGCTCCCCCGTTTCCTTTAAGTAGGTAATTACCCATAGTACCTTCTAGCACCACCTCGCCGTCATGCAAGGTACCCTCTTTCAGGGTGGGGATAGGTTGTGTTTGCCAGTTTGCAGAAAAAGAAACGGGTAACTGGTCACTTAATAGGTTTGTGCTTAACGACAACACACCATTAAATTCACCTTCGGTGGAAGCCTCTACTGTCAAGTCATCAAGGGCGCCAGAAGCGCTTAATTCAAACATTTGTTCTTGGGTGTTATCGCCTAAGTAACCTTCGCCCTGTAGATCTATTTCAAGGGGGAAATTTGCAGACAGTGTTGTGTGAATGTTGCCGCTTACCTTTCCGCGCGGGTGGGATAGATAGAGTGACCGTAACACCAGCTGGCTCTGTTCAAACGACAAAGCGTCGAAAGATACAACCTGTAAGGTTTGAATCTCATCAGTATCGCCTTTTTGAATGAGTGTTGCTTGAGTCATTTCAAACCCATTGATACTGACCGGAATAGGGCTACTTAATGTGGGTAACTGAGGCGCAGAATACGAAAGAGAGTAGCGCGTCGGAAGTGTGGATGTTTTGGGTGCGGCAGTTTTTTCCTCTTGGGTGAGTAGCGTCACAACCACGGTGTCTAAGGCAATTTCATCAATGCTAATCTCACGATCGCCTTGCACTTGGGAGAGCGCAAGGGTGCCGATGCTAATGGTTTGGTCGGGTAACGTAAGGGTAAAGTTCTCCATGTTGCCCTGCGTTATGTCGATGGGCAGCGGCAAACTAAAGGGGGCATTGCTCTTTTGGGGTTGCGCAGGGGCAGAACCTAGTTGTGTGACGGTCAGCCCGTTTATGGATATATTATTGATACACACACGGGGCTCAAATAAACAGCGCCACGTGGCATCTAAGTCTGCTTTTTCTAGATGTACATGCCATTGTTCATTGCGGTAATCTACGTGTTGAAACGACAGCGAGTCAGCTAGCCCGCCCTCCATTTTTTCAACACTGAGACCAGCAACAAATTGATTCGCAATAAGCTTTATCATTGGGCCGGCTAATGGGCTAATCAGTAACCCGTATATCAGAACCAGAAGAAAGACCGGTGTCAGTAAAATAGCCGTAGTGGTACGCTTCCTCATAGTTCAGGCCCCAACATCAGGTGCAGTCTCCAGGTGGTTTCGTCTGGAGAAAAGCCCCGGGCCACATACACGCGAACAGGGCCGATTGGAGACAACCAATGAAAACCCGACCCGACACTGTAGGTGAGTGAAGTGCTCGTATCGTTTGTTGCAGTGCCTGCATCGGTAAAGGCGGCCACTCGCCAATTTTCAGCCACACGGTAAGCGTATTCTACGCTTGCGGTAGCCAGGTATTTTCCGCCAATGGACTCAATGGAGGTTTCCCCCGTTTCAGGGTCGGTAACTTCGTCTTTAGGTGAAATATCTCTGTATTCAAACCCGCGAATACTCTGATCGCCCCCAGCATAGAAACGAATAGACGTTGGTACCTGGGAGAAGTCGTTGGCTTTTATGGCGCCGATTTCAGCGCGCACGGTAAAGCGGTGGTTCTCGTTGAGCGTATGGATAAACATGCCTTCGGCAAAGGACTTAACAATATTAATATCTGAACCGGCGTTATCTCTACCAACTTGGGTAGAGAACTTAAAGTAGCGCGCGAAATTAATGAGTAAATCGTTATCCTTCTCAAGATAATTAATGGCGTAGCCGGGCATGATGAGCGAGGTCGTGGTATCAATTTCATCGCCTTCATTGTAGGTTTCTTGCAAGTAAGTGATTGAAAAGTCGTGCTGCCAAGGTGATTCGTCATATTGCCAGTAGCGATGGGCAGATAGCGAGAGCGTTTCACTTTCTATGGATGTATTGGTGTAATCAATGAATTGATAACCGGCTTCGATACTGACGTAGTCGCGGGTAATATTGCGTCGTGGAATTCGGTAGTCTGCAGTAATAGACTGCTCTGGTGCAGATATAAAGATATCCGCACTCACGGAGTGGCCTTTGTCGTTTACCCACGGACGCTCCCAACCTAAACGTACCCTAGGGCCCGTATCTGTTGCTGCGCCTACTGACACATTAAACGCGTCTTTTGGTCTATGGGCGAGTGAGACCTCAATGGGCACCAATAAGCCCTCGGCTTCACTGACGACGGGCCGCGCGATAACTCGGTTAAAGTAACCAGACTGATTTAGTTTGCGGTTAAAGTCAGTCAAAGCGGCTGAAGAATAGGGCTCGCCTTCTGAAAAAGGGGCTAGCCGTTGAATTATGTCTTTTGCTTTGTCTTCGCCGACAAAGATTAAGGGGCCGAATTGATATTGAGGGCCACTTTGCGCAATTAATAGAATATTGGCTTCTTTGTTTTCGCGCACTAAATCTAAGCGGGTAGCCTGCCAGTGAAAGTCAAAATATCCGTGGGATAACGCATAGTTAAACATAGAAGACTTAAATGAAGTGTATGTAGGCTGGTGAAGTACATCGCCTTGCTTGAGGCTAAACCCATTAAAGCGTTGCCTAAACGCTGGGTCGTCTCGCCCCTTACCAATAATCTCACGAGTGACATTTGCCACAATGAGTGGGCTGTTAAGTGTGACGGTAACAACCACTTTGTTGTTGCCGTCAATAGTAATTTCAGCGTCGCTGTTGTAATACCCAAAGGGCTCAACGGCCGTGCTTATTGTAGATTTAACTTCATCTTGCCAAAAAGGGTCGTCCAAAAGGGCAGTTTCAACGTCTAGGTTATTAAGATGCAGGCGAATATTGTCCTTTATAGCATCTTGCTTTACGCCTTTTATTGAATAGGAAATTGCGTAGACATTTAACGGTAAAAGAACAAGAAACGCACTCAGGAAAATAGGTTTTGCTAAAGAACAAACGGAACGACACCACGAAATAGTATGGGTGTAAGTTATAATGTAGAACGAAGATAAGTGCGGTGGCATCTAGAAATGCAATTCCTTCTTGCGCAAATAGTGAGTTCGGTCAGTGAACATCGCTTGTGGCGATGCAAATGCTACAGGTATCAACAATGATATCGCGTCACTTCATGATAGCACATCCCTTCCTAAGCCCTAGCCTGCTAAGGTCAGCAAATTAAACGTTGCGACGAAGCCAATTTCCCTGTGTTACCCGCTTTTTAGTTATTACCCCCTTATTAGGGATCAACATCACGTAAAAATTTACAAGATCACCGTAACGGGGCCAATTGACAGGTGTTAGTTTTTAACGAAGGTTTCGATAGAATGACTTCAATCAAAAGTTAAAAATCTGTATAGTCAAACAGACTTTCATTGTTTAATGAACCAATATAAATCAATAATAAAGCGAAGGAATGCCTATGCGTGTTGTCCAATTACACCTATTTTCGTGTGTAGTTTTAGTATGCTTAACTCTATTTTCATTTGGCGCAACAAGTGCCGAAAATGAGGCAAAGCCTCTTCACTATTCTCATTTTAGTAAATTGCCCGCCTATTGGGGGCCGTCACTTTCTCCTAACGGGCAACGTATAGCGTATGTCCAAAATCTAACAGAGCCAAATGAAGTGAGTGTGCTGGCCACTTTCGACCTTACGACGAACAAAGCACATTATTTACTTCAATCTGACAACGAAAAAGTAAAAATAAACTGGTTTAAGTGGGTAAGTAATGATCGGCTTGTCATTAGCGCTCGTTACGCAAGAAAGCAATACAATGCGCGGGTTTATGAAACGCGATTATTGGCCATGGACTACGACGCTCAAGGTGAAGACCCATTTCGAATTTTAGATTTTCGTAAGTTAAAACGCCGATTTCCAAATGCGCGCTCTGCGCCTCAATTCCAAGATACGGTTGTAGATTGGTTGCCTGATGATCCTAAACATATCCTCATGGCCATTGATGTAGAAAACCCGGGTAAACCTTCGGTATACAAAGTGAATATCAACAATGGCGATACAGAAATTGTTGAAAAATCGAAAAATGAAATTCGAACTTGGATGACAGACCAGCAACACAACGTACGCTTGGGTGTCACGCGAAATTATCGGGGGGGTGATACTGAGGTACTGCTTCGTGTTGATAATGACTGGGAAACCTTATTTAGCTACAACGCAATGTCGGATAAAAGCATTTACCCGTTAGGTTTTGCTCTTGATCCAAATATTCTTTATTACAGGGGATATAAAGGCGATTATAAAGCGATATTTAAAATAGATCTGACGACCAAAATATCGACAGAAGTTTACGCGGATGAAGGCTACGACGTATCAGGTGGCCTTATTTACTCACCTACAACGAGAGAGGTGATTGGTATACGTCACGATGGCCGCCAATATTGGGATGAAGGCTATAAAGAGTTACAAAAAGGGTTAGATACAGCGCTGCCCAATACTCATAATACCTTAACGAGTTTCAGCCGAGATGGGAATACCTACCTACTTTACGCAGAGTCGGATACACAGCCGGGAAATTACTTTATCGGAAATAGAGCCAAAGGTTCACTTGGCTTCCTCTTTCAACAATACCCGCAAATTCAACCTGCACTTCTTAGTCCGCATAGACTAATTAGCTACGAAGCCAGAGACGGTGTTGAGATAGAAGCTTATCTCACTTTACCTAAAGGTGATGGCCCCTTCCCCACCATTATTCACCCTCATGGTGGACCTGGTGCCCGTGACTTCAGTGGCTTTGATTATTGGACGGCGTATTTCACTAATAAAGGGTATGCCGTATTGCGCCCTAATTTTAGAGGATCTGAAGGCTATGGTTATGAGTTTTCTCAGAACCAAATGAAAGGCTGGGGTTTGGCCATGCAAGATGACATCACCGACGCGGCTAACTGGATGGTTAAGCAAGGTTACGCTGAAAAAGACAATATGTGTATCGTCGGGGCGAGCTATGGTGGCTACGCGGCTATGATGGCGACAGTGAAAACCCCAGAGTTATTTCAATGCGCGGTCAGCTTTGCTGGTGTGAGCAGTTTGAAAACCCTTGTCGAACAGTCCCGTATGTTCCAAAACTCCGAGTTTGTCAAAAACCAGATTGGCGATGACGATAAAGACTTACTTGCCCGTTCGGCGATTTCCAAAGTCGACATTATAAAAGCGCCAATTTTGTTGGTACATGGCGAAGAGGATCGTATTGTTCATATTGATCAAAGTCGCGATATGGCGGAAGCGTTAAGAAAGCACAACAAAGACTATAAGTATGTTGAGTTGGAAGCGGGCGATCACCATCTTTCAATCCAAAGAAACCGACACGCGTTTTTTGAAGAAATGGATGCTTTTCTATCTAAACATCTTAATTAAAAGCAATTTATTACTCATGTAATACTTAGCTAGGTGCAATGCGCCTAGGTCAAACCGTTGAGGCCGTTAGTTAACACGACAAGTGGTTGTGTTACTGGCGGCTTTTTGCGCTAAATTGCGTTAAAATCCTCACCCTTATTACTGCCTTAGTCATCCAGCATTATGTCACTTTACGTAAAACTCTGGGCAGCCTTCAATTTCGTTATGTGAGACCTTATGTCAAATATCAGTGATAAATCTGTAGAACAAGCACGCCATGGCACACGTCCGGTGTTAGGTTTGATTGAGTTTGTCGCATTAATGGCATCACTGACTTCATTGGTTGCCCTCAGTATCGACGCTATGCTGCCGGCATTGTTGCAAATTGGCGAGTCATTAAATGTAGAAGAGGCGCATCACACCCATTTAATTGTGACTTTTTTCTTTGTAGGGATGGCTTTGGGTCAAATGTTCTTTGGGCCATTCTCAGATAGTCGGGGTAGGCGACTGACCATCTTAGTCGGCTTGTGTATTTTTGCGTTAGGCACCTTTGTATGCATGTCCGCGACTAATTTAGAAACCATGTTAGTTGGCAGAGTGATTCAAGCATTTGGCGTATCGGGCCCGCGAATAGCATCTATGGCGATTATTCGAGACCTTTATGTGGGGGACGCCATGGCGCGGGTAATGTCATTTATTATGATGGTGTTTATTCTTGTGCCTATGTTAGCCCCCATTATCGGACAAACAGTGATGGACTTATCTTCATGGTTCCATATTTTCACTTTGTTCTTAGTGGTTGCTTCGCTTACCGGGGCTTGGTTTTTCACTCGACAAGGTGAAACACTGCCACGGAGTAAACGTAAACCGTTTTCAGTACAACAGTTCATTGCTTCATCTCGCTTTATTCTTACCCACCCTGAGGTAATGGGGTACACCTTTGCTATGGCGTGTATATTTGGTGCGTTTCTGGCGTACTTGAGTGCGTCTCAAACCATCTTTCAGGTGTTTTATAATGTAGGAGATATGTTTCCCTATATTTTTGCAACCTTAGCGTTTTCCATCGGCCTTGCCTCTTATTTCAACGGTAAAATGGTGATGAAATTTGGGATGCGAAGACTATGTCGCTTTGCCCTGAAAGGGGCAAATGGGTTTGCCTGTGTCTATTTGGCGTTGTTACTCATCTTCGATGGCTTGCCGCCTTTATGGTTAACGGTTTCTACTATGTTCGTGGGGTTCTTTTTTGTGGGAATTCTGTTTGGTAATTTGAATGCCATGGCTATGCAACCTCTTGGCGAAATGGCAGGTTTAGGGGCGGCTATTATTGGCTCTTTTTCTAGCTTGTTCTCAGTGCCAATTGCGCTTTTTGTCGATAGTTTTTTGGCGGGAAATTTGCTGCCAATAGGCTATGGTTTTAGCGTGTTTTTTGCGTTGTCTTATGTTGCCGTGCGCTTTGCGGAAAAAGTGCGTGAAGGTCACGTATAAGCATTAGGCATAAAAAAGCCCGACCAAAATGGTCGGGCAAGAGGGCTTAGTTAAGCACCTAACGACAGAAACTGTCCTAACCTATAATGGCTTTCATGTCAGTCATGTAGCCACGTAAGGTTTTACCTACCGATTCCACACCGTGTGAACGGATGGCTTCGTTAATATCTACAAGGCGCTTGTTTTCTACTTGGTTAGAAGTAGCTGACAAGCCTTTGCCGATAACTGAAGTATCAATAGTAGGCATAAACTTCTCGCGCAAAATTGGAATGGCTGCGTTAGCAAACAAATAATTACCATATTCTGCGGTATCAGAAATTACTACGTTCATTTCATACAAGCGCTTTCGCGCGATTGTGTTTGAAATTAGTGGTGTTTCATGTAGTGACTCGTAGTACGCTGACTCAGGTAAAATGCCTGCTTCAACCATCACGTCAAAGGCCACTTCTACACCACATTTGATCATGGCAACTAATAGAATGCCGTGGTCAAAAAACTCTTGCTCGCTGATTTCGGCTTCATAAGTTGGGGCATTTTCAAACGCGGTTTCACCGGTTTCTTCGCGCCACTTAAGTAGATTTGCGTCGCCGTTTGCCCAATCTTCCATCATTGTGCGAGAGAACTCACCGCTGATAATGTCGTCTTGGTGCTTTTCAAACAACGGACGAAGTAAATCTGTTAGCTGCTCAGAAAGCTCAAATGCCTTCACTTTTGCAGGGTTTGAAAGACGGTCCATCATGTTGGTAACACCGCCAATCTTAAGTGCTTCAGTAATCGCTTCTAAGCCATACTGAATAAGTGCACCTGCATAGCCTGGGTCAATACCATCATCAACCATTTTTTCAAAAGCAAGCACCGCTGCAACTTGTTGCATACCACATAAGATGGTTTGCTCACCCATAAGGTCAGATTTCACTTCAGCCACAAATGATGACTCAAGTACACCTGCGCGGTCACCGCCTGTTGCACTTGCTAGTGCTTTTGCTTGATCCCAACCTTTACCTTCAGGGTCATTTTCTGGGTGTACAGCAATCAATGTTGGTACACCGAAGCCACGCTTATATTCTTCACGTACTTCAGAACCTGGGCTTTTCGGCGCACACATTACCACGGTAATGTCGCTACGAATTTGCTGACCCTCTTCAACAATGTTGAAACCGTGAGAGTAGCCCAAGGTAGCCCCTTTCTTCATAAGCGGCATGACGGCTTCTACTACGCTAGCGTGCTGCTTATCTGGGGTTAAGTTGTAAACTAAATCAGCTTCAGGAATAAGATCCTGATACGTGCCAACGGTAAAGCCGTTGCTGGTAGCACGTTTGTAAGAGTCTCGTTGCTCATCGATCGCTGCTTGACGCAACGCATAAGAAACATTTAACCCTGAATCACGCATATTTAGACCTTGATTAAGACCTTGCGCGCCGCAACCTACGATTACGATCTTTTTGCCTTTTAAAAACTGACAACCGTCAGCAAATTCTTCGCGTGCCATGAAACGGCAGCGGCCTAGTTGATCTAGCTGCTGGCGAAGTGACAGGGTGTTGAAATAATTAGCCATAAAAATTTCCGAACAACATTCATTTTCGTCATTATCAACGTCCAACCGTGGCGTTGATTACCTCGTCTATGACGACTTGATGGAGAGATTAAGGGATTTATTTTGTTTTGGAAAATGATATATTTGCAAGATAATATTGCAAAAAGTGAAATGCTATGGATTTTCGTAGTCTTCAGTTGTTTAAGCACCTTGCCACAAGCTTACATTTCGGCGATACCGCTGAGGCAATGTATGTTTCCCCATCTACGCTAAGCCGCGTGATACAAAGGCTTGAGGACGAATTAGGGTGTACTCTGTTTAAGCGAGACAACCGCAAAGTGGCATTAACCCACAGTGGTCATAAGTTGCTGTCTTTTTCTACGCAGGCGTTAAAGGATTGGCAACAATTAAAAGCAGATTTAAAAGAAGATACGGAAGCGCTGCAAGGCGAGATTAGTCTTTTCTGTTCAGTCACCGCTAGCCAAAGCCACTTACCCGCCATTTTACGGCAATTTAGACAGCAACACCCCGGTGTGGATATCCGCTTAATAACAGGTGACCCGGCATTGTCTATTGAAAAAATTAAGCAGAAGCAATGTGATCTGGCAATAGCCATTCATACGCCTGATTTGCCCACTGATTTGTACTTCTCTCCACTCGACAATGTACCTCTAGTGCTTATTGCGCCGAGAGAGTGGCGGCTCACCCAATTGGCGCAAATAAACTGGACACAACATCAAGTGATTATGCCTGAGCATGGCCCTACCCGACGTATTGCTTACCATTGGTTTGCCGAACATGGTGTTAGGCCGAATGTGTACGCATCAGTGGGGGGCAATGAAGCCATTGTTAGTATGGTGGCGTTAGAATGTGGTATTGGTTTTGTGCCCAAAGTGGTGCTTGATCACTCGAGTATGGCAAGTCTCGTGACCCAGATTGCTGTAGAAGATATAGAGCCTTATGCGCTAGGTCTATGCTGCCTGCAAGATAAGCAGCAAGAACCGCTTATTGATGCATTTTTGAAGCTGGATTTTATACCTCGTGGTTAATGACTGCTTAACTGTTTGATTAAGTTGTCTAAGGCCCGATAGCCCAATGCTTCACTTAAGTGCGGCCGAAGCACCTGTGTTTGCCCTTCTATATCTGCAATAGTGCGTGCTACTTTTAACGTACGATGAAACACTCGCATAGAAAGATTGAGCTGCTTGGCTGCTGCTTGTAAAAATCGCAAATCGGTATCGTTTAGCTGACATAAGGTAGCGAGTTCCGCGCCACTAAGCTGAGCATTGGTTTTTCCTTGGCGTGTCAGTTGTAGAGATTGGGCATCCATAACCTGTTTTTTTGCCTGATGAATGGAATCATCGTGTTGTGAAATCGGTACCGACAAGTCGTAGCTAGCAAGCCTGGGAACTTCAACTTGAATATCGATGCGATCGAGCAACGGACC
Source organism: Alteromonas australica (assembly GCF_000730385.1). NCBI lineage: Bacteria > Pseudomonadati > Pseudomonadota > Gammaproteobacteria > Alteromonadales > Alteromonadaceae > Alteromonas > Alteromonas australica. The sequence goes on along the minus strand of NZ_CP008849.1, from coordinate 4,239,296 downwards.
AGAGAGGCGATTCAAATAATTGAGTTGCTGTTGAGGCGTAAGCCGGTTGTCGTCAATATCGCCAGTGGGACTGGGGTTCATTGCTGCAATTAATTGAAAGTTAGCCGGATACGTGGCGCTTCCTGAAGCGCGGGATATATGTACATCACCGGTTTCAAGGGGCTCCCGCAGCACATCTAATGCTTTTCGCCCAAATTCAGGTAATTCGTCTAGAAACAGAACGCCATGATGAGCTAGCGAAATTTCACCCGGAATCGGGTGCGAACCTCCGCCGGTGAGGGCTACTGCAGAACTTGTATGGTGAGGCGAACGCATGTTTCGTGTTTTGAAGTTTGTGGGCTTAATGGTTTCGCCTTTTACTGAGTGTATCGCGGCAACTTCTAACGCTTCTTGTTCTGACAACGGAGGGAGTAAGCTAAGTAGGCGGCTGGCTAAAAGACTTTTTCCTGTACCTTGAGGGCCTACCATAAGTAGATTATGCGCGCCTGCGGCCGCAATGATTAGGGCGCGTTTGGCCTGTGCTTGACCTATTATGTCATCCCAGCCCTTAATCTCGCTAGCACGACTAGGTTCTTTATAAGGCTGCCCTTCTTGTAAGCGTGTGTTTTTGGCGAGGTGCTCGTAGACTGAGAGTAAATCAAACGCGGGAAAGCGCGTGGCATAAGAAACCATGGCAGCCTCTACATCATTTACCCCTGGAAAAATAAGCGGCAGCCCTTCATGGGCGCTGGCCATTAAAATAGGAATTAATCCGCCTACGGATTTTATTTCGCCGTTTAAGCCTAGCTCACCCACTAAGGCGATATCGTATAAACAGGTATCAGGAAGGTATCCTGAAGCCACTAATATACCTACGGCAATAGGTAAATCGAATCGTCCGCCGTATTTAGGAATATCCGCTGGCGCGAGGTTGACCGTAATTCGCTTGGCGGGAAAGTCAAACCCACTGTTTATTAATGCACTGCGTACGCGCTCGCGAGCTTCTTTGACACTGGTTTCTGCCATGCCTACCAATTGAAAGGCAGGCAAACCGTTTGCCAAGTGTACTTCTACTGAGACCTCTGGGGCAGACACACCCTGCCCTGCGAAGGTTTTTACAACTGCCATACTCATTAACAACTCTCCTTAATAAGAAGAGTAATGTATGTAAGTTGGGCGTCAGTTAATACTGTACTTCGGATGGTATTTTAGGGGGTAACCCGTTTAATGCTCTCTATTAAATACGGGCATTTCCCAATGCCATCGCATGGCACCTAGGCGAAAGCATACGGTGGTGGAGAGTGCAGCAATACCACACCATTGGGTGGCAAAACCAAAGTAGGCTGCTAGGCCATACACAACACCGCCCACTATGCAGGTGGTCGCGTAAAGTTCACCGTGCAATACCAAGGGGACTTCTCGGCAAATGACGTCTCGCAATAGGCCTCCGAAAACCCCGGTAATGGTGCCCATAGCAATGGCTACCGCAATACCGGTGTCGTTGGCTAATGCTTTTTCAATGCCGACTACGTTAAAAAGCGCTAAGCCAAATGCGTCTGCAATAAGCAAATAGTGATAAGGGAATCTAGGGCTCACTCGCAACCAAATGATAGGAATAAAAGCGGCAATTAATGTGGTGTAAAGGTAATCGGTGTCGGCAATCCAAAAGACGGGAACATCTAGCATCATGTCTCTTAGTGTGCCGCCGCCAATTGCGGTGGCACTGGCAAGTACAATAACGCCGAATCCGTCCATTCGCTTTTGATATGCCATTAAGGTGCCTGAGATGGCGCATACTGCCACACCCGCCAGATTCGCCCAATGAAACCAATCTATCATCTTATTATTTACCGTTTTCTTCTTGTTAATTTGCCCATAGATATAGGCGAAAGGCCGCAAAATACTTGATTTCGGCCCTACTTTCATGCTATTTCTTGCCGTTACAATACAGACGTTAAAAAGCGCACTGTAATTTCAGGGTAAAAGCCATAAGCCCTAATGAGCAACCATTCATTTAAGTAATAGCAAAAGGACGCTGTTATTACTCGTCAAATTAGTTATGCGAAAGAAAGGTTTAGCATGAATTTGCTACCTTGTATTCTCGCTTTTACTCAATCGTGAACGACCTAAAACATTTAATTGCGACAGTGCTAAGCATAGTCTAGTCACTCATGTTATATCGCTATTATGTACGTCGGCGCGTAGGCATATTGTCTCATAGCGTTTAAAGAAGTAAGACGTCATTGAACAAGCTATGATACTCGCTCATCTTGTTCATAACCCATTAATGGGGTTATACGCACCAATAGCAAACAACTGAGATGTTGACGACACTGTCGAACAAATACATTTTTAAGCTTATTTAAAACGGGAAGGATTTATGCCCAAGTTACGATCTGCAACCACTACCCAAGGTAGAAATATGGCAGGAGCGCGCGCGTTATGGCGCGCCACTGGTATGAAAGATTCTGATTTCGGAAAGCCCATTATCGCTATCGCTAATTCATTCACGCAGTTCGTGCCGGGACATGTTCATCTTAAAGATATGGGGCAATTGGTTGCTCGAAGCGTTGAAGCGGCCGGCGGTGTTGCGAAAGAGTTTAATACCATTGCCGTAGATGACGGTATTGCAATGGGGCACAGCGGTATGCTGTATAGTTTACCTTCGCGTGAAATCATAGCTGATGCCGTTGAGTACATGGTAAATGCACACTGTGCGGATGCAATTGTTTGCATCTCGAACTGCGACAAAATAACGCCGGGAATGCTGATGGCGTCCATGCGTCTGAATGTTCCGGTTATTTTCGTGTCAGGTGGCCCCATGGAAGCGGGAAAGACAAAGTTATCTGATCAGCTTATTAAGCTCGATTTAGTGGATGCAATGGTGGCCGCTGCTGACGATAAAGTTAGCGATGCCGACACCGATGAAATCGAACGTTCTGCCTGCCCTACCTGTGGTTCATGTTCAGGGATGTTTACCGCAAACTCAATGAACTGCCTAACGGAAGCGCTTGGCCTTTCGCTGCCTGGTAATGGCTCAATGTTGGCAACCCATGCCGATCGTGAAAGCTTGTTCAAAAAAGCCGGAGAGCAAATTGTAGAATTGTGTAAGCGTTACTACGGTGACGATGACGAAAGCGTGTTGCCAAGAAATATTGCCAATTTTAGTGCTTTTGAAAACGCCATGAGCCTCGATATTGCAATGGGTGGCTCAACCAATACTATTTTGCATTTGTTGGCCGCAGCAATGGAAGGGGAAGTGCCTTTCACTATGGATGATATCGATCGTCTTTCACGTAGCGTGCCTCATTTATGCAAAGTTGCGCCATCTACGCCAAAATACCATATGGAAGATGTGCACCGAGCCGGTGGTGTTTTAGGTATTTTAGGTGAGCTTCACAAAGCGGGTTTATTAAATACCGACGTTCAGCACGTACTGGGTAAGCCGCTTACAGAGGTTATTAGCGACTGGGATATCACCAACCCTGAGAATAAAGACGCCATTAAGTTTTTCCGTGCTGGTCCTGCGGGTATTAGAACCACTCAGGCATTCAGTCAGGATTGCCGCTGGGATACCGCGGATGATGATAGAGAAAATGGTTGTATTCGCTCCATTGAGCATGCTTTCAGCCAAGAAGGTGGACTTGCCGTGCTATACGGTAATTTGGCCGAAGATGGTTGTATCGTAAAAACAGCTGGTGTTGATGAATCTATCTTGAAATTCAACGGCACAGCGCGCATTTACGAAAGCCAAGATGACGCTGTGGCAGGCATTTTAGGTGATGAAGTGAAAGCTGGCGATGTGGTGTTCATTCGTTATGAAGGCCCTCGTGGCGGACCGGGTATGCAAGAAATGCTTTATCCCACGTCATACCTGAAATCTAAAGGCCTTGGTAAGCACTGTGCCTTAGTGACTGATGGTCGCTTTAGTGGTGGCACCAGTGGCTTGTCTATTGGACACTGTTCGCCTGAAGCAGCCAGTGGCGGTGGTATTGGCTTAGTGGAAGATGGCGATAAGATTGAAATTGATATTCCAAATCGTAGCATCAACATTGCCATAAGCGATGAAGAGCTTTCAGCACGAAGAGCGAAAATGGAAGCCAGTGAAAAACCTTGGCGCCCGAAAAACCGTGTCCGTGAAGTGTCTACCTCGTTGAAAACATTTGCGGCCCTAGCGACAAGTGCAGATAAAGGGGCTGTGCGTGATGTGACGAAATTGGAGAACCTATGACCGTCAGCGATCACGACTATCTAAAAAAGATACTGCTGGCACCTGTTTATGAAGTGGCCGTGGCCAGTGAGTTATCCTACATGTCACTTTTGTCGGCAGAATTGGGTAATGACGTCTTTCTAAAACGGGAAGATCAACAACCGGTAAAGAGCTTTAAGTTGCGTGGTGCGTATAACCGCATATGTTCGCTATCACAAGCGCAACTAGATGCTGGGGTGATTGGGGCTTCTGCGGGTAACCACGCACAAGGGTTGGCTTATAGTGCCAAGATGAAAGGCATAAAAGCCACCATCGTTATGCCGCAAACCACCCCAGATATTAAAGTAGATGCCGTGCGACGTTTCGGTGGTGACAATGTAAATGTGGTACTGCATGGCACGAGCTTCGACCAAGCAAGTAGCCATGCGAAGCATTTATGCGACACTCATGGGTACACGTTTGTACCGCCGTTTGATGACCCCGACGTTATTGCGGGTCAAGGCACGGTTGCCCGGGAATTACTTGAGCAAAACCCAAATTTAGACATTCTATTTGTTGCTGTGGGTGGCGGTGGATTGGCCGCCGGAATTGCGGTTTATCTTAAACAGTTAAAGCCGAGTATAAAAATAGTTGCGGTAGAATCAGAAGAGTCGGCGTGCTTTATCAAAGCAAAAGAAGCTGGACAGCCCACCGAGTTAGACAGTGTGGGTATTTTTGCTGATGGTGTAGCGGTGAAAGTGATGGGGCAAGAAACCTTTCGTTTATGCAACCGACTTATTGATGAAACTCTCACTGTGACTAACGACGAAATCTGCGGCGCAATTAAAGATATTTTTGATGACACCCGAGTTATCGCCGAACCTGCCGGGGCTTTGTCTGTGGCGGCAATCCGTAAATACGTGAAACAGCATAACCTAAAAGGCAAGAAGCTTGGCGGCATTTTATGCGGCGCGAATATCAACTTCCACACCTTGCGTTATGTGTCGGAGCGCTGCGAATTAGGCGAGCAAAAAGAAGCCGTGTTTGCGGTTAAAATCCCAGAGAAAAAAGGCGCGTTTAAGCAATTTTGTGAGTGTGTTGGTGCTAAAGCGATTACTGAATTTAACTATCGCTATGCCAGTGACAGTGAAGCTCACATATTCGTTGGCGTGAAGTTAAAAGGCGGGCAGCAAGAGTTTGCCACGTTACAAACTGACCTCGCGACGAAAGGCTACGATTGTTTTAATTTAACAGACAATGAACTGGCTAAATTGCATGTTCGGCATATGGTCGGTGGCAGACCCCCGACCATATTGAATGAACAGGTATTTAGTTTTGAGTTTCCCGAGCGACCAGGCGCATTACTCAACTTTTTGAGTACCATAGGTGAACAGTGGAACATCACATTGTTCCATTATCGTAACCATGGTGCGGCAGAGGGCTTAGTGTTGGCTGGGTTCGATATTGCGCCAGACAGTCGTGACGCTTTCAATACCCATGTGGCTGAACTGGGTTACAAGGTAGAGGAAGTGACCAACGACCCTGCTTATCAGTTTTTCCTTTCACAACCCAATTAGGGTGTAACGTTTTTTGCACTTTGTGTCGTTCCAGGTTAAGCATTGTTTACCCTGGGGCGACACAAAGTGCACTCATCTACGCTTTACAACATCAATGATGGAATGCCACATTTTCTAAGTGCTGGGCCATTTCAGGCCAAATTAGCGCCATGACATCTTCTCGTAAGCCTTCACATTCTTCCGAATACTTTAAGCTGCCGTCTTCAGCGGAATCTAGCCAGTGATTGTCTTTAAGGGCTGAAATAAAGCTAGACAGTACGTTCTTGTCGTAAAACTCAGGGGAGCTTAAGCCATATAATGTTGATAAGCGTTCTGCAACTTGTTTACTTGTGCGTTCAAGGGTGGAGCGACTAATCGTCTTTTCCCTATCTAAGATAGTTAACACCACCGCATAGCGTTGTAAGGTTTCCTGCATGCAGCGACTCAATAGCCATGCGGAATGAAATTGCTTTTGTTGCGCTCCGGGAGGCAGCAAATCATCACCTTTTTGCCGCAACAACCCTAAATCCAGCAAAGCTGTCACTAACGCATCGGTGTGTGAAAGCGCTTCGTCTTGTGATAGATGCAAGAAAAGCTCTCGTTGTAAAAGAGGGTAAAGTGCCGCAATAAGCTGCAATATTGCATTTTTCGATGTGCCTTTATGGGCAAATACGCAGGCCATTATCAATCCTGGCAATGCGAACAAATGCAGAATGTTGTTGCGATAGTAGGTGAGGTAAATTGCCGACTTAGGTTGAGGGCTAATGAGTCGACCGTAGTCGTCTTCTTTAATATCAAACCGTCCTAACTTCATGGTTTCAGCATAAAGATCGTCAACACTGAGGTCTGGGATAGTTGCATCGTCACTAAATGGCACAGTGTTAAACAGGGCAACAAAATCGCCCATAGACTGTTTCAGCTCAGCTTCACTCATTGTGTGAGTTTTCGATGACAATAAGCACAGTGACGACAACGCCATTCCGTTTAACGCCGCCGCGCGATTAATCCGCGTCATCACATTATTAGCCAACTCGTTAACCGCTGGGGTGAGCCAGGCTGGCTTTTTCTCAGGTTCAGCATTTCTGCAATCTCGCCAGTTGGGTACGTGGCTCTCTAAGAACTGATTTAGCTGAATGGGCTCACCAAAATTAACGTATCCATGGCCGTAGTTTTTCAGTTTTCTAATGGCTGAAAACACCTGCCAATTCGACTCTTTTTTCTTCTTCGAGCCTTTTAATTCGTTAAGGTAGCTTTTGACTTCCATGACGTTTTCGTAGCCTATGTAGACAGGTACGATACTGACTGGCCGGTTGACGCCTTTCAGCATGGCTTGAATTGTCATGGCGAGCATGCCGGTTTTGGGAGGGATAAGACGGCCTGTGCGACTACGACCGCCCTCAGGGTAATATTTTACCGAATAGCCTTTGTTAAATAGCAATTCTAAATATTCTCTGAACACGGCGGTATACAACTTATTGCCGGCAAAGCTCCTACGCAAAAAGAAGGCGCCACCTCGTCGAAAAATCTTACCTACTGGCCAGAAGTTAAGGTTGATCCCCGCGGCGATATGCGGTGTTACCATGCCTTCGTGGTAAATAACGTAGGTGAGTAGCAGGTAGTCCATGTGGCTTCGGTGACAGGGAACATAGACAATTTCGTGGCCATTGGCGGCGAGTTCGCGTATGCGCTCAGCGTGACCAACACTAATACCATTGTAAATTTTGTTCCAAATGCGCGTAAGTAAGCGGTCGCCGAAGCGAATTAGCCCCTCTCGATAATCAGCGGCGATTTCTGTCACATAAGATTGTGCGCGCTCTTTGGCTTGTTCATGGCTGATTTTTTTGCTGCGAGACTCTTCTGCCATGGCGCGACGCACCGCATCAGACCCTAAAACGCTATTGTTTAACTCTTGACGCTCAAGCAACGTAGGCCCAGTCATGCTTTGACGTTTTCTTTGAAAGTGAGTACTCGCTACCCTGACAAGTTTGTGGGCTATTCGTTGATCACTACCGTGCTGATTAGACATGGCACGGGCAGATACAGCCTTTGAGTAACTAATAAAATTATCGCGGCCTAAAAACAACACGATGAATAGTTTTCGTAGCCAACTTGCTGCGGCATTATCGGCAATTAAATCGCTGAGGCCTGGTTTACCCTTGCCCGGAGCTCTGCCCCAAGATACAAAAACGGGAACCACCTGAAGGTCGAGGTTTTCATGGTCACGATGAAGGTGGAATAAGTCGGTAAAGACATCTTCAATCCCCGTGTCCTTTGCTGCGCTTCTAAAGATAGGCGGCGTTTTACGCAAAAATAACGTAGAAGGATATTCGCGGCCCGCCAGCGTTAATGTGTCTGTGGGCACGGGCAGTCCGAGTGCTTGTGTAGACATCTTTAACGCCAACTGGTCAGTTACTGAGTTAGTTGGCAACAAGTAAACAATGGGCTTGCCCTTATCTATGCCAAGCTCGGTCTCCACATTGACGGGAATACTGTGCGCTTTTACTAACAATTTAACAGGATAATGAAATACCGATAAAAGGACTTTTCGCATCCACGACATGAATTAAGTGATCCTATGAAATTAAAACGGAGAAAGTGTATCACACCTTAAGGAAATACACGCATTCCCAACCTAGGCGACGGCGATACAAGGCTCAGTATAGACGGTTATTTTCGTCACGAATATTAGGCTGTTTTGGGCGTTGTATAACGCATGGCTACATCACATCGCTCATACGCTGCGCCAAAGCGTTGCATAATATCTGGGCAGTGTCTAAACCCTAGTTTTTCGTACAAGTGGATAGCCGCCTCACACTTTCTGTTGGTGAGAAGAAAAAGGGTGTTGTAAGCAATTGAAGGAGCCTGACTCAATACATGCTGTAACAGCGCCTCACCGACTTTTAATCCTCTAGCAGTACCGACCACGCCCATCTTAGTAAGTTCGAAGACCCCTGGACTTTTTTTCATCAATGCACAGGTGCCTACTATGCCAAGGTCAGGATGTTCTGCGAACCAAATATGCCCGCCCGGCGCAATAACATAGGTAGCAGGGTTGCTGATTACCTGCTCGTCTATGGCTTCTAGCACAAACATTTCGGTTATCCATTGTCGATTTATGGCGTCGAAATACGGGGCATGTGCATCAGAGTAACTATGAAAACGTAGCATAGATTGTTGAGGGTATTCTTATCATTGCGCAAATATAGCATGAAAAATGGCCTTGGCGTACGTATGCCACGGTATCGCCCAGACGTGTGAGATGGCATCAATATATAAATTAGTTTAACTTTTGCTAAATGTACTTTTAATTGTTATTAACAACTATTATCATTCGCGTCATCAACACTTTAATAAAAACGTTTATGTTCATCTGAGCATTGGGGAGACATTCTTGAAACTTAGCACCAAAGCAATTTCTGCCGCTGTGTTATTGGCCTTATATGGCAACGTGGCACTGGCTGACGAAACCGACAGTAAAGAAGAAAGCGTAGAACGTATTACCGTAAGAGGCGCGTTCTTTGGTCAGCAGGTGGCTACCGCAGTAAAAACGCCAACCTTACTGATAAATGTACCTCAATCAGTATCTGTCGTAAGCGCTGAGCAAATTGCGCAGCAAGCGTTATTTAGTATTTCAGATGTAATGCAGTACACACCTGGCGTGAGCATTGGGTTAGGCGAAGATCATCGGGACCAAGTCACGATTCGAGGTCAAAATACGACAGCAGATTTTTTTGTGGACGGCTTACGTGATGATGTTCAGTATTTTCGCCCACTTTATAACTTAGAGCGTGTAGAAATATTACGCGGTGCCAATGCGTTATTGTTTGGCCGTGGCGGCGGCGGTGGTGTGGTTAACCGTGTGACTAAGGTGGCCGACACCCAAGAAAACTTCACCACCTTGTCAGCAGGGATTGATACGTTTTCTGCAGGGTCAATTAGCGTTGATACCAACAAGGTGATCGACGAAAAAAATGCGTTTCGATTTAACGGCGTGTTCGATGCCATTGATAACCATCGCGACTTCAAAGACGGCGAGCGTTACGCGTTTAACCCTACTTACACATGGCATGTGAGCGAAGATACTCGTGTAGTCGCGTCTTATGAATACGTTAATGATGACCGATTGGTGGACCGGGGCGTTCCGTCACTTAATGGTGCGCCGTTAGAAGGTTACGACAACACATATTTTGGTGATCCTGACTTTAACAACACGACGCTTGAAGCACATATAGCAAGGGTTCGCGTTGATCACAGTCTTTCTCAAAACTGGAATCTTAACGGCTCTTTGCAATTTGCCGATTATGACAAAGCGTACCAAAATCTTTATCCGGTTAATTTTGACGATCAAGCGGGTACCGTCACTCTCGATGGTTATCGCGACACCACTGCGCGTGAAAATGCGCTAGTGCAAGTGAACTTAATTGGTCAAATCACCTCAGGTAACATAGAGCATACGGTGTTAACCGGTGTGGAATATGGTAATCAAGAAACTGCTAACGATCGTCGAGATGCGTTTTTCGCTGATAGCCAAGATGATCAGGTAACCTTTGGGTTTTCTGATCCACTAGTGATTCCAGAGATGACGTTAACCGATGCGGTTCGCGACAGATCCTCAGATGTCACTTTTACCTCAGTATTTTTGCAAGATGAAATCAAGCTCAGTGAGCACTGGATCGTGGTTGCTGGCCTACGCTATGACAACTTTGACATAGATGTAGTGGATACCATCGAAGTGAATAATGGCGCGGACGATGGTAACAATGGATTATTAACGAGCTCAGACTCTCAGGTATCTCCTCGAGCCGGTGTGATTTATAAGCCAGCCGAATCAGTGTCTTTGTACGCAAGCTATAGCAAATCGTTTCTGCCACGCTCGGGAGATCAATTCTTAACCCTTTCGCTTACTTCTCAAGCCTTAGACGCTGAAGAATTTGAAAACAAAGAAATTGGTGTGAAGTGGAATGTATCAGACAGTTTAAGCGTGACCGCTGCTGCGTTTGAAGTGGAACGAGAAAACGGCACAGCTCAGGATCCTAACAATCCAGAAGCGTCAATACTGACCGGTACTGAAACCTCGGGATACGAAATTCAGGTGGTGGGTTCGCTTAGTGAAAAATGGACTATCAATGCAGGGTATAGCAATCTAGATGGGCAAGAAATGGGTCGTATTAGTGACGGTGAACTTGCAAACCGAGATCTTGCGCAGCTACCCGAGCATATGCTTACCGTTTGGAATCAGTATCAAGTGAACACACAGTGGCGGGTTGCCTTAGGGGTAATTTATCAATCTGAGCAATACGCCTCGTTAAGTAACAGTGTTACTCTGCCTGATTTCACTCGGGTTGATGCGGCTGTGTATTACAACTACAGCGAGGACTTGAAGTTCCAGCTTAACGTAGAAAACCTGTTTGATGAGGATTACTTCCCATCAGCACATAACGATAACAACATCTCAACGGGTGAACCGTTAAACGCACGTATTAGTTTACAGTACAGCTTTTAATCATCGGTTAGCCCCTTCAACAAGGCAACCTCAGTGACGAGGTTGCCTTTTTTGATCATGCCACTAATTTGTTTTGCTGCTTGCCATTTATATGTAGGTGTATATACTTACAGGAACTGTATAGACAGACAGGTCTTTTATGCGCCCACTCACAGCTAGACAAACGGAAGTTCTTGAGCTTATAAAAACTACCATGCAAGAAACTGGCATGCCGCCAACCCGTGCAGAAATTGCACGTCAGTTGGGGTTTCGTTCAGCGAATGCAGCTGAAGAACATTTGAAAGCCCTTGCTCGTAAAGGGGTCATCGAAATTCTTCCTGGTACGTCTCGAGGAATAAAATTAAATATTCCTCTTGAAGAAGAATCGATAGAAGAAGCAGGGCTTCCCCTTATTGGTCGTGTTGCTGCGGGTGAGCCTATTCTTGCGCAAGAGCACATTGAGTCTCATTACAAAGTAGACCCTGCGTTATTTCAGCCTCAGGCCGACTTTTTACTGCGTGTTAATGGCATGAGTATGAAGGATATCGGTATTTTGGACGGTGATTTACTTGCCGTGCACAAAACCACCGACGTGCACAATGGCCAGGTTGTGGTCGCCAGAGTGGATGAAGATGTTACGGTAAAGCGTCTTGAAAAACGCGGTCGTGAAGTGCTTTTGCATGCTGAAAACGAAGAGTTTTCACCCATAAAAGTCGATCTTGCCTCTGAACCTTTCTCTATTGAAGGTATTGCCGTTGGCGTAATTAGAAATGCTGACTGGATGTAAGATTCATCCTGTTTGATGAAAAAGCGACCTTTAGGTCGCTTTTTTGTTACCTATCTCATTGCGATTGGTGGATAACACCCTAATCAAACACCGCTTTGTACTTTGAGTACGCGTACACACAGAAAAAGAAAAGCATGGGAAATGTGCCTATTTTCATTTTCTATACCTTCCGCCTGAATGTCTTCGGTTTATGTTTGAAAACATCCACATAAATGCTGTTAGTGTCTGATTGCTGAGTTTAAGTTTGCCTTTCTTGAAAAACAACTTGTTCTAAATAGCCGTTTCAAACAGCCTTTTAACGTTGCCTTAAACGCCTTTCCACCTCGCCCGCACAGCGGGTTTTTACCTATCATGCTGATTAACAAATGAGCAATTTAATGGTTTTTTCTGAGAAAAGACTAGACGTAGCGGTTTTATTGCGCAATTCTTATACTGTGATTAACAAAATAATAACAATGGCTCTAACTTAATTTTACAATCATTGTGTGATTGGAAAGTAGTGAAAGGTAGAGTTCGTTTACAAAAAACCACGAGGCAGGGGTAACGCACGCACATGTTGCGTCAAAAATTCTGCCATTACGGAGGTGCTGAGTGAAACGACACATAACCCGACTGGTCGCGCTGGGGGCAAGTATACCCAGTATACTGTTTTCTACTGCTATATTTGCCGACAGCGAGATGAGTGAAAACTCCTCTCTTAATTTGCGTTACGGCGCCACAGACATTAGCGGCCAGGTTTACGACTTACACATGTTGATGTTTTTCATCTGTGTGGCAATTGCGGTGGTAGTGTTTGGTGTTATGTTTGCCTCTATGTACCTACACCGTAAATCTCGCGGTGCCAAGCCAGCCAACTTTCATGAGAATGTCAAAGTGGAAATTGCTTGGACCATAGTGCCTTTTCTCATTCTTATCTTCATGGCGGTTCCCGCCGCCAAAACCCTGATTGCTATGGAAGATACCAGCGAGGCCGATTTGACAGTCGTCGTTACAGGCTCTCAATGGAAGTGGCACTACAAATACCAAGACAGAGATGTGGAGTTTTATTCTCTGCTGGCGACCCAGCGGGAACAAATAGAAAACAAGTTTGATAAAGGTAAAAACTACTTACTTGAGGTGGACCGCCCTCTTGTTATCCCTACAGGGAAAAAAGTCCGTTTCTTAATTACCTCCGACGATGTCATTCACTCTTGGTGGGTGCCTGATTTTGCCGTTAAAAAAGATGCTAACCCAGGGTTTATTAACGAATCTTGGGCAAAAGTGAATGAACCAGGCATATACCGTGGTCAGTGTGCGGAACTGTGTGGAAAAGACCATGGCTACATGCCGGTAGTGGTTATTGCTAAGCCCCCCGAAGAGTTCGATGCCTGGATGGCCGAACAAGAGGCCATGGCAATTCGAGCAAAAGAAGAAGAGCAACGCTTGTTGTCTATGAACATGTCTATGGATGAGCTTATGCGAGAGGGAGAGCGGGTATATAACGCCACATGTGCCGCTTGTCATATGCCTAATGGTGAAGGCTTACCTGGCGTATTCCCCGCCCTCAAGGGCAGTAAGATGGCTCTGGAAGATCAAGAAGGACATATCAATATCGTGCTGCATGGAAAAGCCGGTACTGCCATGCAGGCGTTCGGAAAAATGTTGAGCTTAAAAGATATTGCTGCGGTGGTGACCTATGAGAGGAATGCATGGGGGAACAATACTGGGGATATGGTGCAAGCTAAAGATGTTAACGACGTGGCCAACGGAAACTAGGAGCGCATGATGAGTAAAGCTACCGATATTATCGCGCCGGGTTCTGCGGCGACTGACACACACGATGATCACCATGATCACATCCCTAAAGGAATAACGAGGTGGTTATTTACCACCAACCATAAAGACATAGGTACCTTATACCTGTGGTTCGCTTTTATTATGTTTTTAGTCGGCGGGGCCATGGCCATGGTGATCCGCGCTGAGTTATTTCAGCCTGGACTACAAATTGTAGAACCGAACTTCTTTAATCAAATGACAACAGTTCATGGCCTCATCATGGTATTTGGGGCTGTCATGCCGGCATTTACCGGTTTGGCAAACTGGCTAATACCTATGATGATTGGTGCTCCAGATATGGCGTTACCACGCATGAATAACTGGAGTTTTTGGATACTTCCGGGTGCCTTCTTAATTCTGTTAAGTTCACTATTTATGGAAGGCGGTGGTCCTGCGTTTGGATGGACGTTTTACGCACCACTTTCTACCACTTACAGCAACGATTCAACGGGCTTGTTTGTGTTTTCGGTACACATCATGGGTATCTCCTCCATTATGGGTGCGATTAACGTGATTGTTACTATATTCAATATGCGCGCGCCGGGCATGACTTGGATGAAAATGCCTTTGTTTGTATGGACTTGGCTTATCACCGCCTTTCTGTTGATTGCTGTGATGCCAGTCCTGGCAGGCGCTGTTACCATGGTACTAACGGATAAGTTTTTCGGTACAAGTTTCTTCGATGCAGCCGGCGGTGGCGACCCCGTTATGTTCCAGCACATTTTCTGGTTCTTTGGTCACCCAGAAGTTTACATTATGATTTTGCCTGCATTTGGCATTATTTCGCAGATAGTACCGACGTTTTCTCGCAAGAAACTCTTTGGTTATGCCTCTATGGTCTACGCGACAGCCTCCATTGCGCTACTGTCGTTTGTGGTTTGGGCTCACCATATGTTTACCACGGGTATGCCAGTCTACATGGAAATGTTTTTCATGTTCGCCACTATGCTTATATCGGTGCCCACCGGCGTTAAAGTATTCAACTGGGTGGCCACTATGTGGCGTGGGTCACTTACCTTCGAAATACCGATGATGTTCGCCATTGCGTTTATCGTGTTGTTCACTATCGGTGGTTTGTCTGGGCTAATGCTGGCTATTACGCCTGTGGATTTCCAGTATCACGACACCTATTTCGTGGTAGCGCATTTCCACTATGTTCTTGTGACGGGAGCTGTGTTTTCCATCATGGCGGCGGTGTATTACTGGCTGCCGAAATGGACTGGCAAAATGTACGACACAGGATTGGCGAAATGGCATTTTTGGTGCTCTTTAATTTCCGTCAATGTGCTCTTTTTCCCTATGCATTTTGTAGGTTTGGCAGGTATGCCCCGCCGTATACCCGACTATGCATTGCAATTTGCAGACTTTAATAAGTGGATTAGCTTAGGGGGCTTCGCCTTTGGTTTGTCACAGCTTATTTTCTTGGCCCTGCTAATTAAGGCTTGTAAGAAACAAGGTGAGCCTGTGTCAAACCAAGTATGGGAAGGCGCCGAAGGACTAGAATGGGAAATCCCATCTCCAGCGCCTTATCACACGTTTGAAACACCTCCCACAGTGAAATAAGACGAGAGGGGCGAAATCATGACTCAGGCAAACGCAAACAACAAAATGGTCGTTAAATTACTGATTATTGTGGTTGGTATGTTTGGGTTTGGTTTCGCCTTAGTCCCCCTCTACGATGTATTTTGTGATATTGCTGGCATTAATGGTAAAACGGAGAACTCAGCAGCCTCTTATCAGTCCATAGAAATAGATGAAAACCGTCACGTCACGGTGGAGTTTATCACTCGGACTAATACGGGTATGCCGTGGGAATTCAGAGCTGAAACCGCTCGGGTAAACGTTCATCCGGGGGAATTGAGTACCGTTAATTTCTATGTAAGAAACCCCGCTTCAACAAATATAGTCGCGCAAGCTATTCCCTCTGTGTCGCCTGGCACCGCGGCCTTGTATTTAAACAAAACGGAATGTTTTTGCTTTAATCAACAACCTTTAGAAGCCGGGGCAGAGGCGTATATGCCCATGCAGTTTTATGTGGATCCTCAACTCCCAGAAGACATTACCTATTTTACGTTGCAATACACCCTTTATGACGTCACCGCCAGAGCGGGCGACCTCAAACCAAAACAGAACCCCTTTATTGTCCCTCAGCCTGAAACTGGAAAGTAACTAAGCTGAGATAAGGAGAGCATGATGCAACAAGAGTATCAAAAATATTACGTACCTGCGCAAAGCCCCTGGCCTATAGTAGGTGCAGTTGCCCTTTTCCTCATTGCGGTAGGGGCGGGAAACTATGTGATTGAATCAACCAAAGGCGAGTCGGGTTACGGTGGGCATATTTTACTTGCTGGCATCGCCGTATTATTGGTGATGTTGGTGGGGTGGTTTAAAAACCAAATTGATGAGTCTATGTCTGGCCTGTACAGCGATCAGCTGGGCCGTTCCTATCGCCAAGGTATGAGTTGGTTTATTTTCTCGGAAGTCATGTTTTTTGCTGCATTTTTCGGCGCGCTCTACTATGCACGTTTTATTGCTGTGCCCTGGCTGGGAGGCGCATCAAACAATGCAATGACCAATGAAGTATTGTGGCCTACTTTTGAAGCTATGTGGCCCTTAACGACTACCCCTGGTGGCATAACCACAGAGCGCATGAGTGCCGCTGGCTTGCCTACCATTAATACGGTCATTTTGCTGGTGTCCTCCATAACCTTACATTTTGCACATGTGGGTTTAGAACAAAACAAACGCAAGCAGCTTACCGTCATGTTGGGTATTACCATTTTATTGGGGACGGGTTTCTTGTTCCTGCAAGTTGAAGAATATATCCACGCATATCGTGATCTTGGGCTTACCCTTCAGTCGGGCATTTATGGCAATACCTTCTTTATGCTTACAGGCTTTCATGGCATGCACGTTACCTTGGGTACTCTAATACTTATTGTGCTGTTTTTCCGTGTGCTTAAAGGGCACTTTACCCCTGAAAACCATTTCGCCTTTCAAGCAGGCAGTTGGTATTGGCATTTTGTCGATGTGGTGTGGGTCATGCTCTTCTTGTTTGTGTATGTGCTGTAGCGCTGTACCGCTATACGTCCTTAATAAGGACGAGGGTTTGGCGTAATTAATCCGGTGCTTATGGCCAGCAAGATAACAATCACAATAATGGCTGACGTGAGCACTCTGCGACCAATGTATTTGCTCATTGGCCCTTTTTTGTGGTCATTTTTAATCATGACCCGCATCGCTAAAAAGAGGTTTACCACCATGTATAGAACTAAAGCAAATAACACAATTTTAATCAGCATTATGACCTCTCAGTAAGCGGGAGGGGTTGCTGATGACACAACGTACTCCCGGGATTTGGCTTGCTGCAACGTTTATTCTTATTGTCGTCATTGCGTTGAGTTCTCTGGGTTTTTGGCAGTTACAGCGCATGGCTCAAAAGCAACAACGTTTGGATAGCATAACGGAAAAGCAACAAAAAGAAACCGTTGGTTTATTAAC
The DNA here is from genome assembly GCF_000730385.1 of Alteromonas australica. Taxonomy (NCBI): domain Bacteria; kingdom Pseudomonadati; phylum Pseudomonadota; class Gammaproteobacteria; order Alteromonadales; family Alteromonadaceae; genus Alteromonas; species Alteromonas australica. The sequence continues at coordinate 4,221,987 of NZ_CP008849.1, read as the reverse complement.
CGCCTTGCAGCTGAACGACCCCCGAGATGTGGATGTTAATTTCACCGGTAACGTCGATAACCAGCATCTTATTTTAGTGGATAATCAAGTGGTTGATAGTCAAGTTGGGTTTGATGTGATTGCCCCGGTACTGACTAATGTGGGCTGGATACTGGTGAATTTTGGCTGGGTGGCAGCACCGAATTTAACCCGTACTCTACCTATCGTGGAGGTGGCCGCAGGTGAGTCTCATTTAAGAGGGAAAATTAGTGAGCCGAGTCTTAATCCCTTTGTACGCGACCCAGCTTCTGTTAATCAAACCTTTCCCGCGCTGGTGCAGCAAGTGTCTGTACCGCGGATTCAGCAGATGCTAGACAGAAAACTGCAACCCTATGTTATCGAGTTAACCGGTGAAGATAGCGTCTTTTTGCGTCGTTACACACCTGTTGTCATGCCTCCAGAAAAACACCTTGGTTATGCCATTCAATGGTTTGCCCTTGCAGTTGCAGCGGTAGTGGTGGGTGGCCTTGCTATTGTTAAAAAGGAATCAAGCCATGAGTAATAAAGCGTCAAAGAAAACCCTCATCCTAATGGTGACTGTGTTTGTGCTTCCTGTGGTTCTGGCAAAGCTGGCTTTAGACCACGGCTGGTTTGAGCAAGCAGCCACTAACAAAGGGCAGTTATTACAACCTACCATTAATGTTTCTAGCATGGTGCAGGACAGTAAACCTAAGTGGCGACTCGTGTATGTGTTGCCCACTGACTGCGATCAAGCGTGTAAGAACGCGCTTTTTAGTATCAATCAAGTGTGGCTAGCATTAGGGCGGGAGTCTAGTCGCGCAGAACCCGTGGTATTTGTCACGGCCAACAGCGATACCACGTCATTCGATTGGGCAAAGGATTACCCCAATGTTGTGGTTAAGCCACTCTCTGAAAAACCAGACACGCCACTACTCGATAGCAAGGTATATATAGTCGATACCTTAAACAATGCGGTGTTGCTATACCAAATGGATGACGATAAAGACGTGGCGGTTATGGAGAGTCGCAACATACTGGCCGACATGAAAAAGTTGCTAAAGCTTTCACGTATTGGCTAGGTGAAGACAATGAAAAAATTAGTGCTATTTAGTTTGTTTTTGGCCGCGGTAGTGATTGTATTGGGTGCCTATACCCGTTTGACTGATGCTGGATTGGGGTGTCCTGATTGGCCGGGGTGTTACGGTCATTTGACCGTACCGACCTCGGAGGCGAAAATTGATGCCGCCAATCAGGCGTTTCCCCATCGCCCAGTGGAAACGCATAAAGCGTGGAATGAAATGATTCATCGTTATTTTGCGGGGGCATTGGGGTTGTGCATTTTAGCCATTGCCACACTGGCGGTGATTAAGCGAAAGGAAGGCACACCGGTTAAGTTACCCTTGCTCCTGCTAGCTTTGGTTACCTTTCAGGCGGTGTTAGGTATGTGGACAGTCACCCTGAATCTCTTACCCGTGGTGGTCATGGGCCATTTATTAGGGGGGTTTAGTGTCATTGCTTGCCTCTATTTACTCTACTTGCGCCTTCCCACTTCCGGCGAACATCGCCGAGTGACTCAGCCCAAGGGATTGCGCCAGTTAGGCTTCGCCAGTGCGCTGGCTGTGATGATTCTCGTTGCTCAAATTGCATTGGGCGGGTGGACGTCTGCGAACTACGCTGCGTTAGCATGTACCGATATGCCCATATGTGAAGACGGTTGGCAGCAGCGTCTGGATTTTTCAGGTGCCTATACGATTCCGGAAGCTGATAATTATGAATACGGTGCGCACGACTATGGGCAAAGGATGACCATGCATATTGTTCATCGCGCAGGCGCACTCATCACCTGTGCCTATTTATTGTTCTTCGCCATACTTTGTTTGCGCCACAGTGCTTCAGGGCAGTTAAAAAAAGGCGTAGGCGTAATGCTAACTGCGCTTTGTGCTCAAGTGGCGTTAGGGGTAAGTAATGTCGTATTGAGTTTACCCCTTTTTGTGGCAGTGGCACACAATGCTGTGGCCGCTATTTTGTTGCTCTGTTTAGTGGGATTAACGTGGAAAGTTCACACTTTACAGGCTAGTCATCGTTTATTCAGTTCACGTCCGTCTTCTTCTTATTCGTTAAACGCCGGTAGGCTACGAGGTCATTATGGCTAAATCTTTATCTATATCATCACGTTCAGCACGCTACGAAGCCGCCACTTGGCGCGACTATTACGAATTAACGAAACCCAATGTGGTTATGCTCCTCTTGTTAACGGCATTGGTGGGGATGTGCTTGGCCACGCCTCAATGGGTAGAGACCACTGTGCTCTTAGCGGGTTTATTAGGGATTGGGATGCTGTCGGCATCGGCGGCAGTCATTAACCATGTGGTGGACCATCGCATTGATAGCATGATGGCAAGAACTTTTAACCGTCCAGTGGCGAAAGGAAAAGTGAGTATTCCTAACGCGTTAGTGTTTGCGGTATGTTTGGCAGTGGTTGGGTTCGCCATTTTAGCGTTATGGGTCAATATGTTAACTGCCTGGCTAACACTCGCAAGCTTAGTGGGATACGCCTTTGTATACACCATGTTTCTGAAGCGTGCTACTCCACAAAATATCGTTATTGGTGGGTTGGCGGGTGCCGCCCCACCTTTGTTAGGTTGGACGGCGGTGACCGGCGAAGTGCATTCGCATGCTCTGTTGTTGGTGCTTATTGTGTTTACTTGGACACCACCACATTTTTGGGCATTAGCCATCCATAGGGAGAAGGATTACGCGAAAGCGAAGATTCCCATGTTGCCCGTCACCCATGGCGTCGCATTTACCAAAACCTCTGTCCTTTTATACACAGTGCTGCTGAGCCTTGTGTGCTTACTGCCATATTTAATCGGCATGAGTGACCTCATTTATTTAATTGGCTCAACTATGCTTAATGGCGGTTTCTTGTATTACGCGTTAAAACTCAAATTTGCACCGACTAACCAAACGGCGATGCAAACTTTTAGGTTTTCTATTATTCATCTCATGGTATTGTTTGTGATATTACTCTTGGATCACTATGTACCATTAAGTTTATGAATCAACGCATTTTCGTAGGAATTGTTGCATTTTTTGCACTGGTTGCAGGCATTATAGGGGCAATATATATTGCCCCGCCATCTCACGATGTGAAGCAAGTTCAGTATTTTCAGCTTTATCCCACGCCTCGTACGGTTGCCCCTTTTTCGCTGCTCGACACCCATGAAGCTCCCTTTACAGAAGAGAATTTGAAAGGGCAATGGACCTTGTTGTTTTTAGGTTATACTTTTTGCCCAGATATTTGCCCCACCACAATGGCCGAATTAAATGGCATTTATCCTCAGCTACAAGCGTTAGATACGACTCACCCTATCAAAGTTGTGTTTGTCTCTGTGGATCCTAAGCGAGACACGCCTGCACGTCTTAACGATTATGTTCGTTACTTCAATAAAGACTTTATTGGGCTTACAGGTGAACACAAAGATTTATTTCCTTTCGCGAGAAGCCTTGGCATGATGTACGCTATAGCTGAGAGTACAGATAATCCTAATTATCTGGTGGATCACAGTGCGTCGGTTGTACTTGTTAACCCAACCGGAGAAGTGCTGGGTCGTTTTAAACCTAAACGAGAAATTGGCACGTTATCAATTAGTGATGCACAGCAAATACTTGCTGATATGCCTGTAATTACCTCGAAAAAGTAGTATGACATTAACTATAAGAAAGGGCGTGCCAACAGACGCGGCATCGGCTGTACCTCTAATTCTGTCGGCCGCATACGAATTATTAGTCTCTATCTTCGGCGACGAAGACGAGGAAAAGACGCGCGCTTTTCTGCATCATGCATGGTGTAAAGCGCAAGGCCAGTATGGTTGTCAAAACCATTGGGTAGCTGTGAAGGATAATAACGTTGTCGGTGTGGTAACGGCCTGGCATACCAAGCTAGGGAGCGCATTTGACCGCGCCACCTTAGACAGCATTACCACCTTTTACTCCCTTGATGAATCTATGCTTGTACTCATGCGCAATCAAGCGGTGTCTGTTGGGCTAGTTCCGCCCACACCACATGAACTCATGCTTGGGCATATTGCGGTGGATACAGCGCATAGAAAATCAGGTGTCGGCCGCTTTATGATCGCGCACATGATTACTCACGCGCGCACACTGAAAAAACAGACAATCGTGTTGGATGTTCAGTTGTCGAACATTCCCGCCATTCGCTTCTATCAACGGCTTAATTTTAGCGAATTGGCGGTAAATAGTGGCTTTGTTCGCTTTTCTCTAAACGTGTAGCTTTACTGTCGACTGTGTCGCCTTAATCCGGGTAACGTCCCAGTTCGTTAGCCACAAAAAAGGGCTGGGAATACCAGTAATATCTGCCTCTGTGAGCCTTTGAAGGGGCAGTACAGTTCACTCGCGAGCGCCCGGTGGGTAATTGAGTTTCTAGGTAAAAGGTAATTTTATTTGGGCTGGTTTTTGTCGAGATTTTTTCTCCGCCAAAGAAGCACTGTGTTTGTGTAATGCTGACATCTGAAGCAATATCTAACCCCGTATCTGCATTGCCAATGGTTAATGTCACTGATGCGGGCGGAGTGTGAGACGTTAACGCTGGATTCACCACGGTGCTATTAACCACCGGCATGGCAATACTTTTTAACTTGGTTTTTAACGTGGCAAGATTGGAATAAGGGCCGGCAGCAGGGAAGCGAGGTAAAGCGCTGGTGTCACTTAACGGGCCTACTGCGCCTGAATGCTGGCCAAAGCCTATATAATTTGCGCGTTTGACTTGAGCTGCTAGCGGTTCGTTAAATTCACCAAAAGGGTATGCTAAATACTGAAGTGAGACGCCTACTTTGTCTTTTAAAGTGGCTTCTGCCTGTTCAACATTTTGCCAAACATCTGCTAGCCAGTGTGTATTTGTTTGGCTGTTATCCAACATATGAATATGATCTAGCGTGTGATTCGCAAAGGTGACGCCTTCGTTGTGCATAGCGTCGACCTGTTGCCAAGTTAGCTGCTGACGATGAGCCCCTATCTCGTTTGGATTTATAAATACGGTGTACGGAAATCCGTATTTGGCTAAAATTGGATGGGCATTATGTAAAATATTCGCATAGCCGTCGTCAAATGTAATCACCACGCTGTTCTCAGGCAAACTGGCACCGCCAGTAATGGCATCAACGGCTTGGGTTAATGCGATCACAGTATGGTGCTTGCTGAGGTACGCCATATGTGACTCGAACGTGTCGGGACTAATACTGGTACTCGCGGGCGTTTCTTCTGAAACATGATGATAAAGCAATATCACGGCATTGTGTTTTAACACACTGTTGTCGGGCGTATCTGCGGCTGACACTGCAGTAGTACTAGCAAGCAGTAATATCAGTATGGCGTAGGTTGAACGAAGACAAGCGCAGAGAGAAAAGAGCGTGATACACTTCATTTTTTATTCCTGTTTAATTTTCTCACCCTTACCGGATAAGGGCTATTGGGCACAAGGTTAATGCACCAAAACCAAAAGACTGAGCAACATGCTCAGCAAATTCAACAGCAAACACCGCGCCAACAAAAGCGCTTTTGGCAAGACAATACCCGCCTTATTGCATTGGCCGTGCCTATGATCATCGCGAATGTTACCACACCTTTGTTAGGCTTAGTGGATACTGCTGTGCTTGGTCATATGCAATCTACCGCTATGCTAGCGGGCGCGTCTGTAGGGGCGCTGATTATTACGCAAATCTACTGGGTGTGTGGCTTTCTTCGCATGTCTTCTACAGGTCTTAGCGCGCAGGCTAAAGGTCAGCAAAATGCAAAGCTAGCCTCGGCCAAAGTGTTATGGCAAACCGCACTGGTTGCGGTGCTTTTAGGCTTAATGCTGTGGGCGCTGCAGATGCCTGTTTTGCACGCGGGCATTGCGCTCTCTAATCCGGCCGATGATGTACAGGGCCACTTAACCGCTTACTTCAATGTACGGGTGTGGGGCGCACCTGCCGCCATGTTGAACTTAGCCCTTATTGGATGGTTAGTAGGGCAACAAAAAACACGTACCGTGCTGGCCATCCAAGTGGTGGGGAACCTTCTCAATGCTGGGTTAGACATGCTGTTTGTGTACGGGTTTGATTTGTCGGTGTCCGGTGTTGCTCTAGCGAGCGTAATGGCAGAGTACACCATGGCGATTCTCGCCTTAATTGTGGCAATGAAACTCACCCTGGGCATTGCTCCTCAGCCCTCTTGGTTCAACAAAGCCGCCCGAAAAATACTCATGAAACTAAATGGCGACATGCTGCTAAGAAATTTAGCACTGCAAGGCTGTTTGGCGTTTCTTACTATTCAAGGCGCAAGATTTGGCGAGACGGCAGCCGCCACTAACGCCATATTGATGCAATTTTTCGTGCTTATTGCGTTGGGGCTAGACGGTATTGCTTATGCTGTAGAAGCGCTAGTTGGCGAGGCAAAAGGTGCACATAATGCCCGTGAAATAAAACGCAGAACCTATCAAGGGCTAGTGTGGTCAAGCCTATTTGCGATTCTCTACGCGATGACTTTTTACGTGGCGGGTGAATCTATTATTGGTGCCCTTACTACGCATACGCACTTGGTCTCTCAGGCAGTCGCCTATTTACCGCTGATGATCGTTTTACCCCTGCTTGCTCACTGGTGCTTTCTTTACGATGGCGTTTTTGTCGGATTGACCAAGGCGGCAGCGATGCGAAATACCATGATATTTAGCGCGTTAGGGGTTTTCTTCCCTCTTTGGTACGTAACTCAAGCACTTGGCAATATCAGTTTATGGTATGCCTTGTTGGGCTTTTTGTTTGCCCGAGGTATCAGCTTAGCGTGGGTGTTTGCTCGCTTAGACAAACGCCAACGCCTGACTGAATAACGAAAAACTTACTTCGATTGTGCTTCTTCTATGGGTAAGTAGATGTCGGTAATAGCATCGGCTGCCCCCACCTCTGGGTAAAAGCGGACACGCTCTATAAATATTGGGAAGTCTCGCAAAACAAAAAGGGTACTAGGCAGCCACGAGGCATATAATTCATGCACATAGGCTCCAATTTGACTGTCATCGCCGATAAGCCTCACTGTCGCGCACAGGCCAGCTGGAATGTGTTTTTTTTCAATGTTGCTGTGATCAATCGTCTTTTCCTGCGGAATTTCACATGCAACGCCAAAACGATAGTCTTCGTCGCGGGTGGTATTAGGGTCATCATAAAGCACGTTGAAAGTGCGATAAGCAGAGGGCGGTAAGGTTTCCTGTTTGCGCCAGTCAATGAAGGATTTTACGGTCTTCAGCACTAAATTGGGTTGGCCTTGATGTACCCATTCGGCAATAGGAATGGTAGGGAAGTGTTGAACGTTGACCTGTTGAGCAGAAAACGGTGGGTTATTCATGGGGTTTCCTCTATGGACGGTAAGGGATGATAAAGGAGTAAAGCGTTGATGCAGTAACTCCCATTGAGGTTGTGCTCGAAATGTGGATGGCGCGACGTCGAAAAGCTTCTTAAACGCGCGGGCGAAACCTTCTGCACTTGAAAAGCCAGCATCTAACGCCACGGTTAAAATAGGAATGTCATTTCGAAATGCCAACTGATAAGCGGCGCGATATACCCGTACTTTCCTGCCATAAGCCCCTATGTTTTGATTAAAGTGCGAGGCAAAAAGCCGGTGCAAATGAAAGGGGGATAATGCTGCAACGTCGCTAAGGGCCTGTAAATCACTGGCAAGAGATGGCTCTCTCTCTATGGCTTCGGCAACGTTAACCAGTCGTTGAAATAGGGGGTTCATAAAAAGTACTTATTCGCTACTCAGTTAGGTGAATGACTAAACCAGTATCAAACTAACCCAATTTTAAGCGCCTTGCCCTACCGATTTTGCTAAGATTTACGTTGAAGCACTATAAAACTGTGAGGTTCATCCCCTTTTCCCACATTGAGGTGTTTAATGATGCAGTCTGTTTGCATTGCTAGTTCAATAAAACCATGAATCCCAAGAGAAGCATAGTAAACCCTAGGGCCCATATAATTATCGTAGTGTTCACCCGCGCTTTCAACGCCGCCAAAACTAAAAATAAACACGCCATTAGGCGCCAATGCATCACTTAGCTTTTTAATTAATGGCGGTTGTTGAGTTAACGGGACATGCCAAATGCTATCCCAGGCCATTATAAAGTGATAAGTGTTTGGCTTGAGGGGATAGGTACAAATATCGGCGTGGGTGAAGGTGGCTTCGGGGTAGTTTTTTTGTGCAATGGCAAGCATGCCAGATGACACATCTATGCCTTCTATCGATAATCCTTGTTCAGCCAGGCGCGGATAAAAGCGGCAGGTGCAGCCGCAACCAACATCAAGGGCTTTCGCATCTTTAGGGAGCTGGGGTAAATAGGCTAGCGCTTGCTCTAATGCGTTCATGCCATTGCTGCGATTAAATTCCTCAGACGTCCATAAGTGGGTAATACTATTATAGGCTTGTCCAGTTTCTTCTGGGCTCATAGGGTGTCCTTGCTTCCTTCAAAGCATAAGTCGATTAAGTGATGGCGAATGCCACTGCCGCATCCGCATGAATTTGCGTGGTATCGTACAAAGGCAGTGGGGTATCGGTCTGAGAAATCAGCAAAGCAATCTCAGTGCATCCCAAAATGATTGCCTCCGCGCCTCGTTGCTTTAAGTTATTTATAATCTCGATATAGCAATTTCTGGAGGCCTCGCAAACGACACCTTTACATAATTCATTGTAGATAATTTCATGAACAGTTGTTTGCTCATCTGTCGTTGGGGTAAGAACATTTAAATCGAATTTATCAGTGAGGTGTGAGGAATAAAAGCGCTCTGACATGGTAAACGCTGTCCCCAATAGCCCTACATGTTTGACGCCATCGGTTTTCAGCTTTTCGCCGGTGGCATCTGTAATATGAAGTAATGGTATGGTTATCGCGTTCTGTACAATGTTAGCCACCTTGTGCATTGTATTGGTACAAATAACGATTCCCTCAGCACCCATGGCTTCCAAGCTTTTCGCTGCACTAATGAGAATATCAGCAGCACCTTTCCAATTCCCATCGTGCTGGTATCGCGCAATATCGGCAAAGTCGACACTGTAAAGACAAAGTTTAGCGCTGTGTAAGCCACCTAATTGGTGATTCACTCCGCGATTGATAAATTGATAATACGAGACGGTAGACTCCCAACTCATCCCGCCAATTAATCCAAGTGTTTTCATTGGTGGCCTTCCTCTTTGCGATGGCTCAAGGGCTAGGGGAATTGGCCGTCAAAGAGCACGCTTTATCAATAAGGGATATTTACGATACGTGAGAAACTGTTAAATGTCATCAGGGGGCTTTTTACTTTTTAAGGAGGAAAAACGAGAGAGAAAAATACCTACATAGCCATACATGGCGAAGGCAAAGCCAATAAACAATGTGGCTAGAGAAAATAGGTATATAACAATGTGATATTGGCTAAAAAACAGTAAGCATACAGCGCCGACAACGAAAATCGATAGCCCGATTTTAAAACGTTGCCAGCTTGTATTTACGTCTCTCATTGCGCTGAATGGCGGTTAGTAATAAGAGTGTTCGCCAGCTTCGTGCTCTGTTGCATCTCGCACGCCTTTAAGCTCACCGGCAAAGTGTTCTAGCATTTGTTTTTCAATACCGTCTTTTAAGGTGACATCTACCATTGAGCAGCCGTTACAACCGCCGCCAAATTGTAAGATGGCATAGCCTTCTTCAGTCACTTCTACCAACATGACTTGTCCGCCATGGCTGGCCAATTGCGGGTTAATTTCAGACTCTATCATGTAGTTGATACGCTCAACTAGCGGAGCATCGTCAGCAACCTTGCGTGCTTTAGCGTTAGGTGCTTTCAGGGTCAGTTGAGAGCCCATTTGGTCTGTAACGTAGTCAATTTCCGCTTCGTCTAAATAAGGAACACTTTCTTCATCTACTACGGCGTCAAAGCCGTTAAATTCAAGGCGCGTGTCGCTTTCTTCCACCGCGTCAGGTGGGCAATAGGACACACCGCACTCTGCGCTTGATGTGCCTGGGTTTACGACGAATACGCGAATATTTGTGCCAGGCTCTTGTTTACTCAGTAATTTTACAAAGTGAGCCTGAGCATCTTCTGATATAGTGATCATCAGCAAGTCCTACATACGATTAAAATTTTATCTATGATAACAAATTAACTTGAGTAAATCAGTCAAGTATTTTTTGTTTTCGATGTACTAGCAAAACAACAAGACGGGAACGCTATGTTAGCTTCATTCTCACACGCTGCTCTTACCCTACTACGCAGTGCGTCTCTAATTGGCGCGGCTTTTAGTTTACTAATGGTAACCACGTTACCCTCCTATGCCATTGATATCGAAGTAGATACGGGAGGACGTCCCGTACTCGATTATCTTCCTGAAAATGTCGACTATAACCCGGCAATTCCTACCCCAGAATCTGTACTGGGTATGCAATTGGGCGAATGGCATGTTAGGCATGACCAACTCGTACACTACCTTAATGTACTTGCTGACGCCTCTGACCGTATGACAATCAAAGAGATGGGTCGTACGCATGAAAACAGGCCTCTCCTCCTGTTAACCATTACTGCGCCACACAATCACGCTGAGATAGAAACCCTTCGACAACGTCACTTATCACAACTCGCGTCAGGCTCAGAGCCCAGTGAAAACGCCCCCCTCATTCTATACATGGGGTATAGCATTCACGGCAACGAACCCTCCGGTTCAAATGCCGCGCTGGCGGTAGCCTATTACTTAGCCGCTGCCCAAGGCGAAGCCATTGATACTTTGCTAACCACTAATGTTGTGTTGCTTGACCCTTCTTTCAACCCCGACGGCCTATCTCGTTTTGCACAATGGGCTAATATGCATAAGGGCACCCAACTGGTGGCTGATAGTTTGCACCGGGAGCATAACGAAGGTTGGCCATCGGGAAGAACCAATCACTATTGGTTCGATTTAAATCGAGACTGGTTATTACTGGCGCACCCGGAATCTAAGGCACGTATTGCACAGTTTCATCGCTGGCGCCCCCATGTGTTAACTGATTTTCATGAAATGGGCACGAACAGCAGCTATTTCTTTCAGCCTGGTGTACGCGCTAGAAAGAACCCGCTAACGCCAGACGCCAACGTTACCCTCACCGAAGCACTTGCGTCGTTTCACGCTCGCGCTTTAGACGGTCAAAACGAGCTGTATTTTACCGAAGAAGCCTACGACGATTTTTACGCCGGTAAAGGCTCTACATACCCTGATCTTCATGGCAGTGTGGGGATTTTGTTTGAACAGGCAAGGTCAAGGGGCCATCTTCAAGCGTCGATAAATGGCAATCTCGCGTTCGCCGACACAATTGCAAACCAGGTCACCACATCGCTTAGCACCTTTGCTGGGGCCGTTGCCAACAAACCGGCTCTACTGCAATACCAGAGCAGCTTTGTGGGTGAAGCACAAAAATTGGCAAAGCAAGACAAGTTAGGTGGCTACCTGTTGGCCATGCCTGACGATTTAGGCAGATTTAGTGCGCTTACCGAATTACTATCACAACACCAGGTTGTGTTTCATGTTGTTACCCGTGATGTCACAGTGGACAGTCAAACCTTTCAAGCCAATCGCGCCATTTATATTCCATTAGAGCAATACCAATATCGCTTAGTTAAATCGCTATTTTCAACCCAAACCTCGTTTGAGGATAACACCTTTTATGATGTCTCTAGTTGGCATATTGCGCTGGCATTTAATGTTGATTACACCCCTGTTACCCGCCGTCAAAGCAGTAGCGTCAAATGGGATGCTAACGCTAAACTCGTGCAGGCTAATCCAATGCTTAAGTTTGACAGCAACGCGTATGCCTACGCGTTTTCTTGGCACGATTACTATGCACCTGCACTACTGCAGTCTTTACTCGAGGCTGGTGTAAAAGTTCGCAGTAGCCAGAACAGTTTCACCGCGCATACGCAATTTAGTGGGGAGGTAGAGTTCCCGCCAGGCAGTATTGTTATTCCAGCAGGCCCAGCGCGCTTAAAGCAGCCCAACAATTTGGTTTCACTCATAAAACAAAAGGCGCAACCTCTTGGCATGAGTGTATATGGCATCAAAAGTGGTTTAACGCCCGCAGGGAGCGATCTGGGAAGTCGCGGGATTTCACCTATCAGCATGCCCAAAGTGTTAATAGTGGGTGGAAAGGGAACCCGTGAGTATGAAGTCGGTGAAATGTGGCATTACTTTGATACCCGTGTTGGCCTACCCACCACCATTATTGAGCAACGAAATCTTCTTCAAGCGCTGCAAGGGGATTACACTCATATTATATTTCCAAGTGGTCGCTTCGAATTGTCTCAGAATACCAAGGACATCCTTATCGACTGGGTGAAACAAGGCGGGGTACTAATAGGTCAAAAATCAGCGCTACGGTATTTTTCCGCGAATAGCTGGTTAAACATCGATGTTTTACTGCGTGAGGAAATTGATAATCTCTTTAAAGAAGAAGGTTTATCTTTCAAAGACAGAGCGTCTCATGGCGCACAAAAGTTGGTAGCTGGTGCGGTATACGAAGCAGAAATAGACACCAGTCACCCTCTGTTTTTTGGTTATACAGGTGACACATTGGCCATGTTTAAAACCAGCAATATGATCATCGACAATCACTACTCACCGTTTACCACGCCTGCCCGTTACACCGAAGCGCCGTTAATGGCGGGGTTTAGCGCAGACCCAATAGTGAAACTCATCGCAAAGACCCCCGCGGTAGTCACCACCAATAAAGGGAAAGGGCTGATTATTGGCTTTGTGGATAACACCCAATTTAGGGGGTACTGGTATGGCACGAATAAGATGCTTAGTAATGCTATTTACCAATCCCATTTTCTGCATTAAGTAAATGGCTTTTAGGCGGTGGTGTAAACGCCACCGCCCATACTTCAATATTTAGGTGAGGGTAACGGGCGCTTAATAAACCAGCTAACCTATCCACCGTTATCCCCGTGGTGATAACATCGTCAACAATGGCGACCCGAAGCACGGCGCTAGGTTCGCTTACATAGCCATCTATTCCATGTTTTGTCAGTGCATAACTGTGTTTCGCGTTGACGTAACGGGCTTGTTTGTCGAGTAAGTGTTGGGCGGTATCTGTTTGACGAATTGCCCAGTGCTGATACACCGGTATACCTAGCTTGCGCCCTATGTATAAAGCCAGTACAGCAGATTGATTAAATTGCCGCTGAGCAAAGCGCCGCGTGCCTAGAGGAACGGGTAATAACAAATCTGGTTTTGGCCCAGTATGCTGTTGCCATTTGTCGACAAACAGCCTGCCAATCTCTTGGCTTGCGGTGAGAGAATGGCGAAACTTCATTAAGTGAATTAGGCTTGAAAGAGGCGGTGTGTACAAGCCATACACGCAAAGTCGTTGGTAGCGGCAGTGCCGCACATGCCGACTGATAAGACCAAAAGACAGTAAGTTTTCTTTATACTTGCGGGTATCAAAAGAAAATATGTCATCTTCACACCACTGACATACTGGCGTGGGACTTGCCTGATAGCATAGTAAGCAGGAAACATTTAAAGCACGTTTAATGGACGCAACACGTGCTTTAAAGAATTGGGTCAACGCGCAGATAGACTTGCTCCTAAGTCGCGTCTTGCAACAGTTTAAGGATGTATACAGTGAAAGATTTGCATACAAACACTCCGCTTGTCACCCGTACTCAAGGCACAGGAAAAGATCTGGTTTTCATTCATGGGTGGGGAATGAACAGTGGCGCATTCACCTCATTTATTCCCTATTTAAGTGCCGATTTCCGAATTACCACCATCGACCTGCCCGGTTTTGGTGAAAATGCCGCGCATGTACCCACGCCCTATACGGTGGCTAACTTAAGTGAAATGGTCGCACCTTTAATGCCCCCTCAAAGTATCGTGGTTGGCTGGTCTCTTGGCGGTTTAGTGGCGCAGAAACTTGCTGCTCAACGACCCAATCTTCTCGCGGGGTTAGTCACTATTGCTTCTACACCACGGTTTGTTGCCGGGCCTTGTTGGCCAGGTATAGCGGCAGACTTACTGAATATGTTTAAGCAGCAACTAGAGAAAAATTTCAGTAAAACCCTTGAGCGCTTTTTAGCGATTCAAGCAATGGGAAGTGATACTGCTAAACAAGACATTAAAGCCATTCGTGAGCAAATAACCGAGTTTCCATCGCCATCGGAAGAGGCGTTAAAAGAAGGATTGCATATATTGTCTTGTGAGGATTTGCGCAGTGAATTAAAGCGCATTATTGTGCCTACATTGCGATTATATGGCAGGTTAGACAGTCTTGTCCCTACCAGTGGTATAGACCGTATTTGTGAGTTACACCCCCAAGCCGACACTGTGGTGTTACCTCACGCTTCTCATGCTCCGTTTATTTCCCACCCGCAGCAGACGGCCGATATTCTTTACAGTTTTGCGACCAACGTTTATAAACAGGAAGCGTCTTAATTTGGCGCTTTCTGTGTTTCTATGCGGCTGGTTATAAAATGGCCGAACAATAACTATAAAAAAGACAAGGACTTAGTTTTCCCCTCTACTTGTGTGCTTTTCTTTTTGTGCAAGCTGGTTAATAATTGCGCATGAGAGTGTAGAGGTAGTGTATGTCTAGTATTGTGACCAATAGTGTCAATTCAGCCATTGTGTCTGGCCAATTTGGCTTGCAGCAGGCGAATAGCGGGTTAACCCAAGCCGCCACAAATATTGCGCAGCAAACGGCGCAAGTGAATCTTGCAGAGAATGGCCCACAAGCTGTGCTGGCCGATGCGTCTTTGCAGGGGCTAAGTAATATACGTAATGTGCTACCCACCGCGAGCGATGATTTCACGTCTAACCTATTGTCATTAAAGATTAATAGCGTTAACGCGCAGGCTTCTAGCAAGGTGTTAGAAGTGGCGAATGAAACTGTCGGAACCATTATAGATACGCTAGCTTAAAAGGGGGTTTTAAAGTGAATATTGTCACGCCGATATTGACTGCGCTAGCGTTTCCTACGGCCAACTTAAATACCGAGTCGGCACGTAGAGACAATACCCTTCGAGAAACCATTCCCCAAGCAAGCGATGCTGAACAAGGCGCGTCCCAGAAAGGTTTGGGTTCAGATACTGATAAGGCAAGAACGCCTGGTCAACCCCCTGCACCGGTAACGTACGAACGCCCTCAAGTTCAATCTGAACTACAGGCCGCTTTTGATAATGTTTTTGGGCAAGAGCCTGACAATGCTGAAGATGAAAGCGCGGGTAAGCAAAACGCGCAAGACCAACAACAATCTCAACAACAGTCGCAGCAGCAAACCGAGCAAGAGCAACAAGAAATTGCGTCTTTAGAAGCTCGTGATGAGGAAGTTCGTACCCATGAGCAAGCCCATGCAGTCGCCGGGGGCCAGTATGCAGGTACGCCGCAATACGAGTACACAACGGGGCCAGACAACAAGCGATACATTACAGATGGCAAAGTCTCCATTGATATTTCAGAAGCGCAAACGCCAGAACAAACTTTAAGTAAAATGCAGCAGGTGCGCACTGCTGCGCTCGCCCCTGCGCAACCTTCCGCTCAAGACTTAAAGGTCGCTGCGGAAGCATCACAGAAAGCCTTTGAAGCACGAGCAGAAATTGCGGAAGAAAAAGCAGAAGAAAGCGGGCAAGCCTTAGCTTCTGAAGGCTCATCCTCACAAAGTAATGGTGTTAGCATCACACCCCCGTCATTAAATGACATCACAGATAACACCATAGAGCCTCCGACAAGAAGCCTTGACGATGCGGTTCTATCCGCGCAGGAAGCAGCAAAGGAAAACAGTGAGAAAAACGCCTATGCGGGTGGTGCACGTTCACTTGATTTTGGGGAAGCACAGGAAATCAGCCCAGCCATGGCGGCACGGGTAGGGCGTATTCAAAATGTTTATACGCAAGCCTATACACCTGCTTCACAAGGGTTTTCAGCGAGCGCTTAATTGGGTCACCTTACCCTCGTTTCTTTTACTTTGTTGTCATGGGCTAACCGGCGTTTAATACGCCGGCTAGAATGATGACTACACTTTATTTCTTGGCTTTAGCAAAAGCGTCGGCAAACGCATTACCCATGGCACTATTTTGTGGTTGAGCATTCCCTGTATTACGCTTTGAGCCTTTGTCATTGCGTGGACGTTGGGCTTTTCCTTTATTGGCCGTCGGTCCATTTTTGGCGGGGCGGGCAGAGGGTGTAGGGGTATCGTCTAAACGCATCGTAAAAGAAATACGTTTGCGTGCTACATCCACCTCAAGCACTTTCACCTTAACAATATCACCCGCTTTCACCACTTCTCGAGGGTCTGAGATAAACTTGTTGGTCAACGCCGATATGTGAACGAGCCCGTCTTGGTGAACACCCACATCCACAAACGCACCAAAGTTTGCGACGTTACTGACCACACCTTCTAAAATCATACCTGCTTTCAAATCGTTGATGGTTTCAACACCCTCTTTAAACGCTGCAGTTTTAAACTCAGGGCGAGGATCTCGTCCTGGCTTATCAAGTTCTTTAAAGATGTCTTGCACTGTAGGTAGACCAAAAGCCTCACTGGTAAAGGTGTCAGGCGACAGGCTTTTGAGTAGCTCAGTATTACCAATAATATCGTTCACGGCCACCGCCGTGGTATCAATGATTTTATCTACCACGGGATAAGCTTCAGGGTGAACTGCAGAGGCATCGAGGGGGTTAGTACCATTAATAATACGTAAGAAGCCCGCTGCCTGCTCAAACGCTTTGGGCCCTAATCGCTCTACTTTAAGTAATGACTTTCTATCTGCAAAGGCTCCGTTAGTGTCTCTAAAATGAACGATGTTATGGGCCAGTGTTTTATTTAGCCCTGAAACATAGCTAAGGAGCGCTGGCGAGGCAGTATTAAGGTCTACGCCCACGGCATTTACACAATCTTCGATGACACGGTCGAGAGATTTGCCTAATTGGCTTTGGCTAACATCATGCTGATACTGACCCACACCAATGGCTTTGGGCTCAATTTTAACTAATTCGGCCAATGGATCTTGTAGACGACGCGCAATAGACACTGCGCCACGAAGCGACACGTCTAAATCCGGCAGTTCTTTAGAGGCCAATTCAGAGGCCGAGTAGACGGACGCTCCGGCTTCACTTACCATGATTTTTTGGGCTTGAAGATCACTGTTATTTTTTAGCATCTCGGCAACTAGCTTATCGGTTTCTCGTGAGCCGGTGCCGTTACCAATACTGATTAATTCCACCTTGTATTGCTTACACAAGGTGGTGAGTGTACGCATAGATTTATCCCACTGATTCTGCGGGACGTGAGGGAAAATCGTGTTGGTGGCTAGGACTTTACCTGTTTTATCTACCACAGCCACTTTGACCCCTGTACGTAGACCGGGATCTAACCCCATGGTGGTTTTAGCCCCCGCTGGAGCGGCCATTAGCAGGTCGTTTAAGTTCTTGGCAAATACTTCAATGGCTTCCTCTTCTGCTCTTTCACGCAAGGTGCTGAACAGCTCGGTTTCCATATGTAACGCAATCTTTATTTTCCACGTCCACTGCACTACCTGGGCTAAGAAGTCATCAGCCGGTCTATTGCGGTGAAGAATATTATAGTGGCTGGCAATAAGGTGTTCACAATGTGAGCCTGACGCATTGTCGTCCTGTTGTGGATCGGCATCTAGCTGAATATGTAAAAGACCTTCGTTGCGTCCACGGAACATGGCGAGTGCACGATGGGATGGCACCGTTTTGTATTTTTCACTGTGTTCGAAGTAGTCTTTATACTTGGCCGCGTCTTTCTCTTTCCCAGGTGCTACCTTGCTGGCTAAGTGCGCGTTTTCAGTCAGGTAACGACGTATTTTTCCTAGCAACGAAGCATCTTCGGCGAAACGCTCCATCAAAATAAATCGTGCGCCTTCTAAGGCGGCTTTTTCATCAACAATTCCCTTTTCTTCGCTAATGTATTGGGCAGCGACCGTGGCAGGGGTAAGGCTTGGATCGGCAAACAGGGCGTCGGCTAGAGGCGCTAAACCTGCCTCAATAGCAATTTGTCCTTTTGTTCTGCGACGGGGCTTGTACGGAAGATATAAATCTTCAAGGGTGGTTTTGCTATCTGCGTTATTAATATCGGCCTTTAGCGTATCGGTGAGTTTACCTTGCTCATCAATAGATTTGAGAATAACACCTCGACGGTCTTCCAACTCCCTAAGGTAGGTTAAACGCTGTTGTAGGTTTCTTAACTGAGTGTCGTCTAAGCCTTGAGTGACTTCTTTACGGTAACGCGCGATAAAAGGAACGGTCGCTCCTTCGTCAAGCAATTGAACGGCTGCGTTTACTTGGTTGGGCTGAACCGATAGTTCTTCAGCAATTTTATTGATAATCATAATACGCTCTAGGCAATGGTTTGCGGGTGGATATTTATCGACCTTGGGCAAACTGTCTAAAAAATGAAAAATAAGATGGCAAGTATATCACCGTAGCATAGGAGAAAATGACTACTTATCCACCCACAATTGTATTTAACCCTAGGTTAGAGTTTGTCCGTGGTGTCGTACCATATTTTATTAATCCACCACTCTTTTATTCCAGCTTCGGTTTTTACGGATAAATCGTCATCTTCTTCTTTCCCCACCAGCGCTCTAGCCATAGGGGAGTCAATGGAAATGTAGTCTTTACGGCCGAAAATTTCGTCGTAACCGACTAATCGTAATTGCAGCACCTTCCCTTCGTCGTTTTCTATCTCTACCCAAGCACCAAAGAAAACTTTGCCCTCTTGCTGAGGGCTGTAATCAACCACCTTTAAATTTTCTAGGCATTTTCGCAAGTAGCGTACACGGCGGTCGATTTCCCTTAGTTTTTTCTTGTTGTATTGATAGTCCGCATTTTCACTTCTGTCACCTAAGCTAGCGGCCCAAGTGACCTTGCGGGTTATTTCTGGCCGTTCTTCACGCCAAAGGTGATCGAGCTCTTGTTGAAGCTTGAGGTATCCTTTGCGGGTAATAAGTGGTGTTTTCACAAGCAATTAGGTAAATTAAATAACGTTACCCTAGTGTATGAGGGTAAATATGCAGAAGGCAATATTCTACTACGTCATTTACTGGTTAATCTAAACTGGTCGGTTATTAGTTGAACATGAACCTTTAGTTTGTTGCTGTAGTCAAAATAAACAGGGAAAGGAGCAAGTTCTCATGGTTAAAACTTCACAAAACGGCCGCAGTTTGACCGCGGGTGAAAGCGATAAGCGCTTTGCCACCATAGGTACCATTCTAGGCTTTATGTTGTTTTTAAGTGGAGCCTTGCTACTGATTTACGGGTTTTTGGATATCGTAGTTCGAATCGAGAGTTTGAAAACAGCAGGATACCTGCTGATCGGTTACGTCATGTTCAAACTTGGACAAGCTATCATGAAACATTTTGCGGTGTTTAAAGTGCATCATGAACGTCGAAGAATGCCCCGAGAGTAAGAACATCGGTGGGTTAAAACTTACAGTTATAAGTGACCAGGTTTTATCGTAATAAAGTCCAAAAACTGCACAGTTTCCCCCGCCTTTTTTCGCAAAAAGGCACTATGCTTAAGAGGTAGATTCGAGATACCTCACCGAATAACTCGCATTACTATGTGAGAACGGATAAGGGGCCATCACCTTCGTGTGATGTGTCGTTAAGTCCGAGGGAAAAGGTAAGCATGGATTATGCTGACTCAACTAAAAAAGCCGACACAATTTTTTGTGTCGGCTTTATTCTTTACGCGGAATAATACCGCTTATCAGGCCATATTATTCAGCAGCGCCTTCGGCGTTTACCGGAATCACTTCTAGTAACTCAACATCAAAGATAAGGGTCGAGTTAGGTGTAATGGAGCCTGTAGCGCGTTCACCATAGGCTAGCTCTGAAGGAATGTGGAAACGGTATTTCGCCCCTTCTTTCATCAGCTGTACACCCTCAGTCCAACCTGGAATAACCCGATTTAGCGGGAATTGAGCGGGTTCATTGCGGGCATAGGACGAGTCAAACTCTGTGCCGTCTAAAAGCGTACCGCGGTAGTGCACTTTTACTTCATCTTCTGCCGACGGGCTTTCGCCTTCGCCTTCTTCTAGCACTTCGTACTGTAAACCAGACTCGGTCACGATAACGCCATCACGTTTTGCGTTTTCAGCCAAGTAAGCTTCACCAGCCTCTATATTTTTTGCTGCGGCGGCTTCGGCCATTTCCTGCTGTTTGGCACGCAATACTTGCTCACCTTGTTGAGCAATTTCTTGAATTTCTTGCTGAGTGAATTTCAGTGAATCGTTTAACCCGTCATTAAACCCTTCTTTAAGGGCAGCTTGATCTAAGGGTAAACCTAGCTGTTCTTGCTGTTGTGCGCGGTTATTTACAAATAACCCCATACTCGCACCCATTGCATACGCTTGCTTCTGCGCATCTGTCATTGACTCACCTGAGCCACTTGGCGCTTGTGTGGTTTCAGTTGTGGTGGTAGTTGCTTCATCTGACGTATTTGGCTGGCAAGCAAACAAACCTAGCGCAGCCAGGGTAGATAGGGCAACAAGCGACTTCTGCATAAAAACCTCTCCATAAATTTTTCATCATGCTTCTGTGTCTTTACTGCTGCATCTAAGGCAGTGTGCACGATAGTGAAAGATGCGTGATCCGTGCTATGTTAAACGTAGCACTCACAAAGCGAAACCCATTTGATTATGTTTAGGGCTGATTTGTTCCCCACAAAACTGTTACTTATCTCGTTAGTTTGTGGATTGGTAGGGTGTAGCCTGCCAGAAACCACACCGTTAATGCAATGGCGTCATGTTGAAGAAGGGGCGTATGCGGCAGATATTTCTACCGACGGTACTCTCGCTGTTGTTTCCGGCATCAATAATGGTGTGAACGTATGGCGCATTGGTGAAGAAAAGCCGCTTTATCATTGGGGTCATCAAGGTGAAGGGAATAATTTAGTCATTTCAATTCACATCGCCGCCGATAATTCATACGCGGTTACCGCAGATAGAGAAGCCTTTGCGCTGTGGAGCTTGGAAACTGGCGAGCCAGAAGGGTTCTGGCGAATTGACGAGGCTTCTATTCGAGATGTGGCAGTTACCAACAACGGTGAGGGCATTTTGGTGGCTCGTTCTAATGGTAAGGTGATGTTCTTTGAGCCGCGAACGCAACGGCGTTTAGAGTTTCTTGGGCATCAGGAAAAGGTAAATTCGATTGATATTTCGCCCAATGGAAAATATGCCCTTACCGGAGGCAACGACTACATCGCCTATTTGTGGAGCACGGATACTGGGCAAATAATCCATTCTTTTACCCATCCCACGCGGGTGAGCAAGGTGGCTTTAGATGATAGTGGCCGCTTCGCGTTTACCGCTGACAGCCAAAACAAATCGCAAATTTGGAATGTGCAAACCGGTGAACCTGTGAGTACGTTACGGTATTTTGCGCGCCAGCGTATTTTCACAGACGCTGAGTTTTCCAAAGATGGTAAGTATTTACTTACTGGTTCGCCTTCGCGACAGGTTTATCTGTGGAATGTTGAAGATGGTAGCCAAGAAGAGAATTGGCAAGTGGCTTCCCGCGAGTCTGTGTCGCCACCCACTGCAGTTGTCTATGGCGTTGCCTTTCAATCCAATGGTACTATTGTGACTGAAAGCAGCAGCGGTTTAGCCGAAGTTTGGCAATGGGAAAAATAGAGTAATTAATGAGCGAAAATAAACGTGAAGAAGCGCTAAGCGAAGCACTTGCAATAGCCAACAACAACATTGAAGAGTTGCAAACTAAGGTGGCTTTTCAAGAGCACACGATAGAGGCGTTAAATGAAGCCTTGGCGTCACAGCAAAAGCAACTTGAAGATTTACACTACAAAGTGCGTCATGTGATAGACCGTGTTAAATCTATCCAGCCATCCAATATTGCAAAGCAATCTGAGGAAATGCCTCCGCCGCACTATTGATTTCGTGCCTGCGAGGTAGACGCATCCGTTTGTTTTTTCGACGGTAATGTATCTAATTCAACAGAATCTTCTACATCGCCACTCAATGCTTTCACAAAGGCATTTTTAATCAGCGCGCCTAATGCAGACCACATACTGGTATCAGGGTTGGCAAGGTTTCCTTCAAGGGGGATGCGTGTAGCGACCTGATCTTTACTCTGGTTTTCAAACAGTTCAGTGAAGAATGCTGAGATAAGTTCAATACCGCCTTCAATTGGGCCGTCACCGTCTTCTTCAATATCACCTTTCCACGAGAAGACCTCTACGTGATGAAGAATCGGTTTTACATACCCTTTAACTTCGCCATTGTCAGCCGCCAGTTCGGCAGCGAGAGTTAGGGTGCCCGCCTCTAAATCAAAGGGGGCGTAGGTATCTAGTAGGTTCTTAAAGTTCACCAGCGCAACATTGTCAGCTTCAAGATTAATATCAAATGTAGGCTTTGCCGTGGCAGGATTGAGTGAAGCGTCCACCTTTACGCTACCTTGGTCGGCTGTTTGTGCTGTGGCCGATCCGGTAGCAACGCGGTTGTCTGACAACGCGTCGCTGTTCACTAAATTAGATAACGTGCCATTGATTTGATGCAGGGAAATATCAATGGCTGGGCTTGTCTGAGGGTTGTAAAAGGTAATTTTTCCCTGCTTTATGGTCAGTGCGTCTATACGCAAAGGGAAAAGCTGATTCGCTATGTTCAACCAATCTTCATTTTTACCGACTTGGTCTTTGCTTTCGTCTGCCCCATCCACAAAGTTAATTTCTGGGTCAATGAGATGAACACTGCCAACGGCGGCACCTTTAAACAATTGTGACCAAATGAGGGTGAATTCCACCGAATTGGCTCGAAAAAGCGGGCGCTCCACTTCTCCATTGGCTTTATAAAGAAGCACATGTTGTAGTCGATAAGCCCCGCGCCACAGCATGATATCCACGTCTCCCACGCGGCCATCATAGTTCCCTGGCTGGCTTAAGGTACTGTTTATATACCATTGGGCGGCATAGGGTAGGCTTATTCTTACGCCAAGCAGTAAAATCAGTACCACGGAAAGACTGATGACGATTCGACGATTGTTACGTTGCATAGTGATCTCCTTATGGCTTATGCCATCAAAGAGTATGCCTAGATAAAATGTCTATTAAGAATACACTCTAGGTTGTTGAAATTATTTGTTTTAAAATGATTTTGCGAGGGAGGTGGAACCAAGAAGCCACGGGCTAAGAAGAGATAAACAGTGTGGCTTCTACAGTCAAAAGGGTAAAATTTTCCAGCTTTGGCAATGTTTAATGGGGTTTAAATATGCCGATGACGTTTTCGTTTTCTCGGGTAACCGCTTCCACGCTTTCGTCGGTTTGAACATCGTGATAGCCACAAGACACGCACTCAAGCTTTTCTACATTGTTTTCATAGTAGAGGGAAATAGTATCGAGCTCTTGGCATTTAGGGCAAACTGCGCCCGCCACAAAGCGACGTTTTACTCTCTTTTGCATAATAAATCTCAATCTTTGTTATCAGTCTATTATACAGCGAAATGACCGTTGCTGATCAGCTTTTAACGAGAGTTTTTGGTATTATACGCCACTTAAATTGTTCCAATACAGGTACCGGATGATAAAGCTCACTAACGTATCGCTGATGAGAGGGCGCAAAGTCTTACTCGAAGAAGCGTCTGCACAAGTATTTCCTGGCCACAAAGTTGCGCTAATTGGCAGCAATGGATGCGGCAAATCTTCACTATTTGCCTTGTTACGTCATGAATTAACGTTAGATGCCGGTGATTGTACCATTCCAGCCGATTGGAAAATTGTGAGTGTGGCCCAAGAAACGCCATCCACTGACCGAAAAGCCATTGATTATGTGATTGACGGAGACAAACATCTCAGACAATTACAGCACTTACTTGCGCAAGCCGAACGTGCAGAAGATGGTGTGGCCATTGCTCAGGCTCATGGGCAATTAGAGCAAGCAGGCGCATACGATGTGGAAGCTAGGGCGGCCACCATTTTGTCTGGTTTAGGTTTTACGAATCAGCAGTTAGACGCGCCGGTATCAGACTTCTCTGGTGGTTGGCGTATGCGACTTAATTTGGCGCAAGCACTGTTGTGTCCGTCTGACCTCCTTTTGCTCGATGAGCCCACCAACCATCTCGATTTGGACGCGGTGATTTGGTTAGAAAAGTGGTTACAACGTTACGCTGGCACCCTATTACTCATATCTCATGACAAAGCCTTTATCGATAACACAGTGGCACAAATTATCAGTGTGGAGCAGCAAAAGCTGGTCACCTACACAGGTAACTATTCTGCGTATGAAACTCAGCGAGCTGAACGCTTACGTTTGCAAAACCTTGAGTTTGAAAAGCAGCAGCAAAAAGTAGCGCACCTCAATGCCTTTATTACGCGATTTAAGGCGAAAGCCAGTAAAGCAAAGCAAGCACAGAGCCGTATAAAGCAGCTGGAAAAGATGGAAACCCTGATGCCTGCCCATGCTGCCAGCCCGTTCAGCTTTTCATTTGCGCCCCCTTCTGCCCTCCCCAACCCTTTGGTTAACATGGAGCATGTACAGCTTGGTTATGGCGAACACATTGTGTTGGAACAGGTTAAATTAAACTTAGTGCCCGGCAGTCGTATTGGCCTACTTGGGCGAAATGGACAAGGTAAATCTACCTTAATCAAATTGCTTGCTGGCGTACACTCTCCTATGCAAGGCATGTTTGATACTGCAAAAGGGCTGAAAATTGGTTACTTTGCGCAGCATCAGCTTGAAACCTTGGACCCTTCGGCTACGCCAATATTGCACTTACAGCGTTTAGATGAGAAAGCCACGGAACAGCAATTACGCGATTATTTGGGTGGGTTTGGGTTTAACGGTGATGAAGCACTAAGCGAAGTGGCGCCCATGTCTGGGGGAGAAAAAGCGCGCTTAGTTTTGGCGTTAATTGTTTATCAAAAGCCCAATTTACTGCTTCTCGATGAGCCGACAAACCACCTTGATCTAGAAATGAGACATGCATTAAATGTGGCCTTGCAAGGGTTTGAAGGCGCCATGGTACTGGTTTCTCACGATCGTTTCTTACTGACGTCAGTCTGTGAAGATTTCTATTTGGTTGATAGCGGTCAAGTCGATACGTTCAATGGTGATTTGGATGATTATCGTGACTGGATTTTAAAGCAACAAGCACAAGACAAAGCCAAAGCGAACAGTGATGCTAAAGCAGCGAATAGCGAACCGAGTGAGCAAAAAGAACGTAAAATAGACAGGAAAGAAGAAAAGCGCAGAGAAGCCGAGTTTAGAAAACAAATCGCGCCTTTTAAAAAAGCGCTCGAAAAACATGAAAAAGCGTTGGATAAATGCACCGGGCGTTTAGCCGAGGTTGAAGCATTATTGGCGGATAGCCCGTTATATAGTGATGATAAAAAAGCGGATTTAATGGCTTTGTTAGACGAACAAGCATCGATAAAACAACAATTGGAAGAGCATGAAATGGCATGGCTAGACGCTCAAGAACACATGGAACAACAAAGAGCGGCCTATGAAAAACAGTGAGGTATTACTTAGTAGGG
The DNA here is from genome assembly GCF_000730385.1 of Alteromonas australica. Lineage (NCBI taxonomy): Bacteria > Pseudomonadati > Pseudomonadota > Gammaproteobacteria > Alteromonadales > Alteromonadaceae > Alteromonas > Alteromonas australica. The sequence continues at coordinate 4,196,429 of NZ_CP008849.1, read as the reverse complement.
CGGACTTTTGGCGTTATAGCTATATCACCTACGCTATTGATGACGTGGCCCCAGCCTCGTTAACCCTTCAAGACAGGTTTGGCGTCAATGTGAATCTTATTATGTTGTTGTGTTGGTGTTTGCAAGAAGGCGTTATTTTAACGCTAACCCAATGCCAGCAATTGATTGAGTGTGTAGAAGACAGCGAACACCAATTAAAAGCGCATAGGCACAAACGGCATGCTGCAAAGCCAAAAGAGGATGAGGTTTCAGCGCGATACGACGATTTGAAAGCGGAAGAACTTGAGCTGGAAAAAGCACAACAAGCACTAATTTTGGCGCAGTTTAATCAATTCGATGTGTCGTATCTACCTAAAGAAGCGGCCGTCGGTGGAAATGTCTTTAATGCGTCCATTGCTGCATTTATTAACGCCTATGCGTTACGAGAAGCGCCTCAAGCCCGATTACTATTAAGCGCCATCATTAAAGCGCTACCTTAAAATAAGAAACACTATGAGCAAATCTGCGTTAGCACACGGAAAAATCGTTAAAAGCCAATTTCGTATTCCTACTTGGGCGAAAAATCGTCACATTCAAACCATTTGGCCTAGGTTCATACAAAAGCGGTTGCCTTTAACCTATGGTATGGAGAGGTTAACGCTGCCCGATGACGATTTTGTTGACGTGGCGTGGGGGCCAAAACCTGCGGAACCCTCAGGTGTGGTGGTGCTATTTCACGGTTTAGAGGGCAGTATCCGATCACATTATGCCAACGATATGATGGCCACGTTGTCGGTGAACGGGTGGCAAGTCGTGATGATGCATTATCGAGGGTGCAGTGGCGTCCCTAATTTAAAGGCGAGAGCTTATCATTCGGGAGAAACGGAAGATCCCAGCTTCTTTTTGCAATGGATTAACGACAAGTTTCCTTCCCTGCCCAAAGTGGCTATTGGCTTTTCGTTGGGCGGAAACATGTTGCTGAAACTACTGGGCGAAAATCCTGCTCAAAAGTGGCTGCAAGCCGCCGTAGCGGTGTCGTCACCCTTGAAGCTGTCTGAATGTGCGAAGTCGATTAATCATGGATTTTCCCGAGTTTATCAAAAATATCTGCTCGCCAGCATGAAAAACACGTTGAAGAAAAAGATGGCGTACATTGATTACCGAAAGCTTATTCAACTCACGGAAGACGATGTAGACAGCATGACGAGTTTCTCACAGTTCGATGAGAAAATTACCGCGCCACTGCACGGTTTTGCTGATGCACAAGATTACTACGAAAAATGCAGTGCTTATCATTTTCTAAGTGCTATACATTGCCCAACATTGGTTCTACATAGTATTGATGACCCCTTTATGAACCACCTTATTGTGCCAAAAGAGGAAGAGCTAGCGCGCAGTGTCACGTTAGAACTCAGTGAACGTGGCGGGCATGTAGGCTTTATGCAAGGCTCTATTTTAAAACCGAAAGTTTGGTTACATGAACGGGTAAAGCGCTTTGTTAGTGAAGTGCTGCCTATCAATTCTGACACGCCTTATATGGACCCCGTATGATCATTCCTTTAGACGCCATCGAAAAAGACACCCTTTACAGCATAGCTGAAGCCTTCGTACTTCGAGAAGGCACAGACTATGGCGAACAGGAAATTAGCCTTACCGATAAAGTTGAGCAAATCCTTAGCGCACTGCATTCAGGTGATGCTGTATTGGTGTATTCAGAGCTTCATGAGAGTGTGGATATTCGTCCAAAAGAGGACGTTTTGGCTAACGGTAACGATGAAGAATAAAAAAGCCGGTCGGGTGACCGGCTAACCATCCTGAGGAAAGGAAGGATTAAAATGCATATCTGGCGTTAACTTGAAGTATGTCTAAATCATCAACAGATTTGTAGCTTGCGCCAAACGCCCATTGAGGGGTGACATAGTAGTTAGCCCCTATTTTTATGGTGGCTTCTCCATCGAAGACGTCGTAATAGCCAATTTCACCATTTAATTCGATTTGTTCTGTCACCATAGAACGCAAACCAGCATTGATGCTGTAGCCATTCTCATCGGTGGCGTCAGCATCAAGCTGTTCAAAGTTGGCAGTAAAATAGGCGTCTGTGGTGCTATTGATAGGCATACGATAACCTGCACCTAATGTAATAAGATCAAGATCAAAGCTGCCCTCTTCTACGCGGTTGTACTCACCGTTTAAAAATATATTGCTGTTAAGAAGATATCGGCTGGAGACGTTGAAGCCATCTGGCTCAAAAGATTCATCATCGTCGAAGTCGATTTTAGTGTATCCCCCTTCTACATATCGCCAATCTGGCGTGTCTGCCAGAGCTGGAAAGGAAAGTGTCGCTGAAACTGAGGTGAAAAGTGCGGTAAGTAGTGTGAGTGCTTTACGCATAAATGCTCCTTGTTATGTACAGATAATCATTATCTGCCTCGTTGTTACATGGGAAAGGCTGTGTTGTCCCGTGAATGTCTATAGGCAGTTACACGCTATTACCTTCATCCCACGACACTCATACAGCAATTGCCTTGCCAGCCGAGCGCTTGCGTTCCACATTCGACCCAAATTAGCTATCTATCAATCTGTTTTTCATGCCTTTTTCTTTTTTTGTGACCAAACGGTTTTAGCGTAAACAGAACAGGAAAAGGTTCTTGTCCTACACATAGGGGCCGATACGCTGAAGGAATGTGTTGCAAATTCACAACACTTATCCTTTTGTCTAAGTGCTGGCGCATATTTACACAATGGTTTAGCACAGTGGTTGCAGGGGGTTTGGATCGTAAGGCAATGTAAAATAAAGGTAAATTAATAAGAATATGCAATTGGAACAGCTCTTGCTTTGCTAGGTGTAGCTTTCACTTTTTTCCTGTGCTTTTGCAAATTTGAAGGTCATTTCGGTTCTGGATTTTTCAACGGATGGACGCAGCCCAAACTTGTTTTTTAGGGCAATGGCTCAAAAGCGCATTATTTCTTAAGGGAGATATACGGTGTACAAGGTAAGACAAAAAGGTACGACAAAATTACTTACTTCAATAGCGACAACCCGTCGTGTGGCGTTATTGGTTGGCGCCCTGTTTTCAGTATTTGGTTCTTCGTGGGCATTAGCGACAAACGTGAATCAAGACAATCAACCGGGCGAAAGCTCGCCTATTCTGCAGTCTATTATTGATGAAGCAAAGCAGTCTGCAGAGCAAAGCTATAAAGAAAATGATCATGGCCTTGATGACAAATTGAAAGACATTGATTACCAAACCTATCGTGCTATTCGTTTTAAGCCAGAACAAAGTTTGTGGCATGGGGAAAATGACTATGAGGTTCAGTTCTTTCACCCTGGTTTCTTGTATCAACTTCCAGTGACCGTCAATGTTATTGATGCAGATAATGACGCAAGCCCAATCGCGTTTGAAAAGGCGATGTTTAGCTACGATGGTAAAGCGTCATCCTTGGGTCAATATACGAAAGATGAAAATGGCTTCGCAGGTTTTCGCCTTCATTACCCGATAAAAAATGAGCAATATAAAGATGAATTCGCGGTGTTCCTCGGCGCTTCTTACTTCCGTCTAGTGGGCAAAAATCAAGTGTACGGCATCTCTGCCAGAGGCTTGGCGATAGACACTGCATTATCCAAAGGTGAAGAATTTCCCCATTTTACTCAGTTTTGGTTAATTGAGCCGAAGGAAGGTCAACCTATTACGGTATATGCGCGATTAGAGAGCCCTTCCGTGGCTGGCGCTTACAAGTTCGTTATTCAGCCCGGTGTCGACACAGAGGTAAAAGTGCAAAGTTGGTTATTTGCCCGTGAAGACGTTGATAAGTTAGGTATTGCGCCATTTACCAGCATGTTTTTGTACGGTGAGAATACCCAAAAACGTCACGACGACTATCGCCCAGAAGTCCACGATAGCGATGGTGTACTTATGGTGACGCACGCCGGTGAAGAAATTTGGCGTCCGCTAACTAACCCTAGCAGATTACAAGTGACATCACTGAGTGACAGCCACCCCAAAGGGTTTGGTATGTTGCAGCGCGATGGCGAGTGGGACAACTATCTCGATGCTGAGGCCAATTATCACCTACGTCCTGGGTTGTGGGTAACACCAGAGACTGGGTTTGAAAAAGGCCGTTTAGAAGTGGTTGAGATCCCAACGAACTCTGAAATTCACGACAACATTGTTGCATTTTGGACGCCTGATAAGCCCTTTGTATCGGGTGAGTCACTCTATTTTTCTTACAACTTAAGCACAGTGGAACAAAACCCATTTGTGAGCGAGTTGGCGTCGGTCGTTCGCACGCGCCAAGGGGCTGCGGTGTTGCCTGGTGATGAATTTGAAGATGCATCACTGAATACGACGCGTCAATTTAGTATCGACTTTAGTGCGCCTTCAGGGTTTAGCTTTAACAGCGATACGACAAAACTCATTGTACAAGCCAGTAACGGTCAGGTGTCGAAGCAACGTATGCACCCCGTTGCAGATGGCGCAGAAATTAGAGCGACATTCTTCTTGAAACCCAAAGAGAAACAAACGGTAGATATGCGTGCCTACATCGAGCAAGACGGCAAGCGTATTAGCGAGGTATGGAATTATGTCTACCAACCACAGTAATAGCCTAGGTTTGCAAGAAGGTTTGCAGACAAAGAAACCGTCGACAGACGCATCGTCGACCCATAGCCACCTGAACACCAAAGGAGAGCATATGCGTTTGTTTATTATGGCAATGCTAGTTATTCCAAGCACGGCACTGGCCGGTTGGAGTTTATACGAGATATTTCTGCCCAACGGGCTAACGAACCTTGAAATAGCCCAATTGGGTCTTGGATTAACCCTTTTTGCCTGGTTATGCATGGCATTTTGGACAGGCATAATTGGGTTTGTATTGCAGTTGTTCAACATTGACCCCCTTAGCCTCCGTAAAAAGCAATGTGCGCCAGACCAAGATAGCCCTCTGGTGCAAAAACACGCGGTGGTAATGCCGGTGTACAATGAAGATACCCGCAGAATTATGGTAGGTTTTGAAGCGTGTGTACGGGAAATTATGGGCAGCACACAGGCTGAACAATTTGATTTCTTCATGTTAAGCGATACACGTGACGAACAAAAAGCTGAGGCAGAATTACGCGCATGGAACCGCATGACTAAGCGCTTAGGCCAGTATGCTAGCCATGTTTTTTACCGTCGCCGGGAAGAAAACAGCCATAGGAAAGTGGGTAATCTGAAAGATTTTTGTGAGCGCTGGGGTGCAAACTATGAGTCTATGATTGTACTGGATGCGGATAGCATAATGAGTGGTGAGCGCATGCTAGACCTTGCCCGTCGCATTGAGCAGAATCCAGACACCGCGTTAGTGCAAACTATACCGATGCCCGTTCGCCAAGATACTTTCTTTGGTCGGTTTGTTCAATTTGCAGCGCATCTCTATAGCCCTATGCTGGCAACAGGCTTGTCGTTTTGGCAGACAGACAGTGCAAATTACTGGGGGCACAATGCCATCATTCGTATTGCCCCTTTCATGCAGCATTGTGGCCTACCAACCCTTGAAGGCCGCGCACCGTTTGGTGGCGAAGTACTGAGTCACGATTTTGTGGAAGCTGCACTTTTACGTCGAGCTGGCTGGCAGGCTTACTTACTGACCGACACCACAGGCAGTTACGAAGAGGTACCTAGTAACATCGTCGATTATGCCATTCGCGATCGCCGCTGGGTTCAAGGCAACATTCAGCATTTGGGTTTATTAAAGGTGAAAGGGCTAAAAACAGCTAACCGCTTGCATTTTTTATTCGGAGCTTTTGCCTACATTTCTTCACTTGTACTATTTTGTATGCTTGCGCTAGGTACCGCAGATGCGCTTATTCGTGCTACTTCTGTGCCTGACTTCTTTGTGTCAGAATATCAACTTTTCCCAAGTTGGCAGGTGGCACGCCAAGACATGATGATGGTGACAATGTGGGGCACAGCAGCGCTATTATTTCTACCTAAATTGCTGGGTATTACCTTAGCGCTCATCAAACGTAGAAGTGAGTTTGGCGGCGCCTTTTCGTTGCTTAAAAGCGCCATTTTAGAGCTTGTAATGGCGGTATTGATTGCCCCTCTCATGATGTTTTATCACAGCTACTTTGTGATCAGTGTCTTTATTGGCCATTCAGTTAAATGGGAAGCCCAAGAACGTGAAGGACGCAAGGTGCCTTGGTCTGTGGCCTTTAAGCATACCCAAATAATGAGTTGTTTAGCAGTAATTTGGGGCGTGACAACCTTCTACTACACGCCATCACTGTTTATGTGGCTACTTCCTGTTTTAATTGGGATGGTACTGGCGGCGCCTATTATCCGCTTGTCTAGTTCTACTCACCTAGGTGTTAGCTTACGCAATTGGGGTGTTTTCGTTATCGACCAGGAAGTAAAAGAATGTATGGCACTTAAGCGTTTACGTGTCGCCATGAATTACTTCTCAATTTCTCAGTATAAAGCGGAAGTTCCAGCGCTACCAGATAGCTTGTGGGTAACAATGCCTGAACAGGCGTTACATCAAAAGCCACTGCCTATGCAAGGTATTCAGCAACAGGCCGCATAAGTTACAACGGACCTTCACGCATACAAAAAATCCGATATCAGGAACTGATATCGGATTTTTTATGACTTTCACGGCGGTGACTACTTTTCACGGCGGTGACTACTTTTCACGGCGGTCACTACCTACCTGAGTCGCGCAGTCGTATACCCATTTTATCTTTAACGGGTAAAGGTGACAGAGAACGTGACTGGTACTGTGGTAGTAATGCTTTTCAACCCAGCAATCTTTTGCAATGCTTCTACCCCTTCTGTCAGGCCAAATGCTTCAGCCTTAATTAAAGTAGGAGAAACAGTACTTACCGTCATTGTATCGTCATCGAGTTTACTGGCTTTTATTGCAAAGGTCGTGGGTACGGCCTTGCCATGTAGGGTAAGGATGCCGTCAACTTTGGCCACTACCACATCGCCATTTTCCAGGTCTGTGAGGGTGTCAGGTAAGTCGGCAACAAACGTGGCTTTTGCAAACTCAGCGACATTAAACAGCATCTCTTGCATTCGTGAATTGCGAATATCTATGGCAGTATTTACTGAGGCCAAATCTACCTCAATACTTAGCGCTCCACTGTCTGAAAGACTGCCGTCGAAGCTATCAAATTGATGCACTTCTGTGACTTGTGCATTTTTAGTAGAGAGGAAATGCAATGCGCTGGTGTCTTTGTCTACATTCCAGTCAGCCATCGCAGGGAAAGCAAATCCACAGGCAATAAGCGCAGCAGACAACGTCCGAATTCGAGCTGTAATCATGTTATTACTCCTTTGTTTACGCAAACAAAATACCTGCGAGGATGACTCACAGTAAACGTGAAACCTTACGATAAATCTATTACTTTGTATGAGGGTTTACAAAATCATTATACTGCACAACGTCTTGCCAAGGCACCCGTTGATCGCCCATTACCACAAAATCCGGGTTTTCTAGCGAATGGCGCTGGTTGTATGTCAAAGGTTCGAAATTGGCGGCCGCAATGCTACCACCCGCTTCTGAAACAATGCACTGTGAGGCGCCTGTATCCCATTCTCCGGTAACCCCAATACGCATAAATACGTCGGCTTTACCTTCTGCAATAAAGCACGCTTTCAGTGAACAGCTGCCTAAAGGCAGGGTTTGGTATACCCGTTTAGCACACATACGGCCTAATACCTTTTCACGGGATTGGCGACGACTTATGGCAATCATAACCACGCTGTTTTTAGGGTCGTCTAGTTGGCGAACCGAAATAGGATGATCCCCGTCGGGAGACGATTTAAACGCTCCTTTTCCTTTTTCCGCGTAATACAATGATTGCCCTGGGGGCCAAAAAATGACGCCAATCTTTGGCTCATTATTTTCAATAAGGGCAATGTTCACGGCAAAGTCGCCGCTGCGGGCGATAAATTCTTGTGTGCCATCAATGGGGTCGATAAGCCAGTAACGTGGCCAGTCTTTGCGTTCTTCTAAACTGGCGTGTTTGTTTTCTTCAGAAAGAATGGGAATATCGGGGGTGGCTTCGCTAAGCTGTTTCGTAATGATGTCATTGGCAAGGTAATCTGCACTGGTTACCGGCGAATCATCTTCTTTCTGGTAGGCATCAAACTCGCCTTTATCATACACGGTGAGCACGGCCTCACCAGCTTCTATTGCAATTCTTTTGGCTATTTCTAATAGGTCTTCGTGGGCATCATCGGGCATAAATTATTGTTCCTTAAACCACTTTTGAGCTAGTAACAGGGCGGCTATACAGCGAGCTTCAATAAAGTCTTCGCGAGCGAGTAACGCATCAGCGTCGGCAAGGGGCCAGTGAATAACCTCCAAGGGCTCTGGCTCATCACCTTCTAGCTGTTGAGGATACAAGTCTTGTGCCAATACAATGGTCATATTGGCATTAAAGAATGTAGGCGCCATACTTACTTTATGTAGCTCAATTAATTCGTTTGCGCCAAATCCGGCTTCTTCTTTTAATTCGCGATTGGCGGCTTCCAGGGCGCTTTCACCAGGGTCAATTAGCCCTTTTGGAAATCCTAACTGGTATGAGTGGGTGCCCGCGGCGTATTCTCGAATAAGCACTAAGGTATCTTTGTCTATCATAGGTACAATCATAACGGCACCGCGATTGCCCCCGGCCATTCGTTCAAATTGGCGGGTTGCACCATTTGAGAACTCTAAATCGAGGCGTTCTACCCGAAAGAGTTTACTCTGGGCAACGATTTCCCGATGATGAATTTGTGGTAACGGCTTATTCGGGTCAATTTTTCGCATGTCTCTCGCTACAACTTTGTTATCATACCTACTGTATCTAGCTTACTTCATTATAAGGAAAATCGCTTGCCCTTTCTGCCCTGGAATGAAATTGATACGGTGTTGCTGGATATGGACGGCACCTTGTTGGATCTTCACTACGATAACCAGTTTTGGCTTCATCATTTACCCAAACGGTTAGCCGAATTGCGTGGTATTTCTGAGGCGCAAAGCCAAGAAGAAATGGCCAAAAGGTATGAATCTGTTTTTGGACAGATACAGTGGTACTGTCTTGAGTATTGGGCCGAATCGTTAGCGCTAGATTTACATAACGAATTTATGCCACTCAAAAGAGAGTTAGCGCATTTATTAACCTTGCGAGACGATACCATTCCCTTTTTAGAGGCCTTGCATGCGTCGGGGAGAAACGTGGTTTTGGTGACCAACGCCCACCCTGGAAGCCTAGCGCTAAAACTTGAGTTTACACAACTCGATGACCACATAGACAATTTAATATCTACCCACGAGTTTGGTGTCACCAAAGAGTCTCAATCCCTTTGGCAAAAGCTGCAAGCTAGGGTGAAATTCAACCCCGAGCGCACCTTGTTCGTGGACGACTCTTTACCTATATTGGCCGCGGCAAAAGAATTCGGTATTAAACACCTACTAGCAGTGGACAACCCTGATAGCACCTTGCCGCACCGCAATATCACAGAGTTTCCCGCTGTCACCGATTATCGCCTTATGCTGGATGACATACGTCAACATGCAATAGAGAAAAACCATGATTAGTTATCTTTATGTGGGATCTCAAAATCCAGTAAAAGTGAATGCCGCCCTTGAAACCTTAAGTGACACACTTGATGAAGCCTTTGAGGTAGAGGGAATATCTGTTCCCAGTGGCGTATCCGACCAACCCATGACAGAAGAAGAAACCCGAGAAGGCGCCATCAACCGGGTGAAAGCGTTGCTGTCCCTTCATGGTGGTGGGGAAAACGAAGCCTGGTATGTTGCCATCGAAGGTGGTGTAGATGTTTTTGAAGATGGCCCAGCGACCTTTGCCTATGTGGTTATCTATCATGAAGGACATTGGTCAGTGGGACGAAGTGCAAACCTACCTTTGCCAGTGAGCGTGTACCAGGCGCTACAGCGTGGAGAAGAGTTAGGCGATGTGATGGATGCCTTGTTTGACACACACAATATCAAACAAAAAGGCGGCGCTATTGGCTTACTTACCCGTCACCATGCTACCCGGCAAAGTGTGTATCAAGTAGCTCTCACCTTGGCCATGGCCAAGTTCCACTTTCCCGACCTCTACACAGACTAATCTTGGCGGCCAAAGAGAATGAAATCTTTACCTTTGGCCGTAATCTTTACCAACTGCTAAGCGTGTTGAACAATGAAATTTGTTGGCGCTTTTACAGCTAATCTAATGATATATAAAGCATTTGTGAGTTCGCTTTAATTTGGCTTCTTAGTTGCAATAGCTCCTTAACCAACGGATTAAGGAGTGTAACTATGAGCGAGACAATTGATACCTACAACCCAGCGACGGGTGAGAAGTTAGATCATTATCATTTGATGTCAGCGGACGATGCCGAACAAGCCATTACCCGTTCTCAAGAAGCGTATTTAAATTGGCGCAGAACATCTTTTGCTGCCCGTGCAGATTTGCTAAACAATCTTGCCGATTTAATGGAAGCTCGGGTTGATGATCTCGCCAACCTCATGACCAAAGAAATGGGGAAAGTTACCGCGCAAGGTAAACAAGAAGTGCAGCTTTGCGCGCAAATCTGTCGCTATACCGCAGAGCATGGCGCTGCTGTTCTAGAAGATGAACATCGTATCTTTGAAGGAGGACGCGCCATTATTACCTATCAACCCATTGGGGTTATTTTAGGTATTCAGCCTTGGAATTTTCCGCTGTATCAAGTGATCAGATACAGCGTGTCGAATATCATGGCGGGCAATACTACCGTGCTTAAGCATGCTAAAAATGTATTTGGCATGGCGGTGGCTATTCAGCAGCTTTACGAAGATGCAGGATTTCCGAAAAATGTATATCAGTCACTACTGATTGATGGTGGCACCGCAAGCGACCTTATCAAGCATAAGTATGTACGTGGCGTAACCTTTACCGGCAGCGATGAAGTAGGCAAACAAGTCGCGAAAGAAGCGGCGAGCTTGTCAAAGAAAACCGTCATGGAGCTTGGTAGTAACGATGCCTTTATTGTGCTCGCTGACGCCGATATCGACCACGCCGTAGAGATGTGTATTCAAGGCCGAGTGATTAACAATGGCGAAACCTGTGTGGCTGCAAAACGGTTTGTTGTGGTCGATAGCGTGTACGACGAATTTAAAGATAAATTTATCGCCCAGTGTAAGAAGCTGAAAGTTGGTGATCCTACTAATGAAAATACCGATCTTGGCCCCATGGCGCGAAAAGATTTGCGGGACGAGTTGCATGAACAAGTGAAAGAATCTATCGATAAAGGGGCCACGTTATCATTAGGGGGTGAAATCCCCGACGACGGTGGCTATTTTTATCCTATTACCGTGCTTGAAGACGTTTCACCAGGCATGCCTGCTTATGACGACGAGCTATTCGGCCCCGTCGCTTCGCTTATTCGTGCAAGAGATGACAAGCAAGCGATGGAAGTGGCTAACGATTCTCGCTACGGCCTAGGGGGCGGAATATTCAGTAGTGATACTGATAATGCAATTGATTTAGCGAAGAATGAGTTTGATACCGGTATGGTCAATATTAACGGTTATTCATTGGCTCAGCCAAACCTACCGTTTGGTGGTGTAAAAGATAGCGGCTATGGTCGTGAGCACGGCGGTTATGGTATGCGGGAATTTGTAAATATTAAAACGATTATGGTGGCAGAAAAGCAGGCTGAGTAAGTGTGTCACACAATGACATTATGCAAAAAGCGGTAAGGTTGAAGTAACCTTACCGCTTCATTGTTTGTAAATGCGGCTATTGAGCAAGAGGAATAGGTACCTTGGTGCCGTTAACAGTAGAAAAACCGTCTTTGACCGCTATTGTTGAACGATAGCGACCCTCTTCTTTGACCATAAGCTGTTGCATTATGATGAAATCTAAAACCCCTGGTGCTTGTTCTAGCGCTACGCGGCGTAACTCCTCATCACTCATGCTGGCACCCTCTACCGTAGATTGATACTGATTCTGCAAATAGAGCGACGTGAGCCAAACCATAACTTCTTCTTTCGCATCTAGGGCAAGCTCAGCGTCTAAGTGCTTGGCCCAAAAACTTGGGTTCATCAGGTTATCGGGTAAGGTGTCGATATTAACCAGCTTCGTATTGGCATGAGCGCGGATGTCACCTTCAGGAAAGGTGCCCGACAAGTGGGTAATATTTAATTCTGGCGATGCGGCCAGTAAACTTAATAGGTGATCGTCAATCAGTGAGGTTAATTTTGCCGCCATCTCCAGAGGCGGTGTAGAAAGCGATTCATTATTAAACTTTTGATATGCTTTGATGAAGTCGGTATCTAAACGGTTGAACTCAAGGCCAAATTCTAGCGAGCTAGCTTCAAAGTCGTCTGCCATAACAGAGCTCACTGTGTAGTTCATTCCAAGGTTAGCCAGTGCACCATCGTCTTCGAGTGTGGCGTCTGTGGTTAAGACCATGTCATTCACGGTTACCGTGCTTTCTTCTATGCGCTCAATGGTGACTTTTTCCACAGACAAGGTGCTACTTGATGCCAACAACTCGCCTTTAATGGCTGCAAGCATGCTGCCGTAGCTAGTCATAGCAACATCTAAGGTCGATACTGTGGTGGTAAACTCGGCCGTAGAAAATGAGAAAGTGGGGGCTAAACCGGTAAAGTGGGTGGCGTCTCCCTCACTCTTTGCCTTACCTTGATAGCCGGAAAATGAAAAATAAAAGCTTTCTTCTTCGATACTTGCTGTCATGGCTGGCAGTTCATCTTCATATGACAAGCCGCCAAATAACCCTACTACCCCTTGATTACGATAAAAAGGGCTGTCCTGATCCCATTGCAAATACTCTCTAAACCCTTCCCCTTCTAACACCACACTGTATTGAGCTTGGCCAATGCCTACGCTATCGCCTACGTAAATCGGGCCATGATGCGCAACTAATTTCGCCATAACAGTGGGGTTGCTTTCGGTGGGGGCAGCAGAGGTCGCGCCATTTTGAGCATTAAAAATATCGTTGACGTTAATGGTCAGTGCGATATCCGCGGTACTACTGAACCAACCCTTTTGGTATTCAATAATCTCGGCCCCGTAAATGCTATGGTTGTTTAAGGCATCAGTGATGTCTATCACCTGGGATTCCACGTTATCGCCAACAAATTTAGGCGCAATAACGAGAACCGCTAGCGTTACCGCCGCGCTGATTAAGGCAATTTTCTTCATAGTACAATCCCTTGTTTAGGTTTGGTGTGGTATTCAGTCAGCAAATGTCACTGAATTTATAATTTTACGGCAATATAGCCATTAGCATCTGGCTGACCAAAGAAGCGAGAGGCTTGATGAACTTCTTCTGGCAAACTTTCATCTGGCTTGAATTTGCCCTCTACATTAATGCGTTTTAAATTCATGGCAACAATGGCATCTACCGATAACCCCAATAGGTTAGGCTCACTGACACTAATGCCAATATCATCGCCTTCACATCTTAATTTGGCCGAATAAGTACCGAAATCTATAGGGCCTTGAGTGCCTGCTACGGTGGCATTTAACCAGTCACCTGTGCCAGACAAGGTTTGACAAGTTTGCCCAATAGCGAGCTCTTGAATATTAACTTTAAAACGCCCGCCAGCATTAACCGGTAGGGGCAGTTTTACTTGAGCAAGTACGCGATCCACAGGAAGGTAAACCACCACATTTTCTGCATCCAAAACATTGAAGTTAAACAACGAGGTGGAAAGCGAGCCGCTAAAGGCAATATCGTCAGTGTTACGAATGTTTCCAGCGGTTATGTCGCCTGCTAAGGTGCCGGTGAATAACGACCAAGGTGATATTGACCACTTAAGGTTGTTAATAGGTAAACCGTTAACCACTAAGGTTTGTGCTTTGCCAGACCATATCGTCCCCGACACCTTATTGATTGAAACACCTTTTGGTAAATCGAGCCGTCCAACAACATGAATGGCGGGCATATAGGCGATAACAAAAACCAAAAAGGCGATCAGGCCGCCAAGTATCCAACCTATACGTAACTTCATGCTTTTCCTAACTGTAAACGTCTAATTTTGATATAACCTGCGGCATCAGCTTCAGCAATGTCTGCTTGCAATATAACTACGCCCATACTCTCCATGGATTTAAGCCAAGCAAGCACATCGTTAAAGGGGGCCTGATCGACCCACACTTGCAATTCATCCCCTTGAGGCTGCATGCGCGACACTTCAATATTATGTTGTGCCACTGACCGGTTAACGGCCTGAGGAAGTGAACCGGAAAGTGTACGGGTTCCGGCGCTATTAATGCGCAATTGCTTCGCTCTAGCGGCACTGTCTTCCACCCATACTAGTAATGCGTGCTGATTATCTAATAGCTTCTGCTGCTGAGTGAGAGCATGGTTAAGTGGCGACCAGACAAGGTAATAAAACAGTGCGATAAGCACCACGACACCCGACACTAATACCAAGGTTTGTTCGCGCTCTGTTAACGCTTTAAATTTCTCAATCATGGCCTTCATGACGCGCTCCGAATAGATACTGTGCCAATCACCATATCATCACGGTTGTTAATTGCACCTTGTTCAACAAGAAACCCAGCGGCTTCTGCCTGGCGGCGAAATTGCTCCAATGACTCGAAGGTTTTCCCCATTGCTTGAATACGAATTTCGGTTCTATTGGCGTCAAAGCGAAGGGTTTGCGGCTTCACTTTGGTACTGGAAAATGCAGGCGTTAACTGTTCCAGCATAATCAACATAGACGCATTACCGCCACCTAGCGCGAGTTTATCAAGCTCAGATTGCAATTTAAGCTTTACGTTGCGATAGGCTCCTAAATTAGGAAACCCTTGTTTTACGGCACTGTCTATTTGGGCTTTTAGCGCCGCATTTTCAGCTTTCAGCTGATACAAGGTAACCCCTTTATCAATCAGGCTGGTGCAAAGCACCAATACCGCCAATACCGCAGCTACTCGCCATTGCGACCATAATGTATTGGTTTGACGCTTAACCTTATAATCGCCTTGTAACAAGTTGAAATTGCTTGTCATGGCTTCTTTTGCCAGCACCTGCATAGGCAAATCTAGAGGCGCATCGTTAACATTAATATTCGGTGTGTCGGTTAAATCAATACCGGCGTAATTAGTGATGTTAACGGGGCCATCGTGCTGGGCGGTAAAGTGACTTAAGGTAGGAAGTAACCAGGTTTGTTCACCTTGAATACCTTTAAACGTGTCTTGGCGAACCAGTAATTGTTCGCCCATCGTCAGGAGTGACCAACCGTTCTCTGTAGTCGGCACTGCTAATACATCTGGGATTAAACGGTCGCAAAATAATCCGGCGTCACCCAACCATTGTGTCCACAAGGCTAACTTTTCGTGACTGACTACCGCCACGGCTTGTTTGTCACCCTGTTTGGGCCCAATGGCAAAAAATTGCTCGCTAATATCGGTGGCCAGTTCATCTTCTAGCATAAACGGTAACGCAGAGAGTACTTTGCGGCCTGCCCGAGGTGGTAAAGTCACCCATTTGAGCAAAACTTCGCTGCTTGGGGCCAGCGCTATCACCGCACGATTGCCAGCGCGTTCACGTAAGGTTGCAAGGTCGTCTGCATGGGTGAGTTCGCCAGAAGCGATAATTTCTTCTTCTGAGGTGGAGTAGACTATCCAGCTAATGGGATCAGATTCGGTCGCGCCTAATCTGACAAGGAGTTGTTCCATTACTTAATTCCTCCAAACTCGCGTTTTACTATGCTTACGCCCGCGCCTTCTTCAGCATGAAACACGGTGGAAAGCTTAAAGGTTGCTTTATTGTAGCGGGTTTTCGTGTGCAAAATAAAATACTCAGATGTGACTTTAAACCAGTCTTTGCGCGTGTCTGACAAATCCAGAGCAGCAATGGTGGTTTCATTTAAAAAATCGTCAGCGTCGTCCCACCCATCAGTGGGCCGGCTACTGATTACGCCCTTTGCCTGGGTGATGTCTAAGCCTGTCAAACCCGCTAGCAAAGCGGCGTTATCTTCTTCAATGGTATTAACATTAATCGCCATGGTTTCCACGCCAGGTATAACGCATACAAGGGGCATAACCTCATTTAGCCAGTTAGCCGAGACGCCATTAACAATACGAAGTTCTGACTTGGATGCCATAACCCCATTGGCGGCTAAATAAGGGAATTCTTTTGACTCGTATTCACTGTCTTCCGCACCATAGGGACGCATGTTGTCATCGGAATCTATCCAATCCGCCAGGCTGTCTCTTACTGTATCGGCGGTATAGTCGTCTATTCCATCTACTTCAAGGGCAAGCAACATGGTATGAAATGCTGCCATGGCTTCAGTGATATCGCTATTAGACCCCGTTGACGTTGATTCACCTTGTAAAATCGCATTCAAATTAAAACACGCTTGTAAGTCTTTTAGTTCGGCTTCTAAGCCCCCGTTTTCTAGCGGGTAGGCAATAGGTTGTGCCCAAGGTTGGCTGAGTGAAATTTTATCGCCTGTTTCTTCTATCAGGGTTTGAATCGATTTTCTTGCAAAAGCTTCAGCACCTACGCCGTACCAGTAGGCTTGATTGTTATCTTTGATGTTTGCTGTGCGTTGTATTTGTAATTGCAAACGCGTGCCCATTTCTGTCGCTAAAACCGATACTAACGCCACAATCATCAGCACTATCATCAAGGCGACACCGTGTTGGCGTTTGAGAGAATGTCTCACGATTGTTGCCCTCCTGGCGTCAAGGCAAACTCACGACGTATCGTGCCAAAATCTTTACTATCAAACTCTATCGCCACGGCTTTCGGTAATACCGAGCCTTTATAGCTTTTAGACCAGCCACTTTCGCTGTCGCTATCATCCGCATTCTCTTGATGGCTGAGAAACTCAACATCAAAGCGCTCAATATTGTCTAACAAGACACGTATTTTAGGCTCGTGCCCAATGACATTGTCTACGTAGTTACTGTATAGCCGTTCTAATTTGCCGTCTTGTAAGCGATAAACTACCGACTGCAACGTACTGCGGGGCAGCATGTACTGTGGGTTGTGCCAACCACTGCGCACGAAACCTAGGGTGTCGCCGTCGCCCATGTCACTTTCACCACCCGCCATGACCACATTTTGTTGCTCACCCTCAATACGAGCGGCACGGGGGACGGCTTGTTGAATATCTCGCTCTAGTATTACCATCGCGCGCTGTAGTTGCTGTAATTTTTGGAACCGTTCGCTCGATAAGTCGTTACTGTCTATAACGGTGGTCAGTAGCCCTGTTGATGCCAGTCCAATCAGGGTGAAAATGGCCATGGCAATGAGGATTTCTAACAATGTAAATCCTTTTTGCATTAGCGGTTTCCTGAGGTCGGTTTGGCAACAAAGGTGGTGACGCTGGTGACGCTGTCGCTATAGTCTTGTTGTAGCCCCACCTTCACAGTTACGGCGCGCAAGTCGTCGTCGTTAGTTTTCACCACGTTTTGCTGCCAGTACCAAGTGCGCTGGGCCATTGGCATCTCACCCTTTAAATTATTTTTTGGCGGCCATGTGGCGTCAATTTGTAGCTGATTTAGCCGGTTGCTGGCCACATAATTGGCGAAGGTAACCGCTTCTACTTGCCCTACATTGCTTAGGTGATCCCCTGCGGCTTTTAAAATAGCGCTGCCGGTTAGTGCAAAAATCAGCAAGGCGACCATCACCTCAAGTAACGTCATGCCTTGTTGCTTGATTGGCCCACAGGGCGTATTGAAGCACTTCATTCTGGGCTATCCAAAGGGCCTGTTAGGGAAAGAGGCGGTGTTTCTTTGTTTTGCAATGCAAAGTAAACCGGCTCTTCGTTGAAATCACCTTCGTAATTAAACATCAAACTAAAGGGCGTAATTTCCCCGCTGGACATAATGAGGATCTGTGGTGGAGGCAATGTTTTTTCTTCCTCGCTACCAATGTCTACTCCAGCATCAGACACACTGAGGTTCTCATCAAACAAGTCCCGATCGAATAAACTGTCTTCTTCATCCCAAGGTAGGTCGTCTAAATTCAGCGTTAAGGTAAAGGGTTCAGGCAGCGTATAAGGGGCGTACATTTTTTCGTCTTCTACTCGTTGCCATTCGTCCTCATCATCGAGGTAGACAAAATAATAGCTATTTTCCGCTTGCTCTACTCGTATACCCAATTGCTGCTGATTTAATACAGCATAATCACTGGCCATATCTACGATAACCTGTAGCCGTTGGGCCTGGCTTTTTAATAAATCACTTTTGCTGGCACCAAACGCGTTAAACATCACATAGCCCGCGGCTAACCCCATCAGTAAGAGGACTAACATTACCTCTAACAAGGTAAAGCCTCGGGGTACACTTCGCTTTGGGTTCACGTTAGGCATAGGATAATTTAGTTAAGGTAATCGTTAATGTTCCAGTTACCAATATCATCGTCAGTTCCCGGCTCGCCATCAGGGCCGTTTGAAAATAAATCAACCGCGCCTAATTCCCCTGGGCTAATTAATGCGTATGGGTTGCCCCAAGGATCTTCAGGCAGACGTTTAATAAAGCCACCATCGGGGTAATTGCGTGGAATAGGGTCGATAGTGGGCGCATTCACTAGCGCATCTAAACCCTGCTCTGTGGTGGGAAAGCGGTTGTTGCGTAACTTGTACATCTCAAGGGCACTTTCAAGCTGTTGAATATCAACGGCGGCCTTTTTTAGTTGAGCTTCTTCTTGGTTGCCCAATATTTGCGGCGCCACCATAGAGGCCATAATGCCGATGATAAGTAATACCACCATGACTTCAATTAAACTGAATCCAGAATTGCGTTTTAAGGTTCTCATTAGATATTCACCATGTTGTTCAAGGCCAAAATTGGCTGCAAAATTGCCATAACAATAAACAAAACTATGCCTGCCATAGAAACGATTAGTAACGGTTCGAAGACTTTTAGTGAAATACCAATAAGGGCTTCGAATTCGCGGTCTTGGTTGTCGGCGGCACGGGCTAGCATTTGTTGCAACTCGCCAGATTTCTCACCAGAGGCAATCATATGCATCATCATTGGCGGAAAAATTTTTGTGTTCTCTAGTGCGGCGCGCAAACTGCTGCCTTCTTTTACATTGACAGCAGCATCGGCCACTTGGTTCTTAATATGTTGGTTTTCCAGCACATCACCGGAAATGCGCATGGCTTCGAGTAGTGGCACTGCACTGGCGCTGAGTATGCTCAGTGTACGGGCAAAACGTGCCGTGTTCATGCCTCGGGAAACTTTGCCAATAAGCGGTAACTTGAGTATGAGCTGGTGGAATTTTAACTTCATGTGTTTTTGCTGAAGAATACGCTGCGCAATAACCACAAGTACTGCAATCACCATCAGCATAAAGAGCCCGTAGTTTTGCAGCCAAGTACTTATGGCAATCAAAAACTGGGTGATCCCCGGTAAATCTTGCCCCATGTGATCAAACTGCCCGACAATTTTGGGAACCACCACCGTCAGCAGTAAGAGCACAATACCAAACGCGAAAAATAACATAAGCGAGGGGTAGACCATGGCTTGAATAATCTGACTGCGGGTTTGTTGTCGGCGCTCGGTGTAGTCAGCCAAGCGGTTTAACACCGTGTCTAAATGCCCTGACTTCTCACCGGCGGCCACCATAGCTCTGAACAGGTCATCAAACACACTGGGGAATTCTGCGAGTGCATCAGCCAGCCCGTGGCCTTCGACGACTTTACTGCGTACGGCCATCATCATATTTTTTTGACGGGGCTTTTCGCTTTGTTCTGCAACCGCGAGTAACGCTTCCTCAACAGGCAACGACGATTCTACCAAGGTAGCTAATTGGCGGGTTAATAGCGCTAAGTCAGAAGCCGAAATACGTGGCTTAAATAAGGAGGCTGCAAACCCCTTTTCGCTCTCTTGAGAGCGCTCAGCCACCTGTTCCACTTCAAGAGGTATTAGCCCTTTCTCGCGCAATTGTTGTCGTACCTGACGGGCGTTATCCCCTTCCAGTACTCCATTTAAATTGCGGCCACGAGCATTAACGGCCTTATAAGCAAATGCGGCCATACTAATCCTCTCTGGTTACCCGAAGCACTTCTTCTAGGGCAGTAATACCAGCCAGAACTTTGCGACAGCCATCTTCACGTATACTTGGCGTTGTGTGGCGAATATGTTTTTCTATAGCTTGTTCGCCTACGCCTTCATGCATCATTTCGCGAATTTTTTCGTCTACAATGAGCAACTCGTGTATGCCGGTTCTGCCTCGGTAACCTGTTTGATTACACGCGGCGCAGCCATGAGGTGTGTAAATGGTTAATGACTCATTAGCACTTATCCCCAATACCTCTTTCTCTTGCGTATCTGGGGAATGGGGCTTCTTACATTCAGTGCAAAGGGTGCGCACCAATCGTTGAGATAGCACAGCCAATAAGCTTGATGACAGCAGGAAAGGCTCTATGCCCATATCTTCCAGACGTGTGATTGCGCCAGCCGCAGTATTGGTATGCAGGGTCGATAATACTAAGTGACCGGTTAAACTGGCTTGAACAGCAATTTGGGCAGTTTCAATATCACGGATTTCACCCACCATCACCACATCAGGATCTTGTCGTAATATGGCCCTTAAACCCCGAGCAAAGGTCATATCCACCCTAGGATTAACTTGGGTTTGGCCAATACCTGGAAGATCAAATTCTATGGGGTCTTCTACGGTTAATATATTGCGATCTCGTGAATTGATTTCACTTAAACCTGCGTACAGCGTGGTACTTTTACCTGACCCTGTGGGGCCGGTAACTAAAATGATACCGTGGGGCTTTCTTATCAATGATGAGAAGTGACCACGATTATTTTTTGTCATGCCTAAATCTTCTAAATTCAGGCGTGCGTTATTTTTATCTAACAAGCGCAGCACTACACGCTCACCATGACTAGAAGGCATGGTCGATACACGCACATCTACAGCTCGCCCTGCAATGCGTAACGTGATACGGCCATCTTGCGGTACGCGTTTTTCAGCAATGTCTAATTTCGCCATTACCTTAATTCGCGACACCAACATAGAAGAAAGCTTGCGATTAGGGCGTAATATTTCCCGCAATACACCATCTACCCTAAAGCGTACAACCAATTGGTTTTCAAAGGTTTCAATGTGTATGTCTGAGGCACCTTCTTTAATAGCTTCGCCAAGCATGGCGTTAATAAGCTTGATAATTGGGGCATCATCTTCACTATCTAGCAAATCTTCAGTGTCTGGTAGATCTTCGGCTAAAGCGAATAAGTCGCTCTCGTTGCCTAAGTCTTCCATTAACTGTTTGGCGGCGGAACTGTCCCGTTGAAATGCACTGGTTAGCAGGTGTTCAAACTCATCAGAGGCAATGGTTTTTGGCACAAAAGGTTCGCCGTAAAAGCGTCGAACTTCTGCAAAAACTTCAAAAGGGGTATTTTCGGTAAAATACAGTACCGCAGGTGTTTCATTGGTTTCAAGTAACACCTGATTGCGTTTGGCAAAGCTAAACGAAAGTTGTTTGGGGCCGACGGGGGCCTCTGGCAATCCTTCGTCTTGTGCCATGGCTTCTAGGGCTTCTTCTTGCGCCTCTACTGCCAAGCTTAACTGTTCGTCTTGCCCCGCCATGTTATTCCTTCTCTTCTTCTTTCTGTTTTTCTTTCTCAGTTAAGTACTCTTCGAAAGACGGCGGAAGTGAAAGCTTATCATCCCAGTTTGGCATAGACGGGGTTTCCGCTGATGGCATAAGGGTGATGCCTTCCTGCTGGCGCTTAAGCTGCAAGGCACGCATATAATTGTATTTTCTGTGACTGATGGCATTCATGGTGGCCCCGTCACGCACAATCGTGGGTTTTAAAAATACCATCAGGTTGCGTTTACGCTTGGTACTCGACGTGCTTTTAAACAAATGCCCTAAAATGGGAATGTCACCTAACAGAGGGACTTTCGAAATACTTTCTTGTACGTCTTCGTCAATTAAGCCACCCAGTACAATGGTGCCACCATCATCCACAATAACGGTGGTTTTAATTTCACGCTTGTTTATAGAAATATCCACAGACGTTGCACCACTAACGCTAGAAACCTCTTGCTCAATTAACAGTTGTACCGCATCGCCTTCATTGATTTGAGGGGTCACTTTCAACTTAATACCTATCTCTTGGCGGTCTACGGTTTGGAATGGATTTGAGTTGTTCGACCCAGTGGTGGTCCCGGTAATAATCGGGACTTCTTGACCGACGATGAAAAACGCTTCTTCGTTGTCCATGGTCGTCAGGTGCGGTGTGGCGAGAATATTTGAGTTGGTATCTGTGCTGACCGCTTGAACCACTGCACCCCAACCATCTTCAATAATACCCGCTATCAGGCCGTTGGCGCTGCCGAGCAAGCTGGCAAGAGATGAGTAGTCGCCTTCGTCGGTGGTGGTGACCGTGACAACTTCACCGTCATCGGTAACATAAGCTTCGGTATCGGTATCGTCTTCCGCTTCTTTTAGTGCAACGGCCAATGAACCTACAGGCACAACACCATTACTAAATTGTGTACCGCCGCCTGCTTCAGAGGCCCATTGCACACCAAAGGTGGTACCATCGCCTTCAAAGACTTCCACAATAATAGCTTCTACTTGAACTTGTGCCCGACGAATATCCAATTGGCGCACCACGTCTTCTAATGAACGCATCATGTCGGGCTCTGCGGTAATAACAATGGCGTTAGAATCTTGGTGAGCATCAATGCTGATTTCGCGGTTAGTTCCCGTACGGCGAGTTGTGCCACCACTTTGTTCTTCCGCTTGAATGCTAGCGGATACGCCTTGAAGCACTTTGACTAAGTCTTCTGCTTTGGCGTAGTTGAGGAAAAGAACACGGGTATTGCCATTAGTTTCTAGCTCTTGATCCATACGTTGAATCAAGTTGATTAAGCGCTGACGAGCTTTTATATCACCACTGACAATCACAGAGTTTGTTCTGTCATCCGCGACTACGCGAGGCTCAGATTTGGTTCCTGAATTGGTTTTACCTTGGGATTTGTTAATGCTCTCGATGATACGAACCATTTCTGACGCAGACGCATAGCGAAGCTTAACAATTTCGACTTCTTCGTCACCGGCTCTATCGACTCTCTCAATAATTTCCACTAAACGGTTCACCACTGCGGCGCGACCGGTAAGCATCATAACGTTTGAAGGGTCGTGACTCACCACATTACCGCCACCCGCTTGGTCGTTTAATTGACGAAGTATGGGGGCAAGTTCGCGTACAGGTACGTTATACACTGGAACCACACGGGTAATCATTTCATCGCCGTCGCGAGCTGAGCCTTCAACCACAGGAATATTTGAAGTTTTTGCATCTTTAGAACGTACGACTTTTAAAATGCCGCTAGGCATTTCAACAACGGCAAAATCATAGACTTGAAGCACGTTGAGGAAAAATTGATAGTACTGGTCTTCATCCAGCATATCGTAACTTCGTACGCTTATTTTCCCTCGCACATTTGGGTCGACAATAATGGTACGCTCTAAGTTTTTGCCCACAATATTAATAAATTCATTAATATCCGTTTCTTTAAAATTAGGCATGTACTCGGCTGCACTAACTGAAAAGCAGAGAAGGGCAGTGCATAGTGCTGTGCTTACGCGAGATAATATCTTTTGGCTAGTGCGCCTTTTCATTCCGTCTTCCTTTATTTCTTATTCGACTGAAGGCTCTGGCAAATCTAGATAGAGCGTGGTGAGGCTTCCATCACGAATGAGAGTAAGCTCGATAGTTTGGGCTGTGCGTAATTCTGACAGTGCGTTTTGCGACTGACGAATATCAGTTAAATCCAAACCATTTATTTGAGAAACAATATCGCCGGCTTTTAAGCCCGCCGATTTAAACAATGAAGGGTCTTTACCTGGGCCAACTTGATAACCAATAAGGCGACCTTCCTGGGTTTTTGGCGACACAGAAATGAAGTCAGTAAAGTTTGCCGGACTTTCGCGCAAGGCCGCAGTGGCTTCAAGTGCCTTATCGCTTAACTCACGGGTACGTGATTCCTCTTCTTTAGGTGCGGGTTTACGGCGAGCTTGCTGCTGACGCTTTCTATTGGCTTCTTCGTAGTCTATACCTTCAAGCATGAGCGTTTCATTGCGTATGCCATTTTTAATAATTACCCGATCAGCATACACCTGCTTTAACGAAGCATTGGTGCCTTCTATTTTGTCACCCAGACCATAAACCGCTTGGCTGTTTTTATACTCGATTATTGCCGTCCCTGCGGATTCTTCTGAACTGGCAACCACACCGGCAAGCGTGAGCTTTAGACGGGTTTCCGGTGCATCGGTAACGGGCGCTTCTTCTACAATTTTAGGGGCGGCCTTGGCGTCACCAAACAAATTTAGCTGTTGTATTTTACTGATATTGACCCCACCTTGCCCTGAAGGCGTAGATACAACAGATGCTTTTGACACTTGAGTAGTCGCAGATAGCTGAGGTTCAGGTATAATTCGCCACACAAATTTGGCAGCGAAAGCTATTAGGTACAAGCTTAACAGCACCACAAGAAGCGTGTGTAGTGGTTTCTGGTGCTGGTTTACATAGGTAACCAGCGATTGTGGGTTGAGTTTGTCGAATGTCATGCTGCCACTGATGGTACTGCTTTTTATTAAAAGTGAAATTTTGGTTAACCGCGCTTTAGCCGACCCATAATAGCCTAGTAGAGGTGGGGGTCACAACACTAAAGCCCAACCGTTACGAAAATATTACATGTCCAAATCGGAAACCGAGAATACACCGCTAAATGTAAGGCTAGACAAATGGCTATGGGCAGCGAGGTTCTTTAAGACGCGCGCCATTGCCAGAGACATGGTTCAGTCAGGGAAAGTTCACTACAACGGCCAACGTGCGAAGCCAAGCAGAACGGTAGAGCATGGCGCGATGATAAAAGTTCCCACAGGATGGGATATTCGCGAAATTCGTGTGCTAGGTTTAAGTGATAAACGACTGGGAGCCGCGTTGGCGCAGGCACTTTTTGAGGAAACAGAAGAAAGTGTAAAAAAACGTGAAGAGAACCAAGCGGCAAGAAAGCTTAATGCGTTTCATAGTCCAAAACCTGATCATCGGCCGGATAAAAAACAGCGGCGTCAAATTATTAAGTTTAAGCAGCAATAGTGTGCTGCGTATTAGGATAAGTTTATGAGTGCTTTTGACACATTACATCGTTTTATCTTCGCGAATGCGAATGTTCGTGGCGAACTGGTTCGCTTAGATGAGAGTTTAAACCATATTGTGCATAGCTATGAGTATCCCGTACAAATTCAGCGTTTGTTGAGTGAGATGGCGGCAGCCACATCCTTGCTTACAGCGACGCTAAAATTTAAAGGTGAAATAGCGCTACAAATACAAAGCAAAGGGCCGGTAAGTTACGCAGTGATAAACGCCACCCACGACCAGACCCTGCGTGGTGTCGCGCGCTGGGACGACAGTTTGTCTACCTTACCAGAAACTTTCT
Source organism: Alteromonas australica (assembly GCF_000730385.1). Lineage (NCBI taxonomy): Bacteria > Pseudomonadati > Pseudomonadota > Gammaproteobacteria > Alteromonadales > Alteromonadaceae > Alteromonas > Alteromonas australica. Next base: position 4,171,023 of record NZ_CP008849.1, on the reverse strand, counting down.
CAGAGCTACTGACAAGCGCTGTACTTGTTATGACCATTACGCCTGAGGAAGGCGAGCGCTATCAGGGCGTAGTGGCACTTGAAAAGCCAACGTTAGCCGAATGCTTAGAAGCGTATTTTACGCAATCTGAACAGCTAGCTACGCGTGTACATTTAATGACAGATATGCAAAACCCAGAACGTGTTAAGGCGGCGGGCGTTTTGCTTCAGGTGCTACCAACAGACGCTAGCGCCACCGATGTTAATGAGTCTACAGCGTTTTCACATATTGCAACGCTGACAGAGACCTTAACGGAAGAAGAAATGTTCTCTCTCTCTGTAGAAGACATTCTCTATCGTCTTTATCATCAAGAAGACGTGGAATTGTTCCCCGCTCATGCGGTTAAGTTTGCTTGCACATGCTCAAAGGAGCGCAGTGCAGAAGCTTTACGACATGTTGAAAAGTCGGAGCTTATGTCCATCATTGAAGAAGAAGGCGCGATCAAAATGAACTGTCAGTATTGCCACACTGAATATCGCTTCGACAGTATCGACGTTGAATCTATCCACAGCGGAAATATTACGCCGCCAGAAGCAAGCCAATAAGTTGACTCTCGCACCTATTGCCCCTCTTTTAATGCAATAGGTGCTTACTGGTTAGGCGTTCGCGTTCCTGACACGAGAGTCAAATCTTGTTACATTTTTTCATTCTCGCCGTCCCTTCCCACTTATCTTTGGTTTTTTTACATGATTATGCATCCTTATTCTCAATCTCCCTCTATTTATGTAATTTTATTACAATATTTATGAAAGTTATCCGTGGTAAATAGTCGGTATGTGTTTTAAGAATGCATAAAAATACCTTATTTACTTTACACTTGTCTTAGTGTTACTTTTTGAAAGTTCTTTTGAAAAATTACATTTGGGGTGGCAGGTATGAGTGCAGCAGCGTCTTTGCAAACGGGATTAAAGGTTTCACCATTGTTGAATCTATCAAGCGCCGAGTTAATTGAGCGTGCGGTGAAACGCGCCGAGGGTGTACTGGATAAAAACGGTGCGCTGGTGGTGGAAACGGGCGCAAGAACGGGTCGTTCTCCCAATGACCGTTTTATTGTGAAAGAGCCTTCGACGGAACAAGATATTGATTGGGGTAAGGTAAATAAACCTTTCGATGCAGATAAATTTGATGTGCTGTGGAAGAGAGTGGAAGACTACCTGAATACTCAAGAGCATTTTCTTTCGCATTTGCAAGTAGGTGCGGATCCTGCTCATGCCCTACCGTTAGAAGTGAGAACACAAACCGCATGGCAGCACGTTTTTGCACGAAACCTATTTATTATTCCCGAAGTATGGAACCCAGCCCAAGAGCAACCTTGGCAAGTGCTTAACGTACCTGGATTTTGTTGTGAACCAGACCGAGACGGTACGAACAGCGATGGCGCTGTCATCATCAATTTTGCCAAAAAGCAGGTTCTGATTGCAGGGATGCGCTATGCAGGGGAAATGAAAAAAGCCATGTTTTCAGTGCAAAATTTCTTGCTACCGGCAAAAGATATTCTACCTATGCACTGCTCTGCAAATGTGGGTGAAAAAGGGGATGTCACTTTGTTCTTCGGCTTGTCGGGAACGGGCAAGACCACGTTATCGGCGGATCCCAAGCGCTTCTTAATTGGTGACGATGAACACGGTTGGGCGCCTGGTAGCGTGTTTAACCTAGAAGGCGGGTGCTACGCCAAGTGTATCGACTTATCACACAAAAATGAGCCGGTGATTTGGGACGCTATAAAATTTGGCACCATATTGGAAAATGTGGTGTTAGATGAAAAACGCACCCCGGACTATACCGATACCCGTTTAACTCAAAATTCTCGCGCTGCTTACCCTTTGTCTCATATCGAGAAACGGGTGCTTGAAAATCGAGGCGGTGAGCCTCGGTCAGTGGTGTTCTTAACTTGCGATGTCAGCGGTGTCTTACCTCCAGTATCGGTGCTAAGCGAGGAGGCAGCCGCCTATCACTTTTTAAGTGGCTACACGGCGAAAGTAGGGTCAACCGAAATAGGCTCAACGTCAGATATTGAATCCACCTTTTCTACCTGTTTTGGGGCGCCGTTTTTCCCACGCCCAGCGGGTGTGTACGCGGAGTTACTCATTAAACGCGTAAGAGCCTTTGGCGCGAAAGTGTACTTAGTGAATACCGGCTGGACGGGTGGGCCTTATGGTATTGGGCAAAGGTTTGATATTCCCACTACAAGGGCGATTATCGATGCCGTGGTATCAGGTGAACTTGCCAACGTAGAAACGCAGCATATTGAAGGGCTAAATTTAGATGTACCTGTTGCTGTGCCAGGTGTGGATAGCCATTTGCTTGTGCCCAAAAATACATGGAAAGACGCCGATAAATACGAGGAGTTTGCGAGCAGTCTTGTAGAAAGCTTCCAGCAAAACTTTACTAAATATGATGTCAGTGCCGCCATAGTAAACGCAGGCCCTGGCCACTAAATCTTGCTGACTAAGGTTGAGTTTAGGCGCGATTCCTTAGTCAAAGAGATGTAGGGGAATTAAACCCTCCCCCTTCCCAACGTTCATCACACTCAACGTGATTGATGTTATTGCCCGCGCTTTGCGCGGGCTTTTTTATGCGATTCTATTGTGCCTTTTATACTAAAGGCGTAAGCTATGCTCAACTCGCACTAAAGCGATGCAAATCCTCATAATAAGTAACACATACCCTACCTACGATAACGCACGTCCCGTGCACATGACGTTAAATTTGTTTTAAATGCTGGACCTCAAGGAGACCGGATGAGCCGCCGCCCCGTTACTATTGTTATCTTTTCTGGCTTTTTTTTGCTGGGTATGTTGTTCATTTTATGGGGGATATTATTGCCAGATATTGCTAAAGACTTACGCATGTCTGAGCTTGTTAGTGGGACTTTTTTCTCTCTTTTTAGTATTGGTATGATGTTAGGTGCGGTGATAGGCGGAAAATACGTGAGCCGCTTTGATCATATGCCGCTTTTAGCCGCATTGCTCAGCATCAATGCGTTATTGCTGTTCACCATTTCTCAATTGCATCAGTGGCAATGGGTGTTAGTGGTTGCTGTACTCATTGGTATAGTTAGCTCTACCATATTTACCCTAGGCCACACATTGATAGCGCGGTTATACGAAGAAAAGCGTTTTACCATGATGGGGCTAATGGACTTTATGTTCAGCTTAGGAACCTTTGCCGCTTCCTTCTTTGTTACTGTACTGTACGGCATAGCAGAAAATTGGCGCTTACCCATCCAAGTTCTAGCTGCGGTCATGGTGTGTGTGTCCGCCTACACCTATATTGCTGCTCGTTCACAAGCTAAAGTGTTAAAAGGCCAACCTAAGCCAGAGCGCAAAACACTGGCGTTTGGCGCGGTGATTAAGCAGCCCATATTTATTTTTATGGCGCTGTTAAGCTTTGGCTATGGTGCGGTTGAATTTGGTAACGCAAACTGGTTTGTCAGCTACGCCCAAAACGGAATTGGCTTTACCGGCGAGCAATCGCGAAACCTTCTAGCCTGCTTCACAGCGGGCATGGTCATTAGCCGTTTGGTGTTTCCTTTTTTATTGCGGTTTGTGTCGGTTCACCGCCTCATTGTATTTATGGCCAGCGCCTCGTTAGTGGGCGTGTTTGCTATCAAGCTGATGCCGAGTTTGTACGGAATTGGCGCGGGCAATCTCTTCTTGGGGCTAGGTCTAGGTGGGCTTTTTCCATTAATGCTATCGGCGGCAATGAATATTGACAGCCAAAACGGCCCCGTGTTATCCGGTATTTGTATTATCGGTAATTCAACAGGGGTGCAAGTGGCGTCGTTTTCTACGGGCTTGTGGGCAAACTATGTGCCTCTGACTACCGCGTTTTGGGTTATCCCCATGGGCGGTTGTGTATTGTGGTTGGCGGCATTTGGTTATAGTAGGCTGGTAAAGCAACACCACGCTTAAATAGGAATATAAAACTCCGCAATCAGGCCACTTTCAGTGTGATTTCTTAACTGAACTTGGCCATCGTGAGCTTCAACAATACGGCGTATAATGGCTAATCCTAACCCCGAGCCTAACGAACTTCGTGCTTTGTTACCTTGGGCGAACGGCATAAATACGCTGCTTAATTCTTCCGGCGGAATACCTGGCCCAAAATCCCGTACTTTGCAATAAATACGCTTTTTATGGCGGTCATAAAAGCTCGTGATAACAATATTGTCAGAGCCATAGCGAAAGGCATTTTCTATCAGGTTATCGATGACACGCTTCATCGCAACACGGCGTAAATTCGCAGGAGGAAGTGGATTAAGCTTTAAGTCTATATGATGACCTTCTTCCACGTGACGGGCTTGAGTGAGTTCACTGATAAGCGCATTAAGGTCAGTTTCTTCTTTGGCTTCTTCATTGTCGTAACGAGCGTAATCAATAAACTGGTCGATGATGGCATTCATGTCTTCGATATCGTTAACAATGCCGTCTCGTATCCAATCTTGATCATCGGGTAACATTTCTGATGCTAACCTAATGCGGGTGAGTGGCGTGCGTAAGTCATGTGAAATGCCCGCCGTCATCAAGGTTCTGTCGTGTTCTAACTGCTTTATACCCTGGTTCATTTTATTGAATGCGCGGGTAACCTGAATCATTTCGGTACTGCCTTGTTCGGCCAGTGGCGCAGGGTGCTTTCCCTTTCCTACTTCAAACGCTGCGCGTTGCAAAGCAGATAACGGTCGTGTCATCCTGCGTACGAATAGCCAACCGCCAGCAACACTGAGAATACCGATAACCATGAGATACATGGTTAAAGGAGAAATGTTAGCTTCATTAAGGCCGGTAATTGGAATGGCAATCCATGTATCTGGGTAACGAGACAGTGATACCCACACCGTGTAGGGCGCAGAATTATCAGACTGTTGCGATACTGTACTGATACGCACATCGGCCAACTGCCGAAGTTGCTCACTCACTTGGGACGACATAAAGCCATAGTAAACGGCATTTTCTAACCCTTTACGTTTGGCGTCGCTGCTATTGAGGATGCGTATTTGGGTATGTTTAAAGTAGCGTTGGCGGTTTTCTTCGTTACTCACTAAAAGGTCGTTGGCCAATACGCCTTTCACCTGTGTCGCCAGTAAGCTATTAATTTGCTGATAGCTGGGTTGAATAAAATAATAAGTCACCGATAAATAAGACACCACTTGATTGATTAACAGCAAAACGCCAATAAGCATCACAGTTTGGCCGAAGGCGCTTTGAGGAATGAGTCGCACGGTGTTTATCTCAGTGAAATGTCGCTAAACAGGGAGTAAAGGCGTCATAATTACACTTTTGCGCCATCAGGAACAAATACGTAGCCTAGTCCCCACACTGTTTGGATGTAGCGGGGGTTGGCAGGGTCTTTCTCTAACATTCGACGTAGTCGCGATACCTGAACGTCAATACTCCGTTCAAGGGCGCTGTAGTCTCGTCCTCTAGCTAGGTTCATTAGCTTGTCCCGAGATAAAGGCTCGCGAGGATGAGTCACTAACGATTTAAGCACCGCGAATTCTCCACTGGTTAACGTTAATGGCGTATCTCCTGCGATCATTTCCCGTGTGGCCAGATTCAGTTTGTACTCGCCGAACTCGATTATTTGTATATCTTTAGAGGGCGCACCAGGGGCTTCACTGCTGCGACGACGCAGTACGGCTTTCGCACGTGCAAGCAGTTCTCGTGGGTTAAAGGGCTTAGGCAGGTAATCGTCTGCCCCCATTTCTAAACCAATGATGCGGTCTACTTCATCGCCTTTAGCGGTGAGCATAATAATGGGGAGTTCGTTGTTGGCTTGGCGCAAGCGCCGGCAAATAGACAGTCCATCTTCACCGGGTAGCATTAAATCCAGCACCATTAAGTGAAAATTTTCTCGTTCAAGTAATCTGTCCATTTGCTCTGCATTGGCGGCGCTTCGAACTTGATATCCTTGTTCTACCAGATAGCGTTCTAATAAGCTGCGAAGACGCATGTCATCATCAACCACAAGAATTTTAGACGTTTCCTGACCCATTATGTAGACCCTTGAAATTACTTTTCTTTCACTATAACCACAAGGTGCACAATACAAAAGAGATGAATGCACTAATGCGCATCTCTCTTTGTTACAAATAGTGTCAACGGTGGTTAGTTAAAGCGCACGACATTGAGGGCTTTGGTATCTGCGTTGCCGTTTAGGGTATTAAGATACAGAGAAGTTATTTGTTGTGCCCCTGTATGGTTTTGCTGATAGAAAGTGTCTTGTATCTTATTTGCAAAACCTTGCCACGCCTTCGCGTACCGCAACAAAAATGCCTCATGCCCCCATTCTTGCTGGCGTTGTTTAACCCGAGCTGGTGCAAAAAATATTTCTGCATCTAAGGCTTTTTTATTGGGCTTTTTCTCGGCTTTCCAATCTGTGGCACCAATAAGGGTAATTTTCGAGAGCGTGTTACCTAGTGCATCGCCTAAAGCGCCAATTAAGCTGCCATTGGCAGCAAAATCAAGTAACCAATATTGTTGGTTATCACTCAGTGTATTGATGTCGTTATAGCTGACGACAAGATCGTAACAGCCCGTTGCCTTCACCATTTCAACATTTGATGCCGATGTTAACCCAATCACTTGATAGTTAGCCCCCCGCTGCGCTTTTTGATCTTTCAGCAACTGCGCGGTACCCAGTGCGGTTTTGCTGGATGCGCTAGACAATAACAGCGACTCGCCCTGACTAGACTCATCAACAAAATCATCCAATACGAATGAGGTCATATAGAGAGGACGGAAATTTAACTGCCACGCTTCTCGATTTGCATCATATCCAGGGTCGTTAGCGCAGCGTAGGTACTGATCGTAAACAGGGCTAATACTCTTTCGGTTTTCATGAATGTCAGAAAAACCATGGGACGCGACTTTACCCGCTTTAATGATCCAGTGACTGGCCATGGGTAAGTAGCCAAACACTTTCTCATTCACGTTCACTCCACTGTGATTAGAAGCGACAACCGTGGCAAAGCCCCACACCGGTACAATGCCATAGCCTTCAGCGGCGGGGAAAAAGCCCCAATAGCCCATATTAAAGCCTAAAGCGGCATAGGTGATGTTATTTGCAGAAAACCCAAAGGAATCCATTTCAAGTATGACTTCGCCTTCCCCCAGCGTGTCTGTAGAAAGCACGTGTTCGACCACTTGTGTTTGATTTAAGTCGTCTTGTTTTACCCATATTTGCGTACTGGTTACCGTTGGCATGGCATCACCTAAAATGTTGGTTAAGTGAGCTTACCATGACGCACTTTTTAGGTGATTTCGACTTTAAGTTGTAAATAGATTGTTATATCACTGACGAATACTCTATCTCGCTGGCAGATTGCTCTGTTGATGACGTATCTTCTCATATAAAGGAGAAGTATCATCATTAACCCGCCACAGGTCGGTGTGTTTATTCTTGGGTGTTTAACCAGTCCATTTGATGACCCGCTCGTCGTTTTCTATTTAAAATATCTTCAAGCAGTGGAGTAAGAATGAGCTCCATGGCCAACCCCATTTTCCCGCCCGGTACCACTAGCGTATTAATGCGCGACATAAATGCGCCATCAATCATTTGCAGTAAATAGGGGTAATCAACGTGCTTCATTTCTCGTCGAAAACGTACGACAACAAAGCTTTCATCTTGGGTGGGGATTTCCCGGGCGCTAAAGGGGTTTGATGTGTCTACCGTAGGCACACGTTGAAAGTTGACGTGAGTACGAGAGAATTGCGGCGTAATGTATTGGAAGTAATCATCTAGGCCGCGCACGATACTGCTCATTACTGCTTCTCTAGAGTGCCCTCTATCTGTGGTGTCGCGCACAATTTTCTGGATCCATTCAAGGTTCACAATGGGTACCATGCCAACCAGTAAGTCTACGTGTTTAGCTACGTCATTTTCTTCGGTTTTTACACCGCCGTGTAAGCCCTCGTAAAACAATAAATCAGTATTTTCAGGTAAATCCTGCCAAGGTGTAAAGGTGCCCGGCATTTGATTAAAAGGTACGGCTTCATCGAAGGTATGTAGGTACTGACGAAATTGGCCAGAACCCGAACTCCCGTATTCTCTAAATAGGGTTTCAAGCAACTCGAAATCGTTGGCCTTTGGCCCAAAGTAACTAATATGTCGCCCTTGCTCTTGGGCTTTACGGATTTCCACTTCCATTTCTGGGCGCGTAAAACGATGAAAGCTGTCGCCACCCACTACCGCCGCATTTACACTTAAATTTCTGAAAATGTGACGAATAGCATTGGTTGTTGTGGTGGTGCCCGCACCAGAAGAACCTGTTATAGCAATAATAGGGTGTTTGACAGACATAGAAATTCTTTTTGGAAATGACGGGTACTAGTTATAAGCTGATGTGGGTTAAGAATCAAGACCACCCTCCTACTGAGAAATTGACTATAAGCACGAATTAGCGCTAACTTGGGGGAAAATAAATAACAAAAAGCACAATGAGGAAGTGGCGATGGAATCTTTTTTACTGGGTATACTGGTTTTAGTCACCGTAGCTGGTGCTGTGCTTTCTTTTCAACATGTGGGCAAGCTATCACGCATGCAAATCCATATTGAGCAATTGGAAAGGCGCTTAAGGGCATTTGAGCAAAAATCTGCCTCTTCAAAACCCGCACCTCGCGTTGAAAGCATAACCACGTCTAAACGCGACGCCTCTGCTAGCGCTTTAGAGGGCGTCTCCAAACCTCGTGCATCAAGCAACCCGTCAAGCCCTCCTACGCTTATTTCCTATGTTGAAAAGCACCAACAGGGGCTAGTTAACGCCATTAAGGGTAACGGGTTATTATGGCTTGGCGGCTTAGTTTTGGCGGTGGGGGGTATTTTTCTTGCAAACTACGCCATTGAGTCGGGTTTCGTTTCAGCCGAACTTCGCGTGATACTCGGTGGCGTATTTGGTGTTTCTCTGATGGTGGCCTCAGAATTTTTAGCTCGCCATCGCATTCGCTTTTCTATCTATTCACCAGCGGTATGTGCGGCACTTGCCTCAGGCGGTGTGGTCACGTGCTACGCCATGACGCTGGTGGCCTTCAATTACTATGGCTTTTTATCGCCTTTCATTGCATTTGCAACGTTAGCGTTTATTGCATTAGGCGCGGTTTCATTGTCACTGCGATTTGGCCCGTTACTGGCGTTTATTGGGATATTGGGCGCATTTGCCATTCCAGCGCTCGTGAATACGGGGTCGAATAATATTCCTTTGCTTTTGGCGTTTGTTAGTCTTGTTTCTTTATCTGGCGTGTGGGTGGCACAAAAGGTCGCCGCGGTTTGGTTGTGGCGAGTGAGTTTTTTAGGGCAATTTTTATGGGCATTAGTGGGGCTATCAAGTACAGAGGCGAGCCACTTTGGTGCTTGGTTGTGTTTTAGCGTATTTTCAACCTACTTGTTTGCGTTGGTTCGCACATTGGGCTGGTCATTAATGGCTACGCAACATCAGGGAATGACACTGAGAAGTTTATTTGCTCAACGGCAACAACTCGCGGCAATTTCACTGGTTTTAATCGTCATTCATGGGTTTCTGATTCAATACGGCAGCAATGAAAAAATATGGATTAGCGCCTTCACACTGGCCGCTTTACTGCTTATTGCGCCTATTCGACACAGTGCCTTTGATGTGTGGCCAGCACTGATGTTGGTCACTGGTTTGACGCATTTTGCTATGTTGAGGCCAGCTGAAGGCCCAATAGATCTTAGCTTTATTCTTAGTGGAAAGTATCTATTTTCTCAGCTCCTCGCGGTAGGGCTTTGTGTATACGGGGGGATGTTAGCGAGAAAACACAATACCCATGACACCGCGCGACCGGCGTTTTGGCTCTACATGGTAGTAAGCCCAGTGGCGTTGTATGGGGTAAGTTATGCGCTAGCTCCTAGCAAGATCACCGACGTACTCTACGGTATTTGGGCGCTTGAACTTGCGCTGATTGCACTAATAAGTGCTTTAGTCACGTTGAGAGTTAACCCTCATATAGAAAAGCTCTCTTTTTCCGTGCTTGCCAATGCGTGTTTAACATTGTGTTTTACCATGGTACTTGATGCCGCAATATTATCACTGGCGTTGGCTATTCAAGTGGCTATGGTGAGTATACAAAGTGCAAAGTATCGCGTAGCGCTACCAGACTGGTTGTTTAAAGCCTTATTGATTGCCGTGTTGTTAAGACTCACTGGCGCGCCATGGTTAGCGGATTATGCTGACGAACATATTTTCAGCATACATTGGACGGCTGTTGTCTATCCGGCGGTGTTTTTAAGTTTATGGTTAGCACGAAAATACAACCCGTCGCCGACATTAAAGGTGTGGCTGGAAGGCGCGTTATTGCATGTTGTTGCACTGTTTATTACTACCGAGCCTAGTTATTGGTTAACGGGGGCCTACCCAGAGCTATTCCTCGCTTCCTACACGGAAAAAGTCTTTTTAGCCTTGGGATGGGTCGCGCTCGCGGTAACCTATTGGCACCGTGCTTGTGTTGCTCAACAGTTGGCTAAACTCTATCGTGTGGCAGGCTTTATCTTAATGATAGGGGCTTTTTGGCTTCACTTAGATATATCAGTGGTGAATAACCCCTTTGTGTTCCCACAAAATACGGGGGGTAATGCAGTACTGAATTATATGGCTTTACAATGGTTAGCCCCAGCGTTACTGCTTAGTACATTGTGGTTGCCACCTTGGTTTAAGGTATTGCCGAGCAGCGCTTCACAGATAAAAGCGCTCATTTCAGGGCCATGCTTAAAAGGTATTGTGGTGATTATCGGTCTGTTTTTGGTGCTTTATATCAATAGCATCATTCGGCGTCTTTTCCATCATGGACACGTTGAGTTCGGTTTAGGGATAGGTCAAGCTGAGCAATACACCTACTCGGTGGTATGGCTTATTTTGGCGACCTTAACGATTTTCCTCGGCCAATACATGCATAAAGATAGAGCCGTGAAGTTAGGCTTTGGCCTGTTAACGGTTGTACTACTGAAAGCCTTTATTATCGACATGTCTAGCCTTGAAGGTTTATATCGTGCCCTGTCCTTCATTGGCTTGGGGTTAAGCTTGGTGGGAATAGGATGGTTATTTCAGAAATTTAATATGGAATCGGATAGGCCTCGTGATCAAGCAAGTCCAGTGACGTAGTGGAGAATGGCGTCTATGTATGCGGCTTCTTGTCGGCGTTAGGGTTTGGAGACGTGCTATGGTGGTGCTGAAGAAGGCGCACGATGAGATGAGCTTCTTCTTCATCGAGGTCTAACAAATCGCGAACACGTTCAATGTGCCCTTTATCGTGTTCGCTTAAATGGCCATCGTCCAATGCGGTACGAACCGTGTCTGTGAATCTGTCTCTTTTAAGTTGCATTTGTGCGGTATAGCTAGAAGATAAAATACCAGCAGGTAGCGCATAGAAACAAATGCCCATAATTGTAATGAATCCACCAAACACTTTGCCTAATGTGGTGATAGGAACGGCGTCACCGTAGCCTACTGTGGTGAGTGTTACCAGCGCCCACCACAATGACGCGGGAATGCTGCTAAAAACCTCTGGTTGAGCGGTGTGTTCAATGTAATAGATGCAGGTTGCGGCAATAACAGTAAACACGAGTAAAACACTGATGGCGGCACCTAAACTATGGGCCTCATTTCTTAATACAGTGAGCAAAGTTTGCATTGAGCGCGAATAGCGGCCAATTTTTAAAATTCGCATGACTCTAAATACCCGCAAAATACGCAAGTCTAAGGCCACAAACATACTTAAATAGAAGGGTAAAATGGCCATAAGGTCGATCACAGCCATAGGACTTTTAAGGTAGTTCCAGCGTTTTTTCTTCGCACTGCGCCCCTCTTCTCCATGGCGGGAGGGCGCTGCCGCACTGCTGTATACACGTAAGAGATATTCCACAGTAAATATAAGTACAGATACGATTTCAATAGTATGAAGTTCGCGCTGCCATGTTGGTGATAAGCCTGGCACGGTTTCAAGCATCATCGCGCCCACATTAACGAGAACAAGTATCACCAGAGCAAAATCAAAAATCTTACTCAGTGTTTTAAACTCATGTGCATCGCTATGAGGGGTAAGTATATTGTAACAAGTGCGTTGAAATGACATATACCGAGTGCGTAAAAGGCATGGAATAGTCACTTTATACCAACAACCGTGGCAAATTGGTATTTGTACGCAGAGGGTATATAGTCGACCTTACGTTTGTAGTGAAACCATACGGAGCAAATTCAATGACTCGAAAGCGGTTCAAGCCGGTATTTAATACACTCACCAAGGCAGTATTCATTTATTCAGTATTGGCATCAGGGGCAACGTTTGCCAATATGACAGAGGATGAAGCTGCGTATGTTTCCACGCCTCCGGTCATTGACGGCATTGCAGATGATGACGCATGGAAAGACGTGAAGTGGAATGTCATGTCATCCCAGATGTGGGGAACCCTGCCAGAAGCCACGGATTTTTCGGGTCGCTATAAGCTTCGCTGGGACGAGCGTGCCCTATATTTGCTTGCAGAAATTCAAGATGACCACCTCTCTGATACCTATGCAGACCCTTTAGAGCGTTACTGGGATGATGATTGCCTAGAAATCTTTATTGATGCCGATGGTTCTGGTGGCGATCACTTTAATAACTACAATGCTTTTGCTTATCACCTTGCCCTTGATAATCAAGTGGTAGATATTGGCCCTGATGAAAATGGTGACGCTGTGGCTCAGTTATATAACGATCATGTAGACAGCGCCTGGAAGCGTGATCTTACCCCGCCGTTTCTTGTTTACTGGGAAGCCGCCATCCGCGTATTTGATGATAGCTATCAGCACGGAAAAGACAACTCGCCACTCACCCTTAAAAAAGGGATGCAACTTGGCTTTATGTTGGCGTATTGTGATGCTGATGGAAAAGACAGAGAACATTTCATGGGTTCCCATGAAATTACCCCAGTGAATGGCGACAAGAACTTAGGCTTTAAGGATGCTTCTGTCTTTGGCAAGCTGATATTGAAAGGTCGTTAAGGGTTGGCATAAAAAAAGCGCTACCTACTGGGTTAGCGCTTTTGTGTTATTTGTCGTTATTTCTCGTTAAAGGCTAACCACTAGCTGGCCTCTGCTTCGCGAGCAATGGCGCGATGGGCAATGTCGTTGCGAAAATACACATCTTTAAATTGAATGGTTTTAAGCAGTGTATAAGCGTTTTGTTGCGCTTCGGTAACATTGTGACCTAGCGCAGTGGCACATAATACACGGCCTCCAGCAGTCACCACTTTACCGTCTTCAAGGGCTGTTCCCGCATGGAATACTTTGCCATCTAGTTTGGCGGCATCTTCAAAGCCTGTGATCTCATCACCTTTATTATAACTGCCAGGGTAACCACCCGCTGCTAGCACCACGCCCACAGACGCACGCTCATCAAACTCAATGGTTTTGCCGGCTAGCTCACCTCGACATGCAGCTTGACATAAAGGCACAATATCTGACTTTAAACGTAGCATAATCGGTTGCGTTTCTGGATCGCCAAAGCGGCAGTTGTACTCAATGACCTTCGGCGTGCCGTCAGCCATAATCATAAGCCCTGCGTACAAGAAACCTACGTAGTCATTACCTTCTGAGGCCATGCCATCTACCGTTGGCATAATCACTTCATTCATAATACGGTCATGAATGTCAGGGGTCACTACTGGGGCTGGAGAATATGCTCCCATACCGCCAGTGTTCGGGCCTTTGTCGCCATCGGCTGCGCGTTTATGGTCTTGGCTGGTGGCAAAAGGCAGTACATTCTTGCCATCGACCATAACAATGAAAGACGCTTCTTCACCGTCTAAGAACTCTTCAATAACCACGCGGCTGCCTGCTTCACCGAACGCATTTCCTGCTAACATATCACGAATGGCATCTTCGGCTTCCTCAAGGGTCATGGCGACGATAACGCCTTTACCCGCGGCTAGGCCGTCTGCTTTAACCACGATGGGGGCACCTTTCTCACGCACATAAGCAAGAGCGGGGGCTATTTCAGTGAAGTTTTGGTATTCAGCCGTAGGGATGTTGTGACGAGCGAGAAAGTCTTTGGTGAAGGCTTTTGAGCCTTCAAGCTGCGCTGCAGCTTGGGTAGGCCCAAATATCATTAGCCCTTCGTTAGTGAACGCATCGACTACGCCTGCAACTAGCGGTGCTTCTGGGCCTACAATAGTAAGCGCTACGTCGTTACCTTGAGCGAAAGACACAAGACCAGCGATGTCGTTAACATCAATAGCCACGTTCTCTACCTTAGGTTCGGTAGCGGTGCCGGCATTACCCGGAGCAACGAATACCGTTGATACATCAGAAGACTGCGCTGCTTTGTAGGCTAACGCGTGCTCGCGGCCACCGCCGCCAATGACAAGTACGTTCATTAACTATTCCGTTTTAAACTTTGAGTTGTATTAATTTGGCTTTTTGAATTTTAACGTCATGCGATTACTCTCGCCAATAGCAAGGTATTTGTCGCGATCTTGTTCTTCAAGTGCTAAACGAGGAGGCAATGTCCACACACCACGAGGGTGGTCTGCTGTATCCATAGGGTTCGCATTAACATCGCTGCTTGCTTCTAGCACAAATCCTGCTTTTTCCGCCGCCGCAACAATGTATGAGCGTTTCATGTAACCACTTTTCTTCATGGCTTCATCGTCTGCACTTTCTGGTAATTCGTGTTCTACTACCCCTAATACGCCACCTGGCTTAAGCGCTTTGAAAAAGGCACCGAATGCATTGTTAATGCCTTCCTCACCGTGGCCCATATACCAGTTGTGAACGTTACGAAAGGTGAGCACCATATCGGCACTGCCTGCTTTTGCGATATCCAGTGCTTTCATCGGGTCGAAAGCGGTCACTTCTGCGCCTTCGTATTTCATGCCTGGCTTGGTTTTTTCTTTAAACCCTTTCACTGACTTTTTGTAGTAATCGCTACTTGAGTCATCAACATAAAAATGCGCGGCAACGTATTTGCCTTCCTCTTTTACGACAGAGTAAAGAATGTCGGCATACCAACCACCACCTGGAGAGACTTCTACTACAGTCATATCAGGCTTTAAGCCAAAAAAGCGAAGGGTTTGTTGAGGATGACGATATTCATCGCGGGCTTTCGCTTTTTCTGAACGAATGTCACTCATGGCTGCATCTGAAATAGCATCGGCGCTGGCATAAGTGGCGGTAACACCAAGTGTTGCAGCCAATACAAGTTGGGCTAACTTTTTCATTCTTATTTCCTTTTTCTGTCGAGGGTAGGCAAATAACATAACATTTTTAGGGGCTGTCGGCCTTTGTTATGCAAAATGGCAAAGCAAAGGTTAACAGGCCCGCGTAACACTATTACTACAAATTACCACAGGTCAGATCAAGCCTAGCAGCTAACCCTTCGTTGCACTTACGCCTTAGCAGAATAATTCGCAACTTTGTCGCTTAGGTATCAGCAATCTTAAAAAGCATGCGTTACTTTAACAGGGAGGAGATAAAGCACGCAGTATGCTTTGAAACGTTGGCATACTGCGTGTTTGATATCGCGTTAATCCGCCCTTACAGAGTGCTTTTTAGTGACGGAAGTGGCGCATGCCGGTGAATACCATGGCAATGCCGTGTTCATCAGCTGCATCAATCACTTCTTGGTCACGCATAGAGCCGCCTGGCTGAATAACTGCTTTAATGCCAGCTTCAGCGGCAGCGTCAATACCGTCGCGGAACGGGAAGAATGCATCAGATGCCATTACAGAGCCGGCCACTTCTAGGTTTTCGTCAGCCGCTTTAATGCCAGCAATTTTTGCAGAGTATACGCGGCTCATTTGGCCTGCGCCTACGCCTACTGTCATGCCGTCTTTGCAGTAAACGATGGCGTTAGACTTCACGTATTTCGCCACTTTCCAGCAGAACATAAGGTCGCGGAGTTCGTCTTCAGATGGCTTACGCTTAGTCACTACTTCCAGGTCTTCCATTTCAACCATGCCGAAGTCACGCTCTTGAACAAGCAAGCCGCCGTTGACACGTTTGAAGTCGTACCCTTCCGTTAGTTGACCTGCCCAGTCGCCACAGGCGAGAAGACGTACATTTTTCTTCGCGGTCACAACTTCTTTCGCTTCATCACTGACCGTTGGTGCAATAATCACTTCGACGAACTGACGGTCTACAATCGCTTGCGCGGTTTTCGCATCAAGTTCACGGTTAAAAGCGATAATGCCGCCAAACGCTGACGTAGGGTCGGTTTTAAACGCACGGTCATAAGCACTAAGGATGTCTTCACCAATCGCCACACCACACGGGTTTGCATGTTTAACGATAACGCATGCAGGCTGTTCAAATTCTTTCACACACTCTAGCGCTGCATCGGTATCGGCGATGTTGTTGAAAGACAGCTCTTTACCTTGAAGCTGGGTTGCTGTAGCCACAGAGGCTTCTTGAATGTCGTTCTCAACATAAAATGCCGCTTCTTGGTGACTATTTTCACCGTAACGAAGATCTTGCTTCTTGGTCAGCTGCATGTTGTACGTGCGCGGAAATTCGCTGTGCTGGTGGTCGCAATCGGCTTCGCATTCAGTGCTGTCTAAACGTGCGCCGAAGTAGTTAGCAATCATGCCGTCGTACTCTGCGGTATGTTCAAAGGCTTTAATGGCTAGGTCGAAACGGGTGCTGTAGGTGAGTGAGCCATTGTTATCGTTCATTTCTGCTAACACACGGCCATAGTCAGAGGCGTTCACCACAATAGTCACGTCTTTATGGTTTTTCGCTGCCGCGCGCACCATTGTTGGGCCACCGATATCAATGTTCTCAATGGCATCTTCTAATGTGCAGTCTTCGTTTGCCACGGTGGCGGCAAAGGGATAAAGGTTCACTACCACTAAATCGATAGGGGCAATGTTGTTTTCTGCCATGACGGCTTCGTCGGTGCCACGGCGTGCAAGGATACCGCCATGAATTTTAGGGTGAAGGGTTTTTACACGTCCTGCCATAATTTCTGGATGGCCAGTATGTTCAGACACCTCAATTACAGGTAAGCCTGCGTTAGCTAGCAGTTTCGCAGTACCTCCCGTCGACAGAAGTTCTACCCCAGCGTTATGCAGCGCGGTGGCGAAATCAAGGATACCGGTTTTATCAGAGACACTTAAAAGAGCACGTTTAATGGGTTTTGGTGTTTGCATAAATGTATTAGCTTCAAAGTTGTAGTGTTGAAACAAAAAGAGCACCGATTGGTGCTCTTTGGCGGGCAATGCCCTTAGGATTTTAGTTCATGCCGTATTGCTTTAGCTTCTTGCGAAGTGTGCCACGGTTGATGCCCATCATGATGGCGGCGCGGGTTTGGTTGCCGCGGGTGTAGGTCATGACTTCCTCAAGCAGCGGCGCTTCAACTTCGGCAAGCACCATTTCGTACAAGTTGTCGATGTTGGCGTTGTCTAGCTGTTTTAGGTACTTGTTAACCGCTTGCTTAACTGAGTCACGCAATGGCTTTTGAGCTTGCGTTTGAGAAGGCGTAGTTACTGTAGTAGTAAAAGGTGAAGTCACGTTTTGATCGAACATAATACTGTGTTGCTCTTAAGTTAGTCATCACTATGCTGCAGGGGAAATCTGTCGGGTTTCCGTGTTCTGCAACGATTGAAAATAAGTGTCTAATGCTTCAAGTTGCGCCTTCGCGCAATCTATAGCGTTGAACGTTTTACGAAACTGACGATCCGTATCATGCTCCGCGAGATACCAGCCCACGTGCTTTCGGGCAATTCTTACACCGGCCACGTCACCATAAAAGTTCTGCACATTTGCAACATGCTCATGCAAGATCTCGTATTGTTCAGACAGTGGTGGCGACGCTAGGTTCTCGCCAGTTTCAAGGAAATGTTGGATTTGCTTAAAAATCCAAGGGTTACCTTGAGCTCCGCGCCCTACCATCACACCATCTGCGCCAGTGTAATTCAGCACCTCTTGTGCTTTCTCTGGAGAAGTAATGTCACCATTTGCAATAACAGGAATTGAAATTGCCGCCTTTATTTGGCGAATGGTGTCATATTCTGCTTCCCCTTTATACATACAAGCTCGTGTTCTGCCATGAACTGCAAGCGACTGTATGCCGTTTTGCTCTGCAATACGGGCAATCTCTACCCCATTGCGATTTTCTGGATTCCAGCCGGTTCGAATTTTCAGCGTTACAGGTACATCAACCGCGTTAACCACGGCTTGAATAATGCGTTCCACTGTTTCTGGATACTGTAATAAAGCAGAGCCTGCTAGCTTCTTATTCACTTTCTTCGCAGGACAACCCATGTTGATATCAATAATTTGCGCACCGTTATCAACATTAAATTGTGCCGCTTGTGCCATAAGTTCAGGATCAGCACCTGCAATTTGTACAGAGCGAATGCCATCTTCGCCTTCATGATTCATTCGGGCTAGTGATTTAGCGGTATTCCATACCTTCGGATTGCTAGACAGCATTTCCGAAACCACAAGGCCTGCGCCCATGCGTTTGCACAGCTGACGAAACGGTCTATCCGTTACGCCTGCCATTGGTGCCAACATCAAATTGTTTTCTAACGTGTAAGGACCAATACGCATAAATCGCCATCAAAGAACTGCACATAAAATATACACCCGGCTAAAACGGGGCGCTAAGTGTACGCGTTTTCGCAATACTTGAAAAGGCTAAAAATCACACAAAATTTCACTTAGTGGGCTTGACAGTGAAAAAAAACTGTCACATTAGGAGTCTAGTGCCGGTTTGCTGGCTAAAAAATATTCAAAGGGCGCATAGGCCGCGCCCTAAAAGGGTTTCAATAACAAAAAATTTACGCTTTAGGGGTGCTTCTTACCAGATACTCTCGCCCACTCTCCATCAATTGCACTTTTATCGAGGGTAAATTGTGTACGGTAAGCCGCTTCTATTTTGGGAACTTGCTCTGCCAATATGCCGGAAAGTACAAGAAGGCCGTCTGCTTGACAAAAATCAGCAATCACAGGTTGGAGTTCAAGCAATGGACCAGACAGGATGTTGGCCATCACAATGTCGGCTTCTATTTGCGGTTGATTTTCGGGGAGGTAAACATCTAACCGCGAGGCAACATCATTGCGACGAGCATTTTCTTCGGTAGCCTGCAGTGCTTGAGGGTCTATATCAATACCAATAACACGCTTGGCGCCAAGTTTAAGGGCCGCCAGTGCTAAAATGCCCGAGCCACAGCCAAAATCCACCACTGTTTTATCTTTAACGTCTATCCCATCTAGCCAACGCAAACAGAGAGCGGTTGTTGGATGAGTGCCGGTACCGAAGGCAAGGCCAGGGTCTAACATCACATTCACCGCATTAGGGTCTGGCACGTCTCTCCAACTTGGGCAAATCCACAAGCGCTCGCCAAACTGCATAGGGTGGAAGTTATCCATCCATTCTCTTTCCCAGTCTTTGTCTTCAAGAGGTTCGAGTTTGTATTTAAAGTCTGCTCCTAATACGCGAGCTTTACCGAGCCGATCTATGATACGTTTCATATCGTCTGAAGCGTCGAATAAACCCACTACTTGCGTATCTGGCCACAACAAAACTTCGCCCGGCTTAGGTTCATACATAGGGGTATCTTTCGCGTCTACAAAAGTAACAGCTTGTGAGCCATTTGCGCTTAGCATATCGCCGATGGCGTCAGCATGTTCAGAGGTGGTGTTAATTCGTAGTTGTAGCCAGGCCATGTGAAATAGAGTGTTTGGAGGTTTGCTGTTATTGTACAGCCAATAAGTCGCAATGCGAAGTTCAGGCCCAGAAACTTATGAAGGTTAACGGGGTTAAACGGCGAACTGCCGATATTTTAGTCTTTTAGGTAATGGTGAAAACGCCCTGAGTTTATACACTCAATAATGAGTTCCTTAACTGATTAACTGCATGCGCCGCTCACTTATTGTGCTTTTACTACTGCTTGTTACGTCGGCTTCTTACGGGAAGCGGCTTGATGTTGTGGTTGGCTGGGACAAACCGCCCTATGTTATAGCAGCGCAAAATTCTGGTTTTGAAGTGGAGTTAGTGCGAGCTATCTTTACGGAGATGGGGTATGAAATAACCCCTATTTATGTGCCGTTTGGCAGAACGGCTCGCATTGTTAATTCTGGCAGTGTTGATGTGGGCCTTACCTTAACTCCTCGGCATGATATTGACCCAGCGCTTTTATCAAATGAGTATATTGCCTATCAAAATGTGGCAGTAACTCTGCAGGAGCGTCACCTCACTATTTCAAACTTGCAAGACCTATCAGGGAAAAGCATTATTGCTTTTCAAACGGCGAAGTCGATACTGGGGGAAGCATTTTTTAACGTGGTTGACCAGCAACCCACTTACTTAGAGTTGGCTGAGCAGAAACGCCAAGTCAGTTTGCTACTGCTTGGTAGCGTTGATGTGGCTATTCTCGATAGAAACATATTTCACTATATAAAAAGCCAGTTTCCAAAAAAACAACAGTATGCTACCCAAATTCATGAAATCTTTCCCGTCAGTACCTATAGTGCAGCCATCCCTGACCCAGCGTTACGTCATCAGTTCAACACAACACTAGCGCGTTTCATTGCAGACGGCCGCTATCAAGCATTGCTTGATAATTTCGGGTTAGAAAACTTGCTTTTTACCCCTATTCGACAAGAAGCCTTACCCCTTACTCCTGTCCAGCCTTTAAACTTTCGTTAGTTTCTGTATGTTTGTTGACCTGTGAACTATATATGTCGCATGCTGTATAAAACGACAAATAAAAAACAATAACAGGGAAATACATAATGAAGCTCAAACTCTTAATTGCAGCAGTAGCAATAGTGGTGGTAGGTTGCAAAGCTCAGTCGAATGACACAGCCCCCAGTGTTACCAACACATGGCTAGATAAGCCTGCTGCAGAGCAGGCACAGGCCATCAGAAACGGTACGCTTACCTCTGAACAACTTGTTACCGGTTATTTAGCGCGTATAGAAGAGCGGGACAAAAAAGTAAACAGTATCTTAGTGCTTAACTCGAATGCCATTGCACAAGCGAAAGCTGCCGATGAACAAGCGCAGAAAGGCACTTTCACCGGCCCATTGCATGGTATACCGGTATTATTAAAGGATAATATTGAAGCCAGTGAGTTGCCGACAACAGCCGGTTCTATGGCGCTTGTTAACAACCGTACAGGTCGCGATGCCCCTATTGTTGCCAACTTAAAAGCGGCAGGCGCCATAATCTTAGGTAAAACGAACTTATCTGAGTGGGCAAACTTTCGGTCGGAATCTTCTATCAGTGGTTGGAGCGCAGTGGGTGGACTAACCCGTAATCCTCATTTACTGTCGCGCACCGCTTGCGGCTCGTCATCCGGTTCAGGGGCAGCGATGGCGCTAAGGCTAAGCTCTTTAGCGGTAGGAACAGAAACCAATGGCTCTATTATCTGCCCATCATCTATGAATGGAATTGTGGGGTTTAAGCCTACTGTTGGTTTGCTTTCACGTTCTTATATAGTGCCTATTTCATCCTCACAAGATACCGCAGGGCCAATGACCGCCAATGTTAACGACGCGTGGTTAATGGCTTCGGTCATGGATGGCGTGGATGTTAAAGACGCCGCTACCGCCGATGCAGAAGATCACCTGTTGCCTTCCCTCGAAGAAAGTATGTTGGCCACGGATCTAAAAGGCATACGTGTTGGCGTAGTACGCTATCGTCAGGGCGACAACCCACATGTACTTTCGGTGTATGAAAATGCGCTAGAAACTCTAGAAGCCGCGGGCGCAGAATTGGTTGATATTAACGATTTTGAGCAACCAGACAGCTTTTGGTCTGATTCGTACACCGTGCTGCTCAGTGAGTTTCATCATACAATTGATGCGTATTTAGCGGATAGCCCCGCGGATATTCCTGCTCGCAATTTAGAAGCGCTTATTGCGTTTAATAAAACCGACAAGAAAGAGCTCGTGCTTTTCAACCAAGATATTTTTGAAAAGTCCCTAGCCGCGCCGGCCATCGACAGTGATGAATACAAAAGTGCATTAAGCTTAGTGCAAAATACGGCGGGTACAAATGGCATTGATAAACTCATGCAGGACAATGGGGTGGACATATTGGTCGCGCCCTCAAATAGCCCCGCCTTTTTGATTGATGGTGTCTATGGTGATCATTCGCCAGTTGGCTTTATTGGAATTGGCTATTTAGCCGCCATTGCTGGATACCCACATTTAACCGTACCGGCAGGTGAGGTAAAACAATTACCGGTAGGGTTAAGTTTTATAGGCAGTAAATGGCAAGATGAAAAAGTCTTGCGTATAGGCAGTGTTTTTGAAGCCAAGCATGGCGCTTATGTAAAACCAGGTTTATTACCAAGCCGTTTGGAAAGCCCTGAACTTGAAGATATTGTGAGTGGACAGTAAAACTAAAAAGCCCCACTAATGGGGCTTTTCGCTGATATGGGCCTACGCCAGTTACCTAAAGGCTAACTAACTTGCCCTGTTGTCACTGTCTTAGCTGGGGCGTTTAACCCAAGCACTACACCAGCCATTGGCATTAACCAATTTATTGGGGAATAACGCACAAGGGCGATAGTTTTCACCATCTGCGCCTTGTACATACATACAATTTTTGCACTGTGCGCCGTCAACCGTTGAGGCTGGGGTGTAGTTAAGTGCTTTGGCTGTTGGATCATCCGCTTGAAGTTGCTCTTGCGCCTGAGCGCGAAGTGCAACACTACCTAAGGTTAGCCCTATTAAGCTTGTCCCTGACAACTTCAAAAAGTCGCGACGGTTTACAGATTTCATAATTCTCTCCAAGTGAGATAATAACGAGAATGATTCTTTTTTATTCAAGGCTTTAAACGCAAAAACCTGCCCGTAGGCAGGTTTCTTTCTATCACTACATTATACTATAACGCGCATTGTCAGGATCGGCTAAATACGAAATAACTTCATTGATCCAGATTAAATCTCATTCATCTAACTATAGCCTGTTTAGATGAATGAGACATGAATGGCACCCATAAAGTTTACTTATTGGTTAACGGTGTGTCAGGTTTCGCATAGCTAAACTGCGCAATGCGGTGGGTACTATGATAACTATCAAGGCCAGATATACAGGCACTACCTGCACGTTCGATATCCGCATAACCGTCCTCAGACATCATGGCCTTATTAAGGTGTACTTCTTTAATTGCCCCTATCACCATCTCTGTTTGGTTACACAACGTAAAATGCTGCTCTACCTTCAAGCCTATCTTTATATGACTCTCAGCCACATACGGTGCGTTGAAATTATCGCTAAACCAGGGCGTTAACCCTACTTTTTCAAACTCACTTTCTTGTGGTTGATAGCGGGCTGAGGTTTGATGGGCTTTATCTACCCATTGCGTATGAACATGATTGAGGGTGTACACACCTTGCTGTTTAATATTGTTCAATGAGTCTCGTTGTACCGTATGGGGGCGCATTATCATACCGAGTAAAGGAGGATTAGCGCCAACATGTACCACCGAACTTACAATCGCTAAGTTATGACTTTTTCCATCAGTGGTACCAAGCAGTGCCGCTGACTTAAAGCCTGATAAACTGTTGATAAAGTTTGCCCGATAGCGTTGAGGCATGGTGGTGATATCGTCAAGCTTGTAGGTATTACATGGTTCACTCATTTTCGCAGGTCGCCTCTAAATCAATGTCATCACCCTGTTGGAACACTCTCAATTCGATAGGCTGGCAACATACTTGGCAATCTAATACCTGAACTTGACCAACGTCGTTGATCTCATCTATTTCTACCTCATTGGGCGCCATGCAATAGGGGCATGAAAACCCCATGGAACGCGTTAAACTCATTATTCTCACCGCCATTAATTCCCGAGTTATTCTTTTACGCGATAAAAGCGGCTCTGGATTGCTAAGAAGTAAAGGGTTGATTAAGTGTGCTGTATAAATATACACTGTTGGTGGTTTCGATGATCAGTGCCTTAAAATGCGAAAAGACTTACCGCCCCGATACTATTTAACCCACTTTCATGAATTTTTGCGCTTCTTTGATGGGGCGAGTGGCCACTTATTGACCGAGCAGGCCAATACCTTTATTACGCGCTTTTGCGCCTTAGATGAAGATAAACAGTGCATTGTGGTGCGTGCTGCCAACCGCAAGTACGCCGTCATCGATCGTAGCCAATTTAATTATGCTGAAATATCACTCCCGCAACAGCAAATCGATAGCCTTATTGAAAGCGGGTGGTTCGGTGATTTATCCCATGCCTCGGTACAGGATATGGCGGGCGTACTGACGAAAGACGCCATTATCGAACTCATGGCTACCTACGGGAGTACGCAAGGGTTATCGGCACTCACCAAACCCAAATTAGTTGAAAGGTTGCGCCAAGAAATTGCGCTACATGGGTGGCCTGATCGCTTTTCACTAGACCATTATTTAGTATGCTTGTTTGACAATGCTCTGCGCTTTTTACTGTTTGTTTACTTTGGCAATACCAAAAGCCGGCTGAATCAGTTTTCAATGCGCGATCTGGGTGTCATGCGTACGCGGTCTGACTCGGTTGGCAATAGCGCGCGATTTGACAGCAAAGAAGATACAGAAGCGGCGTGGTTTTACGCCGATCGCTACAGCAAGCTGGCCTATTACGATCAAGCGGCATTACTTGGAGTAGCCAAGCTACCTTTTCCTGATGTACAGAGTGTGTCGGCTGCATTTTATCGAGACCAATTTATTTATGCTTTGGGCATGAAATTAATGGAGTTTGATAAGTTAAAAGCTCTCGATATTCTTAAATTGGCACAAAGCGATAAAGCAAAAGAAAAATGGCTTAGAGAAACCTACAAAGCGGGCGATACCGATGCAGTAAAACAGCATCTAGAGCACATTATAGACAACCCGCAATCAGACACGCTGTTAGCGTTCGCCGAGGATTTCTATGCTCGAAAATATCACAAGAAGCGCACCAGTACGGTGACCGATATGCTGCGTAACGCAAGCAAATCTCTGGATATAGATGTTAGCCAAAACCAACAAGTAGAGCGGGGCGTTTTAGCCTATTATGCAAGACAAGGCGTGCAAGGTTGGCGTACCGAAAACCGGCTTTGGCGCAGCTTGTTTGGGTTAACATTTTGGCAGCAGCTTTATGAAGAAGACACACTGGTTACAGAATTTGACCGTCGCCCGCTTTCTCTTAAGCAAAACAATTTCTACACAAAATTTGAAAATAGCATAGAGTCGTTGCTTACTGCACTAAACAGCGAACAAAAGCTACGCCACCATATACACAAAATGGCTACCCAACATTACGGGAAGGTGAATAGCTTATTTATGTGGTCAAGCGGCCTACTCGCGCCCCTAGACGCCCTGATAACGCATGGAGAGTTGCCCGCAATATTTAATTTATTGCGTATGATGAGCCGAGATTTCGAAAACTTACGAGATGGCTTTCCCGATATTATGGTGTTAGATAACACCCTACGTTTTGAAGAGATTAAAGCGCCTGGCGACCAATTACGGCGTAACCAGCTGGTGTCTATTCAACGCTTACAGCAGGCAGGATTTGAAGTGGCGGTTACCACAGTGAACTGGGTGAGAGATCCAGCACAACCTTACGTGGTGGTCGACATAGAAACCACGGGTGGTAACAACAGTTATAATAGGATAACTGAGATTGGCATGGTTAAGCTTGTGGCGGGTGAAGAGATTGCTCAGTATCAAACCTTAATTAACCCAATGCGGCGAATTCCAAACAATATAACGCGTTTAACGGGTATTTCAGATGAAATGGTAGCCTCCGCCCCGGTGTTTGCCGATGTTGCAGAAGATATCAATGCTTTCACGGAAGACGCTGTATTTGTGGCCCACAACGTTAATTTTGATTATGGCTTCATTAAACAAGAGTTTGCTCGATTAGAGCACACCTATCGCCGGCCTAAAATGTGCACAGTGCGCGAAATGCGACGTACATATCCTGGTTTAACATCTTATTCCCTTGCAAATTTAACCCAACATTTTGATATTAAGATGGAAAGGCATCACCGCGCGTTGAGCGACGCTAAAGCCGCCGCGGAACTGCTCAAGTTGGCGTTCGAAAAAGACGATGAAAGTAGTACTTAATCATTGGGTGTAGTGAACAAAATATTCCTAAATGCGTAAAAGCAGTACCTAATTGTGAATGTTGTTTTGCCATGTACAGCGAAGAAGACAAATCTCGAATTATTGAAATGGCGTGGGAAGATCGCACGCCATTTGAAGCCATAGAGGCTTTGTATGGAATACCCGAAAAAGAAGTGATTGCGTTGATGCGAGCGCACCTCAGGCATAAGACATTTAAGAACTGGCGAGAACGAGTATCAGGACGAAAAACGAAGCACGCCAGCTTACGTCCAGCAGGGGTAGACAGAGGGTATTGCCCTTCTCAATACAAAGTAAAAAGTGCTAATAAGAAAGCGTAATGGGAATTATGAGTTATCTTTGTCTGGCGGCGTAACCGCGGTAACCGGCAGCAGTAGCGCCATAATTTGTTGCCGCCATGGTGACGGAAAAAGGTGCGTATTTTCAGCGTGATTAACCTGTTGTGCACGCTCGATAATAGGCATTAATGCGGCATACCGAGGGTTTGATGCTTGCACAGCCTCTACCCGTTCCATAATTGAAGCAATGAAAGTGGCGGGTGACGCGTCGCCATGTTGCTTAAACTCGTTAACGAGTGCGCGACGAACGTAGCTTTCCCATTCCGCACGGTAACTGTCACTGAGTCTTTCTGGAAAGTGTATGAGTTCTTCTATATCACTGTCGAGCTTTACCACGTCGTTTACATCATCATACATCAGCCGTAAGGCGAGCAGCACGTTAAGCGTGAGTCTAGAAACAGGAAGTTGATCTTTTAGTTGTGTATATCTCTGGGGCACTGAAGAAACCTTCTCTACCTTAATCAATACAAATGGAAAAACATGAACGGCGTGAGCACTATTAAAAACCAAAGCGTTTATTGATAGTGCTCACTATCAATACTAATAAATCGCGCTGGCATATGAAAGGTGTGAAGGTTAAAAATACGTAATTTACTTTGGTGAACACAATAAGCCCAGGTGGCGTATCTATTATGCACTGTTAAAGTGCGTACGCGTTCTTGCTGTTTGGCCCATCGTTTGATGGGCCTTTTTTTAATTTTGAGCCAGAGAGAGTTTTATTCCCGCCATTACTCTGGTGACACTGTCTACAACATCGATTCGACTAAACCATTCAAGGTGATGATGCCTGACCAGGTTTCCACTGACTTCCAGCGATACACCGTGTCCTGTGCCAAGAAAATCTTCAGTTAGTTCTGCACGGGCGCCGAAGTCGTCATCAACATGAGAGTAGTGAGAAAAATACTCAAGAGGATAATGATAAAGTGACAGCGAACCTGACAAACCCACCACAACTTTCGCGCTAGCATCGTCAAGACGTTTTATCGCTTCAAAAAAGGCGGTGTGGCTCGGGGTAATCTGGTAGCGATATTCTCCCCGTATAAAGTTTTGCGCTGTCATTCGCTCAATACTGGCTTCATAACTGTGCTTTTTCCCCATGTTGGCGGAATACTCTATTTCTACGTAATCTTCTTCGCCCCCTAAAGACAACGCGCGATTTGCTTGGGTGTCGCTTAGTTGGCCGACAACCACTTCAAAGGCGCTGTCGTCTTGTAATTGAAACACGTTTCTGATGCCGGTGATCCACCCATCTTTAGATAACCCCGTTGAAGAAACTCGCCCTTTGTAAGTCGGTATTACGCCTATCTCTGTTTTTCCATAATCAGATTGATAGCGAACAAAAACGCGGCGGGCATACAGGTAATCGGCGTTATCACTACCCAGGGTATTATGGCTAGAAGCAAAATCGTCGCCGCTGACTATGAACCCATTGAGTGACCAATGACGTTGATCGCCAAAGGATAAGCTAGGGTAATAGCGCACACGGTATTGATGTCGACTAGGTCGGTCGGAGCGCGTATCAAATCGATATTGAAGATCGAGTTTTTGCGACACGACTGAGCTAGCTAATACGGGCGTAAAAAGCATACAACCGCAAATACTCACGACAACGAACAAAAGTGCAAAGGGCATGACTACTGCTTTGGGATGATTACCTGTCATTATTATGCTTCACCATGGATGATAAGTTTACGCGCGATAGATTAGATACTGCCCAAGCCTATTAAATGATTTTAATTTTGGCAAAAAAAAGCCGGTGATAGACACCGGCAAGAAATGGAGGTGGACTCCAATGAGGGTAAACACAACTAGAAACAAAATTGCTTCACTGTTAGCAGGGAGGGCTAACAATGGAATCAGTATAGAGTTTTGCTCTTAATAAGAAAAATCTTAAATATTGATTGTTTTAATCGTAAAAACAGAAAATGGGAGTGAGAGGTACTTGATGAAGGAAAAAACGAAAAAGCGCCGTCTCGTAATCCTTAAGAGACGACGCTAAGGGGGATAAAAACGGTACTATGACATACCTAATTTCTTCTCAAGGTAATGGATGTTAGTTCCACCCGCGAAGAAGTTTTCATCGGCCATAATCGAACGTTGCAAAGGAATATTGGTTTTAATGCCTTCTATCACAAGTTCATCTAGGGCGTGACGCATGCGCGCAATGGCTTCATCGCGGCTTTCACCATAGGTAATAAGCTTGCCAATCATAGAGTCGTAATACGGTGGCACTACATACCCAGAATAGATATGTGACTCCCAGCGTATACCTAAACCGCCTGGTGCGTGAAAGATATCAATGGGACCTGGGCTTGGTATAAAGGTTTCAGGATCTTCCGCGTTAATACGGCATTCAATAGCATGGCCACGAATCTGAATTTGCGATTGGTCAATTGAAAGTGGTTGGCCTGCGGCAATGCGAAGTTGCTCTTTAATAAGGTCTACACCGGTAATCATTTCAGAGACAGGGTGTTCTACCTGAATACGGGTGTTCATTTCTATGAAATAGAATTCGCCGTTTTCGTATAAGAACTCGAAAGTACCTGCACCGCGATAGCCTATTTCAATACAAGCTCTGCGGCATCGGTCACCAATTTTGGCTCGCATTTGCTCGGATATGCCCGGCGCTGGCGCCTCTTCAACGACTTTTTGGTGGCGACGCTGCATTGAGCAGTCACGCTCACCAAGGTGAATGGCATTACCCTGACCGTCAGCCAACACTTGAATTTCAACATGGCGTGGGTTTTCTAAGAACTTCTCCATGTAAACCGTGGCGTTCCCAAACGCTGCACCAGCTTCCGCTTGGGTGGTTTCTATGGCTTTCACCAACTCACCTTCGCTGCGAACCACGCGCATACCGCGACCACCACCGCCACCGGCAGCTTTTACGATAATTGGGTAGCCAATGCGCTTAGCAATCGCTTTATTCTTTTCTTCATCACCGGAAAGAGGGCCGTCTGAGCCCGGTACGCAAGGTACACCCGCTTTTTTCATTGCACTAATGGCCGACACTTTGTCACCCATCAAGTTGATGGTTTCGGCGGTGGGGCCAATGAAAATAAAGCCACTTTTTTCTACTGCTTCCGCAAAGTCAGCGTTTTCCGCTAAAAAGCCGTAGCCAGGGTGAATAGCAATAGAGTTAGTCACTTCCGCGGCGGCAATGATACGGGGAATGTTCAGGTAACTTTCAGTGGCAGATGCTTTACCGATACAAATAGATTCATCAGCAAGCAACACGTGTTTTAGGTTTTTATCCGCGGTTGAATGCACGGCTACTGTCTTTATACCTAGCTCTTTACAAGCTCTAAGTATACGTAGCGCAATTTCGCCGCGGTTAGCAATAAGTACTTTATCTAGCATGATGCAGCACTCACTTATTCAATGATGAACATAGGTTGATCGAATTCTACTGGATCTTGGTTTTCTACCAGAATGGCTTTCACCACACCGGCTTTATCAGCTTCAATTTGGTTCATCATCTTCATTGCTTCAACGATACAAAGGGTATCGCCAACTTTGACTTGTTGACCAACTTCGGCAAACGGCTTAGCAGTAGGAGAAGAGGCGCGGTAGAAGGTACCTACCATAGGAGACTTAACCACGTGGCCTTCTGGCGCAGCAGGTTCTACAGCAGCAGGGGCTTCTGCAATAGGCGCCGCTGGTGGCGGTGCCATTTGTGGCGCTTGAGGCGCCGCAAAGCTATAATTCATAGGCGCTTGAACGCCGGTGGGACCACGGTGAATACGTACTGACTCTTCGCCCTCTGTGATTTCTAGCTCGGCAATGCCAGATTCTTCCACAAGTTCGATTAGCTTCTTAATTTTTCTAATATCCATGTTCTGTCTCTGCGTTAATTTTGCGATTTCGGTAAATTGATTGCTGCAGTTAGCGCAAGTGAATAGCCTATTGCGCCAAAGCCAACGATGACGCCAGCTGCAACATCAGAAAAATAGGAGTGGTGTCTAAACGGTTCGCGACCGTGTACGTTAGACAGGTGCACTTCAATAAATGGAATACTGACACTTAACAGTGCGTCGCGAAGGGCTACACTGGTGTGCGTGAAAGCAGCAGGGTTAATAATAATGGCATCTATGTTCCCCATTGCATTGTGAATACAGTCAATAAGCTCGTGCTCAGCATTCGACTGAAAGTGACTAAGCGTAACATCACTTGACTCAGCTTGCGCTTGAAGATCATCCACGATGTCTTGCAAGGTTTGCGAGCCGTACTTATCAGGTTCACGTTGTCCTAACATATTTAGGTTAGGGCCATTTAGTAACAAAATATTCATTGAATTTGCTGCTATCTTCGTTAAAAAATCACATTAAATGTCATTTCAACAAAAAAATGTGACAGTTGCACGAAAAAAAGCCAATAATTCCGCTCGTTTATTGAATTAGCAACCGATTATAGTAAAAGTGAAAGTTTTCGCAGCAAAATACTGGTCTAATCAGGTGTTTTCGGTGCAAAGTTTTGAGTACAGGTTAGCCGAAAAGTAGCGCTGACGATTTCGCCAAAGGTAGGCAGTAAGGGCGTTATAGCGCCATGACTTAGCTAAAAATAGACCAAGTCATGGCGAAAAATTATCTTATACGTTGGGGTAACGCCGCCCCTAAAAACACAAGTTGGTTAGCGGTTCCTCGTGTTTATTAACGAGAAGCTCCGCTATTTACCGATGAGTTAACGTGGGCGGCAAAGGCATCTGCTTTCATGAAGCCGGTGACTCGGGCGCGTTTAAGCTCGTTTCCTTCATTGTCAAAAAACAAGATAGTAGGCAAACCCAACACGTCAAACTTGTCGAACACCGCTTGCCGCTCTGGCGTGTTATCGGTTAAATCCATTTGCATCCACACCGTGTTTTGAAGTGCTTCTTGCACGTTTTCGCTGGGGAAGGTGTATTTTTCAAACTCTTTACACGCTACACACCAGTCTGCGTACAAGTCCACCATCACGGTTTTACCCTCGGCATTAGCTTGTGCAATATTCGCGTAAAGTTCATCGAGATTTCTCGCCTGTTGAAACGTAGGGTGGGCTTTTTGCTCGCCCCACAATTCGGCGTTAATGCCCGCATGGAATGCCACCGACACACTGCCCATAATACCCATGGCGACGATAATGGCGCGTATCAATTTTGCCTTGGTGGCAGGCGTGTGACGATTGATATACCAGTAATATCCAAACAGACCAAAGCCCCAGGCCGCCCAAATGAAATCTGATAATGGGCTTGTCCACAGCCGTTCAATAAACACAATGGCCACGGCCAACATCATAAAGCCAAAGGTGACTTTTACCACATTCATCCAGTTACCTGCTTTCGGTAACAGCTTTCCGCCAGTGATGCCAAAAAGAATAAGCGGAATACCCATGCCTAAGCTAAGCAAATAAAGCGAGGCAAACCCCAGTAGCATATCCCCCGTTTGGGCGATAAATAACAAAATGCCAGTGAGCGGCGCCGTGGTGCAGGGGGAGGCAATTAGCCCTGAAAGTACACCCATCACAAACACACCGGCAAAGCTACCTGCGGTTTGGTTGTTACTTAAATGGGTTAATCGTTCTTGCCATTTTGCAGGCAGTTGCAGCTCAAACCCGCCAAATAGAGCAACAGCTAATAGTACAAATAAACCAATAAATACGCTTAACACCACGGGGTGTTGTAAGGCAGCCTGAAATTGCGCCCCTGCAACCGCCACCGCGACACCTAACAGAGAATAGGTAATTGCCATGCCTTGAACGTACACAAAAGTAAGCCAAAATGAGTGTGATAGCCCTTTGGGTTTGCCTTGGCCAATAACGATACCCGACACAATGGGATACATGGGGAATACACAGGGTGTAAAAGCAAGGCCAATACCTAGGGCTAGAAACAGCAGTAACGTGAGGGCGAGATTGTCTTTATTGATTAGCTTATCTGCCAAAGAGTACTGCTCGCTTGTTGCCGTACTCCCGTGCGCGGGACTTTTCGCCAATGCGTCTACATACACCACCTTTACCGTTGGCGGGTAACACAAACCTGCCTCGGCGCAACCTTGGTAACGTACTTTAACTATCCCATCTGCCGATACCTGGGTAAGGGGAATATGAATGTCTACTTGCTGGTGAAAAACTTCAGATTCACCATAAAATTCATCTTCAATGATGTTGCCTTTAGGGTAAGAGGCTTCCCCTATCTCGGCATTTTTCGCGACATATTTAAATTGCTTTTTGTATAGATAGTAACCCTCTGCAATGGTGAAACTTACCGTTAAGTCTTGTTGATCTTGATTAAAGTCGAACATGAATGCCTGATCCACAGGCAAATATTCAGGTTCATCACCGAAAGGGTCGTCGAAGTCGTTAGACAGTTGCCCAAATGCTGGCCCACTGACTTGTACCACTAACAGACACATTAGTGTGCGCAACAACAGCATGGGATTTTTCATTTTTATCATGGTTAATTCGTCTTTGTTTTATTTTTATTGTTACACATACTTAGTGATTGTTTAGAACGTTACGCATCCACATGCCATATTGTTCGCTTGCACACGCATCTAACACTATCCACTCTGGCACATCGTAAGGGTGCAACGCACAAACACATTGAAAGGCATTGTCGAGGCAAGTGGAGGCGGTTTTTATGATTAGCTGGTACTCTTGGTCGGTTTCGATTTGATCTTGCCATTCGTACACTGACTCAATACCGCTGATAATATTGACACATGCAGCAAGCTTTTCAGCCACCAAGGAATTCGCAATTTGCTGTGCAATCGCCTTATTTGGCGCCGTACACAAAACCACACGTAACGACATTATTCGCCTCCTCATTTGACCTGATTGATTAGACCGGGATGTGCAGCCTATTCTTTCATAAACCAAGCTTACCATATTCGTCATCGGTCGCTTTACCTTGCCTATTAACCGAAACCATTGCACCTTTGCTTGTTATTAGTGTCTTAGCCCTTATAACTGACTATGACACGTTAGAAAGAGGAAGGGTTTTGCGGGTTTTATTTTTACTTTTTGCCATTCTACCGATAGTTGAAATAGCACTATTGGTACATGTTGGCGACATTATTGGTGGTTGGAACACGGTTGGGCTGGTTATTTTATCCGCGTTTATAGGGGCATACTTTGTTAAACGTGAAGGAATAAATACCTTGCAAACCGCGCAAGCGAAAATGCAGCGCAATGAGATGCCCGGCAACGAGTTAGTTGAAGGGCTCATGCTAGTGGTGGCGGGCATATTACTGGTAACGCCAGGGTTTATCACTGACATATTCGGTTTTTTATTTGCGCTACCAGGTTCACGCCATTTTCTTGCTGCCCAAGTAAGCAAACACATGAAGATGCGGGTTGTCGTGCCAGGTAGTGCGGGAGCCGCTGGCGGGTTCAACTATCAGCAAGGTGCGCAACATAACCCATTTGAGCAAAGCAATGACCCCTTCGGCCAGCGTAATGGCGGGCGTGACGACAGTGATGTCATCGAAGGCGAGTTTGCTGATAAAACGCAAAACGATCCTGATAAGCGATTGAAGTAACGTTAAAATCAATTTTTTTACATTTTTTTATGTAAAAACCCTTGAAGTTGTCAGGACACTCCCCCATTTATCCTCGCAGATAAGATTTTAACTGCCCAGAAATGGGCATCCCAAGCATTCGGTATTCAGATAACTGAATACCGGTAATCACTTAAACTTGAATAGTGGAATTTTCAGGAGACTTGAAAATGGCAATTCGTCCTTTACACGACCGCGTAATCATTAAACGCGCAGAGCAAGAAAGTAAATCTGCAGGCGGCATCGTTCTGACTGGTTCTGCAGCGGAAAAATCTACTCGCGGTGAAGTCATCGCAGTAGGTAACGGTCGTATTCTTGATAACGGCGACGTAAAAGCGCTAGACGTTAAAGTTGGCGACACCGTTATTTTCAATGACGGTTACGGCGTTAAAACAGAAAAGCTGGATGGTGAAGAAGTTCTAATCCTAAGCGAAAGCGACATTCTTGCGATTGTTGAGTAATAACAACTAACGTTTAACCGAATTAGAGAGGAATTGAATCATGGCAGCTAAAGAAGTACGTTTTGGTGATGACGCGCGTTCAAAAATGCTTAAAGGTGTTAACACCCTAGCAAACGCAGTTAAGGTAACCCTAGGTCCAAAAGGCCGTAACGTTGTACTAGATAAGTCATTTGGTGCCCCTACCATTACTAAAGATGGTGTATCTGTAGCGAAAGAAATCGAACTTGAAGACAAGTTTGAAAACATGGGCGCACAGATGGTTAAAGAAGTAGCGTCTAAGGCGAATGATGAAGCGGGTGACGGTACTACTACTGCAACAGTACTCGCGCAAGCTATTGTAACTGAAGGCCTTAAGAGCGTTGCTGCGGGTATGAACCCAATGGATCTTAAGCGCGGTATCGACAAAGCTGTTATTGCTGCAGTTGAAGAGCTTAAAGCGCTTTCTACTGACTGTGCAGACAGCAAGTCTATCGCTCAGGTTGGTACTATCTCTGCAAACACAGACGCAGAAGTAGGCGACATCATTGCACAAGCAATGGAAAAAGTAGGTAAAGAAGGTGTTATCACTGTAGAAGAAGGTCAAGCACTTCAAAACGAACTAGACGTTGTTGAAGGTATGCAGTTCGACCGTGGTTACCTATCTCCATACTTCATCAACAACCAAGAAAACGGCACTGTTGAACTAGACAACCCGTTCATCCTATTGGTTGACAAGAAAATCTCTAACATCCGTGAACTACTTCCTACCCTTGAAGGCGTAGCGAAAGCTGGTAAGCCGCTTATGATCATCGCTGAAGATGTTGAAGGCGAAGCGCTTGCTACTCTAGTCGTTAACAACATGCGCGGTATTGTTAAAGTGGCAGCGGTTAAAGCACCTGGTTTTGGTGACCGTCGTAAAGCCATGCTACAAGACATTGCTATTCTAACTGGCGGTACTGTAATCTCTGAAGAGATTGGTCTTGAGCTTGAAAAAGTACAACTCGAAGACCTTGGTACTGCTAAGCGCGTTGTTATCAACAAAGACAACACCACTGTTGTTGACGGTAACGGCGACCAAGAAGCGATTGAAGGCCGTTGTGCTCAAATCAAAGGTCAAATTGAAGAGTCTTCATCTGACTACGATAAAGAAAAACTTCAAGAGCGTCTTGCTAAGCTTTCAGGCGGTGTTGCAGTCATTAAAGTGGGCGCAGCAACCGAAGTTGAAATGAAAGAGAAGAAAGACCGTGTTGAAGATGCACTACACGCAACGCGCGCCGCGGTTGAAGAAGGCGTAGTACCTGGTGGTGGTGTTGCTCTAGTTCGCGCCGCGTCTAAGCTTAGCGAGCTAACTGGCGACAACGAAGACCAAACTGTAGGTATTAAGCTTGCACTACGTGCGATGGAAGCACCTCTACGTCAAATCGCGTCTAACGCCGGTGCTGAAGCTTCTGTTGTTATCAACGCAGTTAAAGGCGGCGAAGGTAACTACGGTTACAACGCAGGTAACGATACCTATGGCGACATGCTTGAGATGGGTATTCTTGACCCAACTAAAGTAACACGCTCTGCACTTCAGTTCGCATCGTCAATTGCTTCACTAATGATCACTACCGAAGCAATGGTAGCTGAACTACCTAAAGAAGAAGCTGCGCCTGCAATGCCTGACATGGGCGGCATGGGCGGAATGGGCGGCATGATGTAATCATCCGTCTCGCTTGTTGATTTAAAGGCATAGCTTTTAACATCAACAACATGACATATATAAGAAGCCACCAAGTTAACTCTTGGTGGCTTTTTTATTCGCCGTCTTCTGTCTTTATTAATAACAATCCAATGAGTGCCACAACGACAACAACGGCTTTAACCAGAGTGGGAAGCGGCAGTATGCCGCTGATACCGGCAACCGCACATATGGCGCAAACCTTTAGAAGCGTTGTATTCATTATGTATACTCAATTCAATATGACATGGTGATTGCAGTGTAGACATCAAGAGCAACGCCAAAAAGGCCGCCTATTAATCTACCTACGCTAACTTCCGCTAGCCATGTAAATATGCATTGAGTTTTAACGATACGAAACTGTACAGAAGTAGTAACTGCATCATCTTGGCGAAATTCAGATTGTCTATCGACATCGTAATTATCTCGGCAACATAGTTGCACGTGCTTAGCTAATAAGGCGTATCGCCGCCAATGGTTACGCGGTATCCTGAACGGGTATCGGGGAAGTAATCCCATACTGCAAAATGTTGAGTACAACGGTTATCCCATATGGCGATTGAATGAGGTTGCCAGCTAAATCGCACCTGAAAGTTTGGATCTTTGGTCAGTTCATAGAGCATCGCTAAAATACCATCACTTTCGTTTTTAGATACACCGAGTATGCGGGTGGTATAGGACGCATTAACAAAAATAGCCTTCTTACCTGTAACGGGGTGAGTACGTACTACTGGGTGAACATTACAAGGGTAAGCCGTTCCGTAATCTCCATAAATAGCATGGTATACGTGATTTGCGTCGTGCTCTGCTTGCAATCCCTCTAAATACTGCTGCATAGCGGGAGATAGCGCGTCATAGGCAGCATACATGGATGAAAAAAGCGTGTCGCCGCCAACTTCTGGAAGCGTGTGGATGTACAACATTGAACCCATCGGAGGCTGCGCATTACAGCTTAAGTCAGAATGCCAGTTGTCTCCTGCAATGTATTTAGAGTCTTTATCGGCGTGTATAGCCACAATTTTGTCGTAGCCCTCTAT
The DNA here is from genome assembly GCF_000730385.1 of Alteromonas australica. Classification (NCBI taxonomy): domain Bacteria; kingdom Pseudomonadati; phylum Pseudomonadota; class Gammaproteobacteria; order Alteromonadales; family Alteromonadaceae; genus Alteromonas; species Alteromonas australica. Next base: position 4,133,857 of record NZ_CP008849.1, on the reverse strand, counting down.
TCCTTTTGCTCCGGGATGAATAATGAGATCGCCAAATATCTGCCCTACCGCCATGTGCTGTTCATGGCTAATCTTTTGGTCATGAAAAAAAATGACCTGATATTGGGCAATGGCGTTTTTGAGTTGATTTTCTACCTCTGCACTTAGGGGCTTTGTTAAATCTATATTGCCAATTTCAGCGCCAATATTACGTGTAAGTGGGGTAATACTAATAGTATTAGATGCCATGATTTACTCCGATCTCAATGAGTCTACAGCGACTGTTACATGCCAAAAGGATAGGTTTTGTAATCGGCGACAGCACTTTCGCGCACACCGCTTAATCCTACTGCATATTGCAATAGCAAGCCCAGTGAGTGGGAAAATCTAGCCTGTATATAGGTATCGTCTTTATCTTCCGAGGGACATGGCGTATTAAAACACGCTTTGACATTACGGATAATTAGATGGTCTGGTATCCAGCAAATACGATTGTTTTTACTGCTACTTATACGTAGTTCTGCCACTGGCAAGTAGCCACCGGTTGACGCTGACAACGCAATGATTAACCCCGGTTTATTCGCTGTTTCCTTTACCCCACAGTACAAAAAGAAATTTTTCAAGCAACTGGGAACCATCCCGTGCCAGTCAGGGGTAATTACAATAAGCGCGTCGGCGCTTTTCAACTCGTCTGATATGGGTTGCCATTGCGTTTGCAATGTGCCTGAAGGCTCAGACCAAAAAGAATCGTCGAAATTTGTCAGCGGATGCACGGCGAGATCTAAAAAATAGGTGTCGTGACCAAGGTCGGTTAAGTGGTTGACCGCATATTGGCCTACTTTGGCAGTTTGTGATGATTTTCGTTGGCTGCCACAGATTACCGCTACTTTCATGACTTTTTCCCACAGTTTGAATATGAACATGTAAACGGTATGTCAGCCGTGTAGGAGATTCTTGTCTGTTTACGCCCAAAGAACTGGGGAATTTACGCATGTAGTGCCATTGCTTGAATTTGCTAGGCGTTTTTTATCAACTATTTAATCAGGTTTATACAAGACTGTGCAGGTCTATCGGGATAGCGTAATGGCATCTAGTACAACGCTAAGAGTAAGCAACGATGAGTGAACTCAACACTATTATGCCAGCTATATTTATTGGTCATGGTAGTCCAGGCAACATCTTGGAAAATAACCCAGCTACACAAATGTGGGACAACTTGGCAAGTGAATTTTCGACGCCTAAAGGTATTGTCTGTGTATCAGCCCACTGGTATATCGACAAAACCGCGGTAACTGCCAATGAAAACCCTCGCACAATACATGATTTTGGTGGTTTCCCTCCCGCAATGTATGAAATGCAATATCCTGCGCCTGGAAGCGTTGAGCTAGCAAATAAAGTTGTTAGCTTACTAGTCGAAGAAGATGCTAGCTTAGATACGAGTTGGGGCTTTGACCACGGAACATGGTGTGTATTGTCTAAGGTATATCCGAAGGCAGATATCCCTGTGGTACAACTTTCCATCGATCGCACCCAAAACAACGAATACCACTTTAATATTGGAAAGAAATTAGCCGCCTTGCGTGAGCAAGGTTACCTAATTTTAGGCAGTGGAAACATTGTCCACAATTTAGGTGTAATGAACTGGAATGCGCGTAATACCACCTATCCATGGGCACAACGGTTTGGTGACTATATTCGTAATGCAGTGACTAATAACACACCGGAGCACGCAGTAGATTATTTAGCCTTCGGCCCAGAAGCTCAGCAAGCTGTCCCCAGTCCTGATCACTACCTTCCTTTACTATACGTGTTAGGTGCTCGTCAACCTACTGATAATGTTACATTTAAATCACAATACTGTGAATATGGCTCGTTAGATATGACCACCATCATACTGCAGTAAGGTATTGCATTATAGCGACGTGAACGGGGGATTTTGGCCAACTTTCTGGGCGTATCTAAGCAAGAAGTTGGGGAGGAGCACCAGTAATCTTTATTTACGAATAAGGGCATACGCCAATAAATACTAACTTCACCTTTTACTGGAGCGCCTCATGGCATTATTAAAAATTGATGACTTGACCAATGCTGACCGCAAGCATCCTTCGGCATTGCACACCTTAAAAGCCACCGTAGAAAACTGCCACTGGGGCTACTTTTCAGCCACTCAAGCTCCTGCAATTAAAGTGAAAAGTGGAGACATTATTCAAGCGGAGGCCGTGACCCACCACGCGGGCGATGCGCCAGATCTTATGATGGATGATGCATTAAAAGCAGTATGGGCGGGCATACCTGAAGACGACAGAAACCCGGGTGTACATTTGATGACAGGCCCCATTTATGTAGAAGGCGCGCAGCCCGGCGACATGCTAGAAGTGCGTTATCTCTCTATGCGTCCTCGCTTTTCCTATGGCTCTAATTTGGCGGCCAACTGGGGCCATTTGTATGAAGAGTTTGGTGAGAAGGAGCGGGTAACAATTTATAGACTAGATTCGGCAAGCATGCAGGCGCATGGACACTATGCCTACGACTTTAAGGGTAAATATGAAACGCCGGGCACCGTAACCCATTGTCCGGAGTGCGAACGTCACAAAGCGCTAAATGGTGTACGTGTTCCGGTTCGTCCTCATTTAGGGACAGCGGGTGTAGCGCCAGACAAATCAGGCCGTGTTAGCACCATTCCTCCGGGTAAACACGGCGGTAATATTGACAACTGGCGCATTGGGGCGGGCTCCACCATGTACTATCCAGTGCAAGTAGAGGGCGGACTATTCTCCATCGGTGACCCTCACGTATCTCAGGGTGACGGAGAGATAAGTGGTACAGCGATAGAAGCATCCTTAGACGTTACTATGCAAATTATTCTACGAAAGGACTTTGTGTTCCCATCGCCACTACTTGAGACACCAAATTATTTTATTGTTCATGGATTTGACGAGGATTTGAATATCGCCATGAAAAATGCCTCCCTTGATATGCTTGAGCTGTTAAGCGAACACAGAGGATTAAGCAAAGACGATGCGTATTCTCTTATGAGTGTGGGCAGCGACTTTACGGTAACGCAGGTGGTCGATACGGTACAAGGCGTTCACGTGAAAATACCAAGAAGTGTTATGAATAAAGGCGAACCTGACAGCAAATAGCACGATGAAAGGCTAAAAATGCCGGAATTATTCACGTTTGCATAAATTGCCAAGAAGTTAGGCGGGTATAGACAAAAGTAGTACTTCAACTAGTGATACCTTAACACTATACCCTGCCATACATGGGATTGGTAATAGCCGATTTCATCTTTTAGCGACTAGGGCCTGAATTGTAACGCTGCTAATGTTGTCAGGCTAACGAGGAAATAACTTATGCCTAAAATCAGTGCCCAAAAACAATCGTGGTTCATTTTGCTTACTTTCAGTTGGTGCTTTTTCGTAATCAGTGCGTCCACTTTCTCTTCTTTAGGCGTAGTGATTCCTTTCATGGTCAATGAATTAGAGTGGACATGGACCACTGCAGGGCTTGGATTTACCTTCCTTGCCATGGCATGCGGTGTGAGTGGTTATTTGCCATCCATTACCATTAAAAACTGGGGTATCGCCAAAACCCTTTTTGTGGGTTTGTGTTTACTGACTGTGGGTTTTCTCACCTTGTATGCCACACACATTCCAGCAACCTACTTCTTAGGCTGTATTTTAGTGGGGATGGGTTACACCTTTGTAGGCGCGATACCCGGCACGTATATTATTACCCACTTCTTTGTTAAGCGTTCGACGGCTTTTGGGTTTTATTACACCATGGGCGGGCTTGGTGGGGTGGCAGGCCCCCTTATTGTTTGGTTAGCCAATGACGCATTAGGCAATTGGCGACTTCATTGGATTATTACACTTACCCTAATTGCGTCCTCTGTGTTGCTCATGTGGCTATCATTGGCTTTTACCGATGCTACTCGTTTAAAACTTCCCCCTAAAGATGAAGAAAAAACAACCCAAAGCAACGTATATGAAACCCGAGAAACTTGGCGCTTTCGCGACGCATTGCGCACGCCGCAATATTGGGCAATTTGTGCGGCTTACACCAGTGTGTTGTTGGTAGGTACAACAGTGAATAGCTTCTCTGTGTCCCACTTAACACAAATAGGCGTTACCTTTGCGCTAGCTAGCACCATGCTGTCGTTAGAAGCATTCTGCAATGCGATGTCTCGGGTTATTGGTGGCTTTATTGCTGAGTTTTTTGAGCCTAAAACAATGTTGCAGGCCGCTTTATTAATGTTGGCAGGTGGTATGGTTGCGCTTAGCTACGGTAATAGCCTTTTCATTCAAGTGATTTATGCAATAGCAATTGGTTTTGGTTTTGGTCTCACGTTTTTGTCGTGCACAGTATTGATCCTACGCTACTTTGGATCAGGCCCATACTTACAACTGTTCTCAACTTTAAACCTGTTTGCCACCGTGGCCGCAAGTGCCCCTTATATTTGCGGCACGATGCGCGATGTTACTGGGTCGTTTGTGTCGCCATTTTTACTGGTCGGGGCTATGCCGGCTGTCGTGTTCGTTGTGGTGTCCTTTATGCGGGCGGAAAAAACCGCCTCTGTTTCGCCACCCACTGTTCATAATGATACTCAGCTCACTGCAGCTAAGGAGCTATAACATGTCTAAAAAAGAATTTGGTGTATTTTTGCCAATTGCGAAAGGCGGTTGGATCGTATCAACAGCCACACCCACCCTAGATGGATCTTATGCACAAAATAAACGTGCGGCTATGTTAGCCGATGGATATGGCATGGATTTCATTATGTCCATGGCAAAATGGCGTGGTTATGGTGGCGAGACCAATCATTGGGGTTGTTCATTAGAGTCTATGACCATGATGGCAGGACTTGCAGAGGCTACACAGCACGCCAGAATTATTGCCACAGTGCATACTTTGCTGATGAACCCAGGTGCAGTGGCAAAAATGGTTTCCACATTAGACCAAATTTCAAATGGGCGGGCTGGGCTAAATATTGTATCGGGTTCGTTTCGAGATGAATTAAATCAAATGGGCGCGTGGCGCGACGACATTGACCATGATGAAAGGTACGCGTACGCACAAGAGTGGAGCACCATTGTTAATCGCTTGTGGACTGAGCCTAGAGTAGATTTTGATGGAAAGTACTTCACCTTAGAAGATTGTGTTTCAGAGCCTAAGCCGGCGAAAAAACCATTCACGGTGTGTGCAGGCCAGTCTGAGCGTGGTTTACGCTTTACTGTACGGAATGCCGACGCATGTTTTGTAGGTGGTAAGGATGATGCAGAAACGCGTTCTATTACTCAAATGGCGCGTGATATTGCCAAAGAGTATGACGAATCAATAAAGTGCTACTGCATGGCAACTCTTGTGCTAGACAAAGACAATACAAAGGCACTCGCGAAAGCTCAGGCATATCGCGAGGGCAAAGATGCTGGCGCAGTAGAAGGAATGATGCGCTCCTACGGTATTGACCCAGCATTAAAAGATAATGCCATGGTAATACGTGCGCAAGGTGCCTTTATGAGTCGTGAGCTTGTCGGAGATCCTGCTTCGGTCGCAGACCAGCTAATTAGTATGCTCGACAACACCCAAATGGACGGAGTAATGCTGAACTTTGACGACTATGACCAAGGGTTAACTTTATTCGGCGAGGAAATTCTGCCAGTGCTAAGAGCACATTATGGCTAGCAAACAAAACGTACTGACCCCATTAAAACCCACATGGCTAAGTGCTGAGCGTTCGGCTTTATGCATCGTAGATGTCCAGCACGACTTTGCAAGCCCAAAGGGCTTATTAGGCCAATATGGAGTAGACATGTCACGGTTAGCTCCGGCCATTTCAAATATCAATTCACTTGTGGAAGATGCACACAGAATTGGGCTGCCTGTTGTGTTCATAGGGCTACAAACTTCCCCTGAGACAGACTCTGAAGCGTGGAGCGAATGGATGGCTCGACAGGGAAAAGACTCTACAAGCGAGCAAGCAATTTGTCGTAGAGGGACACAAGGTGAAGCTTTCTATCAGTGCATGCCGACGCCAAGCGATAAGGTAGTATTGAAAACGCGCTACAGTGCATTTTGGCAAACCGATCTAAATAGTTGGCTTAAAACTCAAGGTATAGACACGCTAGTGGTAACTGGAATAACGACAGAGTGCTGTGTGGAGTCTACCGTGCGTGATGCGTTTCACCACGATTACCATGTATTTGTGGTAAGTGATGCGTGTGCCGCATATGAAGACGAGCTTCACCAGGCGAGTTTAAGATCAATGGCATTAAGCTTTGCTCTGCTCACTGACACGCAAAGTGTGCACGCAATATGGGGGACACAATGACATCGCTATTTAACCCAGATACTCAAACGCCTTACACGGTTACCGACGAGGAAAAGGCAGCTATTGCTAGTGCCATTGAAACGGAAGAGCTAACGCAATTAGCGCTCAGTCTCGGCAATATTCCTAGTCGCTCTGGAGAAGAAGCGCAAGCGGGTGAGTTTGTGCGCAATTGGCTAGTTGAGGAAGGGTTTACAACCCGCACGACTGGAGCCGTAGCCCATAGGCAGAATGTTATTGGTGAGTACGGGGGCAAGGGACTAGGAAAAAACCTACTGTTTACTGCTCATTTAGATACGGAAAGCCCCAGCGACGATGAGCATATTAACCGGCACAAATATCGACCTGAAACTTTGGCAAATCCGGAATGGCAGCAATGTTGGTTAGAAGACGGCAGTTTCCGAGGTTACCCCATTAGTAACGATCGAGGCCCCATGAGTTGTTTTTTGATGGCGGCCAAGGCACTAAAGAAAGCAGGTATAGACTTATCTGGAAAGCTATATCTTACTGCGTGCCCGGGTGAAATTGGCCCAGAGCCGATGGAAGAATGGCAAGGTGTAGACTATTTAGGTAAAGATATTGGCGCAAACTATCTGTTTCATCATGGAGGGGTGGTAGCAGACTATGCTATTGCAGCGGAAGGGTGTGATTGGGGAGTCACTTGGCAGGGTAATGGCTATGCGCTATTTCGCATTCAATTGCTCGGCGAAGGCGTATTCACCCCAATATTAGACAACTCTCCAGACCCTAATGATCACCCTAACCCTATTTACCAGTTAGGGAAAGTAATAGATGCGGTGCACCAATGGGCACAAACTTATGAACAGACGAATCACTATAAAAGTCGTGGCGGAGAATCTGTTCCGAAAGTGCAAATTGACGCTATTAAAGCCGGTTCGCCCCTGACTTTTGGTGCTGGTACAGATGTATGTTCTATATATGTTGAAGTAGGCCTGACTGCAAAACAAACAGCGTCACAACCTTACCATGAGCTTAATCGGTTGTTGGCTAGCTTAGGGTTGACGGGCTACAACATTGAGCCCGTGGTCGTTCGCCACGGCTTCGCTGCAGACGAGGCACAGGTGGCTCCTCTGGTTAAATCCCTGAGTCAAGCAACCTCAGCCGTGAAGGGAGAAGCGCTTACATTGGCTCATCCAGCGTATTCAAGCATGTGGCGTGATCACAATGTGTTTAACATGCAACGCATTCCTGCAGTGACGTCGGGTATGCCTCGCTTTCGCCCGACACCCAAAGATTTAACCGACAGTGCTCTAATTTACGCAATGACTGCGCTTGCCATTTGTGGGCGCGCTACCTAGAAACATTGAATACCAAGAGGTTTGCAATGCAACAAGCAAGTAAAAGCCCTGAAACGGGATTAATGATTGCGCCGTTGAAGGACAATTTTGGCGCGCAAATATTTGATGTAGATTTACAACATGCTGACGAGGCATTGCTACAAAAAGTTGTTCGCACATTTCACGCTCATGGCGCTATTGTTCTGCGCAACCAAACCATGGATCCAGATGACCTAATGCGTTTTATTCAGGCATTTGGTGAACCAGAACTGCATACGCAGACAAAGTTCTGCTTACCTAATTACCCGCATATATTCAAAATTTCCAATATGGTCGATGCGAATGGCGAGCCCATTGGCGCGCATAATGATGGATTAGGTTGGCATACCGATTATTCGTACAAGGAAGAACCTGTAATGTGCACTATGTTGTATGCGGTGACTGTGCCAGAAGAGGGGGGAGATACACTATTAGCAGATCAAGTAGCGGCCTACAATGATTTACCCGACGATGAAAAAGCCTTTTTAGACACTTTAAAAATTCACCATTCACTGGTGCATTTTATCCAAAATCGTGACTTTAACAGCTATGAAATCACCGATGAACTGCGTCGAGAAAACCCCGATGTGATTCATCCGTTAGTACGTGTACACCCTTCTGATGGGCGTAAAGCGTTATGGGTAAGCACTGGCACTGTAAAACATGTTTTGGGTATGGACGATAAAGAAGCCATGGCGCTCGTCGAGCGATTGGTTAATTACACAACTCAACCAAAATATGTTTATCAACACAAATGGCAAAAAGGTGACCTATTGATGTGGGACAACCGTTGTACATTACACACGGGTACTCGCTACGACGACGTGAAATACCAGCGAATGGCTCATAGACTATGGGTAAAAGGAGAGCGTCCTATCGCGGTTGATAATAGCAATGTGGCTGAACGTAAAGTCTCTTGACGCATACTAAGCGACTTAATCGTCTCAAATGAGGGGTATATTATTCTCGTGATGATTTCATTATTTAATTGTTATATCCCGCTGGCCACTACCTAAGTAGTGGCTTTCTTTTTTACAACGTCTTAAACTCCAAATATCGCATTCTTCAAGACGCCATTGCCAATGCCATAATACGAGAACGAGAAAAGCCCCAATATCATCTAAGTAATGGGGCTTTGATTGACGTACGGCATGGAGCGCTTAGTGTTATTCCGTGGTAAAGTGCGCAGGTATTTGAGGCTCAGCTCCACCTTTTCCCCAGAGTATTATTTCATTTCCCCATGGGTCTTCAAAGGCAGAGTTAAAGCCATTAAATTCGTACCAAAAATGGTCTTTCCAAAGTACCTTCGCGCCCTTCGATACCGCCCGCTCAAGGATGTCTTCCATGGTGTCATCGTCGCTCACCAATATCCATACTCGGGCTTTGCTGCCAGGGCCTGCAATTTCTCTGGGGTCAGCACCTTCATTATTAGGGTGGGGGCGAGTGTTGTCGGCTTTATGGATGCCTAAATGAAAATTACCGATAGTTGTTTCGTTACCGTTACTATCATACATGTTGCCGCCCGGAACCATACGGTGGAAGACACCATAAGGCCTAGGGTCATTTTCCCACCCGAAAACATCAGCGTAAAATTCGCCAGCGGCAGCGGGATCATCGGAGGTCAAATCAACAAATATCAGTGTGTTCGGTTTGCTCATGTAGCACCTGTTCGTGGGTTGTATAAAGGTTTAAATAGGGTGTGGAGAATGGCCAGAACAAAAATGTTCCGACCAAATAGGCTTAAAAATTGTAGCTAAAGTTGGCAATCACTTGGCGAGGTGCAACGTATTCATCACTAACCACGCCGCTCCCGTACGGATCGACAAAGCGTCCAGCAATTGCCGCTTTGTCAGTAAGGTTGGTTGCAGTGATCCAGGCTTTCCAGTTTGCATCGTCAGGTTCATATTGAAGGAACATGTTGACGAGACCGTAGCTGTTGACTTGATCGACGTCAGTACTAAAGATACGGGCACTATAATCTCCTCGGTATAGGTACTCTATACGCGCAGTGATAAGGCCATCTTCTAATTCACCAAACCAAGTGGCGTTAATGCCGCCAGCCAATTTAGGTAGGTTTGGTGGCGTATTTCCCTCCACGTTAACCGTGGCTGAACCTCGGGCAACAAACCATTCGTAGCTCCAAGCGTAAGGCGCATCACCATTTGCAAGCGCAGCGGCGCCAGCAGCGTCGGCTTCTCGACGGTCTAATGCATAGTACTCCATGGGATATTCACCGTGCAGCGATGTGGCGTTGATGCCAAGTTGAACGCTGTCGTTAAATAGCCACCACGAGGCCTCTGCTTCTATCCCCCAAATATTTGCTTCTGGAATATTCCCAAGTCCGCCTGAATAGGGAATGGGGTCTTCTTGAATGTACTGCATATCTTTGTATTTGTAGTAAAACGCCGATACGTTTAACTTCAGCTTATTGTCGAGTAGCTGGTTTTTGCTACCTACTTCAAAGGCATCCACAATTTCCGGCTCTATGGTGGTGCTTACTACCATCGCGTTAACAGCGCCGCTATTAATACCGCCGGGTTTATATCCACGAGACAAACTTGTATACACCATATTGTTTGATGACAACGTGTAATTCACCGCAACTTTGCCTGTGACTTCATCGGTATCAAATTTCTTTGGTGAAGGCGTGGCATAGTAGGTAGAGGATAAGCCTTCAAAGCTATCGTCGTTGTAACGAATGCCTGCAATAATTTGCATATCGTCGGTAACATTTAATGTGCCTTGTAAAAATGGAGCCCACGATGTGCGTTCTAAAGATGAGTTTTCAGCATAAGATAAATTAGCAGGAAGTGAACTAGGATCAGTGTCGGCTGGCAGAACGCTAGTGACATCGTCGGGATCGGTGCCGGCGTATTCATTGACGTATTGGTCACTGTTTGAGTTGAGGTAAATACCGCCAATAACCCACTCAAAAAAACGGCCCGGATCAGAACTTAGTGATATTTCTTGCATCACTGTCTCGGCCGATGTTGCCCACGTCGTTACGTGATCGTACCCGCCAAAATTATCAATGGTGCTTCTGTCTGCATCAAAAGATTGGGCATGATCCATGTTTTGGTAGCTTGTTATCGACTTGAAGGTCATGCCTGATAGCTGCCATGTGACAATGGCGGACGTGACATCCATGGTCATATCAAACTTGGCGGGAAAATCCTGTGAAACCACTCGCGGGTCTGAATTAGGATCATCAATGGCTTTCAACGCGGCACCATTATTATGGGCATCATAATGTTGAGCAATGAAGACCACGCTTAAATCGTCACTCGCTTGCCATTTGGCTGAAACTCGACTGTTATCATTATTGGCATCGTCGAGTTCATAGCCACCAGGAATGCCGTTAGATTCAGCATAACCATCGTGACTGGTGGTTTGCGCCACGGCACGAATCGCAAAATCATCGCCGAGAGGTAGGTTAACAGCGACTTGTCCTTGATTGTAGTTGTAATTACCAAAGCCCGCCTGCACTTCGCCAAAAAACTCACCCAACACAGGCTTCTTACTAATGACATTGAGTGTGCCTCCGGTAGAGGCTGCACCAAATGCTGTTCCCTGAGGACCGCGTTGTACTTCAATGTGCTCTACATCTAAAAAGCCCATATTTAACGCGATGTTATTAGTGATGTACGCGCCGTCCATATGAAACGACACACCTGGATTGCTAAAAAAATTCTCCGGAGTTTGCGAACCTACGCCACGAATACTAACCATCCGTTCTGAGCCGCCACTTTTATTAATTTGAAGTCCAGGAACGTAACCATTTAAGTCGGTTGCATCTGTAATATTAGCCTGTTCCATTAACTCACCGTTCACCGCTGTAACAGACAGCGGGGCATCTTGTAAATTAACGCGGCGCTGATCAACGGTGATAGTTACGGTCTCTACATCGTCGGGGACTTTTTTATCTTCCGCATCTTCCGCAGCGAAAGCGACAGAGGTAGAACAAAAGATGGAAAGTAGCGCACTTTGAATCAAGGTCTTTCTAAAATGTAGTTCCTGCATGATGTTTCCTCTAATATTGGTAATCTTGTCTTTTTAGGTGGTGATTACTCTTGTTGAAAGGTTGCAGAAGCGACAGCTAAGGCGGTCGTATGAACAGGCTTACTTAGGAACCATGTTGCATCAGCCGTTTGTTTTGTTATAGGAGTCCCATAAATACGCTGTGATTCGTTAATCTATAACGCAAGCAATGACACGCATATTTATTCCGCTTTCCTCGCCAATCTCTTCACGTGAATATCGGCAAACTTGCTCTAAAAAAACCGCAAATTGCTTAGCTTCATCTTCATACTACGCCAGTTTATTTGCTTATAATTGTTCAAATGTGTATGACTTTTAGGGAATGAGCGTACGAACGAAGGATATGAAAAAACACTATTTATTAAATGTTTGCTGCACGGATAACGGGATTTAAACAATCAAAGGCTAAATTGGACACTTGAGCACATTTTTTGCCCCTAATTCGCGCAGTTATCTTTATAGACTGGTGTCAAAGTGTACAAATTTGGTGCAATTTTTATTGGTCTTGTTTTTAATTTCCTTGAAAAACAATTGCTTGCTGATGGTATGGTTTATGCTGAGTATAAAGGCTAGTCAGTATACGATATGCATATTTACATTCCGACAGCCTAAACATGCTGTCAACCACACTGGCGATAAAAAAATATAGAGCGTCAAAAAACATAATAAACGACGCCGCCGTGAGTGTGATTTTAACAGGCAAGGTAAATTTAGATTACGCGTAATCACTTCCAAAGGGTCTTAATAGACCAGCCTTCTCGCTTTTTGTTTAACATGTGTTATCGGGTACGTACTGACTGGTCGTGTTCTTTAAACGTTGCATACGAAGGAGGTGCAGTAATGAGCTCTTGGAAGGTATCTACCGATAATTGTCCAATGGTTGAACGCTCTAATGTTTGGCAACAAGCGATGCATAAAGTGTTTATGCCGCCCTGTCAATTTCAAACGGGTAACACGAAGTTTCGAGGCAACATTAATACCATTGATACCCCTTTAGGTATTGAGTTCTCCATTCTATCTGGTTCTCCTATGGAGATATCCGGGAAATGTTCAGAACAACCATTCTCGTTTTGGTTGGCACTGTTGTTAGAAGGTGACTTTTCACTAAAGTACAAGGGTGCCCAGTACCCTGCCCAAGTCAATTCCATCATCTATGCGCCAACGGGCTTAGACATGACCCTGTCAGTGCACTCTGATTTTAAAATTTTATACATGAAAGTACCGGAAAACCTAATTCACAAACGCTTGTTGAATCTGAATTTACTGAATGTAGGCTACTTGCCTTGTGAATCTGGGATAAACAGAGTCTTTGCCACTATGCTTTCCTCATTGTGTGACAACATGGACGAATTAGACAGTACTGACTTACGGCCAATTGAAATCGCTCTTTCTGAGTTTTTAATTAGCAATCTTATTCACCAAAGTGGCGTTTTGGATTTTGGCAGTACCGCGAAAATTGATCAGTTCAAGCGGGTATGTAATATGATAGATGCAAATTTGGCAGATCCAGAGTTATCACTCAACATGGTGGCGGTACAAAACCATGTATCGCAACGTTATATTCAGAAGTTGTTTGAATCTAGCGGCACCAGTTTTGTGAATTATGTAAGAGCTAGGCGCCTAGAACGATGCCGTTTTGAACTAGGACATCCTGAGTATCGTCATTTATCTGTGTCGGATATCTGCTTTAGATGGGGGTTCAACGATGCGGGTCATTTTAGCAGAGTGTTTAGAAGCGAGTTTGATATTACACCACGCGAATACCGACGTAAGCATAGTGAAAACGCAATAGCGAGTTAATCACAATGCGCCAAGCAAGCTACTTAAGGAAAAGGGCTTGCTTGACTACTTTATTTTTACTAAAGGTCTAACACTAATCGCTTTGAAATGGCACCTGAACAACATACCATCATAGTATCGTTACGAGCTTTTTCGCTTTCGCTTAACACATCATCTCGATGGTCAGGTGTGCCCTCTAATACTTTAACTTCACAGCTTCCGCAGACCCCTTCAGCGCACGCATATGTCACATTCATTTTTTCTGCTTTCAACGCGTCTAAAATAGTTTGTTCTTCCTTAATGTAGATTTCTTTGCCTGTTCGCGCCAACACTATAGTATAGCCACCTTTGGCCACGTCAAGGTCGCCAGAAAAGCGTTCGCTGTGGCAGTGATTTGAAGGATAATCTTCACTACAAGCGTCGAAGTCATCCAATAATTTTAACGGGCCACAACAGTAAAAATGGCTGCCTTTAGGTGCATCGGCCATAATCTTTGACACTTGCATACGTTGAGACACTGGTTGACTAAAGTACACATTGACTTGTCCATACCTGGCTTGCTTCGCAAGTGTGCTAATGGTGTGAAATAATGGTGCGAGGTCTGCGCTTTTTGCAGCATAGTGCAACGACCAAGTACGTTGTTGCGCCTCTAATTGCAAAGCCATAGATAACAGGGGGGTGATGCCAATCCCACCGCCAATTAATACTGAGTGATCTTCAGACTGTAGCAATTCGAAGTGATTGCGGGGGCCTCCGATGTTGAGAGTGTCACCTTCTTTTATGACTTCGTGCAATGCTCGAGAGCCGCCACGACTACAAGGGTCTAGTGCTACTCCAATAATATATCGGTGGGTCTCACCGGGAGTATTACATAATGAATACTGCCGAGTGATAGTGGGGCTGATGTGAACATCAATATGCGCGCCAGCTTCCACGGGAGGTAAATAAGTTCCCGCTGGAGGTCGTAATTCAATGAGGCGAGTACTTGCTCCTTCGTAGCGAATACTATGTACCGAGAGCGTAAACGTTATTTTTTCCATAATTGCACCAACCTGAATTACTGACCCTTGCGTTTCATTTTTTCCCACTGCGCGCGATAGCGGGGGACTAACCAGGTATTAAACTGACGTTGTGCGCCTTCCTGCCATGAATAGCGGCCGCGAGGTGCGTAGCGCGAGCGGAGCCCTTTTTGTACCAGCTCATCTACATGAATATCCTGTGCGTTGATATCAAGTGCCCGCTCTACCACCATTTCCATTTTTTTGTCGAAGTCTGGATCATCCATGGCACCTTTGGCGAACAGTACACCCAAGTCAAGCTGGTGACTTTCAGGTCCATCAGCGCGAAGAATCAAGTAAATTACGGCGTCACAGGTAAGTACGAGGGACAAGCTAGGCGGCAAGTTCGCGAACGCCATTCGGTTACGTTCTTCTTCGTTTAATTTTGGAAATATCGGCATGAGCGCTTTTTGTGTTGGATTAAAGCTCGCATCTTTGTGCAATGTGCCATTGGTACGGTAAAAACCAGCCGTCTCCTTTGGTAGCGACTCGGGAAATTTGGCTAATTCTGACGGAATGTAATCGTGATACTCACCTTGGTGCAAACGGTTGGCGTGATAGCCATCATTATTGTTTTCAAACATCACTTTCCAGCTAAAGGAATATTGAATATCACGGTCTGGGGCCGGCCCTTCTGCATCGGCAATTTCGTAATTAGCCAATATAGGTTCCAATGCGGTTAATCGAGGTGCTAACGGCTCGGCACTGTTGTTAAAGTTAATAAAGATAAATCCATGCCATATTTCTAATTTAAAGTTGGGCAGCCCCGTTGTTTCTTTATGGAAATTACAGGTTTTTTCCATTGCTGGTGCGTTTATCAAGTCACCTTTTAAGTTGTACACCCAATGGTGATAGGGGCAAGTGAAGGTTCTGGTGTTTCCTGCACCTTCAGCGACTAACATGGCGCGATGCTGGCAAACTGAAGACATCGCACGAATAGTACCGTCGCGATCGTGTACTACGACAATAGGCTCATTGACTACAGATGTAGTATAAAAGTCTCCCGGGTTAGGAACCCAATCTTCACGGCCTACACATAGCCATTCATGATCAAACAACGCGCGTTTTTCAAAATCGAAGAATGTGGCATCGGTATAACATAACGGCGGAAGCGTATTAGCGTGTTCTATTTCTTGTATTGAGCTCTCTAAACTATCAAAAAATTCATCATTTAAAAAAAACGGGCTCATAGTGGCTCCTGCACAAAGTTTGGGGTGACACAAAGACTGTAAAACTCAGGCTTTATGTGAACTTGGATAAAAACGATGAGATTGATGCTACGGGATTTGTCTTATGGAAGATTGTGCATTTACGTACAATTACTGGATTACCAACGTATAAATGCGTACCCCAGCTGAATCTATCCATATAAGTCAACGGTGTTGCAAGCCAAATCTATTCGAGTGACTCAGGCGTATTGTTTACAGTGCATTGATGACCGCTTTTTAATAGTGAGACACCGCATGAGCATTTAAAAATGCTACCTTTCATCGCACGGTAAATGGTGATTAACGCATTTTGATACCCATCAAATTCCTACTCCGGGCGAAAATTACCTCTTAGCTTTATTATCATAATTTTAACAATGCACATTCTTCGTGCTATCACAGAATATTGAAGTGTCCGCGATAGCTATCGTTTTTGTTAGTGTTGATGGGGGGTAGAGGGCGCGGAAAGTAATATCGCAGCGGCTAGGCGAAGTGTTAAATAATTTGTGCTTTTTCTAAACCCTCCTTCTAACTTTGTATTGCAATGTCGTTCAACGCCTCACAGCCACTTGGTTGTGTTTGCCGTTTTTTACCATTACCCTGCCTCGGCTTGTCTTACTCTTCTTGAGACAACAAGATATTGCTTTAGCGCGTTTTCATTTGAGGCTAATACTTTTTATGGCAACCCCATTGTCCACTTTTACCAGTGGATTATATGCATCAGTCAAACACACCTTTACCTACACCAGTGGTTTAGGCGCTGTGTTGTGCCTGGCGAATGCGGCCTTGTTGCTAAATGTGGTATTAGTGATTAGCGGCACCATGGCAGATTCTGCGGAATTTGTGAGTGCGTTAAACGAAAGCCTTGTTATAGAGCCTTTTGTTATAGCGTTTGCCAATCATACGCTTTCTCAATTCATGGTACCTACCATTGCCCTGGTGCTAAGTGGCCTACTGGTTAAAGCCATTGCCATAGCTAAAGCGCCAATTGCCAAAAAACGTCGCTCTTTATCTTACCCTTGCCCTACATTTCCTCAGCCTTTTGTTCAAAAGCTAGGTAGTCGAGCCCCTCCGGTTTTTAACTAACCGTCTTCAATTTATACATCTGAAACCTGAATGCCGAACTTCCCTTTGTGTGAGTAGGCAGGGTGGTGATGTTTTTTCTGATGTTTTAAACCAGCTGTACCTTGCGTAAAGCGCGTGCATGCAGCTATCGCCGTTAAACGTGTGGGTTATAGGAAACCATTTTGTCTATTCGTAACCTTTTTAAATTACTTGTCACTATTTGCGTGCTAACACTGGCTGGCTGCAGTGGTGGTATTCTCGATCCGAAAGGGCAAGTGGGGGTGGATGAAAAGAACCTTATTATTCTTTGCACCATTCTCATGCTGCTTGTTGTTATTCCTGTCATTGTTCTAACGCTCTATTTTGCGTGGAAATACCGCGCCAGTCGTGACTTTGAAATATACACCCCAAAGTGGGCGCACTCGACCAAAATTGAAGCCGTGGTATGGTCGGTGCCCATTCTCATTATTATTGCTTTAGGGGTCATAACCTGGCGTTCGACGCACGCCCTCGATCCCTACGCTCCGTTAGAAGGAAAAGGTGAGCATCTTACCGTTGAAGTGGTATCACTTAACTGGAAATGGTTATTTATTTATCCGGAGCAAGGCATCGCGACGGTAAATGAGTTGGTGTTTCCTGCCAATAAACCGGTGGAATTTAAAATTACATCGGAAGGCACCATGAATTCATTTTTTATCCCGCAATTGGGAAGCCAAATTTATTCTATGGCAGGTATGGAAACCAAGCTTCACCTTATTGCCAACGAGCCAGGTACATTTAAGGGAATATCGTCTAACTACAGTGGTGCTGGTTTTACGGGAATGAAATTTAACGCTATTGCTACGCCCACTGACGCTGATTTTGACGCTTGGGTAAGCAAAGTTAAGTCACAGCAACAAACCTTAAGTCAAGCGTCTTACAAGGTATTGGCGCAGCCCTCAGAGTATCACCCTGTTACCTATTACGGCGACGTGGAAGATGGCTTATTTCACCATATCGTCATGAAGTATATGGCAGACCACGGTTCTATGGACTTTTACGCAAAGCCAGATCACGCCGCTGAAGGCATGCATGAGACAGCGGTAATGGACAATGGTCATCATAAAGAGGTTACACACTAATTATGTCTTTTTTAGGTAAATTATCGATAGAGTCTGTGCCCTATCACGAACCCATTATTATGGTGACCCTCGCAGTGGTTGCTGTATTGGGATTAGTGATAGCGTCACTTATTACTAAGCATAAACAATGGGGGACTTTGTGGTTTGATTGGATAACCTCCGTCGATCATAAGCGCTTAGGTATTATGTATATTGTACTGGCGATGATAATGCTTCTGCGTGGCTTTGCTGATGCCATTATGATGCGAACCCAATTAGCCATGGCCACTAATGGCGCGCCAGGGTATCTGCCTCCAGAGCATTACGACCAAATTTTCACGGCTCACGGCGTGATCATGATTATTTTTATGGCAATGCCATTCATGATTGGCTTAATGAATATCATTTTGCCGCTTCAAATTGGTGCCCGTGATGTGGCCTTCCCGTTTTTGAATAACTTGAGCTTCTGGCTGACTGCTGGCGGCGCAATTTTGGTGAATGTCTCGTTAGGTTTAGGTGAATTTGCTAAAACGGGTTGGGTGGCCTATCCGCCGTTAGCGGGGTTAGAGTTTAGTCCCGGGGTGGGGGTCGATTATTATATATGGGCCTTGCAGATATCCGGGCTCGGCACGCTACTTACTGCCGTTAACTTTCTAGTCACTGTATTTAAGATGCGTGCGCCGGGCATGAAATTGATGCAAATGCCTATTTTTACATGGACTTGCACGTGGGCGAACATTTTGATTGCTGCGTCTTTCCCAATTTTAACTGCCGTGTTGGCCATGTTAACCCTTGACCGTTATATGGATTTCCACTTCTTTACCAATGAAGCGGGTGGAAACTCCATGATGTACATCAACTTATTTTGGGCGTGGGGACACCCGGAAGTGTATATTCTGGTGTTGCCAGCGTTTGGTATTTTCTCGGAAGTCATTTCAACCTTTACTGCAAAACGTCTCTTCGGCTACAAGTCGATGGTGTACGCATCTGGTGCTATTGCCATTTTAGGGTTCGTAGTTTGGCTGCACCACTTCTTTACGATGGGCTCTAGCGCCAACGTCAATGCCTTTTTTGGCATTATGACCATGGTGATTGCTGTGCCGACTGGGGTGAAGCTTTTTAATTGGTTATTTACCATGTACCGAGGCCGTTTAGTCCTTAGCGTTCCTGTTTTATGGACTTTAGGGTTCATGGTGACCTTTACCATTGGCGGTATGACTGGCGTATTGCTTGCCATTCCTGGTGCCGACTATGTGCTTCACAATAGTCTATTTTTGATTGCGCACTTTCATAACACAATTATCGGCGGCGCTGTATTTGGCTACCTCGCAGGTTTCGCGTTTTGGTTCCCTAAAGCCATGGGCTTTAAGCTAGATGAAAAAACCGGTAAGGCAGCGTTTTGGTGTTGGCAAATTGGTTTCCTTTTGGCGTTCATGCCCCTTTATGTGCTTGGCTTTTTGGGTATGACACGCCGTCTTAACCATACCGATAATCCAGATTGGAATATCTGGTTATATATCGCCATGGTGGGGGCGTTCGTTATTGCAATCGGTATCTTTTTCCAGTTGCTTCAGTTGTTCGTCAGCTTTAAAAATAAAGATAAGCTAAACGATACCACTGGCGACCCATGGAATGGGCATACCCTGGAATGGTCAACAGCCTCCCCGCCGCAATTTTACAATTTTGCGCACATTCCTCATATCCAGGACATTGATGCATGGACAGACATGAAAGAGCGGGGGGAGTCTTACCAACGGCCACAGCAGTATTCACCTATTCATATGCCTAAAAACACGTCAGCAGGAGTGTTTATGAGCATGAGCTTTACCGTGATGGGGTTTGCGTTAATTTGGCATATTTGGTGGTTAGCCATAGTAGGGCTAATGGCTGGAATTGGTGTGTTTATTAAGCGTTGCTACACCCGCGATGTGGACTACTACGTTCAGGTAGATGAGATAGAGCGTATTGAACAAACGCATTTGGGCGCAAATACCACAGGAGCAAATGCATGAATACAGTAACAGCCACCATGCACACCGACGATCACGCACACCACGGGCATCATGAAAACAACACGGTATTTGGTTTCTGGTTGTATTTAATGACCGATTGCTTGTTGTTTGCCTCGTTCTTTGCCACCTACGCGGTATTGTTTATGAATACCGCTGGCGGCGTGTCAGGGAAAGACATATTCGAACTCAATTTTGTGGCGGTAGAAACCGCTGCTCTGTTAGTAAGTAGCATCACGTTTGGCTTCGCAATGATTGGTGCTCACAAACAAAACAGGGGGGCTGCGTTAGCCTGGTTAGCCGTAACATGGCTATTAGGTGCAAGCTTCATAGGCATGGAAGTCTATGAGTTTCATCATCTCATTACCCATGGGCACGGGCCACAGCAAAGTGCTTTTTTGACGGCCTTTTTCTCCCTAGTAGGGCTACACGGTTTGCACGTTACCGCCGGTCTTATTTGGATGACGGTGATGTTCATTGAAGTTAGCCGCCGGGGCTTACCCGAGCATACGGTAACGCGGTTAAGTTGCCTTAGTTTATTTTGGCACTTCCTCGATATTGTTTGGATTTGTGTATTTACCGTGGTTTATTTAATGGGGGCAATGTAATGGCGTTACACGATTCACATAGCAAAGCGCATCAAGATGCGCCAGCGCAGGCATCGCATGAAGACCACGGTAGCGTTAAATCCTACGTGGTGGGGTTTATCCTTTCAGTGGTTCTAACGGTTATCCCGTTTGTGTTGGTCATGAAGGGCGACTTTTCAAAGGTGACCACGCTTTGGAGCGTGATTATCTTAGGGTTAATTCAAATTTGGGTTCACCTGAAATACTTCCTTCATCTTAATTTTGTCACTGACGAAGGGAGAGCCAATACTTTTTCGTTTTTATTCAGTGCGCTTATCATTTTTATGGTCGTTGGCTTATCTATTTGGATAATTTATGAGTCTAACGCCATGATGATGTACTAATGAACGCTTAAGTTAGAAGGCAAACAGTCAATGAATGCGACATTCAAACGCTACCTTACCGTAACGAAACCGGGCATTATTTTCGGGAATCTAGTTTCTGTTGCTGGGGGATTCTTACTTGCAGCGAAAGGTCATGTGGAGCCAATGCTAATGATAGCCACTTTGGTGGGCCTATCGCTGGTGGTAGCGTCTGGGTGCGCCATCAATAACTGTATCGACAGTGATATCGACAGGAAAATGCAGCGAACCCAAACTCGGGTTACGGTTACGGGAGAAATGTCCCTTGTCGCTGCGTTTTTCCATGGCCTGTTTTTAGGTGTACTCGGCTTTGCCATCCTTGTCATTTACACCAATATGACCGCCGTGTTTTTTGCTGCCTTCGGGTACATCATTTACGTGGGGTTATATAGCCTCTACATGAAGCGGAACTCGGTATACGGTACCTTGGTGGGAAGCCTTTCCGGCGCGGTACCACCTGTGGTGGGGTATTGTGCTGTAAGCGGCCAGTTCGACACTGCCGCGGCAATCTTGCTGGTTATGTTTAGCCTCTGGCAAATGCCGCATTCCTATGCCATTGCTATCTTCCGTTTTAAAGATTATGAAGCGGCAAATATACCTGTATTGCCGGTGGCTAAAGGGGTGGCCAAAGCAAAACAACACATAGTGCTTTATATTGCAGTATTTGCCCTTGTCGTTTTATTGCTGCCATTAAGTGGTTATACGGGCATAGGCTTTATGGCTGTGGCGTGTACCACCAGTTTGTGGTGGTTGTTCATGGCACTTCGGGGATACCGCCGCGACATCAATATTGAAGGCTGGGCGCGACAAGTGTTTGGGTTTTCAATTTTAAACATAATCGCGCTGTCTATTGCAATGTCTGTGGATTATCACGAACCAATCAAGCACGATTTTTGTTTTCAATCGCTTCAATTTGCTTGTAAAGCGTTTCTGACTCTGCAGTCAGCATAGAATAGGTTTTTATGTCGCCATTTCGCTGAGCATGCATGGCGCGTTCAAGCAACTTGTCGTATTGTCGGCGTAATTTTTTAGTTGGGTTAGATTTAAATAAACTAAACACAGGCCATTCTCAGTGGTGGGGTGACGGATATTTAACGTAAATTCAAGCCTAAGCGATCATCTATTACAGGGTTTTAATTAAAGCCCTGTGCTTTTTATCCTCAAGTTGTTGTACCTCAGTGGTTTATGTTTATCAGGTAAGCCGTTTTTCGCAGTAACCGGTTAAGTGCGAAGCTAGGTCTAACTTGTAGGTTCGAGTGATTATTCCTATTTGAATATTTTTAACAGAAGTCTTAGCACGCATAGCCGCTTAGTGAGAATGTAGTTGGTCTACTATTTATTTATGTTGCTAGGAGAATGGGCACATGTTCAAGGTATCGTGTTTGGGGTTATTCATGGGGACGTCGTTATTTGCTTTTGCTCAAAACCCGTTGCCATTAGGTGAAGGGCTAAGAACTGCAGACCCGTCCGCTCACGTATGGGAAGACGGCCGTCTCTATTTATATACTTCACACGATATGGAATGCCAAGAAGACTTCTGGATGCAAGATTGGTATACCTTTTCTTCTACCGATCTAGTGAACTGGACGAATCATGGCCCAAGTTTATCGTTAGACGAAATTGCGTGGGCAGACAACTATGCTTGGGCGCCAGATGCCGCGTATAAAAATGGAATGTATTATTTAGTATTTCCCGCAGGTACAGGCCACAAAGATAGAAAAAACCCTGAAAAAAGCACTAAATGGATGGGGATTGGCGTGGCAGAAAGTGACTCCCCCACAGGGCCTTTTAAAGACATGATTGGTGCGCCTTTGTGGCGCGAACCCTATGCTAATGACCCCAGTCTATTTATCGACGATGATGGCAAAGCGTACTTATATGTTCACGCGCAAGGCGCTGATTATCATGTGGTAGAAATGGCTGACGACATGCGAAGTATTAAAGGTAAGTTGGAAAAGATGGATATGGGGGGATATACCCCCAAAATGGAGGGGCCTTGGGTATTTAAACGGGAAGACTTATATTACTTTACTATGCCTGAAAATAATCGCGAACTTAGCTATTACACCAGCCCGTCACCCAAAGGCCCTTGGACCTACCACGGGGTGATAATGGAACAAGAGGCGAACAGCAACAATCATCATTCTATTGTAAATTATCAGGGGCAATGGATACTGTTTTACCACCGTTGGTTAGACATTGACTCTACCTGTGGTCGACAAAGGCACGTTGCTGCTGAATACCTCTATTTTAATGAAGATGGCACCATACAGCCCATTCGCCGAACTCAAAAAGGCATAGCAAAATTTGCGAGTCAGGGGAATCAAAAACAATAACTAAACCCAGTTATGAAGGCTTTCGTGGAGTAGGTTATAATGGCGCAATAGTGATTTTTTTAAGGTTCTTATATGGCCACGGCATCCGCACTTCACATATTGGTGAAAACAGAAAAAGAAGCGTTATCCATTTTGCAACAACTTAAAAAGGGTAAAGACTTTGCTACGTTAGCAAAACGCCATTCTACCTGCCCTTCAGGCAAACGGGGGGGCGATTTAGGGGAATTTCGTCGGGGCCAAATGGTAAAAGCGTTTGACGATGTGGTGTTTAAAAAAGACGTGTTAAAGGTGCACGGGCCAGTTAAGACCCGTTTTGGTTATCATTTGATAAAGACGCTATATCGAAACGGCTAGCCCCTTTAGGGCACCCAGCGTTCGCCGCAAATTCCGTTTTTCGTGTACTGGTTGAACGGGCTTTTGTAGGGGTGGATAGCCTCAGAGAGGGCGTTTTTATGATCAACAGAAATAAAGGCATCTGTGTCTGGTTTTCCCTTACTATCCAGCAAATAGTAATTTGATACATAGCCAGCCACGAACATTTTATCCTCCATTCCTACATCCACAAGTTGCACCTTGGTCACGGCTTTAAAGCGTGCGTTTTGGTTGTCTAATGATAAAATCTTGCGGAAGTAATAGCCCTTTTCTTTTTGGTGCTGTGAAAAGCCGCTTAGTATGTCGATGAGCTCGGTTAATCCAATGGCCTCTCGCTGAAGCATAAAGTTGTGGGTAACGCCTGTGCCCTGTTCGCTAGCGTGCCCAGCGTTATATGCCTGCTCGGTCTCCAGTTCGGCTAAATAGCTTTTGCCTTCGTCAGTGTATTGGTTCAGTGCTTCTGTATTCATATGAACGTAGTAATCACTGATGCCGGCAGGGGATACCTCAAACAGCCAGAGATCTGGGGTAACGGCGGCGCGCGCTTTCGGTTCTTGAGGGCCTTTGGGAACACATTTTTCAGAAATATAATAGTAATATTGCCCAGCATCAATGGCGTACGCATTTTGCAAACACAGTAGGGTAAAAACACCAATGAGTGCTTTGGTTCTACCTAGCATATTACGCAAAATTTTCATATTAACCCCACCAAGATAACCACAAAACGGCTAGTGTACGGGCATCTTTATCACAATGCGAGTGTGCTGGGTTTTCTTGTTACGCATAGGCCTTAGTTAATACCGCTAAGCTCGGCAACAAAAAAGCCCCTAAGCTTTTCACTTAAGGGCTTGTCATCTTACAGGGTTTATAAACTTGGAATAGACTCAGGATCTTGCTTGATTTTACCCACTCCAGCATGGTTGATGACAATCGCTTTGGTTTTATCGGCATCATCTAATTGATACTCATAGGGCACTTCGTAACTGGATGTTGGCGTAGCCTCTGGCCCCGCAACCACGTCGCCGTCAGCCGGCGTTGTCCAGGTTACACCCTCACCAAACACGTTTCCTGATGTATTCCAGTAGCCAACCACATCGGAATAAAAAGACACGATGGGGTTCTGAGTATTTTCAAACACATTATTGTTAATGCGTAACTCAGCGCCTTGTCGTGAATTGATGGCGGTAGAGGTAATGTTGCTATAGTAATTATTATACAAATGACCTACACCGTAGCGAAACAGTGGCAATCGGGATTCGATGTTTTCAAACCGGTTATGGTGGAAGGTAATCATGCGATCAGTATTGGCACTGTCAGTATCTGTTTCCGTATGTCCGTGCAGCGAACCTTTCCAATGGTCGTGCAGGTAGTTATAGGAAATAGTGATACTTTTTGCGCCTCTTTTACTGTCAATTAAACCATCGTAATAGTCTTTGTCTACATTGAGGGTACTGTACAGTTCATTGTGATCAATCCAAATATGGCTGGTGGTTGAGCCATCATTATCACCTTCAATGGCAATGGCGTCTTTTCCTTCTGTTAATACGTGGTGAATTTTCAGGTTGCGAATAATGATGTTGTTGGCACGTTTTATCAGTATGCCTATGCCGTCCAATTCTCCACGGCTGGCCACACCAATAATAGAAACATCGTTCATGTCTCTAATTTCAATTGGCGCCCCCGAGCTGCCATTGTTGGCGTCGGTAATGGTGCCATCGACGTATATGGTCACCGGGGTATTCGCTGCTTTTGCGTCGTCTAATGCCGCTTGCAATGCAAGCCCCGTATTCACGGTGACTACAGTGCCGCCCGCGCCGCCCGTCAGGCTGTAATTATGTTGGGCGAAACCTTGCGACACCGAAACATCGGGTACAGTCACAACCGGATCACTAGGTACGCTCGGCTGCCAGCCAGTATCATTGTCATAATGGGCGAAAATAGCCTCTCGGGTGGTGAGTGAACTGACGTCGCTTTCAGTGAGCAAATAAGCAGACTCCCGTGTAGAAAGGTTTAGCGCGTTTCCTTGTAAATCCATACTGCCATATTCTCGCCATCCCGCATTCGCCGTTGCCGTAACCGGGTTGGGGGCGGGTTGATCACGCACGCCCTCACCCGCCCAACCGATATCCGCAATGTGAGTATCAAATCGGTTATTGATAAGGGTAATGTTATCAAAGTAGTTTTCACTGCCGCCACTTCGGGCAATGTAAGTAGAATTATCCAACACACCATTACCAAGTGGGCCGGGGCCGTTGGTGAAACGACTGTTTAGAAAAATGAATCCCTTGTGGTCAATGTCTGGCACGCGGGCCTGTAACACGTAGCCGCCAGCGGTATCTTCATCTGGGTTGCCATTTTTAGAATCACCAATGGTACGAATTTCACTGTTTTCAAAAAGCGCGGTATTCACATAACCCCAAATGAAATCCACGTTGCCAGCAACAAGGGTCTCATAAAACCAGCTATAACCTTTTAGTTGCAATGTATCTTGTTCGCTGATGAAGTTCATGTTCACCGCACTTAAACGTCCATCATCATTGTTGAAATAAAGGGCTTCAGCTTGATTGGAGTAGGCGTTGCTACGTGTGTGTGTATTTTTCAGGGTGAAGTTATGAAGTGTTAAATTATCTGCGCCCTCCACAAGAAACACGCTTCGTCCCCCTTCAGCTACCGTGGCGCCCACGGGCGAAGACTTTCCACTGCCACTGTTTAGGCTGTCGTAGTTGGCGTAATAAACAAGGGTGTTGTCTCTGCTTTCCCCTTCAATGGTGACGTTATTTTGATTGCGTAAAAAGAGAAGCTCTTCGTATTCACCATCACGTAGGGTAATGGTTGCAGGCTGATCCTTAGGAAGGTTTTCCATGACATAGTTTAATGCGCCTTGTAATGAACGAAAATCTGCTTCGCCATCATCATCCACTAAAAGGCGGGTGCCTGTAGGAGCGGCTTCCCGCGTTGTGAAGGTCCAATTTGCCGTTTTACCCAAACCGTTAAAAAGTTGGCTATTTAGTGAAGCGTCAGTGACCAAACCGTCGCTAATGGCCACATAATAGCTTTCGCCATATTCCAATACATTATTGTGAGGTTTAACAATAAGCTGATTACCTTCCACCTTGATAGGAAGGTAATTTACATGACGCAGTTTGTCTTGCCCATGATACCCAAGAGCGTCTATGTCACCACCCATTGAAATGACGTCTACAATGCTATCATCACTTTGTTTGTAAATACGCACTTCGCCGGAGGTGCCAAGGGTCGGGGCATCGTCAAACGTAAGTGTGAGGAGCCCGTCGAGGTACGCATTTTGTTGGCCTGCAAAGGGCGTGGTGAGGGGAAACAAGTCACCATACGTGGCACTTGGCATAGTAAAACCTTCTTGCACGGTCACGCTTAGCACTTTGAATAATGCAGGGTCTTCGCCAGAAGTGAAGGTGACTTGTGCGTTACCCTCCGCGTTTGCGGTTAGCACAACCAGCGAGCCATCCTGCTCTACGCTAACCACACTTTCATCACTGCTTATGACTGAAAATTCGTCTTCAGTAATACCATCACTTTTTACCGCAGTGACGTGAACATAGAGAGGGTCCTCACTGGTCGTGGTTTCCCATGCATTGGTGGCGTAGTCCAGCGTAAGCTGTACAGGCCTTTCACTTGGGTCTCCCACCTTTAAATCATCTAATTCAAATGAGCGATTGTTAGTGAATAGCCCGATTAAGCCTTTCGCGCTGTAACTGGAATCGGTGGTTGAGCCTAGATTTTCTCCATTGAGATAAACCGTTAGTTCATCGCCAACCATGTCTATACGCACTCGATACCAAGTGCCGTCAACACCGTCTTTTTCACCTATTTCTATGGGCGATTTTTTTTGTAGAGGTCGGCTAATACTGCCCGCTTTGCTCACTGCTATTTCAACTTGGGTACTGGTGCTAGCATTTTGCACGTTCAAGCCGCCTGCAAACCAATTGCCTACACTGTCATATCGACCAAGTAGAAAAATTTGCTTGTTTCTGGTGGTACTATTTTGGCGTGGACGAATTCGTGCTTCCACAAAATAATCTCCACTTTCAGGCAAGTCGGTGAGTACACTGTCTTTAACTAAGAGAATCTCCCCACCTTCACCTCCTGCGGTATATCGCATTACATTATTGCCATCATCATCCAGTATATCGAAGCTACCTTGCGCACCGTTACTGCCACTTTCATTGGCTAATAGGTCGAAGTTATCGAATGAACCCGAAGAAAAGTCATCACAAAAATAAAGCGTGGGGGCAGAGTCGCAGCTAAACGCTTGGCTTGAGGATCCATCATCCAAGTAGGTGATCACGAGATTATCAATGGTGACTACGCCACCACTTTCGGTACGCAATTGTAAAAATGATGACGTAGTGGCCACAAAACCTTCAATAGATAATCGCTGACCGGCAGTGAGTGAGGTAATAGGTTCACTGAAGAACTTGGCGTCGCCGCCATGGATTGACTTGCTGCTACTGCTGGTGTTGTTGTCTGCATAGATGATGAAGTTATTATCACCTTCGGTATCTTCAACATTAATAATGTCCATACTAATCATGTACGGGCGGCTTAAATCTAATATACCTGTGGTCGCAGTGTCGTCTGCGCTTGTCTCTACATCAGGCGTGGTGTTACCCAGCGTAAAGCGCGCACTATCTATGGTGAGGGAGCCGTCGCTCATGGTAAGGCCAGAGCTTCCGCCAGTGATACTATAAAACGGTGTTTGAGCACCGCCATCTGTGGCTTTGTAACTTGGCGAGAAGAAGCTATCAACGTCGGTTTCAAAGGTTTCTTCAAGCAACACATTAGCTGCAATATACTCAATGCGAATATTGTCGATAACCACTCTCGAACCGCTTTCAGTTCTAAACTGTAAATACGAGTTCTGACTAGCGATTGGCCCTTCCACGGTGACAGTGGTGCCAGCAACTAAACTAGTGACAAGCTCATTGTAAAAACGAGAGCTTCCACCTAGGTAAGAATTGGCGCTGCCAGAGGTGTTATTGTCCACATAGATTTGGAACTTGTTATCGCCTTCAGTATCTTCTGCAGCCACTACGTCAAAGATGACGTGGTACGGTCGACTCAAATCGAGGGCGCCGTTCACTGATGTATCATCTGCGGAGCTTTGAGTATCGGGTGTAGTATTGCCTAGTGTGAAACGACCACCGTCTAGCTCAATACCATTGCTAACCTGGGTTACCTGCCCCCCTGTTTTCGTTAACATTGGTACGCTAACACCGTCAGCGGTTTCGATGGCAGCAAAATTGGTGGAAAAGATATCCTCGCTAATGCCAGCAAACGAATAACTTAGAGGCAGTGGGGTAGTAGGAATGATCACCGGTTCTTCAGGTTCGGTGGGTTCAGGCTCCGTTGGTGCAGTGGGTACGTCAACCGCATCTGCAACGGTCTCAATTTTAAGATTATCTAGGGTAATTGAGCCACTTGAGTCGGTTCGAAGCTGGAAGAAACTGTTAGTAACAGTGTTATCTAGAATCTTTGCATCGGATGCTGCAGGGTCGCCGCCATTCACATCATCGCCTGGTTCATACGTGTATGAATAGCGAGTACCGGCTTCAAGCTCTCCGTCGCTAAGAGAAATACTGACAAATTTTGACGCGGCGCCATGAATAGAATTGTCTTGACCTGTGGTGTTGTTGTCAACATACAAGCTAAAGCTACCAGCACTGCCAACTGCGACAATATCGAAGCTAATCGTAAAGCCTTCGCTTAGGTTGTAAATACCTTGACCAACGGTATCTGTACCTGAGGTATTGGCCCCTGGATTTGCAGCCGCATTACCAATAGAAAAGCGATCGCCTTCTAGTGTTAACTGGCCTGTTGAGGCATCCACAAGCGGGCTACCGCCGGTAACATAATAGAGCGCTCCTGCATCGGGCGCATCGCTAAGTCGCTTGTATGAGGATGAGAAAAAGGTATCGGTATCGGTATCAAAGTTCTCTTCTAAAGCGGCTTGAATCGCATTGGCAGCTTCTTCAAGTCTTATTGATTCTGCGTCAGCTTGTGCTTGGGTAAAGGCAAACACAGCTGCTTGTGGGTCGTCATTTGATAAACAGCTTTCAACGTAGGTAGCAATCGGGGTGGCGTCATCAGCACTGATTAAACACAGGCTATAGACATCATTTACGGTATTGTAGGCACGTGAAATGAGGTAATGGGTTTCTTCTTGTGCATGTAAAACCAGTACTTTTCTGCCAAAAGCGAATTCGTAGTTTCCGCTGAGCGTTTCATCCCCGGTCACTAACGTAAAGTCACCCGCTAAGTTATTTTCATCGACTGGAGTAAACGTAAATGTCCGCTGCGTCACTTGCCTATTTTCTATGAAGGGTGCATACACGTCGCCGGTAAATTTAGTGACATCGAAGGTATTAGGAAAGAGTGTACCTAGCTCGGTCTCAAGGTAACTGACGAAATGCGACAGTGCCGTTGACTTGTCTATTAGTGTGTTGCTTGCCCCGCCTGCAGCGGGTAACCAAACTTCAACATCGGAGGCAAAATCTGCATCCGATTGATTGAAAAAGTCAATGAGGGTTTCGCCCTCTTCTAAGGTGACAGTTGCCACATTTGCAGCATCAGCGCTAAGCGTAATGCCGTTTGTTGGGTCGCCATCTGTGTCTAGCGACTGTAGCAATCTAATAGTGTTCACCACAGATTGGTTAAAGGCATTGTCAGTAGCAAATAAATCTAGCGGAGATATAACACTTGATGCTGGGGTCTCAGGAAAGACTAAGTCCCCAATATAGAATGAGAGTTGCTCGCCTCGAAAGTACGAGAATTCACCATTTTCATCGGTTTGGCCGGCTTCAACGGACGCAGAATTATAGCTAAGCCCACTGACTGGGCTATCCACAAAAACACCTGTAAGCGCAGGATCTGGCGGCAGCTTTACGTTAGTCGTACTTTTCTCTCCGCAGCCAGCAATAACTAAAACACTACCTATAAGGGCAGCAACATAAGTGAGTTTCATTGACTCAACCTCCATGAAATGCCACGCGTACCCTATTAATCAGTTCGCGTTGGCATTGAAATTTTCAATGTCTGAGCCAATGGCTCAGAACGAACTAATTAATAGAATTTAACGTTCACACCTAACTGGTAACTTCTGCCATATTCTTCTTTTTGATAAAGAATATTGCCGCCGCTTAAGGCATTACCTTGGAAGTAACGTAAGTCTGCTTCTTCAGTTAAATTGATGGCGTCAAAATACACCTGAACCTTGTCGGTGACGTCGTACTGAAGTTTAAAGTCGAGGCTTTTCACATCGGCTTGGTACTGATCACCCCACACTTTGCAACCTTTAGGGTCGTTTATGTCAGCGGTGACTGGGCAAGAGCCAATTTGTTCCAAAACATCAGAGCGGATGTTGCCGATAAGACGTGCTGAGAAGGTCTGGCTCTCCCAGCCGAACACCAGATTAAACGTGGTGTCAGCCTGATCGGGCAGCGCCACTTTGCCCTGTCGAATTGACTCATCAAGCACGGCCTCACTATTGAGAAGTGTTGCGTTGCTCTGCAGAAAGAAGCCATTGTCGAAATATTGGTTATAGCTAAGCTCAACGCCATATACCTTGGCGCTTTCACCATTAACCGTCACATTGATTTCGTTTAGATAGAGATCTTGTGGAATAACAAACTCTGTGACTTGGTTCACCGGTAGGGTAAGGGGTAAATCAGCGATAGACATCCCGATACCATTTACATCAACAATGAAATTCTCAATATCTTTATAAAAGACCGCAGCCTCTAAAAAGAGGTTTTCGCTAGGATACCAACCTACCGAGGCATCGTAGTTTACCGATGTCATCGCAAGCAAGTTGGGGTTACCAACATCTAACGCATTGTCTGAACCTAATACGTACTGACTGAGTTGTTGTAACGATGCGCCACCTTGGCTGTCGTCACAATCATCTGTACCCGGTGGGCAAAGTTCAATGTCGCTATCAAAAATGGCATAGGCACGGGCTTGTTTGAAGGAGGGGCGAGTGAAGCTGGTCCAAATTGCACCGCGTACTAGAATGTCCTCAGAAGGCTCCCACTTAATATGTGCACTTGGAAAGAATTCGCTGTATTTAATCGCTGCCTCTGGCAAAGGAATCGCAATATCCAACGCACCGGCGCCAGCGCCATTAAATTCAAAGTCGTCATTTTCCAGTGACATAAACCCAGTGGATGAGAACTCAGTTTCTGTCCATCGCACACCAGTGATGAGGGTAGCATCTAAGCCAATGGGAAATTCTGCCATGGCGTATACGGCCTTAGTATCCTCTACAATGGCATAATCACCTTTTGTGCTTTCTATCGACACTTCACCATTCGTCGCTGGCACCACGGTTTGTCGTGTGGCGTCGACAATCTGATCCACGGTGGCTCGGCTTTCAAACGGTAGCTGAAAGTTGCTGTCAGAAGGAATGCTGCTGTCATAATCAGCCAAGGTTGAGTTTACGGCGGCAATGCAGGCGGCATCATCATTACAATCATTTGGGTTGGGGTCGAAGCTCCAGCGGTCTTTGTCGCGAACATGATCTCGTTCGGTTACTTCAGCGCCAACCTTGATGTAGTTAAGGTAGTCATTAAAAATATCTGTACGAAGGTTTAAGTTAACCGTTTTTATTTCATCGGTTCTTTTACCGTCTTCTAAGAATAAGTTATCAAACTGATAATTTGACAGTTCAAATCCGTTACCACTTCCGGACGTGCCAAAAATACTGTTGCTTGGGTCGTAAGTGAGGCCCGCAATCTCGGCGGCATCCTCGGCCGACATTATTTTTGCACTTATTGTATCCCGGCTTCCTTGACCATAGACGATTAAATCTCGTTCTCTAAATTGTACACGGCGATCGCCACTAGAGTCTTCTTCTGAGCGAGATTGCGCAAACTCATAGTCAAGCACAAAGCGCTCCGCAATGCGATTTTCGCCACCTAGGCTAAAGGTAGTCGTCTTGTTTTCACTTTCTTGGATAAAGTGCTGATGGAATACATCGATATCGCTTAATATGAATTCCTTGGTTTGACTGTTCACATAGACAATTTCACTGTTGCCTACCGAACCTGCATCCTGAAAATCGTAGAATTCACGCTGCGCGAGATCGTCGTCTTCAAATTGTGTGTAGGTGCCCTTAGCGTAATAGTAGCTATCCGCATTGGGCTTGTATTCTAAATTGAGCGCGGCAGCTTGGCGGGTTCGTCCCGCTACTTCCCTTCTATACTCCAATTGGGCTGGTGCTAAAATTTCGTCGCCGGCAGCAATTTCGTCATCCGTTTTACCTAAGTCTGCTTTATAAAACTTCATTTCATTTGTGCTGTGATGACGGGTTTCATCAATAAGGGTTTTTCGCTCTTCATGAGATATGGCAAATCCAATACCGAAGGTATCGTCGAGAAAGAATTGCGTGCCATCTAAACTGAATTTGGGCGAGTGAGCTCCTCGCTTTTGCGAATACGCATCTTGAGCTCTAATTTTTAGCGTATTTTTACCACGGTCAAAAGCCGAAATGGCTTTTACATTGACGGTGCCGCCAATGGAGTTAAGGTTTTGATCTGGCGTCAGTGTTTTCAGTACTTCAATGGTGCCCAATAAATCTGCTGGTAGCGCATCTAAGCCAACTTTACGCTCCTCACCTGCGCCAGACATTTGCGCACCGTTCATGTTTACAGAGACAAAACTTGGGCCTAAACCCCTCACAGTGACGAACTTTCCTTCGCCTTCAGACCGTTGAAGTGTTACCCCAGGTAAACGACGTAACGATTCAGCCACGTTTTGATCGACAAAATTACCCAAGTCATCTGTTGAAATAACAGAACTGAAACCGTCTTTCATGCGCTCTAAATCACGGGCTTTTAAGTCGGCTTGTTTTACACCTTTAACTTCTACAATTTCTATGTCTTGTTCGTCTCCTTCTTGCGGTTGAGTGGTGTTTTCTTGTGGGGTTGTATTAGGTATAGGGTTGGCTGTTTGCGCCATCGTTGCAAATGCTGCCGATACAGACAGCGCTAATGCTGTCCATTTAAACATGTGCATGCTGAGCACTCCTTTAGTTTTATTATTAGCACAGACTATCCACACCGCAGCTGTGCCACCGGTGGCATTATGGCTCAGTCTTTACATAATGCACACTATTTTAACGAGTTTTTAACCTAAAGTTTATATGTGAATATTTATTGAAGTTTTGGACTAGCGTAGGGCTAAGGCTCTCCATGCCTCCGGCGAGAGAGAAGTTGAACTAATAGCCTTCTGGCTATCGAGGGATTTTTTATAATCTTCCCAGTTAATAACCTGGGTTTCACTGTCAATAATCCCGTTACTATTGCCGTAGTGCTGGGTTTCTATAGAGGTGAATATCCGTTCATCGACCATGTCCGCTCTCAGTCCGCTGCGGCTAAGGTTAGCGCCCACGTCTTTGTTTTCAATTAATGTTGACCAAACCTCATTCGTTGGCAGCGGCAACAAGGCGGTTTCAGTTTCTAAGTGTGGAATTTTCTTTTTTGCAATATGGATGTTTAGCGCTTTGTGCCACCCTTTAGAGTGTTTTCTTTCATTTTTTACCACCACACCCAATTGGTTATTTTCGCGAAGCTTAGGGTGGCCTTTCATGTGATTACCCTGAAGGAATACTCGGGTGAGCGGGGCTTTTTCGTACCATAATTGATAAAACCAGAGGTTGCGAGAGGCGGGGCCAGGAATAAATAAGTTGTTGATAATATTAGCCTTCCCGTTCTCCCCGCCATAGATGCTGTTGCTTCCCCAGTTCGCAATCACATTATTGGTGATTTCAACGAATTCACGTGCCTGCTCATAGGGAGCGTTTAAGCGCCAACCGTTAATTCTAGGGTTTCTGCTGGTATGACTCACCAACAGGTTTCTGGTAAAGCTAGCGTTCGCGCCTCCCCATATTCCGCCATACCCGTGGCTCCCTTTATGGTGCCCTGCATTGTTTAAACTTTCCGATAATATTGAGTGTTGAAGTGTAAATCGCTGATTATTATAAAAAGACCCTACCTCGTCATTGGACCAACTTAACGAACAGTGATCGATAATGACATCGCTGGAGTTTCGCACCGTGAGAGCATCACCTTCTTTCATCAAATGACCCGGCCGGAATCGCATGTGCCGAATAATGACTTGATGGGTTTTTACGGTGGTGCTGGCCCCTGTTACGACAATGCCATTTGGAGAAGTATGACCGGCAAGAGTGATATTAGGGTGAGATATTTTTAACTCATCTTCCAACACAATAACCCCAGAGACATTGAAAACCACTAAGCGCGGGAAAGGCTGTTCTACAGCCCACCGAAGGCTACCCTTTATCGGGTCTTTAGCGTTATCGGCGAGTGTATTTACCACGACAATTTGCCCTTCATTTCCTCCTTGAGTGTATTTGCCAAAGCCCAACGCGCCGGGAAAGGCGAGGGGCGTTTCAGTGGTGCTGAAACTGCTTGAGCATGCCATTACATTCAACAGCAAAAATAGATAGATAATGTTTTTCACGTTAGGCCCGAGTTGCTGGTTAGTTGATGGTTGAACGCTAAAGTTGCGACTTCTTTTAAGCTCTCGCTCCAAAATTGCAGTGCCTTTGTCGACCCCTCTTTTCCGGGGATTTCAATCGCGAGCATGGCGGTTAATTCGCCATGATTGATAAAAACAGGTACCGATACACAGGTGGTGCCAAGCGCGTTATCATAAACAGCGGCATAGCCTCGCGTGCAGGTGGACAGGCTAATTTTTTCAGCTAATGCTTTATCAAAGTGACCTAATTTACTGGTGTAGAAAGGCAGACTAAATTGATTCTGGTAGGCCAACATAATATGCCCTGGCGCCGAATCAAACAGCGGGAGTTTGGCGCCTGGCCTAATGGATGAGACCCGGTTGGGGCTGCCATCTAGCACGTCTATTACAAATACCGCGGAGCCCCCTGGAATACTTAAAATGGCACTTTTATTGGTTTTTGCAATTAGCGGCGCTAGAGCGGGAATTAAGGCTTGTTGAATCTGTTGGCTTTGGGCATTAGAAGCACTGATTTCATATATTCTATTCCCATAGTAATAGCGCTTTCCGCGTTTATCTACAAGCCGCTCACTGACCAGCGTTCTCAATAACCTGAACACTGAGGTACGTGGTAGCGACAAGGCGCTTTCAATTTCGGCCGCCGCTAACCCTTCTGCATTTTGCGCTAGCAAATCACACAATTGTATTGCCTGAAAAACGCTTGGGATCAGGTACCTATCCATCTTCGCCATACTATGTATTCGAACCAAATATACCTTATGTTAACATAAATAAAGATAAATGCCACCGGTGGCATTTATGGGTGAGTTAAGTTAACATCATGCCACCTCTATATAAATATTAGTTATGTATCGTATCGAAATAATACTAGTTGATGATTTATATTTGACGTAGATTGCCCACCGTAATGCCGACTTTTTCGCCTTCTATAACAGGAAGGCCGACGTAAAAGAACGTGGTAAACGTGTATATCTGGCATTCAATTGACCAAAAGAATGCTCATAATAAGTGAATTAAATGGCTTGATCTCAATCGATCAGTGTCATTCTCATAGAGCCTGAATGGGAGGAGATGCGTGTGAAAATCATTGTTTTAAATGAATCAAAAACATCGACACCACAAATAAATGTGGAACGACGGTGTGCAGTAACGCCTGCGAGTGTGCAGCGCCTGTGTAAAAAGGGCGTCGAGGTGAACATTGAAGCGGGAAGTGGCGAATTATCTCATTACCTTGATAACGAATATGAAGATGCTGGTGCAACCATTATTAATGACGTGAATGATGCTTTATCATCTGCGGACATGCTTGTAAGTGTGAACAAGCCAAGTGAAGCCCAATTGTCGGTGATGAAAAAAGGGGCCATTGTGGTTGGCCATCTTGACCCCTTCTTTCAACAACCGCTAATTGAGTCTATTGCAGAAAAGGCGTTAACGGCCATCTCTGTAGAAATGATCCCGCGCTCGTCACGGGCACAAAAGATGGATGCATTAAGTTCGCAAGCCAGTTTGGCTGGCTATGTCATGGTGATGCAAGCGGCCAATCAACTTCCTTCAATCCTACCCATGATGATGACGCCGTCGGGCACCATCAAACCTGCGAAAGTTTTTATTATTGGAGCCGGCGTAGCGGGCTTGCAGGCGATTGCAACGGCTAAGCGTTTGGGAGCCAATGTATTGGCTTACGATACCCGTGCTGTTGTGGCTGAACAGGTAGAGTCGCTAGGGGGTAAGTTCTTAAAAATAGACATCGGTGAGACCGGCCAAACTAAAGACGGCTACGCCAAAGAACTTACCGAGGAGCAAAAAGCCAAGCAGCAAGAGGCGCAGCGTGATGCGATTGCCAACTCGGACATTGTGATTACAACCGCCCAGTTATTTGGCCGCAAGCCTCCCGTGTTGATATCAAAAGACACCTTAGCCTTAATGAAACCCGGCAGTGTGGTGGTGGATATGGCGGCAACGTCAGGCGGCAATGTTGAAGGGTCTGTAGCGGGTGAAACGGTTGAAATCAATGGTGTGAAGGTGATTGGTAACGGCAATTGGAGCCAATTTGTGGCGAAAGCCGCCACTGATATGTATGCCAACAACATTTACAACCTTGTCGATGAATTCCTTGATGAAGAGAGCAAAACGTTTGCGTTGAATTTAGAGGACGACATTCTCGCTGGGTGCGTGATTGCACACGAAGGTAAAATTACCAACGAGATGCTATTAAACGCATATAAAGGAGCCTAATTATGGAAATCATTTACCTACTTTTCATTGTGCTACTTGCTGCCTTCTTAGGTTTCGAGCTTATTCGAAAAGTCCCCGCGACTTTGCACACGCCGCTAATGTCAGGCTCAAATGCAATTTCAGGGATTACCCTTGTGGGCGCTTTAGCAGCAGCGGGTGGTGACCATTCTTGGTTAACCACGGTATTGGGCACTGCCGCAGTAGCCTTAGCGAGCATCAACGTGGTGGGCGGGTACCTTGTTACCGACCGCATGTTAAGCATGTTCAAAAAGAAAGATAAAAAATAGGGAGTGCGCAAGTGAACGATATAGCAACCATAATTAATCTTGCGTACGTTGTTGCAGCGGCGCTATTTATTCTAGGGCTAAAATTACTTAGCCACCCAGATACGGCCAAACGGGGCAACTTTGTCTCTGCCGTGGGCATGCTTATTGCCGTTGTTGTCACACTGCTCGATCAACACATTATTAGCTATCAATGGATCGTAGTCGGCGTCGTCATCGGTGGCGCGTTTGGCGCTTGGAAGGCAAAAACCGTAGAGATGACAGCCATGCCTGAAATGGTGTCGTTGTTCAACGGATTTGGCGGCATGGCTTCGCTTTTACTAGGTTGGGCTGCGCTCTCAAGCATGAGCGACCTGGCCATGCTAAATACAGGTGTATTTACCTTTGTGACACTGTTTCTCACTGTTTTAGTAGGTGGCGTGACCTTCTCTGGCTCTGTCATCGCATGGGGCAAACTCTCGGGTAAGATGACGTCTAAAGCGGTTATTTTCACTGGCTTAAGAGAGTTAAGTATTGCACATATTATTGCCATGATAGTGGTGGGGTATTTGTTTACTACCGACCCTCAAAACACCGTGTGGTTATACTGTGCCATTGCCCTAGCGCTTAGTTTCGGTTTATGGGCCACTGTGTCTATCGGCGGTGCAGACATGCCCGTGGTTATCGCATTACTAAATAGCTATTCAGGCATTGCAGCCTCGGCAGCAGGTTTAGCCACAGGCAATACCATTTTGATTGTTACTGGTTTGCTGGTGGGTGCGTCAGGACTTATTCTTACCAACATTATGTGTAAGG
This sequence comes from Alteromonas australica, assembly GCF_000730385.1. NCBI lineage: Bacteria > Pseudomonadati > Pseudomonadota > Gammaproteobacteria > Alteromonadales > Alteromonadaceae > Alteromonas > Alteromonas australica. Next base: position 4,095,408 of record NZ_CP008849.1, on the reverse strand, counting down.
CCATGAATCGCTCATTAATGAATGTGCTTCTTTCTGGCTTTGCTAAACCCGTTGAAGCAGGTGAAAAAATTGAAGGTGAGATTAAAGTACTGTCTGCGCAGGATGCGTTTTATGTACTTGAAGCCGCACAGTCAGTATTGGTTATCCCTGGTTACGGAATGGCAGTAGCACAAGCTCAGCATGCGGTGCGCGAAATGCAATCTTTGCTAGAAGAGAATGGCTGTACCGTTGAATATGCCATTCACGCGGTTGCTGGGCGTATGCCGGGCCATATGAACGTGTTATTGGCTGAGGCCGATGTGCCCTATGACCAATTATACGAAATGGATGATGTGAACCCGCGTATGGAAAACTATGACGTGGCCATTGTTATTGGTGCGAATGACGTGGTTAACCCTGCGGCAAAAGAAATGAAAGGCAGCCCTATTTACGGTATGCCGGTTATTGAAGCGTATCGTGCTAAAACCGTATTTGTTTTAAAGCGTTCAGCAAACGCAGGTTTTGCCGGCGTAGACAACCCACTTTTCTTTAAAGATAACACCCGCATGGTATTGGGTGATGCGAAAGACACCATTAATAGCATTGTTCGAGAGTTTGGCGACGATTAACGTATCCCTTTTACTGGGTAGTTATGCAGCGCTAAACCCTTAAACCATCAAACTTGGTGGGCATGAAAATCTAAGCGCCTGATAAGGATAAATAAAACTCCTCTCAGGCGTTTTTTTATAGTAAACCAAGCCTCATGGACGATAAAGTGACCAAAAATTGCGGGCACTTTATGTACACACATCATCTACAACTTTAGTATAATGCGTTGCTTTCTCGCCATCTTCTATAGAGCGACCTGACGTAGATGTATCAACCGCCTTACAAAATTGAAAACCTGGATAATTGGATTTGCATTACCTTACGTGGTGTTTGGGACATGGCGACCAATATCCAATATCTTTCAGCATTAGCCAACGAACTCAATGCTAAAAAAGGTAAGTCCTTTAATATCGCTGTGGATATGCGCGGGTGGGTTGTGCCTTTTTCTGAAATTACCGAGAGAATTAAAGCCCCTATCCATCTAGACAGGCGTAACCAGCGCTGTGAAGTATGGCTAGAAGAACAGGGGATGAAGGTTGATCATATTGCTGATAAATTTTTTAATGAGCAACATGTCAAGCTTACCCGTACCTACAGTTCCAGTGATTTTCTAGCGCATATAAAGGTGTTAGAAAATGAGCCGCTGGTATCGCACATGTCGCAGTGGTTACAACAAAACCAAGTCGATAAACAAAATTAGTCGCGACCATAGATATTTTACGTAGCACAGCAGGTTGTGTTGTCTATAATACGCGCCTATTTCGCATTAATTCCGAGCATGAACTCGGGGCATTTTACAAGGTGAACAACATTGTCTGATTGGAGCATTGAAGAAGCAGAACGCGTTTATGGCGTGTCTCAGTGGGGTGGCGGCTATTTTCAAGTTGGTGAAAATGGCAACGTTCATGTTACCCCCGTGCCCGATGACCCGAGTATCCGCATCGATTTTAAAGCCGTGATTGAAGAAATTCGTCAAGAAGGCGTGCAATTTCCAGTGGTCGTTAGGTTTCACGATATATTGCGTTCGCAAGTGTCGAGTTTGAACAATGCGTTTAGAAACATCATTAAAGAGGCCGATTATAACGGCGTATATCAAGGTGTTTATCCGGTAAAAGTTAACCAAATGCGCGAAGTGGTGGAAGAAATCGTAGAAGCCGGGAAGCCGTTTAACTATGGTTTGGAAGCCGGTTCAAAAGCCGAACTTCTTACTGTACTTGCCATGAATACCAACGAAGACTCATTAACCATCTTAAATGGCTACAAAGACGATGAGTTTATGCGTTTAGCGTTACTAGGTAGAAAGCTAGGGCGTAAAGTGGTTGTGGTGGTTGAAAAATACAGCGAACTTCTGCTGTTGGTTAAAATTTCAAAAGAGCTAAAGATTGATCCTATCATTGGCGTTCGCGCAAAAATGACGGTTAAAGGCCGAGGTAAATGGGAAAGTTCTGGCGGCGAAAGAGCGAAGTTTGGTTTAACCATTACTGAAATCATTAAAACGGCTCGCTACCTTGAAGAACAGGGTATGGCCCATTGTTTAAAACTGTTGCACTTCCATATTGGTAGCCAGCTAACAGACATTCGTGCAGTTAAAGAAGCCATGACGGAAGGGGCTCGCATATATGCTGACCTTCATAAAATGGGTTTCCCTCTTGATTATGTTGATGTTGGCGGTGGCTTGGGCATCGATTACGACGGCAGTAATTCCACCAATGAATCTTCCCGTAACTACAGTATGCAAGAATATGTCGCTGATGTGGTATACGGTATGAAGGAAATGTGCGACTTAGAAGGCGTGCCTCATCCCAATTTGGTAAGTGAAAGTGGGCGGGCGATTACCGCGCACCACAGCTGTGTTATTACAGAAATTGTCGGTGAAATTAAGTCGAATTCGGCGCAAATAGATACAAGCGAAAAAGAAGGTGAACACTTCTTTTTGAAAAACATGCGTGAGTTGTCGGAAACCTTCGACAGTCAAACTAACATGCATGAAGTGTATAACGATGCGTCTCAGTATAAAGAGCAGGCGCTGGATGCCTTTAAACTCCGGGTGATTACCCTAGAAGAATTGGCAAAAATAGAAACGCTTTATTGGGACATTATGGGGCGTTTACAGCTATGGTACCGCAAAGAGGAATACGTACCTGAAGAGCTGCAAGAGCTAGATTATGGCTTGTCATCACAATATCTGTGTAACTTCTCGGTGTTTCAATCGGCGGCGGATACGTGGGCAATAGACCAACTTTTGCCAGTTGTTCCTCTTACTCGAATGAACGAGAAGCCGTCGGTGAACTGTTCACTGGTGGATATTACCTGTGACAGTGACGGTAAAATTGATCAATTCACCATTGGCCGTGAAATTACCGATGTGTTGCCTATGCACCCATTGCGTAAAGATGAGCCTTATTATGTGGGGCTATTCTTAACCGGGGCATACCAAGATGTGATGGGAGACATGCATAATTTGTTTGGGCGCCTAAACGAAGTGCATATCTTTAGTTACGATGATGATCCAGAAGACTTCTACATTGAAGAAGTGGTGAAAGGTTCGTCTGTGGAAGATGTGTTGAATATTATGCAATACAATCCTCGGGCAATGGCGTCAGACGTTAAACGATTGATTGACAGACACGTGTCTAGTGGAAACATAAATCCAAGAGAAGGCGTACGCTGGACTGATTTTTATGAAAATTGTTTAAGCGGTTACACGTATCTTAAGCCTTAATCTAAGTAACACAGCAAGCTGAACTATTGTTGTTCGGCTTGCTGAAAATAGCGTTTCCAAAACTCGGCGGTAGTGGTGTTAATCATGTTAGATTCCGCATTCATTAGCATCACATACCCTACGCTGTAATCTGGTGCAAAGGCAACATCTGCGCGATACCCTTTTACCCAACCACCATGATAGTTAATGCGCTTGCCATCAAAATCGTAAACCCGCCAACCTAAACCATAATGGGCGTCATTTAAGTGCCCACGCCACCCTCTACGCCTTATTTCTCGCTGCGTTCTTACCCGTGGCGTTGTCACCTCTTCAATCATCTGTTTTGAAATCACTGTAGGGAATTCGCCCAGCAGCGCTTGAAGATAAATGGTCATGTCGCGAATACTGGCGTTAACGCCAGCGGCGGGTGAGAAACGGTAGTAATTGCTTTCTACTCTGCCTTCTCGCCAGCGATTACGGGCAATGGCAATGTGAGGGTGAGCCCAAGACGCAGACGCTAATAAGCCGCCTTTACCTGCACTAGACGCACTCATGCCTAACGGCGTTAAAATCTGGTTTTGCAATTCTCTAGAATACGAGGTGTTGTTATTGCTGAAATAGTATTCCAAGGCGCCAAATAAGGCATTTTGATAGGTGTAACATTCGCCTGGACGGCACAAGGGGGTGAGTTCCGAGAGGGACATTAACACCCGCTCAAGAGAGTAATCAGCTTCAATTAGGTTATCGTACGCATTGGGAATAAAGCCGCTGGATTGCCCCACAATATGCTGTAGCTGCAACGACTGCATGCCATTTTTTTCAAATGAAATATTGGGCAATAGTGTGGAGATTGGGGTTTCCCACTTTAGCCTGTTTTGTTCAACCAGCTTGGCGGTGAGTAACGCGGTAAATGTTTTAGATACAGACGCGAGCCTAAATACCGTATTTTCATTAATACGCTCACCGCCCTTATGGGTATAACCATACACAAATACTTGTGGAACTTTACCTTGCTCGTAATAAACAAAGGCATAGCCTGGTACGTTATACTTGTTAGCTTGTTGCTTAACGTGTTTAGCGTAATCGTCTAACCACTTCTCGGCATGCGCAGGTAAAGCTAACCACATCAACAATAAGGCGAAAAACACAGGCATGAAAGAGAAAAGGCGTTGATACCCGTAGCGGAAAGTGTGCAGCATAGATTTCGCTCAGTTGGGGCACGCCCGTGGGGGTGCTGGCGTTATTATTTTTTCTACATTATGCGTATGCATCATCAGTTTATCAACTTTGCCTCAAATAATAGTCAGTTCCGATTTTGTCGCACACCATCACGAAAACCGCGATACACTTCTTTCATACTGTTCGTTTTGTAATTAGGTGCACAATAAATGTTAGCCAACAGCGCAAGCGATACTGAAGAGCAATGGCGTGTTTACGCACAAGCGCGATTAAGCCGAGACAGTCGCTTCGATGGCCGCTTTTTTGTGGCAGTGAAGTCTACCGGCATATTTTGCCGTCCAATCTGCCCAGCGAAGTTACCACTAGAAAAAAACGTGGAGTATTTTGAGCATGCCACGCAAGCTTTGCATCATGGGTACCGGCCCTGTTTGCGCTGTCGGCCCGACAGCGCGCCAAGCTCATTCGCGTGGCAGGGTGTCACCACTACCGTAAAAAGGGGTATCTCGTTGCTAAGCCATATTCCTTCCCAACCTGTCAGTCATGTAGCGGAGCGATTAGGGATTAGTGAACGCTATCTCAACAAGCTGCTGCAAAGTGGGCTTGGGCTATCGGCAAAGCAATATCAAAGTTTACATCGTGTTTTGTTTGCCAAGCAGTTATTGCAGCAAACCGAAATGACGGTAGATGATGTGGCCTTAAGTGCTGGCTATGGGTCGTCTCGTCAGTTGCAGCGCGCCGTGCAGCAGTATTGTAAAACAACGCCCTCAGCACTGCGTAAATCGGTAAAGGGCAATGCACCCACCGTAACACTTAGACTGGCCTATCTTCCCCCGTACAATTGGCCACAAGTCCGAGACTTTTTAAAGATGCGTGCCATTGAGGGCGTGGAAGCGGTTAGCGATAATAGCTATCAAAGATATATTCGCGTGAAGGGGGAAGTGGGGCGAATAAAAGCGATCCATAATGCCCATGCTAATGGCTTTGATATCGAATTGCGCTTACCTTCGTTAGACGGGCTACACAGTATTATTGAAAAGATAAAAGGCGTACTGGATTTACATGCAGACCCACAATTGATTAAAGCCAGCCTTCATGGTGCTGGGCTACCTTTAGCTCTTATTGATGAGGGGATTCGCTTACCGGGCACGTGGGACGTATTTGAAAGTGGTTGTAGGGCCATAGTGGGGCAACAAGTCAGTGTAAAAGCGGCCATAGGGCAAGCTTCCTTGTTAGCCAAGCAACTGCATTCACCCATAGGTACCGCTACATGCCCTGGCTTTGCATTCCCATCGCCGCAGCAGGTGGCAAGCAGTGATGTGTCTTTTTTGAGAATGCCTAATGCACGAAAGCAAGCACTGATATCTTTTGCGTCGCTCTTTGCTCAACAACCAAGTGGTACGACCCCAGAGGATGATGCCATTATGGCAATAAAAGGTGTTGGTCAATGGACACTAGATTACATTAAGATGCGTGGGGAGAAAGATCCTGATGTGTATTTAGCGGGCGATCTTATTGTTAAAAAAATGGCGGCGAAATATCCGGTTTCAGCGGAAAAAGCAGCGCCTTGGCGCAGTTATCTCACCCTACAATTATGGGAGTTAAGTAAGCGATGACATCGGCTCTACAACGTCAGCAACCCAGCAGTTTTTATGCAGGGCATATTCAAAGTGAGCAAGGCATTGTTGAAGTTACCGCCAATGACAGTGGTGTCACCGCCATTGCCTTTGTTTCAGCGCCAACCGCGAACGCGCAACACAATGCTATTGTGCAAGAGGCCTGTAAGCAATTAAACGGGTATTTTTCAGGTACACTGACGCAGTTTGATTTACCTTTAGCGGCCAAGGGCACCCCATTTCAGCATCAGGTATGGCAAGCGCTAGGTGAAATAAAGTACGGTGACACAGCCAGTTATGCCGACATAGCCAATGCCATAGGAAACCCTAAAGCCGTACGTGCAGTGGGCATGGCAAATGGGAAAAACCCCATAGCCATTGTCGTGCCCTGCCATCGTGTTATCGGCAGCAATAACACACTTACCGGTTATGCTGGTGGACTTAGTCGTAAACAATTTTTACTCAATTTAGAGGGAGCACAGGGCGTGTTATGGCAATAAAGCATGTAGTAGCGTTGCTGATACTAGCGGCTATTTGGGGCGGTTCATTTATCTTTATGCGAGTGGCTGCCCCCGAATTCGGTATTTATGTGCTGGTGGCGATACGTACGCTACTGGCAACCTGTGTCCTTTTACCGATATTAATTATTATGGGCGGGGTACGCCAAATCTATCGTTACTGGGTGCCGATTGCCTTGGTGGGTATGGCAAACACAGCAGTACCTTTTGTGCTGTTTAACTACAGTAGCTTGCATTTAGAAGCGGGTGTTAATGCCATATTAAACGCCACGGCACCTATGTTTGGGGCCTTGTTTGCATGGCTTTGGCTAGGTGACAAACTTACAAAAAGTGCTATTGCTGGCTTGGCGGTGGGTTTTGTTGGTGTTGCCATTATAAGCCAACAGAAGTTGGGCGAGGGAGACATTAGCTTTTTACCTATCGTTACCGCCTTGCTGGCTACCATGGGCTATGGCTTGGCGGCCAGCATGATGAAAAAATGGCTGCAAGGGGTGAAGCCGCTTGTGGTTGCGACGGGAAGTCAGGCATTGGCCACTGTCATGCTTGCGCCATTTGCGTTAGCGACCTTGCCTGACACTATGCCAAGCCTTAATGCGTGGTTTAATGCCATTGCACTGGCGGTGGCTGGAACCGGTATTGCTTACATTCTTTACTTTAAGCTCATTGCAGATATTGGCCCAGCCAAAGCAATAACCGTTGCCTATCTTGTGCCTTTATTTGGCATTATCTGGGGAATTATCTTCTTACGCGAACACTTGTCGTTGCAAACCATTATGGGGGGATTAATGATTTTGTTTGGCGTAGCGCTAACCACAGGTGTGGTTAACGCCATACAGAAAAAGCCGTTGCGCCGGCGGGTTAAAGGCGCGTAATGACATTAATCAATAAGTTGCATGCGAACTAAGTTACTGCCATCGCGTTTAGCCTGATAAAGGGCGTCTTCCGCATGGGCAGTCACTTCGTTCATTATGCGTGCAGATGCCGTAAACGAAATACCGAATGAAGCGGTAAGTTGCAGTGAGTTTTGCCCTACCGGTGGTGGCAAGGTTGCAATTCCATGGCGCAAACCTTGCGCCGTATCAAACGCTTCATGAGGGCCAGTTTGTGGCAGTAAAACAATAAATTCTTCGCTACTCCAACGGCCCAAGACATCCTGCTCTCGTAGGTTATCCGCCAAATAGCCCGCCACTTTGTCGAGTATATCATCGGCAGTATTGCGGCCGAATGCGTCGGAAATATGGGAGAAGTCATCTAAGCTTACAAGTACCACGCTTATCGACTTTTCTTCCTTCAACAACGACTGATAAATCAACTCAACGGCCGCTCTGTCAGGCAATCTATTCGCATGGCGCACAACCATGTCAGGCTGCATGTCGCGGCGGAAATAGTAAAGCAAATTGTAGATAAGCAGGAATAGCGAAAATATCACCACTAATAAGGTGACGACGCTGAAAATAAACGCCTGAGAGATCTCTGTTTGTCTGTCTTCTAACGGGCTTAACAGAAATACCGTCCAACCAAATTGATTTAGCTTTACCTCGGCGATTAAGTAATCTTTCTGATCGATAGTCACCAACTTATTATTCAGCGCTTGATCGTTTCGCACGCTGAGTGGCAAACTGGCATACCAAGGTAATTCAGAGAGGTTCGTAAAATCAGAGTAAGTGGCAATTAATTTGGGGTCGGAAGACAACATAATATCGCCATTGCCATCGACAAAAAGGAAATCGTAACCGTATTGCTTTTTGTAGCTATCAAATACGCTTAAGAAACTACGAAGGCTTTTGCCAATACCAAAAAAGCCGAGAAATTTTCCGTCAAAGTCGTAAATTTTAATGTCGATATAAAAATGGGTATCTTCCCATTTACCAATATCGGCTACAGCATCTTCAGGGTAGTCGCGATACTTAAAATACCAGCTAACCTCGCCTTCAATTAAATCAAGCGTGCTGCCGTCTGAATTATAAAGCTTGCGACTAGTTTCGCTGGCAATAAAGAAAGACAGGCCAAATTCCTCTTCAAGCCGAGTTAAACTGGCAAAAATGGCGTCTTCATCCAAGGTTTCACCGTCCATCAAATGCACTAATTCGGTGGAATGGCCTAATGCCTCAGACGTATGAAGGGGTTTTAAAAGTTGTTCGACAATAAGAGAAATAGCCGGCGACAGTGATTGTTGCTGGGCCCGACTTTGCTCTGCTACGATTTTAGATACACTAAAGTGGACAAGTGTCACGATTGCGATGACCACAACAGCAAATAACACTAGAAGACTTCGGTGAAGAGTTCGAAATGTGTTCACAGACTACGCATACTCCCTTGCCTGACTGAACGAATACAAATAAAGGTGTGAGTATACCTGTTGCTTTAATGAACTGCTAGGCTGTTCAGCGTAGGTTAGACTTATGGACGAAGGATTAAAATGAATCGCTGAATTCTTTGGAATCCTTCGTTACACTATATCCAGTTTCCAATACGAGCAATGTGAAAGGAATGAAATGGCATTTTCAGTAGTGATATTAGCGGCCGGAAAAGGCACACGCATGAAGTCTGCATTACCAAAAGTGCTGCACAAAGTAGGAGGTTTACCTATGGTGCAGCGTATTATCAATACCGTAGACGCCTTGGATGCAAACAATATTCACTTAATTTATGGCCATGGTAAAACGCAGCTGAAAGCGGCATTACAGGGCGACAACCTCAATTGGTGCTTGCAGGAAGAACAGTTGGGCACCGGGCATGCTGTAAAACAGGCGGTGCCTCACATCAGCGATGACGAAGACGTTATGGTATTAGTCGGAGATGCCCCTCTTATTCGTGAAGAAACACTAGCGAAGCTTATTGAGGTAAAAAGCCGTTGCGATTTGGCGTTGTTAACCGTTGAACTTGACGACCCAACGGGCATGGGCAGGATTATTCGTGAAAATGATAATATTACCGCCATTGTTGAACATAAAGACGCTTCCGATGCACAGCGCGAGATAAAAGAAATTAATACCGGCATGATGATGATGTCGGGTCAAGATTTGAAACGCTGGTTAAACGCATTAAGTAACGATAATGCCCAAGGTGAGTATTACCTCACCGACGTTATTGCCATGGCTGCGAAAGAAGGCAAGCGCATCAATGCCGCGCACCCGCAAGATATTGTAGAAGTGGAAGGGGTTAACAATCGCCTGCAACTGGCACATTTAGAACGGGCATTACAACGTCGCCATGCAAACGAATTAATGATGAATGGCGTAACGTTTGCCGACCCAAACAGGTTCGATTTACGTGGCCAGCTCACTACGGGTGAAGACGTAGAAATAGACATCAACGTGATAGTTGAAGGGACGGTAATTTTAGGCAACAACGTAAAAATTGGTGCCCACTGTATTTTACGCAACTGCGAAATTGCCGATAATACGGTAATAGAAGCCAATTCAATTATTGAAGAAGCGCTTGTGGGTGAGTACTGCACAGTAGGGCCATATGCTCGCTTACGTCCTGGTGCGGTAATGCACGCCAAAGCGAAGGTGGGTAACTTCGTTGAGATGAAGAAAGCCGTGCTTGGCGAAGGTGCCAAAGCCAACCATCTGACCTATTTAGGTGATGCCACCGTAGGGGCTAACGCCAATATTGGAGCGGGGACGATTACCTGTAATTACGATGGGGTTAATAAATCTAAAACGACCATTGGGCAAAATGCATTTATTGGGTCAAACTCATCGCTGGTGGCGCCTGTCACCATTGGCGATAACGCCACGGTTGGAGCTGGGTCGGTAATAACCTCGAAGGTTGATGAAAATGCGCTTGCGGTTGCCCGTGGCAAGCAGCGCAATATTGCAAATTGGCCTCGGCCAACTAAGAAATAAAGTCAGGCTATTTCTAATAGAGTGGCAAATACACCAAAGCGAAGCTGTGCTGGTTTCGCTTTCTTTCTTTTAGGCCTCTTATCTATTTTTCTTCAACCTATTGAACCTTCTTGCTTTTATACCCATGCGGTATATTGATAGTGTATACTCACTTACAGAATGGTCTCCAATTAACATAGGCTCTTGAAATGATTTCTACCTTATTGGTTGGCTTTGGATTCTCCGCCACCACTTTTCATTTACCCTTTCTGAATTATTTGCCACAGTTTTCTGTTGATGTGGTTATCTCTTCTAAGCCAGACGCGGTTAAAGCGGTTTTACCTCACGCAGAAGTGTACGCTTCACTAGAAGAGGCGCTTAAAATTCATGACGTGGATTTAGTTGTAATCACTACCCCTAATCATCTTCATGCACCTCAAGCTAAAATAGCGTTAGAACATAGTTGTCACGTGTTAGTAGAAAAGCCTTTCACCTTAAGTAGCCAAGACGCCACCGAACTCGTTGCACTGGCTAACGCACAGCGTAAACAACTGTGTGTTTACCAAAACCGACGCTTTGATGGCGATTTTCTTACACTGGCAGCGTTAATCAAGGAAGGTACCCTTGGCGACATTAAACGATTGGACAGTCGTTTCGACCGATTTCGTCCTGTACCTAGGAATAGATGGCGAGAAAATGCAGGTCCCGGAAGTGGTATCTTCTGGGATTTGGGCCCGCATTTGATCGATCAAGCACTACAATTGTTTGGCCAGCCAGAGGCAGTGTCTGCAAACATACTTACCTTACGAGAAGGTGGACAATCAGATGATACCTTCGACATAACACTGCATTACACAGACAAAATGATTAAGCTAGGCAGTAGCGCTTTTCAGGCGGGCACCACCCTGCGATATGATTTACAGGGCACTAAAGGCAGCTTCCGTAAATTCCATTTAGATCCTCAGGAAAACCAATTACGTGCTGGCCTTCCTTTTGACGATGCAAGTTGGGCGACCTCAGAACCCACACAGGATGGCGTATTAGCGCTAGTCAATGAAAGCGGTGACGTGGTGGAACAGACTATTCCTACCCAAAAAGGTGAATACCTTACTTTTTTCACTCGGCTTGCTCATGCTATTGAGCATGCAGAGCGTTCACCCGCTGATGCCAGCACCGTTATCCCAGTTATACGGGTGATGGAACTGGCGATAAAGGCCAGTGAAACAGGTAAAACACTGACGTATATTTAAACAGCGCCCTTGATCAAAGTTTCATTTTAACTTACGATGCTTTCAGTTTAAAACTTATATCTTTCGTTTTGAAAGTAAAAATAAATATTGAGGGTGCGTTGAAGAGCAGCAAGTCAGTCGAGGAACGTCGCCAGAAAATAGTGGCGTGGGTAAATGCAAAGGGTCAAACTCAGGTTGAAGAGCTGGCTGCGCAATTTAATACCTCTGAAGTGACCATTCGAAAAGACCTAGCTGCCCTCGCGCAGCTAGGTGTACTCATTCGCCAGTTTGGTGGAGCAGTGCCCGTGCCCTCCCCGAGTACCGACACTTCAGCGGCTAAAGGCTTTCATAAAAGCGCACCACCACAGCCAACAGAAAACCCAAAAACAAGCGTAATAGGTAAGCAGGCTGCCGAATTAGTTAAGCCTGGTACCAAGCTTGTTATCGATTGTGGCTCTACTACCGCCACTGTGTTGCCCTATTTGACACAGATAAATGACTTAGTCGTTATGACCAATACACTTTCTACGGCGAACTTTTTAACCCAAAGTGAAAAAGAGCCCACAGTGTTGATGGTGGGCGGTACGTGGGATGGCCAATCGCAGTCTTTTCAAGGCGCTATGGCTGAACAGCTGGTTAGCGCCTATAGTTTTGACATTGCATTTATTGGCGCAGCAGGCATTGATGTCAATCGAGGCACCACAACATTTAATGAGCTCATTGGCGTCACTCGCGCAATGGCGGCGGCTGCCAGTAAGGTTGTTATACTCGCCAGCTCGAAAAAACTCACCCATAAAATGCCGAATTTAGAATTAGGTTGGGAACAAATTTCTGTGTTGATCACCGATGACGGTATTAGCAATCAAGACAAACTCAAAATTGAAAATCAGGGCGTGACGGTATTAATTGCTGCGCCAAGTGGAGAATAATTATGTGTGGAATTGTTGGCGCTGTTGCCGAACGTAATGTAGTTGAAATTCTGCTAGAAGGGTTAAAACGACTTGAGTATCGCGGCTACGATTCTGCTGGTGTTGCCCTATTGCAAAACGATGGCATCTTAACTCGCATTCGCCGAACAGGTAAGGTGCAAGAGTTAGCCGATGCGGTGGCCGAGGGCGAAGCATTAGGTACAACGGGTATTGCGCACACACGGTGGGCTACCCATGGCGGCGTAACCGAAGCCAACGCACATCCCCATTTTTCTAATGAGCGCGTAGCCGTGGTTCACAACGGTATTATTGAAAATTACGAGAAATTACGTAATGCCCTGAAAGAAAAAGGCTACGTGTTTGGCAGCGATACAGACACTGAAACCATTGCCCACACAGTGCACGAGGCGTTAAAAACCGGTGAAACACTATTGAGTGCGGTACAAAGCGCGGTGAAAGAATTCCACGGTGCATACGGTACCGTTATCATGGACAAAGAAGACCCCAGCCGTGTTGTGGTCGCGCGTTCAGGCAGCCCCCTTGTGATTGGCTTAGGGTTAGGTGAAAACTTTATTGCCTCTGACCAAATGGCACTATTGCCTGTAACCCGCCGCTTTATCTTCTTAGAAGAAGGCGATGTGGCTGAAATTACCCGAAGAAGCGTGGCGATTTTTGATAAAGACGGGTGTCCTGTAGAGCGAGAAGTCATAGAGTCGAATGTAGAGCACGACGCTGGTGATAAGGGCATGTATCGCCATTACATGCTTAAAGAAATTCACGAACAGCCGGTAGTTGTACGCAATACACTAAAAGACAGACTGGGGGAAAGTGGGCTAACCCGTGATGCCTTTGGTAAAGAAGCTGATGCCATATTGTCTAAGGTTAAGCATGTGCAAATTGTGGCCTGTGGTACCAGTTATCATGCTGGCATGACCGCGCGGTATTGGCTAGAGCAATATGCCAATGTGTCGTGCAATGTAGAAATTGCTTCAGAATTTCGCTACCGCAAATCGGTTGTGCATGCTGACAGCCTACTGATTACTATTTCGCAGTCGGGCGAAACCGCCGATACGTTAGCCGCGTTAAGGTTAGCCAAAGAGCTAGGTTACAACGCCAGTTTGGCGATTTGCAACGTGCCAGGTTCTTCCCTGGTTCGCGAGTCAGATTTAGCCTTTATGACACAGGCGGGTGCTGAAATTGGTGTTGCGTCGACCAAAGCGTTCACCACTCAGTTAACGGCTTTTTTAATGCTGACACTGGCGCTAGGTGAATACAACGGCATGGCCGCACAAGACAAGCAAGACATTGTTAATGCGTTGCACAGCTTGCCAGCTAAATTAGAAGAAACGCTCACCATCACGCAAGGCATAGAAGACTTAGCCGAAGAATTTGCCGACAAACACCACAGCCTGTTTCTAGGTCGCGGCGATCAGTACCCCATTGCTATGGAAGGCGCCCTTAAGCTTAAAGAAATTTCTTACATTCATGCTGAAGCTTACGCTTCTGGTGAACTTAAACATGGCCCGTTAGCCCTTATCGATGAAGAAATGCCGGTGATTGTGGTAGCGCCGAACAACGAGCTACTGGAAAAGCTAAAATCGAATGTGGAAGAGGTGCGGGCGCGGGGCGGCATCATGTACGTATTTGCCGACAAAGATGCCCGTTTTGCGGGCGATGAGACCATGCGCGTTATCGACGTACCACACTGTGATGCGCCTATTGCGCCCATTGTATACACACTGCCGCTACAGCTGTTGTCTTACTACGTCGCGTTAATTAAAGGGACGGATGTGGATCAGCCAAGAAACCTCGCAAAAAGTGTTACGGTGGAGTGATTTGTAACTGGTAACGACAAATAGTTGTCACACCCAAACTAAGTTGGAAAGTTATAAACAAGGATGGAAAGTGACAAACAAAGTTGGAAAGTAAGATGGAACTCGTTGAGTTCCATCTGCTACAAACTAAGCAGGTAAATAACGATATGATTGCGGGGCAGTGATGTTTTCGCCTAGCTCACTTAAACATAGTGGGCGCTCGTACTTGATAACATTTCCGACTTGGATAGCTGTACCTTTTTCCCTACCTAAATAGTATTCATCGAAAAACTGCTTAGAAATGCCCGCGGCTTTTTCAGTTTTACGCCAAAGCAGATCTGGGTGCTCCGATATAACATCCTCGATATCAAATTCACCAACAACTTTACCTACAGGCATAGTTGAGTACACCACGACAGTTTTAACGCCATCTCTTTTGAAGGTGTTTTTCCTAAATTCAAACTTTTTAGAACCTTCAAGAATTTTATCTACAAACTCTGGTTTAATCGACAATAAGACTTTCATTGACTCCTCCCAAACTAGCAATGTGTCTAAACTGCTGGGCTGTTAACTGCATAGCTCCCCAGTATTCACGTTCATCAAGCCCTACTTCATCTATCAGGTGACCACGAGTAATACGTCTTGAAAGGGCTGCATTATATGTAAATCTGATAATATGACAGTATCTTTTTTCGTTAAATATACGTACTAGTTCGTTGTCCATAAACACAGAGTACGGCCTGCAATAATCGATGAATTCTTGTAATGAACTGAATTCGTGAATATTTCTGTATTCTTCTACAACGCCAATAGATGTAGCTACTGAACGAAAACGAGCAGGCCCTTTATTGTCACTAGTGCGATAAAGAACTATGTTGTCACCGGTTTTAAACGAAGACACTAAATCCATCCCACATATGTAAATCTTGTGAATGCTGTTAGTATGTGAAACGTCCTGAATGATATCGTGAGTTTCATTGTCCAAGATCGAATCAGGTAGCATCCTGGAATGAAATTGAGGGTAAATGGATAATAAATATTGGTTCGCTTGGCTAAGTTTGACGAAAGGATATGTATCAAGTGTGGAGCCTAGCTGATTTCGCATAGACCTAACCATAACTGATTCCGTGCCATTAGTAGTGTTTTTTGTACCATGTACTTTGAATCCGTATTTAGCGAATAAGCTTTTCAAATAATGATGCTTATCGAATACAGTAACATATATGTTATCAGCCTTTTGAGCTAACGCATGGTCAAATATCTTTTTGATAAACCGCTCTCCTCGGCGAGTTCCATGCGAGTTAAACTTGAAAGTACCAATTTTAAGGTGTCTGCCCAGTGGTAAGCATGGGGAAATGTCGGTAACTGGACCTATTTCTTCCTTCAAGTACATGAATCCATCTATTGAGTGACCATCGATTAACACGTATGCAAATTCATTTTGCTCTGCTTTACGTAAAAACCAAGTCGGAAACTCAGCATAATCGGCTCTCAATGTATCAAAAAATGAATCGTGTAGATTTATTTGTCTGAAGGGTAGATAGTTAAGACTTTCCATAGCTTACTCCAAGTTTGAGCTGATAAATTGAGTCAGCTCTAATATATCGTTATTGGTATCATGGATGAAAAGAGGAATATTCAGCCTCTTGGCTACTGACTTTGCATTAGCTAGTTCGCTATCGCTTAAAGCTTCATATGCAGATTTGTCATGTTGAATTCCGTCTCTCGCGGCAATTCTCTCTAGAATTAATTCAATATCGGACGTCAGAACACACATAGCTATAGGCTCAATAGAGGCAAATGTTTCTACTGGAATTTGTTGAACTTTCTGTTTTGCATCGAACAATGCGAAGTGTCCATCTAGGAGTATACAGGGCTCATCCACAAATTCATTTAGTGCTACTAACAAAACGTCTTGGTTTTTCGTTACATTTTTAACTGTCTTATTTTTTGTATAAAGACCTTTTTGGGCTCTAGTTATAAGCTCACTAGCAGAATAATGGGGAATTTTCAGTTCTGAAATCAGCTTTTTACAGAGGGTCGATTTACCGGCACCATGGATACCGCCTATGAATATTAATTTCCTTTTCATTATTATACTTCCTTGGGTGTAATAAAAACCTCTAGAACAGTAGGCTATTTATAATTTAATTTCCTAATACAGCAGCGCTAAGTTAGCAATTTGTAATAATTACTATTATAGAGTCAAGTGTGGTCCCAAATATGCGATGTATATTCTCTTCTTATCGTTATCTGCATAAAAATGTAGTCGATACCCATCAGGTAGTTTTACGTGATTTTCACAATAGAGCTGTCGCCCATCATCTAACCAAAACATGCGTTCTTTCTTCTTTTTGGGATCGTTATTGACGCTTTTCGATTCGCCGCTTACTTCTGCTGCCAAACCTAAAGCTCTCAAGTACTCATGTCGGTACTCAACATAGTCTCCCTTAAGCCATTTCGCACCGAAAGACTCCAGCACATATAGCGCATTACGTGCTTTGAATAATACATCTTGTCGAGCAGACCAACCTTGAAGGCTCGTACCTATTTGGTTTGACAACAAAGTGATATGAGGAAATAAATCATTTCTTTGTAACCAAATATTCTTAGCGGTATTTAATAACGCATTACGACGCTGTTTGAGTTCTTCAAAATGGGCTTCCAAACTCGCAGTGTTACTCAGGTTTAATAGATTTTCTTCATATTGCTCTGGCGTCGCTTCTAGATTGAGAACCCATACTTTAATATGGCTATTAATCCATGCTGCTAACGCGGTGAAGCTGGCAAGAAAAGTTTCAAAATAAAATGCGGCTAATAGTACTCTCTTGCCAGAGGTCTCCCCCGGCAAACCTACTTCTACAGTATCACTAACTCTTTCAATATCAACAGTTTCGAAGAGAGGTTGTTTCGTTTCGAGAGATCTAAGAAATCGACACCAATCTGCTTGAACCGCAACCTTGTTTGCTGACACAAACCAATTGCGAATAAAGTATCCTTCAGCCAGTTCCAGTCCCATTAGTGATTTGTCTTGATCCTCATCGACCAACAAAATTTTTAAACCTGAGGCTCGGCAAACTTTAAGAACATTAAAGAAAGCCAATAATCCATTATCTGCATCCTCTTTGTTAGCAAACGGCAAAGAGTGATGATTCAGTACAATTCCATTGCTCATAACAGCTGATCCAGCTCCTTATCCCATTGGTCAAAGAAGCCTTCCGGCCAGCAGTCAATGCGACCTTCATCATCAATATTGGGATACATGACTTCTGAAGCATGAATAGAATTGTAAACATCTCGCTGTAAGAAAAAGACCTTTACATCATCAGCGGCAACCACTTTCTGCTTCACAGCCACTCTTATGCCATTTAGGAAATGATCAGAATGAGATTCAACGATTAGTTGTACACCATTATTCGCAGCAATCGCACACAACTTACCCATCAATGATTGTCCTGCTGGATGCAGGTGTGATTCTGGATTTTCAATAATCAGCAAATCACCTTTTGCTGAGCTCAGAATACTGGTAACGACAGGTAGCACGTAACTCAAGCCAAAGCCTACATTCTGAGGTTTAAATTCTTCGGTAGTTTCTTTACCTTGGTTAAATGAATAACTTAGGCTGGCTGAATTGAATTGAGGTTGCGCCACCGCTTTGATTTTTAAGCCTGGAGTAATATCAGACATCCAAGCTTCAATGTTGGCAAGTAAAGTTCCTGATACCGCATTGGGATGAAGTAATGCGGAAATTTCTAGATCTTTAGCTCCATTTACAGCGATAAAGTGAACGGCAAACTCACCATGGTGACCGAGAGATTTCAAATCACGGATATGAAACTCAGACAATTGATGGTGACTTTGGGGGCTTAATCTATCGGCACATAAGTACTGAAAATTCGAATTGAATAGACTTAGGAGCTCTGAATTAGTGCCGATACCTGATTTCCTTAGTGGTAGCAAATCAGAGTCGTGCTGGTAGTCAAACTCGAATAGATCTGGCAGTTCCTTATCACTCCACTTCACGGTGAAGATAATCTCTTCCTGTTCACTAAAACTAGAAAGCGCGTCTTTGCCTGTACCTATGTTTACGTAATCGCCGTTCAGTAAAAGTCCCTTTGATTTTAGGGTATTGCGTTCGTATGATTGCCTTAAAAGTAATAGGCTCTGTACAAGGGTAGATTTCCCCATTCCATTTAAGCCTGAAAATAGATTCAACTTCCCAAGAGGGAAACTAGCATTCAATAAAGTTTTAAAATTCTTTATATTAATAAATTCAATCATTCAGCATATCCTGAATTAACGAGTTCACCTTTTCATAACGCTTTTCAACATGGTCTTTTTTCTGTGTCGAATAAGTAATAGCGTTAAAAAACTCACCATCTTTCAGAAGCGCTCGTGCTTTTTCTTGAAAATCGCTCTGCTTAGCCAGAAGGTAGTTAAATTCTGTGTCTGGCAACCTAGCTAGTGCAACCATCCAAACTTCAAACAAAGTTGAGTTTTTAGAACGCTTTCGTGAATTTGATGACGGGTCCTTTTCAAACCCAGATTTTCCTAAAAGTTGACAACAACGTTGAATCGCCGTTGAATAATTCGTCTTAAAATCTTCACGATAAACATCATCACCTTTCTTGATATCTTCCATCGCTTTATCTAAAAAAGAGGCGATTTCCTTTTTGTTCTTGGAGTCAAGGTAATCAAAGCGATAAAAAGCCCAAAACCGCAATACTAATTCCTGGTCTTTCATACGTTTAGATAGATCACCGAGCATGGCTTTGGAGCATTCTGAATTGGCCAACATCTCCAACAGCTCTCGATCTCGTGGCTTTGCAAGCGCATTACGGATTTCTTGGTTGTTCAACGTCAAGCCACCCGTATTGATACGGCGAAAAACCGAATACTTAACATCTTCTGGAGTACCAGGTTTGATCATGTACACAGTGACGGGACATTCTTCAATACGACGTTGATATTGGCGATGCAGCTTGTCGAAAGTTTTACCGTTTAGTTCGGTTAAAAACTCAAGACCATTAAGGCGAAGCTTTTTATCTAATACAAATTTTCGAATCGTAGATAACCGTTGCAAGCCGTCTACGATCAGCCAATTATTTTCATCTGACGCATCGAAGTAGAATGCTGGTAACGGAAACCGAATCAAGATCGACTCTATTAACCGACTCATTTTACGGTTATCCCACAATTCTGCATGTCGCTGAAAATCAGTATTCATATCTATTTCGTCATGCTGAATTCGCTTAATCAAAGCGTCTAATGACTTAGGCTCCACGACAATATCGATATCTGTCGGGTTGAAGGGGTGCATCACTTCGTCAAGTAGTTCTGGCTCATCGTCAACCGCATTAGGATCGACTTTTTCTTCATCAAGCTCTGATTCTGTTATGTCAGTCATGTAGTTTCCTTAGATATTTGTCTAGCAATTTGAGCTGATAGAGTTTTAATACTTACGATCACAATTTTAAAGTGTCGAGTCCAGCAGCCTTTAAACGATGGGTCAAGTTACGCATCTTACTGAACTCTGTTCCTAAACTTTGTTTAAGCCCTACACCTTCACAGAATTCTTTTGAAGTTATGTGCTTGAGTTCATCCGCGAATTTGATCATTTGCAGGTGTAACTCAGCCGTATACTGATTCCGTGGTGCATCAGCGAGTGCCAATTTAATTTGCTCAAAAATTGATTGTTCAGACATGATCAGGACTTCGTTTTTACCGTTTAGCTAAATTAGCTAATTTAGCAATGATATGCAAAGACTATCGTCAGAGGATCTCAACGGTGGTCATTTGATGATCGCGAATAGTTAAATTTTTGGTATCTCAACAACATAAATGTTGTTATTTATAAAAATTTTTACACTTTAACCTACTGATATTTTTATAAAACTCAATTAATACATGTAGTTAACGACTTTTTGTCGAACCATTTAGATCCTCATTTTGCTATAATTTGATCACGTATAAACTGCTAAAGATTCATGGATTGAGTCTGTTTTTACAGTTTCCGTTTCAATTTGGAGGTAAAGCGGATGGCGAACTATGTTCAAAATACAAGGAAGTATGAAAAGTGGGTTAAAGAAGGTCGTGGGCAAGGCCGTAATGAAGATTACAAACCATGGTTGCACGTGCGTGAAGTGCCGTCACACGGTTTATCTGTTCGTATGCCCAGCTTAAAGGCAGGGCGTGTTCTGCAACTCTTTTCACTTAATGAGTTTTCCCAGCGTTCTTAGCTGAGCATCATCCCAACGTGGTTGATATACGTGAGCAATTTCCGTTAAACCCTGAAAAAACTCGTGCTATTGCCAACCAGAAGAACTTTGCACACCCTCTCTCGCAAGACGGTGATATGGTGATGACCAGTGACTTACTCATTGATTATGCTGAATGGCGTGTCCCTCGTATCGTTATTCAGGCAAAACCGCTTGAGGAAGCTGAGCAAAATGAAGCCACTAGACGAAAACTAATAATCGAGAAAGCTTATTGGGATTCGAAGAACGTCCCATTTTATGTTTTCCATGATCAAATGTTTCCTAGGGATGTGAGAAAGAACCTGAATTGGATGCTGACTCCACTTTGGTGGACAACACCCCATTATTTACTTTGCGTAGGCCTGTGAAATGGCGAAGCTATTTTCTAGCCATGTCCAGCGTTTTACTTTTCCGTTCTCTACATGAACCCTTACTGCCCAGTTAAATTGGCCGGTATTTTTACCCGTTTTAAGTACATCCGCACTCATGGTGCCCATAAACACTGCATCACTTCCTGAAGCAAAGCTAAAGTCTGTGGACCAGTGCGTGGTTTTTAGTCCGCCACCGAAGGCAGGTAAGAATTCATTCATCAATTAATGGGGTCAGAGTACTTTTTGCGAGCATACGTTCACGGTAATTAACTCTGACCCCATTATTTGTGTTGAATCCTATGAGCGGACTAAAAATAAAAAGTACTGACAGTTCAGGGGTTTAAATACGTATCTTTTGCGAGTGCGTTTTTCACATAGTGCACAAACTTTTTTACTTTTTCTAAGTTTTGTCGTCCCTCAAGGCTAATTACCTGTATCGGCAACTTAATATCGTTGTACTCTTCTAACACGTTGACTAACTCACCGCTTTCTATGGCGTCAGCCACTTGATAAGACATTAGGCGTGTGATTCCTAACCCTGCTTTTGCTGCGCGAATGGTTGAGCGATTTTGGTTACACTCAAACCTAGGTTGTAATCGAATAGCAACTGTTTTTCCATTTCGCTTGAAGTTCCACACAGGTGGTTCGGTAAAGTCGCTAGGGTACAGCAAAGTATGTTGCTTCAAGTCTTCTGGAGTTGTTAATTTAGGTGCGTGAGCTAAATAATCTGGCGAGGCGACGGTTACTTTTTGCACGTGGCCAACAGAACTAGCGTACAGCCCAGAATCTTTGGGTTTACTAATGCGAATAGCCACATCGATATTCGTATCAATTAAATCAACCACATTGTCGTTCATGTAGCCATGTACGTTGACTTCGGGAAAATCTCGCAAAAAATCTACGATAATTGGGGTGACATAAAGCTCGCCAAACAATACGGGCGCCGTAACACGTAGTGTGCCTTTGGGTAGTAATTGTACGCCGGCAATAGCGGCTTCACTTTGGGCAATATCAGCGAGTATACGTTTAACGTCACTCAGGTACTGTTGCCCTGCTTCTGTTAACCTAATGCGACGGGTAGTGCGATGGAATAACCGCGTATTTAGTTGCGTTTCTAGCATGGCAATAGCGCGGGTTACCGCTGGTGCTGACATAGAGAGTTGTTCAGCCGCACTTACAAAGCTGCCCAGTTTTGCAACTTCGGCAAACACCGTCATGGCTTGAATTCTATCCACCACGCCCCCTTTTTATTACCCCTTGTCCTACATTCATATTATTTCATATAGTGAAATTATAAATTTCAAAATATGGTAATTATTTAA
Source organism: Alteromonas australica (assembly GCF_000730385.1). NCBI lineage: Bacteria > Pseudomonadati > Pseudomonadota > Gammaproteobacteria > Alteromonadales > Alteromonadaceae > Alteromonas > Alteromonas australica. Next base: position 4,073,054 of record NZ_CP008849.1, on the reverse strand, counting down.
TTCACGCAAGCCATCATACTTACCGCAACCTAAATTTTGCAGGATAAATTGATGAGACCACCGCTTCCCCCTTTTACCAAAGAAACCGCCATTGAAAAAATTCGTTTAGCTGAGGATGGGTGGAATAGCCGCTCTCCAGCGCGTGTGTCTGCCGCCTATACCGGAGACTGCCAATGGCGAAATAGGGCTGAATTCATTAAAGGTACTGCAGAGATTGAGGATTTTTTAACCCGAAAATGGGCTCGAGAGCTTAATTACAAATTAGTGAAGGAATATTGGGCGCACACCGACAACCGAATTGCTGTGCGTTTTGCCTATGAGTATCAGAATGAAACCGGGCAATGGTTTCGTGCCTACGGCAATGAGAACTGGGAGTTTAATGAACAAGGCCTAATGCAGCGCCGAATTGCTAGCATTAATGAGCACCCAATTAGCAAAGATGAGCGCAAACTCACCTGGGAAGGAAGCCGTCGTCCTGATGATTTTCCAAGTCTGTCAGAACTTAAACTTTAAGATCCCGTTGTATAGGGCCTGCGCGCTTCTAGAAAGGTAATTTGTTGACAACGTCGCCCGACACAAAACTGTGGTTAAGGTTTAGGCATTAGGTGAGGGGCGAGAGCAGGCCTTCTGGATTGCGTTTTAGGGCCGTACCAGGTAGCAAGGTAATCAAGAATGGCAGGTTCTGCCTCACCTAACGGCCAAAGCTTTTGTGTGTCTTGCATCCAGCGAATGGTTTCTAGCCATCGTTCTCGGCTCATGGCATTTTGTGTAATAAGCGACGGCGAGTGGCATGCGCTGCAATGGGCAGCAACCATATTGTAACCTTCTGCAATGACCAAGCCCGATTGTGGGTCTACGTTAACTTGGTTAGTGGTGTGGGGGGCAGGGCTTTTTTGAGCCATTACCATGTCAGGTGTAGCTAAACCCGCCAGTAGGGCAAACAGTAAACAACAATTACGCATGAGACAGCTCCACTTTTTGTATTGTTAGGCCGTTACGCTTACTGCTATACGATGACAGGCATTGTTTAAGTAACCTTTAGGGTTCCACCCTGGAAGCACCATAGGCTGCGCCCGTCCGTTTGTATCTTCTGCTTTAGCCCACACTTCGTAGTAGCCTGCCTGAGGAAACGTCACGGTGGTTTTAAAATGCTGCCAGGCATGGCGGTTTTTGGGGCGAGTTAACTTTGCTTGTTGCCAGGTTTGGCCAAAATCAATGGAGGTAAACACTTTTTCTACACTTGTACTGCCACACCATGCGTGACCGCGCACTTCAAGAGGCGAAGATAATGCGTGTGCAGTGCCAGATTGAGGATATGTGATAAGCGACTTAACCGGCATAGCTTCAATAATACACATGTCTTCATCGGCCACTTTGGTTCCCGGCGCAACAGGTTTACACGGCGTACGGTAGGCTTTGCCAAGCATCTTTGCGCCATCGTGGATCTGGTTGCGAATCACTATTTTTTTAAGCCATTTGCCTGAGGTCGACGCCGGCCAACCACCAAACACTAAGCGCAATGGATAGCCGTTCATTAATGGCAGGGGCGCATCGTTCATGGCCCAGGCAATTAACGATTCATCTTCCATCGCTTTACTCATGGGCACGCCGCGAGAAATGGCGGCTTTACCAGGGGTTCGACTTAAATGTTGGTCGTCTCCGTAATAGCCTATGTAAACGGCGTCGTCTTTCACGCCCACAGCATTAAGTATGTCTTTTAGGCGTACGCCTGTCCAAGAAGGGCAACCCACTGCACCTGTGGTCCACTGATTCCCCGTGGCAGCAGGGGAAAACTCGGCGCGCCCGTTGCCCCCACACTCCAATGTCAATTGATAGGTGTAGTGTTTAAATTGGGCTTTTAATTCATCGAGGGTAAAGGTTCTAGATTGCGCTGCAGATTCACCCTCTATGGTGAGTGTCCATGTTTTTGGGTCAGGGCTTTCAGGCACGATGCCGTTATTACGAACAAAAAAACGGGATGCGGGGGTCACCGCGTCATCAAGTAAGTGGGCTGGGGTTTCTGCATTGACTGGCCTGTCGTTAAGCACAACCAAGCCGTCTTTACCTTCAATGGTAAAAGGATTGTCGGTTTGTGCAAATGCCGCAGGGATAAGCCCTGCGGGCATGAATTGCCCATATACAATTTCGGCACCAAGCAACACAGACAACGACTTTAAGCCAGACAGAAAGCCTCGGCGCGTTACATGGTGACTGGTTCTGCCAAAGACGGCTTCATCGGCATGTACTGGGTCTTTTGCATACAGTGAATGTAAACCACGTTTTTTCACTTTCTTTACCTCATTGATCTGGGGCGAATATTGTTACATTAGATATAGATACCCGAGAATCAGAAGGGCTATCCAAAGGGTTTCTGTAATAATCATCACAATAGGCAGCATGCCCACTTCTGCCAACTTACCCAGGTTTGACTTCATGCCAATGGCAGTAATGGATACCACCAGAAAAAAGCGTGATACTTCGGTGCCTGTACTGATGACAAACTCAGGTAGGGTGACAAAGCTGTTTAGTAGCATTAAGGCGACAAAGCCAATAAGAAACATGGGCATTTTGGGTACATCAGCGGTGTTTTTTGCCGTACTGGCGGTGTAAAACCGTTTGACTACCAGCATCATAATCAGCACCACAGGCATAAGCATTGCCACTCTCACTAACTTAGTTAGGGTAGCCATATCGCCCGCGTCTTCTGAAACCGAGTAACCGGCCCCCACAACTTGCGCCACATCGTGAATGGTGCCCCCTAAAAATATGCCGGCTTCGTTATTAGACATGCCAAGCTGGGCTGCCACTATGGGATATAACACCATTGCAATGGTAGACATGGCCGTCACGCCAATAACAGTGAGCAGCGTATCTCGTTCGTGGTTTTCACCTTTAGGTAATATCGTCGAAATAGCCAGTGCGGCTGACGCTCCACATATAGCCACAGAGCCGCCGGTGAGGGCACCGAACCTTTTTTGTAACCCCAAAGATTTGGCTAACACTACCCCAAGTATGATGGTGGTAAAAATAGCCATCGCTAACATCAGCGCAGTTTGCCATCCTAAAACGGCTAAATCGCCTAAGGCAATACGCAGCCCCAGCAATACCACGCCCGCGCGCAAAAGCGTGCTGGCGGTAAAGTCGATGCCACAAGCACAGGGGGTGTTATTTTGATACAAAAATGAAACTGCCATACCAAGTAGTAAGGCAAATAACATAGCAGGGGCGTTGTAATGTTCACTTAAAAACAACGCGGCCATTCCAGTGATGGTGGCGATGCCAAGACCCGGCCAAATGTGCTTACATTTTACTGCTATGTCATTCATGATGGTTATCGCTCAGAGGCTACAAGTGCTACCAATACCACTCGCTTTCTATCCCCGGAATAGGGGCGGCGACCATGCATAGCGCGATAATTGTCAACAATAGCGACATCGCCATCTTGCCACTCTAGATCGAAGGTGAAATCTTCTGAAAGTTCCGCCACTCTCTCTAAGCCTTCTTTGGGAATGGCGCTGTCATCACCAAAGGTAATTGCCGAAGAAGGGTTTTCTCTTACCCCTTTCCAACCCATGTAGGCGGCGATAAGTTGATTGTAAAAGGTTTCAGACCCATCATCTAATTCTATGACAGCGGGTAAAACAGGCGTAATGGCTTTTAAGCTGCCATCGTCCATCCATTGCCAGCTATAGCCTAATTCTTGTAACTTAGCTTCGGCTTCTTCCACACTTTCAACACTCAGCGTGCTTTTCCAGCTGCGACCTTGGCCAGAGTTTGCATCGTTTGCGGCGGGCATGGTGGTGGTATATTTAAGGCCCTTTTCTTTAAAGTCACGAGCCAGTTCAGGGTTTTCTGCTTTTAGTGCTTCAAATAATTTATCTGAACGGCAAAGCGGCGTTGCCCCACCTTCGTCAGCGGCGTACTGACAGAAGAAAAACAGCTTGCTGGGTGAAATAGGCGTTTGCGCCATTTCGTGATGTAAGAAAATCTCTACGTCTTTTGGTGCTTCGTTGGCGGTAAATACCCGCTCGGTAAAGTTGATGCGCACCGCATTAGAAAGCGACTCTTGATAGGTGAAATTCGGGTAACCAAAGCCGGCAGAAAAAACGTCAAAGGTTTCGGCCGAGTCGATGGGAAAACCTCTAAACAACAGGGCTCCGGCTTTTGCTAGTTGGGCTTCAAGCTCTGCCTGATTGGCTTTAACAAACTCAACAGTGTCCGCCACGGTTTTACAATTATCATTATTTACAACTATTTGCGGAAACACATCGTCGTTGTAAGTGTGCTGAGTAGGCACACGTGCGTATTTTACCGCAGCAGTATCATTGACGTTATTCATAGCTTACTCCTAGTCGTAAATAGGGTGGAAACGGTTGAAGGCAGCTTCACAAAAGTGCCCGGGATCGTTAAATCGACGGTTTATATTCAATGCAGAAATTGCCTGCATTTCACTGTCGCTTAGCGTGAAGTCGAACAAGGAAAGGTTTTCTTTCATGCGCTCAACTTTTGAAGTTTTAGGAATAATGGCGTTGCCACGTTGTATACCCCAGCGTAAAACGACTTGCGCTGGGGTTTTACCATGCGCTTCCGCCGCCGCTTTGACGACACTTTGCTGTAATACTGATTCAGTTTTATCTGCCATTTCCAGCTCAAGGTAAGATAGCGCGCCTAAAGGAGAAAATGCCGTTACTGCCAACCCATAGTCTTTCGCTAAACGGATGAGACGCTCTTGGGTAAGATAAGGATGAGACTCAATTTGCAGCATGGCGGGTTTAATGCGTGCATAGCTCATTAGGTCGTTAAGTAAGCCGGTGTTGTAGTTACACACCCCTATTTGCTTCACTTTATCGCTATCTACCAACGATTCCATGGCTTCCCAGGTTTTATAGAGAGGAACGGGGGCTAGCTCCATCGTGGGCGTTGCAGCGTCAGGGTCGTAAAACCACTCAGGTGGGTAGCGCGTTTCAATAGGAACAAATTTTTGTGCGATAGGGAAGTGAATAAGGTAAAGATCAAGATACGACAGTTGAAGATCGCTCAGTGACTTTTCTAGTGCTAAGCTAACATGTTCCGGCGCATGAAAAGTATTCCAAAGTTTCGAGGTGACCCATAGCTCTTCACGGGTACACAAACCTTCATTGATAGCGCGTTTAATCCCTTCACCAACTTCTTTCTCATTACCGTAATCGGAGGCGCAATCTAAATGGCGATAGCCAGCTTTAATGGCTTCATAGGTTGTATCGGCGCATGTGGCTTTATCTACTTTCCAAAAGCCAAATCCCACCTCGGGTATATTTTTCATCGCGTATATCACCTTGTCAGTCGAAAATTTAATCTAAAGGGTTTTACTTCAATTGCGGTGTTAGGTATAACCTCACAAAGAATACTTTAGTCTTGTATAAGACATAAGTTATTATACGTAACCAGCGATGTCAACAAAGTGTTAACAAATAGAGCTGGATCTTTTAATGGTTGCTGGGAGTCTAACCTCACCCTAATCAGCGAAAGCATGCGATAGGCGGCATTAGCAGGAGTTGCAGCTCGCGAGAGAAGCGAAGATAAAGATTAGAAAGCGGATGAGTGTGAGGCTAAAATAGTATGTGATTGCGCTTTTTCTGCAAAGTAAAAAGTTAATCTAATTCAACCTGGTAATGGTAGTGATCAGTACGACATTTGCTTTCACGGTATTCTATGAGTGTACCGTCAATCGACTCGGTGACTCGGGTAACCAGAAGTAAAGGTGTGCCTTTTTCGATATTCAGGCTTTTCGCATCACTTTTTGACGCGAGTACCGCTTTAATGCTGTCACGGGTTTTAAATACCGTTTGGTTATAGTCGGTTTGGTAAAAGTGATACAGCGTATGAGGTATATCTTCCCGCTTTTCAATATCGGCAAAAAGCTTGGCGGGTAAATATACGGCTTCGAGCATGCAGAACTCGTTATCAAGAATACGTCTGCGGTTTAGCTTAACGACTTTATCTTTAGGTGATAAAGATAATGCCCGTTGAACAGCTTCAGATGGCTCTGCTAACGCTTTATTCAAAAGCTCGGCTTTGGGTAAGTCGGCTCCCTTTCCATCGGCTTGCAATGGAAAAAAGCGAAACAAAGCATCTTGTGCGGTGTGCTCAGATACAAATGTGCCAACACCTTGCCGGCGATTAACTATTTTGGTGTCGGTTAACAAGGTTAGGGCTTTTCTTACAGTGCCTTGGCTTACGTTAAATTCGTCGGCTAGCTTGAATTCACTTGGAAGCATTTCGCCCGGTTGCCACCTGCGTTCTACAATAAGTTGCTTAATGTATTCAGCAACCTGCTGGTAAAGAGGTTGGAAGGCAAGGCTTGGACCGCCAAGTTTGTGGTCGAATTGTGATGAAGACATGTAACCGTAACCCAATGCTTAGTTTTTGTTTTTATATCATACACAAGAGTTATAGCGCATTTTTAATATAAATCACATACATCGAAGGAATAACACGAGATGCTACTGGAAACACTCCTCCCCATGTTTGCGCTTCTTGGTTTGGCTACGCTTCTGCAAACCTTAAGCGGTTTTGGGTTTGGTCTTATGGTGGTATCGAGTTTTACCCTGTTTAATATTATGCCGCTTACCGCCACCACCTTTGTGGTGAGTTTTTTAAGTCTGTTCAACTCGGTAAGCTTAGTACTTAAAAATACCGAGCAAGTGAACAGGCGAGCATTTACGCTTTTACTCGTAAGCGGTATTCCCCTGATGGGGGTGGGTTATGCATTACTAGAATACCTTTCGGCTGGCATGGCAACCTGGCTTAACATCATCCTTGGGGTGGCTATTCTTAGTTGTTGTGGCCTTCTGCTGGCAAAACGTAAACATAGCGTACCTTCAGGTAGTGCGACCGGATTTACAATAGCGGGAGCGTTGGGCGGTTTGCTTGGGGGGCTATTTTCTACCTTTGGTCCGCCGGTGGTATTTCAATGCTATCGCCAACATTGGCCCATTCATGAAATTCGCTTTACCTTGTTGGCGGTGTTTAGCGTCACCTCGTTGCTGAGGCTAGCCATTGTGCCTTTTGGAACACTGCCTTCCGAAGAAATTTTTGTGTCGACCCTGTGCGCCGTGCCTGTTATTTTAATATTTACTCGTATTGGCCGTCTTATAGCTGCACGCATACCCGCGTCTTTTGTTCGCTTATTAGCGCTAAGTATGCTTTCTTTAAGTGGTTTTACCCTGATTGTACGGAATGTCTCTTTTTAAAAAGTTCTGTATATGTGATCGGAATTTTCATAAATTTATCATTCGTGATTGACACTCGAGTTACATTTCATTAACTTGTGTCTTATATAAGACATTAAAGGTAATGTATAAATGGGTAACGCGTTTAGTCTAATTGAACCAAATTGGAATGATATTGTGGCTGCCGACATCACAGCGCAGCCGTTTCTTGCAAACGATACCACGCTTGTGGTTCCTACCCAGTATGGCGAACTCAAGCTTTCCATTAGCGCCTTTGGAATGCGCCTTCAAGCAGGTGAAAGCCAAGATGATCAATTCAAAATGCTGTGCACGGTTCCACAAAATGAAAGGCTTACCCTTAAAGGCGATAAATCCCACAGCACGTTAACAGGGGGCGATTACCGTCTTGAGCTATATGCTTCTCCGTTGCATTTTAAACTGTACAAGAACGACACCTTAGTACAGCAGAGCGCGACGGATGGTCATTTTGTGCGCCAACATCGTCTGCCGCCTTTTGCAAAAACCGACAGTGGTTGGTTAATCAGTTTAGAACTTAACTACGACGAAGCTGTTTATGGGTTAGGTGAAAAATGGGGCAAGTTAGATAAACGGGGGCAGCTAGTACGTTCGTACAATCATGATGCGCTGGGCGTGAATGCCGAGAAATCCTACAAAAATACCCCTTATGCGTGGAGCCCCGAAGGCTGGAACCTGTTTGTACATACCCCTGCACCTGTTACCCATGGCGTAGGCTACGCGCTTTGGTCGCAGCGCGCTTATGTGTGTCTGGTTGAAGATGCGGTGCTAGACATGTTCATCTATCACCAAGATAGTCCCGCGCAAAGCATTAATACTTATAGTCAGCTAACAGGCTTTGCCCCAACGCCTCCTACTTGGAGTCTTGGTGTTATTTTGTCAAAGGCCTACTACAAAGACGCAGAAGAACTCTTGTCGGTGGCAAGGGAGGTCCGCGAAAAAAATATGCCCTGCGATGTGATCACATTAGATGGCCGCGCTTGGCAAGATACCGATACCCGTTTTGCATTTGAGTGGGATCCAACACGCTACGCCGACCCGCAACCGGTTATTGATGAACTGAAATCCCTAGGCTTTAAAATTTGCGTATGGGAATACCCAATGATTTCAGTGAAAAACCCACTGTATAAAAAGGCCGCAGAAAAAGGCTGGTTAATTAAAGACAAGCGTACCGGCGAAGCTTATCGCTACGAGTGGGATTTAAGTCCGTTTGGTGAAGTGCTTACGCCTTTGCCTGATTCTGGCATTTTAGACTTTACTCATCCTGAAGCCTACGAATTTTGGAAAACCTCGCACAAGCCGTTTTTTGAACTGGGTGTAGATATGATTAAGGCTGATTTTGGCGAGCAGCTAGAAGACGACAATATGGTGTCGTACAGCGGTGACTCAGGCAATCGTCTGCACAATGTTTACAGTATGTTGTACAACCGCTGTGTTTACGAAGCGGCTGAAAAATACTGTAAAACGGGGCCGTTTTTGTTTAGTCGTTCGGCGTGGACGGGCAGCCAACGCTATCCATCACAATGGGGCGGCGACCCACAGGCCGATTGGCATGGTTTAGCTGCCAGTATTCGCGGTAGTTTATCATGGGGTATGTCTGGTGGGCCTTTCTTTGCTACCGATATTGGCGGTTTTTATAAAGATACCCGTGATGCAGAGCTTTATGTTCGTTGGGCGCAAGCGTCTGTATTTAGCGCACATATGCGCCTTCATGGTATCGGCCCTCGCGAACCTTGGTCGTACGGCGATGAAGCATCCCAAGCCGTGTTTGACGCGCTAAAGCTGCGTTACCGTCTTATTCCTTATTTAAAGCAAACGGCTGAAAAAGCATCGAAGACGGGCTTGCCTGTGCAGCGCGCCATGGCACTCGCTTTCCCAGAACAGCCCGTATGCCATAGCTTTGAACAGCAATTTATGTGCGGCGATGATTTGCTCGTAGTGCCATGTGTGGTCCCTGGTGGGAAAATAAAATACTACCTTCCTGAAGGTGAATGGGTGCGATTGGGCACAGACGAAACCGTAGGTGGAGGTCAGTACAAAGAGGAATCGCTAGCCCTTGATGAAGTGGCGGTGTTTATCCGAAAAGGTAAGCAGATTGTGATGGGACCTGATGTTCAGCATACCGATATGGACATGACCAACACCCACTTTTGGCCGGCATAAGCCCTAGGAGTCGTACATGGATATCACCCTAACCCTATTATCATGCATGGCGTTTATGGCTATTGTGGCCGTAATTTCGTACATGAAAACCAAAGGCGAAGTGAATACTCAAGATGGGTATTTCCTCGCTGGGAGAGGGCTTACCGGTACCTTTATTGCTGGGTCTATGATTCTCACTAATTTGTCTGCAGAGCAACTCATCGGGCTAAACGGCTCTGCATTTGGCTATAACTTAAGCGCCATGGCATGGGAGGTCACCGCAGGTATATCCACCATCATTATGGCGTTAATTTTTCTCCCCCGTTATTTGGCAGGAGCGTTTTCAACGCTCCCTGAATTTTTGCGCAACAGATTCGATGACAGCGTGCGAAGAATGACGGTGGTGCTTTTCATGGTGGGCTACTCTTTGGTCACCATTCCTTCAGTGCTGTATTCAGGCTCTATTGCTGTTCTAAGGCTATTTGATGTACCCGGGTTACTCAATATTAGCTATGAAGCGTCATTGGTCTTTACCATTATTGTTGTGGGAACCGTGGGTGCGCTCTATGCTATTTTTGGTGGTCTTAAAGCCGTGGCGGTTTCAGATACGATAAATGGTATTGGTTTGTTAATTGTAGGGCTCTTGGTGCCTGTATTGGGGTTAATCGCGCTGGGTGATGGCAGTTTCAGTCAGGGGTTATCGACCATTGCCACCACAGAAACAGAAAAGCTGAATGCCATAGGCAGTCGTGACGATCCTGTGCCCTTTGGCACCATATTTACCGGCATGATCCTCGCTAATTTGTTTTATTGGGGGACTAACCAATATGTGATTCAACGCACTCTGGGGGCTAAAAACCTCGTAGAAGGGCAAAAAGGTGTGCTTTTCTCTGGTTACTTTAAAGTGCTAGTGCCCTTTATGATGATGCTACCTGGTGTGATTGCGTATCATCTATATCAAGATGAGAACTTACAAACCATCGACTTAGCCTATCCTCATTTGGTGAAAGACGTACTACCTCAATATTTGTCAGGTTTCTTTTTGGCTGTTTTGCTGGGCGCAGTATTCAGTTCGTTCAACTCGTTACTCAATAGTGCTGCCACGCTGTTTTGTTTAGATGTTTATAAGCCTCTGAAAAAAGACAAAGTGACAGATGAGAAGCTTATTCGTGTGGCCAAAATAACCAGCTTGGTTATTGCTGTCTTGTCATTTATTACGGCTCCGCTTTTAATGTTTGCCCCTGAGGGCCTGTGGCAAATTATTCGTATCTTCACCGGGTTTTATAACATTCCTGTTATTACCATTGTGTTGGTAGGCTTATTTACCAAACGGGTACCAGCTTTAGCGGCAAAAGTTGCCATTATTTTCCATGTGATTGCATACGGATTGCTAAAATTTGTGTGGGAAGTAGACATTAACTTTATTCACATCTATGCCATCTTATTTGCCATAGAGCTCGCCATTATGCTGGTTATAGGCCGTCTGTACCCCCTGCAAACCCCCTGGCACTTTACACCTAAAGCGGAAGTGAATATGACGCCTTGGCGTTACGCTATTCCCTGCGCCATAGTGCTGGTAGGCCTGATTGTCACCCTCTATCTCATGTTCTCTCCTGTGGGGTTTGTTGGCGGCATTAGCAATCTCTTTATTCCATCGCTTATCGCGTTATGGAGCACCTGTTTTGTCGCTATCGGCTTTAGCCTGAAGTGGTGGCGCTTTAAATACGAGCGAGGCCTAAAGCGTCTTGCTACGCCTGGTCTATAAGTATTCGCCCCGTTTCTACAGGGCTGTACAGAAAAAACGCAAAAAAATTAACATAACGTTTGCAAACTCTTTAACAATTGTTTAACTTAATAACTCTTATATAAGACATTAGACGCAAGATATCTTATATCAATAAACAAGGTTCATAAACGCACTGCGTAGCGCTGTACTCTAATTCTACGCCGCACAATAAAAACCACGCGTGATGGGCTTGCGATAAATTACCCCCTTAATAAGGCGGGCATTAACACGTGTCGTAAACCTACATGTGATAAGCGAAACACCTGGAGAACAACATGAATACAAAGCGATCAATCATAAGTAAAGCGGTCACGCTTGCTATGACGTCTGGACTGCTCGTTAGCGCCCACACCTACGCGCAAGAAGCAGAGCCAGCACAAGCGCCAGACGATGATAAGTCGTTTGAACAAATCGTCGTAACTTCACAAAAACGTGTGCAGAGCATCAGTGATGTACCGGTTGCGGTTTCCGTACTACGGGGCGACCAGATTGAATCCGCTTTCGCAAACAATGTTGAAAACCTTCAAGCGTTAGTCCCCTCCGTCAGCTTCCGAAAAGGCACCACTACTCGAAACTCCGCACTTACCGTGCGAGGCATTGGCACCATTTCTTTTAGTATTGCCGCTGAACCTAGTGTCGCTACTGTCGTGGATGGCGTCGTATTAGGGCGCTCGGGTCAAGCGTTTGCCGACCTTTACGATGTTGACCGTATTGAAGTTTTGCGAGGCCCGCAAGGTACGCTGTTTGGTAAAAATGCGTCGGCAGGTGTGGTGAATATTACTACGAAAGATCCTACACAAGAGCTAACCGGCAGCCTTTCTACTGAGTTTTATCAAGACAATGAATACCGTATGAAAGGGACGGTAAGCGGTGGCTTAACCGATGAATTATCTGCCAGTTTAACGGTCTTCCAAGGCAAGTTTGATGGCTACATAAAAAATGTCTATAACAATGAAATGGTAAATGGCTACGATCGTGAAGGGGCACGTGCGGTTGTGCTTTACGAGCCTGCAGACGATTTAACGGTTAAATTTATTAGCGAATTCTATAGCGCAGACGATGACTGCTGTGCCGATTTAGAAGGCTTGCCAAGTGGTCGTAACCCTGATTCAGAAGCTGCGCCAAATAGTGATGGCATTGTTGATGGTGTCGCTGATATCGATTTGGATCAGCGTCAAATCGATCATGATTTTGAGTCGCGAACCATCGACGATCATGCTGCGTTTTCTGTGCAAGTAGACAAAACAGTGGGTGACTATACTTATACCTCAATTACTGCACAGCGTTCGTGGGAAAATACCGAATACCGTGAGGGCGATTTCACTTCCATTGCGGGGGACAGTAACGAACCGGTATTTGGCGCACCTTTCCAATTACATGATGTGGGCCCGCAAGAGTGGAGTCAGTTTTCACAGGAGTTCCGCGTTGCATCTAACCTGTCTGGCCCCTTCAATTTCTTAGCCGGCTTGTTCTACTGGAATATGGACTCCGAGCGAAGCTTTACCCGTGACGCGAGTTGTCAAAACAATGCTGGGCAGTTAGATGCTGCATTGACCAATTATGCCGAAAACAACCTTTCCGGTGACGACTTAACAACCGCGTTATCTGATTTAGGCGCTTATGCTGATTCATTGGGTGTAAGCTGTAACGCCAATGATATTGTGTCGGCCACAGCTTACATGAGCACAGAGTTTAACAACTGGGCCTTGTACGGTGACGGGACTTACGATCTTAGCGATGACATGCGTTTAATTTTTGGATTGCGCTATACCGATGACGAAGTGTCTTACACCCACCGGCGTGTGAATAACGATGAATACGGCCGCACGGGTGTTGGCGTGCGCCCTGCTACATTAGATACTGATGCTGCAGGGAGTGTCGATGAAACCAATTTGTCTGGTCGTGTTGGAATTCAATACGATATCGCGAAAGGCCAAATGATTTACGGTACTTATTCGCAAGGCTATAAAGGTCCAGGCTTTAACGTCTATTACAACTTTAACCCCGAGAATGATGGCAGACCTATTGGGGCAGAAGAGTCGGATGCCTATGAGATTGGTTATAAATACGCTAGCCGTGATTTACTACTAAATGTGGCCGTATTCTCCACTGATATTGAAGGCTTTCAGGCGAACAACTTTGACTGTTCTGACGGTGCCTGTATTACTCGCTTAACTAACGCGGGTAACGTCACCACCCAAGGTGTTGAACTAGACTTTATGTACAATGCGACGGACAATCTTACTCTGATTGGTGGCGTGGCTTACACCAAAGCTGAAATCGACGAGTTTAATTGCCCTGCTGAAGTAGACGCTGATGCCTGTACTGATCGCTCTGGCTTAGATGTGCCTTTCTCCCCTGACCTTAAATACTCGTTGTCAGCAGAGTATATTATGGAAACCGAGTATGGCTTCGACATTTACTACAATGCGTCATATATCTATACCGATGAGCAGTATTCTGACTTGCCAGGCAATACTGGTGAATTTAATGCGGCCTCGTTACTGCCTGACTACACCATGGTGAATGCTAGCGTGGGTATGTCGTTTAAAGATGATGCTTTCCGGGTGTCTTTAATCGCCAAAAACTTACTTGATGAAAGCTATGCGACGACGTATAGCGGTGATAACTTTCGCTATCAAATTCCAAGGGACGCAGACCGTTATTTTGGTGTAGCGTTTAAAGCACAGTTCTAACACGATTTTAAACCTAATCGCGCATGTTACGAGGCTGCTATCGCAAGATAGCAGCCTCGCTGCCATTCAGTCATGGCGTTGCCGATGCGCCCGTACGCATACCTTGCCAAAACCCTATCGCGAAATAATGCTTCATCATTGGACATTCTTTTAGCAATACGACCATTTTTTGGTAAACTCTCTCGTGTATTTTTTGAGTAGACGTAAACAGGAAAAACTAATGGCCGTATTCGGTACTGTATTCATGCCCACGATGGCGCTTACCCGCTTTGAAAACGATACATGGACTGAGACTGAGTTTGTCAGTGCAGACAGCATACAAATGCACCCGGGTGCCCATGTCTTGCATTACTCAAGTACCTGTTTTGAAGGTTTGAAAGCATTTAGGCACGAAGACGGCAGTATTAATATCTTCCGTATGGATAGAAATATCGAACGTTTTGCGCAAAGCAGCCGTTTACTCAACTTGCCTGAGATTGACAAAGCACAAGTTGAAAAAATGATTATCGACATCGTGTCTACGTACAGCGCTGAGGTTCCTGAGCCTCCAGGTTCTATGTATATTCGTCCCACTCACATAGGTACCGAGGCGTCTATTGGTAAAGCGGCAGCACCCTCAGCTACCTCTATGTTGTATGTGCTTTTATCGCCGGTAGGTGATTACTTCGCTGGTGGTCTAAAACCGCTGCGCTTGTTGCTTGATGAAACAGGCATGCGCTGCGCGCCACACATGGGCATGGTGAAAAGCGGTGGTAACTATGCCAGCGCACTCCCTCCTATATTGAAAGCAAAAGCAGACGTGCAAGCCGATCAAATCTTGTTTTGCCCTAACGGTGACGTACAAGAAACCGGTGCAGCTAACTTCTTACTTGTTGATGGTAACGAAATCATCACTAAAGGCTTGGATACAAGCTTTTTACACGGTGTAACGCGGGCCACTATTTTACAGCTTGCCAAAGATCACGGTATGACAGTAAGCGAACGTGATATTACTGTTGAAGAACTACTCGAGCGTGCTGCCAAGCCAAGCGCTGAGGCTGCATTATCGGGCACCGCAGCAGTGCTTACGCCAGTGGGAACCTTTATTCACAATGGAAAAGAATATCAAGTAGGTAACGGTGAAGCGGGCCCAGTGACCATGAAGCTGCGCCAAGCCCTTAATGATATTCAATGGGGTAAAGCGGAAGATAAACACAACTGGCTTGTTAAAATAAACCCCACCTAATTCATCGCTATGGCTAAACAAGCGCAAAGATGTGCCTGTTTAGCCATTTTCCAGGCGCATGGTCACACCTTCTATATCACCCAAACTACGCGATTATAGGCTTCGTCAATCTTATAGTATTTCATTTAATGTGTTGTTTTTTCGAGATTCCCGTTAATAATAGGGAAGGGTTCGAGCAGATAGAGTGGAATCATGCTACTTAGTCGTGGGCGATGCTTTAATTATGAATTTATTAACGGTCATATTTGCCTACGCGCATTGAGGCTCAGTGTATGCCCACTTTTATGGTTACTTTGTCTTATATTGCCGGCTTTCGTTGTCGCAGAACCTCTTATATTCTCCACCTCAAACGCCAGTCCTTTCAGTTCAGAGCATAACCCTCAAGCAGGTTACGTCAATGAAATTATTCGCCGTGCGTTTGCTTCGAAATCGATTTCCACTCGATTTGAGCATTATCCTCACACCCGCGCTGTTTTCATGGCTACCCAGGGAAAAACCGCAGGCGTTTTTCCTCTGCGCTCTAATCAGGCACACAAAGACAGTTTATATTACTCAAACCCCATACCGGGCACAAAAATAGGCTATTTGGTACCGGTTGCAACCCAGGTAGACACGATTCTCCCCGTCAAAAATGGCGATATTAACGCCCACTTTTTGCGTCTTGGTTTAACACGAATAGGCTATATCACTGGCGCGCCGATACCACAGGCACTGGTTGACGCAAGTAACATAGACACCATCGCGGTAAGCAGCGTTTCTTCGTTACTTGATATGTTGGCGCTTGACCGAGTAGACATGATTTTCGCAGATGAGTATTTAGTGAAAGAAACCTTGGTTAACGAACGCCCTCATTTGCAAGGGCAGTACCGTTTTATAGAAGCGCTTAGTCGTGATCATCCTTTTTTCCTTGCGGTATCAAAAGACACTCCCAATGCCGCAAACATTATAGAAAGCTTTGATGAGGCATATCATGCGCTAGAAGCTAGGGGTGAAATAGAGGAAGTTTTAAAGCAATACGGTATGTATGAGGCGGCGCCTTCGTCATCATCGTTAACCGTAGGTGTGCCGGATATTAATGGCATCAAACAGGTAATACAGTATTTAAGCAGCCATGACACGCCGTTTTCACAGCTTGCAATCGATTGGAGAGTCATGGATGAAACTGTACTTAGGAAGCGCCTGCAAGGGGATGTCGCAGTGAACCAGACGAACTATGACCTGGTTATGCTTGGGAATTATGATGTGCCTATTTGGGCCAAGAAAGGCCAGTTAGCAGCGTTTGCCGATGTGCCCGAAAGCTATGATATCGATGATGTTATTGGCGCCGCGCTCA
This sequence comes from Alteromonas australica, assembly GCF_000730385.1. Classification (NCBI taxonomy): domain Bacteria; kingdom Pseudomonadati; phylum Pseudomonadota; class Gammaproteobacteria; order Alteromonadales; family Alteromonadaceae; genus Alteromonas; species Alteromonas australica. Next base: position 4,056,625 of record NZ_CP008849.1, on the reverse strand, counting down.
CTGCCAATACGTATGAAGAGACACTTTATGCCTTACCTTTTGTAGCTGAAACCACCCTAACCTATTACCGCAAAGACTTGCTATTAAACGCGGGCCTTAATATACAGTCGCCACTGACTTACGAGCAATTGTACGCAATGGTGAAGCAGCTGCATCAGCCTGAAAAAGAGGTATATGGCATTGGTCTTAGAAGCCGCGTGGGCTGGGGGCAAAATATGGCCCTGCTTTCTGTGATGGTCAATACCTATGGTGGGCAATGGGTTAATCAACAAATGCAGCCACAAATTAACACGCGAGAGTGGCACAAGGCGGTGAGTACGTATATTGATTTGCTAGGCAACTTTGGGCCACCTAATCACCAAGATTTAGGCTGGCAAGAGAATCAGGCGCTGTTTGCCGAGGGAAAGCTTGCGTTTTTCGTGGATGCTTCCTCATTAGGTGGTAGCATTTTAAACCCCAAAACATCCAGTGTGGCGAAAAATGTCGGGGTAACACAAGCGCCTATTGGCACAGTTAAAAGGGGGTCTCAATGGTTTTGGTCTTGGAACTTTGCGGTGCCAGCAAGCAGTGAGCGTAAACAAGCTGCGCAACAACTGGCATTATGGTTAACGTCGAAAGCGCTGAATGACGCGCTAAGAGAAAACTACGGTTTATATGCAGTACTTCCTGGTACGCGTCACTCCACTTATGACGAGAGCTATCAACGGGCTATCCCATCGGCATCCTATGAGTATTCAGCGTTACGCGCACTTTCCCATACTGATACTAGTGCGTCAGCAATTGGTAAGCAGTTTGTGCCTATTGCTGAATTTACCGCAATAGGACATTTAGTGGGCGTTCAAGTGAACATGGCACTAACGAAACAGGTATCAGTATCAGAGGCGTTGAAAACAGCGCAGTATCAAACTACCTCGGTGATGCGTCGTGCGGGGTATATCCAGTAAACCAGGTTAAGGAGTAACATGTCTCGCCCTTTCTCACTGTTAGATCTTGCCCCTATTGCAGAAGGCTCCACTATTCAAGCGGCGTTCGAACATTCGCGGCAATTAGCTAAGCAGGCTGAACACTGTGGTTATCGAAGAGTATGGTTGGCTGAGCATCACGGTATGCACGGTGTGGCCAGTTCAGCCACCGCTGTGGTGTTAAGTCACATTGCGCAAGCAACCTCCACCATACGAATTGGGGCGGGAGGCGTGATGCTTCCTAATCATGCGCCTTTGGTGGTGGCTGAACAATTTGGAACCTTAGCCACCTTGTATCCTAATCGTGTAGATTTAGGATTAGGTCGAGCGCCGGGCACCGATATGGCTACGGCAAAAGCCCTGCGCCGAAATGGGATAGATTCGGTAGACAGTTACCCCAGTGATATTCAAGCGCTGCAGGCATATTTAGGGCAGCCTAATCCATCGCAAAAGGTGGTAGCCATACCTGGAGTAAATACTCATGTTCCTTTATGGCTGTTGGGCTCGAGCTTGTATAGTGCTCAGCTTGCGGCGCAACTGGGCCTCCCTTATTCGTTTGCCTCTCACTTTGCGCCCGATCAGTTATTTGATGCCCTACATGTTTACCGGTCTATGTTTCAGCCCTCTGATCAGGTTAGCGCACCTTACGCGATGGTGGGTGTCATGGTGGTCATGGCAGACACTGAAGAAGAGGCGCAATATCTGTTTACTTCGGTTCAACAGCAATTCATTCACTTGCGCCAAGGCGCGAATAAGCCGTTTTCGAAACCGTCTGAAAACTTTAAAGAAAACTGCAGCCCAGCCGATGAAGCTATGCTAGCAAGTGTTTTACGCTATGCCATGGTGGGAACAAAAGCGTCGGTAGCCGACAAGTTAGATGGGTTTTTGCAAGCCACCCAAGCTGATGAAATTATCGTTTCTATGCCAATTCATCCTATTGAACAGCGCCTAAAAAGTGTGAAATTGTTTAGTGAGTTGATGGGAAGCTTAAATCCATAGGGTGCTTTTTCTGCCAATAGCTTGAGAATGTGGGCGGTGTTCGAGGCCACATGAGGGCAACATGGCAAATATCGCCTATGCAAAATGTTTGAATAACATTATGATACGCACAGACAAGCATATTACACTTTCGACTAATATTTTTGAGCAACTCTGCCTTGGGCGTCATCCGATGAAGTGGATCCTTTTCGTTGTATTTATTACCTTTGCTAGTGTTTCTTCATTAACAAAGGCCGATGACACTGTGCTTAGAGTCGTCATCATTCAAACAAATGCCTTGCCCATCGTGATGGAATCTCAAGCCGCCTTTGAAAAAGAGCTTCGTTTTATAATGCCTGAGGCGTCTGTTGAATTTGATGTTTATGATGCTGGCGGCTCCTTCGAGGGCGCGCGCGCGGCAATAGAAGCGGCATACCAAGTGGGCGAGCCGGATCTTATTGTGTCTATCGCAACACTGGCGACCCGAGCGCTCTATCAAGCTGAGATTAGTCGTCAAACACCCAAATTATTTATGACGGTAGCCGACCCGGTCAAGGAAGGTATTGTGACTCAGTTTGATGAAACAAGCGCTGATAATATCACCGGCGAGTCTCATGTGCTGGATGCCAAGGTAAAACTAGATATGTTGCAAGGGTTAATTGCGGCATCTGACACTGACTTACCGCTAACTATAGGGCTAATTCATACCGACTACCCTTCATCGGCGAGTTCTGTCGATAGCCTACTTGCCTTAGAAAGCGATTACGACAGTGTGAAGTTTGTGGCGATTAGTACGCCTTATGTTGATGGAGACAAAGGCTTGCCTGTTATGCGAGAAGGCATTATTAACGCCCTTGTTAAACATAAACAAAGCCGAAGCATTGATGGCTTGTGGTTGTCCACGGGGCCGCTATTGCAGGCGGAGAATCTGATTGGTGAAATCAGAAAGCAAACCCAATTATTTCCACTTTTTGCGGAAAGTATAGAGTCGGTTCAAGACGGCGCACTGCTAGGTGTGGTGTCGGACGTGAACAGCATAGGTAAGTCCGCAGCTCAACGAGCAGCGAAAATTCTTCGCGGCACACCGGCGAATCAATTCCCGGTCTCAAGAATGAGTAAATATACCGTCGCGGTCAACGTATCTACTGCGATTAAACTGGGATTGCCAATTCCCTCTTCTTATTTGAAGTTAGCTAAAAACAACGTGTATCAGTAAGGGTTGACCAAACGTTATTATGCGAATTAAATCGAAATTATTAGCCATATACATTCCTATCTTGCTGATTGGAATGACGCTTATCGGCTATTGGGCTTACCTTACTGCCTACGAATCCGTGAGAGAGCGGGAGTATAAATTACTTACCCAAACCTTATCACTCACCTTTGTGGAGTTGGTGGAAGAGCGACATAAGCTATTGGTGGACTCAGGGTTAGAAAATGTCCCTATGTTTCGCGAAGCCTATCAAAAAGAAGTGTTTGACGAGTTAGACGCATTGCATCTTTCAACAGATAAACACTTCACGGTGAGCGAAAAAAGCACAGGGCAACTGATTTATACGTCTCAACAAAATTGGTCGCCCCTCGATATTAGTGAAGCCAATAGGCAAACGATTAATAACAAAAAAGTGGCTTTTGGCGAAACGACCATGGGAAGCGAAGAAATACTTTTCGCGTGCAGCGAGTTTTCGCCTTGGAATTGGAAACTGACGGTAAGCCAAACTACCGATGCGTTGCAAACGTCCTTATCGAACATCGCACTTCTTACGATTATTATCACCCTATTTGCCGTGGCGCTGGTAAGTGTACTTATGGGGTCGGTTACCCAGCACCTTGTTATTACCCCTATTAATAAAATCAAGAGTGCTACCAGTCGAATTGCAAAAAATCATCAAGGGATAAGTATCGATGTTAAAGGCACTGATGAACTGAGTGAGCTGGCCCGGGATGTGGAAACCATGTCGGCTGATATTCAAGAATATGTATCTCGAGCTCAAGCGGCCAATAAAGCAAAAACCGATTTCTTAGCGGTAATGAGCCATGAAATACGTACGCCGCTAAATGGCATTCAAGGGCTTGCAACACTATTGTTAGATACGGAGCTTAACGAAAAACAAAAGAAATACGCAACAGATCTAAAAGCGTCGGCCTCAATTTTAGCGAACGTAATAAACGATGTTCTCGATTTATCGAAGATAGAATCCGGTATGTCTGAAATTGATCTCATTGAGTTCAATTTAGACTCAATGTTAAGCGACTTGGTGACTTTATTAGGCACTAACGCAAGTGCCAATAATACTCGCCTTGAGTATAAGAGCCGTAATTTAGACTCGGTTATGGTGACCAGTGACCTTACCAAGCTGCGTCAAATTATTATTAACTTAATCAGCAATGCGATTAAGTTTACCCAGCAGGGCACGGTAAGCATTTCGGCCAAGCTGAAACAGGTGGCGCAGGAAGAAGCGCAAGATAATAAACTTGTGATTTCAGTGAAGGATACAGGCATTGGCATCGAGCCCGATCGTCTAGAAAGTATTTTTGAGAAATTTACCCAGTCAGACTCCTCTATTTCAAGGCGTTATGGTGGAACCGGTCTTGGCCTTGCGATTGCAAGAGAGCTCGCCCAACTCTTAGGCGGCGACATTAAAGTAAGCAGTAAGGTGGGTGAGGGCTCGTGTTTTACCGTTACCGCTAATGTACGCGCTAGATCTGTAGATTTGGTAGGCACAAACGTAGATAAAGAAGCCTGCGCTGCAACGCCGGCAGTTAATCACAATTTAAATGTGTTGTTGGCGGAAGACAACGCGATTAATGCGGTAGTGGCGCAAGCGTTACTCGAGCAACTGGGCTGCAACGTGATTCATGTTGATAACGGTCTTAAGGCCAGCACTCGCGTATTAGAGGGGGATATTGATGTTGTCTTTATGGACATTCATATGCCTGTTATGGATGGGGTTGAAGCCACAAAACGTATTCGTAAGTTAGACAGTGGCGCTGCCAGCACGCCTATAATTGGTTTAACGGCAGAGGCTTTCAAAGAGCGTCACGATACCTTTATCGAAGCCGGTATGAATAATGTGGTCACTAAGCCTGTTACTATTGAAGCGCTGAAAGAGAGTTTGGTAAAACTAGAGCGAGAAAATACACTCACCTCTTCAATGTAGCGTTACCCGCTGTACTATACTGGTGATACACGCATTGAATCGCATATGCTAAGCCCTGATTAGGATACCGTAATGGATGTAGTCTCGCCCCACAAAGAAACAGTACGACTTCGTCTCGCACTTATAGTGGGCGCACTATTGATATGTGGTTTCATGTGGGCTGATATCGTTCTGCTTCCCGATAATCTCCATGACACCTATTTTTTTAACCGCTTATATTTTCAAGTACCCACCATCGTATTGGTGGTAGGCTTATCGTACGCCCCCTTCTTTTATGCTAAACGCCATTGGATTTTTACACTATTGATGGTTGTGCTAACCCTATCCAACTTCGGGTTAATTCATCAAAGCTGGATAGAGGCCAACTTCGCTTTCCCTTATGAGGGCACCATACTTTATGCCTTCTATTGTGTTTTTGCCTTAGGGATACCGTTTAAACTAGCCCTATTGGCCGCCCTAATTAACGTTATAGGGTTCGTTTTACTTATGGTGGTTTCACCGGTTTATGGCGAACGGGTCATGATTTCAAGTGCCTTTGTGGCAGGCTCATTATTCATATGTGTGTATGCTAAGTATCGGCTTGATAGGGTGATGGAGCTGTTGGTGTCATCTAATAAAAAGTTAGCTAAATTAAGCCGTATCGACTCCTTAACTAACCTTCTTAATAGGCGTGCGCTTATGCAGCGCAGTGAAGCGCTGCTGTCGTTGAGTATTCGACAATCTCTCGATTTCGCCGTCATTATGTTAGATTTAGACGATTTTAAGAAATACAACGACGCCTTCGGTCACCAAAAAGGAGACGACGTTATTGTGATGCAGGCGGACCTCATGCGGGAGATATTTAAGCGTCAAACTGATGTGTTAGGGCGTTATGGCGGCGAAGAGTTTATGGTGGTCGTCAGTGGCCTAACCCGTAAGCAAGTATATAGTAAGTGTGAGCAAATGAGCATGCTATGGCAAAGCAGAAGTATCGCTCATGCTGACACTGCGACCCACCGCTGGGTAACTTGTTCTATTGGTATCGCGTGTATGGAAAAAGGCAAAGGTACGTCACTAGAAGCCTTGATTCAAACTGCAGACAAGGCGCTTTATGAGGCGAAAAGCGCGGGCAAAAACACCATTAAACTGGAGAGCTACGCCAACCCGTAGTTGACTCGCCTCCAGTCAATATTTAAGCACCAATAAGCAATTAGAGTTTCACCATCATCTTGCCTTTATTTTCCCCATTAAACAGCATGTTCAACCCTTCTTCAGCATTGTCTAGGCCTTCAATGGTATGAGCACGATATTTTATTTTGCCTTGCTGTACATAAGGTGTGAGTTTCTGAAGTAGCTTGGGTACCTCACCCCAATGATCGGGCATAGCAAAACCGCGAATGTTAATACGCTTTTTAATTAAGGGGATCCAATTAGGCCCCGGCGCGGGATTGTCAGACTGATAATCAGCAATCATGCCACATACGACAATTCGTCCATGGGTATTCATACGGTTAAAAATGTGCTGTTGAATAGGGCCACCTGTATTTTCAAAAAAGACATCAATTTTGTCAGGGGTTAGTGTTTTCAACTTTTCTTCTAGATCGTCGGTCTTGTAGTTGATTGCACCATCGAACCCTAGTTCGTTCACAATCCAGTCTGCTTTTTCGTCGCTACCAACCACACCAATTACCCGTAGGCCGTCGGCTTTGGCAAGTTGGCCAACAATGGATCCTACCGACCCTGCGGCACCTGTGACAATTAAGGTTTCACCCTCTTTGGGTTCGCCAAAATTATAGAGTCCCGTGGTGGCGGTGAGGCCGGGAAGGGCGAATACGCACAGTGCCATTTCTTCAGTTACGCCGTCTTGCAGCTTGTTAAAGCCTGAACCATCACTCACCACGTACTCACGCCAGCCAGTCATGCCCATCACTTTATCACCCACACTAAAATCGGCGTGATTGGAGGCAACCACTTCCCCTACGCCGCTTGATCGCATGACCTCACCAAGCTCTACTGGGGGAATATAACTTTCTCTGTCTTCGCTCATCCAACCCAGCATGGCAGGGTCTAACGACATATAGGTTTGCTTTATCAATATTTCCCCTTCGCCGGGAGTGGGGATAGGCAGCGTTTTCTGCTCAAATAAATGGGGGCCAATTTTTCCGTCGTGTGGGCGTTTTACTAAGTGTATTTCTTTGTAAGTGGACATAGATAGCTCTCCTTTAACGTGTGAAATCTCGTCTGTTATTGTGACTGAGGGTAACACTGGCGTATTCCAACCCTGTTTACTATGAGTGGGTATAATCGGACGATAAAGCCACTCAATCCAATTCATTATGCTGATAATGGGCCATTCTTTAAAAATAAGTAAATATGGTATTTAGTAAATGTTGCAAAAATGTCGCAAATGGTCGTGAAATAGACGGTAAAGTTGTAAAAAATGCGATAAAAGCGCGTAAATAACGTTTACTTGCATTGAACAAAAGTCACCATATACGTAGAATGCTCGACTGCATTTTTTCCCTTAATGAATGAGTTTTTTATGAAGCAACAATTATCTTTACGTGCCTCTGTTTGCTTAGCGTTAGCTACTCTCGCGTCTTCTTCTGCGCTAGCGGCGGGCTTTCAGGTCAATGAACATAGTGCGAATGGTTTAGGCCGTGCAATGGCGGGTCAAGCTGCAATGGCTGAGAATGCCTCTATTTTAGCGACAAACCCTGCGGCTATTGGTGTGTTTACTACGTCACAATTCAGTGGTTCAATCAGCTTTATTGATCCTAATGTTGACGTAAGTGCACAAACCACCTCTTATGTTGCTACAGAAGCGGGTAACCTAACCGTGGCATCAGAAGACGCCTCTGAAGATGATATTGCAGATACTGCATTTGTGCCTTCATTCTTCTATACCACTCCTATTAATGACAAATGGTCAGCTGGTATCGGCGCATTCACAACCTATGGCCTACGCTCTGATTACAGCGACGATTTTGAAGCGCTACACTTTGCTGATACCGCTGAGGTAAAATCATTTACCCTTAACCCTGCGGTTTCATACAAAGTCAACGACACACTACGTGTAGGTTTTGGGCTTAACTTTACTTATGCCGACGCTGAAATTAGCTCAGCTATCCCTAATTCACTTACCCCAGTATTAGGCTTGGCAGTAGACAATGCCTCTGTGTTTAAGCTGGAAGGTGACGATATTGGTTACGGTTGGAATGCGGGTGTCTATTATCAGCCTACTGAAACCACAACCCTCGCGCTATCTTACCGCGCAGAAACCGAACTCGAACTTGATGGTGAAGTAAGCTCTGATTTATCGGCTGAGTTAAACCAAGATGGTAGCCTAGATCTCAACCTTGCAGCTATTACAGAAGTTGCTGTTAGTCAAATTATTGATGACCAATGGTCTGTTCAAGCAAGCTTAGTGTTTACTGATTGGAGTACGTTCCAAAAGCTTGAAGCAAACTTAGCTAGCGGTGATGATTTCCTCATTAAAGAAGAAAACTTCGATGATTCATGGAGAGGGTCTTTAGGGGTAACTTATAAGCTAAACGACCAGTATACTTTACGTGCCGGTTACGCCTATGACGATGGTGTGGTAACAGTTGAAAACCGTTCTTTAAGTATTCCTGATACAGACCGCCATTGGATTACAGGGGGGGTAACTTATACCCTAAACGATTCTACCACTTTCGATTTTGCCTATGCCTACATCAATGGTCGTGAAGCAAACATCGATAAGTCTCGTGATATTGGTAGTATTACCTCTACTATTGAGGGCAGCCAATCTGCCACGGCGCACGTACTAAGTGCTCAGGTTAACATGAGCTTCTAATACATTTAGCCACAAATAAGCAGCGTAACGGCTGCTTATTTGTGTCTTTTAGATATAGCGCGGTGTTTAATCAATGAAATAAGCACCCTCAAAGAGGCTAAATTGCTTCAAACCATTCCTGTAAACAGTTTATGGCCGCACTAATCTTGGCAGGTACCAATTCTCGTTTAGGTGTGACTGCATATACCGTATAGTTAGGTAATTGCCAGTCGTTGAAAAGCTGTTTCATCGACCCATCATTCAGTAAATGTCTCACTTCAGGCTCGGGTAAAACCGCATAGCCCATACCATCCTTAGTTAACTGAATCAGTGTTTGCATTGAATTAACTTCAATACGCGGTGAAGTTAAAGCCATATTCCCATGGGTTGGGTGTGTCATTGTGTAATCTTCAATATGACGGTGTGCGATGTAGGTGAATTCTTGCAAGGCGTCTGTAGAGCCAATGTTAGCCGAAGCTAAAGGGTGTTCTGATGATACACAAAGAATGCGGTTCCACGTTGCTAACTCTAAACTACTGAAATTGGTGTCTGACAATGGCGCAAAACAAAGTACCAAATCGGCTCCCGAAGCAATAATATCTTTTGGCTCGTCGGTGACAGTAAGTGATACGGTGATTTTTGGAAATTCTTCGCAAAGCTTATGGATAGGCTGACTTAACAACCCGCCCCCGAAGCCTTCTGGCGCAATAATATTAATTTTTCCTGAAGGTGCATCTTGCAGGGTTTCAATTTGCTCTTGTGCAATTTCTGCCGTTTTTAGCATTTGCTTACTGGTATCGTAATAAATCCGGCCTGCTTCTGTTAAGCTTAGGCTGCGGGTATTCCGATTAAATAGGCTTAGCCCTATGTCCTGCTCTAACTTTCTTAGCTGTTGGCTAATTGCAGACACTGTCATGTGTAACGACCTTGCTGCTACGCTCATACTGCCGCTCTCAGCAACGGCTATAAAGACCTGTAAGGAGCGAAGTAGTTTCATATTCATTTGCAAATCCTATCGCAAAAAAGGCACTGGCCTTTGACTAAAGTATAAGAACAATGGCAACCAATTCTAAACAAAAAATTCAGCAAGAGTAGTGGTGCTCACCCCATTAAGTTGCGCTTAAACGCGTTTTTATTAAACCAAGCGAATAGGTGCAGAATAACAAGGAACGCACAGGGCTTTTTTGCTTCTGTGATTACGTATGGCAATGTAAAGTAGTGGTGTCACTTATTTGTACAGACACAACCAGCTCGGTTGGTGAGTACGTCAGGCATTAGAATAGAAAAGAATGAGAATGTTCGTGCCTTTACATAATGTTTACTTTTACTGCAAGGTTGTATTTGAGAGCGTATTATTATGATAAAAAATATAAAGTTAGTCTTTGTTTTCATCCCCGTACTAGTGTGGATTTCCGGTTGTGCATCTTCGTCTGGGCAATTTGGCCCTAAGGTTCATAATAGCGACGCGTTTACTGCGGTAGTGGTGGCTTACGCCCCCGAAATGGAAGGCATTTTGCAGCGCATAGAGCAAGATCCCCATGCTCAAATTGATACCACTAAAACCATCAAGGGTGTGACATATCGGATGGGGACTTACCATGATGAACCTATTTTAGTGTTTGCAACGGGCATGAGCATAGCAAATGCTGCAATGACGATGCAGATGGCGCTTGATTACTTTCCTGTGGAGCAAGTGGTGTATATGGGAATAGCGGGTGCCGTTAACCCCGCTTGGCAGCCCGGTGATGTGATTGTTCCAGCGCGTTGGTACTATCACGACGAAAGTGTTTACACCAATGAAGACCCTGAAAATCCGGGGGCTTATATATTGCCTGAGTACTATGCTAAGTTTTTAGAAGAACAACCGGAAAGACGCGCCGAAGACCCTCATCTACCCCATTATAAGCCGTTTCATTTTATTCACCCAGATGAAGTGCTCATCATTAAAGATGGAATGAGTAAGCCAAAGGATACGGCGTATTTTTCTGCTACACCACGGCTTCTTTCGGCGGCGAAGTCTGCGATGGCAACTATGCCTGTGCAGCGTGTACTTGATGAGCGCGACGCTAAACTACACGTGGGCGGAAATGGCATAACGGGCTCGGTATTTATGGACAACCGTGAATACAGAAAATGGACCCGAGAAGTGTTTAACGCTGAAGTTACCGAAATGGAGTCGGCGGCCATAGGACAAGTATGTACGGTTAATGATGTTGATTGGGTTATCATCCGTGCTATCAGTGATTTAGCAGGGGGCCAGGAAGGTGTGAATAGTGAAAATACGTATGACAAAGAAGTGTCTAGAATTGGGGCAAATGTCCTTTTCTCTGTGTTAGATAATTTGGCTCAATAGCCTGACGACATTGATGGGTGCTATGTATGTAAGGCACAAAAAAACAGGCGCAAAAGCGCCTGTTTTTGTTTTTCGTCTGCGAACGCACTTGTTAGCGTATGGTTCTTACTAAGTTTATGGTGTTGGTAGCCAGTTTGACTTCCAGTAAAAAGACCAGCAATGCGCTTATCAGAAACATCATAGCTAAAATAAACAGAACGATAATGGGGGTTTTCAAATCTACCAGCCAAAGCGAGCCAGCAAACAGCGCCATAATAACCGTACATACCATAAGGCCCGATGCCACACACAAACCTATGGCCCAATTAATCACTTTCACTCTACGCCAGAGTACTTTTATTTCTTGCTTTGAGCGTTCCACAATATGAGGGTCTGACAGCGTATGGATTTGCCGTTCTGCTACTCTAACGCGGTCTGAGATTCTACCCAAACGGGATGACATGACATTAAGAAAGCCCGCAATACCGGTAAGTAAAAATACAGGGGCAACGGCAAACTCTATGAGCTGTGAAAGGCTGGGAATCAGAGTGTCCAATCATTCCTCCAACAAGGTGATAGGTGGTTGTAACGCAAATTATGCTAAAAGTACCTTAGGTTTGATTAATTACAAGCCTTTCTTCTTACAGCATAAGTGCTTAAAATCGCGTATTGTAACTTATTTGATAACAGGTACATATTTACCATGGTAACAAGAGTTTGCGGTCATCTACGCCACACGTTATTAGCAGTAGGCGTACTTGCCTTTACAGGTATGGCGGTGAGTGTTTCTGCACAAGAGGTAGAAAACATTGAACGTATTGTTACCACGGGGTCACGCATAGTAAGTGATAATCAAAATGCCGCCTATCCGATCACTTCGATTTCCCAGCAGCAAATAGAACAACTCTCGCCACAACATATACAACAAGCGCTAAATTATGTGGCGGGTGCGGGCGTGCAGCGAGGGAATGGTCAAGAATATTTACCCGCTTTGCGATCGCCAGTTTTAACGGGGGCGGGTGCCTGTGGGGGGATACTTGCAGCAGAGGATGGTATTCCATTACGCGCAGCGGGGTTTTGTAATATTAACGAGCTGTTTGAAGCGCATAGCGAAATGGCGCAGCGCATAGACGTGGTTAAGGGACCAAGCTCTCTATTGTACGGCTCAAATGCTATTCATGGTGTCATAAATGTAATCACGCCGGATACCACGCAAGGAGGTGGCTGGCTAGGCGCCGACTATGGTTCATATGGATACGCTAGAATAAAAGTGCGCAATGGCAAGGATTTCGGTGATAGTGGCATAGGAGTGAATGCCAGTATTACAGATGACAGCGGGTATAGAAATGGCGAAGGCGTGAAACAGGAAAAGGTGAATGTACGATACAGAACCGCCCTTGAGAAGGGAACGTTGACGTCGGGGCTTACATACACCCATTTAGACCAGGACACCGCGGGCTATATTACCGGTTTTGAAAGCTATGAAGATCCGCTTTTAATCAAAACCAACCCGAATCCAGAAGCCTTCAGAAAAGCCCAAAGTTTTCGGGGGTGGGTTAAGTTAGATGTGCAAGTCAACCAGCAACTGGCGTTGTCTATTACTCCTTATGTACGTCATCAGGATATGGATTTTCGCATGCATTTTTTACCAGGAACGCCGCTAGAAGAAAATGACCAAAAAGGCGCAGGATTGTTATCTCAGCTGCGCTATCAGCTTACTCCTAACTTATACCTGAATTCAGGTGTGGATACCGAATATACCCGAGGTGGCTTAGTACAATCGCAAGACACCCAAACAGAAGGCTCAGACTTTCTAGTCGAAACGGTGCCGGTAGGAAAACACTACGATTACGACGTGACAGCGTTTATGTTGGCCCCTTTCGCTGCGCTAGAGTGGCAAACAGCAAAATGGAATGTGTCCCTAGGTGGGCGATACGAGCGGCTTGCCTACGACTACACCAACAATATGATAGATGGACGAACCAGAGACAATGGCACTGAATGTGGTTTTGGCGGCTGCCGGTATTCTCGCCCAGAGAGTGGTGAAAATAACTTCACAGAGTTTAGCCCCAAATTTACCCTGAGTTACTCGCCTCAAGACAATCTTCAATGGTATTTAGATGTAGCCAAGGGGTATCGAGCGCCACAAGCCACTGAGTTATATCGCTTGCAACGAGATCAAGAAGTGGCTGATTTAGATTCGGTTTCAGCGGTAAGTGCGCAAGTAGGTTTACGCACGGGGTTTAACAGTGGCAGCCTTGATATCGCGGTGTATCGATTGCGAAAAGAAAACGTCATCTATCGAGACAGTGACTTTTTTAATGTCAATAACGGCAAAACGCTACATAAGGGCGTTGAGGTTACGCTGAGCTACCAACTGCTACCGCAGTGGGCCATAGACGTGGCAGGGACTTATGCAAGACACACTTACGAACATTCACAGCAAGTTGGAGAGGTGGACATTCAAGGTAACGATATGGATACCGCGCCGGAACTTCAATTCAATGCAAGAACCCATTACCAAATAAACCCCGATACCGCGCTTCAATTGGAGTGGCAGCATGTAGGGCGTTATTTTACCGATCCAGAGAATGCACACAGTTATGAGGGACATGATTTACTGCATGTGCGTGGGGAGCATCAGTTAAATAATGGCGTAACCCTCGCGGTAACCATAAACAATATTCTCGATACCGCTTATGCGGAAAGGGCAGATTATACGACCTTTACTGGCGACCGTTATTTCCCTGGGCGACCCCGTCATTACATGTTTAGCGCAAATTATACTTTCTAATATTTTTTTTGTCGCATTTTTAGTTGGCGCCGGCGCTATACTGTTGTCAGTATTTTCGGTTGAACGTACCCTGCCCATCACCTAGGTAGGGCCAGTCATGCCATGTATTGCCGTTTTGATAATCAAGCGGCAATAGGTGGAATGATTGTAAATAGGTGGTTTACCCATGCAAAAAATAGTAATTGTTGGTGGCGGAGCTGGTGGTCTTGAATTAGCTAGCCGATTAAGCCGCTCCTTAGGGAGAAAAAAACACGCTGAAATTACCCTGGTCGACAGAAGTCGAACCCACATCTGGAAGCCCTTACTTCACGAAGTGGCAGCGGGCATTATTGACAAGCATTCTGATGGTGTTGACTACGCTATACACGCTGCTGCCCATCACTACCGGTTTCAATTGGGAGAAATGTGCGCCATAGATGCGCAACAAAAAACCATAACCTTGTTACCGCTGATTGATGAAGAAGGCACGCAAGTACTGCCTTCCCGTCAAATTCATTACGATCAACTGGTGTTAGCCATTGGCAGCGTGAGTAATGACTTTGGGACCCCAGGGGTAAGTGAACATTGCTACTTTCTTGATTCACTCCAACAAGCCGAGCGTTTTCATCGCGCCTTGTTAAATCAGCTTATTCGAATTAATCAGCAAGATGATAGTGATGGTCGAATTGACGTGGCTATTGTTGGTGCGGGAGCGACGGGAACAGAGTTGGCTGCACAACTGCACCACGTTGCCAACTTATCAAAGGCCTACGGCATGCCTGACATGTCGGCAGCGAGGCTGAGGATCACCATCGTAGAAGCTGGTGAACGCATTTTACCTGCCTTACCTGAACGCATTGCTAACTCGGCAAGAAAAGCCCTGTACAAGCTTGGCGTTGACATTAAAGAGCAAACGATGGTGGCTGAGGCCGATGAACGAGGCTTAATCACTAAGGACGGCAGCCGTATAGATGCCGATTTAATGGTTTGGGCTGCCGGTGTGAAAGCCCCAGACTTCATTGCTAATATGGGGTTATTTGAAACCAACAGAGCCAACCAGGTTCTTGCAGATCAGTATTTGCGTAGCCAATCGAACCAAGATATTTGGGTATTGGGCGATTGCTGTGGTTTTCAACAGGAAAACGGGAAATGGGTGCCGCCAAGAGCGCAATCGGCTCATCAAATGGCGGATACTGTGGCTTACAATATTCAAGCGCAAGTTACCGGCAAGCCAATGCGAGCTTACAGCTACAAAGATTATGGGTCTCTGGTTCACTTAAGCAAATACAGTACCGTGGGAAGTTTAATGGGATCGCTCTCTAATAGTAGTATGTTTATTGAGGGGCGGTTAGCTAAGCTTGTCTATGTCTCTTTGTATAATATGCACCAATTTGCTGTACATGGAAAACTAAAGGGCGCTTTGAAACTGGCAATCAAAAAACTAAGTAATGCGATTAGCCCTAAACTGAAACTTCACTAATGCCAAAGTAACAATGAGCCTGAAGTTTTTCAGGCTCTATTTTTTCTACGGTGAGACAAAGTGGTTAAAAGATAAGATTGATGGTCTTTTGAACGCAGTATAAGGGCATATAGTAATAGTAGATGTGTATATCGTTATTCGTGCTAACGGCTGCTTAGGAAAGATTTTGAGTATCAACCTACTCCTCTTATTGTTTTCTTTTGTGTTTGCTACCCCTGAACAAGGTGGGGGGGAAGCGGGTGCAAAAAATACCAAGCAAGAACAGGCGTTGGTGGACACTGGCCGTATCGCCGGCAGCTCAAATTTCAGTAGTTTAAGCCAAGATAGTCTCGATAATTCCGATATAGACGACACGTGCGCTTCGCACTTCGACGCCGGTGTTGCGGTTGTCACTTTCAGTGAGTGGCATTTCCCCACGCTGCCTGCGTCTCGCGCCTTTTTCGGCGCTACCTTAATTCGTGCCCCTCCACTATTTCGTTGATGAATTGTATTTAAACTCATTTCAACGCTTTAATAGGAGGAAGGTTATGCACACCTTACCACTTTACAAAACTGATGCCGCCGATAAGCTGGCTTGGCCCATTATCGAAAACAAAATCTCTTTAACATCATCAGCAATGTCAGTGTTTACTGACTTTAAACAGCATATGCCACATGTTATTGACGCAAACGCTCCAGCGGTTAAGTTGGAAACAATTATGCGCCAATCTCATGTGCGAATGATGTTAGTCGTTAACAGCGACAATGCCTTTATTGGTATTGTGACGGCTGAGGATGTTGACGAACAGCATATTGTTCAGCGTATTGCCGAACTAGAAACTGCCCGTGCAGAGCTACAAGTCAGAGACTTTATGCAGCCGAAAACGGCACTGATGTCTTTCGATTTTTATGAACTGGCGAAATCTTCCGTGGGTGACGTTATTGAAACCCTGAAAGATTACGGACAACATCATTGTTTGGTGTTAGACAGAGATCATCACGAAGTACGAGGCGTCATTAGCGTTAGCGATATTGCTCGCGAGCTTAAAGCGCCGTTAAACATACAGAATAAGCCTACGTTTTCAGGTTTAATGCAGGTACTGGCTGCCTGATCTTCTTATGGCGGTAACCTACCCCACTTAAGCTGCGAGTTTGAGTGGGGTGTCATCTGCCTTTAGTACACTGACGTGCCAGCCTAAGAGAATGTGTTGGCTCTACCGACCTTTTACACTGTCTTTTACACCACTTTAAAATGCTAAATTACGCGCAGATCGCGGTTTTCTTAATAGTTGGAACGAATTTCGCACCCCCGCTTAGTATGTAACCAATTATTGTGTGTTAACGCGAGGCGAAATTATGATGAAATCAGTATATCCACCCAGCGTGGTGACTAAAGCCTTCACTTGGGCCTATCAAGAGCTAGGTTTATCCCAAGAGCAAGCCTCTGATTTATTGGGCGTTTCTGAAAATGCATTGGCGCAGACATTGTTGCTTGGGTTTGAAAGTGGCACCCCTGAATACCGTACCCAGCTTGCTTTCATCCGTATGTATCATTTACTCATAGGGTTGTCAGAAGGGGACAGTGATACCATGCGAGCGTGGTTTCATGAATTTCAAATGCCCATTAATGCGGCCCCTGTGGATCTGTGTCTAATGGAAGACGGTATAGAGCAACTTTCTCACTTCCTAAGGGAGCTGCGTCAAGACGCTATGACGACCTCGCCTTATCCACCTACGCAAACGCTAGCGACGTCTGCAGTTAGGCCACAAATGGCGCACTAAATCAAATCAAATGGGCTTAGGTTGTGCCATTTGATTCACTTTATCGATAAACGCTTTGCAGGCATCCGGCTGGGTAACAGGAATCATATGTCCTGCATTGGCCACGACCTCGCTGATACTGTTCTCAATTAACTCAGTGACCGCAGGTGTGTGCGTAGACGGCTTTAAAATCTTATCTTTCTCGCCAAATAAAACGCCCACAGGGCAGGTTATTTCATTGTAGCGTTTGTACTGTTTATACAAACTTCTCGTCGATGCCACTATGTCACAACTGGCATTGAAAAACTGTGTTGAATGCAGTGCATAAGCACCACCCCCTTGTATGGCAAACTTGTTTGGCACCAATTCGGGGTAAAACACTTGGTTCACATGACGCTTGCCAACGGTTACCCTAAGTGGTGTCGCGAAAGTATTGGCAAGTAAGCTACGCAGGCCATCATGGGGAATATACAACGAAATTAACGGCCCAGGGGGGTCCATTGCTGGTGTAGTGAGAGGGCACAATAAGCTTACTGCGTTAATTCGTGAGGGGGCATCAAGGGCTAATCTTAATGCAATGGCGCCACCCATTGAATGGCCAACGAGGTTGGCGTTTTCAATGTTTAATTTGTCCATCCATTGTAAAATCATTGTCGCTTGCACATCGAAATTGGCAGAAATAGAAGGTTGGCGCGTGGAAAATCCGCTGCCGGGCCTATCAATGACGTAAACCGTATAGTCATTCGCGAGTAAAGCGGTGAGAGTGGAAAAGTTAAGGCCGCTACCGGCAAGGCCATGAATGAGAATAAGATTAGGCCCCGAACCTTGCTTGTACCAGTGAATGCTGCCGCCTTCTACCTCGGTAAATGATCCTGAAGGCTGGAATTGGCGTTCTATTTTGCTGTCTATGTGGCGGGTAAAACGCCAAGCGAAAAACAGCATGCAGGCTAAGCAAGCAAGAAAAATAGCAACGTAAATCAAGGTTCGCTCCATGCGCAACCGCTGTAGGTAAAGTTAAATTAATCACAAAACGCGGTGTCGTCAATTGCGTTTACCTTAATACTGAAAAGTCACACGACGAATAAAATATGAAAGATAGGAATTCAATACACTATGATCACTGTCACGTCATCCATTCAACTTCGGGAAAGCGATATAGACATGCAGGCTATTCGTGCGCAAGGTGCGGGAGGGCAAAACGTTAATAAAGTCAGTAGCGCTATTCATTTGCGATTCGATATTGCAAACGCCGATTTACCGCAAACCGTGAAAGACGCGCTCTTGGCAACCAATGACAGCCGTATTACAACAGACGGCGTGTTTGTGCTAAAAGCGCAAAACTATCGAACCCAGGAGCAGAACAGAGACGATGCGGTTGATCGGTTAAAAACCTGGATAATCAATGCGACGAAAAAGCAAAAGCCAAGAAGGCCGACAAAGTTAAGCCGTGCAGTGAAAGCGCGTCGAGGTGAAGCGAAAAAGCAGCGAAGTGCACGAAAGTCATTGCGTAAAAAAGTGGAAATCTAGGTCTATATAGCCTAAAGTAGTAGCTCAGCAACGTCATTTCGTAAGACGAATGGAAAATTCTAATAATTCTAAAGAATACGTTTTGCGCACGCGCTGTTAGCAACAACTCAGGGAAGCACACACAATGACACGTTCAGACATAATACCTATGGTGCTATTTGGCGCTATATTGGTGTCGCTGGGTATCAATACCCCCCAAGCGGCAAACGAAATTATTGCACGTTTATTTGATAAATCGATATCAAATAGCGAGTTGCAACCCTCTCAAAGCGACGTGAATCGCTTTCAGGCTATTCTCACGGATAAATCTGAACCTGAAATCCGCAAAATTCTAGCGCAACGTGCTTTGGGCACAAAAATCACTGAATCAGTATTAGCAGACTACGCATCAAAAAATGAAATTAAACCTACAGTGGGTGAAGTGGAGTCTGCGTATAGTGTCATTAAGTCTTGGACAGCCGATTTAGAAAGTAGCCTCGAGTATTCAGACGAAGACATTGAGCGTTATCGTTTGCTTATGGCCAAAGGTATGGCAAAAAATTGGAAGGTGTCAAAAGCACTCTACAACACATACGGTGGTGACGTGGTTATGCAGCAGACTAACCCACTTACACCTGTAGGTGCCTACCAAGAACTGTTTGAGCAGTATCGTGAACAAGGGGAGTTTGTGATTTACGATCCTGTTTTTAAAGCGGCGTTTTGGGAATCGGTAAGAGTGAAATACGAGAACGTTTTGCAGCAAAATAACATCGATTTTTCGACGCCATGGTGGGAAAAGTCGCAACTCGCGTCGGAAGACTAAAAATAAAAAATAGAAATAAAAAAGGAATAAACTCACAAGTCGCCCGTTATCTCTATGTCCATTATGAAAAACAGGAGATTAACGGATGAATACTTTAACCACTTCCATCGTACTTGCTTTAGGCCTTACCACTTACGCTGCTTACGGGCAGGAAATCTCTGCTGACCTATCGGCGTCATCAGACACTTCATCGCAAACTCAGGTGTCAGCCACTTCTGATGGTGCCTCATCTTTCGATGCCAATTTGTCACAACAATCCAGCGCCCAGGTTAACTCGCAATTAGATACTCAACCAAATACCGAATTAGCTGATAATACGGACGTAGCGAATACAGAAATAGACAATACTGACGCCACTGTAGAAGATGACGAAGCCACTGAGGCCAGTGAATCTGCTACACAAGACGCACAATCGTCTCTTTCACTTATTGCTAATCACGTCACCGATGTGCAATCTGGTCTTTCTACTGCTTTCGACAACACAGTGTCTACAGACAGCGTAAATTCACTAGTGTCGAGCCTGGATGGAAATGTAGAAAATAGCATTACCAATACGGTTGATTCCACCGTAAACAATTCGCTTAGCAACAGTATTGATGCTGTTGTGACATCTGGCGTTGCCACCTCTGTTGAAAGCACGCTTACCTCAACCATTGATAGCACCATTACTTCCAATGTAAATGACACGGTTTCTGGATCTGTCGAAGACACAGTAACTAGCAGTATTACAGCTGTATTAGGTCAGTAATTTTCACCTGACCACGATGTATCGGTAACAGTCGGATAGCGGCTGTTACCTCGTTTTTCCCCTCAACGCACCATAAGTACAGGTATTGATAGGTGACTTATGAATACAGCAATGCAAACCGCGATTTCGATTTTATTGGTAAGTCCGTTTCCTTTGGCATTGGCACAGGACGCCTCTACAGAGCCCCAATGGATTGAATTTGATGCACAAGCCTACGCCGGCTATGGCTATGACAGCAATGTGAGTGTGAGTGAAATAGACACTAACACAGGTGAAGGTGATTCAGCGCTTTATGCGAAAGGAAAGGTGAAAGCCAGTATAACGCCTCATGAGAAATGGCAATTGAACACGTCTGCGCAACATGCGTCAACCGAATACAACGACTATTCTGTGTTTAACCTCGCTATTACCACGTTGTCGGCAGAAGCGGTCTATAAGGCCGATTGGGCAAAAGTGGCGCTGCACCATTATTCAGCTGATGCCAAATTAGATGACAGCGACTACCTCACTTATCGGCAAACTGGGCTGTCTGTGGGGCGTGCATGGCAACAAAAGGGCTACTGGCGGCTTAGCGTAGACAATATCTCAAAAATCTTTGTGGCAACACCAGAAAGAGACAGTGACGCAAACGCACTACGTAGTGATGTATTTTGGTTTAATGAAGCCCAGGCATTTTGGCAGTTTGGATTCACTTTTCAGCAAGAAGACGCGCAGGATAACACCTTTGATTACACCAGCTATTTAGCGGATGTCGCTTATACCACCCCGCTTACATGGTTACATAAAGACACCGAGTTTACGCTATCTTATCACTATGAAACGAGAGATTATGCAGGCGCGAGGGAAGGAGGCATCGGGCGCAATGACCATCGGCAGCGCATTAAAGCGGTCATCGATTACCCTGTTAGCCGACATGTCGATGTCATGCTGAGTACGCAATACGGGAATTATTCCTCTACCACGGACAGCGCAGATTACAAAGAAACGCTGGCTGAGCTTGGTATGAAACTGCACTTTTAAACCACCGCAGCCCTGTTTCAACGAGGATATGTTGCCATGAATGTTATGGCAACAGCCCATACCCAAACACAGCGTCTCTACCTTCTTTCCCCATATCTATCGACGCTTCAATGAGCGAAGTTAAGGCATCTCCTCTATGTGCACGATGGCGTAGGGCACAGGCGTAATACGCGGTAATGATGGGCGCGGCCATGGACGTACCCGACTCCCTTGATGTTCTTAGCGTGGGATGTGCCGTTTCTACAGATACCCCAGGTGCCGAAAAATCAATATAGCTGCCTTGATTGGCCCAGCGATAAATTTGATGCTCGCTGTCTACGGCAGTGACCGCTATTGTGCTTAAATAGGCGGCTGGATAGGCTGCGGGTGCCGCAGGGCCATTGTTACCCGCAGCGGCAATCACTTGAATGCCTTGTTTATCTATGGAGGCTAGGGCTAAACGTAGCACTTCATTTTCAGGGCCCGACAAGCTCATATTTATTGCATCAACGTTTTGCTCGGCGAGATAATTTAAGCCTTCGAGCAAGTTAGCAAGGGTGGCGCCTTGGCTAACTTGGCTACGTTCGTAAAATACGCTGGCGTTAAAGATAAGGCTATTGCTAGCAAGGCGTTGCGCTAAAATGCCCGCCACTGCGGTGCCGTGCACGGTGTTATTCGTGAGGGGCTTAGATAAAAAATTTTTCTGGGTGACATCGATATGTGCAAATGCTTCATGAGATTCAAAAATAGGCGTATCAATCATGCCCACCCTTGAGGCTAGGCTACACGTCTTAACGTCAGGTTTTGCTAGTTCAGCGGAAGGTGAGTGAGAAGATGATGTTAGTAATGGTGCGCTGTCCATCTGTCTGCGGGAAGTGTCTACAGGATTCGATGTTTGCGAAAGATAAACATAATTGCGAGTTAATTGTTGTTGAAGCTCTGCTGGCAGGCTGTCTCTTATTGCAGACAGTTTTTCAAGGTTCGCTGTGATTCTAAGGGTATACATCCATTGCCCAATGGCCTGCAAATAGTGTTTTTCGACTACCTGAATGTCTGGGTCAGACAATGCCTTTATGTCTGCCTCTTTCGCGACTAATACCCACTCTTTTTCAATCGCTAAAAAGCCGTCTGGGGTTTTTATTTCCTTGAGCGCAGCAGTGCCGTTACTTTGTTTAATGGTGATGGCATCGGGCAGGGCATAAAGGGGATCAGAGGCCTTATCTAAAAGGGAGGAAGCGTTTGCTAGCGTAGTGTCTACGGGGTTTTTTACTGTTTCTCGAATGCGTGTTAATTCGCCAGGTAACTTTTCAATAATAGGGGTAATAGGGCGGGCGACTTGGCTGGGTATTGCGATTTGCCCATAGCAATTAAACGCTGTGATGAGCATCAAAAATATGGCTAAGAATGTCACGTTAGACATAGGTCCCCTTCTCGTCAATTTACACAACTATATTGTGTTGAGGTTGTTACCTCTCATTCATTGGTGGCACAAATCGTGCCCATACTCCACGTTGATAAAGAAAAAACATTCAGTAATAGGCAACGAGGGTTTCCTTAATAACGGTTCGCCATCAAAAAAATTCCATGATCTAGGGAATAAATTGCGAACTCACTCGTTATCAGTGAAAGAGTGTTAAGAACACGGGTAAACAAAATGAATGAAGAACTTACCGATTTAGTTCCATCTTTGCGAAAGTTTGCATTTTCGCTCACTGGAAATATGCATGATGCAGACGATTTACTGCAGGCAACGGTTGAAAAGCTACTTAGCAAGCCTTTACCCCAAGAGGCCACATTGATGGCATGGGCATTTAGGGTGTGTCGTAATATTTGGATAGACGAATACCGCGCACAAAAAGTACGAACGCAAGCGGCCGCTTCTCCCGAATTACGTGCCCAAGAACAAGGGGCCTTAGATACTGCATTAACCAGCGAAATTACGCTAAGGCAAGTGACTAAAGCCATGGATGATTTACCCAATGAACAAAGAGAAACCTTGTCTCTTATTGCCGTACAAGGCATGAGTTATCGTGACGCCTCAGCCGTACTGGAGGTGCCTACAGGTACTATTATGAGCCGACTAGCAAGGGCGAGAGCCAAGCTAAGTAACGTGTTACGCGCGAATAACGAGGTATTGTCCTAATGATTACCGATGACATGCTTTCAGCGTTTTTAGATAACGCGCTATCTGCTGGTGATATGGAGCGAGTGAGGGATGCCATGGCACAAGATTTGGCCGTAGCCGACCGTCTCGCTGAGCTGGCGCAAGTGGATATGGTGGTAAAAAAAGCGGCTGATGTGGCTACCCGAAGACCTTTGCCAGCTGCTGTTGTTCATTTGTTGGGGCAGCACAGCATGGATGCGACTCACGGCAATAACACAAAGCACGCCCAAGTGACGCGCAAGGAACTGCCGTTCGCCGATACTGAACGGCAATTTGATGGTTCTGCAACGTTGAAACACATTGGCATGCGGCCTACCAAGCGTAAGTCGTGGACATTTCCGTTGGCAATGGCCGCCAGTCTTGCTGTTGTAGCAGGGTTGAGCTTTTTCCAACTCGACAGCAAGGAATCACAGCAATCCAGCTACTGGGCGAATGTGTCTGAAGCGTTGAATACGGTGCATAGTGGTACCACCATCACGTTGGCGTCGGGCAAGCGCATTACCCCGCAATTGTCTTTTGAAGATACTCAGCACAATTATTGTCGTCAAGCCCAAGTGCAGAGCAATGATGAACTAAATGTAATGATTGCTTGTAAAAACAAGCAAGGTAACTGGCAGCTGAAAGCCACTGAGACCTTTTTGGTCTCGCCAATGCGTGGCGAATATCAAACGGCCAGTGCATCGAACGTTTTTGAAAATGAGTTAGACAAAATGATGCTGTCGCTACCGCTCAACCATCAACAAGAGCAGCAAGCGATTAAACAACAATGGCAGGTGGTGTCTACCGCCGAAGGAGAGTTTCATGAAAATTAAATTGAGTATGATATTGGTTGTGCTTTTTATGGCGGGTTGCGCAAGTCAACCTGATTACAGAGAAGCCACTCAGGGTGGTTTTGGTTACACTGAATCGCAGATGAGTGAGACCCAATATCGGGTGCACTTCAAAGCTAAAGGGTCGGATAAAGCCAAGGCGATGGATTACGCTATGTTAAGGGCTGCTGAACTCACCTTACTGAAAGGTTATGATTGGTTCGTGGTTACAGACAGAGAAACCATGGTAGACAAAGAGCGTGTAGAAACGTCGCCGCAAGTGGGCTTTAGCCAGCGCTACGCCAGGGTAACCGAGTGTGGGGTGATTACCTGCCGAACCGCCTATCATCCTACCACTCAGTTTGAAACGGGAGTGTTTGTCGGCGGCGCGAAAAAAAGCGAAATTGAAACAATTTTGAGTATTGAAATGGGGAAAGGTACTCGCCCTACTCGTGCAACCAGTTTCGATGCGCGAGAGGTCAGCAACAATCTACAGCCCAAAGACGCTTAATATCCTCAGTATTGCGGGCGCACTACACACAGAGTCGTGCGCCTCGTTCTCTTAAATTGTTAATCACGCTTTGTAGCACTAACTGGGTACGGTAGTTCATTAACGCGGTGGGATGCGTCACCAAATAAACTGATTCCCCTTCAGTATGCGCTGAGTCTATGGCCTGCATAAGCTTGCCTTGGCGAATATCTTCAGCCACTTCAACAATATCTGCAAGCGCCAGCCCCATGCCTACTCTGGCGGCCTCAATGGCCTGATAGGCGTAATCGAAATAAGTGTGATGAGGCGACTTTCGTCCATCGAGTTGATGATGTTGAAACCATGGAAGCCATTGCCCCAAGCCATCGTGCAGTAAGGGATAAGCCAATAAACTGTCTACTGTCTGTAGGGTTTGGCCCTTAAGTAATGCGGGGTTGCACACAGGAACATAATATTCGTCGTAAAGTTTTTTCACTTCCTTGTCAGGCTCATCAGGGCAGCCTAGGCAAAGGGCAATATCCAATTCTGACGGCAGCGCTTTTTGCTGAGGATCTAACGTGCGTAGCTTGAAAGATATCTCCGGGTATTGCTTTTGCACGTCGGCCAGCACAGGCAAAAGCCAATTCAGCATAATTGTACCTGTGGTGCCAATCACTACCTCGCCTTCTACTTGAGTGGGATTCAGCATATGAAGCCCATTATTTAATTCACCAAAGGCGGCTTGAACAGACGCAAGTAACCGCATGCCGGGGGCGGTTAATTGCAGTTTATTGCTTTTTCGTTCGAAAAGTTGCGTATTTAGCCGTGACTCTAGCTGCTTAATATGGCGGCTTAACGCCGAGTGAGACACAAACATTTCTTGCGCGGCTTTTCGCATATGGCAATGCCGGCCTGCAGCCTCAAAGGCCACCAGCGCATTTAATGGAATTTGGCGTAAATCTAAATAGGGGCTTTGTTCTGTCTTCATGGCTTGTTGGTCTTATTATTAGACCATTGTGGTAATAAATAGATGCTTGTGTATTTAATATGTCACCATAAACTGGTTTTCACAATGTTTTAAGAGTGAAAACCATGAACAAATCTTTTTACCGTCGTAATCCTCAAGGTGGCACGGGGCGTTTAGCCCACTGGAGTATGGACTCTGAATATGCAGAGCTTAAAGAAGTCTTAATAGGGCCAATGGATCACTACAGTTGGAAGAGCGGCAATGCTATGTCTCGTCGCTCAATGCGATTAGGCCGACAGTTTGATAAATCGGTTGCCCAACAACAGTATCAAGAGATGCTTGATGTTTATCAGCATTGTGGTGTTAAAACTCACATTCTTGAGGCAGATGAACACTTACCTTATCAAATATATGCGAGAGATTCCTCGGTACTCACCCCGTGGGGTCCTGTCATTACGCAAATGTATAGCCCATGGCGAAGAGGCGAGTGGGTGAGTGTAGCTAACTTCTATCAGCAGCAAGACATTCCGCTATACGATGTGATAACCGCTGGGGCATTTGAAGGGGGCGACTTTATGGTGCTAGAACCTGGCGTGGTGCTATGTGGTTACACCGGCGAGCGAACCAGTGAAGCAGGGTTAAATCAAATGAAGTCTTGGGTTGAAAAAGAAGGGTGGGAATTTAAAGCCTACCAGTTCGACCCCTACTTTTTGCACCTAGATGTGAAATTTGCCATGTTGTCTGAGAAGCTGGCGGCAGTATGCACACAGGCGGTTGAAGACGAATTACTTGATTGGCTGAAGGCGAGACAAATTGAGATTATCGATATTTCTTACCGCTCTGTGCTGGAGTTGGGTGTGAACGTTGTGGCGCTTGGAAAAGACAGAGTACTGATTCCAAAGGCCAGTGAAGAGCTTGTTGGTAAAGCCAAGGCGCATGGACTGGAAGTGTTTGCCCCTGACATGTCTATGTTTACCTCAGGTGGTGGTGGCGTGCATTGCATGTGCCAGCCCCTTAGCCGCGCCGATGCTTAGGAGAAAGTCATGACATTACAAGTAAACGGTGAGCGCTTATGGAGCAGCCTAATGGAAATGGCCCGCATAGGCGGCACTGAAAAAGGGGGGTGCAATCGTCAAGCACTTACCGACAAAGACAAGCAGGGACGCGCGTTATTTATTCGCTGGTGTGAAGAAATTGGTTGTACCTTGCGCGTGGATGAAATGGGTAACTTGTTTCTACGCAAGGCAGGCAGAGATAACAGCCTACCTCCTGTGCTGACCGGAAGCCATTTAGACACGCAGCCCACCGGCGGAAAATTCGATGGTGTTTATGGTGTACTGGCGGGGTTAGAAGTGCTTCGCACCTTGCATGATGCCAACATAGAAACCTTACATCCGTTAGAAGTGGCGGTGTGGACAAACGAAGAAGGGGCGCGCTTTTCTCCCGCCATGGTTGGTTCAGGGGTATGGAGTGGAGAATTCAGCCTAGACTACGGGTGGAGTCGCAAAGATAAGTCGGGTGTCAGCATTAAAGAAGAGCTTGAGCGACACGGATACTTGGGCGCCACACCTTGTGCGCCTTTTAACATCAAAGCGGCGTTAGAGTTACACATTGAACAAGGCCCTATCCTTGAAGCGATTGAAAAGCCTATTGGCGTGGTTCAAGGTGTTCAAGGTATGCGCTGGTATGATTTGGTTATTACTGGGCAGCCCGTACATGCCGGGCCAACGCCGATGGAACAACGTCGCGATCCCATGAAGGCTATCGCCAAAATCGTCAGCGAATTGTATCACTTGGCGGAAGAAACAGGCCCACTCGCTAGAGCGACTTTTGGCGATATTAATGCAAGCCCAGGCTCTCGTAATACGGTGCCTGAGCAAGTCACCCTCACCGTCGATTTACGTCATCCCGATCAGCAGGTGCTTGATAACATGGATGCCGCTTTCAGACGCATAGCGCAAGATATCTGCAACCAATGCAAGGTAGAGCACAGCATTGTTGATGAATGGAATTCACCTGCAGTTGCCTTTAATGCATCGTGTATTGACGCTGTTCGATTCGCGGCAGAACAGGCGGGTTTACCTTATGAGGAAATGTTTTCCGGCGCAGGGCACGACTCGGTATATGTCTCTAAAGTGGCGCCAACCTCTATGATATTCATTCCATGTGAAAATGGAATTAGCCACAATGAAGCAGAAAATGCCACACCAGAAGACATTACTGCTGGCTGCCAGGTGCTCTTAGGCGCTATGGTGCAATTAGCCAATGCCGAATAAAGGAAAACCTCATGACGATTTATAACAAGCTCTATATCGGTGGACGCTGGGTAAGCGCTGAATCACAACAAACCATTGACGTTGTAAACCCGGCCAATGGCGATCTTGTGGCTAGCGTACCTGCGGCCGGTGAAAAAGAGGTGGATGCCGCCGTATCGGCTGCCAAGCAGGCCTTTCCCGCATGGAGTGCCACATCAGCGTCAGAACGCGCTAGCGTTATACATAAAATTTGTGACGTAATGGAAGCGCGTAAAAGCGAACTCAATGACGCTATCGTGAGCACTATGGGCTGCCCCGTGGCCTTCGTTGACGACATTCAGGTGCAGGGCGCCATTGATTCATTACGTAGCTTTGCCGCATTAGCGCCACAGGTAGAGCAGCAAACACAACACGACACCTTTATTACCGTACACGAAGCGATAGGCGTGTGCGTGCTAATTAACCCGTGGAATTATCCGTTGTCTCAATTAGTGGGCAAACTTGGCCCAGCGTTAGCGGCAGGCTGTACGGTGGTATTAAAGCCAGCGGAACAAACGCCGCTACAAGATCTCATACTGGCCGACATCGTTCACGAATGTGATGTACCAGCGGGGGTTGTCAACGTAGTGACAGGTATTGGCAGTGACATTGGGCATGCGCTATGCAGCCACCCAAGTGTGGATATGGTGTCGTTTACGGGGTCCACCCAAGCGGGGATAAAAGTCGCACAAGCAGCCGCTCCTACGGTGAAGCGAGTGTGTCAGGAGTTAGGGGGAAAATCGCCCTATATCATTGCTCCGGGCGCGGATCTTGAGGCAGCCGTTAAATACGGCGTTGAAGACATCATGATAAATTCTGGGCAAACCTGTAGCGCATTAACCCGCATGTTAGTGCCAAAAGCAGACTTGCCAGAAATAGAGCAATTGGCGATTGCGCGCGCGAACGAATGGTTACCTGGCGACCCTCAACATCCCGATACCATGATGGGGCCGCTAAGCTCGAAAACCCAGCAAGGCCGAGTACTAAGCTACATTGAAACCGGCATAAGTGAAGGGGCAACATTGCTTTGTGGTGGCACTTCACTTCCCGAAGCATTGGCTAAAGGGGCGTATGTTATGCCCACCATTTTTTCAAACGTCACCCCAGATATGGCGGTGGCGCGAGAAGAAATTTTTGGCCCGGTACTTTGCATTATGCCTTATGAAACCCTTGATGACGCGATAGCGATGGCGAATGACACCGTATATGGTCTGTCGTCTGCGGTGTATGCTAAGTCCAAAGAAGAGGCGTTATCTATTGCCATGAAATTAAAGGCGGGACAGTGCTTAATTCAAGGTGCGTACTTTAATACCGATGCGCCATTTGGAGGCTATAAACAGTCTGGAAATGGACGTGAGTGGGGCGCAGAAGGGCTACACGAATACACTGAAACGAAAGCCATTATTGTTCAATAAAACGCGCACCATGGTGGTGACACTGTTCGCTGCCGTGGCCTTCGCGATAACCCTATAGTAGGAAGTAAGTTTATGCGTTATGCGCCACTCACTCAGGCCATTCAGGGTGAAACTGTCGATGCTTGGGATATTCACTTTAAAGCCACCGCGCTAAAAGAAAAAGACTCAAGCGTGATTGTGTTAAGTATTGGCGATCCAGACTTTGATACGCCCACGCCAGTGATAGATGCTGCCGTTGCAGGGCTTAAAGGCGGCGACACTCACTACGTTGAAATAGAAGGGCGAGATAACCTAAGGGCTGAAATTGCCAACCAGCACCAACAAAAGTGCGGTCAGCCAGTCACAAAAGACAACGTTATATTGCTGGCAGGTGCACAAAACGCGCTGTTTTCCAGTGCACTTTGCATTTTGCAACCCGGTGATGAAGCCATTGTTTTACAGCCTATGTATGTCACCTATGAGGCGTGTATTCAATTAACCGGTGCCAAGCTTGTGCCAGTGGCTATGGACAAGCACAATAACTTTAGACTCGATAAAGACGCGCTGGCCGCCGCGATTACCCCGAAAACTCGGGCTATTTTCTTTGCTACCCCAAATAACCCCAGCGGCGTTATGTTGAATAAAGACGAGCTTTCATATATTGCAGATTTGGCCATTTCCCACGATTTGTGGGTCGTGTCTGATGAAGTATATAGCCGAACTGTCTTTGAGGGGGAGCATGTCAGTATTGCGGGCTTCGATAAAATGGCTGAGCGTACAATTACCCTCAATAGTTTGTCTAAGTCTCACGCTATGACGGGATGGCGAGCAGGATGGGCTATTGGGCCTGAAACTCTCATAAAGCATTTGTCTAATTTGTCGTTGTGTATGTTGTATGGCCTTCCCGGCTTTGTGCAACAAGCCGCTTATGTTGCGCTCACTGATAGCCAAGCGCTGATGGACTCAGAAGCCATGCGTGAGAGTTATCGCCGAAGGCGGGACACTTTGGTAGCCTGTTTCGAAAAACACGAAAACCTCGCCTGTATACCACCAGAAGCTTCCATGTTTTTACTTGTGGATGTGAGTCAAACAGGGTTAAACGCTCAGCAGTTTGCAGAAGCGTTGTTTGAGCAAGAGCGAATTGGTGTGCTGCCGGCAACCGCATTTGGGCAGTGTGCATCAGACTATATTCGTATTTCCTATGTGGTCGATGACGAACAGTTGGCACAAGCGTGCGAGCGAATAGATAACTTTATGCTGCAATTTGTGTGAGTGTCATGATGGCAATAAAAAGGGCAAGCAGGTTCATCTGCTTGCCCTTTTTTGTGGCTGCGGTATCGCAATCATCACCAGTCGCTTTGTGGCACTTTCACCACAAGCCCATCCAATGAGTCATCAAGGGTAATTTGACAGGATAATCGACTATTAGGTTGCACATCTTCGATAGCGGTTTCTAATAGCGCTTGTTCCATGTCATCGGCTGGACTGACTTTGCCTTGCCACGCTGGGGTAATGAAGCAATGGCAGGTGGCGCACGAGCAACACCCGCCACAGTCTGCAGTAATCTCTTCAATGCCGTTGTCTACTGCGGTTTGCATTAAGCTGTCGCCGGCTAATGCCTCTACAGTGACTTCGCTTTCGTCGGGTAAAATAAAGGTTACGTTAGGCATGCTTCTGCTCCTGTGAAAATATCACTCACGGCAACGTCGGGGTCGGCCAAAAGTGTTTTATCAATGTTAGGTAGTGTGGGAAGGTATTTTCTGGCTACCATAAAGGATTTAGGCTGATTAATGGTATCCACCGCAATCAGGCGTTCTTTGGCAAAATAAAAAGCCGCAAGGCTGGTATCTGACTCCTGCCTAACCACAACCTCATCGTAGCCAGTAGATAACCCCGCAATTTGTAATTTTGCTTCATACTGATCTGACCAAAACCAAGGAAGCGCGGTATAAGCCGAGGCTTTATTGCAGATGGCTTGCGCCACGGTTTTAGCTTGATCGGTTGCATTTTGCACAGACTCAATACGCAAAGGCTTATTGTATATAGCGTGATGAAAATTAGCACAATCGCCTATGGCGTAGATGTGCTCATCACTGGTTTGCATATACCCATTAACCTCAACCCCATTTGAAATCGCCAAGCCACACATTGCGGCCAATTCAGTGCAGGGTTCTACGCCTATCCCAGCCACTACCATGTCGGCAGGGTAGTGTTTTCCATTGTCGCAGGTGACGCCATCAAGGTGCGCACCGCCGGTGATTTCCGTTGCCAGTATGTTTGTCTCAATAGTCACGCCGTTACGCTCATGTAAACGGCAGAGGTAATCGCTGATAACTGGGCTTGTGAGATGTTGAAGCGGTCTGGCGGTATTGACCAATACCGTCACATTTTTCCCCATTTTGTTCAGCGATGCCGCGGCTTCAAGACCAATATAGCCTCCGCCAATGACCACCACGTTAGTCACGTCAGGTAATTGGGCTTTTATACCGCTTGTATCGCTATGGTCACGCAAATAGTGAATACCATTCCGCTCGCTACCTGGAAGGTTCAACCTTCGCACCGAGGCACCCGTGGCTAATATGAGCTGGCTATACGGCAAGGTATCGCCATTCTCCAAGACCACAGTTTGTTGTTCCCGGTTTATGGCAGTCACGCGGGTATTAAGCTTTAAATCGATATTCTTTTGCTGATAAAAAGCTTCAGGCCTTAACCATAATCGTTGTTCAGGCAGCGTGTCCTGCAAAAAGGCTTTAGATAGCGGGGGGCGTTGATAAGGCAGTACCTTTTCAGCGCTTATCAGGGTTATCCCACCTTCATAGCCTTGACCTCGCAGGTTCACTGCCGCCTGTACGCCAGCATGGCTGGCTCCAATAATGATGCAGCTCATGATTGAGGTGTACCTTCAAAGTCAACGCCGTCTACATCGTCTAGTAAGCTGGCCAAAAGCGCTTCAAACTGGTCGAGGCCTTCTTCTGCCAGCGCTTCAGGCATGGTTAATGGAGGCAAAAAGCGTATGACGTTACCGTAAAATCCGCAGGCCAATAGAATAAGTTTATATTCCTGGGCTTTAGCAATAATGGCTTGTGTTAGCGCCGAATTAGGCTGATGAGGGTCGCCGTTGTACATAAATTCAATGGCAATCATTGCGCCTTTATGGCGGACATCAGCGATGAAGCTCGGGTAGCGCTCTTTAAGCTTGGTTAATCGGGTGTGAAAGCGCTCGCCTAGTGCATTGGCCTTGTCGATAAGTTGTTCTTTTTCGATGACGTCAAGTACGGCGAGGGCAGCCGCGCAGGCGACAGGAGAGCCGCCATAAGTGCCGCCTAGCCCCCCAGGCAATGGGGCATCCATAATCTCCGCTTTGCCAACAACGGCGGCAATAGGGAAACCTCCCGCGATACCTTTGGCCATTGTCATTAAGTCGGGTTCAATACCGGCGTATTCTGAGCAGAACATTTTTCCTGTACGGCCAAACCCAGTTTGAATTTCATCGACAATCATGACAATGCCATGCTCATCGCATAGTTTACGTAACGACTGCAAAAAGCTGGCAGGGGCAGCATAAAAGCCACCTTCACCTTGCACCGGCTCGATAATTATAGCGGCGACATCTTCTGCGGCTATGGTGGCCTTAAAGAGGTTTTTTAAGCTAAGTAGCGCCTCTTTCTCACTGACATCATGTACAGCATTGGGAAAAGGGACATGGTAAATATCAGCAGGGAAGGGGCCAAAATCTTTCTTATACGGCGCAATTTTACCGGTAAGGGCCATGGTTAAATTTGTACGGCCGTGAAAGCCAGCATTAAAGGCAATGACACCACGACGACCGGTATGGCAACGGGCAATTTTAACGCAATTTTCTACTGCTTCTGCGCCAGTCGTCACAAACACGGCCTTTTTGTTACTATCCCCAGGCGCTAATGCGGTGAGCTTTTCCGCCAATGCAACCGCGCTTTCATAAGGGTTTACCATTAAACAGGTATGGCTGAATTGACTCACTTGTTCGGTCACGGCTTTCACCACTTCAGGGTGGCTGTGGCCGGTGTTACATACTGCAATGCCGGTGGCAAAGTCTATATAGCGGTTGCCGTCTACGTCGAATACTTCAGCATTGCGGGCTTCTTTTACGTATACGGGATAGGCATTACCTTGTCCCCGTGCAAAAACGGCGTTTTTTCTTTCTTGTAGTGCACTGTTCTTTGTCATTGTTTCACCTACCTTCATTGCCCAATTCCCCCCATGCATAAATATTTGATATTGATGTAGTCGTTTAAACCATAGTGAGAACCTTCACGCCCGGTACCAGACTGTTTTACCCCACCAAAAGGGGCGGCAGTATCAGAAATTAGTCCCTCATTGATGCCCACCATGCCGTATTCAAGCGCTTCTGAGACTCGCCATACACGGCCAATGTCTCGGGAATAGAAGTAAGCGGCTAAGCCATATTCGGTATCGTTTGCCATGGCAATCGCGTCGGCTTCGTGAGAAAACTTCACCACAGGTGACACGGGGCCAAAGATTTCCTCACGAAAAACCCGCATCTCTGGCGTGACATGAGTTAATAGGGTGGGAGGGTAAATATTGTTTTCAGTGGCCGGGGTGCCGCCGAGTAGCAATGTAGCCCCTTTATATAGCGCGTCTTTCACCATGTTATGCACATTTTGGCTGGCTTGCGGATGGATCATAGGACCAATATCTGTGTTTTCATCGAGGCCATTACCCAGCGTCAGACGCGCCACTTTGTCTTGGTAAATAGACACAAATTCATCGTGCACGGCTTCGTGTACTAAAATACGATTTGTGCACACACAGGTTTGCCCAGCGTTACGGTATTTAGATTGAATCAGTCCAGTGGCTGCGGCGTCTAGATCGGCATCTTCAAAGACAATAAAAGGCGCATTGCCACCCAGTTCCATCGACACCCGTTTTACCGAGTCAGCGCACTGTTTGGTGAGCAGTTTGCCAACCCGGGTGGACCCGGTGAATGAGAATTTAGCCACATCAGGGTGCTGAGTCAGTACTTCACCAATGGCCGCGGCGTTTGAGCTAGGTAATACGTTAAAAACCCCTTTAGGTATGCCTGCTTGTTCTGCCAGTATGGCTAACGCAAGGGCTGAAAGGGGTGTTTCCGCTGCTGGGCGAACCACAAATGTGCAACCTGCCGCCAATGCCGCAGCGGCTTTTCGAGCAATCATGGCATTAGGGAAATTCCATGGCGTAATTGCGGTGACCACACCCACAGGCTGCTTTATCACTAAAATACGCTTAGTTTGGCTCGGCGCGGGAATGGTATCTCCATATAAGCGTCGAGCTTCTTCTGCGAACCACTCAATAAACGACGCGCCGTAGGCAATTTCGCCCACCGCTTCTTTTAGCGGTTTACCCTGTTCCAAGGTTAATATTTTGCCAAGTTCAGCCTGATTCTCAATAATCAGTGCATACCATTGTTTCAGTAACTTGCTGCGTTCTATTGCAGGGGTGGCTGCCCAAGCAGGGAAGGCCGCTTTGGCACAAGCAACGGCCGAGGCAGCGTCGTGTTCATCACAATCGCTAACCTCGGCTATTACTTCACTGGAGAACGGGTTACTTACCGCAAAGGAATGAGGTTTTGTTACCCACTCACCGTTCAGGTAAGCCTGGGTCGTGAGTAACGATAAATCTGAAAGTGAAGCCATTTGCCTTCCTATTTTTCTGTGCTTGCTGCTGACATTTTGGATAACCACATTTGATGGAATGTCATATTCACTTGGTCCCAGGCGTCGTTAAGGTGACCTTGGTTAGCAATGGCGTTGCTCCGTGTAACTTGAAGTTTATCGAGCAGTTCAATGTCTTGTTGATTGACTTCGTTTAGCACGTCGTGAAGCCGAGCTCGCTCTTCCACAAACTCTTCGCTGGCTGCGTTTTCATTCACCACATAAATACTTAAAGATTCATCTGTAGTCGTTTCGCCCATGGGTTTAATGACGATGGTTTGTACCCAACATGGGTCCACGAAAAATAACGTGTTAGGAAAAATGCCAAACCATTGCTGAGTGCCTCTAAGCTCGGGCTTAAGCCCTTCCCAGTGAGGTAGCTGTTTACTGGTTTTAGCGGGTTTTGCACTGGCGCCATTCATGAGGCGTAAACCCACAATGTTGTCAGACAAAAATAAGTCATCTTGCTCTAGTACCGACTCCACCGTACAGGCTTGTGAATGAACAAAGGGAACATGGTAGCCATCGAGGAAATTATCCACGGCCAACTTCCAGTTAACGTCACCGGAGTAATCCGTAGTACTAATTTTTTGAATGTGTTCTTTCGGGTAGTCAGCAAGCTGCTCATCAAGGGGCTTGATGAATGCTTCAAAAGGCTCGGCGTCGCCACTTATGTTTACAAAAATTATGTCCCACCACACGGCAAAGCGAACCGCAATAAGGCCTTTATCCGCTTTGTCTTCCGGTGTCATCACTTTGTTTTCTTTACCAAAATAGCGGGGGGCATTCAGTAACGAACCATCTATTTTAAAGCTCCACTTGTGGTAGGGGCAAACCAAGGAACGCTTATTACAAGGCTCATCCACTAAAGGGGCGGCCTTGTGACGGCAAATGTTGTGAAATACCCCTATTTCGCCATCTTTATTGCGCATGGCAATCAGTGATTGTCCTGCAATGCGAACAGGAAGAATGTCGCCAGGCTTTGCGATTTGTTGACCGCATCCAATGCTCGCCCAGCCTTTTGCAAAAATGGTGTCGCATTCTGCGGTGTATGTATTAGGGTCTTTAAACACGTCAGCAGGAAGGCCATGCTTCGCTACGTGGTCGCTAGTAATAGCGTTTACCGGGGTCATATATAACTCCAAATATTAATGCCTGTTCTATGTTGTTATATAACCACAGACAACATGTGTGGAATATACGAAGAATGTTATGTTGTCTGTGGTTTTTGCACGTTAAAAGAGTAAATGTGCCATGCCGTACAAAATCGGAAAGGCGATTAGCGTGCGAATGGCAAAAATAGCAATCAACTGCATGATGGTTAACGGAATAGCCGAGCGCATAATCAAGATGGCGGTTTCCGCAAAAAAGATAAGCTGTGTGATGGAAAGCCCAGCAAGAATAAACTTGGTGAAGGGGCTATCAATACTGCCAGCAATAATGGTTGGAACAAACTGATCTAGCAGGCCAATAAACATGCCAGGCGCGGCCATGCTTGCTTGCGGTACTTGCAATGCATCGAGTAGCAAGAATAAAGGGTAAGCTAAGGTTTGCATAATCGAGGTATTGTAATAAACCGCGAGGGTTAAAAATTCTATGGCCATGGCGGCAGGCATCATCATTAAATAGATGTCGAACATAGACCAAAAGCCTTTCTTCATAGATTGCGCTGGAGATGGCGCTTTTTTGGCTGTACTTACCGCGCGCTGTAAGGCGCAGGATAGTCGGCTTTCGCCCTGCTCTACATCTTCGTTCAGTTGCTTTTCTTGCCCTTGGTAGTATTCGTCTTTAAACGAAGCTAAGGGCGGCAGACGAGGTGTAATGATGGCGCACAGAATGCAAATACCAAACATGGTGCCATACAGCGGCAAAAAGAATTGCTCAATACCCGCCACCTGAGAAGTAAGCAGCACGAACGGAATAGAAACCACCGAAAAGTTAGTCGCAATGACGGCTGATTCTCTCGCACTATAATACCCTTGTTGGTATTGATAGTTGGTCATGACAACCGCAATACTTGATGACCCCACCCAAGAGGCGAGTGTATCGATGGTCGCGCGTCCCGGCAGGTTAAATACTCTTTGGAAGGTACGTTGTAACAAGGTGCCAATAAAGTCTAGCAAGCCATAATCGGTTAAAAAGGGCAAAAATAAACAGCCTAACCCGATAAGCAAAAATATGGCCCCAGCCACATCAATATATGCGGTAATCCCAGTATCTTTGCCTATTATCCAATTGGGGCCCACTTGAAATAGGGTCATAGCAGCAGTAATACCACCGATAAGGGTGAGCAGTGTCCAAGACCAGTGAGATGCCATTAGTCGGCGACTTAGCGGTAGACGAATGGCAAATGAATGGGGTGTGAGATTGTATATAACAGAGATTAACGCCCCAACCATGAAAATACTGCAGGTGAAGTACTTCATGTTGTCGCCAAGCCAGCCTGAAACTGCGCCAGAGGCAACCCCTAGTACAATGGTCCAAGAGCCATCATAGGTAAAGGGTACAAGAAAGAAACCTATACCAAACAAAGAGCAGCACAATAACTTAACCCATACCAAAAAAGGGGTGGCATCCAGATTTTCCGAAGAGGTTTGAGTTTTAATCATAAAACGCTCCTATCGCTGAATGAACCGATGCGGGTAATTCAGTGCCTGTTTTCTCCGGGCGTATTGATAAATGAAGGGCGTCACACACGTGCCGCAATAGAAAAGCTTGCATAACAGACTCCTTAAAACGCATAGCCACAACCTAACGCATCTTCGTTGAGCTGAATAAGAAATGGGCCTGTATGTTGTTTTGCAGCAAGCAAGGAAGCCTTCAAATCTTCTAAACTGTTTACTGTTGCAGAGGCGCAACCCATGGCTGCGGCGAGGGCCGCATAATCGGGAGAGGTGATATCTACCCCAGTGCGAGTGACGTTGGCATCGTCCATAAAGCGGCGAATTTCGCCATGGCCGCTGTTGTTCCATACGATATAAATCACTGGCACTTGGGCGTCTACTGCACTGATGATTTCACTTAAACTAAACTGACCGCCACCGTCGCCGGTTAAGCCTATCACTGGCGTTTCAGGGCTAGCTAATGCCGCCCCAATGGCCGCTGGGAAGGCGTAACCTAAGGTGCCATAACCTGTTGTGGAGTGAAAATAGCGGGCGGTATGGTGAGTTTCATAGTAAGCCTGCGCGTAATAAGCCGGCTGCGTAGAGTCACCGACGATAACACAATCTCCTAGGGTGTCGGTGAGGGTAGCGAAAAAGTCAGCATAAGTGGCCTTTTTCATATCAAGGGTTTTATCTTGAATGGCTTTGCAGCGCGCGACGGCGGCATCCATTTTTGATGATTTTTCATCTAAAATTTGCGAGTTAATCGCCGCTAGGGCTAGGCTCGCATCGGCCAACACAGGAACATCCGGACGGTGATTACGAAGCAATTGCCCGTTGTCGATATCTACCCGAATAAGCTTGCCCTGCATTGCAAGATCGCCCAAGAAGAAGAAGTCATAATCGGTTTCAGCCAGTTCGGTTCCTACCGCAATGACCACATCTGCATGCTGCTCAATTTCTTCTCGTATCGCCGGGTGAGAAGGTGTTGATCCAATACACAGCGGGTGGCTGCTGGGGACCACGCCTTTCCCGTTGCAGGTATTGACAATAGGCATGACAAGCTTTTCTGCTAACGCCTGTGCCGGTTTGGAGGCATGGCGGGCACCGCCACCCAAAATCATTAATGGGCGCTCAGCGCTAGCTAATAACGCGGCCGCAGCATC
The DNA here is from genome assembly GCF_000730385.1 of Alteromonas australica. Lineage (NCBI taxonomy): Bacteria > Pseudomonadati > Pseudomonadota > Gammaproteobacteria > Alteromonadales > Alteromonadaceae > Alteromonas > Alteromonas australica. The sequence continues at coordinate 4,017,768 of NZ_CP008849.1, read as the reverse complement.
AATACTCTGCGGGTTAGCAGCAGGTGGTGCAGGCATAGGCCAAGGCGTCATGTCGATATGACTCGCATCTTGTGCCAATACATCAATAGGAATTTCAATGTGAACGGGGCCAGGACGCTGGCTGCTAAATACGGCAAATGCTTGTGCCAGAACCTTGGGTAAATTATCCACATTCAACAAGGTATGATTATAGCGAGATACACCTTTTGTTATGGCTAATTGATTGGGGAGTTCGTGTAAACGTCCTTCGCCCATGGCGAGCTGCGCAGTGCGATTAACCGATGAGATTACTAACATGGGAATAGAGTCTTGCATGGCTTGTCCCATAGCGGTAACAATATTGGTCATGCCTGGGCCAGTAATAATATAGCAAACACCAGGCTTGCCTTTAACACGGGCATAGCCATCCGCCATAAAGCCAGCACCTTGCTCATGACGGGGAGTAATATGTTGAATATTTGCGTCTTTGAAACCGCGATAAAGCTCAATAGTATGTACGCCAGGGATGCCAAATACGGTATCAACGCCGTAGGCTTCTAAAAGTGCGGTTAGTGCTTCACCACAGGTTCTTTGTTGCTTCATGTTTTATAACCTTGTCTAACTTGCTGGTTGTGTCTCACCACGGCGCAGTGCTTACACTGCGATGAAAGCGCGCGGTGAGGCATTATTTATTGTTGTATTATTCGCCTCCAGCCATGGCTTGTTGCCATAGCGTTTGGGCCGTTTCTCTTAACAGGAGAGCTTCTTCCCATCGATCGCTTAATTCTTCACCCTTGCTGTCAGTCATTGCGTAAACAGGCGGGCCTAATTCGCATAAAAATACGCAGGCATCGTCGCTGTCTTTTCCATGACGTACCAGCCAATTCTGAAACCCTTCTAGCCACCATTGTTTAAATAATTCAAACCAGGGTTTGTGTTGTTCAAACAAGATGGGTACTTGCACTTGTTCGCGGGTTGCAACACGGCCATGGAAAGCTTCAGCACGGGTAAGAAACTCTGAAATACGCTGGTTAGCAAGCTCGTGCAGTGGTAAGTAATATTCCTGATTCACTAGGGTGTGAGATAAATCGGCCACCATGAGAAGATCAGGTACCTTTTCCATTAATTGCAACGTAAACAGTAAGTCATTTGTCATGCAGTTGCGATGTATTTCTGCATAGGTAGGAATGCCTTCTCGTTCACTGATGGCCATCCATTGTTTGGTTTGCGCTGCAACGTCATTGACATCCCACGGCTCTATTTGGCCAATAAGTGCAATAAATCGCGGTTTAATCGGCTGACTGGCCACGAATGCAATGACTTCTTCGTATTGCTCTGTGCTTTTTATAAAGGCGTTGTATACAAGATCGAGATGGTGAGCTTGCAATAGCGGCATAGCGGCTTCAATGGTTTCAAAGCTGTGATAACCAATATCGAAGCTCACACCCACAAAACCCGCTTGGGCAATTTTTGTGATTTTTTCTTCTAGACTTAATTCAAATCCATCAGGACGGCGGTATTCCATTGCCCACATTGATTGAAAAACATCGAGTCTACTCATGATTATTCCTTGCTGTAGTTGGCAAAATGCCATGGCTGGCAAACGCAGCTTTTAACGGCGCTAAATGGGCATCGTATTGACGCCATAAATCTACCGATCTTTGATAAATAGGTTCTCGTACCTGGCTGGCACTGGCCGTGTGGCTAGCGCTGCTATTACGATGAAAGTGAAGGCAGTCGTCATGCCAATTAAGCTGACAAAACTGTAAAAGTTGTTCGGTTTCAACACGCTGGTTTGCCACCAATTTTTCATATTCCACGGTGTGGATTTGCGTGGGGAAACGGGCTTTCCAATGTTGCATAAGCGCTTCATATGCGGCAATGAAGTGGGCGGTATCCGCAAGGTCGTATGAATATTCGTAGCCACGGTCAAACAGCATTTTGAAATTACTGATTGCGGCATCAAAAGGGTCACGTTTTACATGAACAATTTTCGCGTGTGGCATAGCGTGAAGAATGAAGCCACAATACAAAAAGTTAAACGGCAGCTTGTCGATAAATCGAGGCGCGCCTTCTACGTAGTTGTTCGCAAGCTGTAAATAGCGACTAGATAGCTTTGCCATGCCAGCGTCGTTTAACGCGTTGATCAATGTGCTGTCTAGCCCGTCTAGTCCAGCCGCCAGCGACTTTCCACCTGCTTCCAGCAATGCCATGGGAAACGCATTGAGTTCGCCGCCGCTGACCATGTCGGGATGAGAACTTAAAATACGTTCTACCAGTGTGGTACCTGTGCGGGGTAAACCCACAACGAAGATGGGAGACTGTGCAAGAGTATTGGCCGCGTTAGCAGGCGCAGGTAGGCTATCGCAAGCTTTAACTACGGATTGCATAAGGGCGATATCACGCTCAAGGGAATAGCCCCGTTGCGTGCGTTTTCGACTTGCCCCATTTTGATAACTGGCGAAGGCATCATCAAATTGCCCCGCATCTTCATACGCTTTGCCCTTGGCATAATTCAACATGATGTGACCATGATGATGGTGTGCCAATTTCTTCTCGCAGTTGTCTATGAGGGCGACTAACTGACTATCGCTGGGCACCACCCGCAATTGCGACAAGTTATAGCAGGCTTGGTAATTGGCTGGGTCACGTTCCAGTACTTCTAGGTACAATTGTTGCGCGTCGTCTAACTGGCCTTTAAATCGTAACAGTGCCGCTAAGTGGTTGCGAGTACTCACACTATCAGGCGCAAGGCTAAGAGCACGTTGATGCGCTCGCATAGCACCGTCAACGTCGTTGGTCATGTAATACAGCTCGCCCAGTTTATTCCATGCGCTTTCACATGCGGTGGTCGCCATGTTTTTTTCAACTTGCTCCAACACCTTTTTGGCAGCGGAAAAGACGTGAAGGTGGATGTAGCATCCCGCTAAATGGAAGTAATGCCAGCATTGTTGAGGGGCGCAATTAATAGCTTTTAACGCCATATTAATGGCGCTTTTGTTTTGCCCCAACCGCAGACTAATGTCTGACAAAGCCACCCATAAATCGCCATTTTCAGGATAAGCCTTAAGCGCAAGCGTGCAATAATGGGAGGCTTTAGCAAGGTTATTTTCCACCATTGCCTGTTTTACGTCTTTTAGATACTGGGAGGCGGTTTGCATACGTATTGGCGTCTCATGTGTTTTCCCTTCGGCCGAAGCCGAAGGGGACGGTTGGCTAAAATGCATAGCTAAACGAAACACCTACTGTACGGGGTCTAACACGGTAGCGTTGGTCGCCTAATTGGGCAATGTCATACTGTTCACCCGCTTTAGACTCGCCAGCAGCTTCATTGATAATGTACTTTCCGTCACCATCAGAAGCGGTTGCATCGTCAGCGTTAAAGAGGTTTTCAGCATAAAGGGAAACCGACCAGGCGTCTTGCTTATAACGAATATTTGCATTCCAAAGGGTAGATGAAGAAATTTCATCAAAGCCTGTTTCATAAAATAATGATGGGTCATCAAAGCCTGTGTTAAACCCACCTTTATAAGACACGCCTAACTGGGCCGATAGCATGCCTGCGCCAAACTCTTGAGAGTAAATTAATGAACTCACTAACGTTTGCTCTGGAATACCAGGCAATGACTCACCTTCCGCACCGGCGAATGAACCGTCAGGGGCAATGAAATCTTCGGTTAACTCGGCGCTGGTGTAGGTATAACCTACATTCAGTTTAAGGGTGTCGGTTAAGGTAGCGTTAACTTCAACTTCTATCCCTTTTGATTCCGCTTCTTGGGCGTTAATCATGGCAGGAAAGCCGCCCGCTGGGGATTGCACCAGCAAAATTGGGTCTTCCCAGTCGATATAGAATGCCGTTGCGCTGTAGTAAACGGCACTATCGAGCAGGTTGCCTTTTATGCCCATTTCATAGTTTGTGGTTTTATCTGGCTCGAAAAATAAATATTCTTCACTTTCTGCGAATATGCCTGTGGTGGGGAGGCCATTGGCACCACCATGGCGGAAGCCTTGTGAAATATTCACGTAGAACTTAGTGTCTAGGTCAAAATCGTAGGCAAGGTTAAAGCGGTAAAGTAAATCGTCGAAGTCTTTTTCGTCTTCACCTGCGGCGTAGCCCCGAGGGTCAACCCCAGCATTTTCAGTATCGCCACAGGTGAAGAAACCTAAGGTGGTATACCAAAATTCTTCACACGCAGGCAGAAGGACTTCTTGCTTAGCGTAGAAGGTTTGCTCAAAGTAGCGTAAACCTGCAGTGATACTTAAGTTATCTGTAGGGTAGTAAGTCACTTCACCAAAGAGGGCATAATCTTCAAACTCGGTTTGCTGAATATTGGCGTAGCCTATATCAGTATCCAGAGGGTTAGTGATGTTAAAAGCTTCGTCTAAACCATATACAATGTCGTAAGCTTCAGCGTCAAAATCTACAGAGTTATAATACAAGCCAACTAACCAATCGATATTACTGTCGGTAGTACCTGCTAAACGGAATTCTTGCGTGAAGGTATCCGTGGTGTAGGTTTTTTCACCGGCAATGACTTCTGCGGCCGGTGCTGTACCGCCGGTATAGCCGTAATACGCCACGTAATAGGGCCCCCACCATGATGAAAAGCCATAGTTATAGCTTTGGTCGTATAAGCTTTCGGCATCGTTATTGGTAATTGATGTCGCAGAGGTTAAATCAGCAAAGCCTAAATCGTGATCAATGACTAACGAGGTAATGCTAGTTTCACGCTCAAACTGTTCAATAAGTTTTGCCGCGGTTTGGTAGCCTTCTAATCCTTCAGAGGTGGCGGCAGATCCTTGTACATCATCTTTTTGATAATTATAAGTCAGTAAGACATCGGTGCTCTGTGTGGGTAACCAACGCGCTGAAAGGCGTGCCATGGAAACTTTTTCGTCATTAATATCTTTTGCGCTTGTGTATTCGCCAGTGGGTTGGTTGTCGGCGTCTAAAACAGCAATGTAGTCGCTGTCGATATACCCTGCATTTTCTAGTTGAGTAACCACACCACGCAGTGCAAACGTGTCACTGATAGGAAGGTTTAATGTCAGCTCCATATCGTGGTTTAAATCACCCGCATGGTCGGTGCTAGACACCTCCGCCTTCACGTTACCCGAAAATTCCTCAAACTCAGGTTTATTGGGAATGTATCGCATGGTGCCACCGAGTGACCCTGAGCCGTATAACGTTGATTGAGGGCCCTTAAGTACCTCTACGCGATTCATATCACGTAGCTCAAGATTGGCGAAAAGTGGCGTTTCACCCAAGTACACAGAGACCACTGGGTCAGTGGTCATAGCGAAATCTTCTTGTGCGCCGCCGGTTAGGTTAAGCCCACGCATAATGATACCTGAGGAAATACCATTTTTACCTCGCCCTACATCGCTAAGCACTAACCCTGGAATAGAGCGTGCCAAGGCTGAAAAGTCGGTAACGCCAGACTCTGCTAACGCTTGACCGCCATACGCAGAAATACTGTAAGGGACTTCCTGAATCGACGTTTCGCGACGGGTGGCGGTAACAGAAATGGTTTCAACACTGTTGGCGTTTTTTTCTTCTTGCGCGTCGGGAGAATCTGATTGAGCGATAGCACTCAGTGGTAATCCGATGCACGCACAACATATCGCTGTTCGTAATTTACTGGGTTTAAACATGAAAATACTCCCTCAAGATCTACCTGTTGTAAGAATTGTTCTTATACTTTTGTCGATGTTGCTCCATCTTAGAGACGGTTTTTTTAACCAGCAAACAATGAAAAATCCTAGTGCCATTCCAAAATGTAATAGCTTGTGCGACACTCTGGCATAAGCCAAATCATGACGAGGTCGCCCCGTAAATTCAGGCTTGATAGGGCGCTAAATTGTTGTTTTATTTTTACTTTATAAATAAGGAAAGGTGATGAGAGGCAAACTGCCCAGCATTATTTCATTGCAGTGTTTTGACGCCGTTGCCCATCATTTGAACATGACCTACGCGGGAGAGGCATTACACCTTACGCAAAGTGCCGTCAGCCGCCAGGTGAAAAACCTCGAAAACATGATTGGCCGAAAACTGTTTTACCGGCAAGACAATCAGCTGATTCTTACACCAGTAGGCGAGCAATACGCAGAGGAAGTGCATAAAATTTTGACTAGCCTGAATGCAATAACGCAGAAAATATCTTCAAACACGGAATATAAAAAAGCAGTAAAACTCAAAGTTGTCACAGAGCCTACCTTTGCCATTGCCTGGCTAATGCCAAAATTGAACGAGTTTTATATCAATTACCCTGATATTGAAATTGATTTAGGCACAGACTTTGAGTCGGTTACACGGAATACGCGTCGTTGTGATTTTGCCATTTTATGGGGAGATGGCGGCTGGCCTCATTACTTTGCGGAGCCACTGAGGCCCGAAACCTACCTTGCGGTGTGTACACCCAGATATTTGCGTGGGCGTAAACCCGCCAAAACCATGCGGGATGTGGCTAATTTCGATTTCATCCACCAAAGCAGTGCCATCTCCACCACCGAGCAATGGTTTCTTGAGGCTGGCATGACTGAAAAAGAAATTTCTATGATAGGCGGGCAGCACTTCGACTATTTTATCTATCTGCTGCAAGCGGTAAAAAATAACATTGGTGTCTCTATTTTGCCCGAATACTTAGTAAAAGAAGATATATTAAAAGGCGATCTTCTGGAGGCCTGCGAACAAAGCTTTACGCCACAGCAAAAGTTTTACATTTTGTATGACGAGGAGCGCCAAGAAGACTACGCTATTCGCCAGTTTCGAAAATGGCTATTGAGCCACAAAAATGACATGTAAATCTGGGCTTACCTTAATGAAAAACAACGACACCAACAAATTTGTCGACATTGTAAATGCCATTGGCGAGCCAGAATTTTGCCACTGTTTGCTTGCTTACTTTCAACACTTTATTGAGTTTGATAGTGCTTCCGCCATCCACTATAGAAAAGACCACGTACCAGAATTGCTGTATGCAGATTTAACCCCCTCAGAACAGACAATCTTTCATGCCCGTTTTCTCCATGGCGCGTATGTGGCAAGCCCAGCCTATCAAGCATACATGCAGCATGCAGAAAGCGGCATTTACCCTTGGCATACGTTAATGCCTGAAGGCTTTAAAGATTCTCAAATGTACGAAACCTACTATCGCCCAAGCCGTATTGAAGATTTACTTTATTTGTTTGTGGATTGTGGCGAGTTAGGTTACGTGCAAATGAGTATGGGACGCTATGCGCCAAACCCGGTATTTCAAGAGGCGGATATTGAAGAAGTTAATGCGGTTAGCGATACCATTATTGGACTATTCAAAAAGCATATGGAAATGAGCCAGCTTAAGCATACACAGCAAGCGCAGCCCTTATCGTCGTTGGTGCTAGATAGAGTGAATGCCTTGCTGGATAATTTCGAACCAGAACTGCTGACAAAACGAGAACAGCAAATTGCCAAGCTGGTGATCATGGGGCATTCATCACAATCTGCGGCGGATATTTTATGCATATCTCCTGGCACTGAACGTGTTCACCGCGCGAAATTGTATGCAAAAATGAACCTGCGCTCCAACTCTGAGTTGTTCTCATATTTTTTAGAGAAACTCACACAAGCCGGTGATGAAAATTGAAGAAGTGCGCACTAAAAAAGCCCCTGCTAAGGGGCTTTTGGGGAAGATTTTACGGATTAATTGAGGTATCCGTCGACTTCTTTTTCGGCCTCATCACGGCTTTTGCCGTAGGCTTGTTGAATTTTACCCACTAGCTCTTCACGGCGGCCGTCGATTACATCCATATCATCATCGGTTAACTTCCCCCATTTCTGTTGGATTTTGCCTTTCATTTCTTTCCAATTGCCTTCAATACGATCGTTATTCATAACTTGGCTCCTTTTCCAGTATTGCTGACACACATTGCCAGTTATCCTTAAACCTGCAATGGCTGTTCCAGTATGTATCTTATTGAAATAAGGCGGTAAAAGTTGAATTTTATCAGGTGGGTGAACCATTTGATGCGCATTATTTACAGGGGTTTGAAAGGCCTACATAACAGAAACCTAGCTCGCAACCCCAATTATTACGCTAAAGCAGCAAACGCTTCACTGTCTTGGCGCTTTTCGATTTTATGTTGATCTTCGCTGCGGCCCTTTTTCCAATAGCTGCTGATGTACACTTGTTCATGAGGTAGTTGCTTCTCTTTCGTTAACCACCCTCTGATAGCGCGCATATCAGAAAATTCACAGGCTACCCAGGCCGCAGGGAGTCCCGCTTGCCATTGCACCTTTTGTAAACTTTCATGTAGTGACGTGTGGTTCTCGTCAATCCAAATAATATTAACCCCTTTAGGTTTGTCTAAAGCCATTTTGTCATCAGGGTGGCGGATGGCGATAACGGCGGTACCCGTGACGTGTTCAGGCAGCGCGGCTAAATGATTGGTAATACTCGGCAATGCAGTGAGATCCCCGGCGAATAAAACCCAGTCATATTGTTCTGCGAGACCTTTACTGCTGCCAGGCCCGGCTAGCATAATACTGTCACCTTCTTTTGCGTTCATTGCCCATGCCGAAGCGGGGCCGGTTACTCCAGATTCGCTGTGTAAAACGAAGTCTAGAGTGATGCGCGCTTTCTCGTTGTCAAAATGTCGAACTGTATAGGTTCGCATGGCCATTGGGGAATCTTGTTGAATAGCAGTGACAGGGTTACCCTGAGTATCAAAAAGAAGTTTTACATAGGCGCCCGCTTTTGTTGCAGGGAAAGTTTGCAATGCTTGGCCACCCAATACAATGCGCTGAATGCTGGGTGTAAGACGCTCAGATTTAATGACAGTGGCTTGACGGGGGATAGGTTTAGACATACTTGACTCCTCTTGATGACAGGAGATTATTTTATATTGATAATAGTTCTCATTTCTATTTGTAAGTTTAGGATTAAAGTCGCGAAACAATTCTGCTTTTTAGAAAATAAAAAAAGGGGCTAAATAAGCCCCTTAAAAAAACTACAACATAACTTGGAAAACACATTTACACACTACAAAGCCACACACATAAATGACCTTATATGTAGTGTAAGACGGTGTTTAAATAAGAAAGTTCAACAATAGCGAAAATAATTTAGTTTTTTTTGAATGAGTGTTCTTATTTGGCAGTAAGTGTTTGAATTTCTGTACGTTAATCTATGGGTTATTTGTTTCTTAGCAAAAAGTAACTGACCAGTATTAAAAAGCCAGCGAGCAGTACACTGGCCGCTAAGAAGGGGTAGTGAATGTTTTTTTGGTAAAGCATGGCCGCGACGGGCGGGCCCATAATGTAACCCATAGCGGGTGTCGCCGTAATATATCCTGTCACTTGGGCTTGATTACCCGGTTTGCAGTATTGGGTGGCCGCCGCTGCAAGAGACGGATAGCCTAGTCCCATGCCAGCACCCATCAAGAGCATGGCTGCGTAAAGTAACATCATATGTTGATGAACATACATAACAAAATAGGCAAGGGTCAAACATAGAAGGGCGAGCGGTATCATTCCATCGGCGGATATTCGGTGTTTTTGCACGATAAGGAGTTGAATCGCTAAGGCGGTGGAGGCACTTAACATCATAGCAATGCCTACCTGCTGCGCGGATTGCACTGGGGTAAGGTGATAGTGATCGATAAAAAAGAACCCAAGGGTTTGTTGCATCATCGCCATAGCACAAAATAAGCTGGCGCAAGTAAGCACTAATACCAGTGTTATCCCTTTATTGGTTTTAGCGGCAGCGGATGCATTACCCTTGTTAGCCGTTGTTACGCTAGGATGGTTAATATTCGGCAGCTTCCACCACACTAAAAACAGTGCGATTAAGGTGAAAATGACCACGCAATAAAGCGGGAATACCAAGCTAAAAGATACCAGCACACCCGCAAAAACAGGCCCTACCAATTGACCTACGTTATTGGCTGAGGTTACGCGGCTAATAGCACCTACCCGTTTTGCGTTGGCACTGATTGCAATGGCATAGCCCACAGCAGAAGGTGGCGAAGCAGACATAATAGTAGATTGTAAGCTGCGGCTCACCAATAAGGCTATAAACAAAACCGACCCTGATAGTACACCAGAAAACCCCAAAGACCACATGCCTGCGAACGCTAAGGTACCGGCGCTGTAGCCTGCCAAGCCCACCATCAGTATGCGTCTGTAACCTCGCTTTTTTGCAACTCGGCTCCAAAAGCTTGTACCGAAGGCAAAAATAAGCGCAGAGCTAGACATAATAGTGGCAATATGAAATTCACTTAACCCCGCTTCCCTGCCGAGGGAGGGTAAGGTGGTGAGCATAACGCTTTGACCTATCGCGGTGGCCAGTAGGGCGCAAAATAGAATATTAAGCGAGGCGCTTGTAGAGGTCTGGGCTGTCATGAAAGAAAAGACGTAGTGGCTGAACCTTAATAATGCTAGGCATAGTAACATATTGGAATATAAAAAAATGCCCGCCAGAGGCGGGCCAAAATCAGAGGTATGTAAAGGCCGGGATGGGCCTTTGAGGGGAGAGGCTTGTTGTCGGGTGACAACGCACACAAATTATCGAAGATAGTTTGTGTGCCCTCAGGTTGGTTTCGCTAAGTAGCTCAATAGGTCTACTCAACGCTACCAAAATAGGTCACAGTCCTTTGCTGCACATGGACATCATGTCAACGCTAGTGATACAGGTAGTCAGACTAAACAGTGGCTCCATCACCGTATTCATCAACGCTTCCTCGCAGACATTTGTTATCTCACTCGTGAAATAACCTGTCTTCATCTAGCGGTAAAACGGCTAATCACCATTGCGAAAACCTTTCCATCTATGCACTGGCCTTTCCTGGCGAGTACGTTCTAACATCCGATGTTAGCCATGTATGTTTTCCTAACTATCCTTTTGAACATCCATATTGGTGTTCGCGCAAAAGCTGATTAACTAACAATAAAGTGGTTGCCATGAGCCAGTCATCCCTGCTTCCTTGGCTGACGTAATCCATAACATCCAATGTTATCAGCCGATCTCAATGCCTAACCCGTTACCTGTGATTACTCTTGTAATCAAAAGCCATCCTAGCTTCACGATAACGCTTCACTGTTATCCGTTAGTCTAATATATGCTTTAACCATGCCAAGTAATTATTTTTAGGTTAAAATTATTTAACCTTATGTTTTTAAATGATTTTCCGTGGTGAGTTTTGAGGTGAAAATACATCGAGGTATTTCAGGCCAGTGTAGGCGAGAATTATTTACTCACTATCTGTACCTTCTTACAGACAGGCACAAAAATTCATCGATGCCTGGCCAGAAATATCCCTTTTAGGTATGTTTTTGGCGAGCGAAAATGGCGACGGTTCCCGAATAGATATCCATAAGAATGTGTGCAACGATCACGATGAGAATACTTTCAGTGTATATATAGAGCCCACACAATAGCGCGCCCACCACCGCTGATTTAATCACATGCTGCCAGCCTAAATACAAATGCCATATGCCGAAAAGTAGGCTACTGACCACTAATGCAACCGCCCAATGTGAGTGAACGTCTATAAAGTTAAACACATACCACCTGAAAATGAGCTCTTCGCATAGGCCCGCCGACACAGACACCAGGGCAGTAAAAAGCATGTATTCTTTCCATGAGGAAGGCAAAATGTCATTGAGTGAATCTCCCCCTTTATTAAAGGCGTCTAAGACCTGCTTCCTTACTTCGGGGTTTTTTCTCATTGAGATGATGACAAACACTAAGTAGGCAATAAAAACAACAAATAGCGCAATTGCGCTCCATCCTTTCCAGCTTACAGTGGGAAGTACTTGAGGAGATGCCACGCTTAAGCTTCCTTCGAAAAAACAATACAGTAAAAAACCTGTTACCGCCCACAGCATGGCTGCACTTTTCACATACTCCGCACTTTTACTATTGAACTTGTGTTTCTCTAAAAAGAGGTCAGCAATGGGAAACAAAACGATTAGAAAAAGGAGGGCGAGTTCTAATGTGTGCATAATAAATTTGGCTCATGATTTGGCTATACGCCAATTTAATTTAGGGAAATGAGATAAACGTATACATAGGGCAGTAAGGCGAGTATTGAGAAGATAATAACCCCCTTATACCATGCTTTTGCTTCTCGTTCTGTTTGTTCATATTGGTACTGAGGCGTGAAGTCTAGCCCTTCATCGCGATGCTTTTTCGCACTTATCTTATCTAGCTCTTTCGCTGAATGATGAATGTCAGCACGAAACTTTGGGTAACTAAAATAATGCCGGTGGGCATGATAGGACCAGGCTAAGGTATAGATGAAACAGAGTGTGGAGACAATGTTGGGGTGCGCAAAGGCAACTTGATTGAAGGCGATTAGAAACACATTGATACAGCACAAGCCGTCTAGAATGTCTCCGGCGACGGTATAGGCTCGAGGAAGCTTATCTTTGTCGAAAATGGCATAGCAAGTACCGCCTATAACGAAGACGCAGTATATATAAGCCCAAATAGGCACGTATCTCTCCTTGATAACTAATGTGCTAGTCAGCACGGCGCAATTTGTTTCATTTTTATCGCCTAGTGGCTCTTAAGCTAACAGTCATTGGTGTTTAAATAAAGCATTAAACGCCCCCTTCTTTGGTCAACTCACCCATTCATAGATGGCCCCTATTTTATTAGTGCAACTCTGTGGAGTTGAAATATTAGAAGGTTATTATATAATGAGTTTCTAATATTTGTTTGGGATGGTGTTAATGGCCTCTTTTTTTATCAAAGTAAGCTCGACTCATGGTAAGTGGGTATACGGTATTTTGGCTGTCTTAACGCTTATTGCGGCATGGCAAATCAGGCTGATTCAAATAGACACCGACCCAGAAAATATGCTGCCTGAAGAACATCCACAACGTGTAATACACAACGAGGTTAAGCAAACCTTTTCGATGTACGACGCTATTGTTGTGGGGGTGGTGGCTACCCAGTCCCACGATAATGCAGGACGAGGGAATGCCGGACGAGAGAATGGTGTTATCTATTCCCCCGAACTCCTAAAGAACATTCACGCGTTAACCGAATATATTCTTCAATTAGACGGGGTTGTGACGCAAGACGTGATGGCACTGTCTACGGTGGATAATATTCGTCAAGGCAGCGATGGGACCCTTAATTTTTCGTGGCTTATGCCTACTGCGCCAAAGGACACTGTGCAAGCGCTTGAAGTGAAACACGCTGTAGAGCGTTTGCCCATGTTATACAACACGCTGGTTTCCGAAACGGGAAAAGCGGCGGCGATTTATGTGCCAATAGTGGACAAAAATCAAAGCTACGCTATCGGCCAAGCAATACGCCAGTTTATTGCCAAGCTGCCCGAAACTCAGTCGGTCAACGGGGATTGGCACATCACAGGTTTGCCTATAGCTGAAGATCAGTTTGGTAAAGAAATGTTTGTGCAAATGGGTATTGCCGCCCCCGCCGCAGGCTTAATGATATTTCTATTGCTGTTTGTATTTTTCCGCAATATTCCATTGATTGTGGCGCCTATGGTCGTGGCAATGGCAACGGTTATCATCACCATGGGAAGTTTAATTGGCATGGGGTTTACCGTGCATATTATGTCTTCCATGATCGCCATTTTCCTCATGCCGATTGCGGTGGTAGATGCCGTTCACATTTTGTCAGAATTTTCTGATAGATATAAACCGGGTGAAAGTGCAGCATCAGTGATTCAAACTGTTGTCGGGCATTTGTATAAGCCAATGTTATTTACGTCGCTAACCTCCTCGGCAGGCTTTTTTTCATTAATGCTGACACCCATTCCCCCGGTGCAGATTTTTGGTGCCTATATTGGTATGGGAATATTGTTAGCGTTTATTGTTACCCTAACCTTTATTCCCGCTTATATATCCCGTATGTCGCCGAAAGCCCTGGTAAAATTGCAACAAGCAATGCATACGTCACATAGTCAAAACCGTACATTACTCCAAAAAATGACAGAGGCTTTACGGGTTATCTCCTTACGCTACAAAGGTGGGTTGTTGGTAGCGTTTGCGTTGGTGTGTGGCGTGTCGGTGTGGGGCATTTCCCAGATACAAATTAATGATAATCCCGTGAGATGGTTTAAGGCTGATCATGAAATACGGGTTGCTGATACTGCCTTGAATAAGGAATTCGCGGGCACGTACAATGCGTATATTGTGCTGAAAAATAGCGCAAATGCGATAGATGCAAAAGCCCTGCTCAATCAATTCCCTCTTCCTGATGAGTTGGCGGCGTGGTCAAAAGGTGCGTTGTCTGAACTGGCCGTTGCCCACAGCGATAATAAGTTGACTGTGTTGGCTATGGCGATTGATGACGCCTTGTTTGAGGGGTATTCCGATGCAGCCATAGCGGTGCTTGAAGGTTTAGCCGAAAAAGTGGATGCCGCAAGGGTCCAGGGCAACGTATTTCAGCAGCCTGAATACTTGGCGGTGGTGTCTCAATTGCAGGCGTTTCTGACTGAACACCCTCTGGTAGGGAAAAGCCAGTCACTTGCTGATATCGTAAAAGTGGTTAACCGAGAGCTATTATCTGGCGACCCACTAGATTATCGCTTGCCGCATTCTCAGCAAGCGGTAGCACAGCACATTCTGCAGTACCAATCGTCTCATCGCCCGCAAGATTTATGGCATTTTGTAACCCCAGATTATCAGCAAACACTTATTTGGCTGCAGCTTACCAGTGGTGACAACCAAGATATGACGCAGGTAATCAACGCCGTCAATGGTTACTTCGAAGGCAATCCACTGCCAGAGGGCATTACCCACCAGTGGGCAGGTAAGGCATACCTGAATGTAGTCTGGCAAGACAATATGGTTGCAGGCATGCTCGATAGTTTGTTGAGTGCTTTTTTGATTGTATTTGTGATGATGGTGCTGCTATTCCGTTCTTTCGTTTTTGGTATTCTCGCCATGTTGCCACTGACCATCACTATCACGTTTATATACGGCGCTATTGGTTTGGTGGGTAAAGATTATGACATGCCAATCGCCGTGCTGTCGGCGCTTACGTTGGGGTTGTCTGTAGACTTCGCCATTCATTTCCTGGCTCGGGCCCGTGAAATCTATCGACAAACTGGTGATGTGAATTTCACGCTAAACGCTATGTTTGACGAGCCCGCGAGCGCCATTAGCCGTAACGCCCTTGTTATCGCTCTGGGTTTTACGCCCCTGCTACTAGCGCCGCTTGTGCCTTATATCACTGTGGGCGTGTTTCTCGCGAGCATCATGGCGATTTCTGCCCTAGTCACTTTGCTTGTTTTGCCTGCTGCTATGTTTTTACTTAAACCTTGGGTGTTCCCAAAGGAGTAATAAGATGAAAATGATTAAACTACTTTGTGTGTCTTTGGCATTGGCGGTTACATTGGTTGGTGTGGCTAAAGCCGACGCGGACCCCGATGTAAAAAGCCTTGTCGCAATGTCTGAAAAGGCGGCTTACTATGCTGGTGATGATGGCCGATCAATGGCGCGAATGATCATTGTCGATAGCCAAGGCCGAAAACAAATGCGCCAATTTACTTTGTTACGTAAAGACGTACTTGATGAGTCGGGTGTTGAAACCGGCGATCAACGTATGTTGGTTTTTTTCCAACGTCCTACCGAAGTTAAAGGCACGGTGTTTCGTGTGGAGAAGCATGCTGCCTTGTCTGAAGACGACGATAGGTGGCTTTATCTTCCCGCGCTTGATTTAGTCAAACGTATTGCCGCTGGTGATAAGCGAACGTCCTTTGTTGGCTCTCACTTTTTTTATGAAGATGTGTCGGGCAGAGCAACGAAAGAGGATAACTTCACATTGCTTCCTGAAACCGACTCCCATTTCGTTTTGAGGGCGACTCCCATCAACCCAGACAGCGTCGAATTTTCTCACTATATTGTAGAGATAGACAAAGCAACCTACCTGCCCACGTTAATTAACTTTTATAAGGGAGAGCAAAATTATCGTAGAGTGGAAGCGGTAAAAATTGACTCAATAGAAGGCAAGCCAACAGTAGTAAGAAGCAAAGTGTCTGACCTTACTTCTGGTGGTTATACCCTAATGGAGTTTCGGGGAGTCGCTTACAATATAGGATTACCTGATTCTATTTTTAGTGAGCGAAGCTTACGTACACCTCCTCACGCGTACTTAAACTAAGGTTAACATGATGAAAAGATCATGTTGGGCATTGGGGCTTATGCCATTGTATATGGCGGTAGTGGGGTTACTGCCATTAGCGGTGCAAGCGCAAACGTCGTCATCAGAAACGGCCATGCAAAATCGAGCCGTGCAGCAAGAAGCCAATACATCTAGCGACAGTAGTGAGTGGGATGAGGTTTTTGACGATGAGTGGGATGTTGCAACAGACACTACCTCTGCGCTCACTATTTCCGGCTTTCTAGAAGCGACTCAAGGTTACCGATGGCAGTCTGATGACGCAGTATCCACACGCCAAACCTTAAGTGACGTTAGAGCACGCATTAACCTAGATTATCTACTTTCTACCTCCGCGCTATCGTTTAAAAGTGATCTTTGGTTTGATGGCGTACAAGATAAATGGCAAGCACAAATACGTGAATTAGCATGGCAGGGTAATTTATCAGGGTTAGGGGAATGGGGTAATGCCTTCGACGTAAAAATCGGCCAACAAGTTCTGACATGGGGCACGGGCGACTATGTATTTTTAAATGACCTTTTTCCCAAAGACTACCCCTCTTTTTTTGCTGGTCGAAGTGACGAATATTTAAAAGCGCCGAGTGCTTCTATTAAGCTTTCGGGGTATTTTTCAGCATTGAATATTGACGTAGTGGTTACGCCGGAGTTTGAGCCGGATATTGCCATTAACGGTGACGTCTTCTCATTTTTTAGTGCGCAAGCAGGTCAAAATATCGCCCCCGGATTTTCCGTTTCAAAAGAGCATACGCCAAATTCGCCAGAATTAGCCGTGAGGTTGCATCGCAACTTCAATAGCACGCAGTGGGCGCTTTACGGATACCGAGGTTACTACAAGCAACCGCTGTCGACGACAGAGCAGGGTGAGCTCCTTTACAGCCGATTAAATGTGGTGGGAGCAAGTGTGGTTATGCCCTTATATAAGGGCATATTCAATGCTGAGTATGCTTATTATCACAGTGTAGACGACAGCCGTGGACGCAACCCTCGAATTCCTAATTCGCAACAGCGTTTTCTGCTTGGCTATAACCAAGAGCTAGCACCAAATCTTAACGGTGGAGCTCAATGGTATAGTGAAGTTACCCAGCGCTACTCACAGTTGATGGACGTCGCTTATTACCCAGAGCATGAACAAGCTCAGGTGCGACATTGGTTGACCGCACGCCTTACATGGTTGGCGTTGCGTCAAACCCTCACGATTAACGGTTTTTTGTTCTATTCACCCACAGATAACGATGGTTATGTAAAAGCCGAATTACGTTATACGCCCACAGACAATTGGCAGTTTCGCGTCGGCATTAATGGTTTTCGCGGCCGCGATGATGACACCTTCTGGGGGCAATTTGAAAATGGCAGTAAC
Source organism: Alteromonas australica (assembly GCF_000730385.1). Lineage (NCBI taxonomy): Bacteria > Pseudomonadati > Pseudomonadota > Gammaproteobacteria > Alteromonadales > Alteromonadaceae > Alteromonas > Alteromonas australica. The sequence goes on along the minus strand of NZ_CP008849.1, from coordinate 4,000,290 downwards.
GGTTATATGGCGTTACGTTATTTCTATTAACGCGTAAACTTAAAGAGGAAATAGTATGTCTCAAGAAAAAGCGCTTACGGCATTTGCTGGCTTTATGGTGCTGTTGTCAGTGGCGCTAACTTATTGGGTTCATCCAAACTTTGTTTGGTTAACGGTGTTTGTTGGTGCCAATTTATTTCAGCAAAGTTTTACCGGTTTTTGCCCAGCCACGTTATTTTTTAAAAAGGTGTTGGGGCTTAAAAGTGAACGCGAACTCGCCTAATCTTGCATGCCCGGTTATAGCCGGGCATGAAGGCCATTTCGATAGGCATCTATAGCTGGAATGAGGGACGTCAGTAAGCTGGCGACTACCACGCCTGCTAGCAATACAGCGTTGGTGGGGGAGAGCACGTTGGCTGAAATAAATAGCCCATAATGGTTAGCAAGTGTGTCACTAAATAAAGTAAACAAGCCAAATGTCAGTAATAGGGAAGCCAAGCAAGCACTGAGAGTGATGATTAAGGCTTCCACCACAATCAGCATAAGCAATGTTAAGCTGCTTGCCCCTAGTATTCGAAGTACGGCTATTTCTTGCTCTCGTTGTTGCATAGAGGCTAACAACATGGTGGATAACCCAAATAATGAAGAGAGCATCACCAAGCCACTGATGGCCATAAGAATGTTTTCTACACTTGCCATCATCTGCCACAGCTGGGCTAATGCTACCCCAGGCAATATGGCCATGAGTCTGTCGCCTTTGTAGTTATTAAGTTGTCGCTGCAAGGTGAAGGTGGCAAATTTATTGTTAAGCCCCACCAATACCGCGCTTATCTGTTTTGGCTTTAGGTTTAGTTGCGTTTCGCTAGAGGCGCTTAAATATTGCCGCAATGCTTTAGCAGGCATATGCATAGCTTCAATACCTTGCAAGCTTACGTGAACTGTTTTATCCACAGGTGTCCCTGTTGGCGCAAGAATGCCTGTGATAGTAAAGGGGGCATCGTCATGATTTTTAAAGCTAACCGCGCCGACACCATGAGAAATAACAATATCGTCACCTACTTGGTAGCCTAGCTTTTTGGCTACATCGGCACCCATCACCGCCTCTAAAGGCTGGGCAAAAGCGCCCCCCGATGAAAACACTAATGGCTGTTTATTGCCATAATGAAAATGCGTGAAATAGTCGCGACTTGTCCCTAAAACGCGGTAGCCACGATGGGTATCACCTAGCGCAATGGGCACGGCCCACGCAACTTGAGCGTGATTTTGAAGCATGTCATAACTGCTATACGAAATGCTGTTGGTAGGGCTTCCCATTCTGAACACACTGTATAGCAGTAAATTCAACTGCCCGCTTGGCGCGCCTACAATTAAATCTACGCCTGATACTGTGCGGGAAAAGCTTTGTTCCGCTTGACTGCGAATATGCTCAACACTAAGTAGTACGCTAATACTGATCAGCAGCGACAAAAAGGTAAGCAGTACCGACTTTCTTCTGCTTTTTAAGCTACTTAATGCAAACCTAAACAACATGGTTTGGCTCCTTTATCGTCACTAATTCTTGCAACGCCACCTTTTGAGAAAAGTAGCTTGCTAATTGCGGGTCGTGGCTGACAAAAATGACGGTAGTGTTATGTGCCTCACATAAATTCAATAACAACGACATAAAGGCATCTCGCGCGTTGGCATCGAGTGCCGAGGTTGGCTCGTCCACCAATAATAATTCAGGGGCGTTAATTAACGCGCGTGCTATGGCAACGCGCTGTTGCTGGCCAATACTTAAGCTGCTGGCAGGTTGGCTGGCAATGTTATCGGGTAGCTGCAATTTATGCAGTAAGTCGAAGGCGTGCTCATCTACCTGTTTACCTTGCTTGGCGAAATAGGCGGCAAGCCTAATATTGTCTAAAACGCTCAAATGAGCAATTAAATTAAACTGCTGAAAAACAACGCCTATGTGTTGGGCCCGAAGTTTATCTCGTTGGCTGTCGCGACAGGCTGAAAAGGGCTTATCGAGTAAATGAATGGTGCCTTGCTGGGGGACTAAAATTCCTGCTAACAAATTAAGTAAGGTTGTTTTCCCCGCGCCAGAGGGGCCATGAAGAAAGATTCGCTGCCCTTTTTCTATTTGCCATTTGGGCAAAACAAAAGACGGCGCCTGCTTATTATAGGCGTAAGCTAATTGGTCAATGGTAATCACTGGTGTTAGCGATGAAGTAGGTATTTTAGCGGTCAAAATTTTTCAACGACTCGTTATAGTTTGTGTTATGTTATAACATGTTATGGCGATAAGGCGAATGCATGTTATCGCGTCTAACGCTTAACTGACGGATTTGAGTAAAACCTTATATGCACGTAATTAGAAAAACAACCGCAAAATTTTTGCGCGTAATCGCCTCCATGAAAGTGGCAGCTTATGTATTTATTGCTAGCGGTATATTGATAGTGTCAAGTGCGCCCGCTGTTAGTGCAGATGCGCAAATCTATGAAGACATAGATTGGACAGAATTAATGCCCGCCGAAGACTTAAGTGCCCTGTTAAATAGGCCAGCATTTTTGGATGACATCGCCGATGGTTCGGCGCAAGATGCTCTCGACAGCTTTCAGCAACGTCAGTTAGAAGATGAACAGGCGCAACAATACCAAGCCGCGCTGTCATCCACTCGTGTTATTCAAGGGTTTGACGGAAAAGCCATTCGTATTCCCGGATTCATCGTACCTTTGGAACAAAATGAAGATAAAGAAGTAACGCGCTTTTTTATTGTGCCCTATTTCGGTGCCTGCTTACACATGCCGCCGCCACCGCCAAATCAAATTTTGTATGTCGAGTCAGAGCAAGGCATTACGTTGGAAAACCTTTACGATCCTTACTGGTTTGAAGGTGTCGTATCCATAGAACAAAAAGTAGATGCTATGGGTACATCGGCCTATTCATTGTCACTGGATAATTATGCGCTGTACGAGGAGTAAAGATGCTCTAGTTTCAAATACTCGGCCAACAATAGCAGGTGCTACATTATCAGCACCTGCTTACTGTTAAATCACCAAGAGCCATACATAGGGTTAGGTAAGATGAACAGGCTTTTACCTACCTTAGGCAATAAGGCATCTACATTGGCATGCTCCTGCGTCACGCCCTCAAAATCTTCAATATTGTCACCAATTTGCATAAGCAACTTATGCTGAGTTTGCCAAGTGGGCTTGCTTGCCGTTGTCGAATTAGAACAGTTGACGGTACCTTGTTTAAGTTGGCTGCGCCTTAAGTCTTTATCGTTAATAACAGTGTTACCGTCTATCGTCGTTTTATCTTGTGCCGTGCGGCCTAGAATACAGGTATTTTCAGCGGTTAAAGGTAAGCCTAATGCTAATAAGTTTTGCCAGGTTGCATCATCCATAGACTTGTCGCGGTTGGTCACTAGAGCCACTTTACCTCCTCGCGCGACAACCTCGTTTAAAAAGGCGGTTACGCCAGGTACTGCTGTGGCTTCTTTACGGGCAATCCAAGCGTTCCAACTTTCTGAGGAATAGCCCAAGCCTTGCTGTTCGCGCTCTCTTTGATATTGGCTATTGTCGAGAACCGTTTCATCAACATCCATAACAATCACATCGCTTGGCTGGAAAGACGTCGGCAGGGCTTTTGTCGCTTGCGCATAAACGTAGCTGCTTAGTAGCGGGTATTCTTTGCTTTCGGTTTGGTATACCACGGCGGTAGACAGGGGGTAACTTTCCGCATTAGATTCCGCATTAGATTCCGCATTAGTTTCCGCTTGCATAGCGCCAGTAGTGCTAGCGCAGGCGCCCAACGTTAGCGAACAGATGATTAGAGGAAGTGTGCGTTTGCTAAGCAAAGCCGTTGGGAATGAAAACAAAATAAATTTCCTTAGAATTTTGAATGCGATGGCTTGGTGTCAAACAATAATGCCAGCAGGTTAAAACGAAACTACCAGTTTATGCTGCCAGAGGATAAAAGAAAGTATAAATTTCGAGGGCTTAGATTAATGACCGCATTATTGCGGTAAAGCGGGCTTACGTTTGCCTAATCGGTAGTTTACGGTATGCACCGCCACGATAATGGCCGACCCGATGACACTTACCACCACTTCACCTGTTTCGCCCAAATACTCATGACCCAGCCACAAAGGGCTGCTGAGCACCACAAGACCCAATATCCCCGATATTGCTAACCCCCCTTTTTGATGATGAGAGTAGCCAATAGCCAAGGCTAAAACACCGCTGGGTACCACAAAAAATAACATCACACGATGAAAGGTTTCATCATTTAACAGAGCAACGCCTGCAAGAGAAGGAATGGCAATAAGCAAAATAGGGGTAAGTAGGCAATGCAACACACACATAGACGATAACAATATGGCTAGCTTATCCGTGCGTGTTTGTAATTTAGGTGCAAATTTTGGCATTGATGAATCCGTAAACGTGTTTCTCATTTATCACTCCACATCAGTCACTGTTAATTTTTGCGGCGCAGAAAAAGCGTATTGTCATTCGGCGTGATTATTTGCATGCCTTGCCCTTTTTCTGTAGCCCATTGCGCGTCAATAGACACCAAGGAGGGTGAAATGGCGGGTACGTTTACTGTTATTGACTCAATCGCCTCTTCACAGCCAATCTGATAAACCGCTTCTACGTCTTTATGCGAATGCGCTTCTTCATGCACCCTTTCATTGTGCGCATTCTCGCTGTGACGAGGAGGTTCGCCATCTGCATAAAAGGGCCAAGGTAAATTTACGGTGGCACCTTGAAGTGAACAATTTCCCTGCATTTTTATAAATGTATCGAAAGATTCTGCCTGAGCAACGAAGTGCCGTATCTGTGATTTCTGTTCATCTGTTTCAGGGGCATGCTCAAAGCCAAACGCGTCATCGAGGGGTAATGAAAGCGTTATTTGCCATTGATTCTCAGCCTGCAAAATTTGCAGGCTTCCTTGACCATGACGGTGTTCATTCTCAGCGGCTTGGGCAGATCCAATCATAAGCATAGCGCCAGCTATCGCGCCCAACCCCGCCACACCTAAAGTAAATGTTCTAATCAAGAAACTGACACTCATGACAATTAACTTTTGCTTAATCGTTACAGTATAACATATCTAAAGTTGAAGTTGTTATATTATCACATTTGCATTGGGAAGACATTAATATGAAGTTATACCCAGCGGCATTGGGCGTATTATTTTTGCTTGCAAGCGAATAATAAAAGAGCAGGGGACCCTGCTCTTTGGGGTGACGGTATAGGGGCGCGGTATGTACGACTTTCACCTTAGGCGAAATCAAGCAAATCAGTGCCGAAGAAATTATCGATGATACATTTCCAGCTATCGTCGCTTTGGCGCTGCATCACATACACAGCACGCTTACCTTCGCAAGGAAGCGCATGGGGGGTATGCTTTGGAACGAGATAGAGTTTCGCTATCACTAGCGCCACATCCCCCGCCTCAATCACGATTTCGTCTCCGGTCGTGACAATATGCTCAGGCATAAATTTCTGCTGAAATTGGTTGAGCGCTGAAATGCAATCGCGCTGTGTTGTGCTATTTATGGGGCTAGCTACCACTTTTGCGTTATGACCATAACAGGCTGAAAGGGCGTCTTTATCACCTGCATTCACCGCGCTATGCAAATGGTGTAATACATGGGTTATCGCGTTGTTCATGGCTGTCGTCTCGTTTTAGTACGGCGGGTTTTAGTGAAGGTTTTATTTACACACTAACGTACCCGCCAATTCCTAAGAATAGCGAGAATAATAATGCTTAGTACCGATTGTGTAATGGGCATTGTTTTCGTCAGGTATAAATTCATGTTCACAGTATTCAACGTGGTTTGTGAAAAGTCAACGGTAAAACGTTAAGGGGCTTTATCGTCATTGTCAGAGGCAATCGCAAAGCCAGTTAGCCACTCAATAATGTCATGGTTATGCTCATTCACCCATTCCTGTGAAACGTCTTCCACGTGAGCGCCGCCCTCGATTTCATGTAGCATGCTTACTAATTCCTCATTTTCTATTAAATAGTGGTCTAGTAACTTAGCGATGGAAGGTAAAGATTCTGCAAGAGAAGCGCGATAACCTATTTTTATTTCGGTGCGAGGCCATGAGGTACCTATTAGGTCATCATTATCTTCAGCGCTTCTTGTGATGGATAGCCAGTGCGCTTCGTTATGGGGCGCTTCATCGACAAACTGAACGTTAGCATTACTAAACAGCGCATCTGGGTAATAGCAGAAAAACAGGCTTGGTTGTTGGTTTTCATTATTGCGCTTAAGCAATTGATGCAATAAATCTTGATCAAATACATGATAATCGTAATAAGCTGATAGGCCATAAGCGTTTAGTCGACGTTTTTCAATATCGACTGCGGTCCATCCTTTTGCGCCTACCCAGATGTCACCTTTACTATCATTGGATAAATCAAACTGTGCTGCGGTATCAGAGGAGGCTAATTCTGCAATAGAAAGTGGCGTAGCGTCTTGGTAATTTGTGTAACAGAGCCCTTGCTGACCGTAGGACGAAGCTTGGCTCAATGTCATTGATTTAAAAGCGCGAACAAACTTTCTAATTAGCGGGGCATTGTTAGCCACCCAGATATCTGGGTGTACATCAATAGCGCCTTTCTTTTTCCCTATTTCTTCAAATGCGCGCTTGTGAGCAACGGAAACTAAATGTGCCTTCGTTTCGGTATGAGTATTGATGATATCGCTGAGTATGTGCGCTTTAATTTGCGCCGCAGGCCAATCTAAAAGAGCAATGTTAACGTGGGCGTTATTCATGTTTCGACTAGAGACGATGGGTGATGATTCATCGGCCTGCATTTTATTGAGTGTTTCATACAAAAGCGCATAGCCAAAACCAAAGAAAAGAAAGGTAAATACGCCAAAAACCCAGTAGCTGTGCACGGCATTGTTTACACCCGTGGATTTGGTCTCCAACGTGTGTTTTACCGCCGCCACCGTGCTGTTACTTTCAGAATTTGCGCCTTGGTTAAAGGTAGCCGCATAACTAAGCATATCCCCACAAACTAACGCATGGTCATGTCTAACCTGTGTATATTTGTCTCTCTCATTGATTAATAAAATGAGGAAAATCACTGAGGTTGCCACTATCAGCGAGAATAGCGCTGCGGAAAAATTATCGGGCCTGAAAATCAAAGAGAAGAAGACATTGGTGGCACCGAGTAAAATCAAAATAACAAATTCTTCAGGGGGGATCCTATCACTCTCCATGGTCATGATTTTCTCACCCACGTTAAATGTGCTTAAAAGCTGTTCTCTAAGTCGCCCTTTTTCGCCTGCCTGAGAAAGTAACTGATGTTTTATTTCTTGAATTTCATTTTGAACGTGGCGCATTTCGCTGAGATTTCCAAACGCACGCACAAAGGTAAAGAGGTGCTTCGTCACATAGTTGTAAATCAGCGGTTGATATTTCTCTCTCATTATTTCGTCAGTATTCGGTTGCTTGGGCAAGCGCATGACCGCTTCGTTGAACTCCCCTAGCAAACGCTCTCTCTCACGATTTAAAGAGGTGGTTCTTTCCAATGCAAACGTGGCCAACAACACAAAGAAAACCGTTGAGACGGCGAGTAAATCGTAATACGAGTCAATAGGATAAGTGGGGGCAAAAATCAGCCAAATCCCGATTAAACAAACAGAGGTAAATAAGATTAAAAGAGACGAACGCAAAGGAAACTTTAACCCTAAGAAAATGTTTGCCGAGACGATAAGCACAGAAGCCACAGCTTCGTATTGATTAAGGATGCGCCCTTGCATGGTCGCGAGGATAATCACTGCGCCCACGGGCATAAAATACCAAAATACACTGATTGAGGCGTTAGGCGCAGAGTAAACAGAAAGATCGTAAAGTAAACTGCTTAGAGCTAAGATTGCTATGCCGACAAAGGCAACAATGAGGTAGTCAATGTGCGTAAATTGATTTTCTAGATGACCAAACAAAAATAACGTGGTGAGAATTAGTGGAGCTGCCACACAGCGCACGCCACCTTCAGTCAGAATTGCACGGCGTAAGGGGGTTAGCGACAAATCGTATTGTTCAGAAAGCTGACTCCAGGCGTCCATACACTTCATACGCATATAACAGTTTATGGACATAGCCAAGCCACCTAAAGCAGCTAGCAGAATGGTGTTGAGCATGGGGCTCTCAAGTAGCAGCCAGTCGGCGAGGCTGATGTTAGGCGCCATCAACACAATGAAGCCAGCGAATGCCGCGCCAGAAAAGATATAGTCTGTAGCTGAGGTAGTACGCTGAGCTTTTCTAAAAGTACTATCAATATAAAAGAATAAGATGGGCCAGGCTTCAAATATCAAAATGGCAATAACATCAAACTCTCGAGATGACTCTAGCGCAGCATAAAGTAGCAGGTGGTTAGCACAGATGAGTACGCCCGAACCGAGTGTAGGAACAAGTAATTCGCGGCGCTTGTACTTAATAAAAAGGGACGCTAATCCATTTTTCTTATCACCAATGGATACAAAAACGACCACCGCCAAGGTTGCAATCGCAGCGAGCGTATGAGAAATGCCAGCGACAAATAAGGTGCTTGAGCGATCGATTAAGTAGTTCACAAGAGGGGGGTATAGCATCCACAGAACAATGGATACGCACATGAGCATGACGGGAGAGCGAACTACCATGGTTAAGAAAGAGCGCAAGATTAATCCTTTATAAAGCAGGTCGTTAGGCAAATTGTTTTATAACGTAAATCCTATCACGACCGATTCATTTTTAGCGACTAGAATATAAGGCACTGCAGTGCCTTATATTCAAGAAGTTGTCGACCCATAGCATAACGTTTAATGGGACTATGCCAACGTAAACGTTGTTAGAACGCCAGTTGAAGCGATAGTTGCCACTCTCTGCCTGCACCTGGTAGTTTCTCTCCTGTGGCAATATTGGCATCATCCGATACTCTATTTATACCGGCAGTATGCGCCGCGTAGTACTTATCGGTTACATTTGAAATCCGTGTGCTAACGGCAAATACGGGGGTCAGTTGCCATTTTGCGCTTAAGTGTAAAAGGCCATAGCCTGCGGTAGCGGTTTCGCTTTGCAAGGCGGAAACATGGGATTGACTGCCTACCAATTCAGACGTGACTTCTAGGGAGAGCGGGGAAGCGAACAATGCGGTTTGCCATTGTAAACGGGTTACCAGGCGCTCGGGGGCTATCCGAAAAAGCGCATCGTCAATGTCGTCTCTATTGCCATGGGTGTGGCTTGCCAGCATATCTAAGGAGAGGTTATCTAAAAGTTCACCGTGAAGGGTGATATCAACGCCTTTCATTACCGCATCGGTATTGGCCCATTGAAAAGGAACGGTACCACTCATCATATTAGAAAACATGATAGCTGATGTGTTTTCGCTGGGCATTCCAGTGATGTAATTCTCTATATCTTGGTAAAAGAACCGCGGAGATATCGTCCAATTTTTTGCGCTAAAGGTGGTACCGAATTCAATTTGGCGTGCGGTTTCTTCTTTTAAAGCCGTATTGCCTATGTAATTAAACCCATCTGCCATACCGCCAGTTATTGCCAATGGTAGCCAGGTGTATAACTCATAGTAATTGGGTGCTCGGTTCTTTTGAGATACCCCCGCAAAGAACATAGCGTTGTCGCCAATAGCTGTTTCAAGGGTTGCCGCTAAATCTAACATAGTAAAACGCTTATCTCGGTCGGCACCATTAAAGCTTATGGCGAGGCTCGCAACCGCATCGTTCATCATCTCCATATTTGAGCCCACATCGTTTGCATCTGCATTCACCTGTGTAAAACGGGCGCCAAATTGATACTGCACCGTGTTTCTTACACCTTCCCATTCAGAGAATAGGCTGTAAGTATCTTGCTCGGTGGAGGCAAAATTATTGATGTAAAAGCTGGCGTCATTTGGGTTGCTGATGGTGGAATTATTGCGTTTGTGAGCAACATTGGCACCTAGAGTAATCGTCCCGTTATAGAGAGGGGTGACATAAGACGTGTTGAATCCCTGAGCAATGGCGTCCGCGTCATTTTGCCTTGCCATACTGTCCATCATCACGGGACGTTGTCTGAAGTTATCCATAGCGTGCTGATTACTATTGCCAAATGCATTTAAGACAAAGTACGTGTTATCAGAAGCTTGGTATCGATAGCCTAAGCGATACCAAGCTGCGTCGATAAAGTTGATGTCCATGGCTAAAGCCGGAGTGCCACTTTGATTTGTATTTAGCGCTTGATACGACGCGGTAAATTGGTGATTGCCCTGCTCATAGCCAGCCCGTAATTTTGCGCCGTTACGTAAATACGCGCTATTAGGAATCGCGATATCGTCAGCGGCCTCCCGCTCATCCCGTTGTTGATGGGTGAACGCGCCAGTTAAAAAACCACTTTCGAAACGGTATACGCCATTAGCTTGATATTGCTGTCCTGTGCCAGGAGAGAAAAGTGCACCATTAAAATTAGCCTTCAAACCATCTGCCAAATTAAACAGGGCACTGTCATCGGCGCGTATATCGAGCTTACCGCCAAGGGTTTGTACACCAGCGCTTACCGGCACAATACCGCGATAGAGTACCGCCTGAAGGCCGGGTTCAGGAAGGACGTGAGAGAGAGGTGAATCCATCGCGTTTGGCCCAGCCCCTGCGATATCTACGCCGTCTATGGTTATGCCCACTCGATCGCCGTACAAGCCGCGATATTGAACAAGGCCAGTAACAGGGCCATTACGGGTAATGCTCACCCCTGTTAACTTCTCAATTTGATCGCCAAAGTCGGCATCGGTATTTGATGAAGTGTTGATACGCTCAGCGTCTACTTGGGTAAGCGGGCTTCCGATAACCGTAATTATTTCGCCTTGTGATTCTTGTGCTAAGGCGCATTGGGTAACACCTTGGGCGATAACCGCCAAGGCTGTCAGTGTTTTTTTCATAACGTTTCCATTTATAGTGGTATTAGGTTGCAAGTTGCCTTGCTCGAAATACTAGGTGGCAGTTATGAAAGGGGCGGTGCTCTGCCAATAGGAGCCGCGTAAGGGTAGGCGGTATAGGGGCGCTGAACGAGTGACTCAGTAAGCGCATAGAAGCGCTGAAAGAGAACACTCACCTGTAAATCGTATTTCACGGAAGTATAACTGGGTAAATCGGCTAGCGTACCATTGGTACAGTCGATGTTTTGAGGGGGCGTTTTAACTAATTCAGGGCTGACAAAAACGAATTCACCGGCCAATTCAGAGGCGCTAACGGACACATAACGCATAGTTTTGCCGGTACATATAAGCTCAATATCGCTCAGGCCACCGTCCACTTGTTCATGTGCTTTGTTCATCGAATAGGCAGACAGCCCGATCGCCAATGCATTTTGCATTAGTAGAACCATACACACAGAAAAGGTGATAAGCGTTTTAATAACGAGCCTTTAAAACTATCAAAAATATGAGCATCGTATAATAGCGTTAGAGATTAGGTGTTTGCTAGTAAATTTTTTGCACTAAGGAGCGTTTATTTTTAATGCTTGTAATTTTCTGTACAACGTTCGCACACTTATTCCTAACGCATCGGCTAAGTCTTCAGTATTGCCGGTGTAGACATCGACTTTATCTTTCAAATAATGTGCTTCGACTTCCGCTAGCGTCATTATGTCTTTTTCTCCCTGTGGTGATAAGTGAGCCGTTTGCTGTGTCGATGCGCAGACATATTCAGGTAAATCGCTAGGCTCAATGATTCTATCATCAGCCATTAGAATTGCTTGCTCAACTATGTTTCTAAGCTCCCTTATGTTGCCGGGGAATGTATACTTCTTAAGTGCAGCTAAAGTAGGTTGGGACAAGGTTTTATCGCTGCCTAATGTATTTAATATATGTTTTGCTAGCAAAACAATATCATTATTGCGTTCACGTAATGGAGGTAAATGAATCGAGAGCCCAGCTATTCGATAATATAGGTCGTGGCGAAATTTTCCAGCATTAACAAGCTCCAATAAATCTTTGTGGCTGGCGCAAATTAAGCGAAAATTTGCTTTTTTAATGGCTATACTTCCTACTGGCCGATATGTTTGCGTTTCTAGTAAGCGTAAGAGTTTAACTTGCATAGCAAGAGGGATATCACCTACCTCATCGAGAAATAGCGTGCCGCCCTCAACCGTTTCTATCAACCCTTTCTTTTTATTTACTGCGCCGGTAAAGGCGCCTTTTTCATGACCGAATAACTCAGATTCGAATAGCGCATCAGTTAGGCCTGTACATTCAATGACGACAAAGGGTTTTTCAGCGCGATGACTACTGCTATGAAGTGCGTGAGAGACGAGTTCCTTTCCCGTACCGGTTTCGCCGTGTAAAAGCACAGAAATATTTGAGTTGGCAGCACGGTTGATTTTGCTCAACATAGCCTTAAACGCATCAGATTCGCCTACCATCTTTCCTTCGGATGAGGTGTTTGAGGCGTAAGCTAGTTTGTCGAGTATCTCTAGGTAACCAAGGAGTTCTCCTTCGCCATCAATGATAGGCTTCATACGAATATCGCAGTAATTTTGCCCTTCATTGGTGGCGTGAACATGCACCACGCTGGCGGTTTTCCCTGTTTCTTTGGCTTGCTCCATTGGGCAGTTTTCACCACACAGATCGCATGGTTTGCTATTGCGGTGAGAGACTTGGTAGCAGGTACTGAAGCCCAGCTTAATGGTAACAGGATAGGTATCTCTATAGGGCTTGTTAACGGCTTCTATTACATAGTCTTGGTTGATGAAAATTGCGGGTTTATCAATAGCATCGATCATTCCCTGAATGATGGAGATATTCATACCTTTGCTGCCCTACATTGGTTTAGCCTCGTTTTATTAATTAAAGACTATCATATTGGCATAAACATTGTTGTGGATTGCCATAGCGAGGTTTAGTGGGCCTTGCATTAGCAACTAATCTCGATAGCCGATATCTGTGAATAAGAGAGGAAATCAAGTGATGAAAGTAACGTTAATTTTACCCTTAAGTATATTTGCGCTAAGTACTACTTTTGCTTTTGCGTCCAATGTAACGATAGAAAGCGAATCCGTGGGCGATTTAAAGGCGAGAACCCTTGTCGCGCGGCAGCATGCGAAAGCCTTAGGCGGTGCATTAAAAGCGCGTTTGCAAGAAGCTATTGGTCAAGGTGGTTTGGTCAAGGGGATTGAGGCTTGTAAATTAGAGGCTGGGCCGATAGCTAAAGCCATTAGTGGTAATGGTTGGACTGTTGGGCGCACGGCCCTGCGGGTACGCAACCCAGCCAATACCCCTGATGCTTGGGAACGAGAACAACTTATCGCGTTTTCTAATCAATTATCGGCTCAATTTGATGGACCACTTGAAGCCTCCCATTATGATAGCGCGACAGGTGAATTTAGATACTTGAAAGCCATAAAAACTGACGAAATATGCACGGCATGCCATGGCCAGTCTGTAGCCCCAAGAGTGCAGGCTGCAATTGATGACGCCTATCCAGAGGACGAAGCTATGGGGTTCGATATTGGCACGTTACGAGGAGCATTTACCCTGACATATACGCCTTAGAACACAGGGGTATAAGGATAAAAATGGGACTTGTGTCAAATATGGCACTTTGTTTGTCAATTTTGGCGTAGTTAGTAAAGGTTATCTTGCGTTGGATCAAAATTCGCTTTTTCCGCGCATGCCATAATTCTCCCGCACAGTAGGAAATCCCTGTAGTTAGGGCAAAAACCTATTTTATGTACTTTTACTGCAAGACTGGAACAGAGAATGCTCTGCGCCCTTCTGTAGAGAAACTGCGCCCATCCACATTGGGCGCTTCCAGCACACTTAAAAGATGAGGGAGATCACCCATGAGCGATACGTTAGTAGAACTATCGCGGTGGCAGTTTGCGTTAACCGCAATGTTCCACTTTATATTCGTACCCCTAACCCTAGGACTAAGCTTTCTCCTTGCCATTATGGAGTCTGTCTATGTGATGACGGGCAAAGAGATTTACAAACAAATGACGCAGTTTTGGGGAAAGTTGTTTGGGATTAATTTCGCAATTGGTGTGGCAACAGGCTTAACCATGGAATTTCAGTTCGGTATGAACTGGTCGTATTACTCACACTATGTGGGGGATATCTTTGGTGCGCCGCTTGCCATTGAAGGGCTGATGGCCTTCTTCTTAGAGTCTACCTTTGTGGGGTTGTTTTTCTTCGGCTGGGACAAGATGTCGAAGGTAAAGCACCTTATGGCAACGTGGTTAGTTGCCATTGGTTCAAATTTCTCTGCCTTATGGATATTAATCGCTAACGGCTGGATGCAGTATCCCATTGGGGCTGAATTTAACTTCGAAGCAATGCGAATGGAAATGACAAGCTTTGCGGAAGTGGTATTTAACCCTGTAGCCCAAGTTAAGTTTGTTCATACGGTATCAGCAGGTTATGTCACCGGTGCTATGTTTGTGCTCGCCATCTCCAGTTACTACTTGCTCAATCATAAACATATCGCCTTCGCACGACGCTCATTTGCCATTGCGGCAAGTTTTGGCTTGGCCGCGACGCTTTCCGTCATTGTGTTAGGGGATGAAAGCGGATATGAACTCGGCCATGTCCAACAAGTGAAGTTGGCTGCTGTGGAAGCGGAATATGATACACATCCCGCGCCCGCGCCTTTTACACTCTTTGGTTTGCCTAATGATGAAACCCAGGAAACGGAATATGCCGTTCAAATTCCATGGGCGATGGGGATTATCGCCACCCGCTCGTTAACCGAAGAAGTGAAAGGAATAAAAGAAATAAAAGCAGAAAATAGAGCGCGAATTTTAGCGGGAATTAAAGCCTATGAATTGCTCGATAGTGTGCGCAGCGGAACCGCATCTGAGCAACAAGTCGCCACCTTCGAGGCGCATAAAGACAGCTTAGGGTATGCCATGCTGCTAGAGCCTTTTACCGATAATGTAGCTACCCCTTCTGAAGCGGCAATTCAGCAAGCTGTTGACTACAGCATTCCCCCTGTAGCGCCCCTATTTTGGAGTTTTCGTATCATGGTTGCGGCTGGCTTTATCATGCTTGCTTTGTTTGTTTGCGCTTTCTATTTCAGCACTAAACATAAGATTACTCAGCCACGCTGGCTATTAAAGTCGGCGTTGTATGGCTTGCCGCTACCTTGGATAGCCTGTGAAGCAGGGTGGTTTGTGGCGGAATATGGTCGTCAGCCTTGGTCGATTGCCGAAGTACTGCCTGTTCATACCTCTGTTTCTAACCTAGCCGTAAGCGATGTGGTGACCACCATAATTGCTTACACCCTTTTCTACACAATGATGTTCATTATTGGCTTCTATTTAATGAAAAAATTTGCCAAGAAAGGCCCCGTACCCCCTAGCGACAGCCAAACTGACTCAGATTTAGACTTTGTAGATATAGACAGCAAAGGAGCAAAAGCATGATTGATTATGAACTTCTTCGCATTATTTGGTGGTGCCTAATTGGCGTGCTACTTATTGGCTTTGCGGTGACAGATGGTTTTGACCTTGGCGTAGGTGCATTGCTAACACTCATCGGCAGGAACGACAAAGAACGCCGGGTTATGATCAATACTATTGGCCCCCACTGGGATGGCAACCAAGTATGGTTTATTACGGCGGGGGGCGCTATATTCGCCGCTTGGCCAATGATTTATGCCACGGCTTTTTCAGGCTTTTATCTTGCCCTTGCGCTCACTTTAATTGCGCTTTGGATGCGCCCAATCGGATTTGATTATCGAAGTAAGTTGCCAAACCCACAATGGCGTAACGCTTGGGACTGGGCGCTATTTGCTGGCGGTATTATCCCTTCGTTGATTTTTGGTGTCGCTTTTGGAAACTTGCTACTCGGCGTTCCCTTCGAATTGGATAACACCCTTAAGTCTACCTATACCGGTTCGTTCTTCGGACTACTCACGCCGTTTGCGCTTTTATCTGGCGTATTGTCGGTTGCCATTTTGCTAAACCATGGTGCTACTTGGTTGCAAATGAAAACCGATGGGTTTATTCAATCCCGGGCTAGAAATGTATCTAAGGTATTAAGTTTAGTGGGTGTGGCATGCTTTGTCTTAGCCGGAGTATGGGTGGCCGTTGGTATCGATGGTTTCGTTATTACGTCTTCCCTTGATACGCTGGTTACGTCTAACCCCCTCAAAAAAGAGGTGGCTATTCAAAGCGGTGCCTGGATGAATAATTACCGAGACTACCCTCTGACCATGATAGCGCCAGTCTTGGGTATTGTTGCTGGATTGGCCTGTGCATTTTTCTCTAATAAGGGAAATGCCGGTATGGCATTTGTGAGCAGTGCATTATTTATTGCAGGTGTCATTTTAACCGCTGGGATTTCAATGTTCCCATTTTTAATGCCTAGCGCCACCATGCCAGAAGCAAGCTTAACGGTGTGGGATGCCACATCAAGCCATTTAACATTGAATGTCATGTTTTTCGTCGCCTGTCTCTTTGTTCCTATTGTACTTAGTTACACAGCGTACAGTTTTTACGTTATGCGTGGTCGCATTAAAAGTGCTGATCTCGACCAATCTCATACCATCTATTAAGGAGTCGAAAATGTGGTATTTCACATGGATTTTAGGCGTATTACTCGCGTGTTCTTTTGGCATTATCAACGCCATGTGGTTGGAATCGACTGAAAACCTAGATCGCCCCGAAGACGCTGAATAAAAAAGTATGCGGCATCATATTCGGTAAAACGTGCGCGGACGATATCACTGTCTGCGCACTTGATAACTAAGTAAGAGTACCTGTGAAAAAAGAAACCGTTTCTGACAGACAGACATTGTCATCTTGGTGTAAGAGGTTAGACGATGCTCATAGGCTTGGCATGGGGTCGTCGCTTATGACACTTGTGGTGATAAAGTGTCTGTCACTTTTTTCTCTGGTGTTCGCGTTTTACTTCTTCGCGCACATTGCTCAGTCATGGATTGTGCTGAAGCAACCAGCAAGCCACGAACTTATCATTGGCATTATGGTGAGTTTATTGATTAATTGGGTATTAAATGGCGTTTATAACGTACAGTTAATGCGCAGTAAAATTAACACGCTTGAGCGCTTTGAAGGTCTACTTCATCACAGGTTTGCGACGCAGCAACACGCGTTGGCCCGCCAACATTCCAGTTTTTACTGGCAAGATGTCTGGCAAAATCAATTGGTCGATTTGGTCAATTGGGCATTTGAATATCGAACAGTACAAACGGTAGCGATTATCGCCCCGCTTTTAGCACTAGCAGTGATATTTTCTATCAACCCTGTGATTGGCACAGGGTTACTTATCACCTTACCTGTTGTGCCTTTGTTTATGGTGATTGTAGGCAAGGGCGCCGGTGCACTGCATCGGAAACACTTTTTGGCATTAGCACGATTAGGTGGCATGTTTACCGACCGGCTAAATGCGCTCCCTATGCTGGCGAACTACAACGCGAATAAAAAGCAAACTGATTTATTGGTGGCAGCCAGTGACGAGCTTAACAAGCGCACCATGAATGTGGTGGGGGTGGCGTTTTTGTCTAACAGCGTGTTAGATTTCTTTGCGACCTTATCCGTGGCCTTGGTGGCGGTATTTATTGGTTTTTCGCTTCTAGGGGAGCTTAATATTGGGCCTTCTATCGAATTGAAAGATGGCCTTTGGATATTGTTAACCGTCCCTTTGCTGCTGAGCGAAATGAAAAAGCTAGGGGCCATCTACCATCAAAAAGCAAAAGCTGAGGCAGCCCAGGATAATTTGGCGCCACTGCTTTCATCAACGGACATGCCATTTAACCCAGATAGCACTCAACCGTTTTCAGGCTTTGAGGCAAGTGCCTTTCGTGCGGGTGATGTATTGCATGCCGACAAACTCGTAATTTCTCCTCACGATCACATACTTATCAGCGGGGCTTCTGGAAGCGGTAAAACCTTGTTGCTTGAAGCGCTCTCAGCAAAAAGGGAAAGCTCCCATTGTTTAAAAGGCAAGGTGGTTTGGTTAACACAGCAACCGGTTGTTTTACCCTCAAGTGTGCGCCAAAACCTGTGTTTAGATGACGTATACGATGATGAAAAACTTTTGCAGGTGCTACTCCAAGTTGAGCTTACATCTTGGTTTGAAGCACTTCCTGACGGCTTAGATACGCAACTTTCTTATTGTCCAGAACTGTCGGGTGGCGAGGCACAACGTCTTTCATTAGCCCGAGCCCTGTTGCGAGAAGCCGACATCTGGTTGCTAGATGAACCCACTGCGCATTTATCTGATAGCCAACATCACAGACTGTCGCGGCTTATCCATTCGGTGACGCAAGATAAAACGGTACTGTGGGCATCTCACAAGGCATTACCAGCAAATTGGTTTACGCATTTTTGGAACGTTAAACATCAACAAGTGAATGTGCAATGACACACCGTAATCGTACTGAAAAGCCAGCTATATTAACCTTGCTTCTTGCTATTTTACATGGTGCTGCGGGGTTAAGTATTTTGGTTATTTCCTCGTGGTTTATTGCGATTAGCGCTATTGCACCTTTAGGATTTAACTATGTTATTCCTGCCGTGGTTATTCGCGCGCTAGCCTTACTTCGCATCGCATCAGGCTATGCCTCAATGTGGGTGGGTCACAACGACTTACTTTACCGGATAAGTGGTGTGCGCTTATTGGTGTTTTCTCAGTTAACGAATGCGCATAGTGGAAGCCATGCATACTCTACTGAAGCATTAGCGCATCATACTGAAGAGGTCGCATCTATGTGGATTGCGTGGATTGCACCACTTTCAAGTGTGCTTATTCTGTTTGTTAGTGTGTGTGTTGGGGCATCTACGTTCGGCTTACCCGGCGCGCCCATATTATGGGTTGGTTTTGTTGGTTGGCTATTCATCATGAGTTGGCAAGGGGTGAGAAGTTTGAAAGGTGCGGGCCATTATGCTGCGTCCACGACTCATTTTAGAGAGCAAACCACAGCGTTTTTTAATACCAGTGCTATTTGGCATCTTAAAAAAACCGATAGCATCACCTCAGGTCAGTCACCGCGATATCAGTTAAAAAATGTGCCTAGTGCTAAGCAGGTATGGCGAGATAACTTAACACAGCAAGCAAGTGCCCATAGCGCGGCATGGTTGTTTCAAGGCGTGGCCTACTGTTTACTTATAGGGGGGCTACTGGCAACGTCGAGTGTGTTTTATACGCCGCTGGCCATAGTGGTGCCCATGGTGTTGCTTGCATCACCAGATTGGGCGTCGAGTGCCTTCCACGCTGTCACACGGTTTTCCCAATGGCAGCACAGCCGAAATGCCCTTAATGCCCTCTCTACAGTGCCTTATGATAATTTAAATAACGTCGGGTTTAATCAGCAACTGCAATGTGAACATTTAAAGCCCCTAGAGAGGCGCAGCGCAAGTGTTTCTGCTGTTGTTCAACGGCAAGGAATAACCTTATTGCAGGGCGCGTCTGGCAGCGGTAAATCAAGTTTGTTACAAGCCATGGTAGGTTTAATCCCAAGTACGGGAAGGCGTATTGTTGATGGTGTGCCCTTATCTCAAGGGTTAATTGAAGGCTGGCGGTATGTAGAGCAGTCTCCTACCGTTTTGTCGGCAACGATTAAGCAAAATCTAGACCCTGCGGGCTTGGGTGTTACAGAGCAAAAAATGGACGAATGCTTGCGTGCACTCGGACTGGACTCGCTGTTACCGCTGGAAACCTGGGTTGGCAAGGCAGGGCGGCACTTATCAGGTGGAGAAAGTAAGCGCTTGGTGTTGGCTCGCGCTATCTTGTCATCGCCCTCGCTACTGTGTGTAGATGAACCATTCGAAGGACTGGATGCTGAATCTCAACAACGGGTGTGTACGCTACTTAAACGGGTGTCTGCTACCACACCAATAGTGGTTGCGTCACATGTTGTGCCCGCTGCTTTGTGTCGTGTCGATTGTATCTCGCTTGACCCTGTTCCTCAGGCAGTTCGTCAACAATGCACGAAGGTACAAGCGTTATCGAGAGGGCAGGTCGAAAAGCGCTAACCTAGGCGAACCGCATCCTTGCCAGCATTTTTGGCTTGGTAAAGTAAGGTGTCGGCTCGCACAAGTGCGTCTGCCTCATTCGTGTCGCTTTTCTCGAAAGCGGACACGCCTATGCTGGCACTCACGCACTGTATCGTCGTGCTATCCGCCCCTTGGCATAGCTTCATTTGTGCTATGAAAGACGATTTGAGGCGGTTGGCAAATATCTCCGCCTGTTTCACATTGGTGTTGGGTAAGATAATAACAAACTCGTCTCCGCCATAGCGATACGCGGCGTCCATTTCTCTAAGCTCGTGATGCATGACGGCGCTTAACGTCTTAATCACCTCGTCACCTTGTGGATGACCGTGCAAATCATTCACCATTTTAAGATTATCAAGATCAAGCATTAGCACCGAGGTGGGGCTTTTATAGCGTTTAAAATTCGCAAAATGTACGGCAAGGTCTTTTTCTAAGCGCCGACGATTATACAAGCCAGTGAGTTCATCGGTAGTACTTAAAAAGCGCAGCTGAGTTTCTAATTGATAGCGCTTAGATATATTGGTGGCTACCCAAAGTACCACGGGTTCGCCTTCAACGAGAAAATCTAACGACTTAATACGCCCTTCATACCATATTGTCTCTTGCTCATTTTCGTAGGGCAGCGCAATAAAGTCTTCATCCTTTAGCGCATACTCTTCCACGATCATATCTTTTGAATGTAAGGCTTCTTCTATTTTACTAATGAAATATTGTGTTTTCGATGCATTGAGCACTTCTGAAAGTAGCCGGCCGACTAGGGCTGAGCCATCATGATAATAGCGACTATCTTTACCGCCAAAAAGGGCGACATATTTGCCACTTTTTGAAAGTATAAATGCCGGATCAGGTAACGCATCCAGCACAGCTTGCATATTTTTTAAATCCATAAGCTATTTCTTTAGTAAAGATGAACGCTGTCTTTAATCTACTGTTTTTAATATTCATTAGAAAGCGTTTAGTGTGATAAGACGCGCAAAGCGAATATTATCTGTTCTTAATCGCCTATCGTGAGTCACTAAGTCTAGGAAATAGCTGCTTTGACAGGGTATGCTACTTATCTAGTATAGATCCTGAGGTGTTTTATGCATCATCACCATGCCCATAGTTCCCCCCAGGCAGGGGCTGACAGTCAGCGTATTGCTTGGGCGTTCTGGTTAAATTTTGTGTTTACTATTATTGAGTTTATTGGTGGGTGGCTGACCAATAGCGTAGCTATTATGGCGGATGCGGTGCACGATTTAGGCGACTCTTTATCTATAGGCCTGGCGTGGTACCTAAGTAAACTGGGGCATAAATCAGCGACCGATAAGTATTCTTATGGTTTTAAGCGATTAAGTTTATTGGGAGCAATGATCAATGGACTCATTCTGGTAGTGGGCTCGGTTTGGATACTTTCAGAAGCGATTCCACGGTTGATGCAGCCTGAGATGCCAGTCACCGAAGGTATGATGGGCATGGCGGTGTTAGGTATTATTGTTAACGGCTTTGCCGCCTATAAGCTGCATGGGGGGCACTCCATGAATGAAAAAGTACTTAATTGGCATTTGCTTGAAGATGCGTTGGGGTGGGTAGCAGTGCTTGTTGTGGCTATCGTGCTCCATTTCGTCCATTGGCCCATACTTGACCCTATTTTATCTATTCTTTTTACCTTGTTTATTTTATCTAACGTACTGAGATATGTGATCCAAACAATGACGCTATTTTTACAGGGCGTCCCTGACGATGAGGAAAAACAGGCTATTTCGCAGGCGCTATTGGCGTTACCTCACGTGGAGGAGTTACACCATCTTCATTTTTGGTCGTTAGACGGTGAGCAACACGTTCTTACCGCCCATTTAGTGATTAACTGCAGCATTGATAATGAAAGATTACGAGGCCTAAAATCCGAGGTTGCCGCTGCCTTATCGCCTTATTCATTGGCGCATACCACCATTGAATTTGAATTGCCCGGCGAACCCTGCCGTGACGAAAGTGATAACTTGCACCTTCATCCTCACCATCATCCTCATGTTCATATGTAATTGGCGTACACCCAAACCCGTGGGTAAGTACAGCACATGCGCCGGGTTAAAAGGGCGTTAGCTGCGAGGCTTCACCCTTAGGTGTTTTTACATTTATTAACATGCTTGGTGGCGAAATTGTGAATAGAAAGTCACAACCTTAGCGAGAGTGATAGCGGGGGATGTATTGGTTTTCCACTTGAACTTACGTACTTTTCTTGTATTTAGCAGCATCTTCTTCCATTTAAAAATGCTTGCTTACGTCAAATAACATGTTTTTTACATTGAATTTGTTAATGCTTCGTGTAATTATTAATGAATCAATGTAAGCGCTTACAGCACGATAAATTAATAAATGTAAGCGCTAACATCGCAAACCCTTAGCATGAAATTATCATTAGAGGTGATAAAGTGGAGACAAGCATTCAACCCCACAAAATAGACGAGCACCCATCCTTACCTACAGGTGGTTATCGCTTCGCACTGATATCGTTAACGACATTATTTTTTATGTGGGGCTTCATTACATGCCTTAATGATATTCTTATACCCTATTTAAAAGGGGCATTTAGTCTAAATTTTACTCAGGCAATGCTTATTCAGTTTTGCTTTTTTAGCGCTTATTTTATCGTGTCGTTACCGGCGGGAATGGTGGTGTCGCGTATAGGTTATCAAAAGGGCATTGTACTTGGTTTGGGCATTGCCTGCGCAGGATGCTTGTTATTCTATCCTGCCGCCTCTATGGGGGTGTATGCCATTTTCCTCATCGCCTTATTTGTATTGGCGGCAGGGATTACCATATTACAGGTATCTGCAAACCCTTATGTTACCGCGCTTGGCGATCCTAAAACGGCCTCTTCAAGACTCACGATGACCCAAGCATTCAACTCGTTGGGAACCACTGTTGCGCCATTTTTTGGTTCTTACCTTATTTTTGGCGCCAGCGGAGAGCACAATAGCGCCACGGCGTCGGCGTCAGATGTACAAATTCCTTACCTGATACTCGCTACCGCTTTGTTATTGTTAGCGCTCATTTTCCTCTACTTAAAACTTCCAAAGCTTAATCATACCAATGCCAATACCAAAGTATTTTCTGGCGGAGCATGGCAACATCGCCATCTGGTTCTGGGTGCTCTGGGTATTTTTATGTATGTGGGCGCTGAGGTATCCATAGGCAGTATGTTGGTGAACTATTTAGCCAACCCAGATGTGGCTGGCCTGTCAGAGGGCAAGGCATCTAAGCTACTGGCTTATTTTTGGGGGGGCGCTATGGTGGGCCGGTTCATTGGTGCCTTGGTTATGCAGAAAATATCTGGCGGAAAAGTATTGGCATTTAACGGAACCATGGCGATTGCCTTAATTTTCGTGTCTATTAGTAGCACAGGCAGTGTGGCGTTATGGGCCATGCTGGGTGTGGGTCTATTTAATTCCATTATGTTCCCCACCATTTTTAGTTTGGCACTACAAAAGCTAGGCAAGCATACACCTCAAGGTTCAGGCATTCTTTGCTTGGCCATTGTAGGGGGCGCCATTGTGCCCCTGCTGCAAGGTGTATTAGCAGACAGCGTAGGCGTAACCTTATCCTTTATATTGCCAGCCTTATGTTATGTATACATCGCCTATTATGGGCTAATTGGCTGTCGCGTTACTGAATTAAAAACAACTAAGGAAGTATGATGAGAACACAAATTCTTGCTTCAATCATATCAGTGGCGTTTTTAGGCGCTTGCACTCAGGCACCTCAAGACATCAATGAGCCGTCTTCAGAGGCAAAAATGCCAATAAGCAAGGCGGCGGATATTTGGCCTAAACTTGATATAGAAGTGAAAGCAGATCCAGCCGTAGAGCAAAAAGTGACTGACATCATGGCAGACATGACGTTAGAACAGAAAATTGCGCAGATGATTCAGCCTGAAATTAGGAATATCACCGAAGAAGATATGCGCAAATATGGGTTTGGCTCGTACCTCAATGGCGGTGGCGCATTCCCAAATAACGACAAGCATGCTACCCCAGATGACTGGGTAGCACTGGCTGAAAAACTCTATCAAGCGTCTATTGACGATAGCCTCGACGGTTCTACTATTCCTACCATGTGGGGCACAGACGCGGTACATGGCCATAACAATGTCATTGGTGCGACTTTGTTTCCTCACAATATTGGTTTAGGGGCGGCTAACAACCCTGAGTTACTGGAAAAAATAGCCCACATTACGGCGAAAGAAGTGATGGCTACTGGCATTGATTGGGTCTTTGCACCTACTGTCGCCGTGGTGAGAGATGATCGTTGGGGGCGTACTTACGAAAGTTACTCTGAAAATCCAGAGATAGTTCGTCAATATGCAGCCTCCATTGTCAAAGGCTTACAGGGCGCAGCAGATAAAGACTTTTTAAGTGACCAGCGGGTTATCAGTACTGTGAAACACTTTGTGGGCGACGGCGGTACTGTCGGTGGCGATGACCAAGGTAACAATGTGGCAAGTGAACAGGAATTGTTCGACATCCATGCCCAAGGTTATGTAGGTGGGTTAACCGCAGGTGCGCAATCGGTAATGGCGTCGTTTAATAGTTGGAACGGCGATAAGTTGCACGGGCACAAATATCTACTGACAGATGTGTTGAAAAAGCAAATGGGGTTTGACGGCTTTATTGTGGGTGACTGGAATGGTCACGGGCAAGTGAAAGGCTGTAACAACGAAGACTGCGCACAAGCGATTAATGCGGGCCTAGATATTTTCATGGTGCCCAATGATTGGAAAGCCTTATTTGATAATACGCTGGCGCAAGTTAAAGACGGTACCATTGCCATGTCGCGTATTGATGATGCTGTACGTCGTATTTTACGTGTAAAAGTTCGCGCAGGGTTGTTCGAAAAACCAAGCCCAGCGAACCGCCCATTGTCGGGAGACAAGTCACTCATTGGTGCTGAAGCACATCGTGAAGTGGCACGCCAAGCCGTACGCGAGTCTTTGGTATTGCTTAAAAACAATGACCAGGTTCTGCCTCTAAAAGGCACACAGCGTATTTTAGTTGCTGGTGACGCTGCCGACAATATTGGCAAGCAATCTGGTGGCTGGAGTATCACTTGGCAGGGAACGAACAACACCAATGAAGATTTTCCTGGTGGCACCTCTATTTTTGATGGTATTCAAGCCCAAGTAGAAAAAGCCGGTGGCGAAGTGCAGCTGTCAGTAGACGGTACATTTGACACCAAACCTGACGTTGCTGTGGTGGTATTTGGTGAAGAACCTTACGCAGAAGGGCACGGCGACAGAGAAACGTTAATTTACCAAAACGGGAATAAACGTGATTTGGCCTTACTCACCAAGCTGAAAGCGCAAGGTATTCCGGTTGTCACTGTATTTATTAGTGGTCGTCCAATGTGGGTGAATGCCGAATTGAATGCCTCTGACGCGTTTGTTGCTGCCTGGTTACCCGGGTCGGAAGGTATAGCGGTTGCCGATGTACTATTTGGTGAGCACGATTTTAAAGGGAAGTTGCCCTTCTCATGGCCGGCCACTCCCGATCAAATTGTCAATGTAGGCGATGAGGATTACGCGCCGCTACTTCCTTATGGCTATGGCTTAACGCTCAGTGATGAAAGCGAATTAGACAATAACCTAAATACTGAAGTCACAATCGATGCAAGTGCCAGTCAGCCAATGGAAATTCTTAATGGCGCAGTACAAGCACCCTGGGTATTATGGCTTTACTCTGGAGAGGAATCCTTGTCGGTAAATGCTAGCATCCATAACGTAGGCGCGCTCACTTACCGAACCATCGACAAAGTGGTTCAAGAAGACGCCCGTAAGCTCACATTTGATGGCAGTCAGTATGCAGCGATGCGTTTTGCAAGCAAAAGCTTTTTTAGAGAAGACCTAAGTGCGCAATTGGTAATGAACTCAGCATTAACCTTAAATGTTAGCCGCCACACTGATATTTCAGAACCTCTCACTATCGGCATGAATTGTGAGGGCGAAGGTGATGCACCTGGCAGTTGCTCTGCACAAATAGATATTAGTGAGCAACTTAATGCCCTACCGCAAGACACTTGGTCGTCGATGAGCATTGATCTACAGTGTTTTGTGAAAGAAGGTATCGACTTCACGGGCTTAGTCGTACCCTTTGAAATAGGGACTAAAGGCAAAGCGAGCGTGAGTGTTGCGGATATTCAGTTTACGCCGGACAGCGCAGAACAAGCTGTGATTTCATGTCAGTAATCTAAAGATATTACTTATATTAATGTGTAAAGGCCGCTAAGCACCATTGTCGTGCTCAGCGGCCTTTTTTGTTAAACCCTCGTGATCATCTACACAGGCATACCTATACAAACGCTGGCATAGGCGAGGGGAAGTAAAGAGCTAACAATATAACCCTTTGTATTTATTATAAAATTAATTATATCTTTCCCATCTCGAAATTCCTCCTTGCAATTTAACAGAAAATAAATAAGATCAAATGCAAATTATTATCATTTGTATTAGAGTTAATTATGCGTGCGTCTACCTTTCCTTTTCCCTTTGCTTGTACGCTAATGATGGGTATGGTTTCAACGGCGGTAGAAGGGGTGCCTACTGAGGAAGTGGTTGAGGCAATAGACGAAACTGAGCACATGGTCGTCACAGGTACCCGTTTACCTACCCTGTTGTCTCATTCACCGGTTAAAGTAGATGTCATCGACGAAGAGGCCATTACACGCCTAAGCAAGGGGACGTTAAGACAAGTATTGGAAGTTATGCCTGGCGTAGTCGTTAGGCGAAGCCAGAAAGATGGCTACAATGTACAACTGCATGGCTTTAACGGTGACCACGTTTTAGTGTTAGTTAACGGCCAGCCAATTGTCTCTCCCACAGGCTCGTCGGTGGACTTAGACCAAATAAGCGTAGCGAATATCCGTCAAATAGAAATTGTTCGCGGCGCTGCATCGGTGTTGTATGGAAGCTCTGCCATGGGCGGCGTAATCAATATTATCACTGCGCAGCCACGAGGAAACCGTGCTTCGCTAGATTATGAGCTTGGGCATTATACCGATGATGCCATTGATGGAGACACCTTAACGCATACGGCTCGTTTATCGGCCACAAAGCAATTAAAGGGCTGGCAGGGGTCACTAAGCGCGCAGCATATTGCTAATCCTGGGTTTGACTATGATGCATCTAGCATTGCTCAAGACGGCGGCGCGGTAGATAAAAACTTTGTTAAATTGGCCCTTTCTAGCCAACTTGATAGGACTGACATCAGCTACGCTTTACAGTGGTTTGATGAATCAAAGCATAGACCTCAATCAGCCATACCCGGGCAAACCAGCATTATCAGTTATCAATCAGATGTTCAGCAGTGGCAGCACGATATAAGCATTAAACAACCCGGTGTATGGCAAGTGAATACGCGTTATTTAGCGCATGATGAAACCAGTGGTAATACTAATGGTCTGCGCAATACGGATATCGCATTAGGCGAAATAGACGCGCAGTACCCGTTCACTGCTCAACTTGGCGAAGCAAGAATAGACTGGGTAAGTGGTGTTGTTTTGCACGCGGATACCCTTGATCAACAGAACATAGACACCGGTGTGGTAGAGGTTGATGATGTAAACCGACAAAGCATTGAAACCTATCTTCAAGGGCAGTGGCAGCATAACAATACACAACTATTAGCGGGTGTACGTGTTCAAAACGACTCAGATTTTGATTGGCATACCGCCGCAAAACTGAGTGCGACGGGTTCTCTGAACTACAACGGGATATCTGTGCATTTACGAGGGGGTGTAGGTAGCAGTTACCGTGTGCCTAATTTGAAGGAACGCTATTACGTTTTTGACCACAGCAACTTGGGTTACATGGTTCTTGGAAACCCTGATTTGCAACCCGAAACAGCACTCAGTAGTCACATAGGCGCTGCCTTTGAATGGCCAATTTCACACAGTGAATGGACGATTAAAACAGACGTAGAGCTTCACTATACGGAAGCCTCAGACTTTATTATTACCCTGAGAGACGATGAAGCGTCTACCGACGCCGGCCTAGACATTTCTGTATACAACAATCTGGATGAAGCACGTCTTTATGGCACCGATGTCAGTGTTGCACTGCAAAATGACAATTGGAAGTGGCAAACCAACTACAGTTATCTACACACAGAAGATCAAGATGGCGAACGTTTACCTGAACGGCCCACTCACCTTATTAAAACCGCTTTAACCTACCGATTTACGCATTCTGATACCAGTATTCAACTTTACGCTGTTCATGAAAATGATGTGTCGCCCACTGCCGGCTACACACAAACTTCTCACGATGCATACACCACTATTAACACCGTACTGCAGCATGAACTTGATACTGATATCACCGTGCGAGCTGGGGTAGAAAACCTCACTAACGAACATCGCGCACCGGATGCTGTATCGGCGGGGGTCTTTGATGCAAGGCCAACTTCTTCGCGTCGAGTGTATCTCTCGGCGAGCTATACATTTTAACCATGAAACACCATGACTTTTGCCACAACACGTAAAATAGAAAAGAGGAAAAAAGAATGAAGCACACACAATTAGCGTGGCTTATTGCGCTTAGCTTAGGGTTGGCAGCATGCGGCGGTTCCAGCAGTGATTCATCCACAGATGTGGATGCCGGTGTGGGAACAGACGATAGCACCGACAGCGGCACCGACGACACGGATTCCGGCACTGATGATACAAGTAATGAGGAAGGCTCGATTTATGGCCCATTTAGTACAGGAACGACGTCAGAGCCGGTAGCCGTGTATTTTGATTTAGATACCCAAAGCCAAGTGACGCTTACCGACGAAGAAGCTGCATCCGACACCCAGTGGGACATTGGCTTTAAACGTACCAGTGTATTTTTAAATACTCATCAAGAGACGCCTGTCAGTCTTTACTTTACGGGTAATAATGCAGACTTCTTTGATGACGAAGGCAATGCCATTGCCGATAGTTTCCTAAATGCCACCGTAGATAGCGAGCTAGATGATTACCTCGCGGTGTCAGCCAGTGATATTCCTGATGACACTGAGTTTTCGACTGACAGCGATAGCCAAGTGATTGGCACCACGTTTTACAATTATGATACGACCACGCACGTCGTGAGCGCGGCTGAGGATGTGTATTACATCGTTTCATCCGACGACAATTACACTAAATTTAATGTGACAGACATAGTGACTGAAGGCTATGGAATGGGAGAAATAAGCCTCACTGTTATGCATCAAAGTGTATTGGATGGGCAAACAGAATTTGCGGAAGCGGTAACCGTTACTGCCAATTTAGTCGGTTGTACCGAACCCGCTTATATTGACTTTGATCTTCAACAAGCCGTAACGGCCGACGATGCTTGGGATATTACCATTCAATGCAGCGATGGCGCAGGCGAGTTTGCTATAAACCTAGCCGATGATGCATTAGTGTTAAGAACCGATGCAGATACGTATTCGGGTGTGGATGAAGCAGCGGCCGCTTACTATGGCTTCAGTAGTGAAACAGTGAGTGAATATGCAATAACTGAAAACAACTGGTATTACTACGACAGTACGACACATTTACTTTATTCCCAGTTTGGCGTGTATTTAATTAAGGCGGGTGACACTGTGTTTAAAATGCAAATTACAAGCTACTACGATGAAGAAGGCACGTCAGGAAGTTACAGTTTCCGCAGCGATGCGCTAAGCGCGGAGTAGAAGAATGGTAAATGCAAAATGGGTTGCCCAGATAGGTCTGTCTATTTTGCTTGTGAGCGTAGGGTGTCTTTCAGACGCCCATGCTCATGAACAGCAAAATGCGCAGCGAATTATTACCGCAGGGGGAAGCCTAACTGAAATCGTTTTTGCTCTTGAATTGGGCGACCAAGTGGTGGCTACAGACAGTACCAGCATGTACCCAGAAAAAGCCCGATACATAACCAAACTTGGTTACTTTCGCCAGTTAAGCACCGAAGGCGTGCTAGCCCAACAACCCACTTTGTTGCTCGGTGCCAGTGCCACGGGCCCCAGTGACATGATTGAGCAGGTCTCGGGGGCGGGTGTTGATGTGGTTATTTACGATATGCCTAAAAACCTCCAAGGCTTAAGGCAACTCATCGAACACGTGGGCGAGAAGTTACAGGTATCAGATAAAGCGCAACACCTAGCGACAACCATAAGTGCGCGAGTGAGCCGTGAAGTAGAGGCATTCAAAAAGCAAAAAGCCGCCTACTCCACTGTCGATAATAGGCCGATGAAAGCGTTGTTTGTCGTTTCAAACAACGACAGAGGGCTTACCGTGGCCGGACATAATACCGTCCCTCAGGCAATGTTCGATCTGTTGGGAATTCAAAACGGTGCCGAGTCCTTAGAAGGGTACAAACTGATTAATAACGAAGCCGTTTTACAACATAACCCAGACGTCATTTTTGTGGCAGGCCACATGCTGCATGGCAAAGAAGCGTTGAGTCACTTATGTCGCCACCCCGCTATCGCTGCTACCTTTGCGGGTAAGCATTGTCTGGTAAAAGCCATGGATAGTAACGTGGCATTAGGTTTATCGCCCCGTTTTGCACAAGGCATGTCTGCGATTTCTAAACATGCTTTAAAGGCACTGGCATTAAAGGCTGCCAATGAAACTGCCACGCCTGCGCGTGATAAGGCAGAGTAAATGGCTGAAGTGTGCACGTCACTGCCTAGCTTCATGAGATCCAGGCAACAAAAACACAAGCGTGGTCTATGGGTGTTCTCTTTTGCGCTCCTTGTCAGTATGTATCTGTCCTTGACCCGTGGAAGTTTAGATATTCATACGGGGCGTTTGCTTGTGGACTATATGCAAGGGCTTTTGGGCGACGCCTCTGGCATAAGTAACACCACTCACTGGTATGTATTTACCCAGCTGAGACTGCCTCGGGTCATTATGACGTCATTAATTGGTGCGTTGCTCGCAACGGCAGGTTGTACCATGCAGGGCTTAGTGCGAAATCCATTAGCCGACCCCGGCTTAATTGGTATTTCAGGGGGAGCGGCAGCGGCAGCTGCGGTAAGCATGGCTGTGATGCCGGCCAGTGCCTTTTCTTTTATCCCCCCTGCTATGGCGTCTCTCTGGGTAGGTGTTTGGGCGTTTTTTGGTGCCTTAGCTGCAGTGTTATTGGTTCTGAAATTTTCAAAAAGCCCGCAAGGCGTATCTGTGGCCGCGTTAATCTTAGCCGGCGTAGCGATTAATGCGTTTACCGGCACGATTATAGGAGCCGTCAGCTACGTCGCCAGTGATGACGCCTTACGTCAGATTTCGTATTGGACAATGGGGAGCTTGGCAGGTGCCAATTGGAACAAAGCCATCATCGTCAGTATTACCTGTGTGGCCGCCTTTATTGGGCTATTCAGAATGCAAAATGCACTTAATTTATTGGCCCTAGGTGAGGGCGAGGCTGCCTACATGGGATTAGATGTGAAACGGTATAAAAAGCGCATGTTATGGTTGGTGACATTTTGTGTGGCGCTGGCCACAGCGCTTTGCGGAATAATTGGTTTCGTCGGTTTAGTGGTTCCCCATATTTGTCGAACGCTATTTGGGGTAAACCATCGCATATTGCTTCCAGCGTCTGCGCTTGTTGGCGCACTCTTATTAAGTGCGGCTGATACATTGTCACGCAGCGTGTTTTCACCAATGGAAATACCAATTGGCATTGTGACTTCTGCCATTGGCGCCCCGTTCTTTTTGTATCTTTTGTGGCAGCAAAAAGGAGTATTCAGCGGTGGACAATAGCATTACTCAAACACCAGAAAATACGGTGTTACAGGTTATAGAGGTGCAGGTGAAACGGGGGGAACGTTCACTGCTCAACAAGGTTAATTTCACCGTAAAGGCCGGAGAATTTATTGCTATAGCCGGAGAAAATGGGTGTGGTAAATCCACACTGCTTAGCACTATATGCGGTGGAGAGGGGGCATTTCGCGCATTGGTGAGCGGTAAGATATATGTGCATGACACGCCATTAGAGCACTACAGCGCTCAACAGTTAGCAACAATGAGAGCGGTGATGTGTCAGCATCAAACCTCGCCTTTTGGTTTTTTAGTGGATGAAGTTTTAACCTTGGCGCGACACGCAATGATAGAACCAAGCCACATTCGTCGTGGGTGTATTGCGACTGTGTCTGATGCGCTTGATTTAAGCCACCTGTTGCACCGGAATATTCAAACGCTCTCAGGAGGAGAGCAGCAACGGGTGTATTTGGCCAAAGCCTTGCTACAACTTGTCCCCTCGTCACTAGAGGACGATTTAACTGGCAAGTTGCTTTTACTGGACGAACCCACATCGGCGCTAGACTTACGCCACCAGAAACTGGTGATGGCGTTATTGGCAAAATTAAGCCAACACGGCCTTAGCATCATATGTATTAGCCATGATATTAATCTTGTGACGCCCTATTGTACAAGAATGCTGGTGCTAGCTAATCAAGGTGTCATTGCTGATGGAGCGCCCGCGGATGTGCTTGACCAGCGGATTTTAAAGCAATGTTACCAAACTGATTTACACCTTATAAAACATCCTGAACATGGTGTTTTTGTTACTCATTAAGCGAAATAGAAGAGGAAGAAACCATGGGCATGCCCGAAATTGCACTTGCTGCAAAACAATTAGCCAGAGCACAACACAGTGGCGTACTTGGCACGCACTCTACGTCGATGCCTGGTTATCCCTTTGGTTCTGTGGTGCCATACTACCTGACACCTGAAGGTGATGCGGTTATTTATATCAGTGACATTGCGCTGCATACGCGCAATATTAAAGCCAACGACAAAGTGAGCTTAACGATTTTCGACAACGAAGAAGACGACTCCCAAGCGAATGGGCGAGTCACTATTATGGGGAATGCAATGTGTGTCAATGAGTCACACATTGAAGCCCAGTACATTCGTCTTTTTCCGCAAGCCAAAGGGTATAAGCAAACCCATGACTTTAACTTTTATGTGATTAAAACAGAGCGGGTACGTTACATAGGCGGGTTTGGTAAAATCCATTGGGTAGATAAAGCCTACTGGCACCAAGAAAAACAGGAATGGCACAGTAATGTCGACGGCATGATCACCCATATGAACGAAGATCATGTGGATGCAATGTCACTCATATTAAAGCATACGCTGAATGTTGGCGTTCTTGCCCCTAAAATGTGTGGTGTGTTTCCTGAAGGCGCTCATTACACCGATGGCGACAACGTGTGGTTTGTGCCTTTCGAAGACGTGTGCTTGTCGGCCAAACACGTTCGCGAACAGCTAGTGATTCAAACTAAACAGGCACGTGAAGCTTTAAGCCCAGCGATAGAAAATTAAAAACGATTAATCCGGTGAAGGAAGGAGATTCATCAGTGGTTCAATATCTGCCACTGCTCTCCAGTCCTTCGTCCGTATGCGTTTATCATCATTTATAGTAAGACATATATTGTGCGAAACGACCTACCTGACTTAACAAGGATGGCTTAGGTTTGCTAACCATACTTTTCGCCATTCTTTCGCACAGTGACTGTGCAACTATCGGGTCAAAGCCCGTTTTGCAATTTATGTGCAGCAGCCCTCGGTACTGCCAACCTAAATAGCTTAGTGTTTGCTGAAGTGGAGTGATAAAGCTGTCGGGAAGTGTGGTGTGTGCTGAGGTAGCAAATACGTAAAAGGCTTTTTCGCGTAATTTTTTTCCCTTGTGTTTTTGTTGCGCCAAAGTGATGAGATCGGTAAAGCGGTCAAAGAAACATTTAAACGCAGGGGTAAAGGCATACCAATACACAGGGGAAGCAAAAATAATGATGTCTGCCTCTAGCATTTTTTCAATAAGCCCATTGAAATCATCGTTTTGGTTTCGGTAATGATAGTCATAACCCTCGATATGCATATTATCTAAGTAACATACTTCTGTTGGCATCACTCGAACAAAGGTATTAACTAGCTGGAAGGTATTTCCCGTGGCGCGTGCGCTCGAATATAGGGTAAGTAGTTTTTTCATGTGGATTTCCTATTGTGTTGGCCGTTACATTGTGATTTATACTTAGCCTAAAACCTCAACTTAAGTTGAGGTCAATATCTTTTTTCCTTAAATGAGTGAATTAGGAAACGGCCCAGCACTGAACGGCGATAGAAAGGTATGGAACAGGTATTAAAAGTAGGTGAACTAGCAAAGCGCAGTGGTGTGAGTATTTCAGCGCTTCATTTTTATGAGAATAAAGGCTTGATTAAAAGCTCCCGTAGTAATGGAAATCAACGAATATACCCTAGGGCGGTGTTACGCCGTGTGGCCATCATAAAAGTGGCGCAACAATTGGGTATGTCACTGAATGAGATAAGAGAAGCCATCGCGGTACTGCCTATGAACAAAACGGCCAGCAAATCAGATTGGCAACAATTGTCTCAGTTTTGGCACAGGCAACTTGAGGCACGTATTGAGAAGCTCACTAAACTTCGAGATGATCTTTCAAGTTGTATAGGGTGTGGCTGCTTATCAATGGAAGCTTGTGCGTTAAGGAACCCTGAGGACGAGCTCGCGTCAAGTGGCTCTGGAGCTCTATTGCTAGAATAGTGTAGCTTGCGGAAAATAGAAGCCTATTGGGCAAAACGAAAAAAACCACCGGCTAAACTTAGGCGGTGGTTTTTATGATAACCATGGGCGGCGTTATTATTTAGAACGTGTAACGCGCACCAAATGTATAACGTGGACCATATTGACGAGCAAATAAGAATTGCTCTTCAAAGCGGCCAAAGCCACGTTCGGTTTCATCGTTAATGTTCACCCCTTCAAGGAAGACGGTTAAGTTCTCATTAACGTCGTAGTTCACGCTGGCGTCTACTTGTCCGTAGGTATCAAATTGAGTAGCAGGGTTGTCTTCCGAGCCTTGGGCTTGGCCCATACCTACTAGGTATTGGTCACGCCATGCATAAGTGACTTTTACCGACAAACCATTCTTCTCATAAAACACCTGGAAGTTGGCTGAATCACTAATACCCACAATCGGATTTTGCTCTGCAGTTAAATCGTATGGGTCGTAGTTTACGTCGCCATCAACGATAGTGGCGTTTGCGCCGACACCAAACCCGGTATCACCAAAAGTATGTTGAACCGCAATTTCTAAGCCTTCAACCGTGCGCTTGTCGCTAAGGTTACGAGGCTGCGTGACTCGCCATTCAATCAGAGGATCGTCAGAAGTAGGGGACACCACACCATTTTCATCAGCATAACCATTTTGTACAAAATAATCGTAAATGGCAGAGTCAGTTGCCTGAACCCCATCAGCTTCTAAAGCCGAGACTGCTTCGTTCCAACGTGGACCTTGATAAATATCGTGAAGCCCTTCGTAGGTTTCCTGCACTGACGTGTAGGAGATGTAGTTCTTCACTGATTTTCTAAATAAGCCCAGTGACGCATAGCTTGCTTCGTCGTAGTACCACTCAAATGACAAGTCTAAGTTGTCTGATAAGTAAGGCAGGAGACTAGTGTTGCCGGCAGAGGCTGTACGAGCGCCAATTTTCGGACTGCCGCTAAACGACAAACCGCCTTGTAACAGGCCAATAGGGGCACGGGTTATCGACTTACCCCACGAGAAGCGAGCTACAATGTCGTCGGTCAAGTCAACTTTTACGTCGAACATCGGCAACGCAATGCTGTACTCACCGGTAAAGTCTAGTAGCTGAAGGTCATCTTCGAAATCGGTAACCCACTCAGAGGCTGATACCCAATTAACTTGCGTAGGTACACGTACTTCGGCGGCACTAGGCACTTCCGTTTCTTCGTAGCGAACACCGGCATTCACTTGAATGTAATAGCCTTTGTAGTCGAAATCCCATTCAGTTTGAACATAAACTGCATTGGTCACTTCCTCAACATTACTGACAGAAGGGTCGCCACTAAAGTAAGGGTCGGTAGAGTAAACGTTACTTTCACCCACAACATCTGCAGTTAAATAGGCCAATTGACGCGCAATGGCTTCATCAAAATCAAAGGTATAGTAGTAGCCTGGGTTCATGTCGGCACCGCCACCGTCAAAGGCATCTAAGAAGCCATCGGTGTCGTGACGTACAAACATACTGTCAGGAAAAATTTCAGTAAAAGACGGATTAAAACCTGGGCCACCACGTAATCCACTCCATGCAGTGAAGCCAGTAAGTGCTTGCTCGGTGCGCGCTACACCAAAGTCAACTTTCACAAGCGGGATATCAAAGGCAGAGTTAAACCAGGTTCCATCCAATTGAAGCTGCTCTATATCAGAACGGCCCGGTGAATAAATAAACTGACTGAAGTTTGAGTCTATCTCGCTAGGAAGGATTTCATTGGTTCCGTTATTCCAGTTTACGTATACTTGAGGAATTTCACCTTCCCTGAAATCATAAACCTTTGAACTAAGTTGGTCTGAACCTAAGATAATTTGACCTGAAGAGCCTAGGCCTTCATCGTAGCCATTGTCAGTCTCGTTATAAGAATCGTGGTAATCAAGGGTGAAATGCCAGTCATCATTCAATTCCCAATCTAAGTTTACACCTAGAGAGCGGGCATCCACGCGGGTGGTATTGCGGCTAGCAGTAAATGAGGCGTCATCCCCACTGATGTCGGCGTAAACCGCAGTGCCATTTTCATCTAGCTCATAAGCATTGATGTTAGAACCAAAGTTGTTCCAAATACCCCAACCTACTGTGTTAGTGCCGGTAATGGCACGCGTAGCTGTGTAATCCAGGGTGGCCGTGAAGTTGTCTACAGGGCGGAATTGAAAGGTAACTTGTCCGTTTGAACGCTCACGTTGAACATCATTGATACTGTAGTTCATGTCTTTTGGAAAAAAGGCAGCGTCAGTAATATTTGTGCGATTGTCGATTACATTGGCGGCATCTAAATCAGGCAGTTCTGCATTTTCCTGTAATACCCACCCTTGAATGTTGGCAGATTGTTGCTGGAAGTCGCGTTCCTGGTGAGAAAATGACACGCCAAAGCCAAATCGGTCATCGGCAAAGGTGTTGCTATAAACACCGGCTATTTCAGGGGTTACATCATCGCCTTCAACATTGGATGTGTCGTAAATCCCTTTTGCTGAGAAAGATGCCTGTTGACCCGGACGCGCTAACGGCTTCATGGTGATAATGTTAACTGTTGCGCCTAAACCACCACTTGGGTTTTCAGCTCGAGCCGTTTTGTGTAATTCAAGGGTATTAACCCCCTCTGAAGAGAGGTTTTCCAGATTAAAAGAACGGGTGAAACCTGTGCCAGGCATTTGACGACCGTTCAGAGTAACCAAGTTAAACTCTGGCCCAAAACCACGCACTGTAATTTGGCTACCTTCACCGTTTGAACGGCTAATGGTCACACCGGTAATACGTTGTAGCGCTTCGGCAAGGTTGGTGTCAGGAAATTTACCCAACTCTTCGGCCGATATGGCATCAACCACACCGCTAGAGCTGCGCTTTAAATCCATTGAACGAATCATGCTGCCGCGAATACCACTGACCTGAATCACTTCTACTTCGCCTTCAGGCTGTAATTCTGCATCGGCTTCTTGCGCGTAAGTTGGAAGTGCTAATGATGAGCCCATCAACAAAGCCATTGAGGTGGCAAGTTGGGTCTTTTTAAAGGTTGTATTTTTCATAATTGCCCTACTAATCTTTTCACTGTTTAACCGCCGCCGCTGAGAATAGCCGGCGGCAGTAGCTTTGTTATTGCGCTGCTATTTCAACATTGTCCATACGATACACTGCGCCTTCGCCCGCGCCCCAGGCTGGGAACACCATAATGACGTCGATAGCACTGATATCTAAACCTGCGTCGTAAAGGGTTTGCAGCGGAAAGGTATAGGTCTGCCATTCGCCCAAGACTGGGTCTACACCCTCTAAGCTATCAGCTAAACCTAACTCCACAGCGG
This sequence comes from Alteromonas australica, assembly GCF_000730385.1. Classification (NCBI taxonomy): domain Bacteria; kingdom Pseudomonadati; phylum Pseudomonadota; class Gammaproteobacteria; order Alteromonadales; family Alteromonadaceae; genus Alteromonas; species Alteromonas australica. Next base: position 3,962,455 of record NZ_CP008849.1, on the reverse strand, counting down.
TAGCTGCATCGCCAGATTCAATTTTGAATAGCCAAGGGGCAGAAGTGTCGTTTGGCATTGCGCTAACTTTAAGGTCAAAGCTAACCGCACCGGTAGACAACAAGGCAGACGCGTCAAAGTACACGTCATCGTCAGCCAAAAAGCCCATTACCGTCGGCGTGGCGCCAATACGAAACTCGGCGACAGTACCGTGGTCAGCATCATCAACTTCTTCGGTGGGGGTTGAACCGCCACAGCAATCCCAGATAGACCATTGGTCAGCGGCGGTGTCTGCAAACACAGTAAGTCCTTCTGCCGCAGTCGCGTCACCGTCAGGGTGATAAAGTTTTACGTTATCAAGGCGATAAACAGCACCTTCACCGCTACCCCATGCAGGGAATACCATAAGTACGTCGATAGCACTGATGTCGAGGCCCGCGGCTTGTAAGTCAGCAATGGGGAAGGTATAAGTTTGCCATTCGCCTGCCACAGGCGATTGCCCTTCAACGCTATCCGAGAGTGACAGCTCTACTGCACTGGAAGCATCATTAGACTCTACTTTGAATAACCAAGCGGCGCTGGCGTCATTTGGCATGCTAACCACACGCATATCGAACTGTAGTAGTCCACCATCAGCTAACGCCGACGCGTCGAAAGGTGTATCACCGCCACCTGAAACTGGGCGAGTAATAAAGCCCATTACGGTAGGTTCAGCACCAATACGAAATTCAGCGGTCACACCATGCTCTTCGTTATCGATTTCTTCTGTGGGGGTAGACCCACCACAGCAATCCCACATTGGCCAATCAGCATTCATCTCATCTTCAAAAATCACCAATTCTGGATAGGCTGATTCTTGAGAAATTTCGATGTTAGTCATGCGGTATACTGCACCTTCACCGGCGCCCCAGGCTGGGAATACCATAATGACGTCGATAGCGCTGGTATCTAGGCCAGCTTCGGCTAATGCGCTTAAAGGAAATTCATAGGATTCCCACACCCCTTGTTCGGGTGTCGCGCCAGCGTCTGCATTAGGCCCTACATAGCCATCCATCAATGGCAGTTCTACCGCCGTCGTGCCTTCGCCACTTTCTATTTTAAATAGCCATGCTGCCGATGCGTCTGCGGGTGAAGAAACCATCTTTAAGTCAAACTTAACGCTGCCGTTTTCTTCCATTGGCGAGGCGTCAAATGGTGAGGCTTCGCCTTCTGGATCGGTAATGAAAAGTTCGCGGCTGATAAAGCCCATTACGGTAGGTTCAGCACCAATACTAAATTCGTAAACGTCGCCTTCTTCGCTGTCTTCAACAATGGCGGGTGTGGTACCACCGCAGCAGTCCCATGCAGGCCAGTCAGGGTTTGTTGTACCATCGAAAATGGTTAGATTGACCGCAACGCCTGTTGAAGGCGCCGAAGGAATGGGGGCTGCACCTTCTACTAATGCGTCGTCCAGCGAGTCGTATCCAGGACGAATGGTTTCACAGCCCGCGCCCGTTTCAGGGTCTGAACCACATTCGTACACACGAACATAGTCAATTTCGAAGCTCTGTCCATTCGTGAACGCTTCGGGATCGATGCCTGTTTCATTGACTGCTTCAGGCCAGCTACCGCCTACCGCGAGGTTTAAGATCATGTAGAATTCTTGGTCGTATGGGGCATTGTCCCAGTGAGTAACCAATTCTCCGGTACCCTGTTCAAAATATTCAGTGTACCAACCACGATGTGATAAGCCTGTGGCTTCACCGTTGCTGTTATATCTTACTTCAGAACGACGTTGGGTAGCATAAAGGTAATCGTCCATATACCAACGAATTTCACCTTCTTGCCACTCGATGGCGTAAGTGTGGAAATCGTCTGCTGGATTCGACCCATCAGGTAGCGAGTAGGCTTGGCCAGAACTGTCGTTGTTTGGCCATTCTTGACCATAGTGTAGCGTTCCATAAATATGCGCTTCAGGATTACCGTCAGCATCTGCAGCTTTCAAGTTCACTGCTTCCATAATGTCGATTTCGCCAGAACGCGGCCAACCACCGTATACGCTATCAGTTGGCATCATCCAAAATGCTGGCCAACTGCCTTGACCCTCAGGCAACTTGGCGCGTATTTCAAAGCGGCCATATTTAAAATCTGCTTTATATTGGGTAATCAGGCGTGCCGACGTGTAAGGCTTTGCCGCCCCTTCTTCTGCAGGCAAAGCGACAATATTCAGTACACCGTCACTAACGAACGCATTTTCTTCACTATCGGTATAACATTGGGCTTCATTGTTACCGCCACCATCGCAGTTAACTTCATGAGTCCATTTGTTGTCGTCAATACCCGTATCGTCGAATTCATCGCTCCATACAAGTTGCCAGTCACTGACAGGTGCAGAAACGTCAACACTGTCGATGTCAGTTGAGGTGGTGGCACCGCCACCGCAGCCAAATAGGGTAGTGACTGATAACGCGGCTGCTATCCGCGTAAGTTGAGTTGCTTTTTTAGTCATTATTTTCAGCCCTGTTCAATAGAAGTTAGTTGTAATCATTGCCGCGATGGCCAGTAAAAAGGGTGCTGTAAGCGCTTACAAAGTCAGAAAAATAAAAAGGCCTTCTGAAAGCGCTTACATTAAATTAATATATCAACGAGAAAAAATCAATCATCTTCTCATTAATTTAACATTTAAACGCGTGTTTGATTTTGATGTTTGCAACAGGCGTTGCCCATTTCTAAGGGCTTTTGGGGTGTTTTTGCACACGGGAAAATGTTGATTTTATTTTGGTTTACTGCATTTTTACAACTGGAGTGCCAATTATTTGTTAAATGTAAAGCTGGTATTTTGTGTAAAAGTAACGCTAATATAAATGAAATGAAAGCGCTTACAAGATTTGGTAAGCTCAAATGAATTTAGTGGTCGTCTTTGCCGTCTTATTAGGCAAGATGAATCGCCTTGTCGTAGTAGCTATTTTTAAATTAGGGCTGTTAACTCATGGATATATTGGCCGAAGCAGGTTCTCCATTCGCGCAACGTGATTTTACGATTGGCGTGGCCACGTCGTCGTTTCAGATTGAAGGTGATGCAGATAACAGAGAGTTAAGCATCTGGGACACTTTCTGTAACAAGCCCGGTAAAATTGCAGATGCCAGTCATGGCCTTGTGGCCTGTGACCACGTTAACCGCATAGAAGAAGACCTCTCTATCATTAACGCCTTAAATGTTGATGCCTATCGTTTTTCAGTGAGTTGGCCGCGGATAATAAGACAAGATGGTAGCGTTAATCAGCAAGGCTTAGATTTTTACGGCAAAATTCTAGATACCCTTGCACGCAACAATATTAAGGCCTACGTCACTTTGTATCACTGGGATTTGCCTCAGTATTTAGAAGATACCGGCGGGTGGCTGAATAGAAAGACAGCCGACGCATTTGCCAATTATGTCGATGTCGTCACAAAAGCCTTTGGTGACAGGGTTTTTTCCTACGCGACATTAAACGAACCTTTTTGCAGCGCCTATTTAGGTTATGAAATTGGTGTGCACGCGCCAGGCTTGGTGGGTAAGGAATATGGCAAAAAAGCCATTCATCACCTATTGTTAGCCCATGGCAAAGCCATGCCTATTATCCGAAAAAATGCGCCTAAGGCAGAAGCGGGGATAGTGCTGAATTTTACCCCGTTTTATTCTAATTCATCCAGCGAAGAGGATATACGTGCCACGAAACTGGCTCACGATCACCATAACGACTGGTATATAAAGCCGCTTATTCATGGTGAGTATCCCTCACTTATCGAGCAAATACCGCTGGCACATCGTCCGGATATTAAAGACGGCGACATGGATATTATTGCGGCTCCTTTAGACTATTTAGGGGTGAATTATTACACGCGGGCTAAAGTGAAAGATGATGGCACTAGCGATCCGTGTCAGCTCCCCCCTCCTGAAGGCAGTGAAACCACGGCAATGGGGTGGGAGGTTTATCCACAAGGTTTAACGGATTTACTTGTACAACTGCATACTGATTACACCTTACCGCCGTTGCTCATTACAGAAAATGGCCTCGCAAGTGACGATTTTCTTAACGACGAAGGTGAAGTTAACGATACGCAGCGTATTCGATATTTGGCCACGCACTTACAGGCGGTGGCCAATGCGATGGAAGCTGGGGTGAATATTACGGGGTATTTTGTGTGGAGCCTGCTAGACAACTTTGAATGGGCTTTAGGGTATGAAAAGCGATTTGGCATAGTCTATGTGGATTACAGTACCCAAAAGCGCACGCTAAAAGCGAGTGCAAAGAAATTACAAAATCTGCTCATGCAACGTAAAGAGATGCTTTAATACACTTATAACAATAAAATAACGGTGAAGCTTATGGTGAGTGCAAAGGAGAAAATTGCCTACGGGTTAGGCGATACAGCAAGCAACTTCATTTTTCAAACCGTGATGTTGTTTCTGACATTTTACTACACGGACGTGGTGGGCTTATCGGCAGCTGCCGTTGGAAGCATGTTTTTATTAGTGCGGATTTTTGATGCGATTACCGACCCTCTTATGGGCTCGCTAGCGGACAGAACACGCACCCGTTGGGGATCGTACCGCCCTTATTTGTTGTGGTTAGCGCTACCTTTTGCGTTATGCAGTGTACTGGCCTTCACCTCTCCTCAATGGCTCCCCGAAAACGGCAAGCTTATTTATGCTTTTGCCACTTATGCATTGTTAATGTTGATGTATACCGCCATTAATATTCCCTATTCTGCATTAGGCGGTGTGATGAGTGCAGAATCTTCTGAACGAGTATCCATACAGTCATATCGATTTGTTTTCGCCATGGCTGGTGGGCTACTGGTGACTTCGTTTATGTTACCGTTAGTTGAATGGCTTGGAGAGGGAAACGAAGCGCTGGGATATCAGCGAGCAATGATGGTTATGAGTGCTGTTGGTGCCATGCTATTTTTACTTTGTTTTTTAGGCACAAAAGAGCGAGTGCCTCCCTCTAATAATGCGCCAGTAGCCTACAAGTCTCAACTTGCGGCGTTATTTAAAAATGACCAGTGTCGGGTGCTTTGTTTGGTTGCAATAGTACTTCTGACAGGCATGGTAATGCGTAATACACTTGCACTATATTACGTGAAATATGTATTACAGCGTCCAGAGTCTGCCACCTTGTTTGTGACCGCCGGCATGATCGGCAGTATTATTGGATGTGCGCTGGCCAACCCTGTAGCCAAACGGTTTTGTAAAATCAAAGTGTATATTGGCTTACAAATAATCAGTGCCTGTCTTTGCGTTGTTAACTTCTTCATTCCTTATGATGCGTGGTACGCCGCTATTTCTTTGCACTTTTTATGGGGGCTGTTTTTGCAGATGGCGACCCCTTTGTTATGGTCGAAAATTGCGGATGTAGTGGATTATGGCGAGTTTAAAACTGGCCTAAGAATGACCGGCTTAACCTATTCTACCGTGGTATTTTTTATCAAAGTTGGTTTGGCATTAGGAGGAGCGCTGGCTGGTTGGCTACTCGCGTTTTTCAATTATCAAGCGGGCGTGTTCAACCCAGATGTCGCGCAAGGTATTGTTGCCTTGTTTTGCATTGGGCCTGCAGTTGCTTCAATAGGTGTTGCGATAATTATGCGCTGGTATACATTAGATGACCAAACCGTGGTGTCCATACAAAACGCGCTGGGTTTAACGACAAAAACAAATAACGCCTAACAGGCATTTCTCTAATACAGCAGGGATAAGTACACGGGAATCGATGTATTTTTAGAGCACTATGGTAACAATTAAGCAAGTCAGTGAATTAGCGGGAGTGTCTTCAGCAACCGTGTCACGTGTGATAAACAACACAGATACAGTAAAGGAAAAAACACGCAAACAAGTTGTCGATGCCATGGAAAAGCTAGGCTATCGTCATAATGTTATTGCAGCTTCACTCGCCTCAAACAAAACACATACCGTAGGTTATGTGGTGCCAGAATTACATGGTTCGTTTTTCGGTACTATGATGGCGGGGTCGGAAAAGGTACTTAGACAAGCCAACAAACACATGTTTGTGGTTACAGGTCACAGTGATGAAGACCTTGAAAAGAAAGAAATTGAAGCGCTGCTAAGTCGCCGTTGCGATGCACTTATACTGCATGTGGAAGCGGTGAGTGATGCCTATTTGGTTGATTTAGCCAGCCAAGATGTGCCCATGATTATAGTTAATAGGTACATCGAGGACATTGGTGAAAAGTGCATCAGTTTAGACAATGTACTGGGTGGATACTTAGCAACACATCACCTTATTCAACTAGGCCACAAAGACATTGCCTATGCCGCTGGTGCGTTATTTAAAGCTGATGGTATTAACCGCTTAACCGGGCATAAAAAAGCGTTACAGGAAAATGGGCTTAGTTTTCAAGACAGCATGATGGCAGAAGGTAGCTTCCAAGCTTTTTCTGGTGAAGAGTGCGTAGACGAATTAATGGCTCGCAAGGTGCATTTTACTGCCATTGCGTGCGCGAACGATGAAATGGCCTCAGGAGCCATAAATGCATTGCGAAAACATGGCAAACGGGTACCAGAAGACGTATCGGTTATTGGCTTCGATAACGTGGATTTTGCCAGTTACCTAACGCCTAAACTCACCACCATTGACTACCCCATAAGGGAAATAGGTGCGATGGCGGCGCAATGGATTTTAAATCATGCCTACGGAGATGGGAAAATGTCTATTGAGCACATTCTGGCGCCTCAAGTCATTGTGAGAGGTACAACCGCAAAATTAATATGAGATTCGACTTCAGACTAATGGTGGAAGTGCCGACACATCTGTTACCCTGAAAATAATTTATCTAATTTGGTACACCTATGTTTGTCTCTCGCCATCGTTATGAAGAAAAAGCGGCTGAAGTATCGCAACTCCAACAACAATACCACCAAGCGCTTGACAGAATAAGCGCGCTAGAGACTGAAAATCAGTCGCTACATCAACAAAATAACGAGCTGCAGCAGTCACAGTCAACCCAATACGCGCCTGGGATCACCAAGGGCTTGCTTGATTCATTGCAGCAAGTGGGGGGGATCAGAGAAACGGTATTCGCTGCATTTGAACACATAGATGCAGAAAATACAGCCACCGCAGATATTGGCCAGTTATTTAGTGACTCTTCCGGTGTATTGGAAAAAATCATCAAAGACATGGGGGGCCTGAGCTCTCAAATGAGCAGCATGAGCGAGCGCATTTCAGGGTTATCCACCACAGCTGATAACATCAACAAGTTTGTTTCTACGATTACCAGTATCTCTGATCAAACTAACCTGCTAGCACTGAATGCGGCGATAGAAGCTGCCCGTGCAGGTGATGCGGGTAGAGGCTTTAGTGTAGTCGCAGATGAAGTTAGGGCGTTGGCCACCGAAACCAACAAATCAGCGACGGAGGTGTCTGAGTTGGTTAACGGTATCATTCAATCCACAGCGAAAGCGGTGTCTGGGGTTAATGAGCTACGAGGCAACAATGAAGCCCTTGAAGTTGGCATCAATACGCTAAACAACAGCTACGAAGTGATGGTCAACCATTGCGATAGCATGCGAAGCACCATAAGCACAGGCGCACTCAGTGCATTTATTCAAACCGTTAAATTAGATCACGTAGTGTGGAAATCTGAGGTTTATGCGGTACTGTGTGGCTATAGTAGCAAACAAGCCAGTGATTTTGCTGACCATACACAATGTCGTTTAGGTCAATGGTATAGCGACAATCGGAATGCTCAATTGGCCCAACTTTCAGCGTTTAGAGAGCTTGAAGCCCCTCACGCTGCGGTTCACCAACATGGCGTGGCGGCACTGCAAGCCAATATGAAAAATGACCCTCATACTGTAGAAAGCAAAGTGCTGGAAATGGAAAAAGCAAGTGAACGCGTCATGATGGTATTGGATAAACTCACTCAGTAATCTTGGGCTATACTTACCCATAAGGGAAAGCACTAGCCTTAAGTCAGGAGAAAGAGATTTTGGAGCATTCATCACAACAAGGTGAAGCCAAAGAAGTCGCCGAACTTAAGGCTAAGGTGAGCTCACTTGAACGCCAATTAAAGCGTCAAAAACACGCCCGAAAAAATGCGGAGTGGTTTTTAGAAAGCTACTCCAACGACGCCTATCTTGCTAACCAAGCTTTACGTAAAGCGCTTCACGATAGTAAAAAGCGTGAACGAGAACTTCTCTATTTAAATCGCTCTGCTTCTCAACTAACGCAATCCGACAGCGGATCGGGCTTCATTTTTTCCGCCCTCAAGTCGGCGGTGGAATTCACCGATGCCTATTGCGGTATAGTGCTCATCACCTCGCCAGGAAAAGAACCTGAAATAGCGGACAATAAGGTGTGGACCCACGACGAAGGGTGGATAGATGCCCCTGATATGGTGAGTACTATCTTGGAAGCGCTGCCTCTTTCTTACTGTGACGACTATTCTCACTGGTGTGTTAGTGCAATCGATAACCCAAGGATTGAGCAAGAGGTGAGGTTACTCCACTTTATGCAAAAGCTAGGCAAGGATGAAAACGCTTGGTTAGCATTGGTGACTAAAGACGACCATTTAGATGAAGAAATGCTGCATATCTTAGACACCACGAAACATTACCTGCAATTTGGCTTGGGTTATCAAAGCACCAAGCACGAGGTTAGGCATCAAAAAGCCGCGCTTTCATCCATGCAAGAAAACCAAGCACATTTACAAGAGAAGCTGGTTTCTGCCGATAAAATGGCCATGCTCGGACAACTAGCAGCGGGTATTGCTCATGAAATTAATAACCCCATAGGGTATGTGAGAAGTAATACTTCAGTGGCGAAAGATATCTTTAAAGATTATCAAAGTGCCCTTGGCGATATTCAAGGTTTGTGTGAGCAAGCAGGGGGTGACATCCTAGCGCGTTTTCGTGAGTTTGAAGATAGATACTCTCTAAACGAAAGTGCTGAAGCTATTGCCGAAATGTTCGAAGAGTCATCCGAAGGCATTGAACGTATTGTCGAAATAGTTAAAGCGCTTCGTAGTTTTTCATACCCGAGCGCAGGCAAGCGTAGTGCCGTAAGCCTAGTGGAAGCTGTGAATTCCGCGGTAAAACTGACAGCCAACTTACATAAGTACAAAAACAGCGTTAACTTTATTGCGCCTTCTCATGATGTGCAAGTACTAGGAAATGCTGGGCAAATTCAACAGGTATTGGTGAATTTACTTACCAATGCTATTTACGCTACACCTGAAGGGAAAAGCATTTTTATTCGCTTAGACGAGACAGATACGTTGGCCATACTCAGCGTTGAAGATCAGGGGCACGGCATGTCAAAAGATGTGATAAGTAAAATGTTTACCCCATTCTTTACCACGAAACCGCCGGGGGATGGCACGGGATTAGGGATGTCTATTTCGTTAACCATTATTGAAGAGCACGAAGGCGAAATTGAAGTGGTGAGCCAAGAAAATCAAGGGACAACCGTATCGGTTTCGCTTAAACGTGCCTAATTCACCTCGGTACGTATTTGATAGAGAGTGACTTTTTAAAGATGCTACTTTAGTATACAAATTTGTGAATTGTGTTCTAGGCTTATTGTTATGCCTGACAATAACGAACAATTTGTATCACGCTGTGATAACGCTTGATGGAGATAGCGTAAACTATGAGAAGTAATCAGCCCGTCACTCAACGCGAGAACGTATTCCCTCCCCACTACCGTCTTATATCCGCTACCGACCGCCAAGGTGTTATTCAGCACTGCAACGATGAGTTTGTGGAAGTGAGTGGCTATTCCCGCGAAGAGCTTGTGGGTCAACATCATAACCTTATTCGACACCCTGATATGCCAGCATCCGTTTTTAAAGAGATGTGGGCGACCCTTCAGGCGGGAAAAAGCTGGATGGGGCTGGTTAAAAACCGGTGCAAAAATGGCGATCATTACTGGGTGTCGGCGTTTGTGACGCCTGTGTATGAAAATGGCAATATTGTGGGCTACGAATCTGTCAGGATCGCAGCCCAAGACCACGAAAAAGAAAGAGCGCTAGGAATTTACCACCGCTTACAGGAGAATAAATCGCCGGTCAGTATGATGAGTAAAGCCGCTTCTTTACTCGCTTCCGTCTATCCAATATGGCTCATTGGTATCTTACTTGCGATAGGGGCGGGGGTTGCATACGGCGCGTTCGCAGGCTTGTTAGCCCTGATGGCTTCCCTTGTTATGCTCTCATGGCAAAGTAGCGTTAGCCGCGCGCAATGGAAGGGGCTTTTAGCGTTAAGTCCCGCTAGCTACAGCAACGATATTGTGGCGCAAACCTATTATCAGGATGTGAACTATATTGCTCAAGCTAAGCTAGTACTTGCCTGTGAGCTAGCCAGAACTCGTACGGCGCTAACGCGAATTAAAGATGCTTCATTTGGGCTAGAGACAATCGCATCCACCACACATTGCCAAGCAGAAACAACCAGTGCCGCCGTAGTACAACAAAATCAGGCGACACAGCAAATTGCATCTGCCGTTACCCAAATGAGCCAAGCCATCCAAGATGTGGCTCAACGTGTGGAGGCCAATGCTGCAAGTGCGCAAACTGCAGCAGACAATGTTAAAACCGGTAATGACAAAGCTGAGCAATCCATGCAGGCTATTTTGCAGTTACGTCAAGCCGTAGAATCTATTTCTCATACAGTAACAGAACTAGCCCAATCCACCTCTGATATTGGCGAAGCTGCCAGTATTATTTCCACGATTGCCGATCAAACCAATTTGTTAGCCCTTAACGCAGCAATAGAAGCCGCTAGAGCAGGTGAACAGGGAAGGGGCTTTGCTGTGGTGGCCGATGAAGTGAGAACATTAGCCTCAAAAACACGAGAGTCCACGGATAAAATACACAACATTATTCAAGAATTAGAAGCGCGTACCGAACGCGCTGTAAAAGTGTCAACGGAAGGGCTAAGTTCAGCAGAACACGGCACCGAAATTGTTGAAGAGACTCGAGGGGCGCTTAAAGAAATTAACAATGCAGTTTCTGGTATAGCCTCTGCCACTGTTGAAATGTCGTCAGCCGTTGAACAGCAAAGTACCGTGGCCGACCATATTAATCAGCAGCTTGTAGAAGTGGCTGACGGTGCGCAAGACACCCAACAAGCCTCTGAAGCGTCACTCAAAGCCAGTAACGACCTTAAAACAACAGTAGAACAAGTGCATTCGCTTATTCTCCGTTTTAGCACTGACAAGCGCTAGACTCATCTGTGGATAGTTGCCCGCGCGAAACGTAATTCATTCACTACGTAGCGCAGGCAAATCGTTTGAAAAGCACTTTGCTAACGGTAGGTCACCTCGCCGTGGTTAACCGTTAGCCTTTAGCTTTACCACTTCGGCGCTTTCGTCTTCTAAGACGCTCTGTGCCGTTGCACCTTTAAATATCTTAGCCACTTTATCTTTGCTTTTTGCCAACATAATAGAAAGCTCTTCAGCAAGGCTATCGTCTAAGTTAATGCCTTTCGCTTGAATGTATTCTGCTAGCTGGTCGGCAGCGTCAAGCATTTTATCGTATTGATCGGCTTCTTTTTTATCGGTAGTTACCAATTTTTCTACCCCTTTGTGTGTAACAACATACTGTGTGGTAATGGCCATGGTAGGTCCCCTGTTTTTTAAAAGACACAAAAACTGTACAGTATTTTACTGTATAAATAAACAGTTAATTTTGAGGTTTATACACGTATTTGGTCGCCTAGCGAATATCAGCGCCCACCACCGCGCTTGCATAACTTTTGATGCGGGGAACTGGCAAAGTCTGTTATTCTGGGAAAAGCTTCGCCATTTCGGTAGATTTCGCGAAACACCGATGTGTTTAAGTGATGCTGACCCACTACTTTGTCCACGCATAGGAAAAAGACAAGCGACAGAAATTCGGTAGGAAAGGAGATGTAATGCAACAGGCCATTCAACAAGATATTGCTGCCATCCAAGCTATTGAAGCGGTACCGCATATCATGAATATTCTGTCAGAAGCCACAGGGTTACGCTTTATATGCGTCGCCAGAGTCACCGAAGATAATTGGACCATGTGTTCGGTACTCGACAAGGTAGACTTTAATTTAAAGCCTGGTGATGAGCTTGAAATCCAAACCACGTTTTGCAGCCAAGTTCGCCAGTCTGCGAAGGCCATTGTAATAGAAGAAGCCTCTAAAGACAGCCAATATAAAACCAGCCCCATTCCTGTCATGTATGGATTTGAGAGCTATTTTTCTTACCCAATATACAAAACCGACGGCTCATTTTTTGGCACCTTGTGTGGGTTAGATCCCACCCCTACCGCATTAAAAACAGCAAAAATTGATAATCAAATAGCGTCATTTGCTGAGCTCATCTCTCGCCAACTTGAGGTAAACGATCAGCTTAGTTCTGCCAAATCCGCTTTATTCGATGAGCAGTCTGCGGCGAAATTGCGAGAGCAATACATTGCTATCCTAGGCCATGATATTCGTACGCCTTTATCATCGTTAAAAATGGGCGTGGACTTTCTCTCTGAAACACTTTCCGATGGCACTACCCAAAAGGTACTGAAGCGCATGGATAACAGTGTGAATAAAATGAAGCGCCTTATTAATGATGTGATGGATTTCACCCATGGTAAAATGGGCAAAGGCATTACCCTAAATGTACGCTCGTCTGAGACGCTTCAAGAAGTGTTATTGCACGGTGTAAATGAATTGGCTACGCTACACCCCGAATGCCATATTAATACCAATATTCAGGTTTCTGGGCCTCATTATTGCGACCCAGAACGCATAGGCCAATTGCTTTCGAACCTGCTGATTAATGCTATTGTCCATGGCGACCATGCCCACCCTATCGATGTTTATGCCGGTAAGGTGAATGGCGTGTTCACCCTTAGCGTAGCTAACAGCGGTACCCCTATACCAGAAGACACTAAAGCGAAGCTTTTCCAACCTTTTTGGCGGAATAAAAATGCCAAACACTCGGGCGGGCTAGGATTAGGGCTTTTCATCGCCTCTCAAATAGCCGAAGCTCATCAAGGAAAACTGTCAGTGGTGTCAAACGAACAGGCAACGGTGTTTACTTTCTCTGCTAACTTACGTCGCTAAATACGCATTAAGCGGTTTTAGTCGGTGATTAATGCTTGTGCAATTAATTGCCTGCGCGTATAATGCGCGCCCTTACAGCCAACCCAATTCGTTCCTTGTCTCCATACAGTCGGCTGTACTGTCGAGGCTACAACCGTAAGGAGCTATAATGCGTCATTACGAAATCGTATTTATGGTTCACCCTGATCAGAGTGAACAAGTACCTGGTATGATCGAGCGTTATACTACAATTCTTAAGCAAGACGGTGGTCAGATTCATCGTTTAGAAGATTGGGGCCGTCGTCAACTGGCTTACCCAATTGAAAAGCTGCACAAAGCCCACTACGTACTAATCAATGCTGAAGCCACTGCAGAAGCTGTTGACGAACTGGAAAATGCTTTCCGTTTCAACGACGTTATCCTACGTAACATGGTAATGCGCACTAAGAACGCTGTAACTGAGCCTTCTCCAATGATGAAAGAAGAGCCTCGTCGTGAGCGTCGTGACGATTCTGCACCTCGCCAAGAGCGCGCAGAAAAGAAAACTGAAACCACTGAAGACAACGCTTAAGGAGATCACTCATGGCTCGTTTTTTCAGACGTCGTAAGTTCTGCCGTTTTACTGCAGAAGGTGTGACTGAGATAGATTACAAAGATATCGCTACTCTTAAGAACTACATCACAGAGAGCGGTAAAATTGTCCCTAGCCGTATTACTGGTACAAGCGCAAAATATCAGCGTCAGCTGTCTTCTGCGATTAAGCGCGCACGTTTTCTTGCGTTGCTTCCGTACACTGATTCACACAAGTAATTTGGCGAACTTAAGGGGTAGCTAAGATGAATATCATCCTACTAGATAAAATCGCCAACCTTGGCGGTCTGGGCGACCAAGTGACTGTTAAGTCTGGTTATGCTCGTAACTTCCTTTTCCCACAGGGTAAAGCGGTTCCTGCAACAAAAGACAACGTTGAAAAGTTTGAAGCACGTCGTGCTGAACTAGAAGCGAAAATTGCTGAGCAGCTAGCTGCTGCAAATGCACGCGCTGATAAAATCAACGAGTTGGCTGAAGTAACCATCGCCGCGCCTGCTGGTGATGAAGGTAAACTGTTTGGTTCTGTTGGTACTCGCGACATCGCTGATGCAATCACTGCAGCTGGCGTTGAAGTAGAAAAAGCAGAAGTTAAACTACCTACTGGTACTCTTCGTGAGACTGGTGAGTATGACATCGACCTACAACTTCACTCTGACGTAATCACTTCTATCAAAGTGATCATCATTGCTGAAGCGTAAGCGTTGACGTATATGAAAAAGCCGCTCTTTTGAGCGGCTTTTTTGTGTCTATGGGCTTATTTCAGCGCTATTTTTTTGCAATTTTCTCACATTTTTCGCGCCATTCGTCATCAAGCACAGTCAGTTGAGCAAGCGTGTTCGCGAGAACCTTGTCAGCTTTGGTGTGTACGCATTGCATCAAGGTGTTGACGTTCACGCTGTTTTCCTCACGATGAAGTAACGTGACTTCGTCCCCTACGTGAATCTTCCCTGTTTTAATCACTCGGTAATACCAACCCGTTATGCCTCGCTCACCGACAAACCGGTCTAGGTTCGGTATTTCAAAGCGCTGGGATATTTTGTTACATGGCGCCCTTGGCGCGCTTATTTGCAACTCTACCTCGCCGAATTTCCAGATATCACCAATATATACAGTAGCATCATCCATGCCGTCTACACTGATGTTTTCACCAATACTTCCGGCAACGAATTTACCGTCGGGAAAGTGCTTTTGCAAAGTAAGGTAATTAATGGGGGCAAATTGGTGAAGGACTTTTTCTGGCCCTCCATGTAATCGCTTATTCGCCTGATCATCCTCATCTGTCCCATCTTCCCTTACGGTTAATGAAGCAACAGCGGACTTTACAATGCAGCTCGGGGCGCCTCTTGGGCCCAAAGGTTGTGCACGGCCAGCAAAAAGGCCATTAACGGTGAAAACGGCATCCATGAAAACTCCAAAAAAATTGTAGTGACTTTAAACCTTTCTAGTATAGGGTACGACTAACCTAACAATACTAACAAATACGCCAGCCAAAAACCGCGAATGTTCAGGCTTGCTAATAAATAATAGAGATTATCATGGAGCACACCCAACAACGTGTCATACACGCCAGTACGGTGTCGGTATCAAGCGACGAACAGGCTGTTATATCAGCTGCGCAACGAGGCGATAAGCAAGCCTTCAAGGCGCTGTACCATGGGCATGTGGGGCGTGTTTACGCTTTATGTTTTCGCCTAACCGGTGACAAAGGTTTAGCTGAAGATGCGACCCAAGAGGTGTTTATCCAGTTATTCAATAAATTGAGTAACTTTAACGGTCAGAGCCTATTTACTACATGGCTACACAGTGTAACAGCAAATGTCACTGTGGATTATATGCGTAAGCAGCGGGGATGGGTAAAGCGCATGTTTAACCTTGAAACGAGTTCTGCAATGACAAATGTCGCTGAATCTGACAGCGCAGAAGTCGATTTGGAAGCGCTAATCTTACGGTTACCAGAACGCGCGCGCATGGTGTTTGTGCTGCATGCCATAGAGGGTTACCGACATGAAGAAATTGCGGCCATGTTAGGCATGGCGATAGGATCTAGTAAAGCGCAGTTTCACCGTGCGAAGCAATTGATAAAAGGTTGGATGGGGTGTGAAGATGAATGATTTCGACAAACAATTACACGCTAAAATCGACGACTTGCCAACAGAGAAACAGCCACAGCGAGATCTCTGGAAAGGGATTGAGTTGGGACTAACGTCTGAAGCCATTGTAGAAGAAAAAGCGGTTTCGACTAGAGTGTCATCAAATCAGTGGTTCGCACTGGCAGCCAGTGTGTGTTTGGCCAGCGTGTTATGGTTAACGGTTCCTCAGTTTTTCGATACGCATGACAAGGAGAGCCCAGGCTATGCCTTAGTGGAATCAATGAGTCAGCAACAGCAACAGCAAGTTACCAGTTTACTTGCTAGTTATCAAAGTGTGCCTGCGGTAACGGATAACTGGCAAGCGCAAATGAATGAGTTAGACGACGCGGCGTTGGCTATTAAAACAGCCCTTAAAAACGACCCAAATAACGCGGCGCTTATTCGAATGTTACATCAAGTTTATCAACAACAAATTGCCCTAATTGAGCGAGTGCACGCGCCCAAATGGCAGCAAATCTAAGGAGAATTCATCATGAATTTCTATAGCAACTGTTCTACTTATGCACGCGTGCTTTCGCTAAGCCTATTTACCTTAGGCCTTAGTCTGGCAAGTACCCCAGCTGATGCCGGTGAAAAGGTGGATCGTACGTTAGACACTGGCTCCTCACCTAAGCTCGATATAGAGCATGTAAATGGTAAAGCGGATATTCAAGTTTGGGATAATCAGCAAGTCAAGGTGGTAGGCGAGCTAAGTGATAGAACCAATGAGTTCATTTTTGAACGCAAAGGTAACGTGGTTATCATACACGTTGAAGTAAACCGACTTGGCAAAAAGTGGTGGGAAAATAACGACGAAGGCGACGATCTGACCATTTACGTGCCTAAAGACAGCGATATTAATTACACTGCGGTTAATGCCGATGTGTATTTAGAAGGTGTCACCCAAGGTGCCAACGTCGAGGTAGTAAATGGAAATGTGAGTATCAGCAATACAGGTAAACGGGTAAAAGCCGAATCAGTGAACGGTGATATTACCCTAGAGAATGTCTATGGTCGTTTAGATGCAGAGACAGTAAATGGCGAAATACAAGCTGCCCATATAGGCAATGAAATGGTGTCGTTTGCATCTGTGAACGGCGAGATTGCGGTGACGACATCTAGCCCTGATGTCACCGTCGAAACCGTCAATGGTCAGATTGATTTGACGCTACAGACTGTTGATGCGCTATCTATTAACACCGTCAATGGCTATGTAAAAAGCCTCCTTACACTTAACCCTAATGGCAGGGTGAAGGCGAGTTCAGTAGGTGGAACCATCAATATGGTATTTCAGCCAGGGGTGTCAGCACAGTTCGATATTGAGACCCATGCTGGCGGTAATATTTCAAACAATATATCTAGCGACAAGCCTCAAAAACCAAAGTACGGCCCGAGTAGCTGGTTGCGCTTTATCAACAATGGTGGCGAAGGCAGTGTAGATATCTCTACTGTCCATGGTAGTATCACCATAGACGAAAAATGAATTAAATAGTCAAAATCTAATTAGTTATAACGATTGAAAAAACAAAATCTGCCCCCATTTCTTCACCATCAACACATGAATGATGAGAAAGAAAAGGGGCAGACTCAGAAATTGAACGCCGCCGCACTTTTTATTTTCTTCTGTGTTATCAACGTATTTTATTGTCGTTTTGTCTTAAGAAATGAACGCTCTTCTACTGGGAGGCTCATATTCTGTAGCGAATAGGACGAAAAAAGTTTAAATAAGGAGTTTTTCGTGGGTGTTGTACGCCATTTTAAGCGGTTTTGGCGCTTTCACAGTTTTATTGCCCTTTCACTCAGTGTCAGTGCGTTTACCCTAGGTTGTGCGGTAAAAGAGCCTGCCTTTTTTGAGGGAACATGGGTGGTGACAGAGGCGCACCAACCGGGTATATCTGCTGTGTCACCACAGCAGGCACAAACGATATTAGGCCGTTCTCTACAATATAAAAGTGATAGGGCGACGCTGAATCAACAACAGTGCATTACCCCGCGTTATCATGAACAACAGTTTCATCTAGATGACTTTAGCCAATATTATCGCGTGGATGCTAAATCACTTGGCTTTGTCCCAGGCAAAGTGACACAAGTCACCATAGATTGCGGACTGGGCGCAAAAGATATAGGTAGCACTTTGGTGTTTCAGGAAGATACCACGGCTTATACTGTTTTTGATGGTACCTTCTATCGCATAGAAAAAACGTTAGAGGTGGCACCCATATAGCCCCTCTATTATCCGCTGGTTGAGCCGATTCACCTGATTAAAATTTTGACCTTCAAACGCTTTGGGCAATATCCTTTATTGTTCAAAGCATCGCAAAAGCGCATAATAGCAAGCTGGATTTTTGGTGAACTAAGAAGGTAACGTTAGTGGTATCTCCTCCCCAAGGCGATAAAAGCGTAGAGAAATTGAAGGTTCCGCCTCATAGCATAGAGGCAGAGCAGTCAGTTCTTGGCAGCATGCTTATTGATCCTGAAAGCTGGGATAAAGTGGCTGAGCTGGTCACAGACACGGATTTTTACAACCGTTCTCATCAAATTATCTTTCGTGCCATTATTAGGTTGCTGAACAACAGTAACCCAGTGGACCTTATCACAGTGTCTGAAGAGCTTGAAAAGCATGATGAGCTCGAGGATGCGGGAGGGTTTGCTTATTTAGGCGAGCTTGCTAAAAACACCCCGAGTTCTGCAAATGTGGTCTCTTATGCTCAAATTATCAGTGAGCGTGCCATAACCCGTGAACTCATTGGTGTGGCACACGAAATTGCAGAAGTTGGCTACAACCCAGAAGGTCGCGACAGCGCAGACATTCTCGACTTAGCCGAAAGTAAAGTGTTTGAAATCGCCGAGCGCAGAACCGGCGAGAACGAAGGCCCCCGTGATGTAGAGTCGGTTTTAGGCAAGACCATTGACCGTCTCGAAGTGTTGGTAAAAACCAATAAAGAAGTGACAGGGGTAACCACCGGGTTCACCGATCTTGATAAAAAGACCAGTGGATTACAGCCATCAGACCTTATCATTGTGGCAGCTCGACCCTCTATGGGTAAAACCACTTTCGCCATGAACTTGGTCGAAAATGCCATGATGTCGGAAGAAAAGCCGGTACTTGTGTTCAGTTTAGAGATGCCGTCGGAACAAATCATGATGCGTATGCTGGCGTCCCTTAGTCGCGTGGATCAGACGAAAATCAGAACCGCACAGCTTGATGATGAAGACTGGGCGCGTATTTCAAACACCATGGCCATGCTGAAAGACAAAGATAGCTTGTTTGTCGATGACTCTTCTGGGTTGACGCCCATGGATGTGCGCAGTCGAGCAAGAAAGCTAGCACGAGAACGTGGCGGCATCAGTTTAATCATGGTGGATTATTTGCAACTTATGCGAGTCCCTTCGCTGAGCGACAATAGAACCTTGGAAATTGCTGAGATTTCCCGTTCATTAAAAGCGCTGGCGAAAGAGTTGGAAGTGCCCGTGGTTGCCCTGTCGCAGTTGAACCGAAGCTTGGAGCAACGGGCAGACAAACGTCCAGTTAACTCTGACCTTCGTGAATCAGGATCTATCGAGCAGGATGCCGACCTTATCATGTTTATTTACCGTGATGAGGTGTATCACGAGAACAGTGAAGATAAGGGCGTGGCTGAAATTATTATTGGTAAGCAGCGTAATGGACCTATTGGTACCAGCCGTCTGACTTTCCAAGGCCAGTTTTCCCGTTTCGACAACTATGCAGGCCCTGCTGTGCCTGATGAATATTAGAATTGCAGCGTTAACTCGTGTTAACAGAGCAATAAAAAAGGCGCCTAGGCGCCTTTTTTAATAAGAGTGACTATTACTTCTCTTCTGGAACTTTAACAGTGTCTTTCACTGTTACTGAAATGCGACGGTTTACACGGTGCGCTTCAGCATTGCTCGCAGTATCAAGTAGACGGCTTTCACCGTAACCGATAGTTTCTAGACGGTCTGAATCGATACCATACATATCAACCATTACATCTTTGAAGTTAGCAGCACGACGCTCAGAAAGGTCCATGTTGTACGCTTCAGAACCTGGAGCAGACGTGTGACCTTCAATTACCGCAGTGGTTGAAGGATATTGCTTCATGAACTCAGCAAATTCTGAAATTTCAGGATCTTTAGGCATTTTCACAACAGCACTTTCGTTGTCGAAAAGAACGCGTAGGGTAATTTCTACCGTTTCTTCGTCAAATACTGTACAGCCTTTCGCATCAACTTTTACGCCAGCAGCTGTGTCAGGACACTCGTCCATTGCATCAACAACACCGTCATTGTCGGCATCTTTGATTGCACAACCTTTCGCATCTACTTTCGTGCCAGCAGGCGTGTTTGGACATTGGTCAACACTGTTAAGAACACCATCGTTGTCGTTATCTACGCTACAACCTGTTGCATCTACACGAACACCAGCTGGCGTCATAGGGCATTGGTCACGGCTATCAACTACGCCATCGTTGTCGCTGTCTTGAGGCGCCGCTGGCGTTGATTTACCGAATGGAATGCTTACACCCACTTTAACGCTGTAGTCGTTGTAGTCTTCACCGAAGTCGTGGTAAGTCGCGATTTCTGTGATAACTTTAACCGTATCAGACAAATCCCAGTGTTTACCGATACCGACGTTAGCAAGGGTAGTTGACTCACCTACTGACTGGCGCTTAATACCACCAAACAGGTAGTACATGTCGTCAGGCATGAAGTAAAGTGCGTCGATACCGACCATTTCGCCGTCTTCAGATGTAGAACCTGTGCTGATTGCAGATGTGTAATCAAGTTCTAGGTCAGTATATTCAATACGAGCAGCCCAGCTTTGCGTAAAGCGGAAACCGTATTCGAAAGATATACCTTGACCATCATCATAAACGCCTTCAGTAAGCGGACGACCTGGGTCGGTGTTATAAAACATACCCGATAAACCAAACCACTGCTTATATTCCGGCTCTGAAGAGTCTTGTGCGAACGCAGTTGTAGATAGAACAGCTAAAGAAATTGCTGCCAATTTAAAGTGTTTTTTCATAGTCACATCCTGTTTAACGTTGAGTGATTATCGATTTGTGATAATTCTTTCTAGTGCTCAACTAAATAGCTAAGCACGATTTATGCCTATTTGTTATATAGAGCTAGTTTCAGCTCCTTGTAATGTGGCAATAATTCTTCTTGGGCCGCCATGATTGCGGTGTTCACCTAACATAATCCCCTGCCATGTACCTAGCAGGAGTTTACCTTTTTCTACAGGCACGGTTACCTGACAGCCTAGTATACTTGATTTTAAGTGCGCTGGCATGTCATCACTACCTTCGTAAGTGTGCCTGTAAAAAGATAAATTTTCTTTTACAGTATGGTTAAAGAAACTCTCCATGTCCGCTCTTACGGTAGGATCGGCGTTTTCATTAACCGTTAAACTCGCACTCGTATGCTGTAACCATAAATGCAGCACACCAATTTCAACTCTTTTTAAATCCGGCAAGGCTTCAATAATGTTATCAGTGATTAAATGAAAGCCTCTTGGAAATGCCGGGAGTGTAATTTTTTCAGAGTGCCAGAAATTATTTATCAAAACATATTTCCAAGTGCGCTAAACCTTCATCGCACATGAAGGGTAAAATAATTTTGGCGCCATCTACTTGGTGGCTAATGGTATGTTGCTTGCCTGAAACCACGATAGGGGTGGCCATACCAAATTCATAACCCCGCTCAGCAAGGTCGCGCTTAGCACTGCCGCATATCATGTTAGTCACTTCGCCTACCATGTCGCCCACTTCTGCATCAAGCTTTTCAGGACGCTCGCCGACCATTCTTTCCATAATGGTCAGGGCTAACGCTTCATCAAAGGTAATCGACATCGAGCCTCTTACATTTGGGCCCACCATACCGATAAGGCCAGAAACATCGCCCTTAGCTACATCACTTTGTTTACGCTTTGGTTTACCTGGTGTCAACTTGGTTTGCGCCATTGTCTCCATAACGTTGAGCAAGCCGCCAATGAAAGGGTTTACAAAATCAGCATTCATGTGAGTGTTCCTCGGCCACGGTTTCTTCCGACGCTTGGCAATCTGCACAAAGACCATGTGCTTCTATGGTTTGCTTAGAAATAAGGAAACCGTTTGCCTTGGCTTGATTATCTAATGTGTCTTTTAAACCTTCTGACTGTATCTCTGCAACGTCACCACAACTGTCGCAAATTAGAAACTGTACAGGGTGTTTACAACCAAAATGATAGCAAGCAACAAAGGCTTTATTTGATTCCAGCCGATGAATTAAACCAAAATCCAGTAAAAAATCTAACGCGCGGTAAACAGTAGCGGGTTTTGCACTAGACTCTGTTTCCTTCAAAGCATCTAGCATTTCATAGGCGCCCATTGGCCCATGCTTGGAGACTAAGATTTCATACACCTTTTCTCTTAGCGGTGTGAACCTTGCTCCTCGCTGTTCGCAATAAACGCGGGCTTTATGGATCAGCGTCGTATTATTCATTAATTACTACCATTATATACGTTGTTTATTCTACTGCGGTACACGGTGTGTCACCTGTGACGCAGCATCGCTCGCGTACATGTGCTCTATTAGCTCATCTTCAAACCCAAAACGTTCTTCTAAGGTTTCGCCAAGATTCGCTAATGCGCTATCAAAATGTTCAGCTTGTTCAATGGTTACGGCTTCGGCAAATTTATCATTAAACTCAAGCGCAGCATCAGTCGTTTGCGTAAGTTTAGGGTAAAGACGGTGTTTTAGCGCCTGCCCGTTTTCGTCATTATCTACCAGCATATCGAACACTTCGAAATGGCCGGTAGAAAGGTAATCCATTAGATTTTC
Organism: Alteromonas australica; assembly: GCF_000730385.1. Lineage (NCBI taxonomy): Bacteria > Pseudomonadati > Pseudomonadota > Gammaproteobacteria > Alteromonadales > Alteromonadaceae > Alteromonas > Alteromonas australica. The sequence continues at coordinate 3,939,877 of NZ_CP008849.1, read as the reverse complement.
GCAAAACTCTGAAATATCGTTTGCCTCGGGCAACGAGCTATTATGCGTATTCAGGCCTGCCAATGCGCAATAGCTTACAAGTAAGCGCTGCCTTGCTAACAGCCAGTTATCAACGGTTTCACTTTTACCGCCCCATTTAGCTTTCACTCTTTCTAACTGCTGTAACATGTTTGGGTCCTTCCTTAAAACCGATAACCGCTCAGCGCAAATGAGTTTTAGTATAACACTCTGCTAACACGACACAAATTGAACCGTGATAAAAGCTTACATTATATTTATGTTATCTTATCGGCAAATATATAGCGAATAGGTGGCAATATTATGATGATAAAACGCAGTATTCAGCATCTTTCGGCCAAAGCAGGCCATTGGGTGATTGTAAGCAATGACCGTATCATCATTCGTAAGGGCGACAACAATATTCCATCGGGCAGTATAGGCGATTTTCATTTTCTTGCTGAGTATGCAGACGATATCCATGAGTTACCGCCCTTATCTGAACCCGTAGCAGAGAAAAACGCGCCTGTGTATGTGGTGGATTTAGGGGCTGAACGTGTCGAAGCCCCTGAGTGGGAAGCCGTGTCACTGCGACATTTGCTTTACGAGCAGCAAAATACGGTATTTTCGGTCATTGGACGCGCATGGCAGTATGTTCACTTTCTTCGTACCCATAGGTTTTGCGGCAAATGCGGCGCGCATACAGAGCGAGTGAATTGGGAAATGGCTGTGCATTGCCATCGCTGTAATCATAGAAGTTATCCACGGGTGTCGCCCTGTATCATTGTCTCTATCCATAGCGAAAATCAGCTTCTTCTTGCCAAAGGCGTGCGTCACAAAGAAGCGAACATGTATTCCACATTAGCGGGGTTTGTTGAAAGTGGTGAATCTTTAGAAGAAGCGGTTCATCGCGAAGTGTTTGAAGAAGTGGGAGTTAAGGTCAAAAATATTCAATACTTTGACAGCCAGCCTTGGCCGTTTCCACATTCAATTATGGTGGGCTTTATCGCCGAGTATGAGCAAGGTGACATTCGTTGCCAAGAAAATGAAATTGACGACGCACAATGGTTTTCGCCTGCTGCTTTACCGAATATTCCGCCAAAGTTGTCTATTGCGGGACAGCTAATTGAGGCCACCATAGAAAAAATGAAGGCTAAAAATGTGAAGGATGAGTAATAAGCTAGGAGAGGCGCGTTAACCTTATCGCTAAGGTAAAGCAGTGAATAAAAAACCCTGCCGAAGCAGGGTTTCAATGAGATTAGCACGGTCCCTTGAGGGCTTCTTTTTCGTTGCTGGTAATAGTAATAGCAAACCCCTACGGTTAAATCAAGACTAAAGTTCAATATAAGTTCATCTTATTTAATCAGGGTTTGGTCTCATGGGGTGATTTTTACTAAGGTTTTAATACATTAACCCAGATTACTGGTATAATTTTGACGTTTTGAATTAATTTATTTGATTAGGTGTAAGTATGTCGCAAAATGAAAATAGTGTTGCTAAGCCAGCGTTGAAGAATGACCGTTATTTGCGGGCTCTTTTAAAACAACCGGTTGATGTTACACCTGTTTGGATGATGCGACAGGCGGGACGCTACCTACCTGAATACAAGGCAACGCGAGCGGAAGCGGGCGACTTTATGTCCTTGTGTAAAAATGCTGAATTAGCCTGTGAAGTGACACTACAGCCTTTAAGACGCTTCCCCCTTGATGCTGCCATCTTATTTTCTGATATTCTAACCATTCCTGACGCAATGGGACTTGGACTCTATTTTGAGACAGGCGAAGGTCCTCGATTTAAAAACCCAATCACCTGCAAAGCCGATGTAGATAAAATCGGTCTTCCCGATCCAGAAGGCGAGTTGCAATATGTCATGAATGCGGTGCGTACTATTCGTCGCGAGCTTAAAGGTGACGTCCCTTTAATTGGCTTCTCTGGTAGCCCTTGGACACTTGCCACCTACATGGTTGAAGGTGGGTCAAGCAAAGCGTTCACGAAAATCAAGAAAATGGCGTTTGCAGAGCCGGCCACGCTGCACGCATTGTTGGCAAAACTTGCTGACTCAGTCACTGAATACCTTAATGCACAGATTGCCGCCGGTGCGCAGTCTGTCATGGTCTTTGACACCTGGGGTGGGGTGTTGTCGCCTCGTGATTACAATGAGTTTTCATTGCAATATATGGCTCGCATCGTCGACGGCTTAACCCGCGAAGCAGATGGACGCAAAGTACCTGTTACACTGTTTACCAAAAATGGTGGGATGTGGCTTGAGTCAATCGCCGCCACTGGGTGTGATGCAGTAGGGCTGGATTGGACCATTGATATTGAAAATGCCCGCGCACGAGTGGGCGATAAGGTTGCGTTACAAGGCAATATGGATCCCTCCATGTTGTATGCGCCTGCACAACGCATTCGTGAAGAAGTTGCTCATATTCTAAAAGGCTACGGAAACGGCTCTGGCCATGTCTTTAATTTGGGCCACGGCATCCATTTAGACGTGCCACCAGAAAACGCAGGCGTGTTTGTGAATGCCGTCCATGAACTCAGTCAGCCCTATCACAAATAGGTTGACGTATTTGAGCTTACTTAACAGGTTCAACAAGGTATCCACTCGCGCAACATGAAAACTTGGATCCTCGTGCTATTGGTGGGCTTTATCGCTGTAGCAGGTTATCAGTTTGGCTTTTATCGAGGCAAACTGGTGGCCTCTGCTGCAGAAAAAGCGCGCATCAATGACGTGCTAACCCGTTCCCGAAAACACGAACAGCCATCAATACGTCATGGAACGGGGACTTTTCCGCAACGTTCTGCAGTATTAACCGACTTCCTAAATACGCATCCAAATGGAAAGGCGTTCACCCTAACGGCGTTTCAATGCGATGCCAGCGACGCCTGTGAATTCACGGCACGATATGCGGGAGATAATGATGGTTTTCTACGCTTAATCCACGATTTACAGCAGCAAGATTGGTGGCATTTTTATGAGTCTAAGCGCCGTGCAGTTTCCGGCGACGGTATAGCGACTATTGAAGTTACCTTTTCTACCCGTAAAACATTAAGTTCGCAGAAGCTCGGCCAAGCCAGCTAGGCATCCCTCGGTAACCCTTTTTGGACAATTCTTATTAAGCGGTCTTGCTGCCGAAGAGGCGTGTCCTTTCCTAAGTTGGACTTGCGCGCAAGTTGCTGGGCAATCGCCCACTGAATATGGCGATCTACTCGGTCACTCACCTTCTTTAAGGCCTGTTGAAGTGCATCCACTATTTCACTGCTATAAGGGGCATTGCCTAAGGCCACGGCAATATTTCTTTGCCATTTTTCATAGCCAATTCGGCGTATTGGAGAACCTTCGGTATGGCTTAAAAAGGTGGCTTCAGACCATGCAAAAAGGTCGATTAAGCGCTTTCCATGCAGCACTTGGCGCGGGTAAAAGTCACTTTCTTCGGTAATGTCTGCATAGCGATTCCACGGGCACACGAGTTGGCAATCATCACACCCGTAAATTCGGTTACCCATTAAGGGTCTAAGCGCTTCTGGAATATCATCGTCCAATTCGATGGTTAAATAGGAAATGCAGCGCTTAGCATCGACGGTATACGGCGCAACAATCGCATTCGTCGGGCACATCGTCATACAGGCGTTGCACGTTCCGCAGGCAGGCTCTGCTGGCGCATCAATCGGCAAGGGTAAATTGGTAAATAACTCCCCTAGAAAAAACCACGAACCAGCGTCTTTATTCAAGGTCAAGCTGTGCTTTCCCGTCCACCCTATACCAGCCTTTTCAGCAAGGGCATGCTCAAGTACTGGCGCAGAATCTACAAAAGGGCGGTATTGATGTTCAATATCACTATTGGCGATGGCGTGTGCTATTTTTTCACCAAGTTGTTTAAGCTTTTTTCTTAATACCTTGTGGTAATCTCGCCCAAGGGCATAACGACTTATATAGCCAATGTCGGGATCATTGAGATGCGAAGCGAACGAGGCATCTGGCGGCAAATAATTCATGCGAACGCTGATGACCCTAAGCGTACCGGGCACCAGTTCGTCGGGACGGGCGCGCTTCATGCCATGACTTTCCATGAAGTGCATACTGCCGTGATAGCCTTTGTCTAACCACTCACGCAGCGGCTTTTCGTGTTTACTTAAATCAATATCGCATATGCCTACGTCTTGAAAGCCTAGCGTGCGGCCCCAAGCCTTGATATCGTTGCTCAATTGAATTAGGTCAATAGAATGAATTTTGGACATGCTGCTATGTTAGATACTCAACTCTCCTCAAGCTTATCATACAAACTGTTTCGCGCCGATCAGGTAAGGGAAAATGAAGGAAAAGCGGCAGCAGAGTCTGGCTGTGATTTGGCCACCTTAATGCAAAGGGCTGGCGATGCCGTGTACCTACAGTGCCAAGAGCGGTTTGCCAATTCAGATGTTTACCTTGTTCTGGTTGGGCAGGGCAATAACGCTGGCGATGGCTATATTACAGCGCTTAATGCGAAACAAGCAGGTAAACAGGTTATCGTGTGCGCGGTTGAACCAGAGCGCACGCTTGAGGGCGACGCCGGTGACGCACAAGCGAAATGGTTAAAGGCGGGAGGCAAAATAAAAGCCTTTGAGAAAGGTGATATAGACAAAGCTGATATCATTATTGATGCATTGTTAGGCACCGGGATCACAACCACGATTCGAAATGAATTTGCAGATATTATCGATGCGGTAAATAGTGCCGTCACCCCCGTGGTGAGTATCGATGTTCCTTCTGGTTTAGATGCGAATACCGGTCAAAGCATGGGGCGGTGTGTTCAAGCCAATGTCACTGTCACTTTCGTTGGGATTAAACCTGGATTAGTGACTGGGGCCGGTAAACAGTCTTGTGGGCAATTGGTCTACGCCGATTTGGGTGTGGGTAAAGCGTTTCAATCGCTGGCAAAGGCCAGTGCAACTTTGCTGAACATCGACCACTTCAAAGGCATGGGCCCCCGTGATGTGCACAGCCATAAAGGTACATACGGCCGGCTCTTATGTATTGGTGGCAATAAAGGCACAGCGGGCGCGATTAGGCTGGCCAGTGAAGCGGCATTGCGTAGCGGCGCTGGTATGGTTCGCGTTTACACGCATCAATCGTCGGTGATACAAGTCAGTGCGGGTAGACCTGAACTTATGGTGACGGACAGCGACTTAGATGCCGCGCTAGAATGGGCTAGCTGTGTGGTTATTGGGCCAGGGCTAGGGCTAGATAGTTGGGCCGAGGAGGCGTTTGCAATCACAATGAAGCATTGTCAGGCGCACAACAAACCGGTAGTAATAGATGCTGATGCCCTCAACCTTTTATGCAAGCAGTCCACCGCATACACCATTAACGAAAGTATACTTACTCCCCATGCTGGCGAAGCGGCTCGTTTGCTGGGCGTGTCGGTAGACGATGTAGAAGGTGACCGTTTCAATTATGCTCGTCAGTGTTCTCAACGTTACCACGCGGTTTGTGTGCTAAAAGGGGCGGGCACACTCATTGATAACGAGAAAAAAACCTGGGTTTGCCGCCATGGAAATCCAGCCCTTGCCACCGCAGGAAGCGGAGACGTATTAAGTGGCATCCTAGGTGCTTTAATGGCGCAAGGGTTAGCGGTAGACATCGCGGCAAAATATGGTGTGGTACTTCATGCTAAAGCAGGTGATGATATTGCGCAGCAGTACGGGCAACGTGGTATGATTGCAAGCGACCTGTTTGACGCGGTTCGCGTGCTAATTAATCAATAATGCGCTGGCTTACGCTGGTTTTGTTTTGTGGAAAGTAAATTAATGTCGTATCCCCACTCTACCTTTTATGCCAAAACACCTGAAGAAACAGAGGTGTTGTCAAAAGATTTAGCCTCGGCGGTTGCTGCGCAATCGCCCATTGAGGCGGTGATTTATTTAGACGGCGATCTCGGGGCGGGAAAAACCACCTTTAGTCGCTATTTTATTCAATCACTTGGTCACAATGGCAGTGTAAAAAGCCCAACTTATACGCTGGTTGAGCCCTATGAGTTGGAAACCGTGTCTGTTTACCATTTTGATTTATACCGGTTAGCTGACCCAGAAGAGCTAGAATTTATGGGCATTCGCGATTATTTCGGCGGCGGAACTATCGCGCTAGTAGAATGGTCTGAAAAAGGCGCAGAATACTTGGCATCGCCCGACATAGTGATTAGTATAAATATTGACCCTGCAGGACGCCAATTTAAAATAGAGGCGCGCTCTGCCAAAGGCGCTAAAATACTGCAAAACTGTAAGTGCATTTAGCAAAGAGACGACAAAATACAACGATAAACCTGGTTCAACAGGTACGCAAAGGCGAAGTAAGGCTTAACTATGGTGCGCAAAATATTATGGGTAATGAGCTTGTGCATATGGGCGCAAATTGTCTTCGCTGCCCAAAATAACATTGATGGCCTTCGCATTTGGCCATCAACAGACTCCACCCGTGTGGTTTTTGATATGTCGGGTGCACCAGAATTTAGCTACTTTACGTTAAAAAATCCCCATCGTTTGGTTATCGATTTACCCCGAACTTCCGACAAAGCAAAATTGAAAACTGCCGATAAAACTGGCTCGTTGGTTAAAAGAGTACGCTACTCCACGCCTAAAAATAAGCAATCGGCGCGCATTGTTATTGAACTTAATCGCGCAGCCACCCCCTCTATTTTTGCTATGGCGCCCACCCACCCTTATGGGCATCGGCTTGTGGTCGATTTAAAAGACAGTGCCCCTGTGACGGCGAAGCCACAACAGAATACCGTGGTCATGGATGAAAGCCACAGCCAACGAGATAGAGACATCATCGTGGCAATTGACGCGGGCCATGGCGGCCACGACCCGGGTTCAGTGGGGCCTGCTGGCACCTATGAAAAACATATCACCTTGAGTATTGCCAAAAAGCTCGAAGCTATGGTGAACGCCGAGCCCGGTATGCGCGCGATTATGACCAGAAGCGGCGATTATTATATTTCTCCCAATCAGCGGCCTGAAATTGCTCGCCAGAAAAAAGCGGACTTACTTATTTCCATCCATGCCGATGCATTTAGTCAGCCGCAACCGAAAGGCGGGTCGGTATGGGTATTATCAATGAGAAGGGCCGACACCGAGTTAGGTCGATGGTTGGAGAAATCAGAGCGCCATTCAGAGTTGCTAGGTGGGGCTGCTGAAGTCATTAACGATAAATCAAGCGAGCGATACTTAACAGAGACCATACTGGGTTTATCGATGGATCATAGTATGGCCACAAGTCATGACCTTGGAAATAAGGTTGTGGAAGAATTGAAGCAAGTGACATCCCTCCATAAGAAACGACCGCAAGCGGCCAGTTTTGCTGTACTCACTGCACCAGATATTCCTTCCATATTGGTTGAGGTCGGGTTTATTTCAAATCCGCAGGAAGAGAAAAACCTTAACTGGGCGAAGCATCGTGAACGCCTAGCCAATGCCATGTTCAGTGCAACTAAGCGGTATTTCAAACAAGTACCACCGGATGGCACGTTATGGGCGTCGATGAGATCGTCAAACCGAACGCACAAAGTGAAAAGTGGGGAGTCGCTTTCTCTGCTAGCACAGCGTTATAATGTTAAAGTCAGTAGCCTTAAAGCGGCGAACAATCTCAACAGTGACGTTGTACGAATCGGGCAAGTACTTAGCATTCCAAGTACCTAATTTCCTCACATTAAAACAGTAAACAGGTTTTCCTTTGCCTATACAGTTATTATCCCCCCAGTTGGCGAACCAAATCGCCGCCGGCGAAGTGGTAGAGCGCCCCGCCTCCGTAGTTAAAGAGCTATTGGAGAACAGCCTTGATGCGGGTGCCAATCGAATCGAGGTTGAAATCGAAAAGGGGGGGCATAAACGTATTCTCATTCGTGATAACGGCAAAGGGATCGCGAAAGATGAACTTCAACTTGCGCTAAGTCGTCATGCCACCAGTAAAATAGTCACCCTTGATGACCTAGAGCATATCATGTCATTGGGGTTTCGTGGTGAGGCGCTAGCCAGTATTAGTTCGGTTAGCCGGTTAACTTTAACCTCAAGGCCTGAAAGCCAATCAGAAGCGTGGCAAGCTTACTGTGAAGGGCGCGAGATGGCTGTCACTATTCAACCGGCAGCTCACCCTAAAGGCACCACAATAGATGTGGCCGACCTTTTCTACAATACCCCGGCAAGGCGCAAGTTTCTGCGTACTGAAAAAACAGAATTCCAGCATATTGAAGAGGTGATTAAACGCATCGCTTTAAGTAACCCTCAAGCCAGCTTTTTGCTCAAACACAACGGCAAAATGGTAAAACGTTATGTTGCGGATAAGCAGGGGTCACTCGCATCAAGAATTGCTGCCGTGTTAGGTCAGAAATTTATCGAAAATGCGGTACAGGTTAAGGTGGATTATCAAGGTATTTCGTTAACTGCATGGCTAGGCAATGAGGTCATGCTTAGAAGCAGTAATGATTTGCAGTTTAGCTTTGTTAACGGGCGTAGTATGCGAGATAAGCTTATAATGCATGCTATACGGCAGGCCTACGAGAGTGTATGGGGAATTGTAGAGCAGCCAGCGTTTGTTGTTTATATGACCATCGACCCCAAAGATGTGGACGTCAATGTTCACCCAGCGAAACATGAAGTCCGTTTTCAGCAAGGCAGGCTGGTACATGATTTTATCTGTAAATCGGTATGCGATGCATTACAGGAAATAAGCGAACCTGAAGCCAGTGAACCTAATAGTGGACACTCAGGTTCAGAGCACACATCCATAGAAGTACCGGTCAAAGCGTTTGAGCACAGTCACGTTAATCATGACTATATTCGCCCGTTAACGAGTACGCCACGTTCGCAGCCGGCGCCTCAAGCGCGAGAGTCGGGCACTTATTCATCGCGTCAGTCAAAAGGCCCAAGTGCGGCCTATCAAGCTGGATTTAATGCATTAATGTCGCCAAATGGCAACACTCAAGCCCAGGCGTCAGGTAGAAGCATTGCCGACGAAGCCGCTTTTCAACTGACAAGCTTGTGTAGAATTTACACACAAGGTGAGAAAGTTTTCCTTTTAGAAGTTACTCAAATAGTGCCGTTATGGCTGCTTGAACAATGCAAGAGTGCCGAGCATAGCCAGCCATTATTGATGCCAGTGGCGTTAAATAGTCAGGGGGCAAATGAGGCGACCATTGCACTTTTGCAGCAGCTCAACTTTGAAATCAATCATGTTGCGGGAAAATTTAGATTACAACAGGTCCCCGCCGGAACCCGCCATTTGCCTTGGTTGCGATGGTTCGAAAAACTCATATCTACCACGTTGAACAATACAGATGATATAGCGTCCTCGTTCCTCATTGATGAAGATGAAGTCGATAAGAATACGGCGTTAGATGTATGGCACTGGTTGGATCAGCAAAGTGATCGTAAACAATGGGAAATGGTTGAGCGATTTGGTAAAGTGCGCGACTTAACCCGTGTGCTTGAGTTTTGGAGAGGTGTTGATGGTTAATGGCACAGAACCTGCAAAACCTGTGATAGCTATCATGGGGCCAACTGCCTCTGGTAAAACGGGTCTGGCACTTGAGCTAGCAGAAAAAGTTGAGTGCGAAATAATCAGCGTAGACTCAGCTTTAGTCTACACTAATATGGACATAGGTACGGCGAAGCCGACGCAAGCAGAAAGGCAGTCGGTACCTCATCATCTTATTGATATTATTGACCCGTCGCAGAGTTACTCGGTGGCGGAATTTTGTCGTGATACCGTTAAGTTAATTGAAGATATACACGGCAGAAACAAGGTGCCAATTTTGGCAGGGGGTACAATGATGTACTTTAATGCCTTGATAAATGGAATTTCGCCACTACCTAAGTCTGATGAAAAGATACGTGCAGAGATAACCACACAGGCTGAAAGCTTGGGATGGTCTAAATTGCATGACGAGTTGTGTCGCGTCGATCCCGTTAGTGGTGCGAGAATTCACCCTAATGATCCGCAACGTTTAACTCGCGCACTAGAAGTTTATCGCAGTACGGGCAAAAACTTGACGTATTGGCAACAAGAGAAAGGTGAGGCTTGCCCTTACCCCATTAGCCAATTCGCTATTGCGCCGTCTGAAAGAAGTATATTGCATGAGCGTATCGCTACGCGCTTTGATATCATGCTTGAAGAAGGTTTTGAACAGGAAGTTAAACAGCTATACGAACGGGGTGATCTAAATGAAGATCTACCTTCTATACGTTCCGTAGGCTATCGGCAAATGTGGCAATACATTGATGGGCAAATGTCGTATGACGACATGCGCGAAAGGGGTATAATTGCTACTCGCCAATTAGCCAAACGCCAGCTCACATGGTTGCGTGGATGGGAAGACGTAACCTGGCTTGACACATTTGCTAAAGATAATTTGACTAAAATTACAGCGAAAGTCACACTCTAACTTAATGGAGTGTGGTATACATTAGACGTGCAGTAGCATTTTTTCCATGCTGCGAATAATAAAAACTAAGGATATCAAATGGCTAAAGGGCAATCTTTACAAGACCCATTCTTAAATGCGTTACGCAAGGAGCGTATACCAGTATCAATTTATTTGGTTAATGGTATTAAGTTGCAGGGACAAGTGGAATCGTTCGATCAGTTCGTCATTCTACTTAAAAACACAGTGAGCCAAATGGTGTATAAGCACGCAATTTCTACCGTTGTGCCTGCTCGCGCTATTACAATGCCGAGCTCAACAGGAGATTCTGAAAATACTAAAAGTGAATAATTTAAAAGGTAACGCGCTTGTTTGACCGTTATGAAGCCGGTGAACAGGCTGTACTTGTTCATGTCAATTTTACCGATGAGAACAACAAAGAAGATTTAGCTGAACTAGAGTTGCTAGTGTCTTCTGCTGGCGTCGCCGCCGCAGATGTATTAACGACGTCTCGCAGTGCGCCTCATGCAAAATTTTTTGTTGGATCCGGGAAAGCGGAAGAGATAGCGGCAGCTGTAAAAGCGCACGACGCTAATGTCGTTATCTTCAACCACGCACTATCACCTTCACAGGAGCGTAACCTAGAAGCGGTTTGCAAATGTCGGGTGCTAGACAGAACTGGGCTTATCCTCGATATATTCGCCCAACGAGCCAGAACACACGAGGGTAAGCTTCAAGTTGAACTGGCCCAGTTGCGTCACATTTCAACCCGGCTTATTCGAGGTTGGACTCACCTTGAAAGACAAAAAGGTGGGATAGGTCTACGTGGGCCGGGTGAAACCCAGCTTGAAACCGACCGTCGTTTACTGCGAGGACGAATAAAAGCTATCTTGCGCCGTTTGGAAAAAGTACAAAAGCAGCGGGAGCAAGGTAGACGTTCAAGAAAACGTGCGGAAATTCCTACCGTATCCTTAGTGGGTTATACCAACGCAGGAAAATCTACCCTTTTCAATACAATAACCGATTCACATGTTTACGCAGCTGATCAGTTGTTTGCCACGCTAGACCCTACGCTTAGAAAAATTGAACTGAAAGACGTAGGGCCAGCTATATTGGCCGATACAGTTGGGTTTATACGTCACCTGCCTCATGATCTGGTTGCTGCGTTCAAAGCAACACTGCAAGAAACGCAAGAAGCAGACTTACTCTTACATGTAGTGGACATTGCCGACGCGAAATATCGTGAAACCATGGACGAAGTGAACAACGTATTGGAAGAAATAGATGCGGGCGACATTCAACAATTACTTATCTGTAATAAGATTGATAAACTTGAAGACGTTGAACCGCGTATAGAACGAAATGAAGACGGTATTCCAACTCGCGTCTGGTTGTCAGCTCAGACTGGCGAAGGTACCGAGTTACTGTCTCAAGCGCTTAGTGAATGCTTGGCAACAAGTATGGTAAATTACACGCTTAAAATCCCACCTGCGCAAAGTCGTCTTCGCGGAGTGCTATACGAATTAGACTGTATAGCAAACGAAGAATATGACAGCCACGGGGATTGGGTCGTCGATGTGCGTATGCAAACGGCAGACTGGAATAGGCTTGAAAAGCGCTTGGAAAACGGAATATCAGAGTATGTTGTGCGACATTAACCGTGCTTAAATTAACACGGCAATGCATGCGAATTTCAAAAATAAAACTGTAATCTATGGAGTATCAGCATGGCTTGGAATGAGCCGGGTGGCAATAATAACGACCCGTGGAAAAACCGCGGCGGACGCGATCAAGGTCCCCCGGATTTAGATGATGTATTTAAGAACTTATTTGGTAAGTTTGGTAAATCTGGTGGCAATGGTGGCTCAGGCAAAAGCTTGGGTGGCATTGGTGCCGGTATACTAATTGGCCTCATCGTTGTCATATGGATCATCAGTGGTTTCTATACCATACGTGAAGCAGAACGTGGCGTAGTGCTGCGCTTTGGTGAATATTATCAACAGGTTGAACCTGGCTTACGCTGGGCACCTACTTTTGTCGATTCTGTTATTCCTGTCGATGTGCAGTCTATCCGCGATAAATCTTCTTCTGGCTCTATGTTGACTGAAGACGAGAACGTGGTAGATGTTCAAATGGAAATGCAATATCGCGTGGTTGACCCATTCCGATGGACGTTTGCCGTAGAGAACCCTGAAATGAGTCTCAGTCAGTCGCTTGATAGCGCCATCAGATATGTAGTGGGTCACTCCACTATGGATGACGTATTGACCGATGGCCGTGAAGTCACTCGTCAACGTGTATGGGAAGAGTTACAGGCAATTATCGAACCTTATAACATGGGTGTGTCGATTATTGATATGAACTTCCGTGATGCCCGTCCGCCAGAGCAAGTTAAAGATGCATTTGACGATGCTATTGCCGCCCAGGAAGACGAGCAGCGTTTCATTCGCGAAGCCGAAGCCTACGCTCGTGAGATAGAGCCGCGCGCCCGTGGCCAAGTGAATCGTATGAACGAAGAAGCTCAAGCATACAAAGAGCAAGTTACACTAGAAGCCCAAGGTGAAGTTGCACGGTTTGAAGAATTACTTCCGCAATACGAGCGTGCGCCTGAAGTTACTCGGGAACGTATCTATTTGGAAACGATGCAACAAGTACTTAGCGCCACGAGTAAAATCCTAGTGGACAGCAAAAGCGGGAACAACATGATGTATCTTCCGCTAGATAAAATAATGGAACGTCAGCAAAACAGTTCAACGCCTCGCTCTCGCAGCACCTTAGAAGGTTTGCAAATGCCAGTGCTTGATGAAGGGCAACGAAGCCGTAATAGCTCGCCCTCAACAGGGTTACGTGGCGAAAGCTACAGAGAGGGGAGATAATCATGATTAAGAATTTAGCGATTGCAATTTTAGTCTTAGTTGTCGTGCTAATGTCTGGCGCCTTATTTGTGGTCAAAGAAGGCGAGCGCGCCATTGTTATCCAATTTGGTAAAGTGCAGCGTGATGATGCAACTGGAGACACCAAAGTGTTTACCCCTGGCCTGCATTTTAAATTGCCTTTTATTGACTCGGTTAAGCATTTAGATGCGCGTGTTCAAACGTTAGATGACTCGCCAGACCGTTTCGTTACAAGTGAAAAGAAAGACTTAATTGTTGATTCTTACGTTAAGTGGCGTATTGATGATTTTGCGCGTTATTATCTATCCACTGGCGGTAACAAACTGCAAGCCGAAGCCCTATTGAAGCAAAAAGTGAACAATGGCCTTCGTTCTGAATTTGGTACACGTACCATCGGTCAGATTGTGTCTGGCGAACGTTCTGCATTGATGAACCAAGCAATGGAGCAAGCCGCAACATCATCTGACGCGTTGGGTATTGAAATTGTTGATGTGCGTGTTAAGCAGATTAACCTACCGACTGAGGTGAGCAACTCTATTTTCCAACGTATGCGTGCAGAACGTGATGCAGTGGCAAGAGAGCACCGTTCAGAGGGTCAGGAGCAAGCTGAGGTGATTCGTGCAAACATTGATGCAAAAGTTACCGTTATGTTGGCTGATGCTGAACGTAATGCAAGACAGCTTCGTGGTGAAGGTGATGCACTTGCAGCACAAATTTATGCTGATGCTTACTCTAAAAACGCAGAGTTTTATAGCTTCCTACGCAGTATGGATGCCTATAAAGCCAGTTTTGACAGCAAGCAAGACGTCATGGTCATTGGCCCCGATAGCGATTTCTTCCGTTACATGAATGGCTCGAAAGGTAAGAACTAATTTACCTCACCTAGTTAAACAAAAACCAGCTGCTTTGCAGCTGGTTTTTTTACGCCTAATTTACGCCTCTCTATCCTCTCTGTTTTTACCCCCTCTGCCCAATTGCGACAAAATCGGGTAAAATACACGCGAAAATTACATATTATAAAAATCAGCTTATTGGTACGGCACCGCAGAGCACCCTGCTGACGGGTCGGTAAGTATGAGATAAAAACGACAGGGGAATACTTTGATTCCGGATAATTCAAACACCCATTCTGCCGATAAAAACGGCGGAAATAGTGGGCTATTTTCGCGATTTCTTTCCACCGTAGAGTGGTTAGGGAATTTGCTTCCACACCCAGTAACGCTTTTTGCACTCCTTTCTGTGTTTATTGTATTGCTTAGCGGCGTACTGGGCTATTTTGATATTGCCGTGGCTGACCCTCGCCCTGAAGGCGCGAAAGGGCGCGAAGCTGACGGCATGATTGAAGTAATATCATTGATGAGCGCAGAAGGCCTGCAGCGCATCGTTACAGGATTAGTGACTAATTTCACGGGGTTTGCGCCGCTTGGTACAGTATTGGTCGCCCTTCTTGGGGTTTCTGTTGCTGAGCACTCAGGGCTATTGTCAGCGGCAATGCGTGCATTGGTAGTGAACGCCTCTAAACGGGCGGTAACCTTCGCCATTGTGTTTGCCGGCATTATTTCCAATACGGCAAGTGAATTAGGTTATGTGGTACTTATTCCATTGGCTGCCATGATTTTCCATTCCTTGGGTCGTCATCCCTTAGCCGGTTTAGCCGCAGCATTTGCTGGGGTTTCTGCGGGTTATAGCGCCAACCTTTTATTAGGTACAGTAGACCCGCTTCTGTCTGGAATTACTGAGGCCGCCGCGCACATGATAGATCCAGATTACACCGTGGGGCCTGAAGTTAATTGGTACTTTATGTTTGTCAGTACCTTCGTGGTGGCCACTATGGGCGCCTTGGTCACTGAAAAGGTGGTAGAGCCAAGATTAGGGAAATTTGATGAAGCCGACGCCACGGATGATTTAGCCGTTCAAAGTATGCACAAACCTACGGCCTTAGAGAAAAAAGGATTAGTGTGGGCTGGTGTGTCGTTTCTTGTGGTGTGTGGAATATTGGCGTTAACCGTGGTGCCAGAAAGCGGAATTTTGCGTCACCCAGAAACCGGTGCGGTGCCAGGCTCGCCATTTTTAAAAGGCATTGTTGCTTTTATCTTTGTCACTTTTGCGGTGCCAGGCTTTGTTTACGGTAAAATCACTGGCACCATGAAAAACGACAAGGATGTGATTAACGCCATGGCGAAAAGCATGGGCGCCATGGGGCTGTATATCACCCTGGTGTTTTTTGCTGCGCAGTTTGTGGCGTTTTTCAAATGGACGAATTTAGGTACAGTATTGGCCGTGAAGGGCGCAGCCCTGCTTCAGGCTGTGGGTTTAGATGGCCCGTCTGTGTTTATTTTATTCATTTTAATGTGTGGTGTGGTTAACTTATCTTTGGGTAGTGCCTCTGCACAATGGGCGGTAACCGCCCCCATCTTTGTACCCATGCTAATGCTGATTGGTTATTCGCCAGAGGTTATTCAAGCTGCCTATCGAATAGGAGACTCCGTCACCAATGTCATTGCGCCAATGATGAGCTATTTTGGCTTAATTCTCGCGATGGCCGCTAAATACAAAAAAGACCTGGGAATGGGAACATTGATAGCAATGATGCTGCCTTACTCCATGGTGTTTATTGTAGGGTGGACTATTCTCTTTTACATTTGGGTATTTTTGCTAGGTATGCCAGTGGGGCCAGGCGCTGCCACCTATTACCAGCCCTAGAAAGTTATTTTTCTTTTATCATAAAAAGGCGGTTTAAACCGCCTTTTTAATCGTTTTTTCTTGTTAGGCCAATCGCCGTATATTTCTCTCACTTGCGATCATAATTAGCGCTAATTCAGTATAATAAGTACATCCTTTAAAAATACTAAACGCGGAAAGAATTCATGAAATACAAAAGTAATACGGGCTTTACTCACGCGCAAAAAGACAAAATAGGCGTGTTGATTACCAACCTGGGAACCCCAGAAAGCCCAACTGCCACTGCGTTAAGACCGTATTTAAAAGAGTTTCTTTCCGACCCCCGTGTTGTTGAAGTACCAAAAGCCATATGGTGGTTTGTACTTAATCTTATTATTTTGAACACGCGCCCGAAAAAGTCAGCGGAAGCCTATGCCACGGTATGGACAGATGAGGGGTCGCCCCTATTGTCTATTACCAAAGCGCAATCAAAAGCGTTAGAAGCCCGGTGCAAAACCGAGTATGGCGATGATGTGGTTGTGGATTATGCCATGCGATATGGCAATCCTTCTGTATCTAGTGTCATAGACAATATGCTAGCAAAAGGCGTGAGAAAGCTGGTTGTATTGCCACTGTACCCCCAATATTGTGCGTCTACTACGGGTTCTACATTTGATGCGGTGGCTGCCGATTTTACTAAACGCCGTTGGTTACCAGAATTGAGATTCGTCAATAATTACCACGATAGAGACAGTTACATTACCGCGCTGGCGAATAAGGTAAAAGCGCATTGGTCCACGCATGGTAAAGCGCAAAAACTGGTGCTTTCTTATCACGGTATTCCGAAGCGCTACCTCATGAATGGCGACCCCTACCATTGTGAGTGTCACAAAACCTCGCGTTTACTTGCAGAAAAGCTGGGCTTGGCACACGATGAATACATGACTACATTTCAGTCTCGATTTGGCCGTGAAGAGTGGTTAACTCCCTATACTGACGAAACCATGAAGTCATTGCCTGATAAAGGCGTTAAATCTATTCAGGTTATGTGTCCAGGCTTCTCCGCCGACTGCTTGGAAACCATAGAGGAAATTGGTGAAGAAAACCGTGAATACTTTATGGAGGCTGGCGGCGAAAAGTATGAGTATATCCCAGCGTTGAATAGCGACGATGAACATATGGATGTAATTTTCGACATTGTTAAGGAAAATCTGCATGGTTGGCAACTAGGCGGTGAAAACGCCTTACGCGCAGACCTTGCTCGTGCGCTTGGCGCGACGAAGTAACCTTTTGAAAGTGGAGAAGCAACATGGAAGTTAAAGCACCCAAAGCCTTACTTAAAGCGCAGAAGCTCGCCAACCTTCTAGACACGGCAATTAAGCTTCCTTTCATTCCGATTCGTATAGGCTTAGATTCTATTGTTGGCCTTATTCCTGGGGCGGGTGATGCGTTGATGTTGTTAATTTCATTGCGTATTGTTTGGCTGGGGAAGTCATTGGGTATGCCTAAAGCGCTGGTAGCGCAAATGGTTAAGAACTCAGCGATAGATTTTGGCTTGGGCTTTGTTCCGTTTATTGGTGATTTGATTGACGTCTTTTACAAAGCTAACCAAAAAAACGTGCGTCTTATGGAGCGCTGGTGGATAAGCCAGAACAAAGAGAGCGTGGATGTCGCTACCCAACAGAAATTGGCTCAGTGGGAAGCCGGTTTAGATAAGTAGCAGGCGTTAGTCCGCCAAATGGATAGGGCTGTCATTAAATAAGATCAATCGTTAATTATACTCCCTCCGTAGCAAGAGTATCTTGGTGCATTCCTGCGCCATTACACCGCATGGAGTATATGAGCAATGAAAGCGTCTGATTTATTTGTTAAAGCCCTAGAAGCCGAAGGTGTAGAGTATATTTTCGGGATCCCCGGCGAAGAAAATCTAGACTTGTTAGAGTCGCTTCGCACATCCACAATCAAACTCATATTAACACGCCATGAACAAGGGGCGGGCTTTATGGCCGCCACTTACGGGCGACTCACGGGAAAGGTGGGTGTATGCCTTGCTACCTTGGGGCCGGGGGCCACAAACCTGGTTACGCCCGCCGCCTATGCACAGCTAGGTGCGATGCCCATGTTAATGATAACCGGTCAAAAGCCGATTAAAACCAGCAAGCAAGGCTGTTTTCAGGTTATCGATATTGTTGACATGATGCGGCCAATCACAAAGTTTACAGCCCAAGTTGTCAGTGGAGATAGAATACCCTCCATGGTGCGCGAAGCGTTTCGCCTTGCTCATGAAGAGCGTCCAGGTGCTGTGCATATTGAATTGCCAGAAGATATTGCGGTAGAAACCACGACTCAACCTTTACTATCCCCCAGCCTAACTCGACGCCCTATCGCTGAATACAAAGCCATTGCCAATGCTATAGACATGATTGAGCAGGCCACCTCTCCTTTGCTGCTGATTGGCGCAGGTGCAAATCGCAAGCTAACGGCAAAAATGTTGCGTGAATTTGTAGATAAAACCTGTATTCCTTTTGTGACTACCCAAATGGGCAAAGGCGTTCTGAATGAAAGCGACCCTAGGTTTGCAGGCAACACAGCGTTATCAGACAACGACTTTGTACACCGTGCCATTGAACGTGCCGATCTCATCATTAATGTGGGCCATGACGTGGTGGAAAAACCGCCCTTTTTCATGCATCACAATGGCAAAAAGGTGATTCATATTAATTTTGAATCCGCCGCTGTGGACCCGGTATATTTTCCTCAAGCGGAAGTGATAGGCGATATTGCAAATAGTGTTTGGCAAATAAAAGAAGGGATTGAGCCACAAGAAGCGTGGAAGCTCGACTTTTATAAAGATGTTCATGAGGCGTATGTACAACATAGAGCTGAAGCCGAAAACGACAGTCGCTTCCCTATTTTACCTGAGCGTTTTGTTAGGGATATTCGCAAGGTCATGCCGGACGAGGGAATCGTCACCTTAGATAATGGCGTTTATAAAATTTGGTTCGCACGCAATTATCCAGCCTACCACCCAAATACGTTACTTCTTGATAACGCGCTAGCTTCTATGGGCGCAGGCTTACCATCGGCCATTGCCGCAAAGTTGGTGAAGCCTGATGTGCCGGTACTTAGCGTGTGCGGCGACGGGGGATTTATGATGAATAGTCAGGAAATTGAAACCGCCGTACGGTTAAAGCTAGATTTGGTTGTGATCATATTGCGTGACGATGCGTACGGAATGATTAAGTGGAAGCAAGCCCACATGACGTTCAATGAATTTGGCTTAGATTATCACAACCCTGATTTTGTGAAATATGCGCAAAGCTATGGTGCCAAAGGCTGGCGGGTGGATAGTGCAGATATCCTCATTCCTATGGTGGAGAGTTGTTTAAATAACCCCGGAGTACATGTGATTGATTGCCCCGTGGACTATAGCCAAAACGACAAAACGCTTAATCAGACGATTGCTGAATTAAGTGCCAAACTTTAAGGAGTTATTATGTTGAAGGATAGCTATCCCTACTATTTAGCCAGTGAAGCGGTATATGCAAATACAGATTTAGAGGTAACTAATAAATACACCGGTGAGTGTGCCACTCGTGTGGCACTCGCGGACGCCGAGGTTATTGATAAGGCCATCGCAGCCGCTGAGCAGGCACAAGGCGCAGTGACCGCGTTAGCGCCTTACCAGCGACAAGCCATACTCGAACATTGTGTGAAGCGATTCACCGAACGCGCTGATGAACTTGCAAAAGCATTATGTATAGAAGCGGGTAAACCTATTAATGATGCTAAAGGTGAGGTAACACGCCTTATCGATACTTTCAAAATCGCGGCTGAAGAATCAGTAAGAATTAACGGCGAGGTTGTTAACCTAGAAATTTCAGCCCGTGCGAAAGGGTATCAAGGCATGACGAAGAAGGTGCCCATTGGTCCTTGTTCTTTTATCTCGCCATTTAATTTTCCGCTCAACCTTGCTGCCCATAAAGTTGCACCGGCTATTGCAGCAGGCTGTACTTTTGTACTTAAGCCAGCATCACGGACGCCAATAGGCGCGTTGATCATTGGTGAAGTATTGGCAGAAACAGATTTACCTAAAGGGGCGTTTTCTATTTTGCCTTGCAGCCGAGACGGCGCAGATTTGTTCACCACCGATGAACGTTTAAAACTGCTTAGCTTTACTGGCTCTCCTGACGTGGGTTGGGCACTGAAAGCTAAAGCGGGGAAAAAGCCTGTGGTGCTGGAACTTGGCGGGAACGCGGCTTGCGTAGTGGATGAAGATGCGGATATTAACGACGCCATACAGCGTATTATCATTGGCGCTTATTATCAATCGGGTCAAAGTTGTATCAGCGTGCAAAGATTGCTTGTTCATCGCAGCATTTACGATGAATTTAAACAGGCCTATGTGGACAAGGTGAGTAACTTGGTTGCAGGCGATCCTGCAAGCGAAGATACCTTTATTGGGCCGATGATTTCAGAGTCGGAAGCTGAACGCTTACACAATTGGATTGAGCGCGCGAAAGAGGAAGGTGGCACCATTTTGTGCGGCGGTAAAAGAAAGGGCGCAATGCTTGAGGCCACGGTAATGGAAAATGTACCTAAAGCCTGCGACGCCAGTGCAGAAGAAGCTTTTGGGCCGCTTTCTGTGCTGTATCCGTTCGACCACTTTGAGGAAGCGCTAGAAGAAGTGAATAACAGCCGCTATGGATTACAAGCCGGTGTATTTACCCGTGATATCTATAAGGCCCATCAAGCTTGGAATACGTTAGAAGTCGGTGGAGTGGTTATTGGAGACGTACCCAGTTGGCGGGTGGATAACATGCCTTACGGTGGTGTGAAGGACTCTGGCTTAGGGCGCGAAGGTATTAAGTACGCCATAGAAGATATGACGGAAACGCGCCTAATGGTAATTCGAACACCGTAAACCATGATTCACGCTGAAAGGGCTATGTAGCCACAAAACAGTATGCTGTTATTCCGCTGCGTGGGCCTCTAGAACAGAAAGCGGAATAATATCGAGTGCGCGCTCATGGGTGGCAGCTAATCGTACTTTGGGTGCCACGCCCGCTTCATATGCCTGAAGCCATCGAGCGGCGCATAAACACCACCTATCGCCCGCTAACAATCCTGGAAATGCCATGCTTGGCCATGGCGTAATGAGATCATTACCTTGTTGAAGAGAAAACTGCAGAAATTCGTCAGTCATGACTGCGCAAACACTGTGATTGCCCACATCGGCGTCGGGCACATAGCAGAATCCTTCCCGCGTAAAACCCGTATTTCCGCAACAGAGTTGTAGCGGGTTACCATAAACATTTTTTGCATTTGCCAAAATCAAAAGCCTCAGTTACAACGTATACACTTTAGGTAAAGTCCAAGCTGCCACACGCAGGTAGCCTGTGGGGGTAGTATGACAAAGCCTCTCACACTTAGTACATTATAGATAATAAATAAAAGGCATAGCGACTTCCTCATGATAGACAAAAGCGAAAAGTCAGCGCCGATCAATTTATCAACGGCAGAAATTGCCCGCTTTGATGCTCTAGCAGAAAGTTGGTGGGACCCACACGGTAAGTACAAAACGGCTTTAGACTTTAATCGAGCAAGATTAGAGGTTATTGAGCAGCAAATACGTCAACACTTTAACCGACAACATGTAGACGCACCTTTCGACAACCTTTCTATCGTTGATATTGGTTGTGGTGGCGGCTTAATCAGTGAACCTTTAGCACACAAAGGGGCATTGGTGACAGGGGTAGATGCCAGTGCTACCAGTATTGAAGTCGCAAAACGTCACGCCAAAGCCAACCAGATACACGTAGACTACCGCCATCAACTGGCTTCGGAGCTTGCTAGCGACGGTGCGCAGTTTGACGTGGTTATCAATGCTGAGGTGGTTGAACACGTACCCAATCAACAACAATTAATAAAAGAATGCGCGCAACTGGTTAAGCCTGGCGGTTTACTGATTCTGGCTACCCTTAATCGCACTGTGAAGAGCTTTGTCATTGCGATAGTAGGGGCGGAATATGTGATGCGTTACTTACCTGTAGGCACGCATGACTGGCGAAAGTTTGCTAAACCTAGCGAGCTTGACGCATGGTCTGGGGAACATCTCACGCTAAAGTACCAAACGGGAATGGCACTGAATCCGTTTACCGGTAAATGGAAGCTAAGTGCTAGCATGGCAGTCAATTACCTTCTTTGCTTTGAACGTACCCTAGCTGGATGAGGTTATGAGAAGCGCCATACCCTGTTAAGTCATACCTGATAATATTCAATTGCTGAATAGTTCACCCCCTTTCATCGTTATTTGTATCTGTTAAATCTGGCCAGTATGCTAAGCATGTTAATAAAATGTTAGGTATACTTATGAAAATCTATGAAACCCGCACCGCCCCGAACCCTCGCCGGGTACGCATGTTTTTAGCAGAAAAAGGCATTGACGTAGATTACGTTCAGGTCGACATTCAAAAGGGCGAGAATTTAAGCCCCGAAATGCGAGCTAAAAACCCTTTAGGGAAAATTCCCATTTTAGAGCTAGATGACGGCACCTGTATCGCTGAAACCGATGCTATTTGTACGTACTTTGAAGCGCTGCAACCCGAGCCTCCATTAATGGGTAAAACGCCCGTTGAAAAGGGCATCATTTCCATGTGGCAGCGCCAGGTTGAGTTAGCCTTTATGATGCAAGTCGGCATGTGTTTCCAACATACCACTGGGTATTTCAAAGACAGAATGGTGCCGGTACCAGAGTATGGCGAACAGGCTGGAATAAACGCCGCCAAGTACCTGTCTATCTTAGAACGCCGGTTGGCCAACAATGCGTATATTGCGGGTGATCACTTTTCAATAGCTGATATTACGGCAGTGTGTGCCATCGATTTTGCTCGTGTTGTTAAAATTCGAATAAGGGAAGATCACACGCATTTACAGCGTTGGTATGACGCCATAACCCACCGAGCGAGCGCAAAAGCCTAATGATAGAACTTTATACAGCTGCAACGCCGAATGGCTGGAAAGCCTCTGTCGCCCTTGAAGAAATGGAAATTGACTATCAGGTGCATGGGGTTAATTTAATGAAAGGGGAGCAGAAGCAGCCTGACTTTCTAGCCATGAACCCGAATGGTCGTATCCCCGTGATTATTGATAAAGCGAATGATGACTTTGTCGTTTTTGAGTCTGGTGCCATTATGATTTACCTGGCAGAGCGTAGTGGAAAGTTTCTACCTAAGGATGCCAAAAAGCGAAGCCAAGTTTTACAGTGGTTAATGTTCCAGATGGGCGGCGTTGGCCCCATGATGGGTCAGGCAAACGTGTTTCATCGCTATTTAGACGAGAAAATTCCTGTTGCTATCCACCGTTACCAAAATGAAGTTAGGCGCCTGTTTACCGTCTTGGACGGACATTTGAGCCACAACGAATACCTAGTAAACGATTACAGTATTGCTGATATGGCCAACTGGTGTTGGGTGCGCACTTATGAATGGTCGGGGGTAAGCATAGAGGGGTTAGCGAATTTACAGCGCTGGAAAAACAGTATTGAAGATAGGCCCGCTGCGCGCCGAGGAGTCGCAGTACCCAATAAAATAGATAAGGAAGACCTATTAAAAGGGGCTAAAAGCGTGGTAACCCGTTAAAAAGTGAGATTGGTCTTTAGTATAAAAAACAGTTATTGATACTTGAGACTTGCCAATACAGCAATTATGGTAATAAAAACAATAAGTATTTCTAAAAAGGATTTTAAATGAAAGTTGTCTATAGTTGCTTGGTGATACTGTGTTTCTTATTTTTAAGTATTAAACCGGCTCTCTCTTCTTTGCCCCTTGACGATTTTGTTAAGCACGGCGACTACCTTGACCTCAAGTTATCACCCGACGGCAAACACCTAGCCGCCCGTGTTAGGGCAGACAACCGTGTATTCATGGTTATTCTCGAAACAAACTCCATGAAACCGGTGGGCGGACTAAAACCGGATAAAAGGGACATTATCCACTCCGTTAATTGGGTCAGTAATGAAAGGGTGGTGTTTGAATATGCCGAAAAGACCCATAATTTTGACCAGCCAATTCCCACCGGTGAGCTATACGCAGCCAATATTGATAACAGCCATAGGTTGATGATCTATGGCTATAGAGCCGGTGATGCAAAAGTTGGAAGCCGCATATCAAACAGAGAAGACAATTTCGCTACTCAGGAAATATTGAGTTACCTAGAACACGACAAAAAGCACATTCTTATTATTGAATACCCTTGGTCGAAAGAGAGGAATACCTATTACGATGCAAGAAAACGTGAGCCTATTATTAGTAAGCTTAATGTTTTCAACGGTAAGAAGCGAAAAGTTGAAGTGTTACCTCACCCCGGGGCGGTGGCTTTTGCAAACCGTAAGGGTGAGGTTAAATTCATGAGCTGGCGCACGAAAGAGGGAGATTACTTTAGCGCGTATCGACAAAATAGCGATGCGCCTTGGCAAGATTTAGGCACAGCATTAGGTATTTCAGACTCGCTGTCGCCGGTAAAATTAAGTAAAAATGGTCAGCAGCTCATACTACTGGGCCGCCCGCCAGAAACCGGCATTTTGACCTATTATCAATACGATTTTGGTTCTGCCACGTTAACCACGCTTTTTACTGGCCATAAAACAGACATAGAATCTTACACGTCAAATGAAGCGGGTGTACCCGCAGTTGCATTGACATTCCCTGGGGCGTCAGAGTATGTCTATAGTAGTGTGGAATCTCGCACTGTGGACATTCATAAGATGCTAGCCGAAGCTTTTGCGGGCCAGACAGCCATGATTTCCAGCAGAAGTGCAGATGGTTCTAAACTACTGGTTCACGTTAGCAGTGATATCAACCCAGGCGAATACTATCTTTTCCAACGAGATACCCTAAAAGCAAAATTTTTGTGGGCTAATGCGTCTTGGATTGACCCTCGTACGTTAAGCAAAATGATGCCTGTTCAGTTCAATACTGACGATGACGTTACCCTGAATGGGTACCTGACGTTGCCGAAACACACCACAGCGAAAAAGCCCCCCCTTGTGGTCATGATCCACGGTGGGCCACACCAGCCTGGAACCCGAGATTATTGGGAGTACAACCCTGAAGTTCAACTCATGGCCAACGAAGGGTATGCGGTATTGCAAGTTAACTATAGAGGCAGCTATGGTTACGGCGACGAGTTTCGAAAGAAAGGCTATAGAGAGTGGGGAGGTAAAATGATTGATGATATTACCTTCGCAGCCAATTGGGCGATAGACAAAGGCTATGTAGATGGCAATAGTGTCTGTGTATACGGCGCCAGTTACGGTGGGTACGCGGCCTTAATGTCGGCGGTAAAAGCGCCTGACTTGTACAAATGCGCGATTGGGTACGTGGGTATTTACGACCTTAACTTCATGTTTACTGAAAGTGATATTCCCAACAGCTGGGGCGGGAAAGAGTATTTACAACGTGTACTTGGGAACGATCCTCAGCAGCTTCGTGCGTTCTCGCCTCTTTATCATGTGGATAAAATTAAAGCGAACGTCATGCTTATTCATGGCTCAAAAGATACTCGCGTGCCTGAAGTGAACTCTGAAGCTTTATACAACGCGCTTAAAAAACAAGGTAAAACCCCTTTGTACTTGAAGTACAAGCAAGCGGGCCACGGCGTATATGATGAACAAAACAGAAAAGAATTGTATCAAGGGCTGCTAAATTTTCTTGCGCGTAATATTAAAGGCGCCTAGTTTTAGAGAAAACCCGTTAACGAGTTAAAGGAAGTGGTGAATCACTTCCTTTCTTTATGGCTTAATGGGTGTGAAATTTAGTAGTAGTTAGCAATTAAAGGCAAATTAGCGCTGCCGATAGACTGGGCTTTACTGCCAACTTCGCCCGCTTTTACGCGCCCGAAATTAACGCCTCGATGGTCTACATTAGCAAGTGCCGTTTTTGTTTTCTCTACCAGCTGCTGCTTTATTTTTAGTGGCATAGCCCCTTCAATAATAACGCCGTCAAGATCAAGCAAGGTAAAGGCACAGTGTGCAGCGTGAGCTAACCCCAATGAAGCTTGCTGTATCCAATTATCCAATACTTCACCATAAGCAGGCCAATGTTCAGTGTCATCGTAAATGCGAAGGCCGTTTTCACCTTTATGGGTCAGTGCCTTTTCTAGTAGGTACAAAGATGACTGCGTAATAAGCTGGCTGGATTCTGCGCCATGTGTGCTGTGCGGCGCAAGGAAGGGTAACGAACCTATTGCCCCTGCGTTACCCGATTTACCGGTAAATAAATTACCGTTAATGACCAAGCCGCCACCTAAAAATGTACCCACAAACATATACATATAGTTATTAAGACGTTGGCTATTACCAAAGGCCATTTCTGCGCCACATGCGGCGGTGGCGTCGTTACTGACAAATACCGGTAAATGCAGTTGGTTTTCAAGCTCTTGCTTAATATCAACGGTACGCCAGGCGTTCAACGCTTCAACTGATGCACCAGCTTCTTCAGCCCAACTCCATATTTCAAAGGGCATGGCAACACCCAAGCCTCGAATGCGTGATACACCTTCTTCATTCAGTTGTTGTGCTAAAAGTGCAAAAGCACGCTGTGAAAAGGTAAGTAAAGAGTCTACCGTGGGGTAAGCGATATTTTCATGAAGTGTGGCACGAACGTGACCAGAAAGGTCTAGCAACAGCATGTCATAACTGCGGCGACCAATTTTAAGCCCGACGCTAAATGCACCTTGTGCATTTAGGCCAAAGGGAATTTTGGGTTGGCCTACCCCTCCACGAATCGCGGGCAACCGACACACTAGCCCATCCGCCTCAAGTTTATTAATAATCACTGTCGCTGATTGCGCGGACAGGCCCGTACGCTTGGCTATCTCAGCTTTAGGTAAGGCACGTTCTTGCCTTATAAGCCGTAACATGTCGCGTTCGTTTTGAGTACGAGGGTCGAGAAGGGTTGGAGCTTCTGCAGTCGTCATGTGAGTTGATCATTCCTTCGCGCGGTGTATAACATCATTTATATCATATTTGCTGATTTATTTTGCCTCCCTGCCGTAATAAAAAGATTCATGTCATGTCTAAACTGCCTCGTTATGATTTGTGAAATGAAGTCGTTCACCTAGGTATTTGCACTGTGGTTTTTAGATTACTGTCATAAATATCAACCTACTCTAAAAATTCCCTAGATTCAAAAACATAAAAATGACGACGGTGAGTTTAAAAAACAAACAACGAAATAAATAAATCAACATGGTTGATTTATTTGTCGCGTTGGTGAATACTGTCGCGAATTTGATTAACGAATCATTAACGCATTGGCACTTAATATGAGCAAAGCATGACATACTGCGCTAGGCTCTCAGGTGCGAAAGTGAGCAATGTACTCCAGCAATACCTTCGCTCAAACAACAAATGTTAATGACTAACTACTTGAAATGCTCTGAGGTGGAAAATGAAAGTTTTATGTTTAGGCGAAGTATTAATCGATATGTTGAGCCAAGGCGCCGCGCCCAAAGAGGGCAATATTCCCGCAATGAAGCCATTCCAGCCTTATGCTGGTGGCGCTCCTGCTAATGTGGCCGTTGGGGTTGCTCAGTTAGGCGGAGAAAGTGCCATGGTGTCGAAAGTGGGTAACGACACTTTCGGCGCATTTTTAACGGAAATGTTAAACCACTATAACGTGAACACCGACCATGTATGGCGTTGTGACAAAGGCAATACAGCTCTTGCGTTCGTCAACCTAGACGCAGATGGTGAGCGCTCTTTTGATTTTTATGTCGACAATGCCGCGCATAAACATATTAACGAAGACGACCTGGCTACAGTAAACTGTGATGAAAGCAGCATATTGCATTTTTGTTCAGGATCTATCGCAGGGCCAGAGCTTATTCCAGGTACAGAATATATTTTAGAGAAAGCTAAGCAAGCCAATATGATGGTGTGTTTAGATATCAATTACCGCCCGGCTTTCTGGGATGATACAGCGAACGCGCCGGGTCGTATTGACGAAGTCGCTAAGAAAGTGACCGTGCTGAAGGCGAGTAAAGAAGAGCTGGCTGAATTGTACGGCGAAGAAAATGCCAAAGAAAAAGTCCAGCAATGGTTAGACAGTGGCGTGAAAGTGGTATTGGTTACCGACGGTGGCGAGCCTATTCAATACATCACGCGGGAATTTAGCGGTACGTTAGCGTCACCTAAAATGGATGTAAAAGATACCACAGCAGCTGGAGATTCCTTCATCGGAGGTTTCCTCTATTACCTCACTACGCAAGTGGCCAACACCACAGAATTTAATGCTTGGGTAGAAAGTTTTGAGAATGTGAGTGCTGCAACAGAATTTGCTATTCGCTGTGGCGCGTTCACCGTGACGCAGTATGGCGCATTCAGTGCGTTGCCTACACAAACTGATATTGCACAATAGTTCTGACATATATTGGTGCTACTTATTGCCAGGTTACAGGCAATAAGTAGCCTGCGCTTTTAGGTTTCAATGAGCGACTTAACGCTTGCAAGGGTATCGGCTTGTTCGGCCGGTTTATCCCATCTAATTCTGTGGATCCTAGGAAACCGCATAGCAACCCCCGACTTGTGTCTACTTGATGGGTGCACGGCGTCGAAGGCCACTTCAACCACCAAGCTTTTTTTCACTTCCCTTACTGGGCCAAAGCGGCCAATGGCGTTGCGCCTAACCCAATTGTCTAGCTTTTTTAACTCCTCATCGGTAAAGCCAGAATAGGCTTTCCCTATGGGTAATAACCGCTCACCTTGCCATGCTCCGAAGGTAAAGTCGGAGTAAAAGCTAGAGCGCTTTCCATGCCCACGTTGTGCATACATAATCACCGCATCTACAGTGAGCGCATCTCGCTTCCACTTATACCACTGTCCTTTAGGTCGCCCCGGTACATAAGTGCTATCTAAACGCTTCAGCATTAAACCTTCTATTGCACGATTTTCACACACGCTTTGATGTAAATCACGCAGGTCATTGACTGAATCGGCCTGCAGTAAGGGTGATAAATGAAGGCGTTCAGGTGCCCCCTTGGACAGGTATTTTTCAAGTTGCTGCCGACGCTGTACTAAAGGAAGGTGAGTCATATCTTTACCGTCTAATACAAGGGTGTCATATACCATAAGGGCAGCGGGCAAGGAGGATAGTAGAGTTTGAGAAGGGCGCTTTTTGTTCAAGCGTTGCTGTAACGCATTGAAGGTGTCTACCGTGTCGCCATGCATGACGAGCAGCTCACCATCTAATACCATATGACCCGATACCGCGCCTAGCAAGTCAGGAAAACTCTGGCTAATATCATCCCCCGTTCTTGAATAAAGTGCCTTTTCAGGGTCGGCGGCACCAGTTTGGCAAGAAAGTTGTACCCGTATACCATCAAACTTGTTTTCTATTTGCCAATCCTTGGGGGTGAACGTATCAATCTCTTTGTCTTCTATGGGGTGGGATAGCATCACGGGGTGAAAGGTCACGTGGCCAGAAATATCTGGTTTTGGCGCCTTGTTGTCTAACCATTCAAGCAGTTCTGTATAAGGTGGCTTTACGCCATGCCACAAGGTTTCAATGTCCTTGATATCTTTATTTCCATAGTCTGCCAATATGTGTTTAATGGAACGGGCAGATACTCCTATTCTAAGCCCTCTAGTGCCCAGCTTAAGTAGTGCCCAGCGTTGCGCGGGTGTCATTTTAGAAAGGTATTGAGCTAAGGTAGTTGATACGTTTTTTCGGCTGACATGTTGAAAGGTTTCTACGGTTTCACTAAGTGAAGGCAAAGGGCTAACGGGCGTGTAGTGAGGCCATAAATGCGCCACAGTTTCACTGACTTCGCCTACATAATCATAACTCATCGCAAAAAGGGCCGGGTCCACGTTTTCGCTAATCAGTTTCTTTATTGTATTTCGCTTAAAAAAGTCGAACTTCAATGTTCCGGCCATGGCTGCAATTGCCCACCCCCTATCCGGATCGGGCGTGGCGGCTAAATAGGCTTTAATAAGCTCCGCTTTCGCATTATTACTCGATGTAAAATACACTTGTTCTAGTAATTCACTGAACGCTTTCACTCATGATGCCCCTTGTTCATCTTCGTCGTAGCCCACTAATGATAAAGCCCTTGCTTTGTAACCCATTTTTTCAGCTTGATACATGAGCGCATCTTCCCTTCCATGAGTAACCCAGACCTCTTTAGGGTTAACTTCTGTGATGGTCTGTAACAGTTCTGGCCAATCGCAATGGTCGGAAATAATTAAAGGTAACTCTGCATTCCGTTGCTTCGCTCGCGCCCGTATCTGCATCCAGCCTGAGGCCATGACGGGGCGAACTTGGGGCAAACTTCGAGACCAGCGGTCGGCCAGGGCTGATGGTGGCGCAAGCACTATTTCTCCCGCCAGAGAAGCTTTGTCGTTCACTTCGCTGACCGGTACAAGCTCGCCTAATGCGATCCCCATTTCTTGATACAGAAGGCACAACTTAATTTGAGCGCCATGAAGGTAAATGGGTTTCGTGTATCCCGCATTTCTTAGCGCCAAAATCACTCGCTGACATTTGCCTAATGCATAGGCACCCACAAGGTGACATCTGTTAGGGAACACAGTAAGAGAGTGAAGCAATTTAGCAATTTCAACGTCAATGGGAGGGTGAGTAAAAACCGGTAAACCAAAGGTGGCTTCCGTAATGAGAATGTCGCATGGGATAACCTTAAATGGCGGACAAGTAGGATCATGTCTGCGTTTGTAATCTCCAGATACCACAAGTCGATAGCCCCCATATTCAATCAGTATCTGACACGAGCCTAAAATATGCCCTGCGGGGAAAAAGGTAACGGCCACTTCACCAAAATGATAGGTCACCTCCATATCAACCACATGCTGCTCTTTGGCCATGTCGTCACCATAACGAGTACGCATAATCGCGAGGGTTTCGCGACTAGCGAATACCTGCTTATGACCAGCCCTCGCATGGTCTGCGTGTCCATGGGTTATCAAGGCTGTGCTCACGTTTTGCATGGGGTCGATATAAAAACCACCGGGTATGCAAAACAAGCCAATCTCATCTGGCTTCATCCACTTTGACGGGTGCACCATGACTCCTACATTAAGGGTGTTTTAACAACGTTGAAAATGGGTACGTTGGTAGGTTGCAATTGGTTGAATATAAAACAAAATAAACCTATGAGAATGAGCAACGTATAGATTTTACTCTGATGTAAGACATCCAACGAGCGTTTATGACAGCTAAGCGGCCAACAATTCCTGACGTTTTTACACATTGGTTTTCGAGTAAGGCATGGCGTTTGCGACCTTATCAAAAGCAAATGTTAGTGAATAAAGATAAGTACAAGGTGACGTTACTAATAGCGCCTACGGGCGCTGGGAAAACCCTATCGGGATTTTTACCTAGCTTAGTCGAGCTAACTGAAAATCAGCATAAGGGCCTACATACACTTTATATCTCGCCGCTAAAAGCACTGACTCAAGATATTCACAGAAACTTGCTGCAGCCCATTGAAGAAATGGCATTGCCGATTACTGCCGAAACCCGTACCGGAGATACCCCCTCTCATAAACGGCAAAGGCAGCGACGAAAGCCGCCGCACATTTTGCTCACTACCCCAGAGTCTCTTATGCTGATGCTAAGTTATGCGGACGCAGACACCTTATTTGGCAAGCTTAAGCGGGTGATCATCGATGAAGCGCACAGCTTAAATACGAACAAACGGGGCGACTTTTTATCGCTAGCCTTAGCGCGGCTAAATACGTTGTCGCCCGACCTTCAACGGATAGGGTTATCAGCCACCGTGGCTTACCCCCAAACGTTAGGTGCTTGGTTGGCCGGTAGTGAAAATACGGCTCACGTTATAAAAGTGAAAGCGGGTAAAAAGCCAAAGATAAAAATAGTGAAATCCAAGGCTAGGATACCGTTTGGCGGATTTATGGCGCGCTATGCTATTGACGATATTTACCACGCTATCGCTCAAGCACGCACTGCTTTAGTGTTTGTCAATACGCGAGCACAAGCTGAGATGCTATTCCAACATTTATGGGAAGCCAATACACAGGCGCTGCCCATTGCGCTTTACCATGGCTCTTTGAGTAAAGAGCAAAGGCGAAAAACGGAATCCTTGATGGCTACTGGTGAACTACGAGCTGTAGTGTGTACGTCAGCACTTGAGCTTGGGATCGACTGGGGGGATGTGGATAAAGTCATTCAAGTTGGCGCGCCTAAAGGGGTAAGCCGTTTACTCCAGCGAATAGGCCGAGCCAACCATAGATTGGATGAACCGAGTGATGCGCTTCTTGTGCCAGCAAATAGGTTTGAGGCGCTAGAGTGCCAGGCGGCGATTACCGCGATAAAAAAAGGGCAGCTAGATGGTGAGTCTCCCCAACCCGGGGCGATGGATATTATCCCTCAGTTCATACTGAATTGTTTGTGTAGTTACCCTAGTACACCTGAAGCGCTGTATAAAGAAATACTAAACGCTACGCCCTATCAAGGGTTGGACAAAGACGACTTTAACAAATTGTGGCAATTCACCCTTGATGGCGGTAGCGCCTTAAATGCCTATGAACGATACCAACGGCTGACTAAAAATAACGATGGCACCTATTCGCCCGCGAACAAGCGAGTGATTCAGCGGCACCGGCAAAATATAGGTACCATAGTCGAAGCAGGAAGATTAAAAGTAAAGCGCATTCGGCGGGGCAATCAAGGTAAAGTTATCGGCGAAGTTGAAGAGTATTTCGCGCAACAGTTAGTGCCAGGAGATACCTTTTACTTTGCGGGGCAAGTACTTAAATTTGAGGCTATCCGCGACATGCAATTACATGCAAAACCGGCGAAGGCGAAAGAAGCAAAAATACCGAGTTATGCCGGAGGGCAAATGCCCTTATCTACGTTCTTAGCCGACGGCGTAAGGGATATTCTTGCTAACCCTTCCATGTGGCGTAATTTACCAGCACAAGTGAAAGAGTGGTTAGGCTTGCAACAAGCTTTCTCAACCTTACCGTCTCCAGGGCAACTGTTGGTTGAGCAATTTCCATTTAGACAAACCCATTACACGCTTTTTTATACCTTTGACGGCAGAAAGGCCAACCAAACCTTAGGCATGTTAATTACTCGGCGTATGGAAAAGATGAGCATTAAGCCGCTGAGTTTTAGTGTGACAGACTATGGGCTGTCGATTAGCGCGGTAAATCGTATTAGTGAGGCGCAGCTTACCACCTTATTTCAACCGGATATTCTGGGCGATGAGTTAGAAGACTGGATGTTACAGGCGCCAATGCTGAAGCGTTCATTCAGGCAGGTGGCTGTGGTGAGTGGATTAACGGAGCAGCGCTACCATGCGGCGCAAAAAACCATGAAGCAAGTCACTTTCTCAACCGATTTAATTTACGATACGCTGAGAGAGCACGACCCCGACCATATCTTATTAACCGTAGCCCGAGCAGATGCTGAGCGTGAGCTGCTGGACATAAAGCGCTTAGCGAATTTGCTTATTCGGTATGTAGGCAAAACCACATTGGTCAACCTTGAAAAGGTGTCTCCTATGGCCATTCCTATTGTTTTAGATGTAAGAAGTGAGCAAATAAAGGGGGCTGGCGCCCACGCCATGCTAGAACAAGCTAACTTGTATGCCGAAGCGGAAAGTATGCTGGATGAAGTACGGGCGCTTTTGTCATAAAAGCTAACAGCGGTGGAGCAGGGACAAGTCTGACACACGCCTAGGTATTTGAGAGAAGACCAAACTCATTACTTTGAAATACTCACTATTATTGCTAAAGCATTCGTAAGTTTGAATATTGATAGATAGATTATACGCCTACCCCACACGCAACTGCCGATGTACCCAGCGGTAAAGCGGATGCTTTCTTAGATTACATTGAAAAGGAACTTATTCCCTTTGTCGGAGATGTCGCTGATATTTTTTACAAAGCAAATCAGAAGAATGTAAGAATTATGGAGCGTTGGTGGATTTTTGAAAATAAAGCGAATGTAGACAAAGCGACCCAACAGGCACTTGAACAATGGAAGTCGCAAAGCAATGGAGCCTAATATTCGCAATGTTGAGTTAATAATTTGGTCAGCTCTCGTAAAGTTTGCGTAAAGAGTAGAACGCAATTGTGTATAGGTAGTCTTTACAAATACCACAACTTTTAAGAAACATAATAATGACCTTAGAGCGAGATAATAAAACAACATTGAAGAGACGTCGTTTCATTAAAACGGCAGCTGGACTTACCCTAGCGCCTATCGCTATTGGCTTATGGGGTTGCGGTAGCTCTGATTCTAATTCCACCACTTCTGACACAAATGGTTCCACTGGGTCTGACGATAGCACCGATAATGGCAGTGATACGAGTACCGATGGCTGGGCAAGTGGCGGCACTGCCTCAATGGTATCTGACTTCCCAGATGATTCTTTGTTCGAGAGCAGTTCAGTATGCAGCGTTGCGCTAACTGGCGCGCAAACGGAAGGCCCTTGCTATTTTCAAAGTGACTATCTTGATGATATCTCCGAAGAGCAAACCGGGCTACCGATGATGTTGTGTCTTCAGCTTATCGATGAAAGTTGTAATCCGCTTTCTGGCTACGAAATTGAAGTATGGCACTGTGATGTTGACGGTATTTATTCTGGTGATACAAGTGACAGTGCGGACAGCAGCAATTTTAATTCCTCTTTCTGTACCGACAATGAATCTGACGCACTGAGCGCCAAATGGTTTCGAGGCATTGCGGTAACAGATTCCAGCGGCAGAGTTAATCTAAAAAGTTGCTTCCCTGGTTGGTATAGCAGTAGAGCAATACATATTCACTTCCGCATTCGTCGCAATAACAATGATCAGTTGATTTCTCAGTTCGGCTTTACTGACGCGTTTTGTCAGGACATTTGTACTAATCATGTTGACTACAGTCATCATGGAGAGCCTGATACATTGCTAGGGCAAGATACGGTTTTTGGCAGTGACTATAACGATTACCTGTTCGATATAGAACAGAATGAAGACGGCTCATTACTTGCCTATAAACGTATTATTATTAGCGAATAAACACGCCTCTTCCTTCATTGAAATTATGCCGCGCTTGCTCGCGGACATTTTTTTATCTGTCTTAAATCCCTATGATGGTTTCTCGTAGCGAAGATCTCTATTATTTTTTAGCTTAAAAGGAGAGAGGAGCACATGAAAGCGTCTGACTTGTTTGTAAAAGCGTTAGAAGACGAAGGTGTGGAATACGTTTTTGGGATGCAGACCCTATGACCTTATTGATGTCTTCCGCTGTATCGGGTAACCCGTTTCGTATTGGCAATGAAGACTATCTTACGGTGGAAGAGTTTCACGTTCTTGTTAAAACGTTGCCTCTTGCCCATGCGCCAGACATTAAATGGCACTATGGCAACATAGGCTATGTGCTGTTAGCTATTCTAATTGACGAAGTGAGCGGAAAAACGCTACGAGAAAGGTTGCTTACAACGATGTTTAAAGAACCCTGAAGTTTCCAGTGCGTTCATCCTCAACTAAGGTTAGCGATACACTCAACCACTTGAGCGCAAGGCTCAACTCAAACTTATAAGTAGTGGTGACTATATTTTGTTTATTAAAGCCCGTCAGTGTTCGAGGTTAGGCAGCAAAGTACGTGAAGCGGACATTTCATATTCTTTTTGAAAGCACACTTACTGTGTTTTCAGAGAAAACGGGTGTTACTATGGCTTATGACTAATATGTTTTGAAATTCACAAGGAAGTCCATTTATGCCGTTAGCAGATAACCATGTTCAACAGTTGATAATCAATCCTGTTGAGAGCCTTTCGTTAGAGTTAAAGGATTGGATTGATCCGAATACTAAAGAGGGACAGTCAAAAATAGTTAAAGCATTAATCGCAATGAGAAATAATAACGGAGGTTATTTACTTATTGGTTTTAATGATGCAGACGGAAGTCCAAACCCTAACGGGCCTGACAATGTCAGTGAGCTTTTCCATGTCGATATTATCCAAGGGCTTATATCTCGGTTTTCTTCAGAGGCATTCGAGATAAGTGTCCACTACCCTGTGTTAGACGATAATACGTTCGTTGTTGTTGAAGCGCCATCAGGAGTTAAATCTCCAGTAGCAACAAAGTCAGGGCTTCAAGAAGGCGATCGACATTTTATAAGAGCACATAAAGTCATAATACGCTCGTTGAGTTCTAATAACACTCCTAGTACAACAGAAGCTAAATGGTCAGACTGGCCCTCAATTGTCGAAAAATGTTTTGATAATAGAGAAGCTGATGTGGGGCGGTTTTTAAGACGTCACTTAACAAGTTTGTCAGGTGAACATTTATCAGAACTAATTCAAACTTTAAGAGGAATTGAGACCCCTGAAGAAAACAATGATACGCCCGCTGAATTTATTGAAGAATCATATGGGAGATTTCAAACAGTTGTAGGTGAGCGCAATTTAACCTTGCCAGCATTTGGAAGCTACGAAGTAGCTGCTGTTGTAACAGGCGAGATAAATGAGCACACAACTAATGTAAACTTTTTAAATTTATTGGCTTCTAGCAACCCAAGATATACAGGATGGCCAGTATGGTGTGATAGTCGTTCTTTTACTGATGATTCTGCAAGGCCATTTGTTTTCGATGGATACTGGGAAGCACTAATCGTAAGTCTGGATAGAGGCTTTGGTGATCATATTGACTATTGGCGTTTGAGCCCTGATGGTAAATTTTATTTACATAGGGCATTACAAGATGATGTTGGTGGGGGAGATAGGACACCTGCGGCTGGCACTGTGCTCGACTTTGCATTGATGATTTTGAGAATTGCAGAATGTGTAGTTGTAGCAATTGAGTTCGCGAAATCTTTAGGGGCTTCAGAAACGTCAAATGTTAGTTTTACTTTCAGATGGAAAGGGTTACAAGGCAGAAGCCTAAGTTCATGGGCAAACCCTAATAGAATGTTATCTTGGTCAGCAGTTGCGCATCAAGATACTTTAACTACGAATATAACTGTACCTGTCGATACAGCTATAAGTGCTTATTCAGGCTATATACATCAAGTAATTACACCACTATTTCAAGTGTTCAGCGGCTTCGAAATTAATGAAAGTGTAACTGAAGACCTCGTACGGCGCTTAGTTGAGAGACGACTATGAACCTATTAAATTGTCACGTCCTCGCAGGGAGTCACATTGATGGGCAGTAATAAAGACTACTGGCTTGATAGAATTGAAGAACAAAAAAATAGTCGCTTAGCTGCTCTTCTTGGAGTTACCGAAGGTGAATTAGAGCAAATCGCTTACGAAATTGATGGCGATTACAGCAACGATGGATTGCTTTATGGTTATGTTGTTCGGTTCGGTGATGATAACGATCCTTCTATCATGGCGAAAATAGATGGACTAACATCTGGCTCATATGTGTGCTTATCTCAGTGGGACTTGGAAGACCCTGAGAAGGATGAGTTAGAGCGAAAAGCGGAAGTAGTAAGTAATGTGCTCTACAGTTACTCTTAGAGACGTAAAACGCTTGGCCTGCGCTCCTTCATCGCTAATTTCAGCCAAGCATTTATGCGCCCATCAATAAGACGTTAGTGTTTTTTATAGAACATTACAGAAAGGATGGATGTCGTGAAGGCCAGCAAAAAGTTTTGTATATTCTGAGCTAAATGAATAGCCAAATTTGTGTCGAAAATCAATGGGTATACTATTATCGATAGCAGTGTTAGCGAAAAAAGTACAATTTTATTAAATTTCATATAGGTGCTCCAGTACCAGAAAAGTAACTATCGGTTGTGACAGTTAAAACAGATGAACCGGGCTCTTCACTGAATTTTGTTTAAACCAACCTTAAAATTGGCTGTATTTAGTGTTTTTATGCTTGGAAACTTCGATTTAGTTAAATCATGATTAAAGAATCCATATGAGTCATAGGCTTAAATCCTATTCATAAAGTAGATACCTGCTACCATAAACATCAGCAAATCAAATCTGGCAGGGGCCTCATTACAGCTCCCCCCTGTTTACGGCGTTAATGTCCGCTATTGACCAAAGTAAGAAGTAGAAAATCACATCATTGAATGTCCGCTCTTTGTCTTTTGATGCCCGTCAATGCTTGCTGTAGGGTAGTTCCGTAAGTACAGCAAACATTTCATATTCCTTCCCATGAATACACAGAATATGGTTTTTCAGTGGAAACGGGTGTTACCATGAAATCTCAATAATAGAATGTTAAGTGCCTAGGGAGGCATTATTGAAATTTTCAGATTGGCGTGCATATCAAAACGAAGTTGCTGCTTTCTTTAGAAGGCAAGGCTGCAACGCCGAAGTGGAAAAAATAGTACAAGGTGTACGAGCAAAGCATGAAGTCGATGTGCATGTGAAATTTCATCGTTCGGGTATTGAATGCACCTGGGTCGTTGAATGCAAGCTTTGGAAAACTAAAGTGCCTAAAGAAAAGGTTATGGCGCTAAAGTCAATCGTGGATGATGTGGGTGCGGACCGAGGAATTATTGTTAGTGAAAAAGGATTTCAATCTGGAGCACTAGATGCAGTCCGAGATACAAATATCACTCTCGTCACATCAATAGAAGAATTTGAGAGAACTGCATCAACCAATTCCAGCGAAGAGCAGCTTATCTATTCTGATAGCGGAAATGGTATGGTGATCTATAAGTTCCCAGATGACTCAAAGCCCCAACACTTATTGAGATATGGAGAGCTTATAGTTTCAGCTAATTGGGGAAGCGGAACAATATCAATCGTAGATCCAAAAAAACGAACGATAGTTAGAACTATTGAACTAGACAGATATGAATCAAAATCTTCAAGAACCGGTAAGCGTGTTATTCGAAAACATCCGGCTGGAGATATGGCTATAGCTGAAGGGAGACTTTTTGTTGGCCAAGTATTCTCGGACTTTCTGCTTGTAATTGATATTGAAACTCATTCTATTGTAAAGCGCATTTATCTCCCCGGAGGCGGAGAGGGACAAATAGCCGTATCTCCTGATGAAAAATCCATCTATTTTGCAAGTAATAAAGAAAATCAGTTTTATATAATAGATAGTGCTACCTATAAATTTGAACCTATTAGTTACCCATTAGGTGGACGTGGCTGCATGTCCTTATCCGCAGACCCAGGCGGTAGGATTATATATATTGGGGTACAGCGTGGAGGGAAGCTAAATGGAGTTTCATATTTTGGTGGAAATTGCTTTGTGGCAGTCTATGATCTTTCTCGGAAAGAATATTTGAAAACTCTATACCTCGCAGAGATCAATAATGGGCGTTCAGATGATGCAACTCCGGCTTGTATAGAGATCGATCCACAAGATCAAAAAATATACATAGGTATGTTTCAGTCAATGCGAGGGGTTTGCGTTGTCGATTCCAATTCTTATGAGGTTTGTGCTGACATTAGATTTCAGAAAGGCGCCCATAATAAACACTTCAATTGGGTCGATCCTTTATCTGTTAAAGTTTATGAAAACTACCTCCTTTCATTGAATAGAAACAATTGCGAACTAGCCGTGCTAGACAAAACATCTCTCGAAGTTATTGAGACCTTTTATCTAGGGGAGGCGCCAAATGGCCCGCGAGACCTCGAAATTATTAGCGATGAGGTGATTATCAGCTACCCCGAACGAAATGGCCTAATCATATTGGATATCGAAGCAACGTCACTTAACAAATCAAAGCAACCGACCGCTAACGTGGCGGCTGATTGAAGCGGTAAAGGTCCGCTCCTTGTCTTAAGCAGCCAGACACACGCGGAAGCATCAACGAGTACTTACCGCTGAATCCAAATCTGTTTGACTGAATATTTTAAGGGCTGGTGAGGTAAGTCGACGAAACTGCTTCGCTCACACGCTATCTTGAGAAATTTACAATCATTGATACCAACGGTGTGAGAGACTGACGTCCTCATGGTGTATTCATAGGATGAATACACCATTGCTTTCTAGGCAGCTAACTACCTAAAAATTACCTCAGCAGTTTCAACATGTTCCATTATCCACTCCTTAAAATATGAAACCCGTGTAAAAACTGCAACCTCATCATAGTGTCCAAAGCTAAATTGCTTCACATCTCCTTCAAATTCTCGCCATGAAGCCATGCCTAGTAAAACTGGCTTGTTATCTCGAAAAATCACAATCGCGCCACCACTGTCCCCTGAACCAATAGTCCCTTCAAGGGGCATGGCGTTGTCTTCTTTTTCGAATGAAAATTTTAGCCATTGCTGTGAGGCTTCAGTTATCTGGTTGTTGTACTGTTGAAGCTGATAGTTTTCCTGAGTAAATGCCCAGTCTGAGAAGAACTTTGTGATTTGATACCAATAATAGGTCACGTAGCCTGGTCCTTGACTGTCTTCAACCTCGCCAGTTAGCCCTGTGCCTATGGCACCGCGACCAAATCCTGTAACTTTCATACCTTTCTCATCGTTGCTACCATAAAGTGGAATAGGCGAAACATGGGTCACCGGATGTTCCAGCCTGATTAATGCAATATCTACGCTGTTATTAAGCTGCGTCAACAGGGAGTTATCTGATGATGCCCCTACTCGTTCGTAATCAGGGTGCAAAATAACCTCTGCAATTACGTTATCGACCCCGTGTATGGCTATGGGTTTGTTTTGATATTCATACATAAACGTGTAGATAACGTGTGCAGGAGCAAGTAACCAATGTTTATCAATTAAGACTGCTGCACCTT
The DNA here is from genome assembly GCF_000730385.1 of Alteromonas australica. Lineage (NCBI taxonomy): Bacteria > Pseudomonadati > Pseudomonadota > Gammaproteobacteria > Alteromonadales > Alteromonadaceae > Alteromonas > Alteromonas australica. The sequence goes on along the minus strand of NZ_CP008849.1, from coordinate 3,899,236 downwards.
GAAAAGGCATATCAATAAAATATTCTGGTGGTGTATCGATTTTATAACGGGCTGGGTCCACATCATGTCGGGTGATAACCGCGTATGAATGAAAGGCAGCCAGTGTCAGCAACAGCGCTAAAGTTCGTATTATTAGGTTTGAATTCATTACTAAGTCGTCCCTTGTTGATTTATTACAGGGTGCTCAATTTATGAATCAATGTAATGATTTTTGTGTGAAAAAACGTGACGAAAACGTGATGATAGAGGTATTAGGGTGAGATTGATAAGTGAACCGACCCTTTAAACAATCATCATAAGGGTAAAGTAGACCTTGTCATGCAGTCTTATTGAATCATGATTGTCTGCGTGAGTTAGAGTTAGCGTTGAATACTTCAATTTAGATGGAAATTATTAACGAAAAACATGGGTTTAACTTTGTAAAGAAGTGCTATAGTGATAAATGGTGTGATTAAGTTTGCTGGTTCAAAAGTGATAATTGTTGAAAATAACACCCACTCAAGAGGCCTAAGTATTCGATATTTTTTCAGAGCATTCGTGCTCGCTTCCGTGTTTTCTTTTAGCCTTCAGAGCCTAGCACTCGAGCTCGCTCTAGATACGCCGAATCGTGAAGCGATTCAGCAGTTTATTAGTGACGTAAGAAAAAGCAGACTTGATTACCTTGAAAATGAAAAAAGCCTAAAGGAAGTATTTAATGTGGCTAAAGAAAAGGGTTGGAATTCGCTTCACGCTGAAGCGGCAGCGCTTTATTCCGAGCTTCTTTTCAGACAAGAAAAATACAGCGATTTAACGTCACACCTTCAATATTACTTAGATAAAAAAGAGTTCATAGAACGAGAAGACATTCATTTATTATTTCTAGAGACGAAATTAAAGTCTTTAACATTAATGGATGATCCAGCCCCAGCACAAGCACTTGCGAAAAAGCTAGAAGTACAGCTATCGCAACATTCAAACGATGAAAAAATTACTATCTATCGAGCTTTAGCTTATTACTATACGGCTGATGATGCGTTGCGCAAAACGCTGAAAGCGGCTTTAGATGGCCTCGAGTTGGCGATGCAAACAGGCGATGTAGCTTCTCAAGGTTATTTTTACCGAAAAATAGCTGACGCCTACACCTACCTTAGTGAAAGCGATAAAGGGATATATTACGCTAAAAAGGCTGTTAGTACGTTTGAAAAAACGAATGACGGCCTTTTTACTGCTAAGGCATATTGGAGCCTAGGCAATATACTTCTAGAAAACGATGACACCCCAAATGCGTTGCTCTACTTACATAAAGCCCTGGCTTATTTTGAAAAAGTAAACATGAAAAAGGGGTTAGCTTTTGCTCAATATTCCATTGCTAATGTTCAATATCTTCAAGGCAATCTTGATGAGGCTTTACAGTTAGCTCAGGAAAATATAGAGCTTGCACGGGCTTCGGGTATTCATGATATGCAACTGGCTTCTATGATCCTGCTGAGTAATATATATATTGAAAAGGGTAACTTGGAAGTAGCGAATCAAATAAATGATGACGTTTTTAACCTCATTGAAAAATTTAGCCGTAGTATTTATAAAGCAGAGTTTTTTGGTGAAAGGTATGAACTAAAACGTAAGATTAATCAAGTAGATGAAGCATTCGAAGCGCTGGAGAAAAAGCTTTTTTTCATTAATAAGCATTATGAAGCGACCAGCGAAAGCAATATTAAAGCCCTGCAAGTCAAGTTTGAAGTCAAAGAAAAAGAAGATGAAATTCGAAGGTTAGAATACCAAAAAAATATCAGTGAACTTCAGGCAAAAGAAGAGTATCAACAAAAAATAATTTGGCGCCTTAGTGCGGCAATAGCGTTTATTTTAGTACTTGTGGCTTTGCTATTATTTTATCGGCAAGTGCGCCAACGAAAAAAATACCATCGTATGGCATCAACCGATCATTTATCAGACTGTCTCAACCGTAGGGGAATACTTAATGCTGCCAGCGTTAAGCTAGCTCATCATAGTGTATCCATCGCTATTGTTGACCTAGACTACTTTAAAAAGATTAATGACGAGTATGGCCACGACATAGGCGACATGGTGCTAATTGCTTTTGCCAATGCAGCAAAAGATACATTACCTAAAGGCGACGAATTTGGCCGATACGGTGGTGAGGAATGGTTATTCGTCTTAAATTCGGCAGATGAAAAAGTAGTTAGAAACATCTTTCAAAAGCTTGCCGTCGCCTTCCAAAAATATTGCGATGCCATTGAAGCTTTTAATCCAAAGAAAGAGATGACATTTAGCGTAGGAGCAACGCTAAATAGCAAATCACCTAATTCTTTGGATTCTTTAATTAAACGTGCAGACACCCTCTTGTATAGAGCTAAAGAAAACGGTAGAAATCAAGTCGTCATCGACTGAGGAAGTAAATAAAGAGTGGCAATAAGTGAGCAGTGGCTATCGTCGCAGGTGGCCTTGCGAAACATTAGTATTGTGAAGTTTTCAGAGCTGCTTTGGGTATTAGATGCCAGAGGAGTGGCCTATTTACCTGCGCTCGATTGGCTGGTGGTATCCGACTTACACCTTGAGAAAGGCAGCTATTTACGTAGTTATGGTAATCCGCTGCCAAGTATAGATTCAGTAGCTACGCTGAAACGGTTGCAGCTGGTTATAAAAGACTATATGCCTGCTCGGGTGATTAGCTTGGGTGATAGCTTTCACGATAATCACAGTCTGTCCCGCATGACGCTACAAGACAAAAACCTGTTGTGCGATATCGTCAATAGCGTTTCCCAATGGGATTGGGTAGAGGGGAATCACGATCCTGATTTACCTGTAGGCATTCCCGGCAATCCTTGTCATGAAATAGCGCACGATAGTGTGGTGTTTCGCCATGAACCAGACGCGCTGAAAAGTAGTGTAAGTGCAACCGGCAAGGCCGAAAGCACGCCGCAAGTCATCGGGCATTACCACCCTAAAACACGAAAAACCATTTCTCGACGCCGATTTTCCGGTAAGTGTTTCGTGATTTCTGACAACTTATTCATCATGCCTGCGTTTGGTCAATTCACCGGGGGCTTAGATGTGAATGATGAGGTTATGCTGGCATTAGTGCCCGAAAAATCCCGTGCTTGTTATATGTTGTATGACCGTGCGATTTTTAAGGTGTAATTCTGTGTCCTTCAGACAACAGCATGGCATAAAGAAACGGGCAATCACGTTGCCCGGTTCACATAAACTTACTTGCGTCCTGCCTTAATCGCGCCAGCGCTTGGTTAAATCTTCGTATGCATCAATGCGTCTGTCTCTAAAGTAAGGCCAGATGCGCTTAACTTGTTCAGTGCGGGCAAGGTCAAGTTCAACAGTTAATGTGGTTTCTTCGTTGGCGTCTGCCTTGGCAAGAATTTCACCTTGTGGGCCAACGATAAAGCTTTGCCCCCAGAATTGAATACCAGGGTCGCCGTCCACAGGAGAAGCTTCAAATCCAGTACGGTTAGCCACAATAACAGGCACGGAATTGGCCACAGCATGAGAACGTTGAATGGTTTCCCAGGCACCATGTTGGCGAACGCGTTCATCATCAGTGTCGTTGAGGTCCCAGCCGATGGCCGTCGGGTAAAATAGTAAGTCTGCGCCTGCCATGGCCATTAATCTCGCCGCTTCTGGATACCATTGATCCCAACAAACCAATACACCTAATTTACCCACACTGGTTTGTATAGGTTGAAAACCCATATCGCCAGGTGTGAAGTAAAACTTCTCATAAAAACCTGGATCATCGGGAATGTGCATTTTACGATATTTACCTGCAATTTCTTTACTTCTATCAAATACCACCGCGGTGTTGTGATACAAGCCAGAACCGCGTTTCTCAAATAAAGAGGTCACCAACACAATATTATGCTTCTCAGCAAGTTCACCAAAAAAATCGGTAGCGGGCCCAGGAATCGGCTCGGCTAAATCAAACGCATCGGTATCTTCTTGCTGGCAAAAGTACAAGGTACTGTGAAGCTCTTGCAATAATATGCACTCACACCCTTCATCGGCTAACTTAGCCACTTGCTCAGCACTTTTATTCCAATTAGTTTGCTTGTTATTGTCGGCGACAGCTTGCTGAACCACGCCTACTTTAAGGGTTTTATTGGGCATAAATTGATACTCCTTTTTCCAGCAGCGCTAGTACAGAAGCCTGCAGTGTGTTGGTGGGAACTTGCATCGAAATACAATGCAAGCTGCCATACTGTTTAACCAAAACAGAACAATCAATGGGTTCGATAACATGGTTGGGATAGGCGCTTTGCATAACGTCAATGGCAATGGCGTCTTCATCCTGCTTATAAATGGGTAGCAGAACAGCGTCGTTACAGATCAAAAAGTTGGCATAAGAAGCCGGTAGCCTAACCCCGTCTTCGTCCACAATATAGGGCAAAGGTAAATGATACTGCGTGTGCTGAGGGAGGTATTGTTCGCACTCTTCACATAATGCTTTCAACCCCGCATAGTGGCTATCTTGTGGCCGGTTAAAGGCAGCTTGAATGACCAAACCATTGTTTGGCGTAAAGCGCACTAGAGTATCGATATGCCCATCGGTATCATCACCTTCAAGATGGCCATTGTGAAGCACGGTGACTTTGTTGCAGCCAAGCATCTGCGTAAACACTTCAGCGTATGAGTTTAAATCCATATCGCCATTTCGTTTAGGGTTAAGTAAGCATTGCGCGGTGGTGAGCAGGTGCCCTGTGCTATCAATTTCAAGCGCGCCGCCTTCCACAACAATCGGACTGCTGCGCAGGGGCAATTGACACAAAGACGCTAAATAGCGTTGGTTAGCTAGGTTGTCTTCGGAGGCATCGAATTTTTCGCCCCAGCCATTGAATTTGAACTCTACAGGTGCGCCGTTACCTTCACTGTCTATACAAGTCATAAAGCCGTAGTCACGCATCCAAGTATCGTTGAACGACGCGGGAATAATCAGCACTTTTGCTTGCTCAGGTAGGCGTGCTTGAAGCGCATCAATGTCATCAGGTGCGCACAATAGGATTACGCCGGCACCATAACGGTTAACCGCATTAATGACGTTAATATAGGTTAATCGTGCATGCTCAAGCCACGGCGCCCAATCAGTTTGAGCGTGGGGCCAAGCTAAAAGTACTGCATCCACTTGGTTCCATTCCGGAGCCATGACTCGGTTACCTTGCATGTTAATCTCGTTGATTTGTGTAAACCCACAATTATAGCTAGGGAATGGTTGCCTACCAATAGCTGGTTTCATGAATTTAATTGCTGGAAAAGAATAAAATTTTGCGTGACTGAATACGCAACATTTACCCCACGCTTTATTTTAAGTGCCTGCCACCATCAAGATGAAGAGTTTGCCCAGTAATATATTCACTTTGCATCAAATAGTGCATTGCCTTTACCGCTTCTTGTGCACCTGGCACAACTTCAAGTAAGGACTTAGTGCGCGCTTTTTCTTTATAGTGATCCGAGTCTCCATCATTGAACATCAATAACGCAGGCGCGATACTATTTACCTTTACTTTAGGGGCTAAGCGCTTCGCGAAGGACAAGGTCAAATTGTGCAATGCAGCCTTGCTTGCCGCATACGCCATGTGCTTTTCACTACCGGTTTCTTGTACATAATCGGTCATGTGAATAATGTCGGCCACCAAGTTGTGGTTGGTAAGGTGGGTTTCTAGCGCTAAATTTATGCGATAAGGCACAAGGGCATGAATGCGCATCATATATGTCATTAATTGGTCTTTGTTCTCATATTTGTCATCAATCGCCCAGTCGGAGGCGTTGTGAATCACGGCGCGATAGCTTTTATTGATTGCCTTAATCTCAGCAATTGCTCGATCAATAGCCTGCTCAGTGCTAAAATCTGCCTGTATAACAGTAGCCCCTCTCTCTTTAAGTGACGCCACCGACGGCTTATATGTGCGGTAGGTGATAACAACGGGAATTTTTTGGTCTAAAAGGCTTTCAGCCATAGCCAATCCAAGGCGCTGACTAGCGCCGGTAATTAACACAGGTAACGACAAGTAAGTCTCCTTTTTCTGTGTAGGGGTCGGACTACTCTAATGAGGTATAGTAGTGTAACGAAATCACACTACCAGTAAGGTATAGAGGACTGCCATTAGATTAAAATAATGTCATCTTTATGCCCAACGGATCTTTACGTTTTATTGGGCGTATAAGGTCAAAAAAGAAGTAATTACGGAATAAGTTAATGTTAGCAAAAGAAGCGGTAATCGTGCGCGATGCGCTGGATCCCTCCATTTCCGAATCGGCACAGCGTGTAAGAGCAGCGTTAGAAGAGAAAGGTTTAGAAACACCTATGGCAGGTAATGGCCTTTCTGACGAGCAAAAGCGACTGAAAATTGAAAGTGCTATGAGAGAGGTCATGGATACGCTAGGTCTCGATTTATCGGACGATAGCCTATGCGATACTCCCAAGCGCATCGCCAAAATGTACGTCGATGAAATTTTTGGCGGCCTCGATTACCGTAAGTTTCCAAAAATTACGCAAATTGAAAATAAAATGCGTTTAGACCAGCCTGTGCAGGTATCTGATATCAGCCTTACCAGTACTTGCGAACATCACTTTGTCACTATCGATGGAACCGCTACTGTGTCTTATATTCCGAAAGACACCGTGCTAGGATTATCTAAAATCAATCGTCTTGTCGGCTTTTTTGCTCAGCGCCCACAAGTACAAGAACGCTTAACTCAGCAAGTGTTGGTTGCCATCCAAACCTTAACCGGTTCTGAAGATGTTGCGGTGAGCATTAACGCCACACATTATTGTGTGAAGGCAAGAGGTATTCGTGATACCAATTCCTACACCAAAACGTCTGCATTAGGTGGGAAGTTCTTAGAAGATGCAGAACTAAGACGACAATTCTTCGCCTAAGCACAATTCATTGAATAGGTGATTCGCTTACGCCCATACCAACAGCCAGGTTAAGCAAGCGCTAGGCTAGTGTGGGCGAATTCCTTTCTATTGATGGAATACGTTATTTAACCTGAAGTTCATTTTCCAGTTCAGTAATCACCAAGTTGATTTGACCTTCTACGCCATCAGCCGCCGTTAGGCTAAGTTTCTTTTTGCAGCAAAAACACGTTTCTACCTGCTCGTGATACATGTCTCGCAATGAATTGAGTTCAAACGCGTTTATAACGCCACAGTATGGACACAAGTATTCGAGAGGTTGGTTTTTGTTCATGACACTTCCTTATTAGACTTTCCATATCTTTAATGCTCCTTGCTGACATCACCACGCATGTAACGTGCAACGCGCTTATACTTTTACGTGCATAAGTTCGTTCCCTAAAATATAGCCACTTATTGACGAAATGCGCCGATAAATTAAGTGCACTCAACTAACCCTAGAAAATGTAAAGAAAAATAGTTTTCCCTCGGTGGGAGTTTGCCTTTACTGCGCTAGTCACAAGGGACTGCGGATAATACGCTTGCGACTTAACACTTATTGGTTATCAACTAGGTTCTTCTACCTAGTTATGAATAAAATGATCACTTGGTGCCGGCGAAATTAAAAGGTTTACAGGGTTTTCATATTCTGTTAACTTTTATCTTAATCGATTAAGTTTCGTTTTGTATAGCAGCTGAGTTACGTATTTCACATTCGTGTTATTTTTGAAAGCATGTAAATGTAGGGTGTAAGTTGGCTAGTTTACCCAAACCAAAAAGCAGTTAATAACGAGTAAAACTATGACGAACCAGGATCCAAACAGCAGGGTTATTCGCTGGTTAACCTATTTGATGTTCATGATGTTTGCGATGACATCTGACTCTGTTGGCGAGATCATTAAAGAGGTTAAAGTGGCATTTTCTGTCACCAACGCCCAAGCAAGCTTAATGCACTCTCTACCTATGTTGGGAATTGCTCTATCTGGCTTATTTTTGGGTTTTCTTGCAGATAAGATTGGACGCAAACCTACTATTATTATTGGTTTGCTTCTATTTGGATTAGCCTGCTATAGCTTTTTAGTCGCCAATGACTTTTTGCTTATTGTAAGTCTGATGAGTTTGTCTGGGGTGGCTGTTGGAATATTTAAAACAGGCGCATTGGCGCTAATTGGCGATATATCAACGTCAACCAAACAGCATACCTCTACTATGAACGGGGCCGAGGCCTTTTTTGGTGTAGGCGCAATTATAGGACCGCTGATTGTTGCGTACTTAATTCACCAAGGGGTGCCGTGGCAATGGCTTTACGTTATTGCCGGTGGCGTATGTACGCTGCTTATCCTTGGCGCACTGTTCGTGAAATACCCCACCTACAATACACAACCTTCTTCATCTACAGACAAAGTGTCTTTATGGAACAGCCTAGCCTTGGTCAAAAACCCTTATGCAATGGGGTTCTCGATAGGCGCATTTTTATATGTGGCAGCTGAAAGTGCTATTTATGTTTGGATGCCAACGTATTTGGTATGTGATGCAACAAGTATGAAGGCAACTTACCAGTGCTACAGTGAGGGCGCATCACAATTGCTAGCCATTTATTCCGTTACTGCTTTCTTTATATTACGAGCAGCAGGGCGCTTTTTAGGTATTTGGATGATGTCACGCTTTAACTGGGCACTAGTATTAATGTTATTTAGCGGTGCTATTGTAACCTGTTTCACCTTAGGCCTTGTAGGTGGCAAACACGTTGCTCTGTATTTGTTCCCCTTAACAGGCATCTTCATGTCTGTTATTTACCCTACGTTTAACTCAAAGGGAATTAGCTGTTTTCCAAAACATCAGCACGGTAGTGTGGCTGGCGTCATTCTATTCTTTACTGCTGCAGGTGCAGCGGCGGGTCCATTTATAATGGGGGTGGTGAGCGATGCGAATGGAGGCGATGCAAAATACGGATTTATTGTTGCGACCGTTTTTGCCCTTATTCTATTTTTAGGGCTTTGCTATAACTACGTTAAAAACCCAACCCAAACCAGGTTAGCTGAGCTAGAAGCAAGCGAATATGGTGAAGGGTAAAGTACTACCAGTAAACATTAAACAAGGTTTACTGGTCACTATTTAATGCATGTGTACAGAAAAGCACCGAAAAAACGCAAATTTCCTATTTTTTGAAAATACTTGTTGACGTGAGCGCTCATTTCCCTAAAATGCGCATCCGCTTCGGGGGAAAAGCAAAACAGCAAGCCTCCTGAAGTAAGTCTCTACTACCTTTATAGGCCAGTAAAGACGGGAGTTTAGAAGAAAACGCTTCAGAAAATAAATTTTCAAAAAGTGTTGACAACAAAAACTTCCAGCGTATAATGCGCACCTCACTCGAACAGGGTGAGCCACTAAGAAGCAATTCACTGCTCGTAGAGTTCTAGTGGCAAACCGTCTGGGTCTTGAAAAAACGTAAACCGCCTGTGTGTATAAGGGTCAATACGAATAGGCTCGCAGGCTACGCCATGATGGGCTAAATGTGAGATAACCTGTTCTATTTGGTCCACTTTAAAGGCTAAATGGCGTAGCCCTTGCGCTTCAGGACGAGAAGGGCGCGCTGGCGCGCCCGGAAACGAAAACAGTTCTAACTGACTGCCATCGGCCAGTGCAATATCACATTTATAAGAATCCCGTTCCTCACGGTAATTTTCGTCAATCACGGCAAACCCTAATATCTCTGTGTAAAATGCTTTCGACTTTGCATAGTCACTACAGATAACCGCCACATGATGGAAGCCTTTAAGTTGCGCCTTTTTCGTTTCCACTTTGATTTTCTCCTAACGGGGTATTGGCTGAGTTTGCCCTAAGGCATTTCTGTGCCACGCGCGGTTTCCCATAACTTGTACCAATGTTCACGAGATAAGTGTGTACGATTGGCTTGTTCGCACGCGGTTAACCGCGATAAATTGGTGGTACCTAAAACAGGTTGAATATTGGCGGGGTGGCGCATTAGCCAGGCCAGTACAATGGCTTCAGGACTTGTCGTATATTCTGCGGCCAATTGGTTAACGAGTGCCGCCGTGGCAGCCTCCATCTCATTCTGTGTTGCAGCACCAGTGTATTTGCCTTGTGCCAAACTCCCCCATGCTTGCAATTGCACGTTATTCATCATGCAATACTCTAAGGTGCCAGGGGCATAGCCTGAATGACGATTCGCTGGACTATTGGTGGTCACTCCATCTTCTAACCAGTCTCTAAAAGCTAAACTCATCTCAAGCTGGTTCGCAACAATAGGCGTAGATAAGGCAGATTGTAAATAAGCCATTTGGTGGCTATGCATGTTAGAAACCCCAACATGTTTGATTTTACCTTGCTGCTGAAGCAACGCTAGGGTTTGCGCAACTTCTTCCAGTTCCATCAGTGGATCTGGGCGGTGAAGTAGCAAAATATCAAGTTGTTCAATATGAAGCCGAGACAAAATGCCTTCCACAGAGGAGCTAATCCATTTCGCAGAAAAGTCATATCGTTTGGGACCCATATCGTCCTCAAATCGAATGGCGCACTTCGATTGCAAAACCATCTGCTCTTTGAGCGCAGGGGAATCCCGTAAAACGTTACCAAAGACGGTTTCGGCTTTACCAAAGGTATAGATGTCAGCATGATCGAATACATTAATGTTAAGCTCTAGGGCTTTTTCAATCACACTCTGCGCTTGCTTAACATCATCGTTGGTGGCGGCTATATCGTTCCATCCGCCGCCCAGCCCCATACAGCCGTAAATAAGCCGGCTTGCTTCGGGAAAATAAGTTTGCATTTTGTTACTCCAATATCGTTATGCTACCGCTACAGTAGCCTTGCCTGTCTATTATTGTAAGCCCTATATAGATGAAGCAAGTACAATAGTCGACAGGTAAACCTTTGAATACGTATGAAGGTATAAATTAAATATACTGATACAAGCGAACAGAGTTCAAAGGAACAATAATGAAAATAGCACTCAGTGTGAAAGCAGCACTTTTGGCCATCGTGGGTATGGCAATAGCCGGTTGCACAAGTACGCCAGACAATGTCACTCCAGTTAAAGGGTTTGAATTAAACCGGTATCTTGGTACCTGGTATGAAATTGCGCGGTATGATCATAGTTTTGAAGAAGGTTTAAGCCACGTTACTGCCCAATATTCCATGCGTGATGACGGTGGTGTAAAAGTGATTAACCGCGGATACTCAGCGCAGGAAGGAACATGGGACGAAGCCGAAGGGAAAGCCTATTTTGTAGGTGAACCTAGCATCGCTCACTTAAAAGTGTCGTTTTTTGGCCCATTTTACGCCAGCTATGTGGTGATGAAGCTCGATAAAGAAAATTATCAATATGCCTTAGTCACCGGGCCTGATAGAGATTATCTTTGGTTTTTAGCCCGTTCTAAAACCATCTCGGATGAGACACGAGACGCGCTACTCTCTTTTGCCAACCAAAAAGGTTATGACACAGATAAACTTATATGGGTTGACCACGATCCCGCTAACGCTAACTAGGTTTAACTCATCGAGCATACCGACTATTTAATGCTAAATGTGCTATACTGCGCCGCAAATTAAACTCAGTTAGTTAGCCAGGATAATAGTCGTGCTTCAAGAAGCGGTCATGACGCGGGCGAATAGCGCTTGTGAACTATGTAAAAACACCGAAAACCTAGATGTGTACATGATACCAGAGTCTCCAGATGAGACAGCTGGGTGTGCTATCGCTACCTGTCAAACGTGCCGCGAGCAATTAACGGGCGACGCTGAGTTAACGCCTAACCATTGGCGTTGTCTTAATGACGCTATGTGGTCTACTGAACCTGCCGTTCAAGTGGTGTCATATCGAATGTTAAGCCGCTTAAGCAGCGAAGGCTGGGCGCAAGATTTGCTGGATATGATGTACCTTGAAGACGCCACCAAGCAGTGGGCTGAAGCGGGGTTAATTGAACGTGAGCCAACACTAGATTGCAATGGCACTGTGCTTCAGCCTGGGGATAACGTTCATTTAGTGAAAGACCTGAACGTAAAAGGCGCCGGTTTTACTGCGAAGCGCGGCACCCCGGTGAGAGGCATCAGTTTAAGTGACAACCCTTTGCATATCGAAGGCAGGGTGAATGGTACTCGCATTGTTATCATTGCTTCATACACTAAAAAGTCTTAATTCGTTAGCTATACAGTAGAGATCATACAGGCATGCAAACTTTAACTATTACAACTCCAGACGATTGGCATCTGCATTTTCGTGATAACGAAATGCTGCCTGAAACTGTACCTGCTACGGCTCGTTGTTTTCAACGCGCCATTGTTATGCCAAATTTAGTACCGCCTGTGGTCAATGCTGAGATGGCTGTGGCATATAAGCAACGAATTGAAGCCGCAAGGCCAAAGGGAAGCCACTTTGAACCTTTAATGACCTTGTTCTTAACTAACCAAACCACGCCGCGAGATATTGCAGAGGCAAAGCAAGCAGGGGTTACCGCCTGTAAGCTTTATCCTGCCGGGGCAACTACAAATTCAGATGCGGCAGTTAAGGGCATAGAGGCCCTTTATCCCGTCTTTGAGGCTATGCAAGAACATGGACTATTGCTCCTTGTTCATGGCGAAGTCACCGAGCACCATATTGATATCTTTGATAGAGAAAAGGCATTTATCGATAAGCACTTGTCGTTAATTGTAAGCGCTTTTCCAGCTCTGAAAGTGGTGTTTGAACACATTACCACTGCTGATGCGGCTAGTTTTGTGAAAGACGCCAGTGACTTTGTTGGCGCAACGATTACGCCACAGCACTTACTTTTGAATAGAAACGATCTTCTCGTGGGTGGCGTGCGCCCTCACAACTATTGTTTGCCTGTGCTAAAACGCAATACTCACCAGCAAGCGCTAAGAGAAACCGTGGCCAGTGGCCATAAGCGCTTTTTCCTTGGCACAGATTCTGCGCCACATGCGAAACATAAGAAAGAAAATGCGTGCGGCTGTGCGGGTTGTTATAGCGCATGGTCAGCAATTGAATTGTACGCAGAAGTGTTCGAGCAGCTAGGGGCAATGGATAAATTGGAAGGCTTTGCTAGCCATTTCGGTGCCGATTTCTATGGTCTGCCACGCAATACTACTACAATGACGTTAGTCAAACAGCAATGGCAGGTACCTGAGCAAGTCACCCTTGCCGATGGCACAGACATGGTACCTTTTTACGCAGGCCAAGAATTACAATGGAAATTAGAAAGCGCATTTAACGCAAACTAATTCATTCCTGCATTATTAATCAAAGGCCAGTGAATCTGGCCTTTGTCATCTTTGGAAAACCGAAATGACAGTAGAAACCATTAAGCACTTAGATATCAACCCAGACATTCAACGTGCTTTGGATGCGCAGGGCATTTATACGCTTTCGCCTATCCAAGCACAATCTTTACCCCATGCCTTGGCAGGTAAAGACGTCATAGGGCAGGCACAAACAGGAAGTGGTAAAACCCTTTGCTTTGTCATACCTGCCTTAGAAAAAATTGACCAGAGCAACTTTTCTGTTCAAGTTGTCATGTTATGTCCAACCCGAGAACTGGCTGACCAAGTGGCGCAGCAGTGCCGTAACGCGGCCAAGCAAATTGGCAATATAAAAGTCCTTACCCTGTGCGGGGGCCAACCTATGGGGCCGCAAATCCAGTCGCTCAAACACGGTGCTCATATTATTGTGGGTACGCCAGGGCGGGTGATGGACCATGTAGAACGTCGCCGATTAGATTTATCCAATGTAACGTTAAGGGTACTAGACGAAGCCGATCGTATGTTGGATATGGGCTTTGAAGAGGCGTTAGACGTCATATTTTCGCCGATGCCAAACACGGTACAAACGTTACTTTTCTCGGCTACCTTTACCGAGCAAATTGAACGCATTGCTGAGCAAAACTTAACTGACCCGGTAACCTGCAAGGTAGAGGCCGCAATCAATAAGCCTGCTATTACGCAACTGGGGTATAAAGTACTTCCTCATACACGAATTCAAACACTAAAAGCCCTGTTGACCCATTACCAGCCTAAGAATGCCATTGTGTTTTGTAACCGAAGGGTGCAAGTCAACGAAGTGGTAGAGGAGCTTACAGAGGAAGGCTTTAGTGCGGCGGGCTTGCAAGGCGACATGGAGCAGATAGCGCGCACTGCCGTGTTAATGCAATTTGCTAGCGATGCATTACAGGTGCTAGTGGCAACCGACGTGGCGGCTAGAGGGCTAGACATTGACGACATAGAATGTGTCATTAATTACACCGTGAGTGAAGAGCCGGAAACCCATATTCATCGAATTGGACGTACTGCCCGTGCGGGCGCGAAAGGAACGGCCATTACCCTTGTAGGTGATGAAGAGGAGCACTTTTTGCGAAAAATCGAAGTGCTTCAGGAAAGCGATATCGAGATGAAAGGCGCACAAGCATTGCGTTTTCACAAAAACCGTATTGTATTACCTGATTTTACCTGTATTTCATTAGGCGCGGGTAAAAAGCAAAAACTACGCCCTGGCGACTTAGTGGGAGCATTAACCAAAGATGCCGGTATTCCAGGCGATGACGTGGGTAAAATTGCGGTGCAAAATAGCATGAGTTTTGTGGCGTTAAAAACACGCAGTGTAAAACGCGCTATGGCCTTGTTTAGAGACGGCAAAATTAAAGGCAAGCGGGTTCGTGCTCGCAAGCTTTAGGTGATGAAACGGTCAATACGTCAAAGGAGTATACATGCTGGGTGAATCCAAGTTGTCAGCATTGCTAAAAAACCTCATGCCTGTGAAAAGGCCAGGGGACTATGTGTTTGTGTGCGTGGCGCCAGACATATTGTCTGTTGATGTGATGTCGCAAGCCCTGGCAACCTTTAAAGAAAAAGAAGGGGTAACGTTGATTTTAGAGGTTGAGGTGGCAAAAACACATGGATTTACTTTTGAAGGTACATTTAGCTGTATTACCTGTGAAGTGCACTCAAGCTTAGATGCGGTAGGTATGACAGCTGCCATGACAACGGCACTCACCGACAAAGGGATTAGTGCAAATGTGGTGGCAGGCTTTTACCACGATCATATTTTTGTGCCTTGCCAGCGTGCTGATGAAGCCGTTATGGTGTTGTCCTCTTTGTCACATTAACCTCAATAACAGAAACAAAAAGGGGCGACACCAAGTGTCGCCCCTTTTTTATCGGTAATAGCGTGTGTTAAACGCTATGGTATTACCAAATTTTTACGCGCTCTTCCGGTGGAAGGTACAACGCATCTTCTTCGGTTACATTAAAGGCTTCATAAAACTCAGGTACGTTGCGAAGCGCACCGTTCGTACGGAATTTCGCTGGAGAGTGCGTGTCGGTCTGAATTTGCGTACGCAAGGCTTCTTCACGATACTTGCTAGCCCACACTTGTCCGTAACCAATAAACACCCGTTGGTCGCCCGAGAAGCCATCTAACACGGGCGCATCTTCACCCTGTAATGAAAGATGGTAGGCTTTAAGCGCAATACTAATGCCACCTAAATCACCAATATTTTCCCCTAACGTGTATTCGCCGTTCACATACAAATCAGGCAGCACTTCAAATTCATTGTACTGATTGACTAAGGTCGAGGTACGCGCTTTAAACTCGCTTAAGTCTGAATCTGTCCACCAGTTACGAAGCACACCGTCGCCGTCGAAGGTCGAGCCAGAATCGTCAAACCCATGTCCAATTTCGTGGCCAATAACGGCCCCAATACCACCGTAGTTTACTGCATCTTCCGCATTCATATCGAAAAATGGCGGCTGCAAAATAGCGGCTGGGAATACAATCTCATTCGCCGTTGGGTTGTAGTACGCGTTCACCGTTTGCGGTGTCATCGACCACTCATGTTTCCACACTGGACCGCCTTGCTTTTTAAGCATAACGTCATACTGCACGTCAGCCGAGCGCTTAAGGTTGCCGAACAAGTCTTCCGCTTTCACCGTCAACTGTGAATAATCTTTCCATTGCTCTGGATAGCCAATTTTTACGGTGAATTTAGACAGTTTGTCTAACGCTTGTTGGCGGGTTTCTTCCGTCATCCAGTCTAATTGCTCAATACTGTCTTTATAGGCAAGCAGTAGGTTGTTCACCATTTCTGTCATGCGATCTTTCGCCGCGGGTGGGAAGTACTTTTTCACATACACCTTACCAATAACTTCGCCCACGTGGGCGTTGGTGAGCCCCACGGCTCTGCGCCATAATGGGCGCTGTTCTTCTACGCCGCTAAGTTTTTTGCTGTAAAAGTCGAAATCAGCCTGGTCAAAGTCTTCACTTAAACGGCTAGCGGAGGCGTTAAGAAGACCCCATTTCAAAAATACCTTCCAATCTTCAAGGGAAGTTTCAGCAATGAAGCTGTCCATATTCTTCATGAAGTCACTTTGAAGAAAAACCACATTATCTAAGTCTTCAAGCTGCATTTCTTTTAGGAATAACGTCCACGGGAAATTTGGCATGTAGGTGCTGAGTTCATCTACCGGTACTTTCGTGTAGTTTACTGCCCAGTTACGTACTTGTTCTTTCTTCATATGAAGTTTGGCAATGGCCATTTCCATATTGAAAAGCATTTGAGCATTGTCTGCAGGTGCGTCGAATTTAGCTAACGTAAACATACGCTCAATATGCTTAATATAGGCATCGCGAATGTCTTTTGAGGCTTCGTCATCCTTAAAGTAATACTCACGATCAGGTAAGCCTAAGCCAGACTGCCACGTATAAATCATGTAGCTTTCTGGCGACTTGAAGTCTGCATTTTGGCCGATACTGAAGGGTTTGGCATAGCCATAACGGTTAGCGTAAGCAAAATACGCCGCTAGGTCGTCGTAGCTCTCAATGGTGTCAATTTTTTCTAGTTCAGGAACAATAGGGGTCATACCTAGTGCGTTACGGGTATCTATATCCATGTACGCACGATAAAAATCACCTACTTTTTGTTCGTCGGAACCCGCTGCAAAATCTCCTTCAGAAGAGCTTTTAATAATGTCCATGACATTTTCTTGAGACTCGTCACTTAAAATCATGCCCGCACCATAGCTAGATTTATCTGCTGGGATCTCAAGGTTATCTACCCATTTACCATTAACATAGCTAAAGAAGTCGTTACCTGGATCTACCGATAAATCCATGTTCTCTTTAATTACGCCAGATTGTAAGGCTTGTTGTTGTTCTGCTTGAGCTTGAGATGGGGTTTCGCTGGTGGTGTTTTGAGGACTACATGCCGTTAGTGCGAGTGCGACACTTAGGCTTACTACAGTTCGTAACATGACTTCTTCCTGGTTTATTTTTGTTAGTACGCCTTTTATAGGCGTTTACGACCGGATATTTCTATCACGCAGTGACGAATAGAAAAAGCGTTTATAGTGAAAATACATAGCTTGTAACAACTTTAGGGAGGGAAGTTGGTTATAGTGAATATCATCTATTCTTTGCGCTTCTGTGCACAGCACTCTTGATAAGGAACCCGTATGTTGCCCTTCGATTCAATATCACCCTGTGAATATGCCGATGCCTTGCCTCGCCATCAATTTATGCATTACAGCATTAAGCCGCTTTGGTCAGGAATGCCACGTATTGCAGGTCCTGCCTTTACAGTAAAATGCGAACCGGGCGATCATTTGATGCTTCATGCGGCCATCTATCGCGCGCGGCCGGGCGACATCCTTGTGGTGGAGGCCGACGACAAGTTTGCCGTGGCTGGTGGTAATGTTTGCGCTATTGCGCAAGCAAGAGGCATCAAAGGGTTTGTGATTGATGGTGTTATTCGTGACATTGCTGAAACCAGAGAAAATCAGTTTCCAGTGTTTGCAAAAGGGGTGATACCCAAACCAGGCGCTAAAAAATGTGTGTCGCCTCTCAATCAACCCGTGCATTGTGGCTCTGTACTAGTGCACCCCGGCGACATCATCGTTGCCGATGAAGAAGGCATTGCTGTGATTCCAAAAGCCGCAGCTGAACAGGCTTATGACGTCGCCCGTGCGCGGGCTCAAAAAGACGCCGCAATGTCGTTAGCACAGTGGGAAGCACAACATGTCGAAAAAGTGGAAGGAATATTAAAAGAGTTAGGCTTTCAATAGGCTAGCGGGCACCTCGGTTAGTACCTTTTGTGCCCGCAAAAGTGAGCCCCAGCAGAGGGCTCATCCTGTGGGTCAATCAAAGTGCCACTATTCTGAAATAACGCCACATGCTACACGAGGACCGCCACCGCCAAGTTTTTTCGGCTCATCTGAATAGTTATCGCCACCTGCGTGAATCATGATGGCTTTGCCGCGAATGTCTTCAAGTTCTAACTCTGGGGCGAAAACAGGTTGCGTGGCATTGCCGCTTTCATCCACGTATAGAGTGGGTAGATCGCCTTCATGACCCGCTTCCGACCAAGGGGCTTTATGCTGGCCGGTTGCTTCGGGGTCGAAATGGCCACCCGCAGCGCCTCCAAGTACCGTTTTACCATTTTTCATGGTGGCTAAGCAGTCGCCATTTTCGTGGATGTGAAAGCCATGAATACCGGGGGTTAACCCTTTAAGATTAGGGGTGAAAACCACGCCATCGTCATCATAGTCACTCACTTTAACTGTGCCCATGCTGCTCTCGGTCTTTAAATCTTTCATTACCACACTGATATGATCGTCATCATGGTGAGCCGCGAAACTTGCTGAACTGAGTGCTAACGATACTGCGCCTACCATTGCGGTTATTTTGCGTTTATTCATCATGCTCTCCTTATTTGTGAGTCAAGGGTAATTCAATGACATCAGTGAATACGCTCACTGGCTTACTAATAGGAAAAGCAGGAACCACACCAGTTAAATAGTTAGGGTTAAACGCCCACTATGCGTGGGCTGGCAATGGATAGCGGCATTATGCCAGCGGGGTGCTCGTAAAAGGAATGTATCGTATTAACACAGGGTATGAAAATGTTACCGAGTTCGGCAACGAGTAACGTTAGCGTAGAAAATAACGGCAAAGCTATCGGTAATTCCTGTGACCTAATGGGTTAACTGATGGTCTCGTAGGTTTCAGACCACAAGGTTGCATTGCGGTGCATATCGGGCAAATCATCTTGGGGAATATTAATCAGTTCCGCTTTTTTCGTGATGGCCCACCAACTGCCAGACTCGTAGGCTTTGACCAATTCTAAGGTATTCAGTAACAAACTCTTTTCCCCCAGTAGCGCCGTTTTAATATCTTCACTGAGCGGTAACTTAGCAAGTAACGACGCCATGGGCGTATCAAGTAAGGCATCTATCATGGAAAACAGGCCCACCATGAAGGCGCTATCAGAAGTGCCCGGGGCAACGTGTTTGGCGATTTGTTCACAAAAGCGCGCACGAATAATCGACATTCTAATAATTTCTACGGGTTTATTTTTGCGTAGGTGGGCGGTGGCAATTAAGCAAATGAATTTCCTTGCTTGCTCTTCTCCCAAATAGACTAGGGCTTGCTTTATAGATTCAATGGGCTCTTTTAATACAAATAGACCTGAATTCGTAAAGCGCAAAAGCTTGTAACTCAGGCTAACATCTTGCTCGAAATAACTCGCAAGTTTTGTGTAGTTTAAAAACGGCTTTAACGCTTCATGATAGATAATCAGCGTCATGGCATGCTGCGCTTCAATATCCTTGTTTTCAATCATTTCAGGTTTACAGAAAAAGTAACCTTGGAAGAAATCAAAGCCCATTTTTTTTGCCAGCATAAACTCTTCTTGTGTTTCTACTTTTTCCGCAAGCAGTTTAAGGCCTTTGCGTTTTTTAAACTTTTCTACAAGCGGTGCGATTTCTTCTAACGGGGTGTTTTGAATATCAAACTTTAATAATCGGGTGAAGTTTAAGAACCGCTCCCAATCCTTGTGATACAAAAAATCGTCCAAGGCCATTCGATAGCCTTTGTGAAAAAGCTCTCGACACGCTTCATACACTTCGTCAGTGGGCTCCACATCTTCAAGCACCTCTATAACGATATCATTAGGCGGCATCAGAGAAGGGATGCGGTCAATCAGGCCTTGCTGAGAAAAGTTAACGAGGGCGCGTTTACCGTTGGTAATAGCGGTAATACCCACGTTTAAATGTTGATTTACAATAAGCCGAGAGGTTGCCACGGTAGGGTCAACACCCTTTGGGAAGACGTTTTCAATACCGTCGCGAAAGAAGACCTCGTAGGCAACAGTATGTTGGCGACGGTTAAAAATAGCTTGGCGCGCGGTAAAAACTTTCATCAATAAATGAAAACGCTAAATGTAGACATAGGGTGGAGTCTAGCTGAAAAACGGCATCCGGTGTACTGAAAGGCTAAAATCACTGTTATTTCTTCATGTTAATACCCATAGAACTGTCAGCATTACATCAATATGTGATGGGCGCGAGATAATTCCAAACTATCGACAAAGGTTAGACCACTTTCAGTCTTTTCTACCTTAGCGTAAGGCGTGAACGTTTAGAGTGAGGAAAATGTGAAAGGTTTTACCGATAGCACCGAATAGATGGTGTAGAATCCTGTAGATAATTTGCAGTTGATGTATAACCACGTGAGTCATACCCATGTTTTCATTTTTCGAGCGCTTAACTAAGCCCTTTCCCGACACGCCACCCGCTCAACCTCCTAAAGGTATTGTCGCTTTTTGCAAATACTACACCCAGGGCATGTGGGGGGTTATCGCTATTGTTTCCTTATTAAGTGCGATCGTCGCTGTGCTGGAAGTCGCGCTGTTTGGGTTTCTTGGCCAAATGGTGGACTGGTTTTCCGAGCAAAACAGAGACACCTTTCTTGATGAGCAAAAATGGACATTGGTGGGGATGGGAACCACGGTATTAGTACTTATTCCCGGTTTTATTTTGCTGCGCTCATTGTTTTCTAGGCAGTCGTTAATGGGGAACTATCCCATGCGAATTCGCTGGCAGGCTCACCGCTATTTACTAGGGCAAAGCCTCACCTTTTTTCATAACGAATTTGCCGGTAGGGTAGCAACAAAGGTGATGCAAACTGCGTTATCAGTGCGTGAAACGGTAACCAAAGTGCTCGATTTAATGGTGTACATTTGTGTGTACTTCATTTCAATGGTGGTGCTAATTTTCAGCACGGATTGGCGATTAGCGGTACCGCTTATTGTTTGGTTTTTTGTCTATATATGTATTCTTCGTGTATTGGTGCCTAAGCTGAAAGTTGTTTCTCAGCGGCAGGCTGACGCCCGTTCACTAATGACTGGGCGTATTGTTGATAGTTACACCAATATCACCACGGTAAAACTGTTTTCCCATAGCCGACGAGAGGCCGATTACGCCAAAGAAAGCATGGACGGCTTTTTAAAAACCGTATACCCGCAAATGCGCCTTGTTACCGTACTCGAATTTTGCGTTGAAATGGCCAATGCCATACTGATTTTTGTTATAGGTGCGTTGTCGATACACCTTTGGTTAGAAAATATTGCCAGTGCTGGCGATATCGCCATTGCGATAAGTTTGTGTTTACGCCTCAACGGTATGTCGCATTGGATCATGTGGGAAGTGTCAGGCTTATTTGAGAATTTAGGCACCGTTCAAGATGGCATGAATACCTTGGCGCAACCCATTGCGGTAAAAGATGCCCCTAAGGCGAATGCTCTGACGGTTAACGGCGGCGCAATAACATTCGACAATATCCACTTCTCTTATACGGGGGCCGGAAACAAGCCTATAGATGTATTCCGGCAACTCGACTTAGCCATCAAACCAGGGGAAAAAGTGGGTTTGGTCGGTCGTTCCGGGGCGGGAAAATCTACCCTAGTGAACCTGTTAATGCGTTTTTATGATGCCCAAAGTGGACACATTGCCATTGATGGCCAAGACATTACCCAAGTAGGCCAAGAAACCTTACGCGCGAAAATAAGCATGGTGACTCAAGACACCTCGTTGATGCACCGCTCGGTTCGCGACAATATTTTATATGGCAGAACCGACGCCACAGAAGAGGATATGATTCGTGCAGCCAAACAAGCCGAGGCCCATGAGTTTATCCTTACGCTCACCGATAGTCAGGGGCGCACTGGATACGATGCTCATGTGGGCGAGCGAGGTGTGAAGCTGTCAGGTGGGCAACGACAACGGGTGGCCATTGCTCGAGTGCTATTGAAAGATGCCCCCGTATTAATTCTTGATGAAGCCACCTCCGCCCTAGATTCAGAAGTGGAAGCGGCGATACAAGCGTGTCTCGATAAAGTTATGGAAGGCAAAACGGTACTGGCCATTGCCCATCGACTGTCAACCATAGCGCAAATGGACAGGCTACTTGTGTTGGATAAAGGCAAAATTGTAGAACAGGGGAGCCACGCACAATTACTTGAACACAATGGCATTTACGCCAAGTTGTGGGCGCATCAAACAGGGGGCTTTATTGGTGTCGAGTGACAGTATGAGTGGAAAAATCCTTGTGCCCATTGCATTCTTGAGTATAATACGCGTCCCTCCCTTGCGATACCGCACTTTCCAACGAAAAGACGCTGAATTCCCAAGGGTAGTGTAAGTAAAATTTGTGAGTTTAACGCCACAGGGGTGTAGTTCGAATTGGTAGAACAGCGGTCTCCAAAACCGATGGTTGGGGGTTCGAGTCCCTCCACCCCTGCCAGATTAAGTGCTTTCGTATTAACGTGAGCTAAACGACGCTGTAGTGCTAGGATCGTGACATGAGCGAAAAAACGGAAAATCAGTCCAATGGCTTGGACATGTTTAAATGGGTAATCGTGTTTGCCCTACTTGCTGGTTTAGTTACGGCTAACACCATGTATGGCGAAATTTCGGTACTTTACCGTGCGGTTGCGGCCGTAGTCGTAGTGGCAATTGCGGGCTTTCTTGCTGCATCTACCACCAAAGGCGGTAATTTCTTAAGTTTTGCAAAAGAATCTCGTACTGAGGTACGCAAGGTGGTATGGCCTACTCGCCAAGAGGCTAATCAAACCACTATCATCGTACTCGCAGCTACCTTGGTAATGTCACTCATTTTGTGGGGCCTAGACGGCATTATTGTTCGTCTTGTGGGCTTTATTACTGGAATAGGAGCATAACGTATGTCTGAAGAAGCAATTAAGAAAAGATGGTACGTAGTACAAGCATATTCGCAGTATGAAGCACGTGTAAAAAAGACTCTGCTTGAGTACATCAAAATGCACAACATGGAAGAGCACTTCGGTCAGGTACTTGTACCGACAGAAGAAGTGGTTGAAATGCGTGCAGGCCAAAAGCGTAAATCAGAGCGTAAGTTTTACCCTGGTTATGTATTGGTTGAAATGGCGATGAACGAAGATTCATGGCACTTAGTGAAAAGTGTGCCTCGTGTACTAGGGTTTATCGGTGGTACATCAGATCGCCCAATGCCTATTACGCAAAAAGAAGCAGACGCTATCTTAAACCGTCTTGAAGAGTCGGTTGATAAGCCAAAGCCAAAAACTTTGTTCGAGCCGGGCGAAGTGGTTCGTGTTACCGATGGTCCTTTTGCAGACTTCAACGGTGTGGTAGAAGAAGTCGACTACGAAAAGAGTCGCGTAAAAGTATCGGTGCTTATCTTCGGTCGCTCTACACCAGTAGACCTAGAATTTGGTCAAGTAGAAAAAGGTTAATCGCCCTTTAGCTTTATCGAATAAAAAACCTGCTTCTGGCAGGTTTTTTGTTTTTAATTACGTTTTTGTCGGTATAGCGTTATTCAAGAAACGTTTCCAAAAGGAATAAGCAAGTAAGCAGGAACTAATAGGGCAAGAATGAATATGCCTTGCAGTAGGTGTGCTTGCCAAGACGAAAGTTGTGGTGCGTCGCTTATAGCGCCCCAAAAGCCGACTTTCAATACGCCCTTAAATACGACATTGAGGGCAACTACCCATACTAACCACAATAGCGTACCAATAATAAATTCCATAAACGTTCCTCTCACTCTCAATAACGTAGCCTTCTGCTCTGTATCATATCATCAGCCAGGCTAGACGCACCTGATCCTACGATTGTACCGCCCAACGTTGTCGCCAAGCTTCCGAAACCCCTTACAGGGTTTAATCCACCAGCGATAAATCCAGAAAATGCGCCAATAGCTAAATCTTCTGCTGTTGCGTCTTGCCCCCCAGAAATTATAGCGCCAAAAAAACCGCCTACACCACCGGCGATAGCGCCAGCAGCATTTGCAAGCCAAGCACCATTAACACGGTTCATTTCGTCTTCACTTAATGTTGTAAATTGATATTCTTCCATTTCATTTCCTCTTGATAGTCATTGCCAGTGAGTTGGCTTGATAATTATCTGCCGAAGAATTCCATTAAAAAACTGTCCGTGAGAGCGTTTTTTAATCACATTAATGCTTGCATAGCAATTAATCACCTTATATAATGCGCGCCCTTTTAAACGGAAACGGGAAGCCGATTGAGCAAATATTCTCTGTATTTGCGAGGCGTTAGACCCAAACAAGAGAGCATGTAAAATGGCTAAAAAAGTAAGCGGTATTATCAAGCTTCAGGTTGCAGCTGGTTCTGCTAACCCAAGTCCACCAGTTGGTCCTGCACTAGGTCAACATGGTGTGAACATCATGGAATTCTGTAAGGCTTTCAATGCGAAAACTGATAGCCTTGAAAAAGGCGCTCCGGTACCAGTAGAAATTACGGTATACGAAGATCGCTCTTTCACATTCGAAACTAAGACTCCTCCTGCGTCTTACCTGCTTAAGAAAGCAGCTGGCATCAAGAGTGGTTCTGGCCGTCCTAATACTGAGAAAGTGGGTAAAGTTACTCGCGCTCAGCTAGAAGAGATTGCTAAAACTAAAGAGCCAGATCTAACTGCAGCTGACTTAGATGCAGCGGTACGCACTATCGCGGGTTCTGCTCGCTCAATGGGCTTGAACGTAGAGGACTAATCGAATGGCTAAATTAACGAAACGCGCTCGTCTTATTCGCGACAAAGTTGAAGCGACTAAAGAGTACGAAATCAATGAAGCGGTAGCGCTTCTTAAAGAACTAGCAACAGCTAAGTTCGCAGAAAGCGTTGACGTAGCAGTTAACCTTGGTATCGATGCGAAAAAATCTGACCAAAACGTTCGTGGCGCAACAGTGCTTCCAAACGGTACTGGTAAAGACGTTCGTGTTGCTGTATTCACTCAAGGTGCAAATGCTGAAGCAGCGAAAGAAGCCGGTGCTGACATTGTTGGTATGGACGACCTAGCTGAGCAAGTTAAAAAAGGCGAAATGAACTTTGACGTTGTAGTGGCTAGCCCAGACGCAATGCGTGTTGTTGGTCAACTAGGTCAAATCTTAGGTCCACGTGGCCTTATGCCTAACCCTAAAACGGGTACAGTAACGCCAGACGTTGCTACTGCTGTTAAGAACGCGAAAGCGGGCCAGGTACGCTACCGTAACGATAAGAACGGTATCATCCACGCTAGCATCGGTAAAATTGCGTTCGAAGCAAACCAAATTCAAGAAAACCTTGAAGCACTACTTGAAGCATTGAAGAAAGCTAAGCCTTCTTCTGCTAAAGGTACTTATATCAAGAAGATCAGCCTAAGCACCACTATGGGCGCTGGCGTATCTCTTGACAAGGCTTCTGTAGGTCTTTAATTCCAAAGGGATTATCTCCCATTGGATCTCTGAAAGGTTATGGGTTGGAGCTGTGTACATAGCAGTGCTAGTAAGCAGCTCCCGTCCAAGACCGCAGGTGCGATGTGGTGAAAGAGGTAAGAGAACTTTCACAGTCAACACATTGCTTAATACAACAACCTGCGCAGACGGTGGTTTGACTCAGACTCTCTGGGGTAACAAACACCGTAGAGCGGTATCAACTGTGTTGGTTGATATCAATCTGTGAACCCTGACGGCGTAAGTAGGAAACTACAAGCAAAGTCAGATACAAAGAGGTGAACTCAGTGGCACTAGGTTTAGCAGCAAAAAAAGAGATCGTAGCAGAAGTTTCTGAAGTTGCGTCTCGCGCTCTATCCGTTGCCGTCGCTGAATACCGTGGGATGGAAGTTGCAGAACTGACTGACCTGCGCGTTAAAGCTCGTGAGCAAGGCGTATACCTAAAGGTTGTACGTAATACTCTAGCTAAGCGTGCATTGGCAGACAGCAAATTTGCAGACATCGATAGCGCTCTTACTGGTCCGCTTATCTATGGTTTCTCAATCGACGCACCAGGCGGTGCGGCACGTCTTTTCAAAGACTTTGCGAAAGGGAACGATAAGCTAAAAGTAACAGCACTATCAATTGGTAGTGGTCTTCTTGGTCCAGAGAAATTGGACGCAGTGGCTTCACTTCCAACTCGCGACGAAGCGCTTGCAAAACTTCTTGCAACCTTCAAAGCACCGGTGGGCAAATTCGTTCAAACAATCAACGAAGTTCCTACCAAGTTTGTGCGCGTATTGGCGGCGATCAAAGACGAGAAGTAATTCCCGTTTTTGGCATATTGATTTTTTTAACATTAAAAACCCAGGAGTTTAGAGAACATGGCTCTAACTAAAGAAGATATCTTAAACGCGATTGCTGAAATGCCAGTTATGGAATTGGTAGAGCTAATCGAAGCAGCTGAAGAAAAGTTCGGCGTTGAAGCAACTGCAGCAGTAGCTGTAGCTGGTCCAGCAGCTGGCGGTGAAGCAGCAGCAGAAGAGAAAACTGAATTTGACGTTGTAATGACTTCATTCGGTGGCAACAAAGTTGCAGTAATCAAAGCAGTTCGCGGCGCGACTGGCCTAGGTCTTAAAGAAGCTAAAGAAGTAGTTGAATCTGCTCCTAAAGCTATCAAAGAAGGCGTAAGCAAAGAAGAAGCTGAAGAACTTAAAGCACAGCTAGTTGAAGCTGGCGCTGAAGTTGAAATCAAGTAATCTATTTGTTTAGATTATTTGCCTGAGACGGCAAGGCTGGTGGTTTTTTGAACCACCAGCCTTTTTGCGCTGTATAGCGTGTAGATTCTAACCCTTGACTACACGGCTAAATGCGCACTTCGGAAATACCCATAAAAAGCATAAAAATCCAACAAGTTAACTAATAATAAGTTGAATTTTGTTGTATGCTGGTGTATCTACCCGAAAAAGGGTTGTGGAAGTTTGTTGCTTAGTGCGCCATTTAAAACGCAGCTTTTAGCCCATAGCACGCGTTTTAAAGCATTTTGCAGCAGGTTGGGTCATAAATCAGCAGGCTGAGGAACCCATGGTTTACTCTTATAGCGAAAAGAAACGTATCCGTAAGGATTTTGGCAAACGCCCACAGGTATTGGAAATTCCATACCTTCTTTCAATTCAGCTTGATTCTTTCAAAAAGTTTATTGAGATCGACGCAGATGCTCAATACGGTTTGGAAGCAGCATTTCGTTCCGTTTTTCCAATTAAAAGTTACTCAGGTAATTCAGAGCTTCAATATGTAAGCTACCGCCTGGGAGAGCCAGTATTTGACGTTAAAGAATGTCAAATTCGCGGTGTAACTTTCTCTGCTCCGTTAAGAGTAAAACTACGGTTAGTGTTGTTCGATAAAGACGCTGCCCCAGGTACCGTAAAAGATATTAAAGAACAAGAAGTGTACATGGGCGAGATCCCATTGATGACAGAGAACGGTACGTTCGTTATCAATGGTACTGAGCGTGTTATCGTGTCACAGCTACACCGTTCACCTGGTGTCTTCTTTGATCACGACAAAGGTAAAACCCACTCGTCAGGTAAAGTGCTTTATAACGCACGTGTAATTCCTTACCGTGGTTCGTGGTTAGACTTTGAGTTTGACCCGAAAGATAACCTATTTGTTCGTATTGACCGTCGTCGTAAGTTGCCTGCAACAATCATCTTACGCGCGCTAGAAATGACGTCAGAAGAGATCTTAGATACCTTCTTTGACAAAGTTAGCGTACGGATTGATAAAGACAAGTTAATGATGGAAGTGGTGCCTGATCGCCTACGTGGTGAAACAGCCGCCTTTGATATCATTGATGGCGAAGGCAACGTGGTTGTTGAAACCGGACGTCGTGTTTCTGCTCGTCACACTCGTGCCTTGGAAAAAGCCGGTCTTACTGAGCTAGAAGTACCTGCAGATTACCTGATTGGTCGTGTATTTGCTGCTACTTACGTCAATGAAGACACTGGCGAAGTCATTGTTAGCGCGAACGACGAACTCACTCTTGAAAACCTTGCTGCGTTAAGCCAAGCGGGCATTAAAGAGTTCGAAACGCTTTACATCAACGAATTAGATCACGGTTCATACATCTCTGACACACTACGTATCGATTCATCAACTAACCGCCTAGAAGCGCTTGTTGAAATCTACCGTATGATGCGTCCTGGTGAGCCACCAACGAAAGATGCAGCAGAAACCTTGTTTGACAACTTGTTCTTCTCTGAAGAACGTTATGACTTGTCATCTGTTGGTCGTATGAAGTTTAACCGTCGTCTGGGTCGTGAAGAACTTATTGGTTCTGGCACACTAGATAAAGAAGACATTATTTCTGTTATGAAACAGCTAATAATGATTCGTGATGGTAAAGACGAAGTTGATGATATCGATCACCTAGGTAACCGTCGTATCCGTTCTGTAGGTGAAATGGCAGAAAACCAATTCCGTGTTGGTTTAGTACGTGTTGAGCGTGCTGTTAAAGAGCGTCTAAGCTTAGGCGATCTTGACAATGTTATGCCGCAAGACCTAATTAACGCTAAGCCTATCTCAGCTGCCGTTAAAGAGTTCTTTGGTTCATCACAGCTTTCTCAGTTCATGGACCAAAACAACCCGTTATCAGAAGTAACGCACAAACGTCGTATTTCTGCTTTAGGTCCGGGTGGTCTTACCCGTGAACGTGCTGGCTTCGAAGTTCGAGACGTACACCCGACCCACTACGGTCGTCTATGTCCAATCGAAACCCCTGAAGGCCCGAACATCGGTCTAATCAACTCATTGGCGAGCTTCGCGCGCACCAATGATTTCGGTTTCTTAGAAACACCGTTCCGTCGTATCGTAGACGGTGTGGTTACTGACGAAATCGATTATTTATCTGCGATTGAAGAAGGCCAATACGCCATTGCACAGGCGAACATTGCGCTAACTGAAAATGGTGAGCTAGTTGACGACCTTATTCCTTGTCGTCACCGTGGTGAAACTACCTTGATGCCTACAGAAGACATCAAATACATGGACGTTTCACCACAGCAAATCGTTTCAATTGCGGCAAGTATTATCCCGTTCCTTGAACACGATGATGCTAACCGCGCACTGATGGGTGCCAACATGCAACGTCAGGCTGTACCAACGCTACGCGCAGATAAGCCGCTAGTAGGTACAGGTATGGAACGTACTATCGCGGTAGACTCAGGTGTAACTGTTGTCGCTAAACGTGGTGGTGTGGTCGATTACGTTGACGCAAGCCGTATCGTTATTAAAGTCGATGAAGAAGAAATGCTTCCTGGCGAAGCGGGTATCGACATCTATAACCTGACTAAGTACACCCGTTCTAACCAGAACACCTGTATCAATCAGAAGCCTACGTGTAGCGTGGGTGACCCGATTGTGACAGGCGATGTACTCGCTGATGGTCCTTCTACAGACTTAGGTGACCTTGCTCTAGGCCAGAACATGCGTATCGCGTTCATGCCTTGGAATGGTTACAACTTTGAGGATTCAATCCTTATTTCTGAGCGTGTAGCACAAGAAGACCGTTTCACTACGATTCACATTCAAGAGCTAAGCTGTATTGCTCGTGATACTAAGCTTGGGCCAGAAGAAATTTCTTCTGATATCCCGAACGTAGGTGAATCTGCATTAAGCAAGCTTGATGAATCAGGTGTAGTTTACATTGGTGCAGAAGTGAAAGGCGGTGACATTCTAGTAGGTAAGGTAACACCTAAAGGTGAAACTCAACTTACGCCAGAAGAGAAGCTATTAAGAGCTATCTTCGGTGAGAAAGCGTCTGACGTTAAAGACACGTCTCTACGTGTACCTAACTCAGTTCACGGTACCGTTATCGACGTTCAAGTATTTACCCGTGATGGTGTAGAGAAAGACAAACGCGCGCTTGAAATCGAAGACATGCAACTTCGTCAGGTTAAGAAAGATCTTACTGATGAATTTGAAATCTTAGCGGATGGTATCTTTGCACGTGCTCGTAACGCATTTAACCGCGCAGGTGTTGATCAAGCTAAGCTTGACAGCATGCCTCGCGAGAAGTGGTTCGAAATTGCACTTAACGATGAAGACGCACAGCTAGAGATTGACCAAATTGCAGATCAACACGCTGAAATTAAAGAAGACTTCGATAAGAAGTTTGAAACCAAGCGTCGTAAGATCACGCAAGGCGATGACCTAGCACCAGGTGTTCTTAAAATTGTTAAGGTTTACCTAGCGGTTAAACGTCACATCCAACCGGGTGATAAAATGGCCGGTCGTCACGGTAACAAAGGTGTTATCTCGACTATCCAGCCAGTAGAAGACATGCCATACGATGCTAACGGTACGCCGGTAGATATCGTGCTTAACCCTCTAGGTGTACCGTCTCGTATGAACATCGGTCAGATCTTAGAAACTCACTTAGGCATGGCAGCCCATGGTCTAGGTGTGAAGATTGACCGCATGATTAAAGAGCAGCGTGAGTTGGCAGAATTACGTGAATTCTTGAAGAAGGTGTACGAACTTGGTGAAAATCACCAAGAAGTGGACATCGATAACTTCACTGATCACGAAGTTCGTCGCTTAGCAGAAAACCTACGTAAAGGTGTTCCAGTAGCAACACCTGTATTTGACGGTGCACGCGAATCTGAAATCAAAGAAATGTTAAAGCTAGCTGATATTCCAGAAAGCGGTCAGATTTCTTTGTTCGACGGTCGTACTGGTCGCGAGTTTGAGCGTCCTGTAACCGTGGGTTACATGTACATGCTGAAACTGAACCACTTAGTAGACGACAAGATGCACGCGCGTTCTACTGGTTCGTACAGCCTTGTTACGCAACAGCCGCTGGGTGGTAAAGCTCAGTTTGGTGGTCAGCGCTTCGGTGAGATGGAAGTGTGGGCCCTTGAAGCTTACGGTGCAGCATATACCCTTCAGGAAATGCTTACTGTTAAGTCGGATGATGTTAACGGCCGTACTAAGATGTACAAGAACATCGTCGATGGCGACCACAGAATGGAGCCTGGCATGCCAGAATCATTCAACGTATTACTTAAAGAAATTCGCTCGTTGGGTATCAACATCGAGCTTGAAGAAAAGTAACACGGCAATCGCTGCGTAATGATATGAGATGGCCCGGCGCTTGCGCCGGGTTCTAGAGACTGACTCCGCTGGGAGAGTAATGTGAAAGACTTATTAAAGTTTCTAAAGCAACAAAACAAGACCGAAGAATTCGATAATATTCGCATTGGTCTTGCTTCACCTGACATGATTCGTTCATGGTCATTTGGTGAAGTTAAAAAGCCTGAAACCATTAACTACCGTACGTTCAAGCCTGAGCGTGACGGTCTGTTCTGTGCGCGTATCTTTGGTCCGGTAAAAGACTACGAATGTCTTTGCGGCAAGTATAAGCGTCTTAAGCACCGTGGTGTTATCTGCGAGAAGTGTGGCGTTGAAGTGACGCTGACTAAAGTTCGTCGTGAGCGTATGGGCCACATCGAGCTAGCTAGCCCAGTGGCACACATCTGGTTCCTTAAATCACTCCCGTCTCGTATCGGCTTAATGCTTGATATGACACTGCGTGATATCGAACGCGTGCTTTATTTTGAATCATACGTGGTAACCGAACCAGGTATGACGACCTTAGAGCGTGGACAACTTCTTAACGAAGAAGAGTACCTTGACTCTCTAGAAGAGCACGGTGACGAGTTCGACGCTAAAATGGGTGCCGAAGCGGTTTTCGATTTGCTAACTGTCCTTGACGTTGA
The DNA here is from genome assembly GCF_000730385.1 of Alteromonas australica. Taxonomy (NCBI): domain Bacteria; kingdom Pseudomonadati; phylum Pseudomonadota; class Gammaproteobacteria; order Alteromonadales; family Alteromonadaceae; genus Alteromonas; species Alteromonas australica. The sequence goes on along the minus strand of NZ_CP008849.1, from coordinate 3,867,512 downwards.
TGCCGATGTAGCAGCCATGCGTGAAGAGTTACCTTCAATTAACTCTGAGACTAAGCGTAAGAAAATCACTAAGCGTCTTAAGTTACTAGAATCATTCCAACAGTCTGGTAATAAGCCAGAGTGGATGATCTTGACAGTACTTCCGGTTCTTCCACCGGATTTACGTCCGCTAGTACCACTAGATGGCGGCCGTTTTGCAACGTCTGACCTTAACGATTTATACCGTCGTGTTATCAACCGTAACAACCGTCTTAAGCGTCTTCTAGACCTTGCGGCTCCTGATATTATCGTACGTAACGAAAAACGTATGCTTCAGGAAGCGGTAGATGCCCTTCTAGATAACGGTCGTCGTGGTCGTGCGATCACGGGTTCTAACAAGCGTCCACTTAAGTCGCTTGCAGACATGATCAAAGGTAAGCAAGGTCGTTTCCGTCAAAACCTTCTTGGTAAGCGTGTTGACTACTCAGGCCGTTCTGTAATTACCGTTGGTCCTACACTACGTCTTCACCAGTGTGGTCTTCCTAAGAAGATGGCACTTGAGCTATTCAAACCGTTTATCTACGGTAAGCTTGAAGGTCGTGGTTTAGCCACAACAATTAAAGCAGCTAAGAAGCTTGTAGAGCGCGAAGCACCAGAGGTTTGGGACGTACTAGACGACGTTATCCGCGAACACCCGGTACTACTTAACCGTGCACCTACACTTCACCGTTTGGGTATCCAAGCATTCGAACCAACACTTATCGAAGGTAAAGCGATTCAGCTTCACCCGCTTGTGTGTGCGGCGTATAACGCCGACTTCGATGGTGACCAAATGGCGGTACACGTTCCGTTGACAATCGAAGCACAGCTAGAAGCACGTGCGTTAATGATGTCTACGAACAACATTCTGTCACCGGCGAATGGTGAGCCAATCATCGTACCTTCACAGGACGTTGTATTAGGTCTTTACTACTTAACCCGTGACAAAGTAAACGGCTTAGGCGAAGGCATGGTATTTACCAGCCCGAACGAAGCAGAAAAAGCATACCGTACAGGTAATGCTGAGCTTCATTCTCGCGTTAAAGTACGTATTTCAGAATTCGACATCGATGAAGATGGCAACAAAACTGAGAAAGTTACGCTCACTGACACTACGGTTGGTCGTGCGATTTTCTCACTGATCCTACCTAAGGGTCTGCCGTTTGAAATCATCAACCAAGCCATGGGTAAAAAGCAAATTTCAAAACTATTGAATGCTTGTTACCGTACGCTAGGTCTGAAAGACACAGTCATTGCTGCTGACCAAATCATGTATACCGGTTTCCACTACGCGATGATCGCGGGTGCATCTGTTGGTATCGACGATATGGTTATCCCTGCTGCTAAGAAAGAAATTATCGACGCGGCTGAAGCAGAAGTTATCGAAATTCAGGAACAGTTCCAAAACGGTCTTGTTACCGCGGGTGAGCGTTACAACAAAGTTATCGATATCTGGTCTAATGCCAACGAGAAAGTTGCAAAGGCCATGATGGATAACCTTAAGACTGACATCGTAATTAACCGCGATGGCGAAGAAGAAGAGCAATCATCATTTAACTCTGTTTACATGATGGCTGACTCCGGTGCTCGTGGTAGTGCCGCACAGATTCGTCAGTTAGCGGGTATGCGTGGTCTGATGGCTAAGCCAGATGGCTCAATCATCGAAACACCAATTACGGCGAACTTCCGTGAAGGTCTGAACGTACTACAGTACTTCATCTCTACTCACGGTGCGCGTAAAGGTCTAGCGGATACTGCACTTAAGACTGCTAACTCGGGTTACCTAACCCGTCGTCTAGTAGACGTTGCACAAGATTTGGTTATCACTAACGACGACTGTGGCACATTCGAAGGTGTTCAAATGACACCACTTATCGAAGGTGGAGACGTTGTTGAGCCACTACGTGAACGTGTACTAGGTCGTGTTATCGCTGAAGACGTTATCAAGCCAGGTTCTGATGAAGTGCTTGTTGAACGTAACGTATTGCTTGATGAAGCCCTAGTAGACATGTTGGAAGCGAACTCAGTGGACCAAGTTATGGTTCGCTCAGTAATCACTTGTGACAACGACTTCGGCGTATGTGCTAAGTGTTACGGTCGTGACCTAGCACGTGGTCACATGGTAGGTAGCGGTGAATCGGTTGGTGTTATTGCAGCACAGTCAATCGGTGAACCAGGTACACAGCTTACCATGCGTACCTTCCACATCGGTGGTGCGGCATCAAGAGCATCAGCAGAAAACAGCGTACAGGTTAAAACAGCGGGTAGCCTTAAGCTACACAATGCGAAGTTCGTACGTAACTCTGATAGCAAATTGGTTATCGTTTCTCGTTCAACCGAGCTTACTGTTATTGATGAGCAAGGTCGTGAGAAAGAGCGCTATAAAGTGCCATACGGTGCTGTACTTAGCGTGGATGACGGTGCAACGATTGCAGCTGGCGACATTGTTGCTAACTGGGATCCGCATAGTCACCCAATCGTTACTGAACGTGCAGCTAAGATTAGCTTCGCTGACATTGACGACTCTAACACCGAGATGCAGCAGGATGAGCTGACCGGTCTTACACGTATCGTAGTGAAAGATCTTTCTAAGGTTAACTCTAAAGAGCCTAAGCTAATTCTAGAGAGCGACGAGTTCGGTCTTCAAGAAATTCGTCTTCCGAGCTTCACCACTATTGAAGCGAAAGAAGGCAAAGTGGCTAATGAAGGTGACGTGCTAGCACGTATACCTCAAGAAAGCTCGAAGACCCGTGATATTACCGGTGGTCTACCTCGCGTAGCCGACCTGTTTGAAGCGCGTAAACCGAAAGAGCCAGCTATTCTTGCAGAAGTGTCAGGTACTATCGGCTTTGGTAAAGAAACCAAAGGTAAGAAACGTCTTGTTATCACGCCGCCAGACGGCGACGCATACGAAGAGATGATTCCCAAGTGGCGTCAACTTAACGTGTTTGAAGGTGAGAAAGTGGAAAAAGGTGAAGTTATCGCCGATGGTCCAGAATCTCCACATGATATCTTGCGTCTACGTGGTATCTCAGCGGTAGCGAACTACATCGTGAACGAAGTTCAGGAAGTATACCGTCTACAGGGTGTAAAAATTAACGATAAGCACATCGAAGTCGTTATCCGTCAGATGCTACGTAAATGTATTATCACGCACCCAGGCGATACCCAGTTCCTTGAAGGCGAGCAGGTTGAAGTCTCGAACGTTAAAGTGGCTAACCGTGAAATTGAAAAACACGGTAAGATCCCAGCGCAGTATGAAACACAACTGCTTGGTATCACCAAAGCGTCACTGTCTACTGAGTCATTTATCTCAGCGGCCTCGTTCCAAGAAACAACCCGTGTTCTTACCGAAGCTGCGGTTCAAGGTAAAGAAGATGACCTACGTGGTCTGAAAGAAAACGTAATCGTTGGTCGACTCATTCCAGCGGGTACCGGTTTCGCTTACCACGAACGTCGTGCACAAAAACGCAAAGAGCAAATCGAAGAAATGTCAGTATCTGCTGCAGAAGCAGAACAGGCATTAACCGAAGCGCTAAATGCGGGTGCAGACGAAGATACTGCCGAATAAGGTATGATTATGGGAGCACGTTAACGTGCTCCTAACAAATTGGCACGTCAAGCTGACATATTTTAGGAATATTAACTGCCTATCCTTTGTACAGCTTGACAGTCAGGGCGATGATCATTAATATTCCGCGACCCGATTTTTGATAGCCTTTAAAAGGTAACAGAAAAGGGGCGCGGTTTTTTGTATCAGAGCTCTGCTAAACCTGACGAGCACAGGGTTAGCAATAAGAGAGCGACGAAGATGAAGTCGCATTAGTATGGACCCAATCATAGTGATTGGGTTTTCGTAGTTTTTAATCAGGAGCTAGTTAATGGCAACAGTTAACCAGTTAGTGCGCAAGCCTCGCAAAAAGCCCGTTGAAAAAAGCAACGTAGCTGCTTTGCAAGCTTGTCCACAAAGACGTGGTGTATGTACTCGTGTATATACTACTACGCCAAAGAAACCAAACTCTGCACTACGTAAAGTATGTCGTGTACGTCTAACTAACGGTTTTGAAGTTTCTTCATACATCGGTGGTGAAGGTCACAACCTACAAGAGCACAGTGTAGTACTTATCCGTGGTGGTCGTGTTAAAGACTTACCAGGTGTTCGTTATCACACAGTTCGCGGTACCCTTGACTGTGCAGGCGTTAACGATCGTAAGCAAGCCCGTTCTAAGTACGGTGCGAAGAAGCCTAAATCTTAACGGTTCTCCGTTAGTAAGGCCAAACTGAAGTTTAAGAGTTTTGGGTTATCCCTGAATTCATACGGAGAAGAGAAAATGCCAAGAAGAAGAGTCGTAGGTCAACGTAAAATCCTACCTGAGCCGAAGTTCGGTTCACAACTACTTGCAAAATTCATGAATGTCGTAATGCTCGACGGCAAAAAGTCAGTCGCTGAAAAAATCGTTTACGGTGCGCTTGATATTGTTGCTGAAAAAACCGGCAAGGCACACCTAGATGTATTCGAGGAAGCACTTGATAACATCCGTCCTACTGTAGAGGTTAAATCTCGTCGTGTAGGTGGTTCAACTTATCAGGTTCCAGTTGAAGTACGTCCAGTTCGTCGTAATGCACTAGGTATGCGTTGGATGGTAGAAGCTGCACGTAAACGTGGCGAAAAGTCTATGGCACAACGCCTAGCGGCTGAAATGCTTGATGCTGCAGAAAACAAAGGTTCAGCGGTTAAGAAACGTGAAGACGTTCACCGTATGGCCGAAGCAAACAAAGCGTTTGCTCATTACCGTTGGTAATCAACGTTATATAACTGAGAGAGATTTATGCCTCGTAAGACCTCGATTGAGCGTTATCGCAATATTGGTATTGTGGCTCACGTGGACGCGGGTAAAACCACGACCACAGAGCGTGTTCTGTTTTATACAGGACTGTCTCATAAAATCGGTGAAGTGCATGATGGTGCTGCAACCATGGACTGGATGGAACAAGAGCAGGAGCGTGGTATTACTATCACGTCTGCTGCCACTACCTGTTTCTGGTCTGGTATGGAGCAACAGTACGATCAACACAGGATCAACATCATAGACACCCCTGGACACGTAGACTTTACTATTGAAGTAGAGCGTTCGTTACGTGTTCTCGATGGCGCTGTAGTTGTTTTTTGTGGGTCTTCCGGGGTTGAACCTCAATCAGAAACAGTCTGGCGACAGGCTGATAAATATGAAGTGCCACGCCTTGTGTTCGTCAATAAGATGGACCGGGCTGGCGCTGATTTTGAACGCGTTGTGGGTCAAATCCGCAAACGTTTAGGTGCAAACTGTGTTCCAATTCAATTGAACATGGGCGCTGAAGATGAATTCCATGGCGTCATCGATTTAATTAAGATGAAGTCAATCAACTGGAATGAAGCTGACATGGGTATGACCTTTACCTATGAAGACATTCCGGCTGAATATCTCGATAAAGCAGAGCAGTACCGTGTCGAAATGATTGAAGCGGCTGCAGAAGCATCAGAAGCGTTAATGGATAAGTACTTGGAAGGCGAAGAGCTCACCGAGGAAGAGATTCGTTTAGGCCTTCGTACGCGTACCTTGAACAACGAAATTGTTCTTGCCACTTGTGGCAGTGCCTTCAAAAACAAAGGTGTTCAAGCTGTACTCGATGCTGTTATCGACTTTTTACCTGCTCCGACAGAAGTTAAAGCCATCACAGGTGTGCTTGACGACAAAGACGAAACAGAAGCTGAGCGTCATGCAGACGACAACGAGCCGTTTTCTGCGCTTGCATTTAAAATTGCAACCGACCCATTCGTGGGTACGCTTACCTTCTTCCGTTGTTACTCAGGCGTGGTAAACACGGGTGACACGGTTTATAACCCAGTGAAGGGCAAGCGTGAGCGCTTTGGACGTATTGTTCAAATGCATGCAAAAGATCGCGAAGAGTTAAAAGAAGTGCGCGCCGGCGATATCGCCGCTGCCATTGGATTAAAAGACGTAACCACAGGCGACACCTTGTGTGATCCTAATAATGTGATTACCCTTGAGCGCATGGATTTTCCAGAGCCGGTTATCTCTATTGCAGTTGAACCTAAGTCGCAGGCAGACCAAGAAAAAATGGGTCTTGCACTTAGCAAATTAGCGGCTGAAGATCCGTCATTTAAAGTAAGAACAGATGACGAGACAGGCCAGACAATCATTTCCGGTATGGGTGAACTGCACCTGGATATTATTGTCGATCGCATGAAACGCGAATTTAAGGTTGAATGTAACGTAGGTAACCCTCAGGTAGCCTATCGTGAAACCCTTCGTAAATCTGTTGAAGTGGAAGGGAAGTTCGTTCGTCAGTCAGGCGGCCGTGGTCAATTTGGCCATGTTTGGTTGCGTATTGAGCCTCAGGAAGAAGGCGCAGGCTACGAATTTGTGAACGAAATCGTCGGTGGTGTTGTACCCAAAGAGTACATCCCCGCAGTCGACAAAGGAATTCAGGAGCAGTTGCAAAGTGGTGTCGTAGCAGGGTATCCGGTACTTGACGTTAAGGTTACATTGTTCGATGGTTCATACCATGATGTTGACTCTTCTGAAATGGCGTTTAAGATCGCCGGCTCTATGGGTTTCAAAAATGGCGCCGCAGAAGCAAATCCGGTGTTGCTTGAACCCACTATGAAAGTTGAAGTAACGACTCCAGAAGACTGGATGGGTGATGTTGTTGGTGACTTAAATCGTCGTCGCGGCATGATCGAAGGTATGGAAGATGGCGTAGCAGGTGTTAAAATAATACGTGCAAAAGTGCCGCTTTCAGAAATGTTTGGGTATGCTACTGCGCTGCGTTCACAAACGCAGGGTCGTGCATCATACTCAATGGAGTTCTTCAATTATTCTGAGGCGCCGAACAATGTGGCGCAGGCTATTATTGAATCTAGAATTTAATCTAAATGAAGGTTCGGTCCGGTCTATTTGTGGGTCGGACTTTTAACTTAGGAAACGAGAAAAGCTTCTAGTGAATTGCGACGAAGTCGCAACGTTCTTTAACAATTTAAACAAGACAATCTGTGTGGGCACTCGTTAAGAGTGTCACAACGACGATTCATATTTATACGATTCCGCTGTCGTCACTACGCTCACGTAGACTGCCCAGGACACGCTGATTACGTTAAAAACATGATCACCGGTGCTGCTCAGATGGACGGTGGTATCCTAGTAGTCGCTGCGACTGATGGCCCTATGCCTCAGACTCGTGAGCACATCCTACTTGGTCGTCAGGTTGGTATTCCTTACATCATCGTATTCATGAACAAATGTGACATGGTTGATGATGAAGAGCTTCTAGAGCTAGTAGAAATGGAAGTTCGTGAACTTCTTAACGAATACGAATTCCCTGGTGATGACCTTCCAGTTATCCAAGGTTCTGCCTTAAAGCCCTTGAAGGCGACGCAGAATGGGAAAAGAAAATCATCGAGCTTGGTGAAGCGCTTGATTCATACATCCCAGAGCCAGAGCGTGCAATCGACAAGCCGTTCATTCTTCCAATTGAAGATGTTTTCTCAATCTCAGGCCGTGGTACTGTTGTAACAGGTCGTGTTGAGCAAGGTATCGTTAAAGTAGGTGAAGAAGTAGAAATCGTTGGTATCAAAGATACAACTAAGACGACTTGTACTGGTGTTGAGATGTTCCGTAAGCTTCTTGACGAAGGCCGTGCTGGTGAGAACGTTGGTGTTCTTCTACGTGGTACTAAGCGTGACGAAGTTGAACGTGGTCAAGTACTAGCTAAGCCTGGTTCAATCACGCCACACGTTAACTTCGAAGCAGAAGTATACGTACTGTCTAAAGATGAAGGTGGTCGTCATACTCCATTCTTCAAAGGTTACCGTCCACAGTTCTACTTCCGTACAACTGACGTAACTGGTGCTGTAGAGCTTCCAGAAGGCGTAGAAATGGTAATGCCTGGTGACAACCTTAAATTTAAAGTTGAGCTAATTGCTCCGATTGCGATGGAAGAAGGTCTTCGTTTCGCAATCCGTGAAGGTGGTCGTACAGTAGGTGCTGGTGTTGTATCTAAGATCCTAGACTAATCTAGACTTAGCAACACAAGCCAAAAAGCGCACTCAGGTGCGCTTTTTTTATGCCTGCACACCAGAGGGCGCTTGTTCACTCTAGAACACGCCGTGAACCCATCCATGGGGGCTTCGCAGCTGCTTCCATGCAGCTGAGAGTTCTAGAGTGAACAAGCGCCCCCTTTTGCATTTATTGAGCCTGTACGGAGAAGGAAGAAACACGCCGTAAAGCCATCCATGGCGGCTCCGACACCGCTTCCCTGCGGTGTAGGGTTTCAGAGGGCACAGCACTCACTTCCTTTGCGCGGCATAGTAGAAAGTCTGGGGGAGGGGTGTAACACGCCGTGGGCCCATCGCTTCTAATATATGGCGGCTCCGACACCGCGTCCCTGCGGTGTCGGGTTTCAGAGGGCACAACACTCACTTCCTTTGCACGGCATAGTAGAAAGTCTGGGGGAGGGGATGCAGAGTGATCCTGTTAGTACGTGATTGCCTTTATAACAGCGTGTTTTTCGTGGAGATTTGCTATGGTAGACGCAGGTTTACTTCGATGGTGTTTATACTATGCATCGCTATGGTCTTCTTGTTTTTTGTAGTTTGGTGATTTTAATGGTTCAAGGTGTTGATAAAGCGGTGGCGGCGGAACAGGCTAAAGAGGTGCCCATACCTCAGTCTATTAGTGCTGAGTTAAAAGCGGTGCTTGCGCAATATCCTTCGCCTTCAGTGGAGGAAGCCAGGTCATTTGTTCCTACGACAGCCGCGCAGTGGCGTGACTATGTACAGGCCACAAACAAAATGCAAAAAACCAAAATTCAAAACATGCGTAAGCATTATGGGGTGACGGTTGAGATGCTCGATATAAAGGGTGTAACGGTTCGTAAGATAACGCCGAAGTCTCTGTCTCCCGAATTCAAAGACCATGTGTATATTGATATTCACGGTGGGGCTTATGTGTTATTCGCCGGCTTGCCTTCTATTGAAGAGGGTATTTTGATTGCCCACAGGTTGGGGATCGTGGTGTACAGTGTCGACTATAGAATGCCACCTGCCTACCCGTTTCCTGCAGCGCTTGATGATGTTAAACATGTTTATCGTGTTCTATCTCAGCAATACGATGCTAATCATATTTTTATGGGGGGCACTTCAGCAGGCGGGGGCTTACTGCTCGCGTTTGTTCAAGGGCTAATTGAAAATGGTGTGGCAACGCCAAGGGCCATTTATGCAGGTACGCCTTGGGCTGATTTAACGAAAACGGGTGACTCTCTGTATACCAATGAAGGCATCGATAGGATTCTGATTACCTACGATGGAACACTCGGCGCATCGGCGCGCTTATATGCGGGTAATACCCCTCTCACCCATCCGAAAGTGTCGCCCATCTATGGTGACTTTACCGACTTTCCGCCTACCTTTTTAGTTACAGGGACGCGGGATATGTTTTTAAGCGATACGGTAAGGGTAAACCGTAAAATGCGTGATGCGGGTGTCACTACCGTACTAGACGTTTATGAAGGTCTGTCCCATGCCGACTATTTGGTGTCGCATCAAACCCCTGAATCTCAGTCTGTATATCGACAGCTGAAACGTTTTTTGGTGGGCTTTACGCAGTAGACCGTTGACGGTAGTTGGGCGTGCTGCAGTGAAGTATTCCTTTTGTGCAGCATGCCCCTGTGGGTGCTTTAGGTGTTGCGAGCTTAAGAGCCGAATACGACAACGAGTACAGTAACCACCGCACCTATTCCCGCTATTTTCAATCCATTTTTATACATGGGCAGTTTGGGAATAAACATCAAAAATGCAGAAATAACGAAAAATAGTAAGCTAATACCAAAGAAAATATTCAGCCAAAATAGCGGGCTATTGTTGGTGGCTTTGTGTAGCTTAACCATTTTATTAAGCACCAACGGGTAGTTCTTGCGGGTAATAGTCGCTTCACCCGATGCTTTACTATACTCACCCACGTTTAAGGTGATGTGGGTATCGGTTTCATCCACAACGCGACTTCCCTTTATTTTAAGCACATTAGGAAGTTGTTTGGCAGTAAGCCCGCTGTCTAATTGTCTTATCTCAGTTTGCTCAAACTTTAAAAAGTCGGTGGGACGGAAAATCAATAAAATCCCACTAATGGCATACACAGCCATTATCCCAGCAAGGAAAAATCCCAGCCAGCGGTGATATTTACGAAATGCCATGTGTAATTTTGGTGAAGCCATAGATGTTTTCAAGTTTGTATGATGATTAGGGGCTATAGTTATAAACGAGAATAAGTATTATTTGAAGTGGCACGGGGATAAATGGCGGAATTTTAAGAAATTTGCCGGAAAAACATGAAAATTGTCGTAAAAATGGTACGACGAGTAGCAAAAAACTTCTCGTTAATGAGACTTTAGTCTAACATCCCGTTTGTTAACGCCACATTAATGTTCTAATTACGTATTGGGTAATGCTTTTACCCACTTTTAGTTACCGTAGCGCCCTTACGGCGTGTACTAATGCGACAGTAGGATAATAACATGCAGTCTATTGCCATCGTTATACTGGGCATCATCGGAATGATGTTTGGTTGGTTTGTGTATTCAAAATTTATCGCAAGCCGCATATTTAAATTGGATGATAGTTTCGTTACCCCCGCACACACCGAACAAGACGGTGTGGACTTTGTTCCTACTAACAAAGTGGTATTGTGGGGGCACCATTTCACCTCGGTAGCCGGTGCTGCCCCCATTGTTGGACCCGCTATTGCGGTGTATTGGGGCTGGGTTCCCGCGGTGTTATGGGTTGTGTTTGGTACAATATTGTTTGCCGGGGTGCACGATATGGGCGCCTTGTGGGCCAGTTCACGCCATAAAGGCAAATCAATGGGGGCGTTATCTGAAAGTGTGATAGGTAAGCGCTCACGCTCGTTGTTTATGATTGTCATCTTCCTGGTATTGCTTATGGTGAATGCGGTATTTGGTGTGGTGATCGCCAATTCCTTCGTTTCACAGCCCAATGCTGTATTTCCTGCATGGATGGCCATAGCCGTTGCCTTAGTTATTGGCCAATTGTTAAAACGAAATTTTGCATTGGTGCCGCTTTGCTTAGTCGGTATTGCTGTACTGTATGCGTCTGTTTATTTTGGCAGTTATATTCCGATTAGTTTGCCGGAAACCATGTTCGGTTTAGCAGACAAAGCAAACTGGATCATTATCTTGTTTGTTTACGCAGCCATTGCGTCCTTACTTCCGGTATGGATGTTATTGCAACCCCGTGACTTCATTAATGGTATGCAGTTATTAGTGGGGCTTTTCTTACTGTATGGCGCGGTTTTCTTTTCACTACCAGACATTACCGCACCAGCGTTTAATACCCAAACCGCCATTGATTCGCCTAGCCTGATTCCTTTGCTATTCGTGACGATTGCGTGTGGTGCTGTATCCGGTTTCCACGGTATTGTGGCTTCAGGTACAAGCTCTAAACAGCTAGATAAAGAAACCGATGCGCGTTTTGTAGGCTACTTAGGCGCTATTGGGGAAGGCTCTCTGGCACTCATTACCATTGTGGCCGTCAGTGGTGTAGCGTTTGCAGCATCGCCGGAAGAGTGGCATGAAGTCTATAGTCATCTTGGAGCGGGCAGCGTAGGGGCCTTTATTACCGGCGGCGCAAATCTCATTCAACAAGGGTGGGGGCTACCTGTAGATTTCTCATCCACTATTCTGGCTGTCATGGTGGTGTTGTTTGCCGGTACCACCATGGACTCTGGTGTACGCCTTCAGCGTTACATTATTCAAGAATGGGGGGATATTTACGCCATTAACCTACTGAAAAACGGTGTGGTTGCTACCTTGCTTGCCGTGGGATGTTGCCTACTATTAGCCTTTGGCGCAGGCGGCGCGTCTGGAAGTGGCGGTATGATCATTTGGCCACTGTTTGGTTCAACCAACCAGATACTTGCCAGCCTCACCTTGTTGGTTATCTCTGTGATGTTGATAAAGCTAGGACGCCCCGCCAAATACACCCTCATCCCTATGGTGTTTGTACTCGTTATGGCGTTTTTCGCCGGGCTAATTAAGCTAAAAGAATACTATCTGGCTGAAAACTACCTATTGGTGTTCCTTGATGCAGTCGTGTTGGTGGTCTCTGTGCTGGTTATGCTTGAAGCGTTCTCCGTGGTGTCCAAACTGAAAAAGGATGAAAAGCGCGAAAGCCTAGAGTCTGAAGGTTAATAGGCACTTTGTAATATCGTTATTGTTGATAACGCGTCAATCATGAAATAAGGCCAGCCTAACATGCTGGCCTTATTTTGTTTGCGCTAAACAAATTAAACTAATCGTTTTTCGCCATTTTCTGTGGTGAGAGACTTCTGTTACTATGAAATAGAATTCTTTGGGTGCTTAGTCACGCGGGGTATCAAGGGCATTGGTGCACAATGAGGCTAAATGGCTCTGGAGATACCTAAGTGTCAACACGGATCAGCTAACCCCTAACACGGCAGAGAGGGTACATGTCCGATATTTTAATGCTGGGTCAAAACTTTGTTGCACTGTTCTTAGAGTCTGCGCCTTGGCTACTATTGGGCTTATTGGTTGCGGGCATCATGCATGAATTAGTACCCGTGACATTTTTAGAGCGCCACATGGGGAATAACTCTGTGGGTGCTATTACGAAAGCAGCCGTTATAGGCGCGCCTTTGCCTTTGTGTTCCTGTGGCGTCATTCCTGCTGCACTCGGTTTACGCCGAAGTGGCGCTTCTACGCCTTCGACTATTTCCTTTTTAGTTTCTACTCCCGAAACTGGGGTAGACAGTGTTTCTGTTTCATATGCATTGTTAGGCCCCTTGTATGCCATTGTCAGGCCCATTGCCGCTATTGTGAGTGCTATCTATGCGGGTCTCATGGTGCGCTTATTTAATCACGCGCCTGTAGCTAAGGTGTCTACTCATGATGACGGTCACGGACATCGTTCTTCTACCTCGCAAAGTACATGCTGCAGTTCAAAAGCAGAGGTTATTAAAGTCGAGACTAATCAACATAGCTGCTGTGACAGTACAACTGTGAACGCCCCGCCGGTTAAAGAAGACACCTGTTGTTCTGGTGAAGCCAAAGCAGACGCCCCTGCTCACGCCGGTGTTTTTTCTACTGGTGTGGTAAAATTAGGCCAAGTGGTGAGTTATGCCAGTGGAAAATTATTAGATGATATCGTTAAGTGGCTGCTCATTGGTTTAGCCTTAGCTGCCGCCATCAAAACCTGGGTGCCCACCGATTTTCTCACCCAATGGGGCGACGGTGTTATCGCGATGTTGGTTATGGCAGTGATTGGTATTCCTATGTATATTTGCGCAACGGCTTCTACCCCACTCGCGGTGGGATTTTTAGCCGCAGGATTATCTCCCGGTGCTGTGTTGGTATTTTTAATGGCGGGGCCAGCCACAAACGTTTCTACTATGGGTATGATAAAGCAAGAAATGGGCAGCAAAACCCTAGTGACGTACCTTTTTAGTGTGGTGTCTGCCAGTATCGCATTTGGCTATTTAGTTAACTGGGCGGTGTCCGCATTTTCATTACAAGGCCTCATTAAAACTGAAGGGGCATTACATCAGCATGGAGCCGATGTTCAAGCCATTTACGCACTTTGCGCGGTGGTTTTAGCTGGGTTGATAGTGCGCCTATACATTAAAAAGATATCAGCGTTGAATAGAGTAAAGCGCGAAAGTAGCCATTGTTGTGGGTAAGATGGCGCCAAAGGCGAGTGCGTAAATCCACATCAACGGAAGCAGCAAAAGAAAAATTAGGAACTGCTCTTGTAAGTGGCGTCTATGACAGCATAATAGGGGTTTGAGTTTAGGATCCGTTTTCACGGAAAGGACACATGCTGTTATTAATTTTTTATGTCGTTATTGCACTGGGCTTTTCTTTTTTATGTTCCATTGCTGAAGCTGTCATACTTAGTGTGTCCTCTGCTTACATCTCTGTATTAGAGAAAGAAGGGCGTCCTAGCGGGGCGCTACTACGAAAGCAAACAGACAATATCAATACCCCTCTATCGGCCATACTGACTTTAAATACTATCGCTCATACAATGGGAGCAGCAGGCGCAGGCGCGCAAGCCGCTGCGGTATTTGGTGAGGCCTACTTAGGCGTTATATCGGCCGTACTGACTTTGCTTATCTTAGTATTTTCAGAAATTATTCCTAAAACATTAGGCGCCACCTATTGGCGCGGCCTTGCCCCCGCCACTGCGTATTTTTTGAAGTATTTATCGCTCATCTTATTGCCGTTTGTGAAAATGTCTGCGCTACTAACCCGAGGCTTTAAAGAAGACAGTCCGCTAAGAGGGTTAAGCCGAAGTGAATTACATGCCATGGCGGAGTTATCGGGTGAAGAAGGCCAGTTGGCCAATCACGAAGCCACAGTATTAAAGAGCCTGCTCAGCCTACATGAACTCAAAGTCAAAGATGCGATTACTCACAGAACCGTGTTGTTTTCGGTGTCTGAGCAAACCACAGTAGAGGCGTTTTTCCACAAATACGCCAATATTGAATATTCCAGAATTCCTGTCTACGAAGAAAAGGACTCGGAAAATATAACCGGTTTTGTTATGCGTTCCGATTTATTGGTGGCGCAAGCAAGGGGAAATACTGATAAGGCTTTGTCTGAGTACGCTAAAGATATGGTTACCGTGCTCAATACTATGCCGTTGTCGGTAACCTTCGAACACTTCATTAATAAGCACGTTCATATGTTGCTGGTGGTGGATGAATACGGCGGCTTAGAAGGTGTGCTTACCTTAGAAGATTTGTTAGAGCGATTACTCGGTGTAGATATTGTCGATGAAAAAGACACCACGGTAAGCATGCGCCGCTTGGCTAAAATGATGATAAAGCGTAAAGAGCGAATGTTAGTGAAAAACGTACCCGATGCAGCGTTAGACAAAAATGGTAAAGATCAGTAGCCGCTTCGGTGTTAATAACGAAGGGTTATCGCTAGCTTGGCGCTATGTTCACTGAAAGATTCACTGTGCTGAGCCTCAACGCGGTTTGCCTGCTTACCCTTATTCAGTTGCCATTCCGCTGACAGGGTTAACAACTCGGAAAGGGGGCGGGAGTAATTTAACGTCATGGCTTGGCCGATGCTTCGGTTGGGATCTCGCCATGTAGAGTCATCATCAATCACATGATACCAGTCTAAGCGAGTAGACAGCACCGCGTTGTCAAGTTGATAGCTAGCAGCAAGATACACACTATAGAAGTGGTTTCTGACAATATCTTCCCCCATTAATGTGCTTCCCGCTAGCGCTTGGCTGAATAAAGTTAGCTTAGAGGATAGGCGGTGTCGAACAGACAAAGAGTGAAATTTAGTTCGCCATGCATAAAGCCTATCTGGGTCTACTTTTATCGGATTTGCTCTATTGTCGTAGTAATAATAACGTAGCTCCGATTGCCGCTGGTAAGCGAGGTGACCGCCTAAGTAGAACCCTATTCGGTTATCTATTTCTCTAAAGGGCTCTGTCCAAGCAGGGGCATTTAACTCATCATCATTCACTATCCAAGGCAGGGGGTAGAAATTAACCCTATCGTCAAACAATGATTGGCGATCGTGTAACGCGAAGCCACGCCAAGATAATAAGGTGCCTGTGGTGTCATTGCCTTTAAACAGGCCAGCTAAGGCTTTCCACGACCATGAACGTCTTACCTGACGGCCGTTTTGCCGTAAACTGGCTTCTACCCCTCCAATGCGAAGCTCCTCGCCAATCCAACTATTAATGGCTGAGTTCGAGAGAAAGTGAGGAGATAGCCAAGCCATATCCGTATTTTCGACAGAAAGCGCGGGGTAAAAAGCACCGACTTTGACTTCGGGTTTAATGGTGTGGCGTACCAACGGACGATACTGGGCGAATAACTGCGAGACCCCCACTGTTTTCTCGCCATCACTGTAAGCGTTGAAGACACCATGAAGTTTCCAATCACTGTTTAGCTGTAAGCGGGTACTTAAAATGGCTTGCGACAGCTGTATTTCATTATCGTCGAAGCGTTGATGACTAATGCCTTGCTGTTGAAAACTGGTGTCTGCATCTTGGCTAACCAATTCACCACGCAATAGTAAGGTGGTGTCTGCATAAAGTTGACCACTGACTAAAAGCGTCAGTAGGAAAACGGCTGCGCTAGTTAAAGGCGTACGGCTAGTATTCGCCAAACCCATCATCAAACCCCAGGTCGTTTTCAATCACTGTATCGAGTTGCAAAGACAGGGTCTTTGAGGTGTCAAATACCATGGTGTTCTGGCTAAATGGTGTCGCATCCTTAGCGCGGGGGTGCCAGAATGATAACGCGTACTCACCCGCTGGTAGGTCAATCTGTGCTTTGCCATGGGTGTCTGTCTTAATAAAATAGGGCGACTCTGTAACCACAATATAGCCTAACATCCAATCGTGAATGTTACAGCCTATGTCCACTATTCCCGGCTCGTCGAAGCGCAAAGGTTCAGCAGTAAATTCCTTATACAGCTTTAATTCAAATTGCTTTGCGGGCGAGAAAGAATAGACGTGATGAAAGAGGTTGTCGGCATTTGGAAAGGCAATAAACCTGCCGGCTTGAACCACTAAAACATGAGGTGCAAATTGTTTATCAATTTGATTCATGATTGCCGGTGTTTGGTTCTGCTCTGAGACTGCGGGGGCAGAAAAGGTTGGCGTAAAAATAATAACGGCATTTTCCACGGCATGGCTTTCGGCATCATTTAGGTTAACCTGCACCGATACCGATTCTTGCGCATTAACAAATAAACACGAGAAGGTGAAAAGTAGCAAATAAATGAACTGGACAGGTGTTGTTCTCATGCAGGTTTCTCAAATGGTGAGTGATATATAGCCTATACCCGATATAGAGACCCGACAAGTCAGGTTTTACTTTCATTGCCAGTTGGTAGGTTTTTACAATTGGGTAAATTTGCGAATCAGATTGTGATAAACATGATGCAATTGGTCAAGTTCTTCTCGCGTGGCCGACTCATTAGCAATAAGTGACTGAATGCTTTGATCCAATTGATAAAGCGTCTCGCGAATGTGCTGATCACTGACCATGCTTTGCATCCACGTGATGGCCGCCATTCGTTCACCTTTGGTAACGGGGGTCACTTTATGTAAACTTGAAGATGGGTATAAAATAGCACTGCCAGCGGCACACTTGATACTCTGCTCGCCAAACCCTGTTTGAATAACGAGTTCTCCTCCTTCATAGCTATCAGGGTCAGATAAGAACACCGTCATCGACATATCACTTCTTAATACGTCCGGTGTATTGGGGATGCGCATAATGGCCGCATCAACATGATAACCATAGGTTTGTGATTCGCTATAGCGATTAAAGCAAGGCGGGAAGATACGTTGAGGAAGCGCAGCAGAAACCACCTTAGGGTGGCTTCCCAATGTCGATAGCAAGTGATTAGCCAGTTGCTGAACTTGCTTATTTTGTGCGTCTGCCTGACCGTTATTTTTAACCCCAGCGGCCATGCCCATGGCGGTTTCTTTACCATCATTAAAGGGCACAAGCGCCAGTGCTTCAACAAATTGTTCAACTTCGTTAGCACTTAGCAGGTTATCAATAACGATCATGGTTCAACGTATCTCTTTGTCGTGGCTAATTAGAACTCGTAGTTCACGGTGCCGGTAATATTACGGCCATCACCTATGTACATGAAGGCGCCAGAACGGTATGCCGCTGTCCAGTACTCTTCATCAAGGGCATTGCCGATATTAACACGGAATGTCAATGATTCTGAGTGATAGTAGTTAGCAAAGAGGTTGATAACTTGATAGTCAGGTACGCGAATACTGTATTCACCCGCATCAGCATCGTAACCCGCCGCCGTATCGGGTTGGCCACCATACATTTCAGATTGATAGCTGTAATCACCACCGAACGCGAACTTCTCGTTGGGTTGATAACGCATTTGTAGGTAGAAGCTCTTATCAGCAAAGTTACTCAGTGCAAGGCCAATGTTATCGTCAGAATAAGAGTCTAGTACTTCAGAGTCCATAACGGCCGCAGACGCTTGAATGCTAAACTTCTCAGTCACGTCACCACTCACACCAAATTCTACACCTTCAACGCGGTTCTCACCGGTGTTTAGTGTGCCTAGCGTAGAATATGCATCGCCTACGCTTTCGTGTACATCGCTTTTGGTGATGCGGAAAATAGCGGCATTAGCGCTGAGTTTCTCATCAAACAATAGCCATTTAGTACCAAGTTCAATATTTTCTACTTGTTCAGGATCGGCTTGCGCCGCTTGCTCAGGTGTACCGCAAAGGCCGCCATAGCCACAGTTAGCACCTAGGTCAGACTCGCCGCCATTAATGTTAGTGGCTGTACTGTAAGAGGCATAAATATTACCGTGCTCTGATACTTCATAAACAAGGCCGGCGTGGCCGTTATAAAGTTCATCAGAGAATTCATAGAGTTCAGAAGATGTTTGGTTGCTATAGTCGTAGCTATCTATACGTAAGCCGAAAAATACATCAAGGGCTTCAGTTAGCTCGAAGGTATCCATTGCGTACAATGAGTAGGTTTCAATATCGTAAAGCGCGTCAGCATCACCACGGGTGATTTGTTTACCCATTAGGCTGTTGATGTTGTCTACCATGTTGCCATCACCATCGAGCAGGCAGTAGCTTTCAGATACACCACGACGACCACCGGTTAAGCAGTTTGACTCATTTCCGTATTCTACACTGAATACACCGTTGTCCACTGACTCGTCGGTGTACTCAAAACCGAACACAAATTTATGCTCAAAGCCGGCAAATTGCGTGTCCCAGAATAGGTTAAACTGAGTAGTGACATAGTCAACATCTTGCCAGCCTTGGTGATTGCTTAGCGATAGCGTGTAGGCACCAGGGGCATCAGGGTCGGTTGCGTCTCGGTTTGTTCCTCGCATACCGGTAGTGACATATTCATTTTCTGTTTTACCGACGCGGGTCGCGTTATAAAAACGCACGTTGTCACTAATTTCATACTCGGTACGCAGTGTAAAGGTCGTCACTTCTGAGTTCATGAAGTCTTCATCTTGTGCGTATACTGGAATATCTTCAAGAGGATAGCCGGCATCGCGGTCGAAGTAGCTGCCAAGGTCAGGCTTATCTTCCGCATCAAGATAGTAAATATCACCAGTAAACGACAAGCGATCGGTAGGTTGGTTTACATAAGAAAGCTGAAGGCCATTACGATCTCGTTCAATACCTTCGCGACCTGGCTTGTCTTCTGACGACGTCAGGGCGTTTAAACGAACGGCGCTGTTTTCGGTAAGTGTCTTATTTAAATCGAGAGTAAAACGAGTATGTTCATCGGTACCGATGGCTGCATCTACGCGGCCAAAGTTGTAGCTGGTTGACGCCTTTTTAGTAATAGAGTTAACCGCACCGCCTGATGAACCACGACCGGCAAATGTAGAGCTTGGGCCTTTCGTAATTTCAACACGTTCGGTAGCAAAGCTTTCACGCGTGGTCATGCCTGGGTCACGCAGTCCATCAACAAAAACATCGCTGCGGGCTTCGTGGCCTCGAATAATATAGCGATCACCAAAAGCATTACCATTCTCACCAGTACCCAGCGTTACACCGGCCTGCGCTGAAAGAATATCTTTAAGGTCGGTTTTTCCGCTCTCTTGAATTTGGTCTTGAGTAAGAACGCTAATGGTTTGTGGTGTATCAACTAAATCCGCAACACGGCGAGGATCGCCAGACTTGCTATAACGGTATATCGACTGCTGAACGCCATGAATTCGAATGAGCTCAATGGCCTCGTCGCTTTGTTTTGCGCACTCTGCAGCCGTTAAGTCTTTACAATCAACATCGGTATCTTGCGCAAATGCGGCACTGTGTCCAAATGCTAAGGCCGCAGCAATGGTAGATGCACCCATCGATAAGCTTTTATTTTTCATTGTGTTTCCTAGTGTCTTCTTTGAAGTATCTGTATGTGTGTGATCAGAAGTGTAAAGAAAGTCAAAATTTTTGTAAATACAAATGATAATAATTATCATGGTGATATTTTTTTAAAAAAGTTTTAAGTGTTACTTTAAGGTGGGGAAGGTAAAAATCACTTCTACGCCACTAAAATCAGGGGCGTTGCTAATATTAAGGGTGCCGCGGTGAAAGTTAGCAATAAGGTCGGCAATAAACAAACCTAGGCCTAAGTGGGGGGTATCACTCTTTTCATGGCGTGTGGCATCGGCACGCACGGAGACCATAGAATTGACGAGTTGCGACTTCATACCATCGGGCAGTAATGGACCAGGGTTGTAGATAATAAGCTGAATTTGTTTATCTTTTTGCGAAATGGAGAGGCTTATTTCATCATTGTTTTGGCTGAAGTCAACGGCATTTGCTACCACTTTATCCAACATTTGTGCAATTAAGTCTGGTGAGCCATGCAATTTACTGTTGTCGGTATGACAAGCAAAGCTGAATTTACGTTGCGTGTAGGCATGCACGTACCCGCCAACACATCCTTCAACTACGTTAGCGAGTTGAAAGGTTACGCGTTCTTCATCCACAAGGGCTTGCTCTAATCTTGTGGCTTCGCTCATGCTATTTAAAATGGTACTGAGTCGATGAATTCCACTTTGCGCTCGCTGTATAAAAATATCTTTTTGAGACTCATCATCGATTTGCGAAAAGGTGTCTAGCGAAGATTTAACGATGGCAATGGGCGTTCGCAGCTCATGAGACAATCGCGCCGCCATATTTTCCAGGTACGAGTTATATTGCTGCAAACGTTGAAGCACATCTGAAAACGCACGAGATAAATCACCAATTTCATCTTGATTTTTACTCACAGGTAAGGTGCCCACAATTTTTCCGTTGTTGTCGATGATGCGCTCGGTGCTGTCCCGTAAATGGCGAATGCGGCCAGAGATGCGGTTTGCAAATAATAGTAAGCCTACTGTACCAAGTAGCATGACTGCCAGTATTACGTGGAAAAGTTGCTCTAAGGCGCGATTACGCAAAGAACGAATACCATTTGTGGTTTGCTCTACCACTACCGCGCCCATCACGTTACCTTCAATAAAAATAGGGTAAGAGGCGGATAAAATCACCGCTTTATTGTCTGGACTAAGACGCCATAAAGAATCGGGTTGACCAGCAAGGGCCTTGCCGAGATCTTGACCGGCGAGGGCATAGGCGTCTTCTAGTTCGTCTACGAAATCTGCCGGTGGTTTTGTGAGAATATGGTAATAAAGGGGCAGTAGCCAACGGGATTCTATCCATCCCCACACACCTTGCGATTCGCGCCTGGCATCTTTTATTGCAATACCTGGGGCGGTTTGAATATCGCCGGCCCGAGCAAGCACACGTTTGTGTTTATCTATCACCCAAACCCGTGAGTCTGCGTATTTCAATCCCGCCAAAATTCGTTCAATTTCCGGTGACGGCGTAACTACGGTGCCTAGCTCCTCAATATGATTGGGGTTAGCAGTGCCAATGGCGTGTCGTTTCTCTCTAGTCCTATCATCATCAACATCTACAATGGCGAAGCCCAAAGCATCTGTTGTCATCGATAAAGGAAAACGAAGCTCTATATTGTAGCCGGTGGCGGTTTGCTGCCAGCGTCCTTGTATCTGTAGGGCATTCTTAACCGCACGATAGGTGTTGGGGTTATCTGACAACTTATACGCGTTTACCCATCCGCTCTCAAAAGGGGCGATAACATAACGTGCGAGGTCGCCTTGTGGCGTTTTTAACCCAATCAGTAAATGGTCTGCTCTTTCTACACTTAAACTATTGGGTTGACGCCAAAGCAATACATCATCAGTGACTTCAAACATAGCATACAAAAACTGGCCGTAACGTCCCACCATGTGTTTGAAGCGTAAAGTGGGGTTGGGGTTAGCCAGTGTCTTTGTGTAGGTTTCGACGACTTCATCGCTGCCATAACTTGCCACCAAGTGATCAATTCGCTGCCAATCATTAAGTTCGCCATCAAGCTGAATAGGGTATTGTATAGGCGGTGCGTAAAGATCTGTGCCTGGGCGTACATTCTTTAGATACGCAGATTGACTGTCAAACAGCGCAGGGCGTTCGTGTAGGGCAGTGGCCACGGCTCTAGCCGTACCAATCATGGTTTGTTCTTGGCCAATGCGCAAATACTGTTCTAATTCCCATACGTATTTGTATCCTAAATACGGAATAGCAAATAAAAACAGTGACAGCACCAGAAGCTGTAGACGTATGGAAAAACGAAACCGCATTAGGTGAATGCCCTATAGCTGCCAGCGATAACCCATACCGTATACGGTATCGATATGATCAAATTGAGCATCAAGCTGAATAAACTTTTTACGCATCCGCTTTATGTGTGAGGTAATGGTGGTATCGTCAACCACCATACGAGACTCATCCATTAATTGCTGGCGACTTTTAACGTGTCCGGGATGTTTAATTAAAGCATGTAGCATCCAAAATTCGGTCACAGTTAGCGCCACGGGTTCATTTTTCCAGCTCACTGTCATTCTCGATGCATCAACACGTAATTCTCCAATCACAGTTTCATCATTTTGTGCCTTTGGCGCTCGCATCAAGTCTATACGGCGAAACAAAGCCGCAATCCTGGCCAACAAATGCGCCATACTAATGTCTTTGGTGAGGTAGTCGTCTGCGCCCATTCTAAGCCCGCTGATAGTATCCACATCGTTGTCACGGGCAGTGAAAAAGATTATCGGTAAGGTTGGCGACAAGTTGCGTAGTTGCTGGCACAGTAAAAAACCGCCTTCCATCTCTTCTTTTAAGCCGATATCAATGATGGCAAGGTCAGGTAGGTTTGCATTAAATGCGCGTGACGCGCTGGGTCTATCTTCATAGGCATCTACGTGGTAACCCTGAGCGCGTAAAACCGCCAAATAGTTTTCTCTAATCGCGGCATCATCTTCAACCAAAGCAATGGTTTTAGGCATAAAAATCACTCTTCATTTACAGAGGAACATGGATATTGTGTGTACTATACCGTGCAAGTTTCACAATTGCCTGAGTTCGGCAAAAAAAGCATAACTTGGCCACAATGCTGACATAATTGCCCGTAATCGTCGGAACTTTTCCCCTTTCGCTCCCCAACAATGCCTCATCGTGATGTTTTACTTATCAGGTGCTTGACATCATGTATGCCTTCATGCACACCCCAACTTGGGTCACCTACCCTTTGCGCTGTGTTTTGTCCCCAACCGAAGCACAGCGCTTTTTTATTGCCGTTATCAGCTTTCTATTTTATGTCATTCATGTTGCCCAATCAGTGGCGCTTAGGGTTGAAAAATGGAATTTCACTATTATTAATCAACAACGGCACAAGGTAGGCGTTTGCCTTCTTATTCACATGTGTTGGGTCAAGGAATTGCTGAGTGAGATCAACTTAATCAATGGATTAGGGTACACTAGGGCGAGAAGCAATATAATACCCTACATGTTTTTTTGGCAGGCACCTCTCACCAACGTGAATAAACAGTAGCATTCAACACACGGGCATTTCATGAAAGCGTTAGATATTCAAGGGTTAACAAAGACCTATAAAGGCGGCGTGCAAGCGTTAAATGGCGTAGATCTCACGGTTGAGCAAGGCGATTTCTTCGCACTACTGGGGCCGAATGGGGCGGGAAAGTCCACCACCATTGGCATCATTAGCTCGTTGGTTAATCAAACCAATGGCAAGGTGTCTGTATTTGGTTTCGATTTGAATAGCCAAATGGAACAAGCAAAAGCCTGTATTGGCTTAGTGCCACAGGAATTCAACTTTAATCAGTTTGAAACTGTCATGCAGATTGTGCTGAATCAAGCCGGATACTATGGTGTGCCTCGTTCCGTGGCCAAAGAACGAGCACAAAAATACCTAGCCCAGCTGGATTTGTGGGAAAAGCGAGATGCCCGTGCCCGTGAGCTCTCTGGCGGTATGAAACGCAGATTAATGATAGCGCGTGCCCTGATGCATGAGCCAAAACTACTGATTCTTGACGAACCTACGGCGGGGGTTGATATTGAAATTCGCCGCTCTATGTGGGGCTTTTTAGAAGAGATTAACCGCCAAGGCATCACTATTATTTTAACCACTCACTACCTTGAAGAGGCTGAAATGTTGTGCCGCAATATCGCCATTATTAACAAGGGGATTATTGTAGAAAATACCAGTATGAAATCATTACTCTCCAAACTGAGTATTGAAACTTTTGTGTTGGATATTAAAACCACGGCGCAAGCGCCCAACTTAACAGGGTTTGAGTACCGCTTAATCGATGATCACACGTTAGAAGTTGATGTTGAGAAAACCGAGGGATTAAACCCGGTGTTTACTCAGTTAAGTGAACAGGGTGTGCAAGTGATGAGTATGCGTAATAAATCAAACAGGCTAGAAGAGCTGTTTGTTCGCCTAGTGGAAACTGCGAAGCAGGCAGGGTAAAAGAATGAAGCAAGAAAGTAGCTTAATGAATCAAGACAAAAAAGTAAGTTGGTTTAAACAAAACTACGTGGCACTGACCACTATTTGGATAAAAGAGTGCACACGTTTTTTACGAATTTGGGTACAAACCCTTGTGCCACCCGCCATTACCATGAGCCTATATTTCGTCATATTTGGCAACTTAATTGGTAACCGCATTGGTGAAATGGGTGGCTTTACTTACATGGAGTTTATTGTTCCAGGCCTCATTATGATGTCGGTAATAACCAACTCCTATGCGAACGTATCTTCCTCTTTCTTTAGCGCGAAATTTCAGCGCAACATTGAAGAGTTACTGGTTTCCCCCGTGCCCACCTCGGTGATTATTTTAGGGTATGTAGGCGGCGGTGTGGCCCGGGCCATTTTGATTGGTATTATTGTTACTTTGGTGTCGTTATTTTTTGTTGATGTGCAAATTCATCACTTGGGCATCATCGCCCTTACCCTAGTATTAACGGCAACGCTTTTTGCCACCGCAGGGTTAATCAATGCGGTGTTTGCGAAAACCTTCGATGACATCAGCGTGGTACCAACGTTTGTATTAACCCCATTAACGTACTTAGGGGGCGTCTTTTACTCGCTAACCTTATTGCCTGAATTTTGGCAATGGGTGAGTAAAGCCAACCCTGTTGTTTATATGGTAAACGGCTTTAGATATGGCTTTTTGGGTGTTTCTGATGTTCCAGTCACCTTTTCCCTGAGTTTATTAGTGATATTTAATGTCGTGCTTTTTGGCATTGCCTATTATTTACTTAAAACAGGAAAAGGGATCCGTAGTTAATGACCACTGGCAACTCCCGTGCTATCTCGACTAATCAACAAGGCGTGCATGAGAAGCTTGATGATGTGGTGAAAAAGTACAAAACGTCAGAAAATTTGCGCCCTATCGGGGAGCATACACAAGCGGCTTTTAACCATGTGTGTGAATGGCTAAATGGAGACTTTTCCAACATCATTTTAGATTCGTGTTGTGGGGTCGGAGAAAGTACTGCGAATATCGCGAACGCGTACCCGACACATAGGGTCATAGGCCTAGATAAATCCGCACAGCGTGTGGATAAGCACGGGCACTATGCAGCTGGGCAAGATAACTATCGCGTTATACGTGCGGATGTTAACGATTTTTGGCGTTTAGTGCGCCGCCATCAGTGGCAGGTCCATAAGCACTTTTTGCTATACCCGAACCCCTATCCTAAAAAAACACAAGTGCAAAAACGCTGGCATGCAAGTGCTGCGATGGTGGACTTGATGGCCATTACCCCGCATATTGAGGTTCGCAGTAATTGGTTAGTGTATTTGCTGGAATTTGCGCAAGCGGCGCAGCAATATGGTATTCAGTCAGATATTATTGAAATTACTGGAGATAAGAGCATGACGCCGTTTGAACGCAAATATCGCGCTAGCGGCCAAGTATGCTGGCAGCTTCTTTGTGGGCAGGAAGAGTCACGATAGCACCCTTGTCAGCTATCGTGTAGGGCAAACAAATGCCTTATGTTACCTCTTGGCGAGTTCGTCAATCTAGGGTAAAGTTCGTCACCCTGAAAGTGTTGTGATAAGTTTTCATAGGGAATAACCAATCAGTCCAAGGT
Source organism: Alteromonas australica (assembly GCF_000730385.1). NCBI lineage: Bacteria > Pseudomonadati > Pseudomonadota > Gammaproteobacteria > Alteromonadales > Alteromonadaceae > Alteromonas > Alteromonas australica. The sequence continues at coordinate 3,841,402 of NZ_CP008849.1, read as the reverse complement.
GATGAGCATTGACCAACAAGTATTGTCGATGTACATAAGTTTTATCGTTTAGCGAGGTGTGTTTAGTGGGTGAAGCTCAAGTTAGTCTGGAGCACTTGTTTAGGGTCTTTACCAAGCCTGAACACAAAGACTCAAAGCTGGCGCAAATAGAACAGCATTTGTCCGACAATATTTTAGATTTTTTGTCGCAGCACGTGGTCACTAAAAAAACCTCCCTTGAAGAGGTTGAAAAAGACTTTGCCAACGCGAAAGTGCCTGAATCGCCAGAGTTTGTCTCTACCCATGCGGAAACCTTGTTAGATAAACTGGTAGCGCACTCGGTGAACACATACTCGCCTACCTTTATTGGGCATATGACCTCTGCGTTACCCTATTTTCATTTACCCCTCTCAAAGCTCATGGTTGGTTTAAACCAAAACCTGGTGAAAATAGAAACCTCGAAAGCTTTCACGCCGCTAGAGCGTCAAGTCTTGGGGATGTTGCACAATCTAGTATACGACCGTTCAGAGGCCTTCTACGAGCAACACTTACACAGCGCGCAACATGCACTTGGCGCATTCTGTTCAGGGGGTACTATTGCAAATATCACTGCCCTTTGGGTAGCGCGAAACAAACTGCTAGGGCCACAGCCAGGGTTTGCTGGCGTGGCTAAAGCGGGTCTGGCCGCCGCCTACCGTTTTCACAACATCAATCATCTAGGGGTGATGTGCAGTAAACGAGGGCATTATTCTCTGTCTAAAGCTGTGGACGCTTTAGGATTAGGCCGCGAGCAGTTAATTGCCTTACCAGCGCCTCAACAAACGCTAGATCCCGAAAAAGCCTTACGCGCAGGTAAACGTTATCAAGAGGAAGGAAACAAGTTACTGGCTATTGTGGGCGTAGGTGGAACCACTGAAACCGGTCACGTAGATCCGCTAGACGAGTTGGCGGATGTTGCTGAGCAATTAGGTTGCTGGTTTCACGTCGACGCTGCGTGGGGGGGAGCTACGCTTTTCTCTTCACAATACCGAGATAGACTGAAAGGGATTGAACGTGCTGATTCAGTGACCATAGATGCGCATAAGCAAATGTATGTGCCTATGGGGGCAGGTATGGCGCTCTTTAAAGACCCCGAAAACGCCAATGCCGTACGTCATCATGCACAATACATTCTGCGCGCAGGCTCGAAGGACTTAGGAGCCACTACCCTTGAAGGTTCAAGAAACGGTATGGCCATGATGGTCTACTCAGCGCTACATATTTTTGGTCGCAGAGGCTATGAATTGCTTATTGATAGAAGTATTCAAAAAGCCAAAGCTTTTGCTGACATGATAGATAAACACCCTGATTTTGAACTAACCACGTCACCTACCTTGTCGTTGCTTACCTATCGCGTTTGCCCACAAGCCTTGCAACACACCTTAAAGCAGGTAGACGACAGTACCCGTGATGAAATTAATGAAAAAATTGATACGCTGGTGGTGAGTGTGCAGAAGCAACAACGTGAGGCGGGCAAATCTTTCGTGTCACGTACCCGTTTAGAAGCGCCAGACTACCCAGCAAAGTGCATAACGGTTTTCAGGGTTGTTTTGGCTAACCCATTAACCAGTCACAATGATTTAGCCGCCATTTTGGCAGAGCAACACCTCCTTGCCACCAGTACGCCATTATGGCAATCACTCAGTCAGTTGGCTGCGCAAGACCCAGCATAACGGCTAAGCATCCTTAAGTTTAGTGGTCGGATTTACCGGGCACGCACAATAAAAAATGCCCCTGCATGAAGTGCGGGGGCATTTTCGTTTGTGGTTATGTGGCGTTTAAACGTTACAGGTTAATTTGTAAGTTATCGATAAGACGAGTGGTGCCTAAAAACGCAGCCACAAGAATCACTAAATGGGTATCTTCTTGGGTGGCTGGCTTAAGCGTATGGGCATTAACTACATGCACATAGTCTTTTTTAAAGCCGACATTTTCTAACGCATCTGCGAGGTCGTTTGCCACAGTGATAAAGTCTCGCTCGCCATCAAGGATTCGGGCTTTGGCAATATGCATTTGTTTGTAAATAGATGCCGCTGTATGCTTTTGTTCTGCCGATAAATAACCGTTGCGCGAGCTAAGCGCTAAGCCGGTTGCGTCTCGTTCAGTCTCCACACCGTGTATAACAATGCCGGTAGACAAATCTTGCGCCATTAACCGTATGACTTGAAGCTGTTGAAAGTCTTTTTCACCGAAAAAAGCGTCGTCGGGATGAACCATATTGAACAGCTTGGACACCACAGTGGCTACGCCTCTGAAGTGGCCAGGACGGCTTGCACCACACAAGATGTTCGAGATGTCAGGCACTTCTACAAAGGTTTGGTGATCTAGCCCTCGTGGGTACATGTCCCTTACGGAGGGCATGAATACTGCGTCTACACCCGCCTCGATTAACTTCTGCTTATCTTCTTCAATGGTACGAGGATAGGCATCTAAGTCTTCGTTTTGCCCAAATTGTAATGGGTTTACAAAGATACTTACCACCACCTTGCTATTATGTGCTTTCGCACGTTTCACGAGTTTAAGGTGCCCTTGGTGTAAGTTTCCCATGGTGGGAACAAAACCTACTGTGTTGCCATCGCGCTTCCATTCGCGAGTAAGCGCACGTAACGCCGCGATATTATCGACAACTTGCATAAAAACCTCTTTACTCAAAACTGTGTTCCGCTGACGGGAATTCACCGTTTTGCACTTCTAAAATGTATTGTTGAACTGCTTTGCGCAAATCTCCGGTTTCACTCAAGTAGTTCTTTGAAAATTTAGGCATATAATTGGCGCTTATACCGAACATATCGTGCATAACTAGTATTTGACCGTCGGTATCTTTGCCCGCACCTATCCCGATAACCGGTATAGTGAGCGCTTCACTCACCGCTTTACCAAGTGACGAAGGTACGCATTCAAGCACCAATAATTGAATACCTGCTGCTTCTAGGGCTTTGGCTTCTTCAATAAGTTGTTGCGCTTTATCTGCATCTCTTCCTTGAACTTTGAAGCCGCCAAACACGTGAACAGACTGAGGCGTTAGCCCTAGGTGACCACACACAGGGACACCACGCAAATTTAACCCCTGAATGGTTTCGCATAACCAGCGTCCACCTTCCATTTTCACCATGCTTGCGCCTGCAGCCATTAGTTTTGCTGCGTTTGCATAGGTTTGCTCTGGTGTGGCGTATGACATAAATGGCATGTCAGCTAACACAAACGCCCGTTGCGTTCCCGCTCTAACGCTACGTGTATGATAGGCAATATCATCGATAGTTACAGGTAAGGTATCGTCTTCGCCTTGAAGTACCATGCCTAAGGAGTCACCAATCAACAACGCGTCAATACCTTGTTCGTCAAACATCTTAGCGAAGCTGGCGTCGTAAGCGGTCAAGGAGGTGATTTTTTCTCCGGCTTGCTTCTTCTTAAGCAAACCAGAAACGGTAACTTTTTTCATGGTAACCATCCGGATGTTGATATCGTGTGGCGAACTATACGGATTTTGCGGCTAATTGGAAGAGCGTAGGCGTTTTAGCCCATCAAGAGCGCAGTTAGCCACCCAATGAGAAATGGGTTTTCCATCTGGCATTATCATACTTGGTGCAATTTCAAACAAGGGAACCATCACAAACTCGCGTTCCGCCATGCCTATGTGTGGAATAGTGAGGTCGGCGGTTTTTATTTGTTGGCTACCGTAAAGTAATATGTCCAGATCAAGGGTTCTCGCTCCCCATCTTTCGCCTTTACGTTCTCGGCCAAAGTCGAGCTCCACCTGTTGGAGTTGTTTTAGCAGGCTATGGGGCTTAAGTGCCGTTTCGATTAAGCAAACGGCATTAATGTAATCCGGTTGATCTTGCGGCCCCATAGGCTTGCTACTATAAAGCGACGAGGTTTTTAATACCCGTGTATCTTCAATGGTGTGCAAGGCAGAGAAAGCGTCTGTGACGCGTTTAATAGGGTTTTCCAGGTTACTGCCGACGCCAAGGTATACATGCTCTTTATGCATCAGGAGGCCTCTTTGCTGGCCGACGTTTGCGTTTGCGTGGTCTAGGCCCGTTTTCGCTTTTACGTAGTGCGTTTAGCATGCCCTTTTGCTTCGTTGCATCAGCGTGTTGAAATTGAGTCCACCATTGGGCCAACTCCAACAATTCACCCCCTTCAATTTGACCACGCACTAATAAGAAGTCGTAGCCCGCTCGAAATTTAGGATGGGTAAGTAACTGAAAAGCTCGACGGCCAAATCGTTTGGGTAAGCGTTGCTGCAAAATCCAGATATCGCGCATCACCGTTGAGAAACGCTTCGGGATCATGATGCGCTGAGTTTGCTTGGCAATGACTTCACCTGACGCAATATTAAAAGCATCGTGAGCATTTAACCCAGACTCAGCTTGTAAAATTTGGCTCTTTTCTTCTAGTGGATACCACAGTAGCGCCGCATACAAGAAGGCAGGTGTCACTCGTTGATCATTGTTGATTCTATCGTCGGTGTTACGTAATACCTTAAGGATAAACTGCATTTCGCGACAGCTTTCGTCGGCTAAAAAGGGTTCAATTTGCGGAAACAATGGCGCAATCAGGCCGTATTCGCGCAGCATCAAGAAGGTCGCTTCCCCTTTTCCCGAAAGAAAGAGCTTAAGGGTCTCTTCAAACAAACGGGCCGGTGGAATATTCGTCAGTAAGCTTGCGAGTTTCTTTATAGGTGTCGCGGTATCCGGGTGAATGGACATAGACAGCTTAGCGGCGAACCTTACGGCACGGAGCATTCTCACCGGATCTTCACGGTATCTCACTTCGGGGTCGCCAATCAGCCTAACTTCGCGTTTTTCTATGGCCTCTAAGCCTCCGGCAAAGTCTTTTACTGTAAAGTCCGCCACACTGTAGTACATGGCATTGAAGGTAAAGTCGCGACGTTCAGCATCTTCTTCAATGGTGCCAAATACGTTGTCGCGAACCAGTTGTCCGTGGGCGTCTTGTTTGGCCGTAACCTTGGCTTTTGCCGCTTTACTATCGCCAGCCGCCTCATCGTTACTATCAGGCTCACTGTGATGGCCTCGGAAGGTGGCGACTTCAATGATTTCGCGGCCAAAAACAATGTGAGCTAGACGAAAACGTCGACCGATTAAACGACAATTTCTAAATAAGCCTTTAATTTGCTCGGGAGTCGCATTGGTGACCACATCGAAGTCTTTGGGCTCATGCCCCATCAAAATATCGCGTACACAACCGCCAACTAAGTAGGATTCAAAGCCCGCACCATTTAAGCGGTACATCACTTTTAACGCGTTAGGACTTACATCTTCGCGAGATATACCATGTTCTCCTCGCGTCATGGTGCGAGGGGTTAGTGCGGTGTCAGCAGTGTTTTCCTTGGTAAAGGCACGCTTAACAGAATTGAAAACACGATGAATGATGACGGAGTCTCCGAAGGTTATAAAGGTTGGCTATAATAAGTGGATTCGTTGCTATCGACAATAATTTCAGCAGTATTTGGTACTAATTTCCTATCCCAATGGCTAATTGCGGCAGAAATTAAAGATTCTGGGCTGGAATAATGCTGAGAATCTAACGGCATAACGTTGGCCAAACCTAAAAATTGCAGGCAGTGAAGCAAGTTTGTCATCACGTGTTTGTTATTTACTGGCTTCGCATGGTTTTGTTTGCTGAGCTTTCGTCCAGCAGCGACAGCAGCCACTGGCACGTGACAATAGGCTACCGGTGGGCAACCTAAGGCGGCATAAAGGGTTTTGTGAAGCGGGGTTACATCAAGTAAATCACGGCCACGTACAATATGGGTTACCCCTTGGTAAGCATCATCAAGGGCGACGACTAAGTGATAAGAAAACAAGCCATCACGGCGCTTGATAACACAGTCTTCTGGTTCACCCCCTGCGTCGACGTGCCCAATCATTCCATCGTCAAACGACATCAGTGGATTGTCCAGCTTCATTCGCACGGCGACGTGACCATCGTCTATTATGTTTTGTGTGCGGCATTCGCCATTATACCGCCCGCCCATGGCTTTTATTTGCTTACGGGTACACCGACAATAATACGCAGCACCTTGCTGTAAAAGTTGATTCACTTTCTCTTGGTATCTGGGGTGCTGCTGGCTTTGATAGAGAACATCTCCGTCCCACTGTAAATGATGACGTTCAAGCGTAGTGAGAATGGCAGCATCAGCACCTTTTACACACCTTGGTTCATCAATATCTTCCATACGTACTAACCAAGTACCTTTGTGATGTTTTGCATCAAGGTAACTGGCTAAGGCTGTGACTAAGGAACCGAAATGGAGTGAACCTGAAGGCGAGGGCGCGAAGCGACCAACATAAGCAGAATGATGACTGTGCGGGGATATAGCTGTGTGGGTCATAGGCACTTAACATTAGCTATTGGCGCAGTTATATAGCGCTAGTGGTAAGCGCAATAGCAACAAACTGCCAAACGAGTATTCGGTTGGCAGTTTGCTCATTACAAGTGAATTATCCTTGTAACTGCTTCTCTTTAATTTCCGCCATAGTCTTACAATCGATACATAAATCGGCTGTAGGGCGGGCTTCTAGACGACGAATACCAATTTCGATACCGCATTGGTCGCAAAAACCAAAATCGTCTTCTTCAATACGCTTAAGTGTTTTTTCAATCTTTTTAATGAGCTTACGTTCACGATCACGGGTACGTAATTCAAGACTGAACTCTTCTTCTTGCGCTGCACGATCGACGGGATCGGGGAAGTTAGCCGCTTCGTCTTTCATGTGGGTTACAGTGCGGTCAACTTCTTCACGAAGTTGGTTACGCCATGCTTTAAGTAGCAAACGGAAATGTTCCATTTGCGGTTCGCCCATATATTCTTCGTCAGCTTTTGCTTCGTAAGGCTGTAAACCTGCAAGGGCTAAAAGTCCCAGGGATTTTGTTTCTTTTCCTGTTGGCATATGCCACATCTCCTACACTACGACATCCATTTTGTCCCGAAAGAATCGCATATCTATAGCAGAATCGCGCATTTCAGGCAATGACTCGTGTCTATGTAATTAGTATGCTAATGGGAATTCGTGAATTCATTAACACAGTTACCAGTCAACGCAAATAGTCGCCCTTCTGGTAAAACAAGGCGCAAATATGAAGGCGAATTAAAAAAAATCAACCTCTTTTTTACAAGTTTAAAGGGAGTGGTTGATTTATATAAATTTTTTGTTCATCAATGAAACACGATAATGCCATGATGTTGACGCCAGCACGGGCGGCAATCTTTACGGCCTCGCCATAAAGGGGATCAATGTCTTGCGCAATTTGCACTGAGGTTACTCCGGTGTGTTGCACGCAAAAAATAAGCGTGGTGTGTATACCCTGTTGCGCAAGTGCAGCAAGAGAGTGGCAGTGCTTCGCTCCTCTCGCGGTAACTGCATCGGGGAAAAATCCCTGTTCGCCTCGAGCCAAGGTTAATGACTTCACTTCAATGTATTGGGTTTTATTATTCGCTATGCAGGCAAAATCAAAACGGCTATCAGCGCCAGGCGGTGTGACTTCCGCTTTTACGCTTTCTATGTGAGAAAAAGCGGGTATGGCCTTGTTATTTAGTGCTTCTGCCACCAGTTTATTAGCATTGTGCGTGTTAATGCCAATGAAGTCGCCATGAAAGGTTTGTGCTAGCTCCCAAGTGTATTTAAGTTTACGTTTTGGGTTGTTTGATTCACTTAAATAAACGGTGAAGCCTGGTTCAGCACAACCGGTCATGGCGCCGGTATTCGGGCAGTGTGCAGTGACAACTTCACCATTTTCTAAGGTCACGTCAGCTAAGAAACGCTTATAGCGTTTCACTAATGTGCCGCGAATTAAGGGTGTTGAATATTGCATGCTTTCAGCCTCCTAGCACGGGTGATGGTGCGGTTAAATTGAAGCAGCACCGAAACATAAATTGATAATGATATAAGGATAAACTTGCCATGGCAGATTTTACCGTTAGCTTGAGTGACGAAAAGGCTGGCGCGCCTTGGGGCGAAAATGCACGGCTTTCATTTACTGAAACCGGCGCGGTGATTCACCTAGCACAAGACAGCGACAGTGAGCGTGCGATTGCCCAAGCGGCCCGTAAGTTAGACGGTCTTAATTTACCGGCGGTTACTTTAACGGGTGATTGGCAAAAAGAACAGCAATGGGCGTTTGCGTTAAGCTTTACCCGTGCCCGTCATCCGGGTGCTATTACTTGGGCCGACAACGATGACCAAGCGCAATTGGCGCAAGAATATGCCGCACTTGTGTTTACCCGCCAATTGGTGAACGACACCCCAGAAGATTTAAGCCCCGAAACCTTGGCTCAGCGCGCTGCGCAATGGGTAAAAAGCTTAGGTCAAGACAAAGTTAGCTTCACGATGACCGTAGGCGAAGCATTAAAAGATGCAGGTTGGGTGGGTATTTACAATGTGGGGCGTGGCAGTGAACGACCACCAGCCATGTTAGAACTAGATTACAACCCCACTGGCAATGCTGACGCGCCCGTTGATGCCGTCCTCGTAGGAAAAGGCATAACCTTTGATAGCGGTGGCTACAGCATCAAATCGAGCGAAGGCATGCTCGACATGAAATGCGATATGGGCGGCGCAGCGACAGTGACAGGCGCATTGGGATTGGCCATTACCCAAGGTATTAATAAGCGTATCAAACTTATTTTATGCTGTGCGGAAAACCTGATTAGCGGCCACGCTTACAAGCTTGGTGATGTGCTCACCTATAAAAATGGGGTGACGGTAGAAGTGGTGAATACTGATGCCGAAGGTCGTTTAGTATTAGCTGATGGCTTAATGGCGGCAACGGAAACGGGCGCGCCACTGATTATCGATGCTGCTACCTTAACGGGGGCTGCAATGGTGGCACTAGGTTCTGACTATCATGCCGTATTTTCAAAAGACGACAGTGCTCGCGAGCAAATGCTGAATGCCGCTAAACTTGAAAATGAACGTTTTTGGCCGTTACCTTTAGAGGCGTTTCACGCCGATCGTTGTCCATCGGCATTTGCCGATACTGCGAATAGCCGTCCCATGAAAGGGGGCGGAGGCGGCGGCGCATCGAATGCGGCTGGATTCTTGTCTCGTTTTGTTAATCCACAAGGCAAGGGGTGGGTGCATTTAGATTTAGCTGCAGCTTATCATGGTGGAGCAACGGCAGAAATGCCTGTTGGGGCTACAGCAAAAGGCATCCGAGCTATTGCTCGTATGCTTCACGATTTCAAAGCCTAACTACACATGTTCCCCCTTTGCGTGTCACATTCCCGTGTGGCACGTATAGGGGGTAAATGCGTGAAAGAGGAAAATTAAATTCCGCCCAATCGCTCGGCTAATTGCTTGTAACGATCCACATCACCGCTGTCGAAAAGGGGGTTACCGTCGGTGTCTTTTTCTTTCGATACTAATAAGCTTTCACGCTCTAGCCTTTCCACACGAACTTCTTTCACACCCAGATAGGCAGCCACTTCTTTTACCGTCATTAAACTCATTCTGCTGATTCCACACGTTGTTGTATTTTATTGGGTTTCTTTCTAATTTTGGTTACACTCTACGCCAATCACCTTAACCGTACTCAGTGAATACATTCGTTTCACAGCGAAACAAGAGAACCGATTCGCTATTACACCAAAAGTAGTACAGATATGGCATTGTTCTTAAGGCGTAATCTTAAGGTGTATTCTTAGGACGTAATCTTTATAGTTAAGCCTAAATCTCATTTTTTTCGAGTGCTTTTTTGCCCATCACGTACAAATAGCACCATTTATTCTGCGTACACGCAGGAATCTATTGGAGAATAAACACCCATGGACACTTGGTCTGCCGCAGTCATGTTATTTTTGATCATGGACCCCCTGGGCAATCTACCGATATTCATGTCGGTACTAAAATCAATAGAACCCCGACGAAGACAAATGATATTGATAAGAGAGCTTGTGTTCGCGCTTGTCATTTTGTTTGTTTTTCTATTTAGCGGTCAGTCAGTGTTAAACTTCCTCAACGTGGGACAGGAAACGGTCAGCATTGCGGGTGGTATTATTCTCTTTCTTATCGCACTAAAAATGATATTTCCCTCCGCCGGTCACCAAAGTGGGCTGGCAGTAGGAGAAGAACCCTTCTTGGTTCCATTGGCCATTCCCATGATTGCGGGCCCCTCCACGTTGGCCGCGCTAATTTTGTTAGCAAATCAGAACCCAGACCGCATGACAGACTGGGCAATAGCCTTGGCCGCAGCTTGGTCGGTGAGTGCTATTATTTTGATGTTTTCAGGGGTGTTTCATAAACTACTAGGCGAAAAAGGCTTGGTGGCAATGGAACGATTAATGGGCATGATTTTGGTTATGATCGCAATCCAGATGTTGCTAGATGGTGCCACCCAATACTTTATGCATGCCACCGGAGCAAATTAAATGGCAAAGCAAAAACTCAATACATTCGCACGGGTTCGTGCGTTAGAAGGCTGGAAAGCCGTTGCATTTAGCGCTTCCCTTTTAGAGCGTATGATCCCTAACTACGCACTTTTTTGCGAAGTGTCAGAGTACGAAGAGCCAGCCAACCTACGAAGCTGCCTCGATTTAGTGTGGGAGGCCATAACTTCGCCTAAAAGTAAGTTTAATATTGGGGTGCAACTGGAGAAAGTGGAAGTCGGCACGCCAGACACGCAAGACTTTGATACCTACGGCGTATACCCAGCAATCGATGCCGCGATTGGTGTGGCTGCGGTACTTAATTTATTAGCCGGTGATGATCCACAAGGCGCCGTGGTAGTGAGCAAACTGTCACAGGGGAGTGTAGAAGCCTATTTACTTGCCAGTGAAGAAGCCGACGATGACACAGTGAAGTCTCACCCTTTAATGGAATTTGAAATTGCGGTTCAAGATGCCTTATTGGAATGCGTAGAGCAATCAAGCGCGCCAAAGGAAGCGGCTCAGCAATTAAAAGCCATTGCGTTAGAAGAGGGCATATCCAACATAGGGCTGGCGCTTTAACTGACTTCTATTAAAAAATAGCGCAGTGCACTGGTGTGTTTTTCCTTTGTTACCTGCCAATGGTCAGGTAACGAAAGAGGCGGTAAGGCGGCTTCGTGTTCCACATAGATGTGGCTGCCTTGTTGCACTAATGCCAATGCGTCGAGGGCGTTTAAAGTTGGCTCGACCAATCCCTTGTTAAATGGCGGGTCCACGAACACAATATCGTAGGGAAGCTTGTTTAGTTGAGGTAAAACGGCAAGGGCGTCACCTGCATGAACTGTCGTACTGCTCTCTTTTGGTACCGCAAGTGTACGAAGGTTATCAACTAATTGCTCCCTTGCTTGTTTATCAAGTTCAATAAAGTCACAACTTGTCGCGTAGCGTGAAAGCGCTTCTAAACCTAAACTGCCTGCGCCAGCAAACACATCTAAACAACGGGCATTCTGCGTATATTGCATTAGCCAGTTAAACAAGGTTTCTTTATTTCGGTCGGTGGTAGGGCGTAAACCTTCTGCATCAATCACAGGTAGCTTTCTACCTCGCCACTGACCGCCGATAATCCGAATATGACCTGATTTTCCGGCTTTATGCGTAGTATTTCTACGTTTTGTGTTTGATGATGCCCTAGCAGGGCGAGAAACTCGCTTCATGGTAGCTGACAATGGTATCATTGGTTCATACAATAGCCGGCCAGTGTAGCCGAATTTGCGCAGAATTTATAAGGATTTGTCCTCACTATGTCGAAACTTTTTGGCTGGTTCAGCAAGAACAAAAAAACAGATAAACAAAAAACTACTGAAAACGAAACAGAGCATGCCACGCTTTCTGAGACGAATACAGACACTAGTAACGAAACAAGTACGGAGCCGCAAGGTTCATCTGACATGCCTAACGTCACTGTCGGTGAAGATACTCAAGAGGCAACACAACAGCCTGTTGAAGAAAATGTCACACCATTAGAAGTTCCAGGCAGTGACGCTGAAGATGATGTGCTAACAACGCAATCACCTATTACACCGTCAGAAACTGAAAACTTGATGTCCGATCAAGCGCCAGAGGCGACTAGAGACGAAGGTGTGCCCGTAGAGGCTGATGCCATTGTAGATACGCCTACCGCAAAAGACGATGTCAGTGTCGATACTGCCAGTGTCAGTGAGGCTGTGTCTGCCACGGAAAGGGTCGTTGATACAGCGCAAACCGAGGAAGCTGTTGCCAGCTTAAAACAGGAAAGCGCCACACCAATAGCGCAAGAGAAAAAGGAAAAGAAATCACTTTTCTCTCGTTTAAAAGATAGCTTATCGAGAACAAAGGCTAATTTAGGCAGCGGGTTTGTTAGCTTATTCAAGGGAAAAACCATAGATGATGAGCTATACGAAGATTTAGAGACGCAATTGCTTGTCGCCGATGTGGGGATGGATACCACCCAAAAAATTATTACCCATTTAACAGACAGTGCATCTCGAAAAGATTTGAAAGATGCCGAAGCCTTGCTCGATATTTTAAAACAGCAGATGTCAGATATGCTAACCAAGGTAAATCAACCCTTACCAGACGTTATGCAAAGCCACGACGCGCAAGATGGGCCTTTTGTTATTTTGATGGTAGGCGTTAATGGCGTAGGTAAAACCACCACCATAGGTAAGTTAGCTAAGCAATTTGAGCAGCAAGGTAAAAAGGTAATGTTAGCGGCGGGTGATACCTTCCGTGCGGCGGCCGTTGAGCAACTACAAGTGTGGGGCGAACGTAACAATATACCGGTTATCGCACAACACACAGGTGCAGACAGTGCATCAGTGTTGTATGACGCTTTAGAAGCCGCTAAGTCTCGTAAATGTGATGTACTTATTGCAGATACTGCGGGTCGCTTACAGAACAAAAATAACCTTATGGAAGAGCTGAAAAAAGTGGTTAGGGTGATGAAAAAACTTAACCCAAATGCCCCCCACGAGGTCATGCTGACGCTAGATGCCGGCACAGGGCAAAATGCAGTAAGCCAAGCGAAGCTCTTTAATGAAGCCGTAGGGCTAACAGGCATTACCTTAACTAAGTTGGATGGAACGGCAAAGGGTGGGGTCATCTTCTCTATTGCTGATCAATTTGGTATACCTATTCGATACATAGGAGTCGGCGAGGGCATAGACGACCTCCGCCAATTTGATGGCCAAGAATTCATAGATGCGCTGTTTAGTGAAATAGAGAGTGGCGACGTCGCAAAATAAATTTCACTGGCATTTTGTAGGGAACATTCATGATTAAGTTTGAGCAGGTAAGCAAAACCTACCCAGGCGGCCAACGTGCACTGAGTAAGGTTAACTTTCATATTGCCCCAGGGGAAATGGCGTTTTTAACCGGCCATTCTGGAGCGGGGAAAAGTACGTTGCTTAAGCTCATCAGCATTATGGAGCGCCCTACCGTAGGGCGCGTTTTAATTAACGGCCACGACCTTAACGCAATCAAACGTCGAGATGTTGCCTATATAAGACGCGATATAGGCATGATATTTCAAAGTCATCAGCTGCTTATGGATAAGTCGGTGTTTGACAACGTGGCATTACCGTTAGTGATTGAAGGCTACACCCACAAAGAAATCAGTAAGCGCGTAGACGCCGCGTTAGAAATGGTTGGCTTAAGGGATAAAAGCCGAAGCCTGCCTATTATGCTATCTGGTGGTGAACAACAGCGGGTGGGCATTGCCCGTGCAGTGGTGAACAAACCGCCTTTGCTTCTTGCCGATGAGCCTACCGGCAACTTAGATCCAAAACTGTCTATGGAAATTATCCGCTTATTTGAAGATTTCAATCAAGCGGGGGTTTCTGTATTCATTGCCACCCATGATTTGGGGCTAATAGCACGTATGAAATACCGTACATTGACATTGAAAAATGGGCAAATGATCACTGACGGCCTCAACGACAGTTTGGATGAAGGTTGGCAATCATGAGTATTCTTTTTTCAAATCGAAAAGCGGGGGCGTCTCGTGTCAAAATTGGGGTTATTCAATCTTTGGTGATGTTTTTTGTTAGCCATGTTAGGCAAGCATTGTCTAGTCTTGGTGAGCTATGGCGTCAACCGGTAGCCTCGTTAATGACTATTGGTGTGCTGGGGTTAAGTATAACCTTGCCTAGTACGCTTTATATCATGGTAAAAAATACAGAAAAGATTACTGCGGGGTGGGAGCAAGCTTCTGAAATTTCGCTCTTTTTGAAATCGTCTACGTCGTCAACCAGTGCTCAGCAGTTGGTTGCACGATTAAACACCTGGCCCGAAATTGACGCGGTAGTCTACATACCCGCGGATGACGCACTGAAGGAATTCCAGCATTTGTCTGGCTTAGGTGATGCCATTGCGTACTTAGAATCTAACCCCTTACCTGATGTGGTGTTAGTTACCCCAACTGATAAGCACGCTGGGCCTACTGCTGCAAAAGCACTACTGAATAAGTTAACGCAACAGCGAGAAGTGGATATCGGAAAGCTAGATATTGAGTGGTTAGAGCGCCTTTACGCGCTAGTGGACATTGCCAGTGATTTAGTCACCCTTATCGGTCTGCTTCTGTTTGTGGCTGTGGTGCTGATTATTGGCAATACTATTCGCCTCAATATACTTAATAAGCACGATGAAATTGTGGTGATGAAACTGGTGGGTGCCACAGACGCATTTATTCATCGTCCGTTTCTGTATACCGGGTTTTGGTATGGTTTGCTAGGTGGCTTAATGGCGTGGTTCGCTGTGATTATTATTCTGTGGTGGATGGACAGTAGCATTCAAACATTTGCCGCTATGTATCAAAAAGAGTTTAATATTACAGGGCTTACAGGCACGGCACTACTGACTATGCTTGGCTTGTCTGTGGCGCTTGGCTTATTAGGTTCACGTATATCAGTGCAGCGCCACGTGAGGCAGATCGAACCAAGGTAGGCAAATCGAACCAAGGTAGCAGCTAAACAAGACAGCAACGGGGCAACTTACTTTGCCTAGTTTTCTCGTACTTGGGCTTGTGGGTAATGGGCCGTAATCACACTTCTTACGCCATTGCCCCAAACAATAGCTTGGTTATAGAGGGTGTGTAGCTGCTTCTGATCAATATCTAGGTTCTTGGCAACCTTAATGACGTTCATCCACAACGCACTTTCAAACGCCTTAACTAACGTCATGTATTGAACAAACTCGGCATTTTTGCCTAACAGCGCATTGTTAAGATCATCGGAAAGTGGCAGCTGCTTTACAATGTCAGACATTGACTGGTCTAAAAGACCTTCTAGCAACGAAAATAACCCCACCAGGAAGCCAATGGGTGGGTTGGCCTTTAACCCTCTTTGCTGTGAGAGTAAGTCAAAGAACTTTGCCCGCACCAAAGACATGTGAATAATTTCTAATGGCTTTTCATCACCAAGGTTAGTCAGGCTTAGTAGCGCAATGAACTTCTTAATTTCGACTTCGCCCATGTAATTAAGGGCGTGCTTTAAGGAAGTGATTTTATAGCGTTTATTAATGGCTGGATTATTAATGAACTTCAGAAGCAAATAGCTTAACGCCGCATCCCGCTCAATCACATGACTTATGCGGTTAATATCAAAGCTATCGCCAGAAACTTCACCCATTAAATCGACAATGTTCATTTTAGAGGCGGGCAGTTGGCGCACAATTCGGGCTTCTGGCTGGGCAAAAAAGTAGCCTTGAAAGAGGTCGAAGCCTAAATCTGAACACGTGGCGAAATGATCCGGCGTATTCACTTGTTCAGCGACCAATCTGACATTAGCATCTAAATAACGGGGAATATGTTTTTCAATGGTTTCAAAACGAGTACGGGACACGTCCACTTTCACAATGTCGATAAGAGGCAGAATGTCGTGCCTGGCGCTCAGCATCATAGGGTCATCAATCGCGAGTCGATAGCCTAACTGCTTGATATGTTGGCAGGCTTCAAGTAGCCCCGTATCTGTAAACGGATTATCCGCCAATTCAACCACCACCGATGCTGGATCCAGAGTAGTGGGGAAGCGCGAAATAAGGGTTTCCGATGAAAAGTTGATGAACGAACTTTTTTCGCCGCTAATATCGTCTAAACCTAAGGGGTGAAACTGTTCTTCGATATATTGCGCTTTTTCGGGAGAGTGTTCTGGATACGCACCGCCTTTTCCATCTCTAAAGATAAGTTCATAGGCAAAAACACTTTTGCTTTTGTCTAAAATGGGTTCTCGAGCGATAAACGCAAACATAAAATTTCCTGAAAATTCAACCTTCTTACATGACGGCAGTGTGGCGGTGTGAATCTATATCATCGACCTAAAGATGTGTTACGTCAACTAATTACAGGGTTTTTACATTAAATGCAGAATTTCGTCATTCTTGTATAAAAAATGACGAGCCTCTTTACGTTTTCGTGGTTGATGTTTGAACGTGATGTGCCCACTTTATGGCTTCATTGAAGTAATCATGCAGTTTGGTTTGCTTGAAGGCATGTTTAGACGCTAACTTTTTAATCCCTCCCCAATTTGCCCGTTCAAAACATTGGGCGAGTAAAAGTGTGTCTCTTAGATGGCCCCGTTCGGCGCATAGCGCCGATTTCACATCGTCGCTAATAGGTATTTTACGAATAAGATCTTCTATGGGTTGCTCCATCATGGCGTCTAGCAACGACAGTAAGCCAGTGAGAAACCCCTTCATGGGGTCGTTATGTGCATTCATGTCGGCAAAGGCGAGTTCACAAAATTTTGCTCTAACTAAGGCCATGGACATAAGTTCAGTGGGTTTACTCTCGCTGAGATTAGCGAGCGCAAGTAACGCGATAAACTTTTTAACTTCCACTTCGCCCATGAAGTTTAAGGCATGCTTCAATGACGTGATCTTGTGCCTTTTATTAATAAGCGGATTATTGATGAAGCGAAGTAAAAGGTAGGTTAAGGAAGGATCTCGCTCTATGATGGTATTGACTTGCGTCAAATCGAGTTGTGGGCGGCTACTTAAGGTAAGCAACTCCATCATGGTTAAACTACTTGGCCCAAGTTTCCTATGCCTGACGACTTCAGGTTTCGCTAAAAAGTAACCTTGAAAGTAGTCGAACCCCATATGTTTAAACGTTTGAAATTCTTCGTGGGTTTCAATTCTTTCAGCCACCAGTTTTATGTTGTGCGCTTTAAACCGTTCAACCAGTGCCGGGATCTCGTCATGGGGAATTTCGGTAATGTCTATTTTAATAACACTGGTAAAGGGGATAAAGGCTTCCCACTTTCCTTTCATGTCATAGTCGTCTAGGGCAATAGGGTATCCCATTTCCTTAATGTGTTTGCAGGCACAGACAAGCGCGTCGTCGACGTCCACCGTTTCAACAACCTCGATCACCACTTTGCTGGGATCTAGCGAGGTAGGAAAATGATTCATCAAGGTGTCGCGATGAAAATTGATAAACGCCTTTTTATCCCCCGTAATTTCTTCAATACCTAAGCTTAGGTGGGTAGAAGTCAATATTTTGGAAGTGGCTTCGTCAGGGGAAATATCGGGAAAGCAATTGTCTTCTCCCATTCTAAACAACAACTCGTAGGCATAAACCTGTTGCTGTGCATCAAAAATGGGTTGTCTGGCCACGTACGCGAACATTAAGGACCTCTTATCTCTCAGCGTTCATTATTTATCATTATTTTTATCTACGCGATGGGGGCGTTCTTCAGGTAGATAGTCTTCTATCGAAAAAAGCGACGCTATTAATCTAATTGTTGATGTCGCAAATGTCGAGTAAAAGCACTATAGTCATATCCGTGGCCAAGAGCAGCTATGGATAGCCGGCGGCACACAGCACGAAAAGCGGCTGATGTCAGTATGATAGGATGAACGGATTGGGTTTTTTCTGTCATTAAATTATAATGGAACAGTGATATTTTTTAGTTCGTAGATAAAAATATGAAGGTAGCGGCAGAGTTATTACCATGCTGCTAAACACAGGCGTCGTTCCTTTCTAGCTATCTGTCTATCCACGTTTTAGTAAAATGAACTTTTTTTTTGTGATTTGGTCTTGATCTCTAGCAGATGAGTACTATATCCATATATCGGTTAGATTTCTGATCACAATTAGGTCTCGCGCGGCTTATATTAGTTTGCTAATATAAAGCGGCAACGAATGAGGTGAATAATGAGCAACAACTTACAATCAATGGCACTGTCAGTGCCTCACAATGGTAGCATCGAAGGCTACATTCAAGCTGTGAGCAGCATTGATATGTTAAGTGCGGAAGAAGAGCGTGAGCTCGCTGTCCGTCTTCGCGAAGATGAAGATCTCCAAGCTGCACGTAAGCTGGTGATGTCGCATCTGCGTTTTGTTGTGCATATTGCAAAGTCTTATTCTGGCTATGGCTTGCCACAAGCCGACTTGATTCAAGAAGGTAATATTGGCTTGATGAAAGCCGTGAAGCGTTTCGACCCTACTGTGGGTGTACGCCTAGTGTCTTTTGCGGTGCACTGGATTAAAGCTGAAATTCATGAGTTTGTGCTTAAAAACTGGCGTATTGTGAAAGTCGCCACCACAAAAGCACAAAGAAAGCTTTTCTTTAACCTACGTAAAGCGAAAAAGCGTTTGGGTTGGTTTACGCATGAAGAAGTGCAAACTGTGGCTAATGAGCTCGGTGTGAGTACAAAAGAAGTGCTTCAAATGGAAGCGCGAATGAGCAGCCAAGATCAAGCTTTCGATTTGTCTGCTGATGAAGATGAAACTGGCAATTTTGCTCCTGTACAGTTTCTAGAGGATAAATCGTCAGATGTTGAAACTGATGTTATCAACAGTGACTGGGATGCCAACGCAAGTAAGCGTCTTTACTCTGCGATCAAAACCCTCGACGAGCGTAGTCAGGACATTATTGAAACCCGTTGGTTGGCAGACAGTAAAATTACTTTGCAAGATTTGGCCGATAAATATGAAGTGTCTGCAGAGCGTGTTCGTCAAATAGAAAAGAACGCGATGAAAAAACTTCAAGCTGCTATGGTGGCGTAATAGACATCACATAGCTAAATCTATTCAGGTCTCGTTACCCAGCAGGGTAATCACATGTCGAAAAAGCGCCTTATAACGGCGCTTTTTTATTGCCTTAAAAAATGAGAACTGAGTTTACGTTGCCACTAGGTTGACGCAGCCATCTAGGCGTGATCAGGCGTGATCAGGCGTGATAGGTCGTTGGTGATACGGGGACTAGTGGTCGTCGTTTTCGTTCTCGGTGGCAGGTAAAACCCAAAATACCCCTTCAAACTCTGCTACCGCGGTATCGCCATCGAGTATATTTACACTCAGCTCAAATCGCGCTTTTTGTTGTTTTTCCAACGGAGAGTACTTGCCGGACAAAGATTCTATGTTGCAGATGGCCCGAGGTTTCATGGTAATGGGTTTATGATAATGAATGTCTCCATCACCTAAGACAATATCCCCTTCCAGTCCGCGCTCTTTTAGTTGTAAGTAAATTAGCCCCCACCCTGTGAGGGTGGCCAAAGAAAAAATACTGCCCGCGAACATGGTGCCATGAATATTGATATTTTTGTTTAACGATGCGCGGGTTTCAAGGGTGCGCCCCGTGTACTGATATAACTTAATCCCCATATGTTCAGTAATGGGGATGGTATCCGACCATGTTTGTTGTAATGACTTACACCATTTAGGGTGCATCACTAACGAGTTATTTTCGGTGAGTTTTTTCACCATTTGCTGGCGTTTAAGCATGCCTAATTCGTTTGGGGCTTCTCTTTCCACATAGAAACCACACGCGGTAAAAAAGTCGATAGATATTTCTCGGCTGTTGGTAACCGCACGCTCTGCGCCAAGCTCTTTGGCGACATTTTCAAGTGCACTCATCATCATTTGGCCTAAGCCTTTACGCTGGTGATGAGTATCTACTGCTATGTGACGTATTTGCGCTTCTTCGGCTGTGTTAAGGTGAACGCGACCACATGCCACGATGTTGCCTTTACCATCAACAATCATGCGATGCTCTGCGACTTGCTCATACTCGTCTTTTTCCGATCCCGGAGGGAAATTCCACGGCTGGCGTAAGTGAGCCCAGCGAAACTGAAAGTACGCGTCAAAGTCTGTATTGCTTGTTGGTGTGACAACCTTATACACGGTAATACGCCTTATATGAAGTAAGAGAAAATCAAAATTGTTTTTCCCAAAATATGTGGGTACACACGAATTTAGGCGAGTATTATACCTTAAAATGAAAGGTAACGGGGCCATCGTTAACTAAAGCAACTTGCATATCAGCACCGAACTCTCCGGTTTCCACGGCCAGCCCTTTCGCCTGAAGGGCTTCAACAAACTTTAAGTAAACCGCTTTGCCGTGTTCTGGGGTTGCGCCCTGAGAAAAGCCGGGTCGGTTACCTTTTTGCGTATCCGCGACGAGTGTAAATTGGGATACCACGAGAATCTTTCCGCCAACTTGCTCTACATTTAGGTTCATTTTACCGTCGCTGTCGGCAAACATGCGGTATCGACTCACCTTATTGGCAAGCTTTTCAATTTCATCGTCACCGTCATCTTTTTCAACACCAAGTAGTAACAGAATACCTTGGTCTATTTCACCAATAACCTTGCTCTCAACCGTCACGCTAGCCCGTGACACGCGTTGAATCAATCCAATCATTTTTTACTTTCCTGAATAAATCGAGACATATCTCGGGTCGCTCTACATAACGCATAGGCAATACTGGGTTCTGAAGTACTATGCCCAGCGTCAGGAATTATCTGTAACTGACTCGATGGCCATGCCCGATGTAAGCTCTCCGCTGCCTCGGTTTTACATATCATATCGTATCGGCCGTGAACGATGGTTCCGGGGATATCTTTAATTTTACTTATGTTATCAAGAATATAGTTTTCTTCCATAAAGCATTTGTTAAGCAAAAAGTGACATTCTAGCGTGGCTAGGCTGGTAACCAGCGAGAGCGGATATTGGCCTATAGATTCTCCCGTTCCTGGGGGTAAAGCGAGGCGTGATAGTCGCTCTTCCCATTGATACCATCGTTTAAGTGCACTGTGCCGGCGAACTTCATTGTGCTCGCTAAGCACTTGATTGTAATGCGAACAGATTGACTCGCTAGTCAGGGGAGATTCTATGTCTTTGGTAAACTTTCGGTAATGCTCAGGAAATAGTTGTGCTGCGCAACCCTGGGGAGAAAGGAACCAGTCTCTGTCGGTTTGCCGCGCGAGAAACACGCCTCTAAGTATCAAGCCATAGGCGTGACTTGGGTGTTTAAGTGCCGAGAGTAACGCTAACGTGGACCCCCACGACCCCCCAAAAAGGAGCCATTTATCTATAGCAAGATGTTGGCGGAGGGTATTGATGTCATCTACGTTTAGCCAAGTGTCATTATGGTGAGTGGCGTGGTGGAATTGAGAGCGGCCACACCCCCGTTGTTCGTATCCGATAATGCGATAACGCTGGTTGTCAAAAAAGCATTTATAGTTTGGCGGCAGGCCAGCGCCGGGTCCGCCATGGACAAAAAGTACGGGGATACCGTCAGGGTTGCCGCTTTGCTCGTAGTAGAGCGAGTGCCCATTTCCTACATCCACAAATCCACTTTGATAGCAGGTTACATCTGGGTAAAGTCGTTTCATTTTATTTCAACGCGTTGTGCGGGTGCCTGTTTTAGTTTAGTTTATGCTTACATAAATCTACATAATCATATTCTAAGAGCAATTGCGAGGAAGTTTGTATGTCAGGTCAAGGATCAGGGGGCAATGTCATTGCCGCCATTTGTAACTTTTTTATTCCAGGGTTAGGCCATTTAGTACAAGGGCGTATTTTAGGCGCACTGTTTTACTTTATTGCTGTGGGTGTGAGTTATGCGCTTGCTGCAACTGTGGTATTGGCCATTATTTTCTGGCCCCTAGGTGTTATTTTACACATTATTTCTATCATTAGTGCTGCGCGCTATAGCGGAAGATCAGCATTATGATGCGCGCAATACTAGCCGTGTTTACTATTATTGCCCTCACCGGCTGTCAATCGGCTTATTACGCCGCCTGGGAAAAGGTAGGGGTAGAGAAGCGTGATATCCTGGTAGATAGGGTAGAAAATGCAAAAGAGTCGCAAGAAGATGCACAGGAGCAATTTAGCTCTGCACTAGAAGCTTTCAGCGCGGCGGTGGCTTTTGACGGTGGCGAACTAGAAGACGTCTATAACGACCTCAATGGCCAATACGAAGACAGTGTTGCTGCAGCTGAAGATGTATCGGCGCGTATCGATAAAGTTGAAAGTGTGGCCGAGGCCTTGTTTGACGAGTGGGAAACTGAGCTGGAAGAGTACCAAAGCGGTGCGCTTAAACGAGACAGTGCCGCTAAGCTTCGTGACACTAAGCGTAGATACAGCAGTTTAATAGCTGCAATGCGTAAGGCGGAAAGCAAAATGCCGCCAGTGTTAGAGGCATTGCAAGATAATGTGTTGTACTTAAAGCATAACTTAAATGCCAACGCGATTGGCGCATTGCAGGGTGAACTCTCTAGCATTGAAACCAATGTTAGTCAGCTTATTCGCCAAATGAATGCCGCCATTGCAGAATCAGATGCGTTTATTTCAGCCATGAACAACTAGCATCTACTGTAAACGAAAAAAGCGTGACTAACGTCGCGCTTTTTTTATGTCTGCCAGGCTTACACGCAGCTTAATTGAACCGAATCAAACGCTATTCTTTAGGGACTTTACGAGGTTCATTTTCCGCTTTTCTATGGTCAAGCGCTTCACCCAAGCTACACGTAAATTCAGCGCCAAATAAGACAATGACCCATGACATGTATACCCATAAAAAGAGAATGGGTATAACGGCTAAGGCGCCGTAAATGAGTTCATAAGAAGGAAAGTTGGTGACATAAAGTGCAAACCCCTTCTTCGTTATTTCAAATGCCACTGTAGCCACAAAGGCGCCACCGAATGCATGGCGTGCATAGACCCTACGGTTAGGGACCACCATGTACAAGATACCGAAAGCGAGAAGGGCGGCAAAACTCGGCACCAGGCTGAGTAAGAAGGTACCTAAGCCTGGGGTATATTCTTCTGTGAAGGTTGCAAGGCCAGTTAAATAAGAACTGACCACAACGCTTGAGCCAATTAACATAGGGCCCAAAGTGATGACCATCCAATAAATGGCAAAGGTATAGACGATAGGTCTGTCGCTTTGCGTACGCCAAATACGGTTAAGGGTTTTATCGACATTAGAAATCAGCATGAGTGCTACCACCAATAACGACAAAATGCCGATGGCGCTCATTTGTGATGCGTTACCCACAAAGTCGGTCATGTATTTGTGTACCACGTCACTGGCGGTAGGGACAAAATTACTAAACACAAAATGTTCTAGCTTACTGCGCACGGAGGCAAAGGCAGGAAATGCCGACATAATGGTGAATGTCACCATGATAAAGGGCACTAATGATAAGAGGGTTACATAAGCAAGGTGGCCGGCAGAGATAGTAATATTGTCTTCTCTACAGCGCTTAATGAAAATACGAAAGAGATCCCGCATTTGCGGAGAAATCTTTTGATAAACGCTTGAAACCCTTTCCCAGTCCACTAGAGCACTCCTAAGTACCTTGCATCATAAATATGTGTTTCGTCATAAAACAAGGTAAATGGTATAACGCGTGCCCCATGACTAGCAAAGGGTTTCATGTATAAAACGTTTAAATCTATTTTGTCCCGTTGCCGCGTACACCCAACATATGACAAATGGCGTAGCTTAATTCACTTCTGTTAAGGGTGTAAAAATGGAAGTGTTTCACGCCTTCTTTGGCTAATACCTTAACCTGATCCATGGCGATGTTTGCGCCAATTAGGTTACGTGTGGCTTGGTCATCATCATCAAGACCATCGAACATTTTGTGTAAAAAGCCTGGCACGTGAACATTGGTAAAGCCCGCAAATTTCACCAAAGTTTGATAGTTGGTTACGGGTAGAATGCCCGGCACGAGGTCTAAATCTATTCCGGCTGCAGCGGCGCGATCTCTGAAGCGTAAAAATACACTGGTATCGAAGAAAAACTGCGTAATGGCTTCGCTGGCACCGGCTTCTGCTTTGCGCTTGAGGTTGAGTAAGTCAAACTGGGCGTTAGGGGCTTCAGGGTGTTTTTCAGGATAAGCAGCCACGGAAATATCAAAGTCGGCCACGTCTTTAAGCAAGGCCACTAAATCAGAAGCGTACATTTCAGTTTTTTGAACACCAGGAGGAAGATCGCCACGTAACGCCACAATTCGGCGAATACCGGAATCCCAATAGTCTTTTGCAATTTGCTTAAGTTCATCGCGACTGGCATCCACACACGTGAGATGAGGTACGGCGGCAACGCCAGTTTGTTGTTGAATGCGCTTTACTACGTCGTGGGTACGATCACGTTCACCGCTGTTCGCACCGTAAGTAACCGACATATAACTAGGTTTTAGTGGCGCCAAGCGTTCTACTGACTTCCACAAGGTTTGCTCCATCTTTTCAGATTTTGGCGGAAAAAACTCGAATGACACATCAATATCGCGCAGTTCCGAAAGGGACTGATTTAGTGCATCCACACCTTGTGCGTAAGAAACCATGACTTATTACTCTTTTATAGACGTTTAGACGTCTAAACTAATGAATATATGTCTAGACGTCAAGAGGTTTACACTGCTCAATTGACCTTTTCGTGAACTTGTTTAGAATTTCGGTTCATAACATAAAATAAAAGTGGACTGAGTTAGTATAATGGCAGAGTGGAACGGTAACTATATTCACCCCTACGCAGAGCATGGCAAAAAAAGTGAACAAGTAAAGAAAGTCACTGTGTCTATTCCAATTAATGTGCTTAAAGCGCTAACGGATGAACGCACACGTCGCCAAATTAATAACCTTCGACATGCGACTAATTCAGAATTGTTGTGTGAAGCTTTTCTACACGCATTTACAGGTCAGCCATTGCCCAATGATGACGACTTGAAAAAAGACAACCCGAATCGTATTCCGGCAGAGGCGCGCCGTATTATGGAAGAAATGGGGATAGACCCCAGTGTAGAAAATGAAAAAGAATCTTAGCCGTTAATAAGCCTAGTAGAGGGCCCCATCTAACCGTATGGGTTAGATGGGTTGAGATTAGTGACTAACTCGACAGCAAGTTAGTCCGTAGAGGTACCCGGTATTCTGGCCACACCAGAATCAATCGCCGCTTGGGCGACAGCGCCGGCGATACGTTCACATAAGCGTGGATCCATAGGTTTAGGAATAATGTACTCTTTTCCGAACGCCAAACTTTCACTATTGCTGGCTTTAAGCACTTCTTCAGGAACCGGCTCTTTTGTAATACTGCGCAACGCTTCTACCGCGGCAACTTTCATTTCGTCGTTTATCGCGCTCGCACGTACATCTAATGCACCGCGAAAAATAAAGGGAAAACACAACACGTTATTCACTTGATTAGGGTAATCAGAGCGTCCCGTTGCCATAATAAGATCTTGCCTAACTTCATGGGCGAGTTCTGGCTTAATTTCAGGGTCAGGGTTAGAGCACGCAAACACCACGGGGTTTTCCGCCATCAGTGCCAATGCTTCTGGTGGAAGTACGTCAGGGCCGGATACCCCAACAAAGATATCTGCGCCTGCCATTACGTCTTCTAACGTGCGTTTATCCGTATTGTTGGCAAACAGCTTTTTGTGTTCGGTTAAATCTTCCCGGCGAGTATGGATAACACCTTTGCGATCGAGCATATAAATGCGCTCACGCTGCGCCCCACATTTAATCAGTAATTCCATACAAGCAACGGCTGCAGCCCCTGCACCCATACAGACTATTTTGGCACTTTCGATATTTTTGCCCTGAATTTCCAGCGCATTTAACATACCCGCAGCCGTTACAATAGCCGTGCCGTGCTGGTCGTCGTGAAACACCGGGATTTTACAGCGCTTTATCAATTCTTGCTCAATCTCAAAGCACTCAGGTGCTTTAATGTCTTCTAAATTAATGCCACCAAAGGTATCTGCAATATTGGCCACCGTGTTGATGAACTCTTCAGTGGTGCGGTGTTTTACTTCAATGTCGATAGCATCTAAGCCTGCAAAGCGTTTGAACAGGAGCGCCTTACCTTCCATCACGGGTTTTGACGCCAGAGGGCCTAAGTTGCCCAATCCTAAAATGGCAGTACCGTTACTGATGACCGCCACCATATTGCCTTTAGCTGTGTATTTATAAGCGTTGTCGGGGTCTTCGGCAATTTCTCTCACCGGCTCCGCTACGCCAGGGCTGTAGGCAAGAGCCAAGTCATCTACGCCATCCGCCGGCTTCGAAAGCTCGACACGAATTTTTCCTGGTGTAGGCTTTGCGTGATAATCGAGTGCGCGTTGTCTAAAATCTGACATGAGTAAACGTATCCTTAGATGTAGGGTTATTGCAACGTGTTTACCAGATAGCGATAAAGGGGGTTATTTTTATCTTTGTCATTGCCCAGTTTTTGCTATGGTTTATATTAATTAGAAGCAAAAAATTGCCTAAATGAGAACCAGATAGCATGCAAATTTGCTGACGTATTCTCACGTGGCAACTGTATCACACGCCATTAAGTGGTACATATCTGATCAGCTTTTTACATAACTCAATGTAGGGGAGGACGACGCCTAAGACCAGTCACCTTGTCGAATATTAGTTATTCACATTATTTATGATGTTTTTGTAAGTTATACGTTTTTTCTATTTTTCTGTGAAACAGTATCTATGTGCTGGCGGTGTTAAGGAGAAAGTGATGTCTGAAGAACGATTGGTAGAACAGTTAACCGATGTGTGTGAATGGGCAAAGCAAAAGCAGGAAGGGTTTGTGTGGTTAACCCATATAGGGCATTGGCGTCGACCTGAGATTGTTGCGGTGTTTGAAACCGAGGCACATAAAGCAAGGGCACTTTCCAATGGTTGGTACAGCGCATTTGTAGAAGCTGCGGAATTCGCCTGCGAAGCCGTAAAAGGGGAAGCCAAAAGTTTTCGATTTGAAAGTGAACAAGCGTGCAATGAACGAAGTGGCGGCAATTGGGCGAAGCATTTACAAAAAGGGAGTGTGCATTAATCGCACGTCTTTTTTTAAATAGTATATTTAATGTATAAAAAAAGCGCCATAAAGGCGCTTTTTTGCGAAAAGGGTATCAGGCTTACTTTTTGCCCAATGCACCAAAACGCTTCTTAAAGCGATCAACACGACCACCTGTGTCAACGTTACGCTGCTTACCAGTGTAGAAAGGGTGGCAAGAAGAACAAACGTCTAGGTTGATGTCTTTACCAAGTGTAGAACGGATGTTCATCACGTTACCACAAGAGCAAGACGCTTTAATTTCAGTGTATTCTGGGTGGATACCTTGTTTCATGGGATTACCTCACGTAAAAGGCCGTATCGCTATACAACCCGAAGTTGCACACCATACGTAACTTAATATTCAAATGACCGACCGCATAAGTGCAGGCAGCCGTAAAAAGAGCGGCGCATATTAAAGGAAGAGGGCTGCGCAATCAAGCTATTTTTGTTTATTCAGTAAGCAATTAGCCTATGGATAGCAACAGAAGCTAACATGCGACATGACAAGCTAGTACGTTTGACATTCTCCAGAAATACCAGATCATACACAGGGTTACTTCTCTGTATTCACATTAGTAAGGCTTAATCTTCATGGTATTTATTCAGGTCGCGGTACCTGTACCCATTCGCCAATTGTTCACCTATCAACACGCGGTTGCATTGCCTAGTGGTGTTCGAGTGGCTGTTCCCTTTGGGCCGCGGTCGTTAATTGGCGTAGTGGTAGCACAGCAAAACGAGGCCGACGTTGAGAATATCAACAAAATTAAGCCCATCGAGAAGGTCATAGACGACACGCCGGTGATTGATGGTGTACTGATGAAAATGGCGCAGTGGCTTTGGCAATATTATCATCATGCCCCGGGCGAAGTACTGCATGCCATGCTGCCCGTGTTGCTGCGCAAAGGCGAATCGGCGCAGCCATCCAAACAGGCTTACCTCTTTGCAACAGAAGACGGGTACATGTGTGAACAGGCGAAGTTGCAGCGGGCACCAAAACAACTTGCCTGTTTAGACGCGCTGAAAAAATCACCCATGATAGCCACAGAAGCGAGAAAAGCGTTTTCGCCCACTGGGGTAAAAGCCCTAATCGAAAAAGGGTTGGTGGAAATGAAAGAGGTAATGCCTTCGTTTACACCCTTTGATTATGTATCTCATTTAAAGGTAAGCGCGACACCGGTACCTGACAAGGAACAAGCGGTAGCCATTGCTGCACTAAACCAACAACATCATCGTTTTGTGATTAGTTTGCTAGAAGGTGTCACAGGCAGTGGCAAAACCGAAGTGTATTTACAGGCTATTGCGCCCTTATTGGCCGCAAAGCAGCAAGTGCTTATTTTGGTGCCCGAAATTGGGCTGACACCACAAACGGTGGCGCGTTTTGAAAAACGTTTTTCCATTGCCGTGGGGGTACTTCATTCTCAACTCACAGATTCGGCAAGGTTGTTAGTATGGCAGCGGGCGAAAGCCGGTGAGCTAGGCATTATTATTGGCACCCGCTCTGCTATTTTTACACCGTTTAAAGCCTTGGGCATGATTATTGTCGACGAAGAGCATGATGAGTCTTTTAAACAGCAAGATGGATTACGGTATCACGCCCGAGATTTAGCCGCCGTCAGGGCGAAAGAAGAAAACATTCCCTTACTGCTGGGAAGTGCCACACCGGCACTGGAAACCCTCAATAATGCCCTTTCTGGCCGTTATACTCACCTGCAACTCACCCAACGCGCGGGTGGCGCTCAACGTACGCAACAACATTTACTCGATGCCCGAGACCAACCTGTTCATTATGGCATTACCGAAGGCATGCTGACACTGATGCGCCAACACGTTAATGCAGGAAACCAAATTCTGGTTTTTGTTAATCGTCGAGGTTATGCGCCTGCCATGTTATGCCATCACTGCGGGGAAACCGTTACCTGTAAGCGTTGTGATAAACCCTATACGGTGCATAAATCGCAAAATCGATTGCAATGTCACCACTGTGCAGCAACCAGAGCCATTCCACGTCATTGTGAAGTGTGTCACAGTACTGAATTAGTGACGGCGGGCACCGGCACAGAGCAAGTAGAAAAGGGCCTTGAAACGCTTTTCCCCGACGCCAAACAAGTGCGAATAGACAGCGATACCATAAGGGGGAAAGACAAATTACACACCACCCTGGATGCTATTAATAATCGTGAATACCAGTTACTCGTTGGCACTCAAATTTTATCGAAAGGCCACCATTTTCCTCACGTGACACTGGTGGTGGTTCTCGATTGTGACGGGGCCTTGTTCAGTGCTGATTTTAGAGCCGCAGAAAAGTTAGCGCAATTGGTTACCCAGTTAGCGGGGCGAGCGGGAAGAGCCAGTAAACCCGGAGAAATGTGGTTACAAACCCACAACCCTCATCATCCGTTGTTGCAAGATTTGGTCAACAATGGCTATGCCCACTTTGCTCGCCATGCATTAATGGAAAGAAAGGCAGCAGGTTTGCCGCCTTATATTAGTCAAATTGTCATTCGTGCGGAAGCCACAGACAGCGCGTTAGTCTTTCGTTTTTTACAGCAATGTAAGCACATTCTCATGCCGTCAGGGTCTACCAGCCCCAGTGTGGCGGGCCCATTTCCTTGTTTAATGGAAAAGCGACAAGGGCGTTACCGGTTTATGTTAGTGTGTAGCAATGAAAAGCGCGGCCCGCTTCATCATGGCTTACGGGTGGCACTGCCTTACATGCAGGCACTACCTGATGCGGCTAAAGTGCGTTGGTCGGTGGATATTGATCCTACCGATTTCAGTTAGCACCCAAGTGGTGTTTGCGATAAACTTCGTGTGCAAAGGTACACACGTAACCCTTAGCCTGGCCGTGTTGCGTGCATCACCCTTTTACGATAACGATAAAACCATAAGAAGTAGGAAATCTGCCACCCATGGCTCAACGCGATTATGTCTCTCGTGGCCGACCGCCACAAAAGAAGAAACCCAACAATAAAAATAACCAGCGCAAGCAGGTTCAACAATCTAAACAAGGTGCTGTCGCGTCGTTTCCTATCGTACGCCTCGTTATTGTGGTGGTGCTGCTTATAGGGTTTGGCGTGTTCTTATGGTCAATTAAAGACAACGCTAGCACTGAAGTTGATACAGAAATAGCGCGTCCCGTTGCGCCCACCGAAGAAGCCTTACCTGAACTGCCAGAAGAAGAATGGGAATATATTCGTACTTTGCCAGGGTATGAAGTTGAAGTTGACGTGGAAGCACAAGAAAAATCGGACAAACGCTATTTAATGCAATGCGCGTCATTTAGAACACGAGCACAGGCGGAAGAAATGAAAGCGAAAATTGCGTTTCAAGGGCTTGAAGCACTCATTCGACACAGTAGTGGTAGTAACGGTGATTGGTTCCGCGTTATCTTGGGGCCATACGAGTCAAAACGCGACGCTGAAAAAGCCAAACACAGCTTACGCAAAGTCAATATTGCGACCTGTCAAATCTGGTACTGGAATTTATAACCCTTCTTACTGCCAAGGCTTGTGACCGCATTCGGCCACAAGCCTGGGTTTAATCCTCGTGTCTTTCCCCCTTGAAATTACCCAGCCATCCCCCACTTATGAATTATTGGATTTATATGTGTTAGCCAATTTGAATCTTTTCTAGGCTGGCGCACCCAGAGAAACGGGGAATAAACGTGACAACGATTGTATCTGTACGACGTGGAAATCAAGTAGTGATGGCTGGTGATGGCCAGGTGTCACTGGGTAATACAGTGATGAAAGGTAACGCCCGAAAAGTGCGTCGCTTATACCACGATAAAATATTAGCGGGCTTTGCGGGTGGTACAGCAGACGCCTTTACGCTTTTTGAGCGTTTTGAGGCTAAGCTTGAAGCACACCAAGGGCATTTAACCAAGGCAGCGGTAGAATTAGCGAAAGATTGGCGAACTGACCGAATGCTAAGGAAACTTGAAGCCCTACTTGCCGTGGCAGACGAAACGGCTTCTTTCATCATTACGGGTAATGGTGATGTAGTGCAACCGGAGCAAGACTTGATAGCGATTGGTTCAGG
This sequence comes from Alteromonas australica, assembly GCF_000730385.1. Taxonomy (NCBI): domain Bacteria; kingdom Pseudomonadati; phylum Pseudomonadota; class Gammaproteobacteria; order Alteromonadales; family Alteromonadaceae; genus Alteromonas; species Alteromonas australica. Next base: position 3,810,348 of record NZ_CP008849.1, on the reverse strand, counting down.
TGGAAACTATGCCCAAGCGGCCGCAACCGCACTATTAGACAATACTGAATTAAGTGCAAAAGACATTGCCGAGAAAAGTTTAACCATTGCGGGCGACATCTGTGTATTCACCAATCACAGCCAAACGATAGATGTACTTGATTACTAAGTGAAAGCGAACCAACGCCTTCACCTATGTTTGTGTAACACAAACACCAAATGAAAAGGGTTTATGCATGTCTGAAATGACACCAAGAGAAATTGTTCATGAACTGGACCGTCATATAATCGGTCAGCAAGATGCCAAACGTGCGGTCTCTATCGCGCTGCGAAACCGCTGGCGTCGTATGCAACTTGAGCCAGAGCTTCGTCAAGAAGTGACGCCTAAAAACATATTGATGATTGGCCCCACTGGTGTGGGTAAAACCGAGATAGCTCGTCGATTAGCAAAACTCGCGAATGCGCCTTTCATTAAGGTTGAAGCCACGAAGTTCACCGAAGTAGGCTATGTAGGGAAAGAAGTAGAAACCATCATTCGTGATCTTGCTGATATTGCCGTTAAGATGACCAAAGAAAACGAAATGAAAAAAGTGAAGTTTCGCGCCGAAGAAGCCGCGGAAGATCGCATTCTTGATGTGTTGATCCCCCCGCCTGAAGATGCATGGGGCAAAAAAGAGGAAGTGGAAGATCGCGGCACACGCCAAGCGTTTCGCAAGAAGCTACGTCAGGGCGAACTCGACGACAAAGAAATTGAAATTGATGTTGCTTTGCCTCAAGTGGGCGTAGAAATTATGGCGCCGCCGGGCATGGAAGAAATGACCAACCAGCTTCAAGGCATGTTCCAAAACCTGTCTGGCTCACAAAGCAAAAAGAAAAAGCTGAAGATTAAGGATGCGTTCAAGCTTTTGATTGAAGAAGAAGCTGCTCGCCTTGTGAATCAAGAAGACTTGAAAGAAAAAGCCATTGAATCAGTAGAGCAACACGGCATTGTGTTTGTGGATGAAATCGACAAAATCTGTAAGCGAGAAGGCAATACCTCGGGTGATGTTTCTCGCGAAGGTGTGCAGCGCGACTTACTGCCTTTAGTCGAGGGCTCAACGGTTTCAACGAAGCATGGAATGGTTAAAACAGACCACATTTTGTTTATTGCTTCTGGTGCATTCCAAATGAGCAAGCCATCAGATCTTATTCCTGAACTGCAGGGGCGCTTGCCCATTCGCGTGGAGTTATCTGCGTTGAAGGTTGGAGATTTCACCCGTATTCTTACCGAACCTAATGCGTCGCTAACGGCCCAGTACAAGGCGCTGATGAAGACAGAAGGGGTAGATGTAGAATTCGCTGAATCAGGTATTCAGCGTATTGCAGAAGCGGCATGGCAGGTGAACGAGCGCACCGAAAACATTGGTGCACGTCGTTTACACACTGTATTAGAGCGCCTCATGGAAGACATTTCTTTTGATGCCTCAGAAAAAAGCGGAGAGTCATTCGTTATCGACGCTGACTATGTAAATAGTCATTTAGAAAGCCTGGTTGATAACGAAGATTTATCCCGCTTTATCTTGTAGTAACAAGATAAACCGCAACAAACGGCCTCTAGCAGGGGGGCTTATTGAGTCAGTACCTTAATAAGTCGCCCTGTCATATCCATGCCGGTTTGATTCTCAATCGTGAGAAAGTCAGGGCAGGGATCAGCATCTAAAAAGAAGTAGTCTCCTTTGGCTGTTTTACGCCAGTTGATAGTGCACCAATGCATATCTAAGCCTTTACAAATAGCCACGCATAGCCGTTGAATATCTGCCGGCGTGATGACGATAAGGGGTTTATGGTGCTGGCTTTCAGCAGTTTGCGTATCATGACTTTCTATTTGCACACTTAACACTTCATCGCCAAAGACATAACTGCGTATATTTATTCCCGGTACATACGCTTGCAACATAACAGGGCGAGAGAGTAAAAGTTGCGACAACTGATGTCTAAGTTGTGTCCCTTTGTGTAAAAAGTGTGTGGTTTCCCCCCCTCTAATGGGTTTGTAAATGACCTCTCCCATGTTGTTGCAAAATTGAAAGGCGGCAATTTCAGAGTTGCCCACAAAGGTATAGGGTAAATGGGCACCTAAGTGCGCAGCCACCTGCATTTGAGACGGTTTGCATTGGTGTGCACGAATGGCTGAGATGCCGTTTACCCACTTAATGTCGCTAAAGTTAAACCAGCATAGCAAAGCGCTGGTAACTTCCTGATCAATCCATTGTGCTTGTTTAGGATCTTCATGGGGCATTGCCGGCGGGAGGTATTGATGCCAGTAAACTGCATGCACTTCTGATAAGGTCATGCGGTTATTATCAAGGGGATAACTGTCTAAAAAATGCAATAGACCGTCATGGAAATCGGGGTCATAGGTAAGCTGCCAATGTTTTCCAAAATATTGAGTATTGACGATGATAGGCTCATGTCCTTCTGATTTTAATGCACTAGCCACATGGATTACCTGTGGCTCGTTTTCACTTCCAAGTAATGCAATTTGCATAGAGATTCCTAGGTAAAATATAACATGGAGGACAACTTAACCTCCTTCAGCTCACAGGTTTTTGTCAAAAAAGTAGCCACTGCCATGGCGGGAATCCCTGTCATAAATGTGGGTTACCGGGTAGGTAACCACAAAAAGGGGAGGGTTGACGTTAGCTACGCCTACCGCGCGGGTATATCCTCCGCTCACTTGTTGAATGCTGGCTTCGTTAAGCACTTGCATGCCCGTTGTGTTTGAATGGTTCATGATTGTTTCCTTATTAGTGAGTGTTAAAAGTAAATAGGCTAGGGTTTATGCCTCGCCAAGTTGATAAAACGTTTTAAAGCAAGCTGCGATAAGCGCAGTACGGCTATTGATGTTGAGCTTTTTGTATATATTGGCGCAGTGAAATTTAACCGTTCGCTCGCTAATAAATAATTCAACGGCAATTTTTTTGTTGGGTAAGCCTTCTAAAAGCTTGGTGGCCACTTCAATCTCGCGGCGAGATAAAGAGCTGATTGCGTGTGTCAGCGCAGGGTTTGTGTGAGCCATAGTGTAAATAGGCATAGCGTTAATAATAGCTTTTCTGGGTTCTCTTACTTCCTTCATCGTGTTTCTCCGGTGCTGTTTTGTAGTGCATTGTTGGCGACTGTATTTGTGGTGGGGGTTGGATCTAATCGGTGTAAATTTCCTTGGGATAATTGGTAAACGGTATCGGCTTGCGCAATCGTTTGGGGACGATGGGCAACCATTATCCGAGTGATATTTAACGCTTTGAGGTGGCGGTTTATGTGGCGCTCGTTCTCTACGTCAAGGTGGCTACTCGCTTCATCTAAAAAAAGAATGTCTGGCTGCTGGTAAAGGGCTCTGGCAAGTAACAAACGTTGCTTTTGACCGCCGCTTAAACTACTACCCATATCACCAACAAGGGTGTGGTATTGCATAGGCATCGCAGTAATTTCATTGTGGATGCAAGCGAGCTGCGCCACGTCAAACAGTCGCTTATGATCCACGTTTTCATCAAAGCAACTTATGTTGTCTGCAATGGTGCCACTTAAACACATGTCTTCTTGTAAAACGGATGCTACCCTTGGGCGACGGGGCGAACCAATATGCTCTACTGCGCCCGATGACGGTGCATAAAGCCCCATTAAACATTTCAAAAAGGTACTTTTGCCGCTCCCACTCGCGCCCACAATGGCAATAAACTCTCCCCTATTTACGGTTAGGTTTATGTTTTCAAACACTGTGGGGCAATGATCCCCATATCGATACGCAAGATTTTCTGTTATCACGTGTTTATTAGACGTGGCGCTGTGAGTGGTGTCTGAATGGGGGGCAGTTGGCGTATCGTGAACCAAAGGGCGCTTGTCTGGTGCGGTAAAGACAATGTCACTCAATCGAGAAAGGTGAACGCCAAGCATATTGAGCTCAATAAAGGTATTGACTAAGTTGTCCAGGGCACTGCTAAAGCGAGTTTTGTAAGCGATAAAGGCGAGCATCATGCCAATGGTCATGGCATTGCCCATGACCATGGACGCGGCAATATACACCACCACAATATTTTCTATTCCAAATAAGAGTTGATTTGCCGCCGCGTTACCCACTCCCACTTTTCCTAAGTTCACATCTTTGTTCAAGGTGGCTACCAGCTTATTCTGCCATTGGCCATGGCGTTTAACTTCTTGTTGGTAAACACGAATAGGTAAGATGCCACGCATGCTTTCCATAAAGTGACTTTGCTCGGTGGCCGCCAATGAGATTCGTTCCGTCGTTAAGCGCTGCATTAAAGGCAACAAGGCAATGCGTAAGGTTAAATAAATGGTCATGACGCCCAGTACTACCCAGGTCAGCGTAGTTGAATACACTGCCATAACTGCTAGGGTGATAACGGCCATTAATCCATCTAAAAGGGCAGTGACTAAGCTGGTGGTAAGAAACTCGCGAATGTTGGCTAGCGATCCAAATCGAGACACTAGGTCACCTACGTGACGTTTGGCGAAATAATCAAGGGGCAAAGACAGCAAATGCTTAAACACTGAGGCAGTGAGTTGCAATTGCAAGCGGGTTGAAAGGGTCAGTATGAGAAAACGACGGACAATATTGGTGATTACGTCCATCAACAAAAGCAGGCCAAACCCCACTGCAAGTGCAACCAACAAGGCGGTATTGTTGCGCAACAAAACGTCATCTATAACGGTTTGCATGTAATAGGGAGAGGCAAGAGAAAACACCTGTATGACAATGGACAGGGCCAATAAAGTGAGCAAATTTCGCTTAAATCCCAGGGTGCGCGAGAAAAAATCCCTTAGCGATAATGTCGGTGCGGACGTTACGGGTTTAAAGGTGTCGCTGGGGGTCACTTCTAATGCAACCCCTGTTACGTGATCGCTGGCTTCTTTTATGGGAAGCGTGCGTTTGCCGTAAGCGGGGTCGTGAATGGTAATGGTAGTATTGGTGCAGCGTGTGAGCACCACAAAATGCTGCATATCCCAATGTAAAATGGCGGGGCAGCGTAACTGAGTCAGCTCGTTCAACTCAATTTTTAGTGCCCGACTTTGCAAGCCTAAATCATCGGCAATGTGCATTACGTCCATGAGAGTCACCCCCCGCAGCGACACAGAGGTATGTAGCCGAAGCTGGGTCATGTCTCGGCTGTCACCGTAGTGCTGCGCTATCATTGCAATGCAGGCCAGTCCACATTCCGCGGCTTCTGATTGCAGAACCAAGGGCGTAGATTTGCGGGTGGAGAAACGCAGGGTATTTAAATGCACGGCTACAGTCTCCCTGTTATGCTGTAAACAGGTTCCAGTAACCACTCGAGTAAGCTACGTTGGCTTAGGGACACATCCGCCGAAAATGTCATGCCTGTGCGTAAAGGTACAGACCTGCCATACGCTTCTATGGTAGAGCGGGCAATCGCTGCTTTTACTAAATAGGCAGGCTCTTTCATTGGCACCGGAGCATGGCTCCATTCGCCAGGCAATACTAAGGCTTGGGACACGCTTAATATACTGCCTTCTTGAATACCAAATTTTTGATGGGGAAAGGCGTCGTAACGAATGGCTAATGCTTGGCCTTCTTCAATAAAGCCCGCCGCGCTCACCGGCACCAGTAAGGTGGCTTCAATCTGAGCATGGAGAGGCGTAATACTAAGTAGTGGATACCCTTGTTGTATATTCAGACCAGGGTAAGCCTGAAGTGCAGACACCACGCCATCTCGACTGGCGTATAGGGTGTGAGAAGCAGCCTTTGTTAAGGTTAACCGCTGACTATTAAGGTCGCTTATTTGGTTTTCAATTACCACAATGTCCCTGCTATAGGCTTGTGGCAGTTCCGCTAATTGATACTCTAAGCGATGAATGTCGGCTTGTTTAAGTTTGACCTCGCGAATGGCCTGTTGCCACTGCTGTTTGGCCTGAATAACCGCAAGCTTGGATTGTTGGTATTCAGCACGGCTTATGCTGGCACTAGCAATCAGCGCGGTTTGGGCTTCTAATTGATGGGAGGCAAGTTGATAGCCTTGATACGCTAAGTCACTTAAGCTGCTTAATGCTCGCTTATCAGTGTTCGCATGTTCTAATGCTTGAACTAACTGCGCATTTTCACGGCTGAATTGTTGGGTGCGCAAGCGTAAACTTTCCGATAATCGAGACAGCTTTTTATCTAGTTCTTCTTGCTGTTTCCCTTCTATGCTTTTCCCCTGTGTGTGTTGCACGCCATAATCGATGCTTAATAGTGCATTGCCTTGTTGCACCTGTTGACCTTCTTCAACAAATACCGCCGACACTCGCCCTTTTCTTGGCTCGGCATAAATTTTTTCAACACCCTCTGAAGGAGACAGCCAACCTGACACAGTGGTTTTTCTCGCGTAACTGCTGGTACTCAAGAAAACGCCAATCGCGAGCAACCAAAAAATCAGGAAAAAGGTAAACCAAACATAGGCAGGCTTTGGTGTCATCAATAAGGTACCTTCAATCGGCGACCTTTGATAACGTAAAGCTTGCTGGCGGAATAAACCTTTTCTCATGCGTTGCTCCTAAAAAAGTGATATTCAGCTGCCACTTCCTTAGTGGCCAATGAACCATAGCGAGCCGGTGGGCGTTGCTTACTTGTTGTTGAACTGAATATCCAAAGTGGTCAGGTTTTTCGTTGACGTTGAAAAGCATAATGGATGTGAAAATAGTGGGTGACCTAACTTAAGTCAGCCTCTTTGGAGGGGAGGTATAGCCTGGCGTTGGCGCATTTTTTAATGCTTCGTCCCAAATTTAAATGTTGAGGAAGTGCAATGAAATTGAAAAAGTTCAACGGTACTGTACGAAGTTTGTGCTATAAAAAATTAAGCACACTGATAAAAATATTACCCACCGACTTTTGAAATAGGAATTCACATGTTTGTACCGAGTATTTTATTAAAACAGTTGTATACCCATGGCAGTCTTACTAAAACAGAAAAGGGAATTTCGTTTGCTTTAAAAAATCGGTTGAAAGATGCCACGTTAAAAGAATTAAAATGGATATCGTTGGATGGTGAAAAAGTAGCAACCCATAAAATAACCTTACAAACGTCGAAAGACAGCCACATTTCGGTGGAGGAATTGCACAAGAATAAAGGCATGCCTTTTTCGCTGCGGCAAACCATCACGGTGCACGTGGCTCTCGACCAAGCAGTTAGCCCTGAAAAAAGGAAATTAGGTATTTGTTTTTCAGCGTCACCGTTTGGCAAGCTTAAATTTGAAGTTGAAGATAACATTACTGAAGCCACCAAGCGCGGTGGCCACATTCCACGAGATGACTTAGATGATTATGGCAGCGCCATGATTCAGGCTCGTCAAGCCTATTTTGAGAGCGCTACCGGTAATAAACTCAATCATGTGGCTAAATACTCCATCGATCCTAATGAATTAAAGGGGAATATCGAGCACTTCATTGGCGTGGCTCAAGTGCCTATCGGGATTGCTGGGCCGTTAACTATTCACGGCGAACATGCCAAAGGAGACTTCGTTGTTCCTTTGGCTACAACGGAAGGTACGCTGGTGGCGTCGTATAACCGCGGAATGAAGTTGCTTAATATGAGTGGTGGCGTAACCGCAACCGTGGTGGATGATGCCATGCAACGAGCCCCGGTTTTTATTTTTGAAAATGCCCGAGGCGCGAGAGATTTTGTCGCTTGGGTTAAACAGAACATGGATAAAATAAGAGAGGAAGCTGAAGCAACATCCAGCATTGCCAAACTCACTTATGTTGACCACTTCCTATCAAATAAATTTGCCTTTTTACGGTTTAACTATAAAACCGGTGATGCCGCAGGGCAAAACATGGTAGGCCGAGCAACCTTTGCTGCCTGTGGATGGATTTTAGATAATTACGAAGGGATTAAAAATTTTTACTTAGAATCTAATTTCGCCACTGATAAAAAAGCGTCACAAATTAACATCATGCGAACTCGAGGCAAGCGAGTAACGGCAGAAGCCACGATTAAACGTGAGCATTTGTTGCAGGTTATGCGGGTAGACCCTAAACAAATTGATTATCACGGACGGGTTGCAGGCGTGGGATCGTTCCTTTCTGGTGTCAACAATACTGGTTTACACTCCCCGAATGGCATTACAGCGATGTTTATTGCCACGGGTCAGGACGTGGCGAATGTCAGTGAGTCATCAGCGGCCATGATGTATTCCGAGCTCACTGATGAAGGCGACCTCTATGTGTCTATTACCATTCCCTCATTAATTGTTGCCACCTACGGAGGCGGCACAGGTATAGGGACACAAAGAGAATGCCTCGAGCTTATCGATTGCTATGGCAAAGGAAAGGTGCATAAGCTTGCAGAAATAGTGGCCTCTGTTGTGCTAGCAGGTGAAATCTCTCTCGCCTCCGCCATTAGTTCTTCCGATTGGGTATCGTCACACGAACAGTATGGCCGCAACAGATAAGCCAATAAAAAAAAGCCAGCGTTCAAAAGAGCGTTTTCCTTTGCGCGCTGGCTTTTCGGCTATTAGGGGTTAACCTCTAATTTATAAACTGCTTTCACTGGGGTTTGGGGGTTAGTGTTCCCAGTGATAATGATGGGCTTTTGCTTCAACTTCATCGGCAGTTTGTTGTGGCATAAAAGTGGCGTTGTCTTGTTCAAAGAAAAATGGCTTACGTTTTTTCTTACTGCCTACCTCGTTCATGGTTGCAGACTCATAAACTCGGCCATTAAGCACCGTATATTCAACAAATTCACTTTTTCTAATGTCGCTAAGTACGTCGCCATCAATAACCACCAAGTCAGCGAGCTTGCCCGTTTCAATGCTACCAATGTCTTTGCTCATCCCAAGGTGTTTTGCACCATCAATGGTGCCGCCGCGTAGGGCCTCCCAAGGGGTGAAGCCACCTTGTTGCATTATCCACAACTCCCAGTGTGCGGCTAAGCCTTCACGCTGTCCATGAGCACCAATGTGCACACTTACACCATTATCTCGTAAGGTTTTTGCGTAACGGGCCACGTTTTGGTGGTTGTATTGACTTTCCGGTGCAGTGGGCCGGCGAATAGCACGCTTATCTAACACCGTGCTGGGGGTATAACGGAGAAGGCGAGGGTTTTTCCACACTTCTGTTTTATCATACCAATATTCTTCTCCCATCATGCCGCCGTACGACACCACGAAGGTCGGTGTGTAACCAAACTTCGTGGCTTTCCACAATTGGGTTACGTCACTGTACCCCTTTTCAATAGGAAGGCTGTGTTCTAAACCTGTGTGACCATCTACCAACATGGTTAAGTTTTGCTGTAACTTCCCGCCCCCTTCAGGTACCACCATCATTTCTTGATTCTTCGCTGCCCACAGAACCTGTTGGCGCTGGTCGCGACGAGGTTGGTTGTAACTTTTTACAGAAATGGCACCGGCCTCTTTAAGACGTTCTACGTGGAAGTAAGCATCTTCATAATTATTAATAATGGCTTTGTAACCTAAACCTTCAGCGCCATACAGAATGGTGCCGGTAGAATAGATGCGTGGCGCTACAATATGGCCAGTACGTTGTAGTTCGGCGGCCGCCATTATTTCTGTGGTGTCGTTGGATGGGTCGTGAATGGTGGTCACCCCAAACGACACATTGGAGTACTGTTTCCAGTTTTGTTGAGGAATAATCTCGTTGCGCCCTTGTGAGCCATGGGCGTGAGCATCAATTAAACCAGGAATGATGGTTTTCCCCTGAGTGTCAATTTGCAACGTGTTATCGGGGATGTCTACTTCGCCTCGTTTGCCCACAGCCGCAATGCGATTGTCTTTTATCAGGACCACACCATCTTCAATAACTTCTTGCGTGCTATCCGCATCACGCATGGTCACTATCTTGCCCCCCATCAAGGCGGTGTAACCTGTAGGTTTATCGGCCTTGGTGGTAAAGGATAAATCAATTCCATCAGCTACGGGGTCTGGCAGCGTTTCAGGCGCGCCATCAACAAAGGCGAATGCCTCATCAAGAGAGCGCGTAAATAAGGTTGGGCCGTTAAACCAGCTTACTGTGCTGTTGTCAGCAGACCAGGTTAAATACTCACCCGCACGACTCGACAACTGCGTCACGGGTAACGAAGTCATGTTTGGCCCTACCGTGATTTTCTTACCGTTTTCTACAAAGGGCGTGACGTAAGTTTTAAATTGATACACAAACGCCACCCACTTTTTATCATGTGAAAGTTTGTACTCACTTACTTTATCTGCGCCATATAAGTGAGTGCGTTTGTCATTTCCTTTTAAATTTACGCTTGAAAGTTGCGTTTCATAATACGCTTTTCCGCCGGCCGATTCGGTAAAAAATATGCGTTCATTATCACCGGCAAAGTGCGCGTTGTACCCGCTGTCAGCCACTTTTTCTACTGTGTCATTTTTCAGGTTTGCCACATAAATTCCGGGGTCCACTGAATACTTAGGATCAAGTAAGCTGCCGCCAGTAAATTTACGAAAAACCACCTTTTTACCATCAGTTGAAAAAGACGGTTCAATGTAGTGTCCAGGTTGCACGCTAATGACTTTGCCTTTGCCGCCACGGGCAGACACCACGCGAACGGTACCTAAATCTTGGTCGTTCCACGTAGTATAAACGATAGACTTTCCATCATTTGAATAGCGAGGGTAATATTCATCGTGGTCGTTCTGTTTGGTCAGACGCTTTACTTTACCTGACTTCACATCTCGTACGTACAACTTACCTAGCGCTTGAAATAAAATGGTTTTTCCATTGGGTGACATCTGCGACCAGCGGGTCATTTTGACCTCAACGTTATCCGGTGCTACATCGACTGGGAAACGCAGTGCATCTGCAAATTTTACTGTGGTATCAATATGCACATTAAGGGTTTCGGTTTCTTTCGAATCGACGTCAATGATGTGAAATTTACCACGGCTCCAATAAACAATGGCCGATGCGTCTGGCGTCCAATCAAAATAAGTGAAGTAACCTTCTGAACCAAATCCTTCCTGCATGTCACGCTCTAAGGCGAAAGTCAGTGGTGTTTCAGTGCCGGTTTTAATGTCTTTTAGAAAAAGCGCTGTTTTATCTTTCACTCTGCGAACAAACGCGACGTATTTGCCATCTGGCGAGGGTGTAGGAACTACGGCGCCGCCGGTACCGCTAATATATCGGCGTTCGTCGCCACTTTCGCGGTCGTATAGGGTGATGGCAAAAATGCCCTCAAGAGGGTCACGGTTGTATTCGAATCGGCTGCCCGGAACGGTGTTTTCAGTGAAGTAAATGTAGCGACCATCATGAGAAAAGGCAGGGTCGGCAATATTTTGCTGATCCCGTTTCCCACTGTTTCTTGCTTTTATTTGAAGGCCATCTCCACCCGACTTGTGATACATCCAAATCTCGCCCGCTGGAATGCTTCGGCTAGACATTATGCCTTTAGTCACTACCAAATATTCGCCATCTGGGCTCCATTTAGGCGCATGAATAATATTTTTCTTTTCACGGGTAATTTGTTTTAGATGAGTACCGTCAATATCCATAACCCAGACATTGCTTAGCCCATCACGGTCTGAAACAAAGGCAACTTGCTTGCCGTCAGGAGAAATTGCGGGGTGAATATTCCACGCGAAATCCTGAATGAGTGGGGTGGCGTTGCCACCTTTTATATCCACTTTGTATAAGTCACCCAACATATCGAAAATCATGAACTTGCCATTGGGGGACACGTCAAGGCTCGACCAAGTGGTTTCATTGGTAGAAATGGCAACCTCGTTGAGTTTGAATGGCGGCTGGGTGACTTGCCAATTTTCTACATCATACTTAGATGTTTCTGCGAGGGTATCCACAGTGGTGTTGTCGTCAGATGGGGTGGCTGCTGTTTGGGCACTCAACCCTGCGATAAGTGCAGTACTTAGCAGCGCTATCGTTGTTTTTATCATTGTCGTTATTCCGCTTTTTATCATTATTGTCCAGACAGGAAACTAAAAAGGCAGCCGAAGGGCTGCCATTTTTGTCACTGGCCGCTGTGGCGTTTATGTCATCGTAACAAACTCTTCCGCACTTGTAGGGTGAATGGCTACACACGCGTCAAAGTCGGCTTTGGTTGCGCCCATTTTTATGGCCACGGCGAAACCTTGTAATATTTCATCCATACCATGGCCAATACCGTGCAAGCCCACCACTTTTTCTTCTTTACCTGCACATACTAACTTCATTTTAGTCAGCTGGCGATGACGGGTTACCGCGGTATACATTGATGCAAAGCTAGAGGTGTAAACTTTCACTTCACTTTCGCCATAGGCCTCAATGGCTTCGGGTTCTGTTAATCCAATGGTGCCAATTGGCGGATGACTAAACACCACCGTAGGTATGGTGGAGTAATCCATATGTGCGTCTTTTTGGCCGTTAAATAGGCGCTCGCTCAGCAGGCGGCCCGCTTTGACTGCAACAGGTGTTAACTCTGCCTTACCGGTAATATCGCCAACCGCATAGATATTTTCCGCTGTGGTGTTTTGGTACTTATCGACCTTTACCATACCTTTGTCAGTTAGCTCAACATCGGTGTTTTCGATGGCAATAACGTCCGTGGCAGGCTGGCGGCCAATGGCCCAAATGAGACAATCTGCTTCAAGAACTTCATCGTTGGTCAAATGTATCGATAAAGTGCCATCATCATTACGCTCTACCTTTTCCACGCTAGCATGGTTATGCAACGTACAGCCTTCAGCATGAATCATATCGACCAGGGTTTCATGGATCAAAGGGTCAAAATGACGCAAAGGCGCATGCTTTCGCACCACTAAGTGAGTGTCTGTACCTAAGCTATGCATGACACCAGCAAGTTCAACGCCTATGTAACCGGCGCCAACCACGACTGCCCGTTTAGGTTGCTCTCTTAGCGCGAAAAAGCCGTCTGAGTCAATGCCGTGCTGCGCCCCTGGAATGTCAGGAATAATGGGGCGGCCGCCCGTCGCAATAGTAATATGGTCGGCGGTATAATGTTCGCCATCAACTTCAATGGTTTTATTGTCAATGAAGGTGGCGAAGCCACGGATAAGGGTAACATTATTGGCCGTCAATGCTCGGTCGTATGAGGCATGGATACGCTCAATATAGGCTTGGCGGCTGGCAATGAGGCTGTCCCAACTGAACGTGTTCAACGTAACATCGAAACCATATTCTGGTGCGTATTTGTGAATTGCTTCAGCAACTTGGGCACCATACCACATGGCCTTTTTAGGTACGCAGCCCACATTGACACAAGTACCACCAATATCTTTGGCTTCAATAATGGCAACGTTTTTACCATGTTTAGCTGCACGGTTGGCAGACGCGATACCGCCGCTTCCACCGCCAATACATATATAATCAAAATGAGTCATTCGAGATGCCTTTTTATCCATAGGGCGATAAATAATAAGTTTATTGTTACACGAAATGTGCGAAAGGCACACTCTGTTCACCATCAACAGACCGCAATAGTCGACAAACGCTTACAGGATGCAGATGCTAAAAATAATAAATCCAGTGCGTATCACTACGAACTGGATTTTAATTTGATCAAGGGTTGATCCACCATGTTCAGCTTTCTGTCACGGCCGACTCTTGTTTTTCAGGCTCAATTAAGATACTGAATGGCTTACCCTTTTCTTTTTCAAACATGCGCAATTTATGGATAGTTGCCTCACTAAACACATGGCCTTCAGGCAGAATGAGTATATGGCTATCATTGTATAAATTCTGTGATAGCACCATACCGGCTTGCAGTTGAGTGGCTTGCAGTGTGGCTTGAATGTGCTGAGGTTTGCCAATGTCTTCTGCCTCAAGCAAAAGCGAGAGTATTTCACCGTCGTAGCGTGTGTTGGTGTGCTTTTTCATCTCTAATTTCGCATCACGAGCCAGCATTTCTACTCCGCTTAATCGCCCTGTCACTAAGCGCCAGTAATCGCGGGCAATGGCCAAAACGCGAGAGCCGATAGGAATTTCCTTGGCAACTTTGTTGTACAACCCCGAACCATTAAAGTGCTCAAACTGGTACTCAATAATTTCTGACACCGGCAGTAAGTCATGTGCAGGGGCTAAAATAAGCGCCGCCTGTTTAGTTTGAGACAAATAATTCTGTTGCTGTTGATAGTTAAGTTTGCCAAAGGGCGCAAGGAAGTCATCGGTGTGTAAACCGAGTAACCCAAGTTCGCCAATGAGGCCTGCATAACCAATACGCTTTACCTCATCTTTGTCGAGTTTTGCCATTTTGGCGAGTTTAGTCGCCAGTTCGCTTACTTCAATGGCAAATTTGCCGTCAATATTGGGGTTGATACTGATGACATTGAACAGCACCTGCTCCATCGCAAGGTTATGCTTCTCAATTTTGTTTAACGCGGCTTTTATTTGTCGAGTGCGTTTTTGTACCATGGTTTCAAGGGAGGTGTTTATCTCTTTGAGTTTCTTATTTTGCAACCGTGTCAGGTGCTGTAAGCGTAAATTCTCCGCTTTCAATTTAACCCGTTCTAACCCTTCCTCTATAACGCGAATAAGCTCTTGGTTGTCCCATGGTTTTTGAAGGTAACGGTGAATTTTCCCTTGGTTAACGGCTTTTATCGTTGATTCAATATCGGCATAGCCGGTCAGCACAACCCTGAAGGTGTCAGGGTAGCGAAGCGCGACTTGTTCAAGGAGTTCAGCCCCCGACATCTGTGGCATCTTCATGTCTGAAATAACCACATGCACGTCTTGACTGGACAGCAATTCAAGGGCCTTTGCGCCGCTTTCCGCTAGCAATAAGTTAATGTCTAATGTGAAAAGTGCGCGTTTAATGGCGCGTAAAATATTAGGTTCATCATCCACAAACAAAACGGTAAAGATGACTTTTTCTTGTGCCTCATTTCCACTCATTACGCACCACCTCATTATGTTTGTGTGTATTTGCGCCAGCGTCCACAAGCAGCATTAACATGCTTAAAGAAGTAAACATAGCAGTAGGTTTACGCATTAGAAAGTGCCTCTTCGTTATTCTCTGGGTCTATAGGTAAGCGAAGAATAAAACAGCTGCCTTTACCCTCTACGCTGCTTGCATCAAGTGAACCGCCATGCTCTTTTGCAATACCAAATGAAATTGACAGGCCTAAGCCTGTACCTTGGCCTTCGGGTTTCGTGGTGAAAAAGGGGTTAAACAGCTTGTCTAAATGCGACGCTGGAATACCACAACCCGTGTCTTCTATTTTAAGTTCAACCATATTGTTGTTCACCGAGGAGGTGACCGTAATGGTTCCGTTTTCGTCGCTGCTTTCTATCGCTTGCCCCGCGTTAATTAAGAGGTTTGTTACCACTTGAGAAATCTTCCCGACATTTAACGGTATCATGGGCACATTGCCTAAATGCGTTTCTACCGTACAAATGTACTTAAGCTGGTTGTTTACCATGGTTAACGTAGTACGCACGCAATCGTTTATGTTGTAGAGTTGCTTTTCTTCACTGTCGATACGTGAAAAGAGTTTCAATCCTTTCACAATTTCTGCTACCCGTAACATGCCTTCTTTCGAGTCAGACATTAGCTCGTTTATGTCACCGTTAATAAAATCCATGTCTTGCTTGGCTAGTAATTTGTCTAGTTCTTCTAGCGCAGCTTTACGTTTTTCCTCATTCTCCTGATTCAGCACAGAAGCTATCTGCGCAAATATCATTTGATAGGTTGAAATATAACTGCTTAAAGTTGCTAAGTTACTGCTAACAAAGCCTATTGGGTTGTTAATTTCGTGGGCTACACCCGCAGCCAGTTGACCCACCGACGCCATTTTTTCAGCCTGCAACAACTGTACTTGTGCGTCTTTTAAATCTTTATTCGCGTTTTCCAGTTGAAGGTTTTTTTGATTCAATAACTGGGTTCTGTCTTTTACTTTTTGCTCTAAAGAGCTATTGAAGTTTTTAAGCTCATCTTCCACTTGTTGGCGTTGGGTATGCTCGTCTTTCAGTAAATTGACGAGCTGATTAAATGCCTCTGCCAATTCGCTAAGCTCATCTTTGCCTCTTACCTGCACGGTAATGTTTTGATAGTTCTTATCTTTTACTGCAACGGCTAAATGCCGGGCGCCGGCCCTTAACTGCCTAAGCTGCGCCATTAGGTACGAACCTAAAAAGAACGAAAATAGGGCGACCAAGGTAAGTTCGAAGGCGGCCAAGGCATACGTCCAGCTTCGAACCCGTGTTATCGCATTATTGATTTCATTAACATTCATGCCTAACTCAACGTGGCCATAAAGGGTGTCGTTAACCTGAATAGGGGCTGAAATTTCGTAAACGCCGTCTTCCGCCGAACGTACGTTTTTGTCTGCATTAAATGGCCTTTGCAGGGCATCAAGGTCGCCTTTTTCAACGTATACCTTACCAGCGCTGTTTTTTATTCGAACATAAGCAATGCTAGGGTTGGTGAGAACCTCGAAGGTATCGGCTTCTAACGATGCCAAATCCAAGCTTAAAAACGCATTTTTGGTGGTGGAGACAAATAAATTTGCGGTTGTATTTGCCGATTTCTCTACGCTTTCGTCAACCAATTGATTCAATAAACTAAACACGGTGGCTAACAGAAAGGTCAATAAAATAGTGGCGATGATAGCCATGCCAGCAATTGTTTTTGTTCGAAGAGACAGGCGCATAATTATGTTCTCGTTACAAATGCGGTCGAGCTAACGATGTGATGCCTAATGCCCTCACATCATCCCAATCGCTATTGTGCGCGCCTTCAAACTGCGTAAATCCCATTTTGTGAAGTAACGCTTGTTTACTCTCATCGGCCGATAGTGCTAAAAACGCTTTTTCCAACGCCATGCGAACGTCCTCGGAAACATCAGGGTGTGTGGCAATGGCATGGGGGGTAAAGCCCGGGCTTTTCCACAATACACGTAAATTCTGTTGAGTGGCTTCATCGATAGTGCCTAACGTCCTCATTATTCCTCCGCCCGCAGGAAAAAACTCTCGCACTACGTTTAGGTAAACCGAGTCGTGTGAATACACGTAGTGCGGATTTATCGAAATATTTTGCTGGCGTAAATGTGCGCTAGGTATAATTGTAGCAGCAAATGCGGCAGGTGCTGGAAATGCCAACCGCATGCCGTTTAACTCATCGAGCGTTTGAATAGGGCTATCCGCTCTCACTACAATAATGCCGGTGATTTTTTTATCTTTCTGTTTTACCAGCGCTTGATATCCTGGTGAGTCGCTAAAAACGACATAGTGGTAGGGGTTCATATACGCAATGTCGTAGTCACCATTTGCCAAGCGTGCCTCAAAGGTGGGTATGTCTTTTGCCGTTTGAAATTCAATAGAGAGGGAGGTGCTTTCTTCCAGGCAATCAATCAAGGGTTGCCAGGTTTCCGCTAATTTTTTAGCTGATTGCTGGGGCACAATGCCAAAGGTTAGGGTTTCGCACATGGCCACACTCACCACGCAAAGCAGTGACAGGCAAATTGATAACCTAAATATGTGTCGTACAACCATAGCCAACCTCGTTAAATCAACGTCTCACGCTTTATTGCGTCATAAACTGCTCAATAATCTGAGTAAGGTCATGATTTGAAAACGGTTTCTGTAGTGTGGCGTCAGCACCCAATTCAATGGCTTTTTCAAGGCTTGCGTCATCTAGCGCTGAAATAACCAAAATCTTTAGGTGTTTGTGTTTAGTCTGTTGACGGGTGAATTCAATGACACTGTACCCGTCCATGCCCGGCATACTTAAATCTAGTGTCATCATTTTGGGGTTTTGCTGGCTAAGCATAACGCCAGCTTGAAAACCGCCTGTAGCAATTTGGGTTTCAAAGCCCGCACGACGCGCCACCCGTTGGATAGACTTTGCTACAGGCATTTCATCATCCACAATCAGTATTGAGGGAGCAGCATCGCTCATCAACGCCTCTGGGATGGGCATGCCGTGGTCGTTGAGAAACTCAATAAAGTCATCTACGAGAACACGGTTGTTTCCTCTGCCAGGCAGTTTAAAGCCCTTGAGCTTGCCGCTTTCAATCCATCGTATAACTGTACGTAAATTGACATCGCAATAGGATGCAATTTCACCGGACGATAATGTTTTCATTGCACCATCTCTTTGAGTGACTCAGTAATGTATAGCATTGAAAATCTAAGTGACAAACTAGACATAAGGATAGGGTGCGACATTTGCGACAGCACAAGTCCATGAAAATACAAACTAAACTGTCTGATAACCGCTAACGTAACAGTTTTAATTGCCCGTTAATTGTTTGTCGTGAGACTTGCTTTTACGGCTACCGACCCAACATGTTATTGATATGAGCAAATAAGAGTGAATGACGTATGACAACACCCGCGATTGAAAAGGTAGACGGCCTTCCATTGTTTTCTGCAATTGAGCCGAAAGACATAAAGCCTGCGATTGAAAAGGCAATTGCCACCTGTAAGCAGGAAATAGACGAGGTGGTGGCATCAAAAGACTATAGCTACGCAAATTTGGTGTTGCGCTTAGAGGAAGTCGACGACAAACTCAGTAAAATGTGGTCGCCGGTTTCCCATATGAATTCGGTGGTCAGCAGCGACGAATTGCGCGAAGCCCATGATGCGTGCCTACCGTTATTGTCAGAATACGGTACTTGGGTAGGGCAGCATCACGGTTTGTATCAGGCATATGAAGCACTTAAAGCCTCTGAAGAATACGCAACGTTAGATGCGCAACGTAAAAAAGTTATCGATAACGCTATTCGAGATTTCACCCTTTCTGGCGTGGCATTACCCGAAGACAAAAAGCAGCGGTTTGCGCAAATACAAGCCAAGCTAAGTGAGCTGTCGTCAACCTTCTCCAATAATGTGATGGACGCGACCATGGGGTGGACAAAGCACATTACCGATGAAGATGAGCTAGCCGGTATGCCTGAATCAGCAAAAGAAGCCGCCGCTCAAGCTGCCCACCAAAAAGATCTACAAGGTTGGTTGTTTACCTTAGATATTCCCTCTTATTTACCTGTGATGCTATACGCAGACAACCGTTCGTTACGTGAAGAAATGTACCGCGCGTATGCCACCAAAGCCTCAGATCAAGGGCCAAATGCGGGTAAGTGGGACAACACGGCTATTATTAAAGAAATTTTGGCGCTGCGTACCGAGCTTGCCCAATTACTCGGGTTTGACAGCTATGCCGAGCGTTCTTTGGCCACCAAGATGGCAGAATCTACCGAGCAAGTTGAAACTTTCTTGCGTGACCTTGCGGCTAAATCTAAACCGCAAGCTGAGCATGAATTGCAAGAAGTGCGGGCATACGCAGAACAAACCCACCAAGTCACCGATTTGCAGGCATGGGATCTACCTTACTACAGCGAAAAGCTTAAACAGGAAAAGTACACCATTTCTGATGAAATGCTGCGTCCTTACTTCCCTGAAGACAAAGTGTTGTCGGGGCTATTTGAAGTGGTACACCGTCTTTATGGCTTAAAGATTATTGAGCAACCTGGTATCGATACTTGGCACGACGATGTGCGTTATTTCACTATTACCGACAGCGCGGATGCGTTGCGCGGAAGCTTTTATCTCGACCTCTACGCGCGTGCTAAAAAACGGGGTGGGGCATGGATGGACGAATGCCGAGTACGCCGTGAAACAGCCAGTGGAGAAATACAGCTTCCCGTGGCTTACCTAACGTGTAATTTCAATGCTCCTATTGGCGACAAACCTGCGTTATTTACCCATGATGAAGTTGTTACGCTGTTCCACGAATTTGGTCATGGTATCCACCACATGCTGACTAAAATGTCGGTGGCGGGGGTTTCTGGAATAAACGGCGTGCCTTGGGACGCCGTCGAACTTCCCAGTCAATTTTTGGAAAACTGGTGTTGGGAAGAGGACGCGTTGAACTTTATTTCTGGTCATTATGAAACGGGTGACCCCCTTCCAACCGACTTGCTAGATAGAATGTTGGCTGCCCGGGATTATCAATCTGCTATGCAAATGGTACGTCAACTTGAGTTCAGTCTCTTTGACTTTCTATTACATAGCCAAGACGGCGCATCGGTTGATGTACAACAAGTACTGAATGCCGTTAGAGATGAAGTCGCTGTGGTAGTGCCGCCTTCATTCAATCGTTTTCAACATAGTTTCGGTCACATATTTGCCGGGGGCTATGCAGCAGGCTATTACAGCTATAAGTGGGCAGAAGTGCTGTCGGCTGATGCTTACAGTAAGTTTGAAGAAGACGGAATTTTTAATCGCGAAACGGGTAAATCCTTCCTTGAAAATATCTTGGAAATGGGGGGAAGCAAAGCACCTATGGATTTATTCGTGGCCTTCAGGGGGCGTGAACCACAAGTGGATGCCCTACTCAGACACAGCGGGATTAAAGGTTAATGGCGGAAAAGTTCGCGCAAATTTACACGCGCGCTTGTGAACGAAAAGGTGGCGAGGCGGCGGTGGAAGCATTGCTTAGTACGCCCCTTTCCCGTGCCGACGTGGCCAAATTGAGTGATCATCGATTTCTCTCTGCCATGACAAAAAAGGTTTTTCAATCCGGATTTGTATGGCGTGTTATAGAGCAAAAATGGCCCAACTTCGAAGCGGCATTTTTTGACTTTAACATAGACAAAGTCTTGTTGATGCCAGATGAAATGCTCGAACAAAAAGCGTCTGACCCCAGTATTGTTCGTAACTACAAAAAAGTGATGACGGTTCGCGAAAATGCCCTAATGATTAAGGATGTGGCGCGAGAACACGGAAGCTTTGGACAGTTTGTTTCGTCATTTTCTGCTGAAAACATCACAGATTTGTGGCTGTTCCTAAAGCAGCGCGGGGCGCGGCTAGGAGGCAATACAGGCCCGTATATGCTGCGAGCAATGGGGGTCGACACCTTTTTATTTTCCAGCGATGTTGAAGATTATTTACGTAAACAAGACATCATTGATGGTGGGCTAACTAGTAAGAAAACCCTGACGGCTGCCAATGCTGCCTTTGCTCAGTGGCAACAAGAAAGTGGTCGGTCGCTACAAGAGCTGAGCCTACTGGTGGCTTTCAGTTGGGGATCAAACCAGCGCAGGGTTTAATCCTGCGCTTTTTTGCAAGTAAAGCGCTGTTTCTCACCGTAACAATCCTATACACTTTAGCCTTTAGCTAGTAGCACGAACAGGAATGCCATGAGCGATAATGATACCAATACCACCTCGGCGCAAACGCCAACCACGCACTTCGGTTTTAAGCAGGTAGAAAAAAACCAAAAAGCCTCTATGGTTGCTAATGTGTTCGACTCGGTAGCGGCTAAGTACGATGTTATGAACGATTTAATGTCCATGGGCGTTCACCGCTTGTGGAAACGCTACACCATAGATTGTTCTGGCGTACGTAGTGGGCAAAAGGTACTCGATATTGCCGGTGGCACAGGCGACTTAACAGCCAAATTCTCGCGTCTTGTAGGCCCTACGGGGCGTGTTACGTTGGCTGATATTAATTTGTCTATGTTAAAAGTAGGGCGCGATAAGCTTCGTGACCGCGGGTTAGTGAGTAATATAGATTACGTACAAGCAGATGCAGAAGCATTACCCTTCCCTGATAACCACTTCGATGTGGTAACCATGGCGTTTGGTTTACGCAACGTCACTGAAAAACAAAATGCGCTTAATTCGATTTACCGTGTACTTAAGCCGGGTGGTCGACTGTTGGTGTTGGAATTTTCTAAACCCACCTCCGAACAATTAAGCAAAATTTACGATATGTACTCGTTTCATATTTTGCCTAAAATGGGGCAGCTTGTGGCCAACGATGCAGAAAGTTATCAGTATCTCGCGGAAAGTATCCGAATGCACCCAGATCAAGAAACCCTCAAAGGTATGTTTGAAACCGCGGGCTTTGAACACTGCGACTATCAAAATCTTACTGGCGGCATCGTGGCTCTACACCGTGGGTATAAATTTTAATGCCCACCTCAGCATTAATTAGCGCCACCATTGAAACAGCAATCAACGCGGTGTTGAAACTCGACCCCGATAGCCAAGGGCGTCTTGCGCCCCTGCATGGAGCAAGGCTCATTGCTTATATTGACCCGCTACCCCATGCCATTATGCTGGCGTTTTCCCAGCAAGTGGATGTGCTTACGGTGTCACTGCCGTTTGAAGAAATGGTCGGGCAATTAAACTCCAAAGATTGCTGTATTAAAACCTCGTTGCAAACGCTGCCTGAGCTTAAAAACACCAATATGCTGACCCGCCTTATTCAACAAAATAAGTTGCAGGTGGAAGGGGAATTAGCCGTGGCACAGCAGGCGAGTGCGCTTTTCCAGCAGTTAGATATAGACGCTGAAGAGATTGTCGCGGGTAAAACCAATGATGTATTAGCTCATCAGAGTTTTCGTATTCTAGGCAGGGTTAAGGCCCAATTGCAAAAGGCACTGGCAGGTACAAGTAGCATTGCGGCAAACGCAATTGTGGAAGAAAAAAAGCTGGCAGCGCATAAGTTGGCGGTTATGCATTTTAGTGATGAAGTCAACAGTGTGAGAGATGCAGCGGCTAAATTAGACGCGCGACTAACTGTATTAGAACAACAGAAAAAATAATAAGTGTAAGAGACGTTCATGCGTATTTTAAGGCTGTATCGAATAAATAAAGTATTACTTGAGCATGGGCTTGATGAGCTTATTCCCGCCAAGTGGCTGCCGTGGTATGCGCGCTTTTTACGCCATTGTATTTTTTGGATACGCAACCAACATAAACATACCTCTCCTGGAGAGCGCATTACGTTAGCACTACAAAACTTAGGCCCTGTCTTTATTAAGTTTGGGCAAATGCTTTCTACTCGCCGGGATCTGCTTCCTCCAGCCATCGCTAATGAATTAGCTCGCCTCCAAAATAAAGTACCACCGTTTTCTTCAGAAGCGGCGCAAGAGATTATAAAAGCTTCATTAGGGCTGTCCCATTTATCAGAGCTATTTAGTGAGTTTCAAGAGACGCCCTTGGCGTCAGCATCCATAGCCCAAGTGCACGCGGCCAAACTTAATACAAACAATGAAGATGTTGTGGTTAAGGTGTTGCGCCCCGATATTCGTGAAACGATAGTGGCCGATATGGAGTTGCTATTCAGTTTAGCGGGTGTGCTTCAACGATGGTTGCCTGACGGCAAGCGCTTGCGCCCCGTAGAAGTTGTTATAGAGTATAGAAAGACCATTGTCGATGAACTGGATTTGTTACGTGAGTCGGCCAACGGTATTCAACTAGGCCGAAATTTTGAGGGTTCCGACTCCCTCTATGTCCCCAAAATCTATAGCGACTATTGCCGCCATAATGTATTGGTTATGGAGCGTATTTATGGCTTACCTATTTCCAATATTGACGCACTGCTTGCGCAAAACACCAATATGAAAAAACTGGCTGAACGTGGTGTGGAAGTGTTTTTTACCCAAGTATTCCGCGACAGCTTTTTCCACGCAGATATGCACCCGGGCAACATATTTGTCAGTACCGAACACCCGGAAGACCCTAAGTATATTGCCATTGATTTTGGCATTGTGGGAACATTAAATCGTGAAGATAAACGTTATTTAGCCGAAAATTTTATTGCGTTTTTTAATCGGGATTACCGAAAGGTTGCGCAATTGCACGCCGATTCGGGCTGGGTACCTGGCGATACCAATATTGATGAATTTGAAATGGCCATTCGTACCGTATGCGAGCCAATATTTCAAAAGCCCTTGGCAGAAATTTCTTTTGGTAATGTATTATTGCAACTATTCAATACAGCACGCCGTTTTAATATGGTGGTGCAACCACAATTGGTACTGTTGCAAAAAACCTTACTCTATATAGAAGGGCTTGGAAGGCAACTGTATCCTCAGCTAGATTTATGGAAAACCGCCAAACCCTTTTTAGAAAACTGGATGCGTGAACAAGTCGGCTTTTCGGCGATGTTAAGTAAGGTTAAGGCAAACTTACCTTTCTGGTCTGAGAAACTGCCGGAAATGCCTGATTTACTCTACGACAGCTTGCAACAAGTGAAACGTATGCCATTGCAGCAGCAAAGATCGCACTTAGCGCTTATGGTAGAGCAGAAGAAATCTAGGCGCGCTATGCACTTCGGTATTGTAGGCGCTACCTTTGTTTTACTGGCGGCACTTCTGCCACTTTATGGCCTGTCTTGGTACGCACCTTGCGCAAGTGCTCTTACTGGTCTGACTTGTTGGTGCGTTGCTTGGCGCTATACCCACTAAACCGTGTTACGGTAGGGTGAAATTTTTATGAAATGCTGTATTTCTTAATTAATTTGTATATTAATCAGTCCGAAGAGTGTTATAGTGACTTTGGCTTTGAGCCAAATGTCTTTAAATAGACGCGATTATTTTATTATTTGCTATATGTAGAACCACTCAAGTTACCTTGTGATTTGTTGTAAGTTGTTATCCATTCGTAAGTAAGACCCAATAACTCCGCCTAATTAAAGACAAACGCTACACGCGCGTATTCGCGCATTTTAAAATGATATTTGAGGTCTATACGACATGTCTAAAGTTACAGGCACCGTTAAGTGGTTTAACGCTGATAAAGGTTATGGTTTTCTAACTCAAGATAACGGCGGTAAGGACGTATTCGTTCATTTCCGTGCAATTATCTCTGACGGTTACAAGACTCTTCCAGAAGGTCAGCGCGTAGAATTTGAAGTTGAAGAAGGTCAAAAAGGTCTTCAAGCTGCTAACGTGCAAGCCATCTAAGAAATTCAAAAACGGCGGTCATTAGACCGCCGTTTTTCTTTCTTCCTTACTTCATCCACTGTTTGCACCTGGCAAGCACACTCTCTTATTATCTATTTTAAGCGTAATGCCTCGCTTTTCTCTTTGACGTTTAATCCTATTGCAGTAACACTATGTACTAACATTATTCTTGTTGAGTAGTAGATTGTCATGTTTATTCATTCGCCACTGAATAGAGTAGAAACACGGGAAACCACAAAGAAAAGGGATGTATGCGTATGTGGCTATTAGTAAGTAAGCTGAAAACGGTGAGTGGATGGGTTGTTGCTATTTACCTTTGTTCAATAATTAACGCTTTCGCAGATGAAGCGCCCATTGCTACCTTGCTAGGCTCCCCTATTTATAGCAATGACTTAACGATTGAAAATAAAGTTAAAGCAGAAACGAAAAAGAATTACCCCAAGCAATATGCAGACATCATTGAAGAGATGAAGAAGCAAGTGCTCGCCAAAAAAGTCATTGAGGGTGTATTAGGGGACTTCTTTCCTCAAGATGTCATCCCGCTAGATTCCACCTTGGTCGCCAAATTCAAAGCGCGTTTTAAAAACGACTTCACTGAGCAAGCTTTGTCCGATACCGACACGGATGAAATAGCCAAAGAACAAGTGTTGCAATGGCAACGAGAGAAAGCCTTGTATGAGAAATTTGGCGGGCAGGTAATATTCCAACAATCAAACCCATTAACGCCGATTGAAGCCTACGCTACCTTGTTAAAACAATACCAGCAGCAGGGTAAATTCGTTATCCACGATAAAGATTATGCAGACGTTTTTTGGGCACCTTTTACGCCACCATTCACCCATGTGATACCGAGTGAAAACGTCAATTTCACTGCACCTTGGTGGTTATAGCAGTAAACCGCTAAAGCGGGTTTAAGTTGCGCCGAAAGAAAATCTCCGCAACACGGGTCTATCTATACTGAAACGTTTTTTATTTTCATTGTGTAGACGTGTGTTTACCCTGCCGGAGTGCTCTCAATATGCTCAATACCGTCAATGCTCGCGTGCTAACAGGCTATGCGAGTGTGCTTTTTGTCACGCTGCTAGCGGCGGCTGTGCTAACACTCAACAATAGGGAGGTGGCTCGGCACGTTAATATGTTTGTTTCTGAAACACTACCCGCCTTAAAACACATAGATAATATTAAAGCAAACACTAAGTCGATGGTACTAATAGGGTACTCACTATATGGTTACACTTTAGAAGCTAGCGAGTTTGATGAGCAGTTTGATCGTATCAAGGGATCTACGCTAGCGGCCTTTTATTCCCTAGGGTATACAGATAATGATGACTTGCTTCAAGACTATGAGGCACTGTCTTTTTCATTAAATGCGCTGTTTGAAACAATGACCGCAGACAGCGTAAATTGGGATGTGGCCCGCTCCGATTTACAGCGTATTACACAACTGGCTAGCCAATTCCAACAAGGGCTTGATGAAGTCCGGGTATCAGTGGCAAAGGCGGCAAATAGCCGCACTGCAGAAATAGAAGCGCAGTTATTTTCCAGTCAAATTGTGGTTTATTCACTCATTGTTATTTTGAGTACAGTTGTGCTTATTGCGTTTTGGTTAACGAAAAGAAGTATCGCTCAACCCATCGCTTGCATGGCCGACGAACTCGACGAGCTAGCAAAGACTCGAAACTTAGTGACAGTTTTACCTGCCCATTCAACGCAAGAACTCAATAGAATGACAGACAGTCTTCAAGGGCTTGTTAACGTCTTTGACGCGGGGCTGAAAGATGTGAGGGAAGCTGCTACCGGTATAGATAATGCAACGCTAGTGCTGACGCAATCTAGTTCGGCATCGACCACTTCGGTAGCAAATCTGCGTCTAGAAATCGATGCTCTTGTCGTCATTATGGATGCGTTACACGAAGGTATGTCGCAAAGTTTGACGCGCTCGGAGGTCGCAGCTCAAGTAGCGCAGCAGAGTGCTGGCGATGTGCGCTTAGGGCGCGAAAATGTCCAGCAAACAGCCACTGCCATTTCTGATTTAACGGCCGATATCGAACAAACTGCCGATATTTTAGTGACGTTGCAAAACGAAGGTGAGAACGTATCTAGCGTGGTGAAAACCATTGCTGACATTGCTGCTCAAACGAACTTGTTGGCGCTAAATGCAGCTATTGAAGCGGCGAGGGCAGGAGAGTCTGGACGGGGGTTTGCAGTGGTTGCCGATGAAGTTAGAACTTTAGCTGCGCGTACACATCAGTCCACGTTAGAAATTAACGACATCCTGGAAAAAATTGTCACCGCTATCCAGCGCGCAGGGGCTACCATGAGTTCGAATCAAGATAAGGCGCACTTTTCTGTTTCGTTGGCTAACGAGTTGGTGGATAGCCTGACCGAAGGAGAAGCCACTATTTCATCTTTGGTTGCGGTTAGCCAAGAAGCGGCAACTCTGGCATCACAATCTCAGCAGCAAGTTGAAAACGTTAAAGCCGTGGTTGATAAATTCAACGGGTTAGGGAGCGATATTTCCGGTAATAACGAACAAGTAGAAAAGGCATCTGGTACCTTGATTCAATTAGCCAGCAACCTCAATATACTCACTAACAAGTTTAAGCTTAGCTAAAAAAAATGGGTCTCAACTGAGACCCATATCAATTAATGATGTTCGTTTTCACTTTGCTGTTCCGCGAAAATCTTGGATTTCTTTTTGATTTTACATCCTAAGATACGCTGTGCATTCTTACGGCCAATATAATGAGCGACTGTATAGGGGTGTGCACGCTTGAAGAACCGAGAAAACGGATGGAGAACGTTGACCATTTTATGCTCCTTCTGTATAAATAGTGCCCCAAATAAAAGATAGTATTATTACAGTTTAATGTCAATAGTTATTATGGATAGAGTGAAAAATGAGATGCATGTAACAATTTGCTTACATTTAAGGCAAGTTTCCACTTTATCCTTAAAATTTTGTAATGGCTGGGACGAGAAAAAGATCAAAAATTGAAGAAAGATCGCATCTTCACACACACAAAAGTGCGTAACAAAAATGATAAATGGTGAAAAGAGTAAGCACCACTTCATTTTAGTGATGCTTACTATATAGGCAAAGTATATAAGAGGAAACGCGCCTTTAGGCTATTTATTAATAGTACGAGAGCTTTTCCGACTTGCCTGAAAATATCTTATATACCATAGCGGTGTAGGCTAAAATGCAAGGTACCACAATCACCACGCCTACAAGTAAAAAGCGTAAGGAGTTTGCGTCACTCAATGCGTCTGTGATGGTCAGTTTACCCGGAATAACAAAGGGGTAGTAACTTATTCCAAACGCACTAAAGCAAAGAACAAAGACTAAGAGGGCGATGAAAAACGGCAGCCATTCTCCTTTGCCTTTCGCCTCTGGAAGTTTTTTCAGTAGCATGCCGCACAAAGACAACAGTGCAAAACAAGCGACAGGAATGGCCATTAACACATAACCCCACGGCGCTGATAGCCATAGCTCCCTGACTTCGTCGTGCAGTGTTAGGTTTGCGATACTCACCGCGACAATGCCTATAGATAAAACACCTAATCCGCGTTTTGCCCAATAATAGGCCTTTTCTTGCAATTGATTTTCCGCTTTTAAAATTAACCAACAACTGCCAATAAACGCGTAAGCAGCAGTGACACCCAATGCCGCTAACAGAGCAAACATCTGCGCCCATAAATCGCTGCGTAGCCCAGTTACATATATCCCCAACATATAACCTTGCGCTAAGGTGGTTAGCAAAGAGCCGTACTTAAATGCTAAATCCCACTTGCGTTTATTAACCTGAACCACTTTTGCGCGAAAGTCGAAAGAGACACCGCGTAATATTAGGCCCAGTAGCATAAAGGTGGCCGGTAGATACAAGCTCTGTAGTACCTCACTGTGTGCTTCAGGAAACGCAAAAAGCAGTAACCCAACCGCCAATACTAACCAGGTTTCATTTGCGTCCCAGTAAGGTCCAATGGAGGCAATCATGTCATCTCTAAATTTTTCATTTCGAGGGGGAAGCAATACGCCCACCCCTAAATCGTAGCCATCTAAAATGGCGTAAAGCAGCACCGCTAAACCCAGTAATCCAATATAAATATTACCTAAGGCGTCGGCAGAAACATTTTCAAATACCATGTGGCCTCCTTATGTATTTGCTGGGGACATTTTTCCGGCTTTCGCCATTTCTCTTTCTTCAGTAGATATTTCTTCAATTTCTACTGCTCGACGGCACATCAACATTAACGTTCCCATATAGGCAAAGAGTAAAACCGTATAAATAATGGCGTATAAGGAGAACGAGAGCACAACGTTTGCCGGGGGTAACTGAGTTACCGCATCTTGAGTACGAAGCACGCCGCTCACTAAATAGGGCTGGCGACCAATTTCAGTAACATACCAACCTGCTAAGGTGGCTATCCAGCCACTAAAGGCCATACCGGCAAAAGTGCGCTTCAACCAAGTGGGCAAGGTTTTATTACGTAGATGATAAAGGCTACCTAACCAAGACACGGCGAGCATTAATAGGCCCATGCCCACCATGACTCTAAAGCCAAAGAACACTGGTGCCACGGGGGGATGTTCTCCTTTAAACTCATTTAGCCCTTTGATTTCACCCTGTAATTCGTGAGTAAGAATAAGACTAGCGCCGTAAGGAACGGGTATTTCAAAGTGATTTTCCCTGCTTTCTTCATCTGGAATAGCAAATAGGAGCAGAGGCGCACCCTCGGTGGTTTCCCACAACCCTTCCATGGCGGCCACTTTCTGGGGCTGGTGCTCAAGCGTATTTAGCCCGTGCATGTCACCGGCAAAGATTTGTAATGGAATAAGCACTGCCGCAGTATAAGTGGCCGTTTTAAGAGCTAACTTAGGTGCAAGTTTATCGTCGCCCTTTAACATTCTATAGGCAGACAAACCGGCGATTAAAAAGCTTGCGGTTAATCCAGACGCCAACATCATGTGAACAAATCGATAGGGAAAGGAAGGGTTAAAAATAATCTCTTTCCAGTTAGTGGCATACACGACGCCATCAACCATTTCAAAGCCTTGCGGGGTTTGCATCCAGCTGTTCAGCGCCAGAATCCAAAAGGCAGAAGTCGTGGTACCTAACGCCACAATCAGTGTGGAGGCGGTATGGAGCCAGTTCGGCACACGGCGTATGCCGAATAGCATAATACCTAAAAACGTGGCTTCTAAGAAAAAGGCGGTGAGGACTTCATAACCCAATAAAGGGCCTGCCACATTGCCGACTTTTTCCATAAATCCTGGCCAGTTAGTGCCAAATTGAAACGACATCGTCACGCCGCTCACCACACCAAGCGCAAAGCTTAATGCAAACACCCTTACCCAAAATCGGTACATACGCATCCATACGGGATGCCCTGAGGTATTTGAACGTAATTTAAAATAGAAAAGAAACCAGCCCATTGCCATGGTGATGGTAGGAAACAGAATATGAAAACTGATATTTAACGCAAATTGTAATCGAGACAGCAAGAATGCATCCACAGATAGCCCCCTTAGTTAACGCTGTTTTTGCCCGGTAATAACTTGTCCTTTAGCTCAAGCATACGACCCACGCCAGATCCCAGCTTCATCAGCGTGTTTAACTTCTCAGGCCCCAGGTGCTGAAGTTCTTCAGACCATGCCGTAATTGATTCGAGTAAATCGTGAATTTCGTTCAACTTTTGTTGCGCGTTCGCCTCTTTTTCATTCGCGGCTTCATCAAGCAGCAAGTCCCTCAACAAACTCATCGTGGGGTCAATTTCTCGCTTGCGACGTTCTTCAAACACACGATTCGCCAGTGTCCAAATATCGCCAGCGGGAATGAAAAAATCTTTTCGCTCGCCAGGCACCAAATGTTGCTTCACCAATCGCCACGACTGTAACTCTTTTAGTCCCATGCTGGTGTTACCTCGCGAGATGTTGAGGGCATCCGCAATTTCTTGGGCAGAAATGGGCTCTTCATTTAGCACAATAAGCGCTAAAATTTGCCCCACGGTACGGTTAAATCCCCAGCGACTTCCCATTTCACCGAAGTGCATCACCGCAGACGTAATGAGTGGTGTCATTTTCATAAGAGTTGTCCTGTATGAAGTTTCAGAAATTACTGAAAGTTTATGCCGCTTATTGATCCAGATCAAGTTAATTTTATTTTCAGTTGCGGTTTATGCTGGGATGTTCGCTGTAGCAAAAGCGGGTTGAAGTGTATTTGGGGTGCGCATAGCGGGGCAGGTGACCATATGCGTGGTTAAATGGAAATCCTTGATATAACAAAGCCATTCATTATTGAATGGCTTTGTGCTTAGCTTTGTACTTAATTTGCACCCCTGCTGACATTAGCGTAGGGCAGACACAGATTACTGACCCGCACCTGTGTTCTGATTGTTCTTATGAAGTTTAGACCATGTATTTGGCATCAGTCCGGTGCTATCGGTTTGTATCGCAAAGAGTTTGCCCGTGGCGTCTGAAGCAGATAAATCAGAAGACGACAGCCCACCAATATACAAAATGCCGTTACTGTCTATGGCGGGGGATGACCAAGTCACATTTACCTCTAAATCAACCTGCCACTCTAATTCGCCAGCGGGATTATAGCTGTATAGGTAATCGGTTTCCGAGGCAAAGTAGACGTTGCCATTGTCGCCGATGGCGGGTGAAACGTAGATATCCCCTGGAATAGCCACTTGCCATTTAACGCTTTTATCGTTCATGTCTAAGGCGTAAAACTCACTGTTTTCATTACTTTTTGTACCAAAATAAAGGGTAGAACGGGATTCATCTATGGCCACTGATGAGCGAATATGTGGGGCCTCAATCACATCAGGCGTGCCTAATTCGAAACGCCATCTCAACGCTAAGTTATCGTCAAAGCTGTACAAGATGCCAGCTTCTGAGCCAAAGTAAATATTGTTATTTGAATCGATGGCTGGTGTGGAAAGGACCAGATCATATTCGAATGTTTCTGCGTCTTTGAATTCACCTAATAAGGTATAGTCAGTTAAATTCAGCTTGAGCACTTTGCCTTCATCAAAAAACACTAATTCCCCGTTATGGTTTACCGCGCCGTTCATAAATCTGTCTTGTCGCTCGCTACAATGACATAAGCGCTCATAAAGCACGTCGCCAGTAGCGGCATCAAATGCGTAAATATCTAACCCGGTATAAATAATCTGATTGTTATAGGCGACAACTTTGGATAGTCCAGAACCGGTTTGATTTGGGTAGGTAGACACCCGTTTACGCCAAATCTGTGCGCCGATAGAATTTAATGCAATGAGATCGCGATAGGCTTTAGTGAACTCACCGGAACGTTTCTCTACGAGTACATAAATAGTATCGTTATGCACCACGGGGCTTGAGCGAACTTCCTCTCCGTTTGGCAGCGAGTGTTGCCATAGTATACTGCCATCTACGTTATAGGCTGCGACAACATCGTTACCCGCAGAAGGGTTTCGTACGTTTTTAGCTGTGCCCACGTATAAGGTTTGTTCGTCGGTACTTAGCGCCACCGATGAATAATACGCGAAGCTAGCCACAGGGAGTTGAGTGTCCCATACCAATCTAGAAGGCTCGGCGGGGACGTTGGTGTCATTACCATCGTTGTTGCCTGAATAGCCCGAATCACGACTCCCGCTGTCTCCACCGCCACCACATGCTGCAATCAGGGTGCTCAATATCGCTACCTTGATAATGTGACCAATCGATTTCATTTATTCGTTCCTTCTTATCTTAGAATGTGCCGTTTGTAGAGGTTGATTTTTCTGCGGTATATCTGTGAAACTCACTCAGCGTGAAGGTTTTTACCGTCAGCGTATTAGGCGTACCGCAAAGAAAATTTGACGACACAGTTAATCAAATCCTAAATGATGAATCCTTCCTTAAATCGCGCAATCTTGAACTACATTTCTTTGGTAAAGTGTAAAAAATCCCCGCGCGAAGAATCTTCTTCATCTTGCACGTAGGATGAGTAAACCTATAGCGTCGCATCAGTATCGCAACCTGCGGCGTAAATGTTTGAATATACGTTCTCTTACTTGCCGTAAAAGGCGTTGAAGTTACCTTCCACAGTCAGTCTTTCAATATCTTTTACGTTGATGACGTGATTTTAAAAAGCCTTTATAAATTCGCTGTTCCTGTGCAGTTTCTGCACATTTCATCTGTACTCTTGTTTGTCACACGTCGTTAATAGGTGAGATAATCATGGTGAAGAAAGGTTTGCAGGCAAGTGCTCTGGTGGTCGCGAATGTACTTTTGTTAAGTGCTTGTGGTGGAGGAGGTAGTAGTACAGACACGGTGGACTCTGTCTCTATAGTCGACGACTCAAGTGGCACAGATGACAACAGTGGAACCTGTGATAACCCTGTTACTTCATTGCCCACCATATTTTTAGAGTTCAATACCTCACCTAACGTCACTGCAGTGCTTTCATCGGATGGTTGCTACGTGACAGTTGAAGCCAATGGTAAACCTAATCATACGTCTTCATACTGGGATTCAGGCAACGAAAGCGGGCTTTATGTCGAGCCGGAAGATCCTGAGTTGTTTGACCAACGCCGTTCACCAGGTGACATTGAAGACTATATTAATGTATTTACATTAACTGTACCCATAGAGCCAGCGTTGGCGAGTTCCTCATCGGCCACGCCGTTAGGCGCTATTGGTATTGCCACTAGCGGCGCACCTATTTTTAATGACTCGGAAGGAAACGGTGATGTGTCTCTTGGTGTTATTCAAGGTTTCGATAGAAACGGTGCGCATACCGGCCCGCAAACTTATCACTATCATTTAGAGCCAGAGGCGATTTCATACGATGATGATAGTCTGGTGGGCATTATGTCTGATGGCTTTTTCATTTATGGTCGACGCTGTTATTCAAGTGTCGATTACCCCACCGATTTGGATGAATCTAACGGTCATACCGCCATAACTCAATTCACCGGCTCAGACGCTGAAGATGCCGAATACCACTATCACATATCTGGTGAGCAATACCTTAACGGCGATTACTACCTTATTTTTCCAGGTAATTTCCAAGGTACGCCTAACGGTGTCAATTAGGCGGTGACGCAATGCTTAACGTGCTAAGTGTCGTATTTTTGTTGTTGGTTGGTGGCTTTACAGTATTTAGCGATGTTTTGTTTAGCCCCAATTCGCCTGTACTAAACACCGAACTTGCGACGAACCATCAAGGGCTTCGTATGCTCAATGATGTTCCTTTTAGTGGCGAAATGATCACTCGTTACCCTAGTGGCAAGATGGCGGCACTCGAGGAATTTAAAGACGGCCGACGTCATGGCGTGGTGCAAAAGTGGTTTGAAAGCGGCCAACTGGCCTTTCTGTCTCATTACAAAGCGGGCGTGCGTCATGGGGTTACTGAAAGCTGGTGGTTTAATGGTCATCAACGCTCTGCAGCCTTTTTCGTTAACGGAAAAGCAGAAGGTGAAGCCTGGCAATGGTACCGCAATGGAAACAAATTTAAGCGTTTTAACTATCTTGCCGGTCAACCCAGTGGATTGCAGCAAGCTTGGCGCAAAAATGGCAAGTTGTTTAGCAATTTTGAATACAAAAACGGGCGCATTTTTGGCCTTAGAAAATCAAATAACTGTGTAGGGTTAGAAGATGAAAAAATATCTGTGGATTATTATCGTAATCAAGCTGGCGACGCTTAGTGCTGGTGCCTTAAGTGAAGAATTACCTTATTACCAAGATGGGGCATTTACACCTTATTGGCTGTCGAAGGGAGAGGTTGATTTAACGTCTTTCCACAAGATACCTGCATTTAGCTTCACCGACCAAAGCGGCAATACCATCACTCAAAGTGATTTAGACGGAAAAGTATATGTGGCAGGTTTTTTCTTTAGTACCTGCCCGGGCATTTGCCCCACAATTCGTTCTAAGCTTATCAAGGTACAAGACACTTTTGCCAACGATGAAAACGTAAAAATTGTTCAGCACTCTATACGCCCGACTACCGACACAACGGAAATCTTGCAGGCTTATGCGAATAAGAATGGCATTAACAACCAGCAATGGTACTTGCTAACGGGTGATAAAGCGGAAATCTACAGCCTTGCTAAAACCTTTTATTTTGCCAGCGAAGATTTAGGCAATGTACAGAAGAATAAGGATTTTCTACACACTGAAAGCTTGCTTCTTATAGATGAAAACAAGCATATCCGTGGAATTTATAATGGGCTAAATGCGGCCTCGGTGGATTACTTAATTCAAGATATTAAAACGCTACGTCATCAAAAATAATCACGCTCTCGTTTACCAACGCTTTAACATGAGGTCGTATAGCTCTGGGTCAAGCAAGCTTTCACGAGGCGTTACAGGGGCGGTTAATGATAGCTTGGCTTGGTCGAAATCAGCATACTGCACGCCATCCACAATAAACAGGCTAGTCTCAGAAGGCAATGAATTGTCTAACGCATAGGCCGTAGATAAAGGCGATGCCGCTGTAGTAATGCGGCTGTTGGCGATAAAGTCAGCCACACCGTCACTGTTCACATCTTTTAGAAGCCAATGAATACCCAACAAGCGGTTATAACTTCCATCTTGCTGCATGGCATCTATGACGGCATTAAAGGTAGAGAGAAAGCCTTGGGCATTGGGTACATCGCTATGCAGCGCTAAACGAAACCCCGATGTCAGCAATGGCTTTGCTGAAAAGCGCAACAACTCTTCATCTACCGAAGAAAGGAGTAAATTAAACTCATCAATCAGCAATTTACTGGTGATTAAAAAGGGCGCTCTGTCATCGGCCAGTTGGCGAAAGGCATCGTAAGTGGAGGGGTTGCGAGACCACTTGATGTTTTTTAGTAACCGAAAGGTAGGCGTGTTAGCAAACCTATTTTCGATAGCTACACGGTGACCTTTTAAATGAGGAAACAATTTCACGTTCTCTACTTCCGGGCCTTTCCCAGTAGCATAAAGGGTAAGTGGTAAATAGGGGCGCGAAAGCACGATACCTTGCTGCTTTTCACCCAAGTCGATATAAGCAAACTCACCGTCAACCCGTTTTGCGCGTACAGCGCTTCCTAAAAAAGCCTCGCGCATAATTTGAAGATCCACTTGGGTTTCGTCCATTTTGGCGAAAGCTTCGTGAAGTAAGGAATTAATTCGGCCGGGTTCGCCGTCATCGGCCACGTAGGTTTCAAAGGGGGCGGCGGCAAGAGAAAGTGCCTCTGCCCCTACGTTGGCGCTAAGTAAAAATAACCCTAACAATATACTGCGCTTTACGTTCTTGGTTGTACTTTTACCCAAAGCCATTTTTAACTACCGCCTTTATTGTTTGCTATTTTTAGTACCGCTGGCATTAACTGTAGTTAAAAACCACTATAACCCAAAGCTGCCCGCTGGACCTGGGTATACCACAGGGCTTTCTAAACCCTCTTTATTCACACTGGCGACACCGAAAAAGTAATTATCAATCACCACATTGTCGAGGGTAGCTTGTGTGACATTGCCAACAAATTTAGAAAATTCCCATTGAGGAGCATCCGTATGACGCCAGTAAATTTTATAGCCGGCTAGTTGCGGGTTCTGTTGTGTATCTAATGCTTCCCATTTTAGTGTCGTCGAGGGCTGAACGGCGCCTGCTATTTCCACATTTGCTGGTGGGTTAGGTGCCCAAGCCATTGCCGCCAAAGAAACGGCATTTAACCCTGTTAATTTAGCAGCATAGTCAAAGTTAACACCATCAAGGGTATCGCCATAAGCAATACCGTCTTCGGTACGTAAGTCTTGGTGTTGACGGGTGTAATTTTCGTTAGTCTCCATAATACGAATACCCGGAAAGCCGAGATCATTGAACGGACGATGGTGGCCGCCACGGCCAAACCTGTCTAGCCGGTATATCACCATGGTGTCTAAATTTTCAATATACTGATCGGCAATCTTGTCGATATAGCGGGCCAAATTGCGGCTTGGAGAATCTACCTCTCCGCCGGTAAAGCGGCGTCTACGTGCCTCGGCCTCGGTTTCTGTCACTCGCGTACCTTCCGCAAAGATACGTGCGGTTGTATTGTTTATAACCCCATTAACCCCTTCAATATTGCCAATCATATCGTTGTTGAGCACGGCCTTAATTCGCCAGCCGTCTTTCTTAGCGTGTTCAGCCATGATACGCCCGCCAAATAAGCCTTGCTCTTCACCGGCTAGTGCGGCATACACTATACTGCCGTTAAAGGTGTACTGAGTCAGTATTCGCGCAGCTTCTAACGTACCCGCTACGCCAGAAGCATTGTCATTTGCACCGGGAGAATCAGAGGTGAAATCCATCACATCAGATACCCGTGAATCAATGTCGCCAGACATAATCATGTAACGGCTGGGATCTGTGCTGCCTCGTTGAATGGCTATCACACTGACGACGTCCGTTGCCTCGGGTATACGCTTTTCGTTGCTAATTACCTCAGATTGAAAATAAACCTCTAAGCAGCCCCCGCACTCAGCGGAAATCTTTTCGAACTCGGCTTTTATCCATCGGCGGGCAGCACCTATACCTCGGGTATCTGACTCTGTCTCTGATAGCGTGTGGCGGGTACCAAAATTGACCAAGGTGGTAATGTCTTGCTCTATACGTTGCGGGGAGATAGCCTCGGCAATATCGTACAAGGCGCGTTGCCGCGTATTTTCTTCCCCGTGAACCCCTTGTGATGGCATCAGCATAATCGCTAATGAGGAAAAGCAAATAGTGAACAGCCGAGGGCGAGTTAGGCGAGAGGATATATTTTTTATCATTGTTTTCTCCTTTGTGTACTTTAACCATACTGAATACGACGAAAAGGAACAATGTGTACAGTCGCATTTAATAAAAATAGTCAGGCAACTCGCGTAAAGACATTGCATAGCGGAAAGCGCATATGTAACGGGCAATAAACATAAGCGCATAAAAAATGGCGTGAAAGTAAACTCTCACGCCATTTCTTCACGCCATTTGGCGGGTTATTAAATTACAGTGTTGAACTAAAAATCAAAATAGACAATACCGTAGGCAGTCATTTCATCACTTCCTAAGGATTCAAGATAATCATCTGTGCTTATCACATCCTTAGTGTGAATAAACATGTAACTTCCGCTTAGCTCTTCGTCCATGTCGAAGTCAAAATCAAGAGCGAAATCTACATTGTCTGCGTCTAAGGTATCAATAATATCTAGCGACCCTTTGTTCGGCGTAACCAAGGTGAAGAAAAAGGCCACATTATCCTCTGCATTTCGCGCTGAAAAACCGATTTCTACGGAGTCAGCACCTGATGCTGAAAAATCGTAGTTTTCGGTGGTAAAGAAAGACATCGCCTGCTCAGCAAACAGGTTGTAGCTCATCATTGGCAAATCTACCGTGGCGGTATGTGTTGAAGGCAGTCTTACCTCAGCGCCTGTGTAGAAAGTAATATTGACTTCTTCACCATAATCATAGAACTCTTGATATTCGGTATTGAAAACATCAATGCCCGTGGTGGCCTCTCCAGGCTCTTCAAACATGGGGACGCTGTTAGGAAGTTCAGAGGGATCGTAGCCACTTATGTTGTCGGCATAGTAGATGATATTGTCTACCCGCCCCCGAATTGCTAGTCGCAGATTACCGTTAGTGTCTTCATTGTGGTTAGACACATTGATAGGAACTTTTCTGCTAAGTACTGCATTGTCCACCACCAGGGTTTCATCAAAGGTATAGTTAGTGATGAGGGCTGTGTAGTAGTCTTCCGGTACATCGTCTTCTGAATTGGTGAGGGTTAGCGCAATGGCAGGCCATTCCTCGTTGTTTTGGCGACATACCTCAACGTCAACGAAATCGTCTAAATCACGGTCTTCGTAAATAGTTCTCGCGGTAGTGGTTGAGTAAACTACATTAGCAGCAGGCGAGGCCACAGGCACACTACTGATGTCTAAGGTGACAGTGTCACAATCGCAAGTACCGTCATCAACATAGTCTTGTGAAATAATTCTACGGTCGACAAGTTTATCCGCGGTAACATCAACGTAGGTGTGTATGCGTGGGTAAGGCTGCCCATTCCAGTAGCCAACATTTAGCATGGTGTACGTGGCTACATCTTCATAATCAATAGCAATGTCACCGTTTGCGTCGGCTTCATACACAGCCACAGCAGAGCCATCGCTGCCATGGCGAATCACCATTGCATCGGTTTGTGGCGTTATGTATCCACAGCTAGACATGTAGGTAGCATTGACAACATATTCGTAAGAAGGATTGGTTGGATTGTCACCAGAATTTCCCGGAGGTGGCACATTCGTCTCGCCGTCGCTACCACCGCCGCAGCCTGCCAGTGCGGCAAGTATGCCAGCGGCTAAAAACGTATTTTTATACTTCATTCTCATTCCCTAGAAAGCATACGAAGTGCCCTTTCATGACAGGTCTTTGTGCGTGCGTCCTGCTACTAATAAAGCGACTCTAAAAATGCCTAAGATAACTGTTTTGGTTCGTTAATTATTCATAAGAGAAAAGATACTAGCAGGGTTTAATGCGCAAAAGTAGAAAATATTTACGTAATCTTTACAGTTGGCTGGGGGGAAGAAGTGAACAAGTAAAAACGCCAACAGAAGCGAGTAATACGCTGCGGTTGGCGTCGTTTATTAGGGGGTAACTCAATTCAAACGGGTATGCTTTACTTAAATAAAAGCAAATGCATCACCGAAAAGATTTTCTAACTTAAGGCCGCGGGCGGTTAAGTCGTCGCGAATGGTTTTCGCCATCTCAAAGCGGCCTGCCACATACACTTGAATATTGGCGAAGTCGGCATGGTCAGCCATGACGGCGTGATGCACCCAGCCTGTGCGGCCTTTCCAGTTATCTTCGGCAAACTCTACCACGGGCACAAACGTAAAGTGTGAATGTGTGCTGGCTAATGCTTCTAATGCATCACTCAGGTAAAGATCGCTAGCATGCTTTCCTCCCCAGTACAGGGTAATCGGCGTGGTATCGTTACTGTGTAAGTGCTGCTGCAAAATAGAATAGGTATAAGAGAACCCTGTGCCACCGGCAATTAATACCATAGGCAACCCATTTGACTGTAAAAAGGCGTCGCCATTATTCACGCTAATGGTAATTTCACCTTCAGCTTCCATACGTGCGAGCACTTCGCCTGCATAAGCATTACCTGCTTCAGCACCAATGTGTAATTCGATACGCGCATTGTCGTAGGCTGCATTAGCAATGGAAAACGGGCGCATATCTTTTTCACCCATCACCACCATAGCATATTGGCCAGCTTGAAAATCTAAAGGAGCGGGTGGTGTAAGCACCACTTTTTTTACGACGTCGGTTAAAGGCGTAATGCTTGCAACCTGACATTTAATGTGTGACATGTATTCTCTTCTTACCTTTGCTGTTAACGTTTAACCGAGGAAGCGTTCATAATACCAAGTTCGTCCCAGATATCATCTACACGTTTTTTCACCGCTTCGTCCATAACGATGGGTTCACCCCACTCGCGGTCCGTTTCGCCGGGCATTTTATTGGTTGCGTCCATGCCCATTTTCGAGCCTAGCCCAGATACAGGAGACGCAAAGTCGAGGTAATCAATAGGTGTATTTTCTATCATTACCGTATCACGAGCGGGGTCCATTCGTGTAGTGATGGCCCAGATAACGTCGTTCCAATCCCGCGCGTTGACATCGTCGTCGCACACAATAACAAATTTGGTGTACATAAACTGCCGTAAAAACGACCACACGCCCATCATTACCCGCTTAGCATGACCAGGGTATTGCTTTTTCATCGTCACCACTGCCATGCGATACGAGCAACCCTCTGGGGGTAAATAGAAGTCGACAATTTCAGGAAACTGCTTTTGTAAAATTGGAACAAACACTTCATTAAGCGCCACGCCAAGAATGGCTGGCTCATCGGGCGGACGGCCTGTGTAGGTAGAATGATAAATTGGATCTTTACGGTGGGTGATATGCGTTACCGTAAAAACAGGGAAATCATCCACTTCATTATAGTAACCGGTATGGTCACCGTAAGGTCCCTCTGGAGCGGTTTCATCTTGTGCAATATAGCCTTCAAGAACAATTTCGGCGCTAGCCGGTACTTGCAAATCGTTGCTGATAGACTTAACAACTTCTGTTTTGTCACCTCGAAGTAATCCTGCAAATGCATATTCCGAGAGGGTATCTGGCACTGGCGTTACAGCACCTAATATCGTGGCAGGGTCGGCGCCAAGGGCAACTGACACCGGATAGGGTTCGCCAGGGTGAGTCTGACACCATTCACGAAAATCCAGTGCGCCGCCTCGATGCGATAGCCAGCGCATAATCAGTTTGTTTTTCCCAATAACTTGTTGGCGA
Source organism: Alteromonas australica (assembly GCF_000730385.1). Classification (NCBI taxonomy): domain Bacteria; kingdom Pseudomonadati; phylum Pseudomonadota; class Gammaproteobacteria; order Alteromonadales; family Alteromonadaceae; genus Alteromonas; species Alteromonas australica. The sequence continues at coordinate 3,769,392 of NZ_CP008849.1, read as the reverse complement.
TAAATACCCAAGTTCTGGCGCTTTTTGTGGGGCCCTCGTGTGACGGTGAGACCCCAAGTAACCAAAGGCGCTACATCGCCAGGCCAACAGCGTTGAACGGGTATTTGGGTTAAATCAACTTCTTCGCCACTTATCACTACCTCTTGGCAAGGGGCTTTTTTTACCGTTTTTGCTGGCATGTTTAATACTTGTTTAAACACCGGTAATTTTTGCCAAAGGTCTTTTAATCCTTTTGGCGGCTCTGGTTCTTTTAAGTACGCCAAAAGCTTACCCACTTCCCGCAGCGCCTCCACCGAGTTCTGACCCATGCCCATGGCCACCCGCTCAGGTGTGCCAAATAAATTGGCGAGCACTGGCATGGTATGGTTTTTAGGGTTTTCAAACAGTAACGCCGGGCCGCCAGCACGAAGGGTTCTATCGGCGATTTCTGTCATTTCCAAGTCGGTATCAATCTCTTTGGAAATGCGAACAAGTTCACCTTTGGCTTCCAACTGGTGAATAAAGTCACGTAAATCTTTGTACTTCATTTGAACAGGGGGTATCCGCAGACTAAAGTTAGAGGCAAGAATATACTATTTCGCCGTAAAGTCCGACCTGTAAGCACAATAAACGCTGACGGTTAATGCTTTTTAATGTAAGGCACGACGTAAAGGTACACAAAATGATCTGGACAGTCTGGGCAATTGATAGTCATATAGCCCTTCATGGACACAAGGATGTAGGCAATATTTTTGCTCTCATCCCGCAAATGCGAAAAATAAAATAATAACCTTTTTGCCTGAGGTAGAACTATGAACACGTTTAATCAAGATATGGTGGATGAACTAAACCTCATTCTTAAATTTCCCACTAACAGTTTATTGCAAGGGTTGAAAATACACCACGATGCAAGCCAATCCATGGTAAACGCAGCAAGTCGCTTATACGCTAAGGGTATGATTACTCAGCCAGACGGGGGATATTTAACCGACTTAGGTATAGATGTGGCCGATCATGCCCGGCACATTCAAGGTGCTTTATGTACCTCAAAGGGCGGTCACTAGTATAAATGCAGCGTTAAGAATTATCTTACGCTGCCGATAACTCGATTGTATGTTCAACAAACAGTTACAAACTTATGAAGCCATTTACACTATCAACATTGTTTGGGTTATTTTGCCTGGTGGTACACGCGCCCGCGCTGGCCAGAGAAGGTGAAACCTTAGAAGAAGTGCTTGCCGTGCAGCTGTATAGCCAAGATGCATTAATCAAAATGATTAATGAGAACACGCACCTAGATAAAGTAGTGGCAGACCGCTGTCAGCTCGTTCAAGACATAGAAGCCAGAGCCGATGTGTTAAAAGTGCCTGCGTATCAGTTTCTTTGGGGCGATATGTTGGCTTGGGGTGTGTGTGTCGATGCCGCGCCAGCCAGGGGCATTAGTTACATGGAAGATGCTGCCAATCAGGGCTTACCTGCTGCACTAGAACAATTAGGCCGCTACTACGCGAAAGGCACCTTGGTACAGCAAGATAAAAGCAGAGCCGTGGTGTATTTAAGAGAAGCCGCAGCGCTGAAAAATTTATCCGCGCAAATGCGATTAGTGGAATTGTTTTTAGAGGGCTACGGCAGCCCATACGATTATCAAGATGCTTATCATTGGCTACACCACTCGGTAACCGATGATAAAACGCAACATCAAAAAATAGCCACCTATTTAGCCCGTCTTGAAAAGCTTATGCACCCCAAAGCGGTGCGTGAAGCCAAACGTCCAGCAGACAGTTAAACCTAACCTTATTCATCACCCCTGGTTTTCTCTTCGGTACCGCATCACTCAATGAGTGGGTGATGCCCGTGCGTCACAAAACTGCCTTAAAATTGTCACCCACAGGTCATTAATTGGTCGCAATTCGCCTCTAGATTCATTGCCTTCACAAAAATAAATTCGCATTCGCAAAAAACTAAAAACAACACACACAAATAAGGGACGACACATGTACCGCAAAACGCTATTGGCTAGCGCTGTTTTAAGCGCGCTCGCCACGCCTTCCTATGCGCAAGAAGTGCTAGATGAACAAGAATACATTGAAGAAATTACGGTAACTGCACAGATGCGAGAGCAATCCGTAATGGATGTGCCTGTCACCATGGACGTTATTTCTAGTGAGTTTCTAGAGCGTACAAACATCATGGAACTTGATGAGTTGTCGCGGGTGTTGCCTAATGTGCAAATACAAGAACAGGCGGTGAGTTTACCTTCGTTTAACATACGTGGCGTTACCGACGACACCTCATCCGTATCCAGTACACCTCGCATTTCTGTCTATCAAGATGGCTTTGATATCAGCAAAAAAACAGTATCGAGTGTGTCGCTTTACGACATTGCACGAGTAGAAGTATTAAAAGGGCCGCAACCTACATTGTTTGGTGTAGCGGCAGCAAATGGTGCCATTAGTATCCACTCACAACTTCCTACCGATGAAAAGGAAATGAAAGTACAGCTTGGCTACGATACGCAATCGGGTAAAGAAGCTGAGTTTATGTTCAACAGCCCAATTAACGATAATCACAGTTTCCGTATTGCGGGTTTGTATCGTGAAATGGATGGTATTGTTGAAAATAACGCATGTAGTGACGACAGTTACTATGGCAACGCGAACATGACTGACCATCTTGGCAACAGTGTTTCTTGTAACAGTGAAGATTTGCAAGGTGTGTCGGTTCAAGCGGTTCGAGGTACGTGGAAAGCCACTTACGAGCAACTTGAAGTGATTGCTCGTGCTTCTATGGAATACAACGACCAGCCGGGCATTGCATTTAAGTCTGGTTCTATCGCGCCAAATGGCGGTGATACCAGCCCCTATACTGCGGCTGAATTTAGCATGGGTAGTGAACTGGGTATCGAGCGTACACTTCAAGCATACGATCTCACAATTAACTACGACATCAATAACATGCTTACGCTACACGCCGACGCCTATTATAAAGACGTTGAAGTTAGCGAAGGGTTCGATGCGGATGGTTCAGCGTTACGCATTCAGGATGCATATTTTGATAACGATGCCACGTTGAACGGCGGCTCGGTGCGTTTGGTTTATGACTCTGGGGACAAGCTTGTTGGATTCATTGGTGCATCTACGTCTCATGATGATTCTATATTGCCTTACTATGTTATGGTCGACCCTTTTGTTCGCGGCACGTTTGACGCGGTCAAAGCGCAGCTTGAAGCCACTTTTGATATTCCGCTTGACCAAAATATTGCCACTGATGCTTCACTCGAAGAAATTGAAGCGCTGCGTGCTATCTTAGTGGGTTCATTGTTTAATGCTGACGGTACGCCCATCTCTAACGATGCTTTTCCCGATACCATTATTCAAGGGCCGTATATCTTTGAGGCCGAGTTAGACATTAACTCTTACGTGGCTGAAGTTTCTTACTTTGTTACCGATAACATCAACGTAACAGCAGGTATTCGGTACATTGATGAAACACGTTACACCAAAAACACCTACACCTTAGATGCGGGTACCTTTGTATTTGAAGGGGAAGGTGATTTTGACGACACTCTTCCGCGTTTAGCCGTCAGTTATGATATGAACAATAACTGGAATTTTTACGCAAACTACGCAAAAGGCCGTCGTTCACCCGTAGTGAATGCCGACGCTTCTGGCGTAACCGTCACAAAAGCGGAAATTGTAGACAGCTACGACGTAGGCGTGAAATACCAAAGTGCTAACTTTACCTTTACCGGTGCCGTGTTTACCTATCAGTATAGCGATTACCAACAGTCGTACACTGATGCAGAAACCCTACAATCTATTACCGTTACTGTAGGTGATTCAACCATGTCCGGTATTGAAGGTATGGCCACTTACCAATATAGCGACACGCTTTCTTTTACCACAAGCCTGGGCTTTTTGGATGCAGAGTTTGCTGATGAAACCGCTGAAGGCACGCCATTCGAATATGGCGGTAACAAGTTTCGCCTAGCACCAGAAGTTAGCGGCGCGATAAACATCAATAAATTGGTCGAAATGGACAACTGGTTATTGGACTTTAACTGGCTAACTAGCTTCCAGTCGAAAGTGTATTTTGAAAGCAGCAACTACCCTGGCCTTTGGCAAGATACCTATTCGTTGACCGATGTCTCGATGAAAGTGTCTAAAGATAACAGCCCGTTCGCCTTTGAACTCTACGTAGACAATTTACTCGACAAAGAGTACCTCATTGATGCGGGTAATACCGGTGGTGGATTAGGTATTCCTACCTTTGTAAGAGGCATGCCTCGAATTGCCGGGGTTCGCTTGTATTACGATTTTTAAGCCACGAGCTTAAGTGATTAAAAAATCCCGCTTTATGCGGGATTTTTTATGTGCAGCATATACCTGAATAGGCGAGCCCTAGTTTTTCACTGTTGGCTAGGCTGATATTTTTGTGGAGTAGGTAGAAGCAACTTTACCGGCTTTATCACGCACCGTATCTACAAAGTGCCAGGTGGCAACGGCGTGATCGTGAGTAAAGTTCACCGTCATAAATCCGCGCTGGTGGAGGTTGCAGTAGTTCAAGTCGGTGATTAATACAGGTAGGTCGTTGGCGAGGGTTTTCGCGGTATCGTCGTCAAATTTCAAGTAATTTTCCATACCCGGCGAGCTTACGCTAGATGTGCCAAGCTCTGTGGCGACGGCCGTGCCGTCATTAAGCGTTAACGTGTTGTGCCACGCATTGTGGGTATCACCGGCCAATGAAATCACCGGCTTATCGAGTTGTCGAATAAAGCCAAGTAATCGCTCACGCTCAACGGGGTAGCCATCCCATGCATCCAAGTTGTAAGGCATCAGCATACTCAGCATGTGAGTTTCCTCTGCAGAAATATCCTCACCGGCTTGTTGACGACGTTTAGCATTGGCTAAGGTGTGAACATGAGCAGGTACCTGTTCACGGGGAACACCATTAAAAATAGACGCAGGAAAATGCATGCGGCCTATTAATAACTGTTGCCCTAACACTTGCCACTTGGCTTCACTTTTGGTCATATTATTGGTAAGCCATTCACGCTGTGCAGTGCCCAACAGCCCTCTTGAAGGGTTGCTCATGGCGGCGACAAAACCTTGTTGATCGAAGGCGTTCGTTTGTGGGTCGCGAAAATCGCTGTAAACCAGTTGCTTGTCCCGCGCAAGCACACGGGTATCTAGCATATACAAATCCACTAACTTACCAAACGTAAATTGGCGATAAATCTCTAAACGGCTATCGCCAAAGGGGGGGCGAATAGGCAGCCATTCATAATAAGCTTGAACTGCCGCTGCCCGGCGCGCATAAAAGTCACCTTCATCACGCTGATGATTTTGTGCGCCATCTTTATAGGTGTCGTTGGAAATTTCGTGGTCATCCCATACCACAATGAACGGCTTGCGTTGGTGAAGCGAACGCAAGCCTTCGTCGGTGCGATATAGCGCGTAGCGTTTGCGATAATCAGTTAATGTAAAGAGCTCTGTGTCATTGTCTGCAACAAAGGTACGCCCCATTTCTTCAGCGTGCTGGGTTCCGTAACCCTTGCCATCGTATTCATAGATGTAATCGCCCAAATGCAACACATAATCAATGCTGTCTTGCTTGGCGGCTTCGGCATAAGGAGTAAAAAAGCCTGCAGGGTAGTTAGAACAGGAGAACACCCCAAAAGTAACCTCGTTAACTGCGTCACCGGGCAGTGTTTTAGTTTCACCTACGGCACTGACAGAAGACGCACTGCGGAAACGGTAAAAATAGCGGGTACCTGGCTTTAGCCCAGTAACGTCAACCTTAACCGTAAAGTCTCGCGTCGCGTTTGATGACACTTCACCGCTGGCAACTAAGGTATTAAAGCTTTCTGACTCAGCCACTTCCCATATAATTTGCGCTTGATTAGTGTCATCTGAGGGCACGGCTCTCGTCCACAATATAACCGCTGTTTGCAATGGATCGCCGCTGGCAACGCCATGAGTAAATTTTGCAGCAACCTGCGGCTTAGCGGTAGATACACAACCCGCCAAGCCGGTAGATACCGTCAGCCCTACGCCCGCGAGAGACGATAATTTTATAAACGATCTTCTGTCCATAATGCCTGCTTATTTATTGATTTTTCGTTAATGGTTATTGTCAGTGGCGAAACACCGCGACATAAAATAAGAACGCTAATGTTATACAGGGTGTGTGACACTGGCGTGGCATTTCAAGGTTTAATCCCCTTGTAATTACAACGCAATGTTTTGCTGTAAATACTGTTATACTGTGTATCAATTGACCACATGAACCAAATTACGTGAATGTGTCTAAGAAAATCAAGCAAATGAAATACACGCATTCGCGAAACGAAACAACAAAAGGTAATTTATAAATACATGAGTGATGATCCGCATTATCAGCGCGAGAAAGAGAAGTACGAAAACCCGGTAGCAAGCCGAGAATATCTAATGAGCGTATTAAAAGAACACGACAAGCCATTGTCGTTTCTGGATATCTGCGCTTTGGTAAACGCCTACGAAGAAGAAGCCAGAATTGGCATCCAGCGCCGTTTGCGCGCAATGGAACGTGAAGGCCAGATTCAATTTACCAAACAGAAAAAGTACATACTCCAAAACCGTGATGAAATATTTAAAGGCCGCATTATTGGCCACAGAGACGGTTTTGGATTCTTGCGCCCTGAAGATAAAAGTGGAGACCTGTTCATTAGCGCAGGTCAAATGAACCTATTCTTACATGATGACATCGTGGAGGCGCGGGTAAGCGGCACCGACAGACGCGGGCGAAAAGAAGCCTTTGTTACCCAAGTTATCGAGCCTCGTAGCGAACCCATTGTTGGGCGTTACTTTGTAGAGCAAGGCTTTGGCATGGTAGTGCCCGACGATAGCCGTTTACAACACGAAATTGTCATTCCACCAGAGCACACCAACGGTGCCCGAATGGGGCAAGTGGTGGTTGTAGAATTGACCCAGCGTCCACGTCGGAAAATGAGCCCCGTTGGTAAAATAGTGGAAGTGCTTGGTGAACATATGGCGCCAGGTATGGAAATTGAAATGGCGCTGCGTACGTTCGACATTCCACACCAATGGCCGAAAGGGGTCACTAAGCAAGTAAGTAACCTGACAGAGTCGGTGCCTGATGAAGCCAAAGAAGGCCGTATCGATTTACGTCAACTCCCCCTTGTTACCATTGACGGTGAAGATGCCAGAGACTTTGATGATGCAGTATATTGCGAACCGTTAGACAACGGCGGGTGGCAATTGTGGGTGGCCATTGCCGATGTTAGCCACTATGTACGCACAGGCACGGCGTTAGATGATGAAGCGCAGCAGCGTGGTAACTCGGTGTACTTCCCTGATCAAGTTATTCCCATGCTGCCGGAAGTATTATCCAACGGCTTATGCTCGCTAAATCCAGAGGTAGACCGTCTGTGCATGGTGTGTGAAATGACTATTTCTGCTCAAGGGCAGCTGGAGGAATACCAATTTTACGAAGCGGTCATGAATTCCCATGCACGTCTTACCTACAATAAAGTATGGAATATTCTGCAAGGCGATAAAGATCTTCATCAGCGCTACGAAGCCCATGTGCCGCATTTACGCCATTTACACGATTTGTATCGGGCGCTTAAAAAGTCACGTCAACAGCGCGGTGCCATCGAATTTGAAACACAAGAAGTGAAATTTGTGTTTAACGCACAGCGCAAAATAGAAAATATTGTGCCCCTCGTGCGTAACGATGCACATAAGCTCATTGAAGAGTGCATGATTATGGCAAATGTCAGTGCGGCGTTAATGCTAGAAAAGCATGAAGCGCCCGCACTGTACCGTGTACATGATAAACCCGATGCAGACCGGTTAACCTCATTCACCAGCTACTTGGGTGAAATAGGGATACCCCATCGCATTACTGACGATGCCGAGCCTTCAGCCTTTACCGATGTGGTGCTGAAAACCCGCGGGCGGGTGGATGAAGAGCTGATTCAAACTATGCTTTTACGTTCAATGAAGCAAGCTATCTACGATGGCGATAATTTGGGTCACTTTGGTTTAGCTTTAGATGCGTATGCCCATTTTACTTCTCCTATTAGGCGTTACCCCGATTTAGTGGTTCACCGTGCGTTAAAAGGCATTATTGCTAAACAGCAGGGCAAAAAAGCGGTATCAGGCTTTAAAAATTACACTGGCGAAGAAATAGAGCAACTTGGTGAGCAATGCTCTATGACTGAGCGCAGGGCTGATGATGCCACCCGTGACGTAGCAGACTGGCTTAAATGCGAGTTTATGTTAGACCACGTGGGAGACACTTTTGAAGGTGTGGTGAGCTCGGTTACGAATTTTGGCTTGTTTGTTCGCCTTACCGAATACCACATTGATGGTTTGGTCCACATTACCTCGTTAGATGATGATTTTTATCATTACGATGAAGTTAAGCAGGTTCTTTTGGGTGAATCTGGCCATCGCCAATTTAGGCTTGGCGATACGCTTGAGGTGAAAGTGGCTGCGGTTAACCTCGATGAAAGAAAGATTGATTTATTACTGGATAAGTCTATGCTGCGCGGCCCTGGTGGTAAGAAGGTAAAAGTGAAAACGGCCAAAAAACCAAGCAGGAACGCCAAACGAGGGCCGAAAGGGCCAGCACCGAAAGGTAAAGGTGCAACACCACGAGCGAAGAAAAGGGGGTAACGGGTAGTGGCGCAGCAAGAATGGTTATATGGGCTTCATGCAATGCAGTCTGTGCTAGAGCAAGAGCCAGAGCGAGTGATGGAAGTCATGGTATTAAAAGGGCGTAATGATGAACGCCTTACCAATATTGTGAATCAAGCACGACGTTTCGGTATTTCGGTGCAGTTTTGTCAACGTAAAGCGTTAGACGATAAAGTAAACGGCGAACAACACCAAGGTGTGGTTGCACGTGCAAAACCGGCAAAAGTGTTGGATGAAGCCGACTTAGACCGTATTTTAGAAAGCCAAGACCAACCTTTATTGTTAGTGTTAGATGGCATCACCGATCCTCATAATTTGGGTGCATGTTTACGTACTGCCGATGGTGCAGGTGTGCATGCGGTCGTGGTACCTAAAGATAAATCAGCCAGCCTCAATGGTACCGTACGAAAAGTGGCATGTGGCGCAGCTGAAGTTATTCCACTTATCCAAGTGACTAATTTATCGCGTACGCTTAAGCATCTGCAAGACAAAGGCTTGTGGATTGTAGGTACTGCCGGTGAAACCGACAAAACCTTATATGATATCGACCTGAAAGGCCCCACGGCGCTTGTTATGGGCGCTGAAGGTAAGGGGATGCGCAGGTTAACGAAAGAAACCTGCGACGAATTGGTTAAGTTACCCATGGCAGGAAGTGTAAGTAGTTTAAACGTATCAGTGGCAACGGGGATTTGCTTGTACGAAATAGTGAGACAACGCACGCTGTAATAGTCGCCTTTACATTATTCCTGATACGTCTTGAAAGCCCGCATAATGCGGGCTTTCTGCTTGTTGTTGGCATAAAAGACACAGTTTTAAGTCAGCTTTGTAAAGAAGGCGTAAAGGCTGGAACTAACCCTCTCTGTTTACTGCCATAGCGCAGTATAGTTCACCCCGTTAGGTAACTACTCAGGCATAGTGCCTAACATTAAGCGCGGCAGCACCTGCCTATTGCTTTACCCAACAATGATTCAGTAAGGACATTTAGTTTATGCAATTTCACTCAAAGGCTTGGTTACGAAATGTAGCTATTGGGCTTATCGCACTTCTTGGCTTAAGTGCCTGTGGTGGCTCAAGTGGTAGTAGCACCGATTATTCGTATGCTTATATTCAGTTTTATAATGCATCTCCTAATGGAGCCAACGTAGAAATGCGTGAGGTGGATGGCGATAGCTTCGGTTCTGCACAGTTTGGCGATACCACATCCATGTACTCTATGGAAAAGGATGAATATGAACTAGAGTTCATCCGCACAGACTCAGACGATCAAGAAGTGCTTATCGATACCTACACAGTTGATTTAAAAACAGGGTACAAAACACTGATTGTGATGAGTGGTGACTTCTCAGACCCTATTATTACTGAATATCAGTATGAGCGTGAAACACTAGAAGACCACTTCAGACTGTTTGCCCTTTCGGTAACCATAGATGAAGATTCTTACGATTTTTATCTCAGTGATGCAGGCGACCCTTTTGAAGCCGCAAACTTCCTCGGCACGGTAACTGCGAGCGAAATGATTGAATTGGACTACTGGGATCCAGATGACGACAGCGATTACTTTGATGAAGGTGAATATACTATTTACCTAACAGAACCAGGTAGCACAGACGTTGTATTCGAATCGCAAACTATCGACTTTGCCTATGAGACAGAATACTTAATGACAATGCGCGATGTTAGTGGTGCTATTCAAGACGGCCTAATTGTAGACACAATTTTGAATTCATCTACAGTAACTGCGCTAACCGACGTTGAAGCAGATGCACAATACCGCATCTATAATTCAACAAACCTAAGCACCGCATTGGATGTCACTTTTGGCGGTACAACCGACGAAGAAGATGTAGCCTTCTCGCTAGACGCGGGTGAATTAAGTGAATTTACTACTATCACATACGGTGACTACCGCGTTACTGTATCAGACAGCACAGGTGAATATACACAGCTGAGTAATAAACTGATTACCCTTAACCAAGGTGAGAGTAAAGCCATTCTTATCTACGAAAGAAATGGTGCCCTTGGCGCAGCAACCTTTGTGGAAAGTGGATTGCCACAGGCCTACGACAAAACGGTTAATTTCATCAACCTAGTTGAAGACTTCGATGATGTAGACTTTTACCTTGTACGTAACGATGAAACTATCGATACCGCAGAGTATGATTTACAAAACCTAGAGTTTGGTGAAAGCGACAGCGAAGTATTGCCTTCAGATTATTACGAAGTTATCGCGGTATATGAAGACGACAACGAAGAGCAAATCCTTTTAGATAGAACAGCATTGTTCGGGTTTAATGAAGAAGAAAACTATATTGTAACGGTTGAACCTGCTGACACTGCAACAGGTTATGAAATCAACATTCTTTACTAGTTGATTTGCCTGAAAATTAGACTAATTGATAAGGTGAGAAGCCTTCCAATAAGTAAAAATTAGGTTAAGTTGTTAAAAGGCCAGTACTTTGAAGTGATGGCCTTTTTTGCCTCATGGCGCCTGCATTAAAAGGAGGAACCGAATGAGCGTAATAAACGACTTGCACCAAATTTCTACGGATAACGACCTGCCGTTTGTCGATAAAGTAGCGCATCTTTTGAAAATAGGCGTGGCAACCCTCGGCCTCGATAACGCCATCGTTAGCAAAGTCACAAATGATAATTACGTGATTATGCATGCGTTAACCCCTGATAACAGTATTGTCGCTGGCACCGCGTTCAGTCTTATTGACACCTACTGTGCAGATACAATAAATGCGGGCGAAATCGTTGCCTACGCCAATATTGATGCCTATCCAGGTGCTTCACACCCTTGTTACGATAAGTTCAAACTCCGTCGTTATATTGCCTCTCCCATCTATGTGAATAACAAATGCTACGGCACCCTTAATTTTTCTTCCGAACAAGCCAGCGATAACCCATTCTCCAATTTAGATTATGACTATGTGCTTCTGTTTGCCGATTGGATTGGCAATGAAATCGAAAAACAGCAGGCATTCGGCAGTATGTCAAAGCAGCAAGAGGTCTTGGCTGAACAAAATACCTTGCTAACCCAAATTACCACATTAGTAGGCGTAGGCACCTGGGAGTATAACGTCGCAACACAGCAGCTATATTGGTGCGATGCCCTAAAACGCATGCTTCATATTCACCCAGACCGAGACATCACCACTCAGGAAGTGTTAGCTCTCATTAAGCATAATGAAACCAAAGCACAGTACCAAAGCAAGTTTGAAGAAATTATACAAACCGGTGAAGGTTGGAATTACGAGCTAGAAGTTCTTACCGATGCGGGCGAGACCAAATGGCTAGAAAGCCGTGCCCAACCTATTTTTGAAAACGGAAAGTGCACTAAGGTAGTGGGCGCCACCCGAGATATTTCCGATCGCATCTATACCTTACAGACGCTTCAAGATAAAACTGAAATTGCAGAAAAAGCCTTAGCGGCCCGCAGTGACTTTCTCGCCAATATGAGCCATGAAATTCGCACGCCAATCCACGGTGTTCAAGGTATGTTGGAAACGTTGGAAGCATCGACATTGTCGTCCAAGCAAAAAGAGTATGTGAATGTGGCGATGAAAAGTGCCGAAGCACTACTTGGCATTGTAAATGATGTACTCGATTTTTCTAAAATAGACTCAGGCCAAATGACGTTTGAAGCGTCTCCCGTGAATATTGAAGAGGTAATACTGCATCAATTACCCATGTTTGAACGTTTAGCGAATAAAAAAGGGCTACAATTTACAGCGGATACGAAAGCCTTATCGGGCCATTTATTCATGGCAGACAGTTTAAGGTTAAATCAAGTACTCATAAACCTCATCAATAATGCCATTAAGTTTACCCTTAAGGGTAACGTGAAAGTGACCACCCGTTGCACCAAATATGGCCCTGACCGCTACAGAATAAAACTTATAGTAACCGATACTGGTATAGGCATAAGTGAAGCACAGCAAGCGGTAATATTCACGCCGTTCTTGCAGGCTGAAGAGTCAACACAACGCCGCTTTGGTGGCACCGGGTTGGGGCTTGCTATTGTGCATAAAATCATAACCCACTACGGGGGAAGTATAGATGTGTCTAGCGAGCTAGGGGCAGGGACACGCTTCATTGTAACCCTTACATTAGACAGTGCCGATGGCATAGCGCCAAAAGTAAACCAGCATAAAGCCCAGGCGAGATATACGGCGGCAGAACTTAAAAACACCTTTAAAAATGCCAAGGTATTAGTAGTAGAAGATAACGAGATAAACCAAATTGTCATTAAAGAGCAATTAAAAGAGATTGGTTTAAAAGTAGAGGTGGCGGAAAACGGCGAAGTGGGCGTGGCCAAAGTGACGCATGCTATTAACGTTAAAGCTCCTTACACCCTAATACTGATGGATTGCCATATGCCAGTGATGGATGGCATTACCGCGACCAAACACATTAGGCGCTTAGACGGTGCAGGCAGTGACGTGCCAATTATTGCGTTAACCGCCAACGCGATGCCCAGCGAAAAAGACAAATGCTTACACGCCGGCATGAATGATTTTATTTCAAAGCCAGTGGGAATAAGCCGCTTACGGGATCGTTTGCTTTATCATCTATCCCCACCAACGGAAATGCTCGACAGCACCGCTTAAGCAGGTATAATAAACGCTCTTCCGGCTTCTACTATCTCGCGAGGCCGATTATTTTTCCATCGCCTAAAAATAATTCAATTTAACGCTATCACTACCCCAAGATTTCTGTTATCATTTCGCGCCCTTTTTATGGGGGTATGTATATAATTTCAGCGCTTCCATGTTGAGATTAGCAGCTTAAACGACTCGGGAGAGTCTTAATTTTTAGAGCGGAGCACTAACATGATCCAAATGCAAACTAACCTGGACGTTGCAGACAACAGCGGCGCTCGCAGGGTTCAGTGTATTAAGGTTCTTGGTGGCTCGCATCGCCGTTATGCAGGTATCGGTGACATCATCAAAGTTACTGTGAAGGAAGCAATTCCTCGCGGTAAAGTTAAAAAAGGTGACGTACTGAATGCAGTGGTGGTGCGTACTAGAAAAGGCGTTCGTCGTGCTGATGGTTCATCCATTCGTTTTGACGGTAACGCGGCTGTTTTGCTTAATGCAAACAAGCAACCAATTGGTACGCGTATCTTTGGACCGGTAACCCGTGAGTTGAGAAGTGAAAACTTCATGAAAATCATCTCATTGGCCCCAGAGGTACTATAAGGAGTCACGATAATGGCTAATAAAATTCGTCGTGATGATGAAGTAGTCGTATTAGCGGGTAAAGACAAAGGCAAACAAGGCAAAGTCCTTAAAGTGCTTATTGCTGATAACCGTTTAATTGTAGAAGGCGTTAATCTCGTCAAGAAACACACTAAGCCTAACCCACAACTGGGTATTGCTGGTGGTATTGTTGAGAAAGAAGCTTCTATTCACGTTTCTAATGTTGCGATTGTTAACCCAGCAACGGGTAAAGCAGATCGCGTTGGTTTCCGTTTCGAAGACGAGAAGAAAGTTCGTTTCTTCAAGTCAAACGGTGAACTTGTTTAATTATATTGGAGAGTACGATGGCGAAACTGCATGATTTCTATAAAGAAACAGTAGTAGCTGAACTTGCTAAGCAGTTCGGATACAAAAGCGTCATGCAAGTCCCTCGGATTGAAAAAATCACTCTAAACATGGGTTTAGGTGAAGCAGTTGCTGACAAAAAGGTACTTGAGAATGCTCAAGCTGACATGACGGCTATCGCCGGTCAGAAACCTGTAGTCACAGTTGCAAGAAAATCAGTAGCGGGTTTTAAAATCCGTGAAGGTTATCCGATTGGCTGTAAAGTAACCTTACGCGGCGAGCGTATGTGGGAATTCCTAGAGCGTTTGATTTCAATCGCTATTCCACGTGTTCGCGACTTCCGTGGTTTGAACCCAAAATCATTCGACGGTCGTGGTAACTACAGCATGGGCGTGCGTGAGCAAATCATTTTCCCTGAAATCGATTTCGATAAAGTGGATAAAGTTCGCGGTATGGATATTACTATCACTACCAGTGCGAATACTAATGACGAAGCACGTGCTCTGCTGGACGCGTTCAACTTCCCATTCAAAAAGTAGGGGTGTAGGGTTATGGCAAAAGAATCAATGAAGGCACGTGAAGCTAAGCGTACTAAGCTAGTCGCTAAGTATGCTGAAAAGCGCGCCGCACTTAAAGCGATTATCAGCGATGTTAACGCTTCTGAAGATGAGCGTTGGGACGCTGTTCTAAAGCTACAACAACTGCCACGTGACTCTAGTGCTTCACGTCAGCGCAACCGCTGTCGTGTTACTGGTCGTCCACATGGTTACCTACGCAAATTCGGTCTTAGCCGTATTAAGCTTCGCGAAGCAGCGATGCGCGGTGAAGTCCCTGGCCTTAAAAAAGCCAGCTGGTAAGGAGTAGCTGATAATGAGCATGCAAGATCCTATCGCGGATATGTTTACCCGCATCCGTAACGGCCAGATGGCACAGAAAGTTTCTGTAACTATGCCGTCTTCTAAACTTCGCGCAGCTATTTGTGAAGTATTGAAGGCAGAAGGTTACATTGCTGACTATGCAACCTCTGGTGACGTTAAGCCTGTTTTAGAAGTGACGCTTAAGTACTTCGAAGGCAAGCAAGTAATTGACACTATCGAACGTGTAAGCCGTCCTGGTCTGCGCATCTATAAGAAAAAAGATGAGCTTCCAAAAGTAATGGGTGGTTTAGGTGTTGCTATCGTGTCGACTTCTAAAGGTGTGATGACTGACCGTGCAGCGCGTAACGCAGGCATGGGCGGTGAGATCATCGGTTATGTAGCATAACGGAGGAGTTGAAATGTCACGTATAGCAAAAGCCCCAGTAAATGTTGTATCAGGTGTAGAAATTTCTATCTCTGGTCAAGAAGTTACTGTTAAAGGTAGTAAAGGCACTTTGACCCGCGTATTTAATGACGCAGTAGAAGTTGTACAGGAAGAGAACCAACTTAAAGCACTTCCACGTGAAGGTTTCGCTGATAGCTGGGCACAAGCAGGTACTGCTCGCTCTATCCTAAATGCAATGGTTCAAGGTGTTTCACAAGGTTTTGAGAAAAAGCTTCAGCTAAACGGTGTTGGTTACCGTGCGCAAGCACAAGGTGCCAAGCTTAACCTAACGCTAGGTTTCTCACACCCAGTAGTATACGAGATGCCTGAAGGCATTACCGTTGAAACTCCTAGCCAAACTGAAATCGTCGTGAAAGGCGCCGATAAGCAGATGGTAGGTCAGGTTGCGGCGAACATTCGCGCTTACCGTCCACCAGAGCCTTACAAAGGCAAAGGTGTACGTTATGCTGACGAAAACGTACGTCGTAAAGAAGCTAAGAAAAAGTAGGTGGGTGATACGATGGATAAGAAAACAGCTCGCATTCGTCGCGCAACTCGCGCACGTGCAAAAATTCGTGAACTGGCCGCGCATCGCTTGGTAATTAACCGTACACCTCGCCACATTTATGCTCAGTTAATCGCTCCTAGCGGTTCTGAAGTGTTGGCAGCGGCTTCAACTGTTGAAACAGATCTTGCAAAAGATCTTAAATCTACAGGTAATACTGAAGCAGCGACGGTAGTCGGTAAAGCAATCGCAGAACGCGCACTTGAGAAAGGCATTAAGACAGTGGCTTTCGATCGTAGTGGCTTTAAATACCACGGTCGCGTTAAGGCATTAGCTGATGCAGCTCGCGAAGCTGGTCTTCAGTTCTAGGAGTTTATAATGGCTAAACAAGATGTTCAAAATGGTGAATTTCTAGAGAAATTGATCGCTGTAAACCGCGTTTCTAAAGTGGTTAAAGGTGGTCGTATCTTTAGTTTCACTGCATTGACAGTAGTGGGTGACGGTAATGGTCGCGTTGGTTTTGGTTACGGTAAGGCACGTGAAGTTCCTGCTGCAATCCAAAAAGCAATGGAAAAGGCTCGTCGCAACATGGTTGACGTAGACCTTAATGGCCACACGTTACAGCACCCAATTAAAGGTCGTCACTCTGGCTCTAAAGTTTACATGCAGCCTGCATCAGAAGGTACCGGTATCATCGCCGGCGGTGCAATGCGTGCAGTACTTGAAGTAGCTGGTGTACAGAACGTACTTTCAAAATGTTACGGCTCTACAAACCCAATCAACGTTGTTCGTGCAACAATCAACGCGCTGACAGAGATGAATTCTCCAGCGAAAGTTGCTGCGAAACGTGGATTGTCTGTAGAAGAAATTTTGGGGTAATCAAACATGGCAACGATTAAAGTAAAGCAAACTAAAAGTGCGATTGGCCGCTTGCCAAAGCACAAAGCTACGCTTAAAGGCCTAGGCCTTCGTAAAATCAACCATGTTCGTGAACTGGAAGATACCCCAGCCGTACGTGGCATGATCAACCGTGTAAATTACATGGTTGAGATAGTGGAGGAGTAAGACATGCGTTTAAATACAATTTCTCCAGCCGAAGGTTCAAAACCAACTGGTAAGCGTACTGGTCGTGGTATCGGCTCAGGTCTTGGTAAAACGAGTGGCGTAGGTCACAAAGGTCAAAAAAGCCGTTCAGGTGGCCGCGTTAAGCCAGGGTTCGAAGGTGGTCAGATGCCTATTCAGCGTCGTCTTCCTAAATTCGGTTTCACTTCACGCAAGAGCTTTGTTACTGACGAAGTGACACTTGCAGAAATCGCTAAGGTAGAGGGTGATACAGCATCTCTTGAAACTTTAAAAGCAGCGGGTCTTATCAAAAAAGAGATTCAGTTTGTTAAAGTTATCAAGAGCGGTGAAGTATCACGCGCTGTTACAGTAAGCGGGTTGAAGGTTACTAAAGGCGCTAAAGAAGCGATTGAAGCTGCTGGCGGTAAAGTAGAGGAATAAGCTAGATGGCTAAACCAGGATTGGATTCAGGCGCTAAAAGCGGCTTGAGTGAGCTTAAGGCAAGATTGTTGTTCGTACTTGGTGCGATTGTTGTATTCAGACTAGGTTCTTATGTTCCTATCCCTGGCATCGATCCAGCGGTACTTGCTGACTTGTTCGAGCAACAAAAAGGCACCATTGTAGAAATGTTTAACATGTTCTCTGGTGGTGCGCTTGAGCGTGCATCCGTTCTGGCTTTGGGCATTATGCCATACATTACTGCGTCCATTATTATGCAGTTGCTCTCGGTGGTTCATCCACCGATGATGGAGCTTAAAAAAGAAGGCGAGGCAGGTCGTCGTAAGATCAGCCAGTACACACGTTATTTAACGTTGGTATTGGCTATCTTCCAGTCAATTGGTATTTCGACTGGTCTGCCCAACCTGATTAATGGATTGGTGATAAACCCTGGCTTCGGATTCTACTTTACGGCAGTAGTGAGCTTAGTCACAGGAACGATGTTCCTTATGTGGTTAGGTGAGCAAATTACTGAACGAGGTATTGGTAACGGTATCTCTATATTGATTTTTGCTGGTATTGTTGCCGGTCTACCAACAGCGATAGGTCAGACAGCGGAACAAGCAAGACAAGGCGACATTAATCTGTTGTTCTTGTTGTTGATTGCTGTGATTGTTATCGCGCTTACATACCTTGTGGTATTTGTAGAGCGCGGACAACGCAGAATTGTGGTAAACTACGCGAAGCGTCAGCAAGGCCGTCAGGTTTTCGCCGCGCAAAGCACGCATTTACCGCTGAAGGTCAACATGGCTGGTGTTATACCGCCTATCTTTGCTTCCAGCATCATTTTGTTCCCAGGGACTATCGCAGGATGGTTTGGGCAAAATGAATCGACAGCGTGGTTACAAGACGTAGCATTAATGCTATCGCCTGGTCAACCGCTGTACGTGATGTTATATGCAGCAGCTATCATCTTCTTCTGCTTCTTCTACACGGCGTTGGTTTTCAACCCGCGTGATACTGCAGATAACTTGAAAAAGTCTGGTGCGTTTATTCCGGGTATTCGTCCGGGTGAGCAAACATCACGTTATATCGATAAGGTAATGACTCGCTTAACGCTGGCGGGCGCACTGTACATAACCTTTATTTGTTTAGTGCCTGAATTCATGCTAATTGCTTGGAATGTGCCGTTCTACTTCGGTGGTACGTCGCTTCTCATTATCGTAGTGGTTATCATGGACTTTATGGCACAAGTACAGACACATTTGATGTCGAGTCAATATGAGTCTGTGCTGAAGAAAGCTAACCTTAAAGGCTACGGCCGATAAGTTAGCCCCTTAATTTTGAAAGAAAGGGGAACGATGTAATGAAAGTTCGTGCATCAGTAAAAAAGATTTGCCGTAACTGTAAAGTTATCAAGCGCAACGGTGTTGTGCGTGTAATTTGCAGTTCTGACCCTAAGCACAAGCAGCGTCAGGGCTAATCTAAGCGGTACAGAATATTTGCAAAGCTAAGTAAGCAGAACCTGAATCATACTTATCAGGTTCTGCTAGTTTTGTTTATAAGTATTTTGCACCAAAATTTGCAATTTAGTCGACGGGTAAGTATCCTATCGGGCTTTTTAGGTCGTCGACAAATAAACAAGAGGAGTGCTGTTAATGGCCCGTATCGCTGGCATTAACATTCCTGAGCACAAGCATGCTGTCATCGCTATCCAAGCGATCTACGGCGTTGGTCCCACACGTGCGAAAAGCATTTGTGCGGGTGCTGGTGTTGCAGAAAATACAAAAATCAAAGAGCTAGACGAAGCGACTATTGATAAGCTTCGTGACGAAGTGGCTAAGTTCACCGTTGAAGGTGACTTACGTCGTGAAGTCTCTATGAGCATCAAACGTTTGATGGACCTGGGTTGCTTCCGTGGTATTCGCCACCGTCGTAGCTTGCCTCTACGTGGTCAGCGCACTAAAACTAATGCGCGTACCCGTAAAGGTCCTCGTAAGCCAATTAAGAAGTAAGCGGGGAGTAAGTTATGGCAAAAGCACCAGCTCGTAGCACGCGTAAGCGCGCAAAACGTCAGGTTGCAGACGGTATGGCTCATATCCATGCGTCTTTCAACAACACAATTGTGACTATCACAGACCGTCAAGGCAATGCATTAGCATGGGCGACATCTGGTGGTTCAGGTTTCCGTGGTTCACGTAAATCTACCCCATTTGCTGCACAGGTTGCTGCTGAGCGTGCAGGTGTAGCTGCACAAGAATACGGTCTTAAGAACCTTGAAGTGTTCGTTAAAGGTCCAGGTCCAGGCCGTGAGTCTGCGATCCGTGCTCTTAACGCTACAGGTTATAAGATCACAAACATTACCGATGTGACCCCTATTCCTCACAACGGTTGTCGTCCACCGAAAAAACGTCGCGTTTAATCGACGGACAGTTGGAGAAAGATCATGGCAAGATATTTGGGTCCAAAACTCAAACTTAGCCGTCGCGAAGGAACGGATTTGTTCCTTAAAAGCGGCGTTCGCGCAATCGATTCTAAATGTAAAATCGATACTGCGCCTGGTCAACATGGTGCCCGTCGTGGCCGTTTGTCTGACTACGGTGTTCAGTTGCGTGAAAAACAAAAAGTTCGTCGTATGTATGGCGTACTTGAAAAGCAATTCCGTAACTACTACAAAGAAGCTGCACGTCTAAAAGGCAACACAGGTGAAAACTTGTTACAACTTTTAGAACAGCGTCTTGATAACGTAGTTTATCGTATGGGATTCGCTAGCACCCGTGCTGAAGCACGTCAGCTAGTTAGCCACAAGGCGATCATGGTAAATGGTCAAGTTGTGAACATTCCATCGTTTAACGTTTCTGCCGAAGACGTGGTTTCTGTTCGTGAAAAAGCTAAAAAGCAAGCGCGTATCGTTGCTGCTTTGGAACTGGCTGACCAACGTGAGAAGCCAACCTGGATTGAAGTAGACAGCAGCAAAATGGAAGGCACTTTCAAGCGCGTTCCAGAAAGAACTGACCTGTCTGCTGAAATTAACGAACAGTTGATCGTCGAACTTTACTCTAAGTAAAGCTAACTAAAGAGGAAGCATTGTGGGTTCTGTGACTGAATTCCTAAAACCGAGATTAGTTGAGATCGAAAACGTTTCTCCTACTCGTGCCAAAGTAACTTTGGAACCACTAGAGCGCGGCTTTGGCCATACTCTAGGTAACGCCCTACGTCGTATTTTATTGTCATCCATGCCAGGATGCGCAGTAACCGAGGTAGAAATTGATGGCGTTCTTCACGAGTACAGCACCAAAGAAGGTGTGCAAGAAGATGTGATTGAAATCTTGCTTAATCTGAAAGGTTTAGCGGTTCGCCTTGAAGGTAAAACTGAGGCAACCCTAACTCTAGTGAAATCTGGCGCTGGCCCTGTTGTTGCTGGTGATATTCAGCATGATGGCGACGTAGAAATTGTTAACCCTGACCACGTTATTTGTACTTTAACTGGCGAAGCTGAAATCAGCATGCGCGTTAAAGTAGAAATGGGTCGCGGTTATGTACCAGCTTCTACCCGTCGCTCCTCTGAAGAAGATGATCGTCCAATTGGTCGTTTGTTAGTAGACGCTTCATACAGCCCAGTTGAACGTATTGCATACAGTGTTGAGTCTGCTCGTGTTGAACAACGCACAGACCTTGACAAATTGATCATCGACATGGAGACGAACGGTACTTTAGATCCTGAAGAAGCGATCCGCCGTTCTGCTACTATCCTAGCTGAACAGCTAGATGCATTCGTAGATTTACGAGATGTGTCAGAGCCAGAAGCGAAAGAAGAGAAGCCAGAATTCGATCCGATTCTGCTTCGTCCAGTAGATGACCTTGAACTGACAGTACGTTCTGCAAACTGTTTGAAAGCAGAAGCTATCCAGTACATTGGTGACCTGGTACAGCGCACTGAGGTTGAGCTACTTAAAACGCCTAACCTTGGTAAGAAATCGCTAACTGAAATCAAAGATGTTCTAGCATCTCGTGGTTTGTCTCTAGGTATGCGCCTAGAAAACTGGCCGCCTGAGAGCATCGCTGAAAAAGATTAATCAGGTTTTTATCAAACTGATTTGTAGAGAAGGATAAAACTATGCGCCATCGTAAGAGTGGTCGTCAGTTGAATCGCAACAGCAGCCATCGTCAAGCTATGTTCAAAAACATGGCTGGCTCTTTGGTCAAGCACGAAGTGATCAAAACTACGTTACCAAAAGCGAAAGAATTACGTCGCGTAATTGAGCCTCTAATCACTATGGCTAAAGAAGACAGCGTTGCAAATCGTCGTCTAGCTTTCGCCCGCACTGGTGATAAAGAGGTTGTAGGTAAACTATTCAACGAGCTTGGTCCTCGTTACGAAGCTCGCCCAGGCGGTTACACTCGCATTTTAAAATGCGGTTTCCGTTCTGGCGACAATGCCCCAATGGCATATGTTGAGCTAGTTGACCGTCCAGTTGTAGAAGCTGAAGAAGAAGCAGTAGAAGCAACTGAAGAGTAATTAATACTCACATTGAAAAAGGGGCAGAGTGAAAACTCTGCCCCTTTTTTGTTTCTGACGTTTTCCACCCTTTGTTCAGTTTGTGCACGGTACTTGCTACATACATGTAGAATTAGGACGAGCATGTAAATTAAACAGGTATGTTTTCACTCTCAAATTTAAATACAGCAGCTATCGCTAACACATTTAAAAACAGCCAGCTTAACGCGTCACTAGAGAAGCTTAGCTCTGGAAGCCGCATTAATCGTGCTGCCGACGACAGTGCAGGGCTACAAATAGCGACACGCTTAGCTTCATCACGTTCAGCCCATAGCCAAATTAACCGCAACCTTAACGATGGTATCAGTTACGCCCAAACCGCAGACACAGGGCTGCAAGAATCTGCCGCATTACTGCAACGCATGCGTGTACTTGCCGTGCAAGCGCAAAATGGTATTAACAGCGATTCTGACAGGGCAGCACTGAATAAAGAATTTAACCAACTTAAGAACGCAGTAAACGCCATTGCGTTTAACACCGAAGTTTTCAATCGACTACCCCTTGTCGACGATAATGATTTGCTCTCTAGCTATGTATCCTCTTTGGATGATGTGTTTACCGCCGGGCAAACTACCTCGATGGAAAGCGGGTTACGTTCCATTGCTTATATTCCTGCAGGGTCGAAAGGTATAAGTATCAGTTTAGATTCCTTTGGCGCAGACGATGACATACAAGTATTTAAGACCAACGGTGAACACGTAATAGGCACCCCCCTAAGCGATGGTGCTTGGGGAGTGAATGACATCAATAATGCCAATGACATTGAAGATTCATTTTTCCTTGAAACTAATGGTTATCAGCCGAACGCAACGTACGATGACAGTAATCTATCTACCTCTGGCGTGAGTACCCATAACGGCGCTACGTTTACCTTTTCAGGCGATGGACACCCTGGTACTTACCTTGAGTCGCTAACCATAGATGAAACTAGCGAACCACTAATCATTTCCGTTGTGGGCAATGGATACTTCAATATTACGGTAGGCTGGGATTCCATAGGTACGCAGGGCAGTAACCCCTTTAGCCTGGGTGGCGTGAATATTACCGACAGTAATCAACTCGGTGTAGGTACCGAGTATATTAGCCTAGATAAAACGCCTGCAACCATGACGACATTAGGTATCGAAACAACGTCGCTAGAAACGCAAACGTCGGCAGAAGATGCATTGGCTCGTATTGATTCAGCCTTGGAAGAAATTGGGGAATCAAGAGCCTACTATGGCGCTAAAATTAATCAGATGTATTCAGCCTACAAACAAAACGCCATAATGAACGAAAATGTATCCGCTGCGAGTAGCAGAATAACGGATACTGATTATGCGCAAGAAACAGCAAGGTTAACCCAGAGCCAAATTGTGGAACAAGCAAGCGTATCGTTACTCGCGCAGTCTAAACAAAATGACGGGCAGGTGTTGGAACTGTTGAACGCGTCGGCGCAATAGTTAGCATAAAGCACGTCAAACAAAGGCATTCAATAGAATGCCTTTTTTACGTTAGCTGAAGAACTCAATGTTAAAGGTGATACGTTAAAGGTTGCTCAATATTTCCTTTCTTTTTTGCTCGTATTCTTCTTGCGTAATTAACCCGCGTTCGTACAAATCTTTAAGCTTCGATAATTTATTAGTGATATCGCCATCTAATGCATCGTTTTCAGCACCCACGATAGAACTTCTACTTCCAGTGAGTGTTTCATCAATGGTAGCCACAAAAATACTTTTATAACGGCCACTCTCTTGATAAGTACAATCTATCTCCCCATCGTAAGTCCAAACACTATTGCTCCATTCTCTTATCATGGGGCTCATGTATTCACATTTACGAATTTGGCCGAGTAAAATGAGGTTACGCCCCTCAATTTGGTATTTATTAATTGCACTCCAAGACCAATGTGAAAAGTTGGGGTGATGACGAATGTTTTCAGGTGCCTCTAGAAAGAACTCCTCATGATGCCCGTATGTAACATATAAATAACTACCATCGTAAACGGCCAACATCTTAGAACGAGTCCAATTGCAATCGGTGCAGGTATACCAGCCATAAATCACATTGTTTTCGTCCATGCGTTCAAACTGAAAGTAAAAGCCATTTCTAACGTACTGGCGATATATTTTTTCTTTCGGCGCGACAGGCTTAATGCTAATTAGCTTTTCAAATGTTTCAGTTTCTAGCATGGGGGAGGGGTAATTTAAGGTGGCACAGCCACCTAATGACATTAAAACGCCAGTAAAAACCAGCAAGGCAAGTCTTTTATATATAAACATCGTGTAAGGTACCTAATTAATAATCCTTCAACTTCAACGTTATACTAAATTTTCGATTTGCTCAAATAGTGCTCAGTGCATGTAAATAGCCAAAAAAGCCTGGAAACCCCTATAAAACCTGAATTAAGCGGTTTCATTCAGCTATAGTTGTGAATATACTTACCCAAAGGGTATGTAAATATCTTCCACAAAGAGAAGATGAAAAAACCAAGGATTTTTATGAAACCAGTAGTACTAGCCGGCGGCACCGGAAGCCGCCTATGGCCAAAGTCGCGTGCCGCACTTCCTAAGCAGTTTTTATCGCTAACGTCTGACAGCACCATGCTGCAAGATACCATTTCACGGTTAAAAGGTACCGACGCTGCAAGCCCTATCTTTATCTGTAACGATGCCCACCGTTTTTTAGTTGCAGAACAACTAAGACAAAAAGACATACATCACGGCGGTATATTGTTGGAGCCAGTAGGGCGTAACACGGCACCGGCCATTGCGTTAGCTGCCTTGCATGCCACCATTAACGGTGAGGACCCAATTCTTCTCGTATTGGCGGCCGATCACCTTATTAAAGATGAGCCTGCATTTCATACCGCCATTACAAAAGCAGAAGTACTTGCCAAGCAAGGTAAGCTTGTTACCTTCGGTATAGTGCCAGACCAGCCCCACACCGGTTATGGTTATATTAAAGCTGGCAGTGGCCTAGAAGGCGGGTTTGAAGTTGCAGAATTTGTTGAAAAACCTGAATTACAAACAGCGAAAGAATACGTTGAATCTGGAAGCTATTACTGGAATAGCGGCATGTTTATGTTTAAAGCTAGTCGCTACTTAGACGAGTTAGAAAAATACAACCCAGAAATGCTAGATGTATGTAAGCGTGCCATCGATACAGAAACCCCTGATTTAGATTTTATTCGCGTTGACCACGATATTTTTGCTACCTGCCCCGACGATTCCATTGATTACGCTGTAATGGAAAAAACCGACAGTGCAGCCATGGTGCCCCTAGATGCACAATGGAGCGATGTAGGTAGTTGGACATCGTTATGGGAAACCTCGGCAAAAGATGATAGCGGCAACGTTTGCGTAGGCGATACTATCTTAGAAAATACCAAGAACAGTTATGTAAACGCAGAACAGCGTTTAGTGTCTGTAATTGGGCTAGAAGACGTTATTGTAGTAGAAACCAAAGACGCGGTAATGGTAGCCCACAAAGATGACGCACAAAGCATTAAAAAGGTAGTAAATAAGCTTAAAGCTGAACATCGCCCTGAGTTTGAATTCCACCGTGAAGTGTTCCGCCCGTGGGGCAGTTACGACTCCATTGACAGTGGTGCTCGCTTCCAAGTTAAGCGTATTACCGTAAAACCAGGTGAAAAGCTTTCGGTTCAAATGCATCACCACCGCGCAGAGCATTGGATTGTGGTATCGGGTAGTGCCAACGTAACAATCGATGAAGAAACGAAGTTAGTTACCGAAAACGAATCGGTTTACATTCCCATCGGTGCGGTTCACGCGCTAGAAAACCCTGGCAAGATTCCACTAGAGCTTATTGAAGTACAATCAGGTGCCTATCTAGGTGAAGACGATATTGTACGTTTTTCTGATAGGTATGGGCGGGTTATGAAGAAAATATAATATAGATACATTGTATTTATTTTCAAAAATTCTGAATAACGAATAAACAACTATGAAATTTGACACTTGTAATAATGAATTGAGTAATCTTATTTTACTCAAAACACAAAAAGAACTATATCAATGTAAAATTGAACTACTAAGCTACGAAAAGAAAAATAAAGATGATACATCCAATGGTTCTATCGGCGCGAAGTCTTTACGAGATGAAGGCACAAAGATCAATAGCTCTTGTTCTCAAACTTCTAATTCTGATGGTGAATTAGTAAATATAAAAATAGTTAAATCATTGCTTTTATTAACGCAAAAAAAGCTCTCTGAAAAAGTAATAAATGAAAGTAACACAAGAGTTGTTGTTAAAAGCTCTTTAGAATCTATTTTGAACAGGACAAAGTTCGATTCGAGGTTGCTAAACCTGTCGAATAAAATAGATTTAGATATTTCTTTCTTACTAAAAAAAATTCAGAAAAAAGTAAACTATCTCAGATCAAGAATAAATCAACTAGAATTAAGTATCAAAGAGATAGGTAACAAGAATAACTTACAAGTAACCGATTTAGAGAGAAAGATAAAACTCTTAAATAAGAATCATGAAGATTCTATAGAATTGTTAAAATCAAAACATTCTGATGAAGTCGAAGCTATTGTAAATAAGCATGGAAAAGAAATATCTGATTTAAAAGAAAACTACGACTCTACTATAATTAAGCTTACTGAAGAGAAAGAAATTGAAGCAGAAAAATTTCGATTAGAAATACTATCATCATCTAACGAGTACAAAGAAATAATAAAGTCAACAAAGAAAAAGTTAGATGAAGTTTCTCTTTTGAAAGAAAAACTGAAATTTAGTAATGCAAAATTGAAGTTTGATAACGAAAAAGTACTAGATTCATTTAATGAGGTTTCAAAGGAGAATTACTACCTTAAGGCCTTTATATCCAAAATCTATAGTATGAGGAAGTTCAAAAGTTATTTGGATAAAATGTTTAAGGGATCTAAATATAAATTTTCAAACTTTACATCTTATTATACTTTAGAAGATGATGTTACCCTTCTTTATAGTTCTGAGCTATTTGACCCTAGATGGTATAGGGAGAATTCTATGGATAACAATGATTCAATAATTGACCCTGCGTTACATTATTTAACAAAAGGAGCTAAAGTTGGCAAAAATCCAAGTTGTGAATTCGATACAAATGCATATTTAATGTCTAACAATGATGTTAAGATGGATGGAATGAATCCACTTATACACTACCTAAGATTCGGTATCCATGAAGGAAGAAGTCTTGGCATGTATTTATTAGATAAGAAATAAAAGTTAAAATGGAAGTTTAGTTATTATGTCGTTAACTCATCAGTTCGAACTGGCAAACGAAAAATTTATTCAGGGTAGCTTCTCTGAAGCCTTTGAACTTTATAAAAAAAGTGAAACTAATGAGCTCCTCAGAGATATAGCACAGATAAACATGTATCTTTGTTTAAAAGAGTTTGGGGGAGAAAAAGAGGCTTACCGTTTCCTTCATGAAAAACTTGCAAAAAATAGCAATGATTACCTAGAAATTGTTAAATCTGAAGTGAACAAATCTGATGTATCAGAATGTCAAAAAGTTAACTTGTCAATTATAGTCCCTATTTATAATAGTGGAAAATATTTGGAACGTTGTTTACAAAGTATCTTAAATCAAAGTTTCAAGAATTTTGAATTAATTTTAGTTGATGATGGTTCTAATGATGATTCGAGTGATATCATAGATTCATTCTCTAAATTAGATAGCCGAATTAGAGTAATTAAAAATAAAATTCCTTCAGGAAATCCAGGCACCCCTAGAAATCAAGCAATTTCAATAGCGGCTGGAGATTTTATTGGGTTTGTGGATAGTGATGATTGGATTGAGCCAGACTTTTATGAAAAGCTTTTGAATAAAGCTTACGAAGATTCTTCGGATATTGTCTTTTCTGGTGGATTCTACAATGTTATGCAAACCGGTGAGATACAAGAAAGAATTTATAAGGAGTTTGATTTTACGGATCGTTCATCTGACCAATATAAGTTTCACGACAGCTTTATGATTTGGGATAAAGTGTTTAGAACAAAATTTATAAAGGATTTAGATATTAGATTGGGCGAAACGAAAGCTGCTGTTGACGTTCCATTTATTTTTAAGGCCTATTATTTTGCGGTTAACGTAAGCTTTATAAGGGATTATCTAGGATATTACTACCGGAGGGAGAGTACTTCATCTGTAACGGTAGCACATAGGAAAAACTCTTCTTGTGAGTTTGAGTTCGAGGCATTTCGTGCGGTACTAGATTGGGCGCAACTTCAAAATGTAGATTTACATTACAAAAGACTTATTGACATCAAGATGGTTAGTTCTTTGATGTATACGTTGAAGCTTATTGGTGAGGACTATTTCGATTCGTTTTTTGAGAAGGTGAAAGATAGTTTCCATAGAGTCGGAGATCAGGAATTCAAAGATTTTTGTATTGCTAATAAAAAGTGGTGGCTATATAAAGAATTCATTGCCATGAGGGATGGTAGTCTAACATCAGCTAAGCTCTTCCTTGAGCAAAAAAAGAATGAAGCATTAGAGAAAGAATTTCAAAAGATAACAGAGGAAAAAATAAACTTTCCAGGAGATAACCTCGGTATAATGTTCTTTCCCTGTTGGACAAAAAATAATCCATATCAAAAATTGTTTTATCAAGCTGTCTCTAAACAATGCAATATAAACATCAGTGGTTTTACAAAAGAAGCCTTTTGCAGAAAGCATTTAGAAGAAAATAAAGATAAGTTCAGATATATACATTTACATTGGCTTCATGTCTTCATGGACTTTTCTCAGTCTGGTGGAGAACGAGAGTTTTTAGATACCGTAGATTATGCCAAGAAGTTAGGCTACGAAATAATTTATACAGCTCATAATATAATTTCACATGATAGTGAACATGTTGATTCAGAAATAGCCGCTAGAAAGAAATTTATTAAACATGTCGATATTGCTATTGCTCATGGTGAAGCGGCTAAAAATATCTTAGTAGAAGAATTGGATTTAGATGCTAGTAAAATCACAATTATTCCTCACGGAAGCTATGGCGATTTTTATGGTAGCCCGGTAATAAAAGCCTCTGCTCGCAAACGTTTAGGAATTCCACTAAATGCCTACGTCTTTCTATTCTTTGGTAATATTAAAGGCTACAAGGGAGTTGATGAGCTTTTAAATAGTTTTGAGAAACTTTCAGCAAACCATCCGAACGCGCACCTATTAATAGCTGGCCGTATATTAGATGATAGCTTTGATGATGTATTAAGAGAAAGACTAGTAAAAGGCAATGTTACTTTCTACGAAGGGTTTGTTCCTGATGACATGGTTAAGTACTATTTTAGTGCTGCTAACGTATGTGTTTTGCCTTATAGAAAAGTGCTCACTAGCGGGGCAGCGATGCTAAGCCTTTCATTAAATTGTCCGGTTATCGCTCCTGATGTAGGTGTACTTCCAGAGATAATTTCTGATGAAGTTGGTACGCTATTCTCGGATTATGACGAGCTCTATGACATTATGTATTCATACCTTACTGAATCAGAGAGATCTACCTTTCACAATGAATCTAGTTTTTCCGAACTTAATAGAAAGTTGTCTTGGGATAACCTAGTAACAAATTTAAATCTATAGAACTGTCGCTTAGAAGGAAAGAAGAGTGTCGCGTTTAAATATTCAATACCAACAAAGAGATCTCGATTTCAATGACTATAATATGCAAGGTTTCCGTTTAAAGAATGGGGATTTTGTATATTTTCGAGACTTAGACATCGACCTATTAAGCAACACAGAAGAATTAAACAACAGTTTTAGTGTCATCGGTCCTGCATTTTCTTTAGGTTGTCACACGAACGATACGTTTGGAGATCTTTTAGCTCGAGAAACTAATCTTAATTGTATTAATTTTTCACTGCAAGGTAGCTCAGCATCTACCTATTTACTTGATGAATTTTCTGAGATCATCGATAAAATTAATTCTACAAAGTTCTGTATTGTAAGTGTTTTTTCCGGTCGAAGTGTAGCAAACTCAGAATTCCAACATTCAGGAGATTTGTTTACTTTCGAGAAACTCGTTAAAAAAGGCACTAATTCCCTTAGGCCTGCTCATAAATTATACGAAGAATACTTAGAGGCTAACGGAGAAGAAGCATTCGAAAACCTTGTTGGTGAGACTGTAGAAAATTACCATGAGTCAATAAGACGGTTATATAGTAAAATCAAAGTTCCAATTGTTACTCTCTGGTTTTCTAAAAGACCACCCTCGAAGCTCAATTTAAGTGCAAAGGGAAATATTTTCAAGAAAATGGGTATGTTCCCTCACTTTTTGGGCGAAGATACGGCAGAATTTTTGAAGGAGGTCTCAGATTATTATGTTGAGTCAGTTTGCGCAGATGGCACTCCACAGTTGCTTTTTGATAGGTGGGATGGATATATAGCGAGTGTTACAAAGTCTTCTGATTATGGCTACACAGAATCGAAATACAATTTGTACTATGCCAGTCCAATGATGCACCATGCAGCATTTAATAATATTAGAAAAGGTGCTCATGAACTAATAGATAATAGCACGTCTACTTATCATGAAGTTAAAGTTACTAAGGATGAATTAACTCAATTATTTAACGAACTTTATGTACCTAAATTTTTATCCCTAAATAAAAAGCTACTAGCATATATTGATGATTACTTCTTTAATGCGATGAGCCGCAGTTATGAAGACAGTGAAATTGATTACGCACCTTTTTGGCCTTTTTCCTCTTCAAAAAATTCGGCTCGTCTTGTACGCAACAGCGACTTAGAGTTTAGTCTAACGATTGATCGGTCGATTAGTTGTAATAACTCTTCTGTCTGGGCTTATCTTCTCTCTAAATCTAGAAAGTTTCATCAATATTTAGAGTGTTTAGACCAAGCTAAAGAAGCACTAGATAGTTCAAATTTTTTAAACTATGCAATCTTGACGACACCTAGATCTGGTTCAACCATGCTTTCTAGTATGTTGGCAAATGGCGGCTTAGGGAAGCCTAGAGAGCATTTTAGGCAGGCTAGTGCAACCCTATTGAATAACTATGAATTGTTCGGTGCAGATCCTGATGAAGTTCTAGATTTTCTAAGATACTTCGGCGCTGTAGAACATGATAACGGTTATATTTTTGGCACCAAGTTAATTTCACATTTCGTTCAAGATTTGGAATATGATCTTTTAGCGAAAATGAATTCCGGTGATTTTAAGTTCATCTATCTGAAAAGAGAGGATGAAGCGGCTCAAGTTACTTCAATATTGAGGGCTAGGAAGTCTAATTTTTGGCACGCTCACTCTAATGAGCAAGCTACAAAAGAGCGTAAAAGACTGACTTCCGAAGAGCTAATCTCACTTACGACAGAACTCGAAGTTGAAAAGGTATGCAATGATTTAAGAGATCAAAAGGCCTTTATAGACAAGAAAATTGAAAGTCTGAATATAGTTACATTAGATGTTAGCTATGAAGCTCTTACATCAGAAAATCGCAATATAGAAGTTCAAGCTATTTCTAAGCATTTGGGAATTGATGAGCTTGCTCTTACCGAAGCAGAAGCGGATACGGTGCGGATTGGCAGTGAAGATAGGTTCTATGAATTTGTTAAGAATTCTATACTTAAAATCACCTAAGATGTGCAAGCTTAGACTTGATCTGACAGTTTCCTTTTTTTAGGTGCAGCTGTCAGATTAGGTTAGAGTTAGAATTTTCTCAGCTGTTAACATCAAGCGATTTTGTCGCAGTCGCTAATTATCAAGCGAAATTGACGGTTATCTTCAACCGAGTTCTTTGAACGTTTTGTTTATGCATTTGAAGAACACCATGTACTTTTAACTTTACTTCTAATCTATTGGTTTTGATCGCCGAAAATGCTGCGTTACTGAACTCTACAAAAAAATTTTCGTAGAGTTCTCCTTCTATTTTTATAAAGTTTCTAACCTATTTAATACCCAACCTCATTAGATATTTCTTTCAATCATAAAACGTTCGAGGCAAGCTTTTTGTAGTGCTGCCAAATGCTGATGCTCGGCATAGTTTCTACGGGCTTTGAAGTATCCATCCAGGGCTTAACGCTTCCTGCATAATGAATAACTGATATATTTGCAAGAATATCTGTATATACGCTTTCGCTAGCCATGCGAAGGTAGCTATCTTGATAGTTGTAACGCGACGAGGCCATGCCAAGCATATTTCTATTTTTAGTAAAGTATTCGCTTAAAAGGCCTTGCTCATGTATTGATATTCTCTCAGAAGCAAATTGTGTAATTTCATTAAAAAACTCATGGTTTAGTAATTCTGAATTCACAAGCATTACGCCGGAGTTAATTCTATTTTTATGTTTATTATCAAAGTTACCTTCAAGCATGCTTTTCAGTTGTGCGTCTGTATTTTCAGTGCGAATAGACTGCTGAAACTGTGGGCAGGTGACGAGAGGAGTGTTTGGGTATGCATCTAATAAACCCTTAAGCGAGCCTAGTGTCAGCATATCCACGTCAAGGAAAAGTAACTTACTCGTCTCTTGTTTTTCGAAAATACACCATTTTAGAAAAGTGCCTCTATTCCAATTGGCTCTTTCAGGCCGTTTAACATTATCCTTTGCAAGGGTGTATAACATGCTTTTTCTGTCACCAGCGAGAACACTAATTCTATCTGCTGCCATGGCCACTATTGGGTCGTTCGCTAGCTGCTCATCATCCGTATAGATTACAATAGGATTTCTACACAGTACGCCATGCTCTGCCATGCTAGCTAGCATGACTTTGAAGCATTCTGCATAGCCACGGTCAAATGCAAATGCCAAAGTTAAATCGGGTGAAACTGTCGCGTTCCCTGTTTCTTTTACGTCAAGAAGACCTTTCTCGTGAAGAGAGTATATAGACATATTTTCCTACTTACTTAAATACAGTGGTTTAGCTATCTAAATAAAAATTTGACCCTGAGAAGTTGCACTGGCCAGTTAGTCGGGGGGCAATTTATCACTATAAGCACTAATTATCTATAACAAGCTTTTCGTTGTTTAGCATGTTACTTCCAACAATTTCTGGAGCATGGGTAATTCTATCCCACATCATAAACAATGGCGATGTATTGCTAGGATTCCAGCTATCTACTAACTGCTTCACCCAAGGCTGCTCAAATTTACCTTTTGAATATGCATTAAAAGCTATTTGATAACCTTGTTTATTGTTATGGGCCCCTTTGTAATTGCCCTTTTTCAAACCCTTAGGGTTTTCTAATTCACCAGTGAAAAGTGACGTAAAATGCGCAAGGACTTTTTGTAGTCTTGGTACTTTTTCGTTCGGGAAGGTGATGTTAAAAAGGCGATCTCCCTGATTATCGGCTACTTCAGCAGTATGAAGTAGACCTATGATAGTATATTGAGGGTGCCAGGGGTCAGATAAGTAATCGGCATTTAATGTACCATTCGGATTTGTAAGTTTAGCCAAATAGTAGCGAAACTTTTTAAGCTGCTGATAATAGAGTTGGTCATCTTGCATATAAACAGCATATGAAATGTCAGCTAACATTGCTGATGTTCCCCAGTTATTGTCTCGATGAGCCTTACGGGAATATCTATGTAACTTAGTAATAAAACTTTCAAATTGCTTTTCGTCAGTCGCCGACCAACCTTCAGCGTTTCTATTCAACATATCTAACGCGGATATCCATATAGGTATTACCCAAGCGCTTTCTAAATACTTCTGGGGTCGGTACCCCTTAATAACCTTAAAATCTTTGAAGGTGAAGGCCCAGCCTTTAATTATTTCTAAAGCCTTCTCTCTGTAGGCTTTCTCCTGAGTAATGCGCCACATCAGTGCATACGCTCTTGCCGAGTGTGCATCTCCTTTGAATTGTTCTTCGTGAGGAGTGCTTTCTCTTGCAGCTATTTCAACTACTTCCAATGCTTTATATGGGCGTTCAATATCTGCATACTGCGAAGAATAAAGCTGACGTAAAGCTCGTTTTACCGAACCATCTTGAGTTTGATTCACAAAGCGCAATCGCTCTAATTCTATATGCGTATTTAGTATTGATGGATTAACTGTGTTTTTTGCGTATGACGTGATGGGCAATACGAAAATGAGGAAGAAAAAAGTGAGCAATACAGTCGATAAGATCGTTTTCATAATTCAGCCGTTAAAATTAGTAACGTATATTTTTACTTTAGTACATAAAAGTAGCTTAGACCCTTTAGGCTTTATGAATATAGGGTATAGCAATGCATGTCGAGCAACAATGTAGAAGATGGAGCAGAGACCTAAATTAGCGGTAACGTTGGATAAACCAGATATGAGAACTGGATCAGCTTCAAAGTAATGCTTATTAGTCTTTAGTACTATTATCCGCTATTATTCGCAACGTTCAACATGTCATAAGATTTGGCAAGTTTAACTGAGTACAAACAAATTATTGTGTTTGCGAGGAACAAAAAGGAATTAGAGGCAAAATGAAACCAAGGTTGTATTTGCATGCGGGTATGCATAAAACGGGAACATCCGCCATTCAAAAGTGGGCAAAGGCTAATAGAGAGGTACTTGAGAATAACGGACTACATTATCCTGACTACTCACCATTTGCCGAAATGAAAATAAACGGGCACATGCAGTTTACGCATTCGTTAGCAGGAAAGCCTTCCCAATTGACATTAGAAGAATGTGAGAGATTAGTCGAAATATGGAAAAAAAAGTGCTTAGAGAAAGGATGCGACTTATTTTTTAGTGCAGAGTCAATTTTTCGCCACTTGTTAAAATCACAAACAATGCACCCTAGAATGGCCTACCTAGTAAAAATAAAGGAGATATTCAGTGAATTTGACGTCATTCCTGTCTTGGTCTTTCGTCGTCCTGATAGCTTCATTGAATCACTTTACAAAGAAAACGTTTCAAAGCCAGCCGATCCTTTGCCAAAAATATCCGAATGGGCCAAAACTAAGTTTCACCTTAAATATACAGAGAACTATCTTCGATATCAGGAGGTATTTGGTACAACAATTGTAATGATTTATGAGAATTTGATAAAAACGCCAAATTTTGTTCAGAGCTTTTTTGAAGGTATGGGGTATCAAATTTTAGCAAAATTTGAAGCGGAAGCAGTTAGGAAAAGCCTTTCTGTGCCGCAAATTATATTGAAAAACTACTCAAATAGATACATACATGATAGAACGGTAAATAAACAGTTTGTTGATTGGTTAGCAAAAAACAAAGCGCAAATTCATCACGCTTTTGGGAATAACTACGCCTCACTATGGGAAAGCGCTCAGGAACAACGCAGTTTTATGCGTGACTTTCCGTTACAGGAATTTTATCAAGCAGTTGGATTAACAGCCTCTGAAGAGATGTTTCCACCTCAGCGCGTAATTGATAACGTTAAATATATATCGTCGCCGCCTGAGCATCTAAAAATAATGGTCGATCAACTCTTTCTAGATGAAACTAAGCCCTTTCAAGAAAAGTTAGAGCAGCCGATTGATGTGCTATAAATTTATCAGGCGTAAACTCGTCTCTAGAGTCATGTCGGTGAAGTTGTTATTATTGTCAATAAATAAAATTGTGATGTAGATAATGAGATTAGATACACTCGTAGGATCGATAAAGCAAAAATACAGTCAGCATAGGCAGCTTAATAAGCTTGAGTCGCTGATTAAAGAAAGTGGTAAATTTGATGTGGATTTTTACACATCAACGTATTCCAGCCAAAGTGAGATGGCAGTTAAAAAGCCTATAAGGCACTTTATAACAGAAGGTGCCTCAATGGGCTTTAACCCTTCTAAGTGGTTCAATACCAATTGGTATATTAACCAGTATGAAGACATTAAAGAGGAAGGGATAAACCCTCTCGTTCATTATATATTGTATGGTAGAAGGGAAGGTCGTAAGCCTAACCCCAATCAATTTGCCACAGCGTTGGAAAAACAAATTGATAAGATAAAAAATGGCGTAGTTGAAAATTTGTGGGGGGGCTATTCTGCTCCGGCGCTTCAAGAATTAGAGGCAATATATCAAAACACCGGCGCCGACCTTGATTTGCGCTTTTTCGCTGCATGGCATGCGGCACGTTGGTACTATTTCGTTGAAGACTTTGAAAAGGCGTTATCAATATCTAAGCTAGTGCGAGAGTTGAGCACTGATTATCACTTGGATAAAACCGCAGTGCTTATGCATTCATTTTGTTTAATGAAACTCGGCGAAATTGAAAGGGCCAAACTTCATCTGTTTGAATATCTAGAAAGCAACCCTAACGATGCGGATGCGCTGCTATCACTCTCGAACCTTTATACAGACCCTGCAGACCGCTTAATGTGGATAAACGATGCATTTGAGCGAAATGGCTTTGCCCCTATTGAATTTGACGATGAACAAAGTTCAATTAGCTTTAAGGCTCTTTACGCTACTGCCCCAGCAGTAGGAGATGAGCGATTGGTTAGTGTCATCATTCCAACGTTTAACGCGGGTGAGCGTTTAGAAATTGCTATTCAGTCGTTACTTAATCAAAGCTGGAAAAATTTAGAAATTATTGTCGTGGATGATTGCAGTACGGATGATACGCCCGAATTGGTAAGAAGGCTATCTCTGCAAGACAGTAGAGTAAAGTTAGTGCAACAACCACAAAATGGTGGTGCTTACCGTGCGAGAAATGCTGGCCTCAAGATTGCTAAGGGAGATTTTCTTACCACTCATGATGGTGATGATTGGTCTCACCCACAAAAAATAGAAGCCCAAATTGCTTATTTGGACTCTTGGCCAAAGGTGATGGGTGTTTCCACCTTTTGGATACGTGCAACCGACGACTTACAGTTCCAGCATAATTGGCGATTAAACCCAAGATTAATACATTGGTCTCATTCTTCATTTATGTTCAGGCGTCAAGTTCTTGAAGAGTTGGGCCCATGGGATACTGTTATTGCGGGCGGTGATACGGAATTTATTTGGCGCGTTCAAGCTAAATACGGTAAGTGGGCGTTTAAGCGCATTCATAAAGAAGTGCCTATGGCATTCGCGTTAGATGATGAGGCTTCACTTACTCGAAATAAAGCTACCCATATTAAAACCATGCATAACGGATTGCGTCATATTTATAGAAGTGGTTGTCAGTGGTGGCATAAGAATAATAATGACGAACTTAAAACCGAAGGAGATGACACAAGAGCGTTTCCTGCACCTCGATCTATGATTATTCGCGGAGATAACAATACCAAAGGCGACTGTATTTTCATTTCTGACTTTAGCGATAAGCGCTTTAAAGACAGCGAGTTTGAACTTATAAATACCTTAATTGAGTCTGGTCAAAGTGTATTACTATATCATGTCCCGGAATATGGAAAGATTTATAGGCCGTTATGCGATAGGTTCTTTGAGTTATTGCATTTCAAAAATGCCGAGGTTTGCGTGTTTGGCATGGAAGTGGAAACGACCAACGTAGTCTTTTTGAATCCCAATTTACTGAAATTTGTTCCAGAGCAGCTTGCAGAAGTGTCAGGTCGCCGTGTCTTTGTCTCAAAGCGCAGTGAGAGCGAAATATTGAGTGAGCATGTTGTAGAGTTTATCAACGACGTTAATGAAAAAGATATTGTGATTACAAACATAAGTGAATTGAGTGATTCTCTTATCAATGTCACTTAAAGTTTGTGCTAATTTTTACTGAAGCTTTGAAATGAATGTAAAATATTTTGATGTTGAATGGTACCTTAAAACGTACCCAGACGTTGCAGAAGCGGGTGTAGACCCGCTCATTCATTTCGAAAAATATGGAAGAAAAGAGGGGCGGATTCCCTGTAATCTGCCCGCCCTGGCGCTAGAGCGTGAATTATGGGCAAATGCATTCACTGCAGAACCTAAGCTTGCTGAGCTCGAAAGTTATGCTATAGAAAGCAATATAAACGCAGTTTATGCCAACAGAGTGCTCGTTTCCTTTTATCTTTTTTCTAAGAATACAGCCAGAGCAACCTACCATGCCAATGAGATATGGAAAAAGCTTCCAACAGCGACATCATTATTCTGCCTTGAGGAGCTATACCTTTTAAGGTTTGATTGCTATTTTCAAAGCGGTCAACTCCTAGAAGCAAAAAATTTGCTAGCTGATTCTGATTGGCCAGAAAGTACTTCGAAAAAATTGGCAGAAGAAATGGCTTTTGGCGACCAACGTCCTCTGCAAGCGCTTAACGAAGTGTACAAATCAAACGGGCTTACCATTCTCTCGAAAAGAAACACTATCCCCCCTTTTGATGCTTTATGTTCGCAGAATCCTAAGCCCTCTATCGTTAGTCAGCTAGCTCAGTATTTTTCGTCGAATAAGGTATCTATTATTGTTCCAGCTTTTAACGCTGAGAATAGCATTACTACTTGTTTGTCTTCATTGCGTCAACAAACATGGAAAAATGTTGAAATTATTGTCATTAATGATTATTCGTCAGACAACACTCAGGCAGTAGTTGAATCTATTTGTCGTAATGAACCAACAATACGTTTGATAAATAACACTAAAAATTTAGGCGCATATACGTCTAGAAATATAGGTATGAAAGCCTCTACGGGAGAATATCTAACGGTAATGGATGCCGATGATTATGCTCACCCTCAAAAAATTGAAAAGCAAGTTCTACCATTATTATTTGGGCGCAAGGTAAAAGGCACAGTATCACATTGGGTTAGGTGTGATGAGAACCTGAATTTCTCCGCTATCAGAACCGGTCGCTCTTGGGTGCACAGAAATATATCTTCACTGATGGTGAAACGTGAGGTCTGGTCGATATTAGGAGGGTGGGACGAAGTAACTGTGAATGCCGATACCGAGTTTTACGAACGGCTAAGGAATAAGTTTGGTCCTCATTCGATTAAAGAGATTTTGCCTGATGTGCCGATGTCGTTTGGTCGCACCCATTTCTCATCACTCACGCAAAACAAGCTAACGCATACGGTTACACAGTACGGCGGAGTGAGAAAACAATATATGGACTTTGCTAGAGCTTGGCATAAAAAAGCTGTCAAATTAGTTACGCCTAGCAAATTAAAATCTCGTCCGTTTCCAGTCCCTCCAATAATGTTAAAAGAAGAAGATGAATGCAACGCGAGACAATTTGCGCGCTGGAGTGATGCATTAAATGAAAAGTGGTACTTAAGCCTGTATTCAGACGTGAAAATGTTGGGTAAGGGGCTACATGAACATTTCTGGGAAACTGGAGAAACAGAGGGGCGATATCCTTCGCCCTTGTTTTGCCCAGATGCTTACAGGTATAAGTTCAACTTAAGCTCGAACGACTCCCCTACATATCATGCGTTAGTGTCTAACTGGAATTTTAGTTCGCCTGTGGAAATCACCGGAAGCAAAAAGGCCCCAAAAGAAAACAGTGTAAATGTGGCGTTATTCGGGCATTCGGTTTCTACTCATATCTTTGGTGCAGAAAGAAGCTTGCTAGATATGGCGAAAGCACTAAATAGCAGTGCAAATATTAATCTTACGATTTTTCTTCCAGCATGCACAAACCAGCAGTATATCGAAGAGTTATTAAAATACTCAGATTCCATAGTCTTTATTCCCTTGCCTTGGATGAAAAGAAATAGGGCGGTATACAGTGAGATTGTGACGTATCTAAAGCGCCGTTTCGTTTCAGATAAAGTTGATTGTGTTTATGTGAATACTATCATGTTGCTAGAACCCTTCCTTGCAGCGAAGGCAGCCAAAATTTTAAGTGTTGTGCACGTAAGAGAATTGGTAGAGTTTGACGTAGATTTAACTAATATTCTTGAGGAAACGCCAGAACAATCAAGGCGTCGCGTGTGCGAGAGTGCAGATTTCTATATAGCCAACTCAAACGAGACATCTAAGTGGTTAGCAGCCCCTCAACAGACGAAAGTTATTTACAATTGTATTGATAATTATGGCCACTCATCTAAAGCGCCTGATCCTGAAGTATTAAAAGTTTGCATGATAAGTAGCAATGTTAAGAAAAAGGGGGTTTACGACTTTTTCGAAATAGCAAAATTATGCAAACACAACCCTAAAATCCAATTCACATTATATGGGCCTTCAACGATTGATGTTAAGAAAGCATCCGAGAAATTCGGGTGTAGTAATATTAAGTTTGCTGGCTATATAGCCGACCCCTCTAGAGCATTGGCCAAGCATGATGTTGTTTTAGCGCTGTCTAATTTCAAAGAGTCTTTTGGACGTACTGTTGCAGAAGCCATGTCTATGGGGCGAGTTGTGGTAGCTTATGAGTGGGGAGCTTTAGGCGAGTTGTTAAACGAAGAGTCTGGTTGTTTGGTGGAATATAAAGATAATATTGCGGTTGTTGCTACCTTAGAGCGCCTGTTAAACAATTTAAAATTGAGAGAGATGATCCAGCAGGAAGCAGCTTTGAGAGCGAAAGCGTTATTTAGTCGTGACATGTTTAACAAAAGATTGAGCAACCACATAATTCACCTGATTAAAAACCAAAGCGTTGATAAAGTTCGGGTTACTTCCTAGGGATCCCCCATTAAAATGCAATTCATTTTTCATATAGGCCCACCTAAAACGGGCACTTCAGCAATTCAGTATTGGTGTGAAACGCACAGAGATGAATTGTTAAAGCACAATATCTACTATCCGGCACACGATGTGGATGCAAACGGAATAAGCCCTGGAAATCTTCAAAGCATCTACAGTATAGGTGAGGAAAATAACCACTTAACGCTTAATACAAAAAAACTCCAAAAACTCATTGGAGACGCAGAAGAACAAGGGGCGAATACCGTTCTGTTGTCATCCGAGTTTTTTTTTAAAAGGGTTAATGAGCTTGCCGAGCATGTTCCAGGTGCAAAGTTTATCGCTTATATTCGATTTGAATTAGAACTATTAGAGTCCAACTATAATCAGGCGGTGAAAAGGCATAAAAGGGTGGTTATATTTAAATCTCCTCAAACTCCTCGCGCAGACTCCATAAAGTTTCTATCAAGGCATATAGAGTCATTTGGCATTCAACGTTTTATTCTTCGGCCATACAGTAAAACTGTGTTTAAAAATAACAACATCGTATCTGACTTTCTGGCGCAGATACCACTTTCGGATAATGCCACGCTGTTTGTTGACTCCCGCAAAATAAACCCACGTTATTCAGCCGATGGAGTCGAGTTTAAACGTTGGCTTAATCAATATGAGCTAGGTCCTTTACAAGAAAAACTAGACATTTATTTGCAAGCACAAGGAAGCAATGCCCCCCCTTATTCCTTTATAAATAGGGACACGTTTAACTGGTTAAAAGCGGGTTATCTCGAAGAATTAGAAAATTTCTTTAAACAGCATCAAGTAGCTGATAGCGACAGGTTTATTCGTGAGTGTAGAGGTATAGAACAAGATCCAATCAGGGTGCAATATATAGATAGGCAGCGGATGTCTGCACTGATTAAAGGCTTTATTACTGAAAGCAAAGAAAATGCCCAGTTAATATTACGTTTTTACCAAGACAACCATGCAAAAGCTAGGTCCTGGTTGGATAAAGCAAAAATGCAGCTTTTGTACGCACACCTACCTTTAGCATTAAAGGTTAAAGCGAAGCTTTCGGAGAATGGCGGAGGGATTACCTCTGTAGTTTCCGAGGCTTTAAGAAACTCTTTTGAACGACAAAAAACGACGGCCGTTCATGCAGGGCAGAAGGTACAGAAACGCTGGGCGAATTCACCTTCTAGAGATGTTTACCCAAGTGTAGAAGTGGTCTCACATCATATTCCCAATACTTCAGGTAAAGCGTTTGCATTGGCGCTTTCAAAAGTGTATCGAGGGTCTGATTTATTCAATGCTTATTCAGCCCCAGAGGCGAAAGCGCTAAAAAATGGTCAAAGTATTTGGTTGCCTAGTGGTACCCGTATTGTGCACGGGCACTTTCCATTCCACGAAAACCAGCTAAAGATTTTTCCGAATGCAGTGCATATTTGCTGGGTTCGCGATCCCATTGAAAGGCTATGGTTGCACTTCAATCATACCTTAAACTTTCAGCAGCCCTATCATTTACATTGTCAGCTTCTCGCGTTGGCGAAACAGAATGGACTCTCAACGCTAGAAGATCTGTTTGACGAATTCATGAAGGTAGATCAGTTTTCCTCAATAAAAAATACTTATCAAGCCTTCCTTACCCCTAAAGGTATTGATAAATTTGCCTTTATTGGGTCTATTCATAAGTATCCGAGTGAACTAGAAAGGCTAGGGGAATTGTTAGGAAAGCAATTTCCCGCCAATTATGAAGAATATGGTGCGCCGGAAATAGAGAACGCTGTGAGCTATGAAAAAAACAAAGTATTGATTAAGAATGAATACAAATTTATCACTGATTATTTGTGAAAAATTGGTACGATAAAGGAATCACCCAATAAGTTAAGCTAACACGAGAAAGGCAATGAGTAGAAAGGGAATTATCTTGGCTGGTGGCACAGGCACGCGTTTGCACCCGCTGACGAAAGTAGTTAGTAAACAATTAATGCCGGTTTATGATAAGCCGATGATTTTTTATCCGCTTACCACTTTAATGATGTCGGGTATCCGTGATGTACTTATTATAACCACCCCAGATGAACAGCAACGTTTTATCGACCTTATTGGCGACGGCTCTGCATTAGGGATGAATATTCAGTATGCTGTTCAACCTTCACCCGATGGTTTGGCGCAAGCGTTCCTGATTGGCGAACAGTTCATTGGAAACGATAGTTGCTCTCTTGTTCTAGGTGATAATATTTATTACGGACATGATTTAAAACTTTCACTCCAAAACGCATATAAACAAGAACATGGTGCCACGGTATTTGGTTATCACGTGAACGACCCAGAACGCTATGGAGTAGTAGAATTTGATGACGAATGGAAGGCGCTTTCTATTGAAGAAAAGCCTGCCGTGCCGAAGTCAAACTACGCGGTAACCGGTTTGTACTATTACGATAATCGTGTGGTTGACTTTGCAAAAGAAGTAAAGCCGTCTCACCGTGGTGAGCTTGAAATAACCGACCTTAACAACTTGTATTTGGAAGATGGTAGTTTGAAGGTGGAGTTAATGGGGCGTGGTTCTGCTTGGTTAGATACGGGTACACTCGACTCTTTATTAGACGC
Source organism: Alteromonas australica (assembly GCF_000730385.1). Taxonomy (NCBI): domain Bacteria; kingdom Pseudomonadati; phylum Pseudomonadota; class Gammaproteobacteria; order Alteromonadales; family Alteromonadaceae; genus Alteromonas; species Alteromonas australica. Next base: position 3,726,270 of record NZ_CP008849.1, on the reverse strand, counting down.
AGCCAATTTTGTTGCGGCCATTGAGAAGCGTCAAGGCTTGAAGGTGTGCTGCCCTGAAGAAGTGGCCTATCGAATGGGCTACATTGATGCTCACCAACTTGAAAAGCTTGCTGCCCCCCTTAAGAAAAGTGGGTACGGCGATTATTTGCTAAAAGTAATCAGCGATAGAGTGAAAAATTAAATAGATAAAGATAAGCAAGAAGGTGGCAGTAGCCACCTTCTTGCTTATGTGAATATATGGAACGCACATGCAAGTCATTAAAACAGATATCCCAGACGTAAAAATTATTGAACCGAAAGTGTTCGGCGACGAGCGTGGTTTTTTTCTAGAAACCTTTCGTACAGATTGGTTTAAACAGGAATGCGCAGAGGTAGACTTTGTACAAGACAACCACTCTAAGTCGCGTCAAGGTATTCTGCGTGGGCTGCATTATCAGTTACAACAAACACAAGGTAAGCTAGTTCGCGTGGTTAGCGGTGAAGTTTACGATGTAGCCGTAGATATGCGTAAAGATTCATCTACCTATGGAAAATGGGTAGGGGTTACCTTGTCTGCTGAAAACAAGCGCCAACTTTGGGTGCCAGCGGGTTTTGCCCATGGTTTCTACGTTACCAGTGAATCGGCTGAGTTCGTGTATAAGTGTACCGACTATTACCACCCTGAGTCTGAGATATCAGTAAAGTATGATGACCCTACTTTGAATATCGACTGGCCGTTAGTGAAGGGTGAAAAGCCTTCTCTATCTGGCAAAGACGAAGCGGGTTTGGCCTTTGTCGATGCGCCAACGATTTAATAAGCAGGGATTAAAGGAATAACAATGAAAATTGTCGTTATTGGTAATGCAGGGCAGTTGTCTTACGAACTAGTGCGTATTCTGGGTGAAGATACGATTTGTCTTGGGCCAGAAGATACGGATATCACCAAATTAGATGTGCTATCAGAAACGCTGGCTCAATTAGCACCTGATGTCATCATCAATGCAGCTGCCTACACAGCGGTAGATAAAGCGGAAGAAGACCAAGCCTTATGCCATGCTATTAACGCCGCTGCGGTTGAAAACTTAGCCAAGTACTGCAAGCAAGCCGGCGCGTTTTTGGTTCATGTGTCTACCGACTATGTCTTCAATGGTCATAAGGGCTCACCGTACCTACCTAACGACCCCATAGAGCCACAAGGCGTGTATGGCAAAACCAAAGCGGATGGCGAAAAGGCGTTACTCGACATATTGCCTGAAGCAAGTTGCTTAATTCGTACCGCGTGGGTGTACTCCGCTCATGGTAATAACTTTGTAAAAACCATGCTTAAGTTAATGGCAGATAAACCTCAGCTTACCGTGATAGACGACCAAATTGGTACGCCAACCTGGGCGAAAGGGTTGGCCGACGCGTGTGTTAGTGCCGCCCAAAACAAAACAGTAGGTGTGTATCACTGGACCGATGAAGGCGTGGCCAGTTGGTACGACTTTGCACTCGCCATTCAAGAGCTAGGGCTCGAAAAAGGCTTTTTAGACAGTGCAATTCCTGTATTGCCTATTCCAAGTAGCCAATACCCAACTCCGGCTAAACGCCCTCACTACAGTGTGCTAGATAAAACGTCAGCAAGAGAAGCGTTTGCAACATGCAACCCAACCCATTGGCGCAAACAGTTGTCGGCCATGATGGACGAGCTTAAAGCGGCGCAATAAGCCGCAACACACAAATTCAAGTTTGGTAAATAAAACATGAGTAAAACAATTTTAGTCACAGGTGGCGCAGGGTTTATTGGCTCAGCGGTGGTACGCCATTTAATTAACGATACCGACCACACAGTCGTCAACCTAGATAAGCTAACCTACGCGGGCAATTTGGAGTCACTAACGTCGGTTTCAAGCAGCGAACGTTACAGCTTTGAGCAAGTGGATATTTGCGATGCTGACGAAGTGAAGCGCGTGTTTAATACCCATCAGCCCGATATTATTATGCATTTGGCCGCGGAATCTCATGTAGACCGTTCAATTGATGGCCCAGGTGAATTCATTCAAACCAACGTAGTGGGTACTTACACCTTGCTTGAACAAGCAAGAGCCTATTGGTCTGCACTTGAAGGCGAAAAGAAAGCCGCCTTTAAATTTCATCATATTTCTACCGATGAAGTATACGGCGACCTTCCTCATCCCGATGAAGTAGAGCCGGGTACTGAGTTGCCGTTGTTCACGGAAACAACACCGTATGCGCCAAGTTCCCCTTATTCAGCCAGTAAAGCCAGTTCAGATCAGCTAGTTCGTTCGTGGCTTCGCACGTACAAGTTGCCCACGCTTGTAACTAATTGTTCTAACAATTACGGCCCGTACCATTTCCCAGAAAAGTTAATTCCGCTGGTTATTCTAAATGCGTTAGCCGGTAAGCTTCTTCCGGTATATGGCAAAGGTAACCAAATTCGAGATTGGTTGTATGTGGAAGACCATGCCCGCGCTTTAGTTGTGGTTGCGCTAAACGGTGAAATTGGCGAAACCTACAACATTGGTGGGCACAACGAAAAACAAAATATTGAGGTGGTGCAAACTATTTGCGCTATTTTAGATGACGTTAAGCCTAAAGAAGGCAAGTATGCTGAGCAAATTACTTACGTACAAGATCGTCCTGGCCACGATATGCGCTATGCTATTGATGCAAGCAAGATAGAACGGGAACTTGGATGGAAGCCCCAAGAAACCTTCGAAAGTGGAATTCGCAAAACCGTTGAATGGTATTTAAATAACGAAGGCTGGTGGAAAGCGGTTCTTGATGGAAGTTACCAAGGCGAGCGTTTAGGTACGGGAAACTAGTAACCTAACCCTAAACAGATAAATCTATGGTGTGATACACTAAAAAACCGTTTTGAATAAAAACGGTTTTTTTATTTTACTCGCGATTACTCCGTCAATGAAAAAAATACTTATGCGCTCAGTTAGAGCTGCACTCCAATTAATACCTAGCTCGATGAAAAGCAGGCTAAAGCGCAGTGAAAAGCTCACAACTTTTTATGTTACATCGGTAAGAAAGGCAGGGTTGTTTTTCGATGCCCCCACAACAAAGCAAACCCAAGCTCTTTACACGCAGTGGTTGAGTTTTAAACGTGATGTTCTGGTTAGTGAAAAAAAGGCTCGATTATGGCAAGCCGTTATATTTGGCGCTGGACAAGTTGAACATACGATTGAAAGCGTTAAAAACGCAGGAGCCACGAAATATTTCGTGCTTTCTAATCATTCGTCTGGCTTTGCGCAATTATTAGAAGACGAACACTTCGATAGCACTGTACCAGTTTTGTTTTTAGCCAGTGGAAGCGCGTTAGCGCCGCATGCAGTAGAGCACTTTTTAAGTGCCATCGCTAATCGAGATGTGGGGGTTATTTATTGTGATACCGATGAGATTGATTCAACCGGTACTCGAAGTAAGCCGAAGTTTTTCCCTGATTGGAATCCCGATTTACACTTTTCTACTGCCTATGTTCAATCAGGTGTTATGTTTGATACTTCATTGCTTAAACATGACTTTCTATTTGAGACTAAATCAGCAGCACAGTTATTAGCAAAGCTTGCAACAATACATTCGAATTTAAGCGTGTATCACATCCCACTTCCGCTTATACACGTTTGTAGAGAAGAAAGTGAAATACTAGAAGAGTTAGCGCTGGTAAAAAAAGAGGTAAGCCATCAGGCTTGCGTACAGGTTACTTGTGATGGTGCGTTCAAACTAAACAAGCTATTGTGGGAAAACACAAACCCTTTAGTTAGTCTTATCATTCCTACTAAGAATGGCAAAGCGCTAGTGCAAGCATGTATCGAATCTATTAGAAACAAAACCAGTTACAGTAACTATGAAATCATTTTGATCGACAATGCCTCTGATGATCCCGAAAGTATTTCATATTTTGAAGAATTGGATAAGTTACCAGACGTTAGGGTGCTCAAATATCCGCAGCCGTTCAATTATTCTGCAATTAATAATTTTGGTGTTGAACACGCAAAGGGAAGCCTTGTTGCGCTAATAAATAATGACATAGAAGTTATTGCGCCAGAATGGCTAACTTATATGGTAGGACATGCTCAGCGCGAAAATGTAGGTTGCGTTGGTGCAAAATTAATTTACTCAGATACGCGTATTCAACATGCTGGTGTTGTTCTAGGTTACGGTGGTGGAGCGGGGCATGCTCACAAGAACTTTCCTCGGCTTCACACGGGGTATCTTAATAGAATTAATGCAACGTCAAATTACAGTGCGGTAACAGCAGCTTGTTTAGTTGTTAAAAAAACACACTTTAATACAGTAAATGGTCTTAATGAAGATTTAGCGGTAGCATTTAACGATGTAGACTTCTGTTTACGGGTGCAGGCGTTAGGAGTGAGAAACGTATATTGTGCTGAGGCCGAATTGTTTCACCATGAGTCAGTAAGTAGAGGGTTAGATATTTCACCTGAGAAGGCGGCAAGATTTAATAAAGAACTTGCTTATTTGAAAACTACATGGTCACATATTATTGAAAGGGATCCTGCCTACAGCCCAAATTTAACGCTTAAACGTGAAAATTTTTCTATAAAAACAAAAGAAGAGTTAATGAAAGAGCGTGGTTGAATAATAATAGTTTAAGAAGTCAGTAAGCTGAAATACAATACGTTAAACATTAGAATGAAATCTATAACGATTGCCGTATTCAAGAGTGTTGGGTAAGTTTAATTACGCTTAAAAGTTAACCTACGCAAATGGTTTTTAAATTTGTATTAATTGGAGAATATTTAAATGGAGAGTGCATTGCCAAAGCTTAAAATAGCCGTAGCAGGTACAGGTTATGTGGGGCTTTCAAATGCTGTGCTACTTGCGCAACACAATGAAGTCAAAGCAGTAGACTTGGTAGCAGAAAAAGTCGACATGCTAAATAATAAGAAATCGCCAATTGAAGACAAAGAGATTTCTGAATACCTAACGACTAAAGCGCTTAACCTAGAAGCAACACTTGATGCTGAAATTGCATACAAAGACGCTGACTATGTAGTCATTGCTACTCCAACCGATTACGACCCACAAACTAATTACTTTAATACTGGCAGTGTCGACGCGGTCATTAAAACCGTAATGAGCATTAACCCCAATGCGGTGATGATCATTAAATCAACGGTACCAGTGGGTTTCACAAAAGAAGCCAAAGCGCGTCATGGTTCAGAAAATATTATTTTTTCGCCTGAGTTCTTACGCGAAGGCAAAGCCTTGTACGACAACCTTTACCCTAGCCGTATTGTTATTGGGGAGAAAAGTGAGCGTGCAGAAGTGTTTGCCAAATTGCTTCAGCAAGGTGCGATAAAAGAAGACATTAATGTTTTGTTCACCGACAGTACTGAAGCCGAAGCCATTAAGTTATTCGCTAACACGTATTTGGCGATGCGAGTGGCCTACTTTAACGAGTTAGACAGCTACGCAGAGCGTAATGGGTTAGATACAAAGCAAATTATTGAAGGCGTAGGGCTAGACCCTCGTATTGGCAGTCACTACAACAATCCTAGCTTTGGCTATGGGGGGTATTGCCTGCCTAAAGATACCAAGCAGCTTTTAGCTAACTACAGTGAAGTGCCTAACAATATGATTCAGGCTATCGTAGATGCTAACCGTACCCGTAAAGATTTTATTGCCGATTCTATCGTTAGCCGTAACCCTAAAATTGTGGGTGTGTATCGCTTAATTATGAAGTCAGGGTCGGATAACTTCCGTGCTAGTGCTATTCAAGGCATTATGAAGCGCATTAAAGCGAAGGGTATTGAAGTTGTAGTGTACGAGCCGGTTCTCGAAGAAGACGAGTTTTTCCGTTCACGGGTAGTTAACGATTTAGAAGAGTTTAAGAAAATCTCTGACGTGATTGTAGCTAACCGAGTACTTCCTGATATTGAAGATGTGATTGATAAGGTATATAGCCGCGATTTATTTGGGGCTGACTAAGCACCGTCATCACTAAAGAGTATAAAAACCGAGCTTAGCGCTCGGTTTTTTGTTTGTATAGAATTACTTAACGAATAAAAAGTTTGAAAATTAAACCTTTACTGATTATCTTTACCCTCAGAATAAAATAAAACGGCATGCAGCTAAAAAAGCCTGTTTAACAAAGGTGGCGAGTTAGCATGTGAAGTACGTATTACCTTGGAATGTTAAAATGGACTTTATGCATAAAGCGCGCACGCGTTTGGCTTTGGTTGTGTCTTTACTGTCCCTTGCAGCTTGCGGTGTTAGCCCCACAGAACCTGAAACCTACTACAAACCTGCTAACACTTATAGTTCACTCCCTGCTCACGCAGACACTCAGCATGTTAGCGAATCTATGTTAAGTGCGCTTAGAGAGCGAAATCTCACAGCGACCACAGGGTTCCATGTGTTGCCATACCGCAGTGGGCGCTGTAAAGCATCTTTACTGTACAGTGTTACGCCGGCCAATATGTCAGGGCTATTTTTAAACGGTAAAGATCTCTTTTCCGGCGCTTATTTAGTGCTTTCCTATAACGATGGCGACTGGGAGTTAACGAATTCTCGCAGCCGTACCAGTACTATTAAATCGATAAGCGCAGAAGATGCCATTGAAGATAACCTTGAAGCGCTGCGTCAGTACGAATTGTACGTGCGCCTAAGCGGCAACTTAGATGAAGATGCGCTAGAAGATTTAACCGAAATATTTGTTGAGTATGGCATGACTATGCCAGCGGTTATCGTAGCGAACAGCCGTTATCATAAGCTCATTAAGCAAAGCGCACTGTCTTCGAGTCGTTTGTATTTTGATGCGCCAGCGGCCATTGAAGGCGCGTCGTTTATTGCCTCAACGCCTCAGCAAAATGATGTCGACCTTATTTATAGTTATTCAGGCAGTAGCGCTTCCGATAATACACTACAGTTAAAAAACGTCATTTTAGAAAGTAACTTCAACAAGGCATGTAATGCAAAAGGCACTTTCGTATCACAGCCCAAGCTTAACTTGTTAGCCAAAAAGCGCTTTAGTGATGAAGAGTTGGTGTTGGGATTGCCAGCTGATGCCGACTTTAATCAACTGCCTGTTCAGCACAAGCTTATTGCACAAGGAAAATACCTAAATTGGTTGGGGGAGAACAAGGCATATACCCTTTCGGAAAAAAACAAAGACAAGTGCCTAGAAAAGAATGCGACCCAAGATGTACTTGCACGCTGCGCAGCAAGAAAACGTGATGCCGATTCAGTTATGCAGGATGAAAAGGTGGTGTTTGGATGGTAGTGCGCAACGCTAAAGCCATACTTTTACTGGCTTTTTTCTTTATTTATTTTGGTTTAGAGCTGAGTTTTAATTTACTGCTGGTGGATGTGTATTCGCTACCGCTAGAAGATTTGTTTGGCGATAAACATCATCATGCTGCGCGTTTAGAGTTGTTTGGCCGTATGCTCTCTGGCTTTGGTCTTTCACTGGCCATTGTCTCTTTTGTGCCTGTTCAAAAATTGCTTTTTTGGAAAAAAGAGCAGGCTTCATCGTTGCCGGGTAAGCAAAGCTTGGTGGTGAAAGGCCTTGCCTTTTTACTGCTTTGGGTGGCATTGGTGCCCTCATTAAGACTGTTTGTGGATGGCTGGGCGCACGCAACTTCTAGTGACGCAAAGTTAAGTGCTGTACGGGCAATTGCTTATCGAGAAGCTTATCTAAACGATTTGGTAGAAATTGACAGGTTCGACGAGTTTAATGCCATTGCCAGTGATGAAGCCCGTCGTGATTTGGTGATAGCGTTGCTGCCTTCATTGGCTTTCTCCTCAACAGGGTTTAATGCCTTAATTGAACGTAATGTCGAGGCCATGGCCGACACCCTATTAAGTAACAGGCAAAAATCCCAATTCGCCAAAGAAGGGTTGCCCAGGCTTCGTGAGTTTGATGCGCTATACCAAAGCGAACTTCGTTTATACATGAATGCGCAAAAAAAGCGCCAACAAGCCCTCAGTGCATTAAACGATATTGATACCCTTGAGGCGGAAACCGCCGCTCATGTGGATGCCATATACCTTTATTTAGAAAATAGCTGGAAGCGATATGTGACTGGCATAGATGAAACCTATAACGACATCAAGCAGTATGCCAGTAACGACAGTATTCAAGACGCGCATCGCCAGTTTAAAGATCAGTACCGTGACGATTGCAAATCTCAGGTGTGTAAAGACAACGTGAAAGTTCGCCACGCAAACTGGCTAAATGAGCTCGATATTCCCATGATGTATGTCACGCCCGACGATATATTGTTTACCCTTTACGGCACTGAGGAGCGAGTTCGTTCTATTTTGCGTAAAGGGCGAAAAAACGCCCTTAGGTATGTATATCATGTGGACGAAGATATTGAAGAGTACGAGCAATGGTTGCTGTCTCCTGGTGGGAGTGAGCATGCGCGCTTATATTTGGCTGAGCGTGGCGTGGCTTTGGCTGAGCATTGGCAATTGCAGAACACCAGTGCCATCTTCAGGGCGGTTACTCAAAAATATCAAAGCCAGGTAGACAAAGTTTGGCCCGAATACTTGCAAGGGTCTCAGTTTAAAGTTCAAAATTCGACTATGGGCCAATACGATTTCTCACTGCTTCCCATCGTTGAAAAGAAAGCAAGAAGCATAATGGGGCGCTTCTATTTAACCAACTTCACGCCGGGTGAATCGGAAAGTGCCTATTTGCAACGTTGGTTGAAGTCGCAAGACAATATTTCGTTTATCCGCATGTTATCCAGTACAGCCGCTGAGGCAGCTTTCTCTAAAGGCGGTGGCTTGTATCAAATCGGTGTTGATGCGGTTAAGTTATCTATTGTGCCGCAAACCAGTATTTTGTTGAGTTTCATTGCCGTCTTCGCCCTTGCCATTAAATTTATAGTGCAACTGTTTAAGGGCTATCCTAAGTTTTACGCTGTATTTCTTATTGGTGTGATGACGATAGTACTTGTGGTGCCCACGGTAAAAAGCGTTACTGATAGCCATTCATACTCTGCCATGATGGCCAATTTTTCAGAAGAGTTTCATAAAGATGACCCTGTCAGTCGTGTAAAGATGAAGCTATTTGGCGTGGCGCTAGATTTAGAAAATGGCGTATTTACCGCTTACCGACATAATCCAGCCAAGCAGTTGGTTGCCGCGCCTTTGTTTCATTTTCAAAAGAATGAAAAGGGAGAGGTGGTGGAATCTACAGCGGTAACCAGCCTTCGGTATTATGACGATGCATTCAACACCGTATTTAGCTTTCTACCGAGTCATGTTTTTGGGTTTAGTGAGCGTGATGGTTTTAACGCCAACGTATCTTTAATTAAGCCTGATAACAGCATTGCGGCTTACATGGGCATTGAAATGGCAGGCAATGAGGTAAAGTCGGTGGCTATCCCCAATTTTCTTGCCTCTACAGATTTAGGCTTTTTAGCCGAGCAAGCCTTTATCCTAAATCATGATCCCCTCGCACTCACGCTGGATTATATTTCTAACTACGATTCTCCAGAGTATTGGGTTGAAATTGCTAACGGCCGAGCATTTCGCTCTACGCTGATTGAAAAATTAGAAGCGGTGTTGCCCGGCGTGATAGAAGGTAATACCCGCCTTAGAAAACTACTAGAAAGCCAAGTGAAAAAAGGTAAAGCAAACATTTTACTGTATCAAGCGACAGCGGGAGCGAAGTACCAATGTTTCGTTATGCCTACGCTGACGTCAACAGACTTAGCCAATGCCCTGCTAAGTAATCAAGTCAATTACGAAAAAATAGAAGATTGTTGGATTGAAATATGATGAGTAAATTGAAAACTTGGGCGTTTCGTCAGTTAAGCGAAAAAACGCTGCCCATTATTTTACTGGTATTGGTGGCAAGTGCATCGGCGTATTTTAGCCAACAACAAGAACAGCAATTGGCTGAAAGCTTAAAAACATTAGAAAGAATTAAAATAAAGTTGTCGTTAATGGGGGACGAGTAAATGTCTGAAGATAACAAAAAATCATGGTTTTCATTTGAGGTAAATATCCCGGTATTGCTGGGGTTCGTGGTAGCACTTTATTTTATGTATTCAGGCCACGTAGCCACTATGGAAAATGCAGAAAAAACGTCGGCACTGCTATCCAAATATGAAACCTTGCTAGACAACGCCATTGCCAACGACCCCAATGTGCTGAAAACCTACAAAGCAAATATGAAAAAAGTAGAGCAGTCTATGTCGCCTGAAGAAAAACGACTACTGTCGTTACTGCTTAATGTTCAACAGGCTAATGGGTCACAATAAGCGTAGTTGCTTCTTTATACATTTAAAATTTGCCGTGCTTTTTCCACAATCGCTTTACTTATGGTGTAATCGGCGCGGCTTTTTCCGGTAATAGCGTAATAACGTTCGTTTAACGACGGGGCGTTACCAATACAATGCACATCATATTGCGCCTCAACATGTTCTGCTATGGCAGAAGGCGCGCAAAACACACCAAAATCTTCACTTCCAAAAAGCTTTAACAACGCCGTATCATCAAATTCAGCCACTATTTTAGGATAGAGCTGTTCGGTCTCAAGCCAGCTAGTCAGCGCATGCCGAATACCTGACGTATGGCCTTGCATGAGAAGAGGCATCTCGTTTAAACATTGGGGAAAGTGCTGGTGTGGGTGAAGTGGGTGTTTTGCAAAAAAGCTCATCGCGCTTTCGCCTAAAAAGAAACTGCTGGCATTAATTTGGGTTCCGGGTGCAATCCCTCGGTCGGCCACAATGAAATCAATGGCATTTATTGCTAACTCTTTAAGTAAACCGTCGAAGCTATCTTCCTTAATAATGTATTTAACATTGGCGTGTTCTCGCATGGTGTGATGCACAAAGTCGTAGAAGAGCACTTTGGGAATGCCGTTAGTGATGCCTATCACAAACTCTTTTGAACTCACGTCCTCATGGCTGTTTAATATTTCCGCCAGTTGATTGCCTTTATTGAATATCTCACTGGCATGCTGAAACACCACTTTGCCTTTCGTGTTTAGGTGTAACCGCTTATTTACGCGATCAAATAAACAGTAGCCAAGTTGATTTTCAAACGTAGACAGTTGCCCACTCACCGTTTGTGGCGTAACGTGAAGTAGTGAAGCCGCTTTGGCTATACTTCCTTCTCGTGCAACAAGAAAAAAGTAATAAAGGTGATGGTAATTTAAGTGATGCATAGTGTTTAAATTAGGATTTAAGAACTTCGGTATTTTCGATGTTATTCTAAGAATATAACAGATTTAATCTTGGTAGATCATGCATTACAGTATTACAGCTTAGTACAATTACGTACTGTAATAGCATAAAAACGGAAATTAGAAGGGTATATGGGAAAAGCGATCGATTTACGTGCCACACGCAAAACGTTATTCAAGCTGTTAAAACCTGAGTCAGACTTCTTCTGGGTTGCTATTGCCTATGGTGTTGCCATTAGTTTAATGACACTGGCGGTACCTATCGCCGTGCAAACGCTCATCAACAGTATTGCGAACATTGGTTCAACCCGCGCGGTTATTATCCTTGCCACGGTGCTCTTTTTAACTTTGTTTATTTCTGGTGTATTCAGCGCATTGCGTATGCGAATTATGGAATTCTACGAACGCAAAGTGTATGCAAGGCTCACGGCGGCACTGAGTCTGCGTACTATTATGGCCCCTCATAGCTATTTTGAAGGGCGTCAAAACACCAATGTGACTCAGCGGTATTTTGATATTATGACCCTCCAGAAAAATATTCCTTCATTGATGGTCGACGGCTTTGCACTTGTTCTTCAAATGCTGGTGGGCTTTACCCTCGTCTCGTTTTATCACCCTGCGCTATTCGTGTTTAATCTTGTCCTTATTTTGGTGATGTACGCTATATGGAAAATTTGGGGCGCAGGGGCGAAACGCACGGCCATTGAGCTTTCTCAAGCAAAGTACGAATCGGCAAAATGGCTCAACGACATTGCTGCAGCCCACGAGTTCTTCAAGTCTGCCGACCATGTGGAATATGCAGGGCGAAATACAAATAGCTATATCAATAATTACATTCACAACCATAAAAACCATTTCCATTACACATTTGCCCAAGTGGTGATGTTTTTACTGCTGTATGCGTTAGCCAGTGCTTCTTTGTTGGGCATTGGTGGTGTACTGGTGGTTCAAGGTCAGTTATCTATCGGACAGTTAGTGGCTGCAGAACTGATCATGTCGGCAGTGCTTTTTGGCCTTTCCCGCTTTACTCAATATCTTAAGTTATATTACGAGTTGTACGGGGCTGCAGACAAAATTGGCTCAGCACTCATTATTCCTCAAGAAGATGTTAATGAAGATGCCAATCGTGTGCCCCGTTCTTCGCAGTTGGTGTTTAACAACTTAGTGTTGGAACATGGCACCGACAGCTGTTTTATCGATACCACGCTTAAAGCAGGGGGGAAGTATTTCATCACCACGGATAAAAGCTGGGTGCAAAAGCAACTTACTGCATTAATGAAGCGGTACGATAAACCCAGCAAAGGGGAAATCTTACTCGGCGATCTCAGTCTGTTCGATTACGATACTTATGAACTTCGCCAAGCCATTACAATTCTAGACCGCTCGCTAATAGTGGAATGTACTATAGAAGAGTATTTACGCTTAGCTAGCCCCAGTGTGAGCATCTCTGAAATGCGCCAGGTGTTGGCTGCCGTCGAATTATTACCGGTTGTGGATGCATTACCACATGGGTTATCTGAGCATATTTCCGTATTAGGCGCGCCTTTACAGCCATTAGAGTTTCTCTTGTTGAAACTGGCGGGGGTACTGATTGCACAACCTAAAGTCCTTATTATTAACCAGCACTTTGATGCGATTCCTAAAGCGCTTCGCCTGCGCTTGTTAGCGCATCTCGACAATTTAAAATGCACTGTGTTGTATTTTACCAATACCCCCGAAAGTGGCATGTTCACCGGCGCGATTCACTTGCACGATGATGTCACCGAGCTTGTAAATAGCAGTGAAGAGGGAGGGGCACACAATGAATAGTGCAGAAAAACGCTTTTTATACAATGTGACGTCTTTATCTACCTTGGTCATTCCTAAGTTACACCGTGTGGTTTGCGGGCTTATTGTGTTTATGGTGTTAGCCGCTGGCTTAATATTGTATTTCACCCCGTGGATCCAAACTGCCTATGGCACCGGCGCGGTAGATTCGCTCGACCCAAAAGATCGTATTCAAGCAATTAGTGCGCTGGTGGGAGGGCAAATAAAAACGTGGCATGTACGAGAAGGCATGCAAGTGAAAGCTGGCGATCCCATTGTTACGCTTATTGATGTTGACGCTGAACGACTAGACAAGCTTCAGTCTCAGCTTAACGCAGCGAATCAGCGTCACCAAGCCAATGAAATTGCAGTGGCGAATGCACAAAATAACTTGGCGAGGCAAATTTCGCTTCAGGCGCAGGGGCTAGTGTCACGAAAAGACGTAGAGCAGGCGCAAATAAAACTTCAGGAATTAAAAGCGAAAGCGGCGTCTTCACTTTCGGATATTAATGAAGTCAGTATGAGCTTATCGCGGCAAGCCACGCAAACAAAGGTTGCGCCAGTAGACGGCACCATAGTGCGACTGTTTTCTGGTGGAGTGTCTACCTATGTGTCCGCAGGTCAGGTATTAGGGCAGTTTATCCCTTCTAATGCGCAACGGAGTGTGCGCATAACCATTTCAGGTTTAGATGCTCCTTTGGTAAAGCCTGGCGCGAAAGCAAGATTACAGTTTGAAGGTTGGCCAGTCTTTCAGTTTAGTGGGTGGCCCGGCAGTGCAATAGGTACCTTTGGCGGTGAAGTGGTTTATGTTGAGCCCATGGCCAATGCAAGCGGAACATTTCAAGTATGGATTAAGGAAGACGAAAATGACGTACCGTGGCCACAAGAAAGCTCTGCTCGCTTAGGTAGCAGGGTAAAAGCGTGGATATTACTAGAAGAAGTGAAGTTAGGTTATGAGCTATGGCGACAACTGAATAACTTCCCACCGCAACAAACCTCAGAGACTTCTTCTGATAAGGCGTCAACCACGTGGTAAGGCTTTTGGTTAGAACAACGCTTATCCTCTTGGGCATTGCTGTGGTAGGCGCAGCACCTTTGTACGCGGGTGGAGATACCCATGATACTTCCCCCCAAAGGAAAGTCGCAGTAAATGCGCCCACGGTAAAAGCTTTAATTTCCTCTATGCAGCATCACCATCCTTATACTCGGGCAATAAAAGAGGGGAGTGTGCAAGCGGGCGCAAATCTCGATATTGCACAAAGTGCGTTTGACCCTTTTGTAGAGCAAAACAGTTTTTCGAGGGTTACAGGGTATTATCACGGCACATCGTTACAGCAGCGAGTGGTTAAGCCCATCGAGGATTACAACGCTTCAGTCTTCACTGAATATCGTATTACCAATGGCGATTTCCCCGTTTACGAACAAGAGTATGAAACGTTATCCGCAGGCGAAGCCAGTATAGGCATAGCGTTTTCTTTACTAAAAGGAAGAGACACCGATAAACGTAGAATGGGGGTTGAGAATGCGAGATTAGATTTTCAAGCCTGGCAAGCTGAAGCGAACGAATTACTTAATTCGTTTATTTATAAAGGGTTAAGTGACTACCTTATATGGTATGAAAGTGCGCTCCAGGTACAAGCGTTAGAGTCATTACTCGCCACAGTTTCTGAGCGTGAAAATGCCATTGCGACGCGGGTAAAACAGGGCGACTTAGCACAAATAGCGCTAACAGAATTTAGGGCAAATGTACTGCAACAAACCTTATTGGTAGAAAAGCTAAAACAAAAGAGAGATGGTTATGCGCACGCGTTGTCCTACTATCTGCGAGATAGTAACGGCAACATTATTGATTTACGCCACGCCACCCTAGCCCCTAACGATATTGAATGGCCATTTTGGGTGGGAGAAGCACAGGTAAACACTTTACGTAGTCAGCTATTAGCGCACCCTACGTTGAAAAGCATGCGTTTGGCACAGTCACAAAATCAGAATAAAGTGCGATTAGCTAACAATGCTTTGTTGCCCAAGTTAGATGTTAAAGCCTCTATCGCCCAAGACTTCGGAGGGGGATCTACCACCCTTGATGATACCGAAAGTAAAGTTGGCTTGTCGTTCTCTTACCCTTTAGGCAACCGCCAGGCTAAGGCGGAGGTGACTAAAGCACAGAGCAAGAATAGGGAATTGGCGTTTAAGATAGATGCATTGCAACAAAGATTAGTTCAGTCATTCGAGCAAGCCTATACATATTGGCAACAAGCCAAACGTGTTGTGAAGCTGCAGGAAGAAAATGCAGAGTTAGCGAGGGAGTTATCGAGTATGGAACGCCAGCGATTCAATGAAGGTGATAGTGATATGTTCGTGCTAAATGCAAGAACTTCAGCAGAAATAAAAGCCCAAATGAAAGAAATTGAAGCGAGAGTCGATTTACTCAAGGCAGAGTTAACACTCTATAATGTTGCCGCGGCATTGCCTTTATATGCAAGTACCGCCGAATAACCGCGTTGTCTTATTGACTACGCGGAATGGCTATCTAATCGTAATCGCGCTATTAAAATCGTCTTCACTTAGGCCAGCGGCAAGTGCGTAACCTTTTAACTTCGCGTTATCAACACCAGCATGTTGAGCAGTACTAAGGATTTTCATGACCTGTTCACGCTGTTCAACCGACTCTCGTACTGCAGTTTCTACTACCGTTTGTGCGCGGTTAGGGAAGACCGCTAATAATGCATCTACGACATACTCACCTACAAAAGGAACAGTATTGATGGCAGTTGTCATTATTTCAACTAGCTTGTTGGGATGTTCTCGAGACAAAGTTTGCACAATGCTATCTGCCGCATCAGGCTGGGTGAGTACGGCTACCCGTACTATTTCGTCTAACTCGTCAGGTGTAGCCACTGCCGCAGCTTGTACAACAAAGTCGACGTACGTAGGCTCGGCCTTAATAGCTAGCTGAACAATGTTAGGGCAAGAACTTACTTCTTTTTCTATCGCGAGCTTAACAATCTCTTCAGTAGACGAAGGTTGGGCAGAAATTGCAGCGAAAATGATCTCGCGGTATTTGTCGGGATAATAATCTAATGCTAAATCCACAACAGAAACCACTTCCTGTGGGTAATGACCAGCAATAGAGCTAATTGCTCTGCCTACCGACATATTCTGATCCACTTGTCGTCTTAAAAACGATAGTTGGATGTCATTATTTCGTTTAGCTTGAGATGACGTTTCTAATTCTGAATCCTTTGGTGAAGCAGTTTCTGCATTCGCGGTTTGTGCAAATACGTTTGCGCTTAGGGTAAGCGCTAGCGCACAAAGCGAAAGCTGTTTATTAATACGAAACATTTCGGGAAAGATAATATTAATTCAATCAGTGAGTAACTACTTTTTACTCTGTCTTGCTTTTAGCTTGTCTTTGCTTACAACGCCAACTTCTCACGAAGCCTTTTAGGCGTTGTATGGTAATCGATATATTTAATTGAAGAGTTTGATCATGGCTCAGATTGAACGCTGGCGGCAGGCCTAACACATGCAAGTCGAACGGTAACATTTCTAGCTTGCTAGAAGATGACGAGTGGCGGACGGGTGAGTAATGCTTGGGAACTTGCCTTTGCGAGGGGGATAACAGTTGGAAACGACTGCTAATACCGCATAATGTCTACGGACCAAACGGGGCTTAGGCTCCGGCGCAAAGAGAGGCCCAAGTGAGATTAGCTAGTTGGTAAGGTAATGGCTTACCAAGGCAACGATCTCTAGCTGTTCTGAGAGGAAGATCAGCCACACTGGAACTGAGACACGGTCCAGACTCCTACGGGAGGCAGCAGTGGGGAATATTGCACAATGGGGGAAACCCTGATGCAGCCATGCCGCGTGTGTGAAGAAGGCCTTCGGGTTGTAAAGCACTTTCAGTTGTGAGGAAAAGTTAGTAGTTAATACCTGCTAGCCGTGACGTTAACAACAGAAGAAGCACCGGCTAACTCCGTGCCAGCAGCCGCGGTAATACGGAGGGTGCGAGCGTTAATCGGAATTACTGGGCGTAAAGCGCACGCAGGCGGTTTGTTAAGCTAGATGTGAAAGCCCCGGGCTCAACCTGGGATAGTCATTTAGAACTGGCAGACTAGAGTCTTGGAGAGGGGAGTGGAATTCCAGGTGTAGCGGTGAAATGCGTAGATATCTGGAGGAACATCAGTGGCGAAGGCGACTCCCTGGCCAAAGACTGACGCTCATGTGCGAAAGTGTGGGTAGCGAACAGGATTAGATACCCTGGAGTCCACACCGTAAACGCTGTCTACTAGCTGTTTGTGACTTTAAGTCGTGAGTAGCGAAGCTAACGCGCTAAGTAGACCGCCTGGGGAGTACGGCCGCAAGGTTAAAACTCAAATGAATTGACGGGGGCCCGCACAAGCGGTGGAGCATGTGGTTTAATTCGATGCAACGCGAAGAACCTTACCTACACTTGACATGCTGAGAACTTTCTAGAGATAGATTGGTGCCTTCGGGAACTCAGACACAGGTGCTGCATGGCTGTCGTCAGCTCGTGTCGTGAGATGTTGGGTTAAGTCCCGCAACGAGCGCAACCCTTGTCCTTAGTTGCCAGCCTTAAGTTGGGCACTCTAAGGAGACTGCCGGTGACAAACCGGAGGAAGGTGGGGACGACGTCAAGTCATCATGGCCCTTACGTGTAGGGCTACACACGTGCTACAATGGCATTTACAGAGGGAAGCGAGACAGTGATGTGGAGCGGACCCCTTAAAGAATGTCGTAGTCCGGATTGGAGTCTGCAACTCGACTCCATGAAGTCGGAATCGCTAGTAATCGCAGGTCAGAATACTGCGGTGAATACGTTCCCGGGCCTTGTACACACCGCCCGTCACACCATGGGAGTGGGATGCAAAAGAAGTAGTTAGTCTAACCTTCGGGAGGACGATTACCACTTTGTGTTTCATGACTGGGGTGAAGTCGTAACAAGGTAACCCTAGGGGAACCTGGGGTTGGATCACCTCCTTACCAAGGAAACCACCTTATAATTATTGCGTAGCCACAATATAAATACTTTTATACGACTATTACTTTATAGGAATTAACCACCCATCCTATTAGTAATTAGTCCATATTGTCTACTAATTATCACATCTGACTAGAAAGTAACCGTGTAGTTCACTTTTATCAACTTTTTCACGTATTAGGGTTGACCTTTAGTTATAGATCTCTACAATGCGCATCCGCTTCGGGGGAAAAGCAAAACAGCCAACCTTCTGAAGTTAGTCTCTACTTGCTTTATCGGCCAGTAAAGACGGGAGTTTAGAAGAAACGCTTCAGAAAATAAATTTTCAAAAAGTGTTGACAACAAAAACTTCCAGCGTATAATGCGCACCTCACTCGAACAGGGTGAGCCACTAAGAAGCAATGGCTTCTAGTGAATTGCGACGAAGTCGCAACGTTCTTTAACAATTTAGACAAGACAATCTGTGTGGGCACTCGTTAAGAGTGTCACAACGACGATTCATATTTTTAAGTGACGAAGCGTATACGGTGGATGCCTTGGCAGTTAGAGGCGATGAAGGACGTGTAAGTCTGCGAAAAGCTGTGGTGAGCCGACAAAATGCATTTGAGCCACAGATGTCCGAATGGGGAAACCCACCTGTTTACCTAGGTATCGTGTACGTGAATACATAGCGTAACGAGGCGAACGAGGGGAACTGAAACATCTAAGTACCCTTAGGAAAAGAAATCAAACGAGATTCCCCTAGTAGCGGCGAGCGAACGGGGAAAGCCCTTAAGCTTCATTGATTTTAGCGGAACGCTCTGGAAAGTG
Source organism: Alteromonas australica (assembly GCF_000730385.1). Lineage (NCBI taxonomy): Bacteria > Pseudomonadati > Pseudomonadota > Gammaproteobacteria > Alteromonadales > Alteromonadaceae > Alteromonas > Alteromonas australica. Next base: position 3,707,494 of record NZ_CP008849.1, on the reverse strand, counting down.
CGGCCATAGTGGGTGATAGCCCCGTACGCGAAAGGATCTTTGAAGTGAAATCGAGTAGGACGGAGCACGAGAAACTTTGTCTGAACATGGGGGGACCATCCTCCAAGGCTAAATACTACTGACTGACCGATAGTGAACCAGTACCGTGAGGGAAAGGCGAAAAGAACCCCTGTGAGGGGAGTGAAATAGAACCTGAAACCGTATACGTACAAGCAGTGGGAGCCCTTCGGGGTGACTGCGTACCTTTTGTATAATGGGTCAGCGACTTATATTCAGTGGCAAGCTTAACCGTATAGGGTAGGCGTAGCGAAAGCGAGTCTTAATAGGGCGCTAGTCGCTGGGTATAGACCCGAAACCGGGGATCTACCATGAGCAGGTTGAAGGTTAGGTAACACTGACTGGAGGACCGAACCCACTCCCGTTGAAAAGGTAGGGGATGACTTGTGGATCGGAGTGAAAGGCTAATCAAGCTCGGAGATAGCTGGTTCTCCTCGAAAGCTATTTAGGTAGCGCCTCAGACGAATTCCATTGGGGGTAGAGCACTGTTAAGGCTAGGGGGTCATCCCGACTTACCAACCCTTTGCAAACTCCGAATACCAATGAGAACTATCCGGGAGACACACGGCGGGTGCTAACGTCCGTCGTGGAGAGGGAAACAACCCAGACCGCCAGCTAAGGTCCCAAAATATTGCTAAGTGGGAAACGATGTGGGAAGGCACAGACAGCTAGGAGGTTGGCTGTATCACTGCCACCCTTTAAAGAAAGCGTAATAGCTCACTAGTCGAGTCGGCCTGCGCGGAAGATGTAACGGGGCTAAGCAATATACCGAAGCTGCGGCAGCAAGTTTACTTGCTGGGTAGGGGAGCGTTGTGTAAGTGGATGAAGGTGAGTTGTAAAGCTTGCTGGACATATCACAAGTGCGAATGCTGACATGAGTAACGATAATGGAGTGAAAAACTCCCACGCCGGAAGACCAAGGTTTCCTGTCCCATGCTAATCAGGGCAGGGTAAGTCGGCCCCTAAGCTTCCGATCTAATGCGTAGTCGATGGGAAACGGATTAATATTTCCGTACTTATATAATCAGTGATGGAGGGACGGAGAAGGCTAGGCAAGCTTGGCGTTGGTTGTCCAAGTGAAAGTGCGTAGACCGAGAACTTAGGTAAATCCGGGTTCTTAAAGTCGAGACACGAGACGAGCCACCTTTAAGGTGGTGAAGTTGTTGATGCCCTGCTTCCAGGAAAAGCTTCTAAACTTATGATTATATGAACCGTACCCCAAACCGACACAGGTGGTCAGGTAGAGAATACTAAGGCGCTTGAGAGAACTCGGGTGAAGGAACTCGGCAAAATTGTACCGTAACTTCGGGAGAAGGTACGCCTCTGTGTGTGAAGACTTCGCGTCGTAAGCACATGGAGGCCGCAGTGACCAGGTGGCTGGGACTGTTTATTAAAAACACAGCACTCTGCAAACTCGTAAGAGGACGTATAGGGTGTGACACCTGCCCGGTGCCGGAAGGTTAATTGATGGGGTTAGTCCTCGGACGAAGCTCTTGATCGAAGCCCCGGTAAACGGCGGCCGTAACTATAACGGTCCTAAGGTAGCGAAATTCCTTGTCGGGTAAGTTCCGACCTGCACGAATGGTGTAACCATGGCCACGCTGTCTCCACCCGAGACTCAGTGAAATTGAAATCGCAGTGAAGATGCTGTGTACCCGCACCTAGACGGAAAGACCCCGTGAACCTTTACTGTAGCTTTACACTGGACTTTGAGCCTGCTTGTGTAGGATAGGTGGGAGGCTTTGAAGCGTGGACGCCAGTTCGCGTGGAGCCATCCTTGAAATACCACCCTGGCATGCTTGAGGTTCTAACTCTGGTCCGTGATCCGGATCGAGGACAGTGTATGGTGGGCAGTTTGACTGGGGCGGTCTCCTCCTAAAGAGTAACGGAGGAGTACGAAGGTGCGCTCAGACCGGTCGGAAATCGGTCGCAGAGTATAAAGGCAAAAGCGCGCTTGACTGCGAGACAGACACGTCGAGCAGGTACGAAAGTAGGTCTTAGTGATCCGGTGGTTCTGTATGGAAGGGCCATCGCTCAACGGATAAAAGGTACTCCGGGGATAACAGGCTGATACCGCCCAAGAGTTCATATCGACGGCGGTGTTTGGCACCTCGATGTCGGCTCATCACATCCTGGGGCTGAAGTCGGTCCCAAGGGTATGGCTGTTCGCCATTTAAAGTGGTACGCGAGCTGGGTTTAGAACGTCGTGAGACAGTTCGGTCCCTATCTGGTGTGGGCGTTGGATGATTGATGGGAGCTGCTCCTAGTACGAGAGGACCGGAGTGGACGAACCGCTGGTGTTCGGGTTGTCATGCCAATGGCATTGCCCGGTAGCTACGTTCGGAACGGATAACCGCTGAAAGCATCTAAGCGGGAAGCCGGCCCAAAGATGAGTCATCCCTGACCTTTAAGGTCTGGAAGGGTTGTTATAGACGATGACGTTGATAGGCAGGGTGTGGAAGCGTTGTAAGGCGTTAAGCTAACCTGTACTAATTGCCCGAGAGGCTTAACCATACAACGCCTATCCCTATTAGAAAAACCCGCCTTATGGCGGGTTTTTTGCTTGGCAGCCATAGCGATACGGTACCACCTGATCCCATTCCGAACTCAGAAGTGAAACGTATTAGCGCCGATGGTAGTGTGGGGTTTCCCCATGTGAGAGTAGGACACTGCCAAGCAAAACAGCAAGCCTCCTGAAGTAAGAAAGGGTTTTGATGGACTCAAAGCAAGAACGAATTGAATGTGTAGAGTCCTACTCGTCACTACGCTCACGTAGACTGCCCAGGACACGCTGATTACGTTAAAAACATGATCACCGGTGCTGCTCAGATGGACGGTGGTATCCTAGTAGTCGCTGCGACTGATGGCCCTATGCCTCAGACTCGTGAGCACATCCTACTTGGTCGTCAGGTTGGTATTCCTTACATCATCGTATTCATGAACAAATGTGACATGGTTGATGATGAAGAGCTTCTAGAGCTAGTAGAAATGGAAGTTCGTGAACTTCTTAACGAATACGAATTCCCTGGTGATGACCTTCCAGTTATCCAAGGTTCTGCGCTTAAAGCCCTTGAAGGCGACGCAGAATGGGAAAAGAAAATCATCGAGCTTGGTGAAGCGCTTGATTCATACATCCCAGAGCCAGAGCGTGCAATCGACAAGCCGTTCATTCTTCCAATTGAAGATGTTTTCTCAATCTCAGGCCGTGGTACTGTTGTAACAGGTCGTGTTGAGCAAGGTATCGTTAAAGTAGGTGAAGAAGTAGAAATCGTTGGTATCAAAGATACAACTAAGACGACTTGTACTGGTGTTGAGATGTTCCGTAAGCTTCTTGACGAAGGCCGTGCTGGTGAGAACGTTGGTGTTCTTCTACGTGGTACTAAGCGTGACGAAGTTGAACGTGGTCAAGTACTAGCTAAGCCTGGTTCAATCACGCCACACGTTAACTTCGAAGCAGAAGTATACGTACTGTCTAAAGATGAAGGTGGTCGTCATACTCCATTCTTCAAAGGTTACCGTCCACAGTTCTACTTCCGTACAACTGACGTAACTGGTGCTGTAGAGCTTCCAGAAGGCGTAGAAATGGTAATGCCTGGTGACAACCTTAAATTTAAAGTTGAGCTAATTGCTCCGATTGCGATGGAAGAAGGTCTTCGTTTCGCAATCCGTGAAGGTGGTCGTACAGTAGGTGCTGGTGTTGTATCTAAGATCCTAGACTAATCTAGACTTAGCAACACAAGCCAAAAAGCGCACTTAGGTGCGCTTTTTTTATGCCTGCGATTTAGTTCGTGAGTGTATGCCCTCCGAAACACGCCGTAAACCCATCCATGGGGGCTCCGACACCGCTTCCCTGCGGTGTAGGGTTTTAGAGGGCACAGCACTCACTCCCTTTACTCTGCGTAAAACGAAATATTATGGAAGAGGGGAGCACGCCGTAAAGCCATCATGGCGACTTCGCAGCTGCTTCCATGCAGCTGAGAGTTCTAGATTGAACACGCGCCCCCTTTTACATCTATTGAACCTGTGCGGTGAGTAAGAAACACGCCGTGGGCCCATCGCTTCTATTATATGGCAGCTCCGACACCGCGTCCCTGCGGTGTGGGGTTTCAGAGGGCACAGCACTCACTCCCTTTACTCTGCGTAAAACGAAACATTATGGAAGAGGGGAGCACGCCGTAAAGCCTTCCATGGCGGCATCAATCAGCATCCCTGCTGCGATGAGTTTTTGTTGGGGCTTCACCCCCTCCTTAAACTGCATAGTAAAAAGTTTGAGGGGGAGTAACACGCCGTGAACTCGTCCCTCTTTAGCATTAATTTACCTTATCTACTGTTTAGGCTTCTTGTAGATCGCTGCTGGCTGTGTTGTTATATTGTAACAATTGAAGGGTAGGCTCTTCCTTTTTTATTTCGTCTTCGATATGCGAGTTAAGTATGATTACGCGGCGTCAATTTATAGTGGGTTCTATGGCATTTGGTGGCTTGGCGACCAGTGCCTTCGGGAAGAAGTTAAATATGGCGTCTATGCCAATTAGCGAGGGGTACGGCGCTTTGGTGTCCGACTCGGCTAAACTTCTCGACTTGCCGAAAGGTTTTAGCTATACCGTTATTTCATCCTTAGGGGATGAAATGGCTGATGGTATGCATGTGCCAGATAGGGCCGATGGTATGGGCTGTCTGCCGGTGTCTAACGACACTGTTGCCCTTATTCGTAATCATGAGTTACATCCAAAGCACATTAGCGCTCAGCCTGAATCGATACAGCAGCATAAAAGTGACTTAGCCTACGATAGCTACGCAAGTGGCGTGGCTTTACCAGGTGGCACGACGACCCTTTTGTACAACACGAAAACGCAATTGGTTGAACGTGAATTTATTAGCTTGTCGGGGACTGTACGGAACTGCTCGGGTGGTATTACGCCATGGGGCACTTGGTTAACCTGTGAAGAGTCGGTAGACCGGCCTAATGGGGTTGTACAGAAAGATCATGGTTATATTTTTGAGGTGCCTGCCAGTGCAACCAGTATGGTAGAAGCAAAACCTCTTAAAGCCATGGGGCGTTTTAATCATGAAGCGGCCTGTGTAGACCCTGCTACGGGTATTGTCTATTTAACTGAGGATACGGGCGATAGTTTGCTATATCGCTTTGTTCCGAATGAATACGGGAACCTGGCGAATGGCGGTCTATTGGAAGCCTTGGTGGTAAAAGGGAAGCCTAAATTTGATACCCGTAATTGGAATGCTACAACGATGCCTCTGTCACAGTGGTTTGATGTGGAGTGGGTGGCGCTGGATAACCCCGAAAGCCCCAATAATGATTTACGAATACAAGGTTATAAGAAAGGCGCGGCCGTATTTGCCCGCGGCGAAGGGATACATTGGGGGGAAGATGAGCTTTACTTTTGCTGCACTAATGGCGGCGCCAAACAGCTAGGCCAAGTAATGCGTTTGGTGCCCTCAGAAGATGGCACACAAGACAAACTGCAATTGTTCTTAGAAAGCCAAGACAAAAACCTTTATAACTTTGGTGATAATTTAACGGTATGTCCAAATGGCCATTTATTGGTCTGTGAAGATCAATATACCGATATTGTGGATAATCACCTTCGTGGCGTTACGCCTACCGGGGAAGTTTACAATTTTGCCCGCCTACATGCGCAAACTGAACTTGCCGGCGCGTGTTTTTCTCCCGACGGAGAAACGCTATTTGTAAATACTTACTCACCTTCAAGAACGCTAGTAATAAAAGGTCCTTGGTTAAAATCTTAATCGGCTTTGCTTCGCTTGCTATTCGCACCCCTCCCATCAAATTACAGTGAGTACTCATAAAAGGTACTCACTTATCTTGTCGTTTAACCAACGTAAATACACAACTCTTTGCTGAAATCTAGCATCTTTACTATCGATAAATTCAATCAACTTAATCATATTAAGTCGTTTTAATAGTTTTTCTGAATTATGAATAATGCTCGCATCTTATCAAGGAGAGCGAAATGAGCACAATTTTAAAAAAACTAACAATGACGAATACGCCCCGTTCATCGTTTATTCCGAATCAAACTCAATGCAACTACGCGAACAATTACTATGGCGACCAAGTATGCGTTGAAGTGAAAAGAACTATTAGTAGTGAAGTCAATAGTCTAGCTAGTCAGTCAGGAGCTGCATAATGAAAACCACCTTGTCTAAAGTCATTTTAGGCTGTGTTACAGCCGGTATGTTATCAATGGGAGTGGGCGCCGACACGCTTACTCGCCAAAACGGTGCGCCAGTAGGCGATAACCAAAACTCTCAAACAGCGGGTCCTTGGGGTCCTGTATTGCTACAAGATTCTCATTTAATTGAGAAGCTTGCAGCGTTCGACCGTGAGCGTATTCCAGAGCGTGTGGTTCACGCACGTGGTGTTGGTATTCACGGTTACTATGAAAACTATGTTGACTTATCTGACGACACCGTTGCTGCGCCTTTCCAAGGTGAAGGTAAGAAAACGGAAGTATTTGTACGCTTTTCGTCTGTCGTACACGGCCACCTTTCCCCTGAAACCTTGCGCGACCCTCGTGGTTTCGCCGTTAAGTTTTACACTGAGCAAGGTAACTGGGACTTGGTAGGTAACAACTTCCCTGTGTTCTTTATTCGCGATGCGATTAAATTTCCAGATATGGTTCACGCATTTAAACCTTCTCCGGTAACGAACAAGCAAGATGCTAAGCGTATCTTCGACTTTTTCTCACACGTACCAGAGTCTACGCATACGTTAACGATGCTTTTCTCTGATTACGGCACGCCAGCAAGCTATCTCAATATGGATGGTTCAGGTGTGCACGCGTTTAAATTTGTCGATGACGAAGGGAATTACAAGTACGTGAAATTCACGTGGAAAGCGAACCAGCCAATTAAAAACTTCACCGCTGAAGAAGCAATGAAGATGCAAGGTATGGACTTCCAGCCACACACCACTGACGTGTATACCCGTATAGGTGAGAAAGGTGAAACAGCTTCTTGGGATTTATACTTACAAGAGCTAGAGCCGGAGCAGTTAGATGACTTCGACTTTAACCCACTTGATACCACTAAAATTTGGCCTGAGTCGCTTGTACCTGCAAAGAAAATTGGTCGCTTAGTGCTTAACCGTGTACCAGATAACTTCTTTGAGGAAACTGAACAAGCCGCCTTTGCACCAAGCAACTTAATTCCGGGTATTGAGCCGTCAGAAGACAGAATGCTGCAAGGTCGTCTGTTCTCGTATGCTGATACACAGCGCTATCGATTAGGTGTGAATGCGTATCGCATTCCTGTAAATGCGCCTAAAAATGTTGAAATCAACAACCACGAGCAACATGGCCAGCTTCGTACAACATCAACGAACCGTGATGTTAACTACCAGCCTAGCCGTCGCTTAGACTTGAATGAAGACCCAGCATACCGTTACTCAAGCAAGCCGCTTGCAGGTATGACACAACAAATTCCTTTCTATAAGGAGCAAAACTTCAAACAAGCAGGTGAGTTCTATCGCAACCTTGATAAGCAAGGTCGTAAGAACCTAATCAACAACCTTGGCGGTGCGTTAGCATCAGTACCAGAAGAAGAAATTCGCGTCATCATCAGTGCATTTATGTACAACGCTGATAAAGACTATGGTAAGGGCGTTGCTAAGCTAGCGAAAGCACCTATGTCTAAAGTACGTCAGGCTGCGAAAGACCTGATGGAAGAGCAAGCTGCTCGTGCAGCGAAAGCGAAGAAAGTTGCTGAAAGCCTAACCGCACTCATGCAGTAATACGCTTATCTTCCTATAATAATGGGCGTGCTCTTTTGAGTGCGCCCCTTTCTTAACCCAAGCTACACATTTCACCCATGCGTTAGCGAGTTAAAAAGGTAATTAAAGATGATGTCATTATTTAAAAAGTCGTTGATTGTTTTTTCGTTTTTAATTGTCACATTTGCTAGCCAAGCAAATACCGACTTGGCGTCTTTAAAAGCGCGCTATTTTGATGCGGCTCGAGAAGGCAACCAGGCTATGCTTGAGGCATTTTACGATGCCGGGTTAGATGCTAACGTTGCAGATGAAAAAGGCTACACGGCCCTTATTTTAGCCGCATATCACGGGCATACTGATACCGTTGATTATTTAATTAATACTGCTAAGGCGAATCCTTGCCAAGAGGACAATCGCGGCAACACGGCCCTGATGGGCGCAATATTCAAAGGTCATGTTTCGGTTGCTAAGCAACTGGTATTTGCAGATTGCAACATTGACGAAGAAAACGAGCAAGGCCAAACGGCACTTATGTTTGCTAGCTTGTTCGATAGGCAAGAAATCATCCATACCTTGATTGACAAAGGTGCAGATACCCACCATAAAGACAAAGCCGGTAACACGGTTGCCGATATCGCGCTATCTCAAGGTAACTACGCTTTAGCGAAAGCGCTAAAAGACGGTGAGTAACTCATCCATTAGTCGCTATTTCTCGCACTGACATACGAAAGTCATAACAACACACTAAAATTGAAATAAGCCTTTTTGATTACAGATTAAAAAGGCTTATTTTTTAGGTATCTCGTGGAGTGTGTTTCAGTATGAAATTTGATTCTATAAAGTCTAGGTTAGTTCTGATGACGCTTATTTGCGTTATTGGAATGGGCATGTTGGTGGCAAGCCAACATTATTTTACCCAGCGCCTCATTAACCTAAATCAACAGCGGGATTTACTGTTGAGGATGGGACAAGATTTACTGCAAATGCGTCGCCATGAGAAAGATTTTCTATTAAGGCACCAAGAAAGCTACTTTCATCAGTTTAATGGCCGTGCAGAAACGTTCAGCGAAAAGTTAAATACCCTTAGCCCTTTATTTGCCCAGTACCAGGTGTCGAACGACTTAGGTGGCGACCTGGCTGAAGCACTAAATGAATATCAACAGCTGTTTCGACGTGTTGTCAATCTGCAAACAGAAATAGGGTTAACCTATAACAGCGGATTATTAGGCCATCTTCACGAGCTAGAAGAAAGCCTGCTCAACGACCCTTACTTTGCGCTTGGCTCCGAGGCGTTAGTGCAACTTGATGCGGCTCGTTTAGCGTTGCGTGATTTTCAATTAACGAAAGACCAATTCCACGCTACTCACGCATTACAACTGGTAGGTTATCTTAAAAGCAGAATAGATAATGGTAATGAACCGCTACGTCAGCGTATTGTGGCGTATCAACTCGCGGTGACGACATTGGTGTCTCATTATCAAGATTTAGGGCTTTCCCACAATGAGGGCTTACAGGGTACGTTTCGCGCTGAAGCTCACAATGTGGAGTCGCGATTGGGCAACATTGATAAAGCACTACAGCCCCTTATTACAGAACAAGAAAACAGAGTAAAGGTGTACAGCATAAGCATTGCTGTCATGACTTCTATCGTATTAATACTGGTGCTTATCAAGAGTTTTGCGACATTTCATCGCGCTTTTGCTAACTTCGTTATGTTCTTTTATCGCTGTAAGCGACAATATCAAAAAATTGATACCAGAAAGTTAGGGTTTGCTGAATTCAAATCCTTGGCAGAATTAGCCAATGAGATGGTGGAATCGCGTAAAAGTATTGAAGACCGGCTAGCAAGTGTGGAAGCCGAGCTTGCCCAGCAAACCAAAGCCAGTGCAAAGAAATAATAGGAAGTAGAATGCAATACCATGTATTAGGCAGTAGCGGCCTGAAAGTGTCTGATGTGTGTTTAGGTACCATGACCTGGGGCATACAAAATACGCAAAGTGATGCGGATGCTCAGCTCGCTTTGGCGTTAGAACGGGGTGTGAATGTTATCGACACGGCGGAAATGTACCCCGTGCCACCTAACAGCGATACCTATGGCGACACAGAGCGTATTTTAGGGAACTGGCTTTCTCGTCATAGTGACAAGCGCAGTGAACTTGTTGTGATGACCAAAATAGTCGGCAGTGGGTTTACCTATATCCGTAATGGCGGTCCAATTACACGCACAGGCATTGCAACCGCGCTAGACGCCTCTTTGGCTCGGCTGAAAACAGACTACATCGATGTGTATCAATTGCATTGGCCAAACAGAAGCACACCACATTTTGGTAAGCATTGGCCCAACCGACTTACGCCAAGTTGCATTAACCGAGAGCAAGAAGTTGAAGGCATGCGCGATATTTTGCGTGGGATCAAAGCGGCTTTGGACGCAGGTAAAATTAGACATTGGGGGTTATCAGACGATACACCTTGGGGGATTCATACTTTTCTTATGCTGTGCCATGAGATGTCTGTGCCTAAACCCGTGTCTATTCAAAACGAATTTAGTTTGTTGCATCAAAAAGACTGGCCCTATCTTATTGAAATGTGCGCTATCGAAGACATTGCGTATTTACCTTGGTCGCCTTTAGCAACAGGAATGCTAAGTGGTAAGTATCAAAATGAAGCGCGCCCAGCTGGATCGCGATGGACATTGCCGCAGCGCCAAGGGCTGTTTAGAAATAAACCCCAGGCGCAAGAGGCCACCGCGCGGTATGTAAAATTAGCACAAGATGTCGGTATCACGCCGGCACAACTCGCACTGGCCTGGTGTAAGCAAGTTGATGGTGTTACTTCTACCATTATTGGTGCTACGTCAGAGGCGCAGTTGAGTGAAAATATCAATGCCTTTTCACTTCATTTAGAAGCGCCGGTATTAGATGAAATCTCTAACATCATACGCCAATATCCAGCGGGTTTTTAATTGCTTTTGGGCGTTCATTTATCTGTCATAACTTCGTCATAGTATGAGTTCTAATCTACTCGATACACTATAAAAATTATGTCAGTAACTGAAACGCCCTTTACTCTTGAATCAGAGTCCCCTCAACGCAACTGGATGCGATGGTTACTTCTTGCTGCGTTAGTTTATGTGATGTTGGTTGCGGTAAGCATGATTGGCAGCGGCTTCAAAGTGGCTACCGGCGATCACGCCAAAGAGTTATTTTCATTTGCCTCCAACCCTATTATGGGGCTAATCATCGGGATGGTTGCCACGGCACTGATCCAGTCATCAAGCACAGTAACATCAATTATTGTGGGCATGGTCGCGGGTGGTTTGCCCATTACTATAGCCATCCCAATGATGATGGGGGCCAATATTGGTACCAGTATTACCAATACTCTGGTGAGCTTAGGCCATGTAGCACGTAAGGATGAATTTCAGCGCGCCTTCAATGCCGCCACTATTCACGACTTCTTCAATGTGATGTCGGTGCTTATCTTTCTACCATTAGAAATGGCTTTTGGCGTTCTCGAATACCTGTCAGGTGCCATTGTGGCGCTACTCGATACGGGGAGTACATCGGGAATGGATGGATTCAACCCCATAAAAGCCATCACCCAACCGGCTCTTGACGTGGTATCTGGAATGTTGAGTGCCTTACCTTCCGTGTATCCTGGCGTGTTTAAGATCCTTATTGGTATTGGCCTTATTGTGCTCTCTATTACTTACATGGGTCGGATCATGAAATCGCTGATGGTGGGTAAAGCGAAAGAGATTCTGCATAGAAGTATTGGTAAAGGGCCGCTTTCAGGCATAACCTCCGGGGCGCTAATGACAGTGCTAGTTCAATCTTCCTCAACAACAACTTCGTTGGTGGTTCCTCTGGTTGGCAGTGGCATTTTAAAAGCGAAAGATATTTATCCGTTTACCCTAGGTGCTAATGTGGGTACTTGTATTACAGCGCTTATTGCTGCACTAGGTGTGGTGGGCGTTAATGCGGGGTTTGCACTGCAAATTGCCATCGTGCATTTGCTCTACAATGTGATAGGGGTCACCCTCATTTATGGTCTGCCAATGCTAAGAAACATCCCATTAGATCTGTCATATAAACTCTCCGTTATGGTGGCAGACACTAAGCTTTATGGCGTGGCCTATATCGGTGGGTTATTTTTCTGTATGCCGTTAGGTATTATTTTTGCGTCAGTGTAAATAAAGCCAAGGCGCGCCATTCACTGACGCGCCTTGTTACGTGTTTTACGACCCTGTGGTATAGCGCTTAAAACGCATATTTTGCAGAGACTTGAATGCGGTTCATATCGCCTTCTAGCCCAGATTCTACTTCTCTATGTGCATACGCATATTCAGCCCCAAAGGTGAGCACTTTCGTAGGCGAATACAATAGGTTAACCCGAGTGCTATAGGTGCTGTCTGTAACGCTGTCACCCGTTAACTCAATGTCGTTATCTGCTTCATACGCAGAAAACATAATGCTGCTGCGGGTTTTTTCGTTCCATACGTGACGGTAAGCAATGGCATATCCTGTCGAGTCGATAGCTTCTAAATCACCGTCAGGCGTAATAACAGCGCCATTTGATGCATTTAATGCAGAATAGCGGCCCAACCCAGAGCCAGTATTAAACATAAAGCGAATATCATCGCCATTGTTTAGCATGTATTTTCCTGACACCGCCACACCCATGCTGGTCTCGTCAGCATCAATATCTGCGCCATCATCATAGGATAACTGTCGCACAAGCCCGGCCAGCTTTACGTAGCCCCAGTCTTGTTTAACAGTATAGGCTGCAATGAGATCCGGTACGGCATTATCGTCAGCCACAATTCGGCTTCCCCCACCGTTGGGAGTCACTGTGGTTTCAGGGTTCTCTAACGCAATTTGAAGCCCGCCACTGGTGTACCTCACCATCACTTGACGACCAAATGTAATACCGTCAGTCGTCCCAATGAAATCAAGAGATTCTGGTAGCGAACCCACGTCCATGAACGTGGTCCAAGTTTGACCAATAAGCCAGTTTTGATATTTGATGAAGGCATGGCGGATTCGGGGGACATAGGAGTTACTTATTCTTTCATCACCGCCGCTAGTGACGATGAAGTCGAGTTCTAGTACCCCAGTAATACTGTTCTCATCATCAACGGGAGTATTTGTGGTAAAACGAAAGCGGGATTGCTTAATGTGCGCATCAAGTTGCGTGCCTTCGTCACCACCGGAAACCGGGGTGAGTGACGGTATGTAGAAGTCTCGGCCAATACTGCCTGAGGCCAAGGAGCCCTCAGAGTAGTTGCTTATCATGGCGTCGGCTTTGACATAACCGGTAAATTTAACTTGAGTGTCTCCTACTGTGGCAGCGCTTGCGACTCCCGCACTAAGGCAAAGACTGACTGCTATCGCCGAATTTTTTATTGTAGCTTTCATCATATTATTTCCAGAAGTGTGGTTAAATGTATGTAAATGCAACGTTAACAAGGTTGATTTTGACAACCTATTCGCAGATGTGAATAGGCCAATAGTCGCATAAGACTATAGTATGATCTCCTTTGTATGGTATTGCTAAGACCAAAGTCTCATTTTTCTTTGTTGTCGAATGACTAGAGTGTGTAGCCATTATATTCGTGAATTTACCTTATTGATAATTGGAGGCAATTGAATGACTGCCAGCAAGACGTATCCTGTTCCAGAAGCCATTAAGGCATCCACACACCTTACTGCTGAAGCCTATGCTGAGATGTACACGCGCTCTGTCGAAGAGCCTGAAGCGTTTTGGGCAGAGAGTGCCAGCATGTTGGAGTGGTACAAAACGCCAGAAACCATTAAGAATACGCATTTTGGTAAAGACGACGTTTCTATTAAGTGGTTTGAAGATGGGCAGTTGAACGCGAGTTATAATTGCATCGACAGACACTTAGCCGACAACGCAAAAAAGGTGGCCTTTCACTGGGAAGGCGACGAACCAAGCGACAGCTTAGATGTGACCTACCAAGAAGTGCATTATGAAGTGTGTAAGCTTGCCAATGCCCTAAAAGACATGGGTGTTACAAAGGGCGATAGAGTGGCCATTTACATGCCTATGGTGCCAGAGGCCGCTTATGCAATGTTAGCCTGTGCCCGCATTGGCGCGGTGCACTCTGTTATCTTTGGCGGCTTTTCTCCAAATGCTATTGCCGATCGTATTAACGACAGTTCGGCAAAAGTCGTGATCACCGCAGATGAAGGCCGTCGAGCAGGGCGTAGTATTCCATTAAAAGCGAACGTTGATAAAGCCTTAGCTGATGGCGCATGCCCGTCAATTAGCCATGTGGTAGTGCATAAGCTTACGGGTGGTGATGTTAGCTGGAACCCAGATTATGACGTGTGGTGGCAAGATGCCGTTGAAGGTTGCTCAGCCCAGTGCGAACCCGAAGTGATGAACGCAGAAGATCCCCTCTTTATTCTTTACACTTCGGGCTCTACTGGCACGCCGAAAGGGGTGGTGCATACCACGGGCGGTTATTTACTTTACAGTGCCATGACGTTTAAATATGCCTTTGATTACAAAGAGAATGATATTTACTGGTGTACCGCTGACGTTGGTTGGGTAACCGGCCATAGCTACATGGTTTATGGCCCAATGGTTAATTGTGCCAGCCAAGTTTTCTTTGAAGGTGTACCTACCTATCCCGATGTTAAGCGCATAGCGCAAGTTGTGGAAAAGTATAAAGTCAACAGCCTTTACACCGCACCCACGGCAATTCGTGCGTTAATGGCACATGGCGACCTACCTGCCGAAGGCTGTGATTTATCGTCACTTAAACTGTTAGGCACCGTGGGCGAACCTATTAACCCAGAAGCGTGGGAATGGTATCACCGGGTCATTGGTGAGGGTCGTTGCCCTATTATCGATACCTGGTGGCAAACAGAAACCGGTGGTCACATGATTCTTCCGCTTCCGGGGGCGACTCCCCTTAAACCAGGTTCAGCCACGCGCCCTTTCTTTGGTATTCAGCCGGCCTTGTTTGACGCTGATGGCCGAGAACTAGACGGCGTAGCTGAGGGCAACTTGGTGATTAAAGACAGTTGGCCGGGCCAAGCGCGCACGGTATATGGAGACCATCAACGCTTTATTAATACCTACTTTAGCGCGTATGAAGGTGTTTACTTCACCGGAGATGGAGCACGCAGGGATGAGGATGATTTCTTTTGGATCACCGGCCGCGTTGATGACGTGTTAAATGTGTCTGGGCACCGTCTTGGAACTGCTGAAATTGAAAGTGCGCTGGTGGCACATCCTAAGGTGGCCGAAGCCGCAGTTGTGGGCTTCCCCCATGACATTAAAGGGCAGGGCATCTACGTTTATGTAACACCAAACGAAGGTGTAGAGGCCGATGACGCATTAACCAAAGAATTGAAAGCGTGGGTAAGGCAGGAACTTAGCCCTATTGCCACACCTGATATGATTCAGTGGTCTCGTGGGCTGCCGAAAACGCGTTCAGGAAAAATTATGCGTCGTATCTTGCGTAAGATTGCAGCTAATGAGCACGAGCAATTAGGTGATACATCGACATTGGCCGATCCCTCGGTTGTTGATACACTTATTGAAGAGAGGCTGAATAAATAGAAAACAAAGGAAATGCAATGATAACGTTGTTAATCGCCGATGATCATCCGCTGTATCGGGATGCCCTGAAAGGGGCGTTATCATTGTCCTTGCCCGCACTGACTCTTAAAGAGGCGGGAGACTTAACCACCACGGTCGATATTCTTAAGCAGGAGGATATCGACTTACTCCTTCTCGACCTGCATATGCCCGGCAGCAACGATTTGTTTGGCTTATTGCATATTCGTAAGCTTTTCCCTCATGTGCCCGTGGCCGTAGTGTCAGGTACAGAGGATAGCACTATCATATCTAAAATCATCAGTGCTGGAGCGCTGGGCTTTATCCCTAAAACCACCAGCTCTGGCAATATAGCAGAGGCAGTGCAAGCCATTTTAGATGGCGACGTTTGGTTGCCTGAAGGGCTAAGTGACAGTGTTGAAGAAGTTGATGAAGCCTTTTCTCAGCTTGCCGATAATGTTGCCTCACTCACACCGTCGCAGTATAAGGTTTTATGCTATATGCGTGATGGCTTGTTAAACAAACAAATTGGATACAATTTAGATATCGCAGAAGCCACAGTGAAAGCACATGTGACGGCAATTTTTAAGAAGCTGGGTATTAACAACCGAACTCAAGCCGTGTTGATTGCCTCTCAGTTAGAATTGGAACCACCTAAGTAAAACCGTTGCAGGGTATCATATTGCCCTGACGCAGAAGCGCGCTTCACCTTCTCTTAATGAATGCTGACAGAGGCACTATGGCTTAGGTGTGCCGGTAAAATAAGGAAGGTAGGTGGCGAGTGCTTGACGGCTTTGTTCACTTAATAATGGGTTTTCAAGTTCAATACGTTGCCTATTTTCCAATAATGCCAAGCTTTGCTTGTATACCTCTAAGGCATAGAGACTTTGCTGTAATTCGCCTGTTTCTAAAAGTATGAGTAACCCCTTGGCTATGCGGGTGGCTAAATCTTCTCTATCTGAACTGACAAAAAAGAACATAGGGCTATCATAATGAATGACAAGGTGAGGCTCGATGGCCAAATTATCGTCAGGAGAAAGGTTATCCCATTCATTTTGTATTTCCAGCACGCTACGTGGAAACATATCAGCAAAGCCTTCAGCAACAATTCTAAACGAGGCGCGATAGGTGGTTTCCAGTACGGGTATATTGTTGTGGCGAAAAATGCGAGTATCTGGCCAATCGTAGCCTTGAACTGCCCGCATCGTTTTTAACGCTGCCAGGCTTAAGGGTTCATTAAAGCGCGTATCGTTTGCGCGGATAAATAAGGTACGCATACCGAATAAGCCGCCCATCAGTGGAATTCTAATCGCTTTATGTTGTTTTTCTCTTTCAATAGACGTGACGCTCCAGGTCACATCCAACATACTGTGTTCTAAGCTTCGTAATTGCCGCTCTTGTGCGACTTCCTGTTCGCTCACAATAAGCTCGAAGGTCCCGTATTCATCTGCTGTTGCATCGAGTGCCATAGTAAGCACCTGCTTCGCATAGGCGTATATCGGGTCTCTACCTGGGTGAACATTGGGTAAACGTAAAACGCTATGGGGTAAGTTTGAGGCTGCCTCTACTGCGGGTTCTTTTATTGTAGTGGCAAACGCTAAGTTCCCAATCACGGCACTGGTGGCAGTGATTAGCGTTGCGCTTAATACAGAAACGAGCAGGCTACGTATAAACATTACCTTTGCCTTTAGTCTTTGCTGGTGAGTAAAAAATCATGTTCAGGGTCAACGATGAAGCGACCACTCATGGCCTCTCTGCCTAACAACATCATATAGGTCATTTCTGACCTGTCAGTGAGTGTGAGCTGAATTTCCCATTCCACACCATCCATAATAATAGGGGTGACTATAACGTAACGCTTTTCACGGGTAGCCGTCGAGCTTTTTACTCGTTTTTGGCCTTCTACTTTGGCTTTACTTCTCACCACTTTATCGACGTTGTAAATATCAGGGTGAATATCAAAACTAATCCAAAGCTCTTCATCCACCTCTATCTCTTCGATATTATCAACATGCAGAGAGGAAGTGGCCGCACCAGTATCCACTCTTACGTTCAGGTCAGTAATGAACAGTGCGGGTAAATCGCACCATTCTACTGCACCTACAATTTTCTTTTGCGTCATTAAGGTATTCTCATTCAACCATGTTTTGTTCGGTTGGAAGTAAGTTATCCTGAAGCCGTTCCACATGTTCAGCCACGCTATCAGGTTGCGAGAAATACGCAATGTGATACACGGCTTCACCTTCTTGAGTTAACGGAATATTTTGTTTTCCAATGACCACGCCTTCCGCTGGACTTTCAATACTACTTAAAAAGGTACCAAAAGGGTCGGCAATATTAGCCAGTTTGTCGCCTTTATTCACATGATCGCCCAATTGCGCCAGATGGGTAACAAAGCCACTTTCCGCCGCGCGCACCCAACCGCTTTGACGCGCAATAAAGCGCTTAATATTGTGCCCTTTACTACGGCTTTTATTTAGCATGCCTAAATGCCGCATGGTATTGATAATGCCTTTAAATCCCGCACGAATGGAAAACTCGTCATACCTAAGGGCTTGCCCAGCCTCGTAAAGTAAAATTTTAACGCCGGCTTCGCTGGCCGCTTCTCTAAGGGATCCATCTCGTAACTCTGCATTCAGCAACACGGGTACGCCAAACGCCTTAGCCATCTCTAGTACGTCTGGGTCGTCTAAGTCGGCGCGAATCTGAGGTAAATTACTACGGTGAATTGCCCCTGTGTGCAGGTCTATGCCTACGTCGCATTTACTGACTACCTCTTTAAAGAACAGGTTCGCTAAACGACCGGCTAAGGAGCCTTTTTTACTGCCGGGAAAACTACGGTTTAAGTCTCGTCTGTCGGGTAAATAGCGTGACTGATTAAGTACACCGTATACATTAACCATGGGCACGGCAATTAAAGTACCGCGTAACCGAGTAATCGCGCTAGAACGAATAAGCCTGCCCACAATTTCAATGCCGTTTAATTCGTCACCGTGTATTGCGGCACTGACAAACATCACTGGGCCAGGGCGTTTTCCACGTTTAACGTATACAGGAATGCTCATGTTGGTGGCGGTATATAGCGGTGGCATTTCCAAATCAATTTTAACGGTTTCGCCAGGAGCAATAGATTGCCCCCCAATCACTAATGTATCCGTGGTCACTTAGCCTTTACCTCTTGTTTTTGTTTTAAATGGTTCAGCACTTTTTTCAATAAAATCGATAATCATGCCAGCCACATCTTTGTTGGTGGCTTTTTCAATGCCCTCAAGGCCAGGCGATGAGTTGACTTCCATGACAACAGGGCCATTGTTTGAACGCAGAATATCTACACCACAGCAGTTTAGCCCCATCGTTTTAGCCGCGTCTACCGCTGTTTTTCGTTCTGCTGGGCTTAGTCGAACTAAGCTGGCTTGGCCGCCTCGATGCAAGTTTGAACGAAACTCTCCAGGTGCGGCCTGTCGCTTCATTGCGGCCACTACTTTTCCTCCCACAACGAAACAACGAATATCACACCCGCCCGCTTCTTTAATAAATTCTTGCACCAATATGCTGGCGTTAAGCCCCATAAAAGCCTCAATAATAGATTCTGCGGCTTTGTGGGTATCTGCAAGTACAACGCCGATGCCTTGGGTGCCTTCTAATAGCTTAATCACTACCGGAGCGCCGCCTACGGTTTTAATGACATCGTCTATTTTGTCGGGGTGATGAGCAAAGCCTGTACGAGGCATGCCAATACCTTTGCGAGATAGCAATTGTAACGAACGCAGTTTATCTCGAGAGCGGCTAATGGCCACTGACTCATTTAGGCTGTACGTTCCCATCATTTCAAATTGGCGAACAACAGAGGTGCCATAGAATGTCACTGAAGCCCCAATACGTGGGATTACGGCATCATAGTGGGGCAGTTTCTTCCCCTTATAACGAACAGAAGGTCTTGCACTGGTGATGTCCATGTAGCAGTGCATGGTGTCAATCACATCCACTTCGTGGCCTTTTGCAATACCCGCTTCTACAAGACGCGATGTAGAATAAAGGCGAGGGTTACGAGACAAAATCGCAATGCGCATGGTGTTATTACCTTAAAAGTTTGTTTATATCGAGATAAAGGGTAGCGCTAGTGATAGCTAGCTTAGGTGTTAGGATGAAATTTAGCCACCTAATTTGCGCGCATAGTAATGGAGCGGAGCGGGTCTGTCCTATGAAAAATTATTGTGGTTTCGATTTTAATAATTGAATGAAGGTCAGCAAGCTTAAGCGTAGTATGCGCCGCTTTGGTTTTACTGTTTAAACCAAGGCTAGGGTAGTTTATCTTAGTACAACGAACGACAAGTACCTGGAGTAGGGAAAAGCAAATGGCATGGTGGCAAGGCGGGGTCAATTGGGTTATTGAGTATCAAAGCAATCTTATCTGGAGCCTAGTGGTACTGGTTTTTTACCTCAGTGTTTCGCGTAAACTTTTACCTAAACTTGAAACCAACATTGAGAAAACAAAATTAAAGTCGACCAGTGCTATCAAGGGGGTTTTTGCTGCAAGAGTGCTGGTGGCAACTTTATCCCTATCTTTACTGCTACTGGCATGGGGCATTGATTTTTCTGGCTTGCTGGTGCTATCAACCTCTATATTGACCGTAACGGGCGTCGCACTGTTTGCCAGTTGGTCATTGTTAAGCAACATTACCGCCTACTTTATCTTGCTTACCAATGTGGCGTATAGAAGAGGTAATTTTGTCCGTATTCTTGACGGTGACAATTATATTGAAGGCTACATCGCTGATGTGGGGCCTTTTAGTACTCGCTTGCTGACCACTGAGCGGGAAACCTTAATGTACCCGAATAATTTAATTTTGACGCGTCCTGTATTGATTAACCCCAAACAAGCATGGGGAACCATGGGCAAAGTTGGGCTAAAAAGCACAGAAGCCGACACCGACTCAGCGCTCCCCACAGCAAATGGACGGAAAAAGCCCACTAAGGTGTAAATTGCGCTAGCTGGCATCGCGAATAAAGCGCGTCATACTTTGAAGAAGGGCGCGCAATTTTGCAGGTTTCAATGGCTTAGCTAGGTAGTTAACGCCTTGTTCCTTACAGCGAGTCACCAAGTCTTCATCGTGGGTCGCGGTAATTAGCGCCGCAGGCAGTACGACATTTTGTGCTGTGCGTATGGCTTCAATTAGTGCTAAGCCATTCTCTTCTTTTTTATGACTTAATTGATAATCCATGAGCAAAATGTGCGGCGACACAGACGCACTGATAGACATGGCATCTTGCCACGTGTTGGCCAATGACACCGAAATGCCCCACTTCTCAAGCAGCGTTTGCATTGCGTCTAAGTTTTCCTTTTGGTCATCCACACATAGGATACGTAAGCCACTAAAGGTGGTATTTTTGGCCTTAACGAAAGCGGCTTGAATTTGCTTTTCGCCGGCATAGGGCAGGGCGAATTTAAATACACTGCCTTTTCCTAGCGATGACGTTACCCGAATCTGGCTATTCATTTGTTCGCCTAAGCGACGCACTATGCCTAAGCCCAACCCCAACCCATGCTCACTACTTTGGTTAGTGCGAAAAAAATCATTGAAAATAGTGTCTATTTTGTCGTTTGAAATACCTATACCAGTATCGTAAACCCCTATTGTCACCTTACCTTTTTGTTTTCTTGCAATAAAAAGGACTTTGCCTTGTTGAGTGTACTTCACTGCATTGGAGAGTAGGTTTTGAGTGATTCTATATAGGAAAGTTTTATCTGCCTTTACCCTTACCGCTTGTATCCGTACGCACAGTTTCAAGCCTTTTTCTAACGCACGCATGCGCATTTCATCAATGAGTGGGGTAAGAAGTGCGCGTAAATCTACATCTTCAATGTCGGGTTTCATTTCCCCTTGGTCTAACCGTGCAATATCTAACAAGGTACCAATAAGCGCCTCGCTGGACGTCACACTATGATTGAGTTTGTCTATGATACTACTCACTTGTGTCGGCAGTTCTTGCTCCTGCAGGGCCGTGATATAAAGCTTTGCTGCATTTAATGGTTGCAATACGTCGTGGCTGGCTAGGGCTAAAAACCGGGTTTTACTGGCATTGGCGTCTTCAGCCGCTTTACGTGCGCGAATAAGTTCTTTTTCAGCTTCAGAGCGACGCTCTATTTCTAATCTAAGTTCGGCGTTAATTGAATGAACTTCTTCAGTACGTTTTTTAATACGCGCTTCCAAATCAATATTAGATTCTTCTAGCGCTTGTTGAATTTCAATGTGCCCGGTAATGTCGTTAAAGCTGGTTACAAAACCGCCACCGGGTAAGGGGTTACCCACCATTTCAATCACGCGGCCGTCTTTACGTTGACGGGTAAATCGGTGGGAAGTGCCCGAACGTAAATGCTCTAAACGTTTCTCAACTTCTTTGTCTACATCCAGTGTGCCAAATTCACCTTGAGCCGCGTTAAAGCGAATGAGCTTTTCAATGGGCGCTCCCACCACTAACAAATCTTCCGGGTAGGTGAATAACGCCGCATAACGCTTGTTCCAAGCCACCAGATTTAGGTGTTTGTCCACCACGCTAATGCCTTGATCCATATTCTCAAGGGACGTCAAAAGCGCGGTCATATTAAACTGCATCGCTTGCGTGGTGTCGTCAAAGAAGTTGATGACTTCAGTAAAGTCCATTTTTTTACCGCGCAATACGCTATCAAGTAACACCTTGGCGCTAGAGGCGCCAATCACACCTCCCAGCGCCCGTTCACAAAAGGCGAGAAAATCTTGCGTAGGCGGTTCTTCTTTGGGCAATTCGCAATGATTTAGCTGTTGATACTGGTCAAGCAATTGCGCGCATCGTCCTTCCCCCATAAACGTAGAGAGGAGAGTGATGAGGTCTGATACCGTTATATTTGTAGAGTGTTTACTCGTGAGATTGCTTTTAACGATAGCAGGAGAGACAAACGCTTCCGCCTGAATTCTGTCTACCAATCGCTGGGGAGCTAACCATGAAAATAATATGTACATCACGGTATTCGCCGCAAGGCTTAACATGGCCCCTTGGCTAATAAGATGGTTTTGCTCTAGGCGCGACACTTGGTCGCTAACAATAGGTAACACTAGCCACAGTACCCAGATGACTAAGCCCACCATGAGGCCAGCATATACGCCATGTGCGTGGGCGCGCTTCCAGTACAAACCGCCAACAATAGCTGGCATAAGCTGGATCACTAAGGAAAAGGCAATAAGACCAATAGAGTGAAGTGAGCGGCTGGACGTCATTTGTTGATGGTACAGGTAGGCCAAAAGCAAAATAAGTCCAATCACCACACGCCGAATAAGGCGAATTTGCTTCGAATAATCCCGCTTTTCGTCTTGTGACTCTCGAAAAGCCAGGTATCTAGGCAATATGACATCATTGGTTAGCATGGTACTCAGTGTCAGTGTGGCGACGATAATCATCGCGGTAGCGGCCGATAAGCCACCAATAAATACAATCACTTGAAGCAACGCCGATTCTGAAAACATGGCTAATGATAAAACGTAAGAATCGGGCTCTACCTGACTGCCTGCAAATACCGTTTTTCCGGCAATGGCAATAATGGGAATAATCGCCGAAATAATCGTGAGATACAGAGGGAACAACCAACGGGCGGTTTTTAAGTGGCTCAGGCTCAAGTTGTCAATAATGGCTACGTGGAACTGCCGGGGTAAGCAAACGATGGCCGCGGCTGCCATGATGGTTTGCGCGATAAAGGTAAATGAACTGAACTTTGAAAGTGCGGCTTCGTTAATGAAACTTTCAAAAAGCGGGCCGGTGGCAGATTGCTTCCACGCACTGTAGCCCACCAACGCCACCAAAATAAGCGCCAGCAACTTGATCGTAGATTCAAAGGCAATAGCCAGCATTAAGCCGCGTCTATATTCGGTTACATCAGTTTGCTTAGTGCCAAAATAGATGGCGAAAACAGCAATAAAAGTGGTAGCCGCAATAATAATGACGTGTGAGTTGGGTTGCTGGGTAAGCAGTTGAAATGTAGAGCCAATAGCTTTTAACTGCAACGCAATATACGGAATGGTTGCCAATAGGGCGATAAGCGTGACTAACAAGGCAACCGTTTGGCGCTTACCGTAGCGGGAAGCGATAAAGTCGGAGATGGTGGTGATATGCTGTTTCTTACTGACCAAGGTTAACTTGTAGATAAATCGATAACCCAGTACATACACCAATATGGGGCCCAGCATAATAGGAAGATATATCCAGGTATCACGACTTGCCTGCCCCACCATGCCGAAAAATGTCCACGCCGTGCAATAGATGCCTAAGGCAAGAGAATAAATGGCCGGATGCGAGGTGAGTGCGCGGGCTGTAGGAGAGTTCTTGTCTCCCCAACTGGCGAGGGAAAACAGCAGAAACAAATATAAAACAGCAAGTGTTACCCAACCAAATGTCATACTTATCCTATTAACTTAAATTTCACAAGTGTTCGTTATTTATGCGCCAATTATACCTGTATCGACCATGGTCTACCTACGACCATGGTCTCATTTGGAATTCTTTCCGTCAGGTCTAGAGTATATTGCAAGCTCCTAAATGCTTGACTTTTACTGTTTTGGAAAGGGATTGCTCTACAACTTTTCAAAGCAGTAATAACGTTAACAAAGCCGAGCGTTAGTGGAATGTAAAAATACAAACAATTAATTAACCTGACATGAGGACGGAACAATGGCATTTAGAAACGATGGCGATCAAAAAGCCTATTGGAAGGAGAACCTAGGTCTCCTTGCCAAGCTTTTGGTTGTATGGTTTGTCGTGTCATTTGGTGCTGGCATTTTATTTGTCGACGCATTAAATAACATCCAATTTTTTGGCTTTAAACTGGGCTTTTGGTTCGCACAGCAAGGCTCAATTTACGTATTTGTCGCGCTTATCTTTGTTTATATGGCAAAGATGAATGCTATGGACAAGCGTTACGGCGTAGACGAGGAGTAATACGATGGACGTTCAAACTCTCACCTTTATCATAGTGGGCGCGTCTTTTGCGCTTTATATCGCCATTGCCATTTGGGCTCGCGCGGGTTCAACAAACGACTTTTATGTAGCGGGTGGCGGTGTTCCCCCAGTGATGAACGGTATGGCCACGGCGGCAGACTGGATGTCAGCTGCGTCATTTATTTCAATGGCCGGCCTCATTTCCTTTATGGGTTATGACGGCGCCGTTTACCTTATGGGGTGGACAGGCGGATATGTATTGCTTGCCCTATGTTTAGCCCCCTACCTACGTAAGTTTGGTAAATTTACTGTACCTGATTTCATAGGTGACCGCTACTACTCACAAACAGCCAGAACCGTGGCAGTATTCTGCGCGATATTTGTGTGCTTCACTTATGTGGCAGGCCAAATGCGTGGCGTAGGCGTGGTTTTCAGTCGCTTCTTAGAAGTGGACATTGTTGCCGGCGTTGTTATTGGTATGGTTATCGTGTTTTTCTACACCGTATTAGGCGGCATGAAAGGCATTACCTATACTCAGGTAGCGCAATATTGCGTAATGATATTTGCCTATATTGTTCCTGCGGTATTCATTTCTATTATGGTGACAGGACACATTCTTCCTCAAACCGGCTTTGGTGCCACCTTGGCCGATGGTTCGGGGATGCACTTGCTGCAGAAACTCGATAACTTGTCTACCGAGTTAGGGTTTCATGAATACACCTCGGGCACCAAAAGTACGATTGATGTCTTCTTTATTACCTTCGCGCTTATGGTAGGCACTGCAGGGCTTCCTCACGTCATTGTGCGCTTTTTTACTGTGCCTAGAGTTCGTGACGCCCGTAAATCTGCAGGCTATGCACTGGCGTTTATTGCCATACTTTATACCACAGCACCTTCTTTGGCAGCCTTCGCCAGAGTGAATATGATTGAAACCATTAACGGGCCAGAACTCACCGGTACCAGTTATGCCGAAGCCCCCAGCTGGATTAAAAACTGGGAACAAACGGGGCTTATCGAGTTTAACGATAAAAACGGTGATGGTGTTATGTTCTACTCGGGTGATGAGCGTAATGAAATGAAGGTCGATCGGGACATCATGGTGCTGGCGAACCCAGAAATTGCTAATCTGCCTGCTTGGGTTATCGCCTTAGTGGCTGCCGGTGGGGTTGCCGCCGCGTTGTCTACATCAGCGGGGTTACTGTTGGTTATTTCCACGTCGGTGTCTCATGACTTATTGAAACGAAACTTTGCGCCGAATATTACCGATAAAGCTGAGCTATTTTATGCAAGACTGGCAGCGGGGGTCGCCATTGTTATTGCGGGTTACTTCGGGATTAATCCCCCAGGGTTTGTGGCGCAGGTGGTCGCCTTCGCCTTCGGCTTAGCAGCGTCCAGCTTCTTCCCAGCAATTATTATGGGCATATTCAGTAAGCGAATGAATGACAAGGGCGCGATTGCAGGTATGGTGTCAGGTATTGCCTTCACTGCGGCTTACATCATTTACTTTAAGTTTATCAACCCTGCTGCGAATACCCCTGAAAACTGGTGGTTTGGTATTTCGCCAGAAGGTATTGGTACTTTGGGTATGATGGTGAATTTCTTGGTGGCCTTTGCGGTATTTAAAGCCACAGATGATGCGCCACAAGAAATTCAGGAGTTAGTGGAAAGCATTCGCTTCCCTAAAGGCTCTGGTGAAGCATCGGCTCATTAACCTAGTAGGAGAAAAAAGGGATGTCGACTATTGCACAGCAAGTTTCAGATTTTCTTGCAACATCGGCTCCCTTTGACAGCTTAGATGAGGCGGCGCGAGATAGTTTGCTTATTGGCGCCGAACTCATTTACCTCACTCAAGAAAAAGCGGCAGACGTTAAAGCGACGTCTGCCGCTTTATACCTTATTCAAAGCGGTCAATATACGGTGAAAGACAGCTTTGAGCCGAAGCGGCATGTTAGCGACGGAGACTACTTTGGTATTCACGGTTTATTAGACCGCCAAACCTACCCAATAGACATCGTGGTAGAAAGTCCGGGTTTAGTTTTTAAGTTTGCCGCTTTGCGGGTAGCGGCGCTCTTCGACAACCCCCATGTTCTTGGTTTTTTTCAAGGGTTACAGCGGAACGATTTGCAGAACCAAGCTGCGTTGTCATCAAGTTCTATGTGGTTATACAAACCACTTGGTGATGTTTTAGAAAAATTGCCCATTAGCACTGATGAAACCACGTCTATTCAGGACGCCGCCGTGTTAATGCTTAAGCACAGCGTGTCTTCATTGCTTATTACACAGCAAGAAACCCTGGTTGGGATTGTCACCGATCGTGATTTGCGCAATAGAGTAGTGGCAAAAGGACATGATAGTCGTCTCAGTGTGAGTGAGATTATGACCAAAGCGCCGGTACAAATTACTCACCAAAAAACCGTGTTCGATGCATTAGCATTAATGACGGAGAAGAACATTCATCATTTACCTATTATTAATAAGCAGACAAACGCCCCTATAGGCATGATTACCGCTACCGATATCGTGCGTCAGCAAAAAGGCAATGTATTGTTTATTATGGGCGCGCTTTCCAAAGCCGATAGCTTGTATGCGTTGACGCGACTGTCTTGGCAACTCCCTCATTATTTGTCTTCACACGCCAAACGGATGGGAGATTTTGATATTGCGGGAAAGGTACTTTCGCAGGCCACCGACATTATGACGCGAAAGCTAATTACGTTTTTTCAACAGGCCCACGGGAAAGCTCCGATGATGTTTGCGTGGTTAGTGTATGGATCGCAAGCGCGGGAAGATCAAACCCTAGGATCGGATCAGGATAATGGCCTTTTACTCGCTAAATCCCCCAATCAAACACAGGCTGAATACTTTCGGGATATGGCGAGTTACGTGTGCCAAGGCCTGGCAAAATGCGGCATAAAGCTATGCAATGGTAATATCATGGCGAGTAATGACGCGCTTCGTTTACCGTTAGATAAGGCCATTGACGAAGCCAAGCAATGGATAGCTTCACCCACTAAAAGCGCCATTATGCACTTTAATATCTTTTTAGATGTGCGTTGTGCAGCAGGAGATATTGATTTGTTTCGCCAGTTGCAACAGGCGCGACAACCCCTATTGAAACAATCTGCATTCCTAGCTGCTCTTGCCAGGCATACTAACGATATCGCTGTACCTTTGTCGGTATTTCAAAAATTCGTTTACGAAAAAGATACGCAGCGTAAAGACACCATTGATATTAAAGTGAAGGCCATCGCGCTGGTGAATAATATTGCGCGGGTATATGCCCTAGCGGGTGGTGTGCAGGTACCTTCTACCTTAGCGCGCTTAACTGCTTTACCTCAACAGGCTGGACTTGCTAAAAAAGATGCCGACAATTTACGTGATATTTGGCTATTTTTAAATCGCTTACGGTGGCGACATCAATTAGACAATAAAGCGACTGACAGCTGTGTGTCTATAGGTTCATTGTCTTCTATCGAAAAACATCAATTAAAAGCGTCGTTAAAAGCCATTGAAAGAGCTAAACAAGCCATGGTCATGAAATTCTCTGGTGGTATGGGGTAGTGTGGTCGTTAAATTTATTGTGGCGAAAGCTATGTGGCAACGATTTGCACTTACTCAACATAGCCAGTGCGAATTTAGATTTACTGGCTGTAGATTTAGAACTCACCTCGCTGCAAGTGGAAGACGCTGAGATAACGTCAATAGGCTGGGTAGCGGGTAAAGCAAACTCGGTGATACTAGACTCCAGTTACTATCGCCTAATCAAAAGTGACGCACAGTTAGGGCAAAGCCCAATTATACACGGACTTACGCCTGATCTACTGAATAAGGGCGAAGGTCTTAACGACGTGGTTGAAGCCCTTCGTTCAGCCATGCTGAATCATGTGCTTGTTTTTCACAATGCCATGTTAGATTTAGCGGTGTTAAACAAAATATTTGTTCGCTACCGTTTACCAAAAATAGAAGTGGTCTATTTTGATACGTTAAAGTTGGCACTGTACCTTCTAGAGAAACGACATACCCTTGTTCCACAGCGCGGTGTATCTCTTAGCCGCTGTCGCGCCCGCGCAGGTTTACCAAAAGCGCCCGCTCACAACGCACTCGATGATGCCCTTGCCACCCTTGAGCTTTGTTTTGCACAACAGCACGAGATGGGGCTCACTAAAGAGCACGCGTTTAATCGGCTCATTCACACCCACGCAATAGGCTGGTTTACCTTAGGCAAATAAGCGTTTCGAAGTGTGAAGCCCAGCTAAAGTCATCGATCTTTATTGTTGTGTTAATAAATTGTTAAAATGGGTATCTTGAACTATACTAAAGTTATAGCGACGGGAAGTAAGGGCATCAAATGAAACGTCTGTGTTTAGCACTCCTATGGGTATGCGTTGTAACAGGCTGTGCATCAACCTCTAAGCCGGTTGTGCAAAGTCCGTATCCTGCACTGCATGATGAATTATTTACAAGCTATGAAGCGTTTCCGGTAGAAACTGAGGAAGAGGTTTTCTACCTGAGCCCAGAGGCCAAGGCCTTTGTAGACCGCGCCACTATTATTTCCGGTGGAAGTGCCCATCATAAAAGCGTGAAGAAATTAGTATCAGCGATTTTCGATCATTCAGAAATGGGGTTGCTATATCGTAACAATGCTAATTCTACTGCTGATACCACATTTAATAATCGCGCAGCGAATTGTTTGTCTCTCTCTATTATGACCTACGCCATGGCTCAGCATGCCGGTTTTGAAGCAAAATTTTATGAAGTTGATATACCTGAGTACTGGACCCGTAGAGAGGGTTTTAGTTTTCTGAACGGGCATATCAACCTTCGTGTTGGCATATCGAAAGATCCCACCGTTATGAATATAGGGCCGTCTTTTGCTGACGTAGATTTTGACCCACAAATGCTACGAAATCACTTTCCCCGCATTAACGTGACGAAAAAGCGTATCCTCGCCATGTTTTACAACAACAAAGGCGCTGATGCATTGATAGCAAATAGCTACACTCGGGCATACAGTTACTTTAGAGCGGCAGCGGTCCTCGCGCCCGAGTTAGAGCAAAGTTGGGTAAATTTGGGCGTCTTGTATCGTATGGTTGGTGAATTTGATTATGCCCAACAAAGCTATGATTACGCGCTCAACTTAAATGAGAATAACCTAACCGCATGGGAAAACTTAGCCATATTGCATCGACACAAAGGTGAAATGGATAGAGCGGATGAGATTAAGGTCATGGTGGATTTTCGCCGTAAAAGTAACCCTTTCTATCATTTCATTCTAGGGGAGCAAGCGCTTGAAGAAGGTCGATATGAGGAAGCACTTACGTTTTACCAACGGGCACTAAGGTTAGACAATACGAGGCACGAAGTGGTGTTTGGGATGTCTAAAGTGTATTACGCCCTTGGCGATATCTCAAGTGCCGAACGCTTTCTAAAGCGCGCTGTTCTACTGGCACCTAATGAACAAGACGAGCACAGGTATACAAGTAAACTGTCTTCTTTAGCGAATAACGAAACGTAAAAAGCCATGGAAGTTCCATGGCTTTCGCTGTGAGTTAGCATTAAAGCTAGCTTTATAGGGGGTTAGATTACCCCTAGCTCTCTTAAACGCTCTTGCAGGTAGCTGCCTGCGGTATGACGCTCAGACAGAACGACATCTGGGCGTGGGTGTAGAAACAGTGGTAGCGAAATGCGAGACTTCGTCATGTCTGCGCCATCGGGATTTACCACTCGGTGGGTGGTAGACGGGAAATAGTGGCCAGAGGCTTCTTGCAGCATATCGCCAATATTGACGATGAGATTGCCAAAGTCGCACGGTACGTCTAACCAGCTTCCATCTTTCGCCTGCACCTGAAGCCCAGGTTCATTCGATGCCGGTAAAATAGTAATTAAATTAATATCTTCATGGGCTGCAGCACGAATCGCATCAACTTCTTCATCACCACTGAGTGGTGGGTAGTGAAGTACACGAAGCAAGGTTTGATCAGAATCTTTGATCATGTCGCCTAGTGGCTGACTGTAGTGCTTGCTGACGTCTTCTGGCGAGTGTGATTCAATCCAGCTCAGTAATTCTGACGCTAAGGTATTAGCTTCTTCATAGTACTGAGAAAGCTGAGGGCGCAAAGACTCAGGACATTGACCCCAAGGGTAATAATGGAAATACTCTTTGATGTCTTTCTTAGTAAAGCCTTTTGCTACTTCTGACACACTTTGAGGAAAAAATCCGTCCTGCTTACCTTTGTTATAGAGGTAGTCATTCTTTTCTTCACTGTCGAAGAACCCTTGCCAGTTGTCATAGATACCCTGAACAAGAGATTGTTGAATGGGGTGATTTTTTAGTACACCAAAGCCGGTTTCGCGAAGAGACTGTACAAATTCTTCCTGAGCATTTGGCGCTTTGTAATCTACAGCTACTAATTGCATAACTTTTATCCCGTAAATTTTGATTGCGGCATTATAAAGGTAGACGGGCCGCCAAAAAAGCTAGGGTGATTGATTTAAATCAATCGCCCTAATCTAAAGTTAAATAATGTAGTAAAAGTTGACTGATTAGTCTATTTTTCTCTCTATTTAACCGAGCGATAGGTAGAAGCCAGCGAGTGCTGCACTCATCAAGTTTGAGAGTGTCGCTGCAATAACTGCCTTCATGCCTAAGCGCGCAATTTCTTTTCGGCGAGTAGGTGCCATAGCGCCTATTCCACCCATCAAAATAGCGATAGAAGAGAAGTTTGCAAAACCACAAAGTGCAAAGGTGATAATGGCCTGAGATGCTTCAGATAGCTGTGATTGGTTTTCTAAAAAATTGAGGTATGCAACGAATTCGTTAACCACCATTTTTTGTCCAATAAAGCTGCCCGCAAGTTGTGCTTCTTCCCATGGAACGCCGATTGCCCATGCAAGTGGTTGAAGTACATAACCCAGGATCCCTTCAAAGGTGACATTTTCATAGCCAAATAATGCCGCAGACCAACCAATAAGGCCGTTGAACATGGCAATAAGTGCTATGAAAGCGAGAAGCATGGCACCTACATTGAGGGCAAGTGTCATACCTGATGCCGCTCCGCTAGCAGCGGCATCAAAAACATTGGCGTAGCCGGTATCTTCGGCATCTATTTCTTTTAGTTCTTCGTTAGGTTTGCTGGTTTCTGGCAAGATGATTTTCGCCATGAGCAAGCCGCCTGGCGCGGCCATAAAGCTGGCTGCAAGTAGATATTTTAGTTCTACGCCCATGCCCGCATAACCTGCCATCACTGAACCGGCAATGGAAGCCAAACCACCCACCATGACCGCAAACAACTCAGAGGTTGTCATGTGAGGTATAAAGGGGCGAACCACTAAGGGAGCTTCGGTTTGCCCCACAAAAATGTTGGCAGCCGACGACATTGACTCTGGCTGGCTTGTTTTCAACAACTTTTGTAGTGCTCCTCCAATGACCTTAATGATTAAGCCCATTACTTTTAGGTGGTATAGCACTGCAATCAGTGATGAGAAAAAAACAATAACCGGAAGCACGTTGAAGGCAAAGATAAAGGCGATAGATTTATCACCGATAGGGCCAAACAAGAAGTTGATACCTTCTTGACTGTAGGCAATAATATTGGCTACAAAGCGTGTCATTGAAAGCAACACTTGTTTGCCTGGCTCAGAATAAAGGACGAAAGCCCCTACAGACGCTTGAATCGCAAACGCGCCACCAACCGTACGCCAATTAATACTGCGTTTTGCTGACGACATAGCAAATGCAATGCCTAAAAGGACGGCTACGCCCAATAAACCTACCATACTTTCAATCCTTTAGAGAAGCGCCTGCTGGATGTGTGACTTGATAACATCTAGCGCTATTTGATTTTTTCCGCCTTGTGTTACTACTACATCAGCAGTAAAACGACTGGGCTCGATGAATTGGTGATACATGGGTTTAACCGTTTCCTCATATTGCTTAGCAACGGAGTCTATGGTTCTTCCTCTTTCTTTTATATCACGCATCATTCTGCGCATGAGGCAGATATCAAGAGGCGTATCTACAAAGATTTTTACGTCATACAACGGAAGTAAGTCTGAACGCGCAAGCAGCATGATCCCTTCTAAAATAATCACGGGTGCGGGGTTTAAACGTTCCGTTTCAGGTAATCGCGTATGCGTTTTAAAGCAATAATGCGGATAGTCTATAGGTTGACCTTCTCGCAACGCCTGAAGATGGGCTTTTAATAGCTCATGCTCAAACGCGTTAGGATGGTCGTAGTTATTTTTTTCCCTAGCTTCCATGGGCAAGTGATCTTGTGCGCGATAATAATGATCTTCGCGCAACACTTGAACAGGACGGCCTTGAGCTTCAAAACCGTTAAATAAATTTTGCGTAAATAACGACTTTCCAGAACCCGAAGCTCCAGAAATGGCAATAATTAAAGGCGATTGCATAATACTATAAAGCTGATTTTATTGGTGCAAAGATACGCGTTTAGCCCTCATGAATCAATGCCATATTCACGATTATCGAGATTTTGGATCGGTCTTTGCTAGCTCAAAGCCCGAACTTCCATGTATTTTCAAGGCATTGCGAGAGACTAGCCTTTGGTTTCAAATATTTTACAAATGGTCAAAAAATAGTTAGTTTCCAATAATTTCCACATCTTCTAATGATAATTGGGTTAATGCGTAGGAATGTTGTTTGGAGCGCGACCCTTCACCCTGCGCGCGGGGCGGATAATAGCGTTCTTTTTCTACGCTATAGCCGTTAAATACCTCGTCTAATGCCGCACGAATTTCACTAAGGGTCTTATCTAAGTTGGCATTGAAGTCGGGGCGCTTGCGTTTGGTATGACCCAACTCAATTAATCTGCCGAAGGTTTTATTGGCCAATATAATT
Source organism: Alteromonas australica (assembly GCF_000730385.1). Classification (NCBI taxonomy): domain Bacteria; kingdom Pseudomonadati; phylum Pseudomonadota; class Gammaproteobacteria; order Alteromonadales; family Alteromonadaceae; genus Alteromonas; species Alteromonas australica. The sequence continues at coordinate 3,674,270 of NZ_CP008849.1, read as the reverse complement.
AAATCGCCAGGCACATCTTTGTGGGGGGGTAAAGCTTGTTCGGGATTCATAGCGCAGTATTTAATTAAGGCGGTATAGAAACACAAAGGTTTGTTTTGCAGTACTACCGTGGTGCCGTTCACGCCGTTACCCAAGGTTTTATCTCTTAAATTAATCACTAATTTGGGTTGCGGGGGAAGCGTGATGGCTTCACTTTCCACTGGAACCTTCACTTTTGACTGTTTTACTGCATACAAAGGCGCAACCAATAACGCTAAGAAGAAGCTCCAAACACTGAATGACAATTGGCTATACAAAGGCATTGAGGCAAAAGTAACAGATATTTCTTGTTCAGCGTTGGTCAACAGTACTTCTTCTTCTACGCTAAATGCTTGAGAAAAAGAATCTTGTGAGACGGCTTGAATAGACTTTACTCGCGCAGGGTAGTTTGTTTTTGCGAGATAACCATTTATTTCTTTCAGGTATTTTTTTACGGCGTAACTGTTAACGGGCGTTAATAGGGTTGCATTTCCAATGTCGAGAAAAGCGCTATCTAGCACTACACGGCGCTCTAGGTTATCTAATGCATGGTGTCGGCTGCCATGAGCCCCCATGAGTTGAAAAACAGCACTAATGGATTGTAGGGTGGCGAAAATGATCAGTGCGGAAATGGCCACTCTGGCGTTAAATTTATATTTTTCATCATTCATGGGTTGCGCATCCCTCTTCCAGAATTAATGTCTTGTAATATGGACGGGGGTGAGAGTCAGAGATATCTTTCACAACCTTTTGCATGGCGCAAAAGAGGTCTGTGTTTTTGGTTTGCATTTTTAGAAACCATTGCATACCACTCACTGTTTCTTGAAGGGGCATGGCGTAATTCTTTGACAATGACTCATTGTCTTCTACGGCCCAGTAAGATGAAATGATATCAACTTCACCGGCTAATAATGCGCGTCTTAATTCTTTGTGCGAACTGTAGTAATTGATATCAACATTATTGGCACTTAATCCAAGTTCCTGCATCACCGTTTTAGGCACGATGTGGCCAGACCGGCTGCTTGGGTAATCCAATAGACCAAAGCGTTTGCCCAATAAGTACTCTTTATCGAGTACGGGCTTTTCCCGTAGCGATATAAAATAAGCACTATAATTTGGATGCGCAGCAATGCGTGTTAAGCCATATATCTCATCGGCACCAAAGGCTTCAACCACATTTTTCTTAATTAACGCTAAATCCACCACACCGTGGTTAATGTATCGAAAGGTATCGTAGTCGCTTTGTCCTATAACAATGCGAACCTCGCCATACTGCCTTTTAATGATTTTATTACTACACAAGCGATCGAGGGCCATTTGTGCAATACCATGGTCGGTAACATAAACCGAGAAAACGTCTTTATTCCCCTGCAGTTCAGTGGCGCAGGACAAAGTTTGGCCAGTAAGTGGGGGAACTTCTGGAAAATTATTTACATTAGAAAAATAGCCCGCACTGCTGCAAATAAATGCAGCAATAACGAATAATATCCACCTTCCGGTAGCAACAATTCTGACTTTTGCCAAAAAAAAGACCAAATGAATTAATGATTTGTATAGTGATTTCATCAGCTAAGGTTATTTAATGCAATAGGTAAATTTATTTTAATCATCTATGTGTATGATTATCAATGGAATTATATAAGTTAACCTGAATTTGGTTAAACGCTGTTTATTAGTGCTCAATGTGCCAAGAATAGAATCCAGAAAAATAATAAATGCTTGATAATTATAATAAGTAAAACAACTTGACCACTTGGTCAAGTTAGGCTGAGGAAGGCAAGGGGACACAAGCGCTAGCCAAATAATTAAAATTGTAAGTTTTGTAATAAATTTGACATGAAGGTCAATGACAATTCATGCGATTTACGAGTTAGCAATCTCAAACGTTTTTTCATATATCAGAGGTGGTAGTAGAAAGTATTTTCTCTCTACCCCAATAAAAGAAATTTAAACAAAAAAGGGAAACACACATGAAAACATCAGCTAAGTTGAGCCGCATCGCGGCGGCTGTTGCTTTGTCGGTTGGTCTATCTACAACCGCCATGGCGCAGGTTACCTCTTCTGAACTTAACGGTCAGATACTTGCACCAAACGGCAGCCCAGCAGTAGGCACGGTAATCAAAGTCACTCACTTACCTACAGGTGCAGTAAAAACAGTTACCGTTAATAATGGTGGTACTTTCAGCCTTCGTGGTCTTCGCGTTGGTGGTCCATACACTATCGAAATCGATTCTGATGAATACGCCGATCAAACAATCAGCGACGTATACCTAGAACTAGGTGAGTCAGCATCTATCGAGCGTTCTTTAGAAAACGCCGCTGACTACGAAAACATCGTTGTTACTGCATCTCAAGTTAGCAGCCTTTCATTCGGTCAAGTAGGCCCATCTGCCAGCTTCGACCTTTCAACCCTTGAACAGGCACCGGCAATCAACCGTGACATCACCGACATCGTACGTATCGACCCACGTATCTATGTTGACGAAGGTGGCTCAGGCGGTATTCAATGTGTTGGTAAAAGCCCACGTTTCAACAGCTTGACTGTTGACGGCGTACGCATGAACGACCTTTTTGGTCTTAACTCAAATGGCTACCCTACTGAAAGAATGCCTTTCTCTTACGACGCCATTGAAGGTGTTTCTGTTGAAATCGCACCTTTTGACGTTATTTACGGTGGCTTCTCAGCGTGTAACATCAGTGCAGTAAGTAAAACGGGTACTAACGAAGTACACGGTACTGCGTTCTATGATTACGGTAGCGACAGCCTACGCGGTGATTCACTTGAAGGTGATGATGTTAACCTAGGTTCTTATACTGAAAAGCGTTATGGCTTTAGTGTGGGTGCTCCACTAATTGAAGACACGTTATTCATCTTCGCTGCTTATGAGAAACTTGAAGGCGCAAACACCTTTGACCGTGGTGCAATTGGCACAGGTGCAATCAATGAAGTTGCCATTTCGCAAGAGCAATTAGCGCAAATTCAGTCAGTTTCTCAGTCTCTTTATAACTTCGATGCTGGCACCACGCCGCTTAGCATGCCAAACGAAGATGAAAAACTGCTTGTTAAGTTAGACTGGAACATCAATGACAGCCACCGTTTTGCTCTAACATACAATTATAACGATGGTAACAACTTCGCGGAATCTGATGGTGATTCTGATGAATTTGAGTTGTCTAGCCACTTGTACGAGCGCGGCGCAGAACTAGAATCATTTGTTGGTGTACTTTACTCTGACTGGACTGATAAGTTCTCGACTGAAATTCGTATTTCACGTACTAAACTAGATAACCTTCAACGTTCTATGTACGGTGACGGCACTCCAGGCGGAAATGATTTTGGTGAAATCAAAATTGAGCTTGGTAACGACACAGAAAGCGATGATGATGACTTAACGGTTTATTTAGGTTCTGACGATAGCCGTCAAGCAAACGACCTAGATTGGGATGCTACCAGCATCATGCTTCGTGGTAACTATTACTTCGATAATGGTCACACGTTAACCTTTGGTTACGAAAGCGATAAGCTAGAAATTTATAACCTTTTCGTTCAGCATGCTGAAACCAGTATCTTGTTTGAAAGCCTAGAAGACTTTGTTGCAGGTACAAATGCAGAAATCGAATACGGCTATGCATACTCTGGTGACCTGAATGACCGTGCAGCTGAGTGGGGTTACACTTCACACTCAACTTACGCGCAAGATGAGTTCTACCTAACAGACGATTTGAAAGTGGTTGCTGGTTTACGTTACGACTGGATCACAACGTCTGACAAGCCTGTAGAAAATGCTGAGTTCTTAGCACAAAACAACTACAGCAACACCGCTAACCTTGATGGCATTAGCTTACTTCAGCCACGTATTGGTCTTAACTATACCCTTAGCGATGATACAGAGCTTCGTGGTGGTATCGGCTTGTTCTCAGGCGGTAACCCTAACGTTTGGATGACAAACAACTACCAGAACACCAACGTGACTGGCGGTGAAGTAGACAACACTTATGCTGACTTGTTTGATGGCAGCATCACTTGGGTTAACACCGAAGACGGCGTAACAGCAGGTCCTGGTTACTCGGTTCCAGGTGACTTAGACGAAGCTATGTCGGCTGCTACAGGTAGTAACTTTGAAAGTAACAACCTAGACCCAGATTTCGAAATGCCTAGTGAGTGGAAAATCTCTGCGGGTATGACGCATATCAACGAAGAAGACTACGTATTCAATCTTGATTTATTAGTAAGTGTTACTCAAGATCAAGCCATGATTAAGTACTTAGGCATTGAAGAAGTAGGTTTCACTGACGATGGTTACATTGATTACGACAGAAACGGTTACGGTTCACTTGAACTAACTAACTCTGACGAAACATCAACGTCTTACTCATTGACTGCGACCATGAATAAATCATGGGACAACGGTATCTCTGTTGTGACTGGTTATAACTACAGCCACGCTGAAGATGTACAGCCAATGACAAGCTCAGTAGCGTTTTCAAACTACCAATACAGAGCGTTCACTAATCCAAATGAAGAAGTGTCTTCACTTTCTGATTGGAATATTGAACACCGCTTAACATTGGATTTACGCTACACCACGTCGTTCTTTGATGGCTTAGATACTACTTTCTCTGCCTTTGCTGTTGCGCAATCTGGACGTCCTTACAGTCTTGTTTACTCAAAAGACGATGGCAACGGTATCTTTGGTTTCACTCCGTACTTGGATAGCGGAAGTGTACTTCCTATGGGTACAGAGCGTAACGAAGAATCTAGCCCTTGGTGGGCGAAGGTAGATATTGCTGTTCGTCAAGATATTCCAGCGTTCCACGCAGACCATACTGCACAAGTATCATTTGTGATTGATAACTTCACAAACATGCTGAACGATGATTGGGGTATTCTTGAAGAAGCATCATTCAACACAGTTACTATTGGTTCTACCAATGCTACGCCACGCCAGGGTGATGCGTCACTTTGGGAAATGCGTGTAGGTGTTAACTACCGCTTCTAATCAAATGATTTAAACCATTTGTAGTGTTAGGCGCCACTTTCCTTTATGGGGGTGGCGCTTTTTTTCGTCTGCTGTTTACCTTAGTTCGTTAGTTTCTCGTCGCATCCTCGTACTTATACTGATCCTATTTCTATCCCTTCACGAAACAACACATACTGAAATTGTTCATACAGAACTAAGGAGTTCATATGTCTAAGTCGATGTTGATGGTTATGACATCTCATGAGTTGATGGGTGATACTGGAAAAAAAACGGGAATGTGGCTTGAAGAGTTCGCTTCACCCTATTATGCCTTTAAGGACGCAGGTTACTCGATTACCTTGGCGTCGCCTATGGGGGGGCAGGTACCAATAGACCCTAATAGTTTAGAAGATGACGCCATGACCGACGATGCTATTCGATACACGAAAGATGAACTAGCGCGTAGTGCAATGGCGGCAACGATTCCATTGGAAGATGTGAGAGCCGAAGAATTTGATGCGGTATTTTATCCGGGCGGTCACGGCCCCTTATGGGATCTTTCTGACAATGCGCACTCAATTAAACTGATTGAGGACACCATTGCGTCGGGCAAGCCGGTTGGTGCCGTATGCCACGCACCTATTGTACTTAAAGACGTAAAAGCCGCGGATGGTGAGTTGCTAGTGAAGGGTAAATCAGTCACTGGCTTCACGAACAGCGAAGAAGAGGCCATGGGGTTAACCGATGTTGTGCCTTATTTGGTGGAAGATGAACTGGTGAAAAGCGGTGGTAAGTTCGAAAAAGCGGATAATTTCGCAGTGAAAGTGTGTACCGATGGCTTGCTTGTTACCGGACAGAACCCGCCATCTTCACGCCCAGCGGCGGATGCATTGATCGCGCTATTAAACTAGCTAAATTGAGTTAAGTTAGTTCGGGCAAAGAAAAGGCCGCCCATACTGGCGGCCTTGTTTTTTTACCATAGATTCCGAGGCTTTAGAAACTCGCTTGTACTTTGAAATTCAAGGTACGGCCTAGTGGATCATACAAGGCATCGTCGTAGCCACGCCATTCACCTGGATCGAATTCAACAAGCTCGTCCGTTAAGTTGTTCACACCTGCACTTACTTTCACGTTGTCATTCACTTGATAGGATACGGTGACATTGTGTTTAAAGTAGTTATCTGCGAATTCATAGTAGGTGTAGTATTCATCACCGTGAGAACCAATGAATAGCGTACGCCATGACGCTGTCCATTTGTCACCGTCGTTCCAGTCTAGCGTAATATTACCGCGGTTATCTGGGAAGAAAAGCTCTCCTGCATAGTCAATACCTTCTTCCTCATAACTAAATACGTGAGAATATTCTAGGTTAACACCGAAATCCCCGATAGAAGTGGGTAGGTTATAGTTGGCTGTAAAATCTAACCCGCTAGTGGTGACTTGTGCATAGTTGATGTAGCCCGACGTGATAGACACAATTTGGCCTGAACTATTGCGCTCAATGTTAGACGATGTCCCGTCGGTATCTACGGCAATTAAGTCGTCAACATCGATAGACTCAATTTTGTTCTCGTAGTCGTACTGATAGTATGACAGCTCAAGTGACAAGTTATCCGTAGCATCATAAACCACACCAAAGGTTAATGATTCAGAGTTTTCAGGTTCAAGGTCTGGGTTGCCACCGTAGTAAGTCAGATGTTGCTGTGTGGTTGAACAGTAACTTGTATCTGATTCCGCATATCCTAAGGTATCACAGTAGTAAGTGTCGTAGGCAGACGGGAAACCATAGGAAATAGTGGCAAACATTTCGCTCATGGTAGGGGTTCTAAATGCTTCACCCCAGCTTGCACGAAGCAATAAGTCTTCTGTTGGACGCCATGAAACGCCGAGTTTTGGCACTGTGTCAGAGAACTCTGCGGTTGAGATGTCTTCGCCAGTATCACCTTCTAACTCGTAACCGTCGTAACGCAGTGCAGCAGACAGTTCCACTTCATAGGGTAGGGTAACGGCTAACTCAGTGTAATACGATTGGCGTTCACGGCTTGCGTAAACGTCGTCGCCACCAGAGCCACCAGAAATGATACCTAATCCAGACTCTGGGTCTGAAATTTGCTCAAAGTCTAAGTAAGAGTACTCAGCCCCGAAGACAGCACTAATGCTAATATGCTCATTAGAGTATATTTCGCCTGAAATACTGGCATCAATAATGTCACGTTGCTGTGTAGACTGATAGGTACCTGTGTGATCTGCCGTAGCAAGAAGTTCGGCATTATAAGTTTCCCAATCTTCTACGCTAAGCCCTTGAACATTGAATAGGTCCAATTCTTCAGAATCAATAAGGTCTTGTACGACGGTATCGTTAACCAGGTTATAGTTAAACACTTCTTCTTTAGCGTTGGTTCGCTGATAATAAACCTGCCAATCCCATTCACTACTGCCAAGCTCTACATAACCCTCTAAACCCGCAACTGCTTCAAAGGTGGTTTTTTCTGTGGTGGTATCGCGGGTGCCTAGGCTTGTGGTACGGAAATAAATGCTACCATCTTCATCATAGGGATTCATGGCATTGTCTGCATCAATGGTTAATGTTGAAGTAGACACTGGGGTGGCAGCGTAGCGTGTGTCGGTAGAGGTTTGAAGTGCTGAAAAGCGGCTTACAAAATGTAAGTTATCGGAAATATCGTATTCAATTTTGGTCAAAAGAGAGTTTTTCTCTGATGCGCCATACAGCCATGTTGAGTTACCGTAATAGTAACCGCAACGGTCGCCCACGTTTACCGTATCATCTACTTCACCGCACAGCTCTTCGTTAAACTGTAGAGTAGAACTGCCTGACGCTAAAAAGTTGGCTACAGGGCTATATGTTGAATAGCTAGTGCCAGCATACTCACCATTTACTGCCACATCGGTCACTTCTTGGGTATTCGCGTGCTCTGCAATAAACACGATGCTGCCTTTGTCGTTCGTGACACCGGCTGCCATGTTAAATTGGTTGCTGTTACCGCCATCTACTCCCGGATCTTCGAAGGTATAGCCAAGTTCAACACCATCAAATTCACTTTTGGTAATGATGTTGATTACACCTGCAACCGCGTCAGACCCGTAAATTGCTGATGCACCGTCCCGTAGAATTTCAATGCGCTCTACAATGCTCATAGGTATCATCGACATGTCCGATGATGAACCACCGTCGTATCCTAGGCCCGGTAAACGTCGCCCATCCATCAATACTAAGGTGGCGCCAGCCCCTAGACCACGTAAGTTCACTTCACTTGACGCTGATGCACCGCTGCCATAACCCGACTGACCTCTAAAAGAGCCAAAGGTGTTTATGGAGCTATTTCTTAAGACGTCTGCAACCGTAGTATCACCTGATAGCTCGATAGACTCGGCGGTGATAACAGTTACCGGTGAAACCGCTTCTAAATCCACTCGCTTAATACGTGAACCCGTTACCTGAATTCTTTCTGTTGGCTCGGTTTCTTCGTTGTCTTCAACCGTTTGTGCGCTAACCTGCGGCATAGTAAGCAGACTTGCAGACCCCGCAATTAATAGACCTTTTCTGACGCCTAAACTAAGCTTTTTAATATCGAACATTTTAATTCCCCTTTTGAACAACTTGCTGCCAATTAAATTAGCGTTGCTCTTATTAGTTTTATTTTTCGACAGATGTGATTTGTCGAGAGAATTAAGCACTTGGTCGAGGTGTTTGGCAATTGGTCACTAATGTTTATTACACATTACTTTCCATATTTTCTAAATTCTTACAAAGTTTACGGGAACAGCAGTATATTTTTCGCTCGTCAAACTCTTTAACTTAGTTGATCTGAAAGGTAAGTGCATGCTTACTATTTCGAGGTGTATGAAGTGTTTTCTTGATGGGAAAATCTCTTTGCGTGAACTTTACGCGCGTTTGCAGAAAACTTGTAGATGGCTATGTTACATTTTAGTCGTGTGTTAGAAAATTTGTATCTCCCTGGTACAAGTTCCTTTGCCGCTAATATTTATTAGCGGCTTTTTTTGATTTAAATTTAATTTATACATTCCGTTTAAATTAAATTTAAACGCATTATACATTTTCAAATAAATCTTCAACACGTTGTCTTAGTTCTTCTATTTGAGTGACATCTGCGGGTGCAATAAAAATAGTGTCGTCACCGGCTATGGTGCCTAATACCCCATCTTTTTTACTGAGTGAGTCAAGTAGACGGGCGATGAGTTGTGCAGCTCCTGGACTGGTTCGAATAATGACCATCACATTATTGTGCACAATATCTAATACCAACTGTTTAAGCGGGCTTTTTGCCGTTGGCATGCCTAACTCTGGGGGCAAACAATACACCATGTCGCCGCGCGCATTTCGGGTACGAACAGCGCCAAACTTACTGAGCATACGAGATATTTTAGATTGGCTTATATTATCGAAGCCTTGTGCTTTTAGTGCTTCAACAATGTCGCCTTGCGAACCGTAACTTTCCGCTTTTAAAATCTCTTTGAAGGCTTTTATTAATTGTTCTTGCTTTACGTTAGCCATAATGTCCTTTTTGCGTCGTTAGGATAATTTTAAATCTAATTTTTATTAGCATATATTGTGCCCCACAGGTACACTTTACGCAATTTGTTTGCATAACCATGCATGATAATGAATATCGGTGTGAAATCGTCTTAAAACTCAGTAATAAGACGATCCGATGATTGAGTTTTCCCCCGCGTTGCATTAGTGTGACGTTCCGTTTAAATACGTGAAGTAATCCCATAGGAGAAATGGTATGAAAGTAGCCGTGTTAGGTGCTGCCGGTGGTATTGGTCAGGCGCTGTCTTTGTTGTTAAAAACGCAATTGCCAGCAGGTTCAGATTTAGCGCTTTACGACGTAGCGCCAGTTGTTCCTGGTGTAGCCGTTGATTTGAGCCACATCCCCACTGCGGTAAAAGTAACCGGTCACGGTAAAGATGACCTAGCTGGTGCACTAACTGGAGCAGACGTTGTTCTTATTCCAGCAGGTATGCCTCGTAAGCCAGGTATGGATCGTTCAGATCTGTTCAACATCAACGCCGGCATTGTTAAAAACCTTATTGAAGGTGTCGCTGATAACTGCCCTGATGCGTGTGTTGGCATCATCACTAACCCTGTTAACACAACTGTTGCAATTGCTGCTGAAACGCTAAAAGCAAAAGGCGTTTACAACAAAAACAAACTTTTTGGTGTAACAACGCTTGATGTTATCCGCGCTGAAACCTTTGTTGCTGAGCTTAAAGGTGTAGACGTATCTTCTGTGCACGTACCGGTAATCGGTGGTCACTCTGGGACTACAATCCTTCCGCTTCTTTCACAAGTTGAAGGCGTTGAGTTCACAGACGAAGAAGTGTCTAGCCTAACAACGCGTATCCAAAACGCGGGTACTGAAGTGGTTGAAGCGAAAGCGGGCGGCGGCTCTGCAACCCTATCTATGGGTCAAGCAGCGGCACGTTTCTGTTTGTCTCTTGTATCTGCAATGCAGGGCGAGAATGTAGTTGAGTACACTTATGTACAAACTGACGACAGCGACGACGCAGCATTCTTCGCACACCCAGTTCGCTTAGGCGCAAACGGTGTTGAAGAAATCTTGCCTTACGGCGAGCTAAGCGCATTCGAAGAAAAAGCGAAAAACGACATGCTTGAAGGCCTACGCGGCGACATCAAGCTAGGCGTTGACTTCGTAAACGGCTAATAGTGCCCTTGGCGGGTTAGCCTGAAAAGGCAATCAAAACGTAGGCCCGCCGTGAATACGTCCATGTAGGCTTCGCCACCGCATCCATGCGGTGGAGAGCCTACATTTTAATTACCTTCCCAGTCTTTACACCAACATGCTATCTTATCGGACCTCATTACTCTAGAGAGTAGAAAGCCTGTTACGACCTTACGTATCCAGCCTTTTTTGTTACATCCATGTCGGCTTCGCCACCGCATCCCTGCGCGGGCTCTTGGAAAAGTTAAAGCCTACTTATCAAGGTCGTTCCAATTCAAAACACCTCAATAAATCAGTCACTAAAGTTATTTTAGAAAAAAGACAGTCTGTTACGACCTTACGTATCCAGCTATCAGCTTTCCTGTATTGTCCTTTATTAGTGTTTGGTCTTTTTTTGGGGGGGGGAAGGAGGTACTCTTACTTAACTGATTGGAATGACATAAGTTTAAAAAGGACGTGCTATGACTGACATGTTAAGAAGTGGGGAATTGCCAATGTATATGTTGGTGTTACCCATTGTTCATTTTATTGTTTTAATAGGGATTATGGCCTTAGCTAAGGAGAAAAGCCGCTCTAAGCTTACGGCGTTCATATTGGGTATGATCCCTTTCTTCAATACCTTTGTTCTGCTCGTTTATGTGGGTCTTCCCGTTAAACAACATCGTGGCGCTTAACAAGCGCCAGTTATCCTTTTATTTAAACCATATTCATCTTCCCCTCATTAATACATGTTTGAGCAAATGCCTTTTGTTTGAGTTTGTGCTCTTTTACTGGTAAATGCCGTACTATAGTCTACGCTTTTGGAACGCATTTATATCAAGCTGTAGGGTTAAAGGAATGCGTATCTTTTCGTTGTAGTGAATATTCTTATTAATAAAAACAGGCATTAAGTAAGAGGAAGTAATATGAGCAATGCAAAGTTAGGTGATGTCAATGATTCGGTAAAAAAATGCCCGGTCATGCATGGTGGTATGACTGCCACAGGCACAACAGTCATGGACTGGTGGCCTGAAGCCTTAAACTTAGACATTCTGCATCAGCACGATACCAAGACTAACCCTATGGGTGAAGACTTCGATTACCGTGAAGAAGTCAAAAAATTAGATTTTCAGGCACTGAAAAAAGACGTTACAGACCTAATGACCGACTCGCAGCCTTGGTGGCCAGCGGACTGGGGTCACTATGGTGGTTTGATGATTCGTATGTCGTGGCACGCGGCTGGTTCTTATCGCATTGCCGATGGTAGAGGTGGTGCATCTACCGGCAACCAGCGTTTTGCGCCGCTTAACTCTTGGCCAGACAACGTTAACTTAGATAAAGCCCGTCGCTTACTTTGGCCTATTAAAAAGAAGTATGGCAATAAACTGAGCTGGGCGGATTTATTTGTTCTTGCGGGTACAATTGCCTATGAAAGTATGGGCCTTAAAACCTATGGTTTCGCCTTTGGTCGTGAAGATATCTGGCACCCAGAGAAAGACGTTTACTGGGGCGCAGAGAAAGAGTGGTTAGCACCCAGTGATGAGCGTTATGAAGACGTTGAAGAAGCTAACACCATGGAAAATCCGCTGGCCGCGGTTCAAATGGGGCTTATCTACGTAAACCCTGAAGGCGTTAACGGTAAACCAGACCCGCTTAAAACGGCAGCCCATGTACGCGAAACCTTTGCACGTATGGCCATGAATGATGAAGAAACCGTTGCGTTAGCCGCTGGTGGTCACACAGTAGGTAAATGTCACGGTAACGGCAGTGCGGAAGCATTAGGGCCCGATCCAGAAGGTGCGGGTATTGAAGAAGCGGGTCTTGGCTGGATGAACCATGAAAGCCGCAGCATTGGCCGCGATACGGTATCAAGTGGTATTGAAGGGGCATGGACGACCCATCCTACTCAATGGGATAACGGTTATTTTCATTTGTTGCTTAATTACGATTGGGAATTGAAAAAGTCGCCAGCCGGTGCTGAGCAGTGGGAGCCAATCAACATTAAGGAAGAAGATAAGCCTGTTGATGTAGAAGACCCATCAAAGCGCTATAACCCTATCATGACTGATGCTGATATGGCGATGAAGATGGATCCGGAATATCGCAAAATTTCTGAGAAGTTTTACAACGATCATGAGTACTTCAGTGAAGTATTTGCCCGTGCGTGGTTTAAGTTAACTCACCGTGACCTTGGCCCTAAAGTACGTTACATAGGCCCAGATGTACCGGAAGAAACACTGATTTGGCAAGATCCTGTGCCAGCTGGCAGTACGTCTTATGACGTGGATGCGTTAAAAGCAAAAATTGCGGACTCTGGTTTGAGCATAGGTGAAATGGTTGCCACTGCCTGGGACAGTGCTCGCACGTTCCGTGGTTCAGACCTACGGGGTGGTGCTAATGGTGCGCGTATTCGTTTAGCGCCGCAAAAAGACTGGGAAGGCAATGAGCCTGCGCGTTTAAACAAGGTATTGGAAGTGTTGGCGCCCCTTGCTGAACAAGCAGGCGCTAGCTTGGCGGATACTATTGTACTTGCAGGTAATGTGGGTATTGAAAAAGCGATTAAAGCAGCGGGCTTTAGTGAAAGTGTGCCGTTTGCGGCAGGTCGCGGAGACGCCACCGATGAAATGACGGACGCCGAGTCTTTTGCACCTCTAGAACCATTAGCAGACGGTTTCAGAAATTATCTGCAAAAGGACTATGTGGTTAAACCTGAAGAGATGATGCTTGATAAAGCACAACTATTGGGCTTAACGGCAAAAGAAATGACGGTGCTTGTGGGCGGTATGCGTATGCTAGGTACTAACTTTGACGGTACCAAACATGGTGAGTTTACCGATAGCGTTGGCGCACTCACCACGGATTTCTTCGTTAATCTTACTGATATGAAGTACACCTGGAAGCCGACGGGTAAAAATAGCTATGCTATTGTTGATAGAGCATCTGGTGATGAAGTTTATACTGCAACGCGCTTCGACCTAGTGTTTGGTTCAAACTCTGTGCTGCGCGCTTACGCTGAGCTATACGCGCAAGATGAGAGCAAAGAGAAGTTTGTGAAAGACTTTGTGGCGGCATGGACAAAAGTCATGAACGCCGACCGTTTTGATTTAACCTGTTAATAGCTATTAAAACCCGCTATATACAGCGCTTTAAATAAAAAGCCCGCTTCAATTGAAGCGGGCTTTTTCATTCTCCAAGGCACTTAAGACAATGCCTTATTGGTAAGTATCACGTACTAGCCTGTGTTTCGCATACCAATGGCGATACCGGCAATGGTAACCATCATGGCGCGTTCTAGACTGGTGTTCTGTGCATCGTCACCGGCTTTACGGATACGATCTAGAAGTTCGATTTGCAGGTAGTGGAGTGGTTGAAGGTACGCTGCACGTATCTCCATCGACTCTTTCCCCTGCGGGTCGTTTTTCATTATGTCGTCTTCGCCAGTGATTGCCAGCAGCGATGAAATACTTTCTTTAAGCTCGCTACGCAGCGCTTCACCGAAGTGCTTAAGTTCTTTTGGCACTAAACGCTCATCATAGGCTTCACTGATGCGCGGATCGGCTTTATGGAACACCATGTCTAGCATAGAAAGGCGCGAACGATAGAACGGCCATTCGCTGAACATCTCGTTGACCACTTTCTCGTTTTCTGGTGTTTTAACGCTATCAATAGCGCGCATCACCCCTAACCAACTAGGAAGTACTAGGCGGGTTTGTGCCCAAGCGAAAATCCATGGAATAGCACGTAGGCTTTCAATACCGCCTTGCGGCTTACGCTTCGCAGGACGACTACCCAATGGCAGTTTACCTAACTCTTGCTCTGGCGTTGCGACGCGGAAGTAAGGCACAAATTCTTCATCGTGACGCACGGTAGCGCGGTAATTGTCTCGACCTTGTGCTGCCATAGTAGTGATAAGCTCACGCCATTCTTCTTTTGGCGCCGGAGGCGGGAATAACATGGCTTCAATAATGGCACTGGCATAGATGCCTAGGCTTCGCTTCGCCAGTTTTGGCATACCGAACTTATAGCGAATGGTTTCGCCCTGTTCTGTTACGCGGAAACCGCCTTCTAGTGAGCCAGGAGGCTGTGAGTAAATTGCCGCGTGTGCAGGCAAGCCACCACGACCAATAGTACCACCACGCCCATGGAACAAAGTCAGAGACACATCATATTCTTCGGCAATAGCAACAAGGGCTTCTTGCGACTGATATTGGGCCCAACCAGCGGCTAGCGCACCGGCATCTTTCGCTGAGTCAGAGTAACCAATCATGACGAACTGGCGACCCTTCACGTAACCGCGATACCAGTCAATAGACAGTAGCTTACGCATGACGTCAGGCGAGTTGTTTAAATCGTCCAGGGTTTCAAACAATGGTGCTACTGGCATTGGCCAATCTACACCGCTTTCTTGAAGAAGAAGTTGAACCGCCATGACATCAGATGGCTCACTGGCCATTGAGATAATGTAAATACCAAAACCGTGTTTACTGTGCTTGGCAATGACTTTACAGGTATCAAGCACTTCTTTGACATCGTCAGACGCTTCCCATTGTGCAGGGAATAGCGGACGTTTTGAGCCTAGTTCGCGAAGTAAGAAGGCTTGCTTGTCAGCCTCGCTCCACTGGGCGTAGTCGCCAAGTCCGAGGTAACGGGTTAGTTCACTGAAAACGTCGGCGTGACGCTCTGAGTCTTGGCGTACGTCAAGACGTAGAAGGTGAATACCAAATACGCGTGCGCGACGGATAGTGTCTAACAATAGGCCATTGGCGACCACTTGCATACCGCAATCAAGTAATGACTGGTAGCAAAGCATCAAAGGTTCGATTAGTTCATCGTCGCTCTCAACCCAGTTCGAAGTATCTGGGTTTTTACCTGCAAGGTAATCGCTAATACCATCACGGGTAGTCACAAACTTGCTGACCAACGGTCGTAACAGGGCGCGGTAGGGTTCGTTTGCATCGCCTACTTTGGCGCGTAGTTCATCGTTGCAATCGTACATTGAAAGTTCAACTTGCAAACGATCAAGGTCAATCGCGAATAGTTTAGCCGCGCGCTTTCTTGCTAGCAGCAATACTTGCTCGGTCACTTTTGAAGTAACAAATGGATTACCGTCGCGGTCACCACCCATCCAAGAACTGAACTGCACGGGTGAAGAATCTAGCGGCAGTGAAATCTGGTAGTCTTCATTTAAGCGGCTATCTAACTCGCGCATGAAGTCAGGAACCGCTTCCCATAAAGAGTTTTCTATAACAGAGAAACCCCAGCGGGCTTCGTCTACCGGGGTAGGGCGAACCGAACGGATTTCTTCTGTATGCCAAGCCTGCGCGATTAAATCGGCAATTCGGGTTTCAACTTTTTTACGCTCAACATCGCTAAGCGATTCTTGATGAACCGCTTGTAAGCAGTTAGCCAATTCCTTGTGCTTATGAATGAGTGTGCGGCGAGTCACTTCGGTGGGGTGAGCCGTCAACACTAAGTCGATGTTCAGTTTCCCGACAGCTTCTTGTACTTTATCCTTAGTAAGTTCCGCTTTATCTAAGTGCTCGAAAAGCGTGTCGATAGAGGCATCAACATTCATTGCTGCATTATATTCCTGCTCAGCAATGTTGCCCAAGTTTAAGAACTGCGCGAAAGCGCGACCCACAGTTAATAAGTCGCTGTCGGTCATGGTTTTGAAAGTTTCTTTCAGTTCTTCGCTGCACGCAGCGTCACCTTGATAGGATGCGCGGCCATCTTTTCGAATCTTTTCAATTCGATTTAACCACTCATCTCCCAATTGGTTTTTGATGGTTTCACCAAGGGTTTTTCCAAGGTAGCGAACGGTATCTTTTAGTTCAGCATCGTAGTGTGTTTGCATGCTTTCCTCCCAATTATATGGCGATAACCATACTGTTTCCTTTACAACTTGTCTAACCTCTTTAAGTTATAATTTACAACATTTTGATAGTTTTGCCCCCTCTTTAACATTGCGCAAAGCAAGATAAATTAGGGTGTGATACACTCTTGCACCGGAAAATGCAGAAACAAAACCGTGATGCGCGGGTTGTTTAAAATTTGCACTGCATTTGTAATTTACTTTCAGGAGTTCTTGTGACTGATACATTCAATACAGTAGAAACCCAAGCAAGTTACGGCATTGGTTTTCAAATGGGTCAACAATTGCAATCAAATCCTTTCGAAGGCCTTGCTATAGACGCAGTGGTAGCAGGATTAAAAGACGCATTTGGTGGGCAAGCACCACAAGTTGACAACGATACCCTTCGTGACGCGTTTGGTGAAATTCATAAGCGTATGCAAGCTGAAAAAGAAGAAGCGAGCAAAGCGGTGATTGAAGAAGGGGCTAAATTCCTGGAAGAAAACGCTAAGCGTGACGGCATTACTGTGACAGAATCTGGTCTTCAGTATGAAGTCGTTGCTAAAGGTGACGGTGAGAAGCCAGTTCCAGCGAGTACTGTGCGTGTTCATTATCATGGTACCCTAATCGATGGTACTACCTTTGACAGCTCTTACGAGCGTGGTCAACCTGCAGAATTCCCTGTAGGCGGTGTGATTAAAGGTTGGACTGAAGCGCTTCAACTTATGGAAGTCGGTGCTAAGTACCGTTTATACGTTCCCCATGAACTTGCCTATGGCGAGCAAGGTGCTGGTGCAGCTATCGCGCCTTACAGCACACTAATTTTTGATGTTGAGCTTCTCGACATCTTAGGCTAGTTCAGAACTGAAAAGCACAGGCATAGCGCTGTGCTTTTCTCTTCTTTCCCTTTTGTATTACGCACTTTTCACTTCCTTCCTTTTTTCTTTTTTAGTTACCGATAAAGCATATTCATTGGGTGTGCGTTTGCGTTATGCTAATGCAATTCATCTCAACCCATCTGCTCCGAGTTGTTATCACCGGCATGAGCATTACAATAGTGCCACGCTAAATAAGGAAAATTATTATGGTAATCAAGCCTAAAGTGAGAGGCTTCATATGTACTAACGCTCATCCAGTGGGGTGTGCAAAATCGGTTGAAGAACAAATTGCTTACGTTAAATCAAAGGGTGACTTAGGCGCAGGTCCTAAAAATGTCTTGGTTGTCGGTAGTTCTACTGGCTATGGTTTGGCGTCGCGTATTACCTCGGCGTTTGGTTACGGTGCTAACACCTTAGGTGTGTGTTTTGAAAAAGCGCCAACAGAACGCAAAACCGGCACAGCGGGTTGGTATAATACAGCGGCTTTTCACGACCAAGCCAAAGCCGAAGGCGTCTATGCTCAGACCATTAACGGTGATGCGTTTTCAGATGAAATTAAACATCAAGCAATCGAGAAAATAAAAGCCGACATGGGCAAGGTTGACTTGGTCATTTATAGCTTAGCATCGCCACGCAGAACCGACCCCGAAACGGGTGTTACTTACAAGTCGACACTTAAACCAGTAGGCCAAGCGTACACAACAAAAACCTATGACACTGACAAAGATAAAGTGCATGAAGTGTCACTTGAACCTGCCAACGACGACGAAATTCTCAACACCATTAAAGTGATGGGTGGAGAAGACTGGGAACGTTGGATGGATTTCCTAAGGGATGCTGGTGTTTTAGCAGAAGGCTGCAAAACAACGGCCTATACCTACATTGGTAAGGAACTTACATGGCCTATTTATGGCCAAGCTACCATAGGCAAAGCGAAAGAAGATCTCGATCGTGCTGCTGCCGCTATTATTGGTAAAAATAGCGATTTATTGGTTCAAGCGAATGTGAGTTCATTAAAGGCACTAGTGACCCAAGCCAGTTCAGCCATTCCTGTTATGCCACTTTACATCTCGCTTATTTATAAAGTGATGAAAGAAGAGGGTACCCACGAGGGGTGTATCGAGC
The DNA here is from genome assembly GCF_000730385.1 of Alteromonas australica. Lineage (NCBI taxonomy): Bacteria > Pseudomonadati > Pseudomonadota > Gammaproteobacteria > Alteromonadales > Alteromonadaceae > Alteromonas > Alteromonas australica. Next base: position 3,655,732 of record NZ_CP008849.1, on the reverse strand, counting down.
AGATATATGGGCTGTTTAGCCAGTGTCTGTTTGGCAACTCAGCCACCCTTGACGAGGCCAATCGTTATCGCATGGATGGAAAAGAAACCAATGATGCCACGCAAGCTAAAATTAAAGTGTTGTGGGATCAGGTTACGCAAGAAAATTTCCATGAGCTAAGTGATTACGAAGGCTATCATCATGAGTTTTTGAAGTTATTTGGCTTTGATATAGACGGTGTTGACTACGAACAAGATCTAGACCCTATGGTGAGTTGGTAGTTAAAACTGACAAAAAAATAATGAGATTATGTCAAGCCGTCTTTGTGACGGCTTTTTTATGACTTTTGCGACAATTAAATCCTCTCAGATTTACATTAAATTGTAGAAAAATTTGGCTTTATCTGTGATTTGCGTGGCACAAAGCCTAATGTTAATGCTAAAATCCCGAAATTAAGTAGGGGGCTGTTCGTCTTCTACTCAACAATAGTGATTAATGCGCTGAAAAAACAATAATTATTACGTGCAATTTTTTAACTGTTGATCATAAAAAGAACAGCGAAGTGCGTCGCTAACTTAGGTGCTAACTTTTACAGTTTCATAACAGGCTGGCTGTAATAACGAATTTTGGCACCATCAATCTTATAAATATAAAAAGGTGTAGTACATCTGTTAAAAGTACGCTTTTGCATGCTAGCAGGCGAGGATTCTTGCGGTCATGCAAAAGGGTATTTCTATTAGAGTAGTGCGATTACATATGATAAAAATCAAGAAAGGTCTCGACCTCCCAATTGAGGGAGCGCCCAAGCAGGAGATTGCTGATGCATCTTCTGCAACGCGCGTTGCCGTTCTGGGAGAAGAATATGTGGGTATGCGCCCTACCATGCACGTCCAAGTTGGCGATGTAGTGAAGAAAGGTCAGGTGCTTTTTGAAGACAAAAAGAACCCTGGCGTTAAATTCACTGCCCCGACTGCGGGTGAAGTGGTAGAGGTTAACCGTGGTGCAAAACGTGTTCTTCAGTCTGTAGTAGTCAAAACCAGTGGCAGTGATGCTGTTGCGTTTGACAAAATTGCAGCTGACCAGATTGCGAGTGCAACACGCGAGCAACTTCAGTCAATCCTTGTAGAGTCTGGCATGTGGACTGCGTTCCGTACGCGTCCATTTAGCAAATCTCCAGCGCTAGATTCTGTTCCAAGTTCAATTTTTGTGACAGCAATGGATACCAATCCATTAGCGGCAGACCCTGCTGTTATCATTGCTGAGCGCCAAGACGATTTTGTAAATGGTCTTAAAGCGTTAACGCAATTGAGTGGTGGCAAAACTTACGTATGTAAGGCAGCGGGTTCATCGGTAGCAACCGGCGACGCGGCAGTTGATGTAGAAGAATTTGGCGGTCCACACCCTGCGGGCCTACCAGGTACGCACATTCACTTCCTAGATGCAGCTGGCATGAACAAAACGGTTTGGCATGTTAATTACCAAGACGTTATGGCGATTGGTGCTTTGCTCACGACCGGTGAGTTAGATAACCGTCGTGTTATTTCGCTAGCGGGTCCAGCGGCAACTAACCCACGCTTAGTGCGCACGGTTTTAGGTGCAGACCTAACCGAGCTTACTGCCAACGAGTGTGTAGAAGGTGACGTACGTGTTGTATCTGGTTCTGTACTTAACGGTACAACAGCCCAGGGCGTTCATGGCTTCCTAGGTCGTTTCCACACCCAAGTTTCATTATTAAAAGAAGGTCGCGAGAAAAAATTGTTCGGTTGGATCATGCCTGGTTCGAACCAACACTCAGTGACTCGTGCTTACTTAGGTCATCTAAGTGGTAGCAAGAAATTCGATATGACAACAACAACCAATGGTTCCGAACGCTCTATGGTTCCAATTGGTAATTACGAACGCGTTATGCCCCTAGATATCATTCCTACGCTTCTGCTTAGGGACCTGATTTCTGGTGATACTGACGGTGCTCAGACGTTGGGTTGTTTAGAGTTGGACGAAGAAGATTTGGCACTGTGTACCTACGTATGCCCTGGCAAATACAACTATGGTCCTATTTTACGCGACTGTTTGACCACGATAGAGAAAGAGGGTTAAGTCATGGGTTTAAAAGCGTATTTAGAAAAAATTGAGCCGGATTTTGAGCCGGGTGGTAAGCATGAAAAGTGGTACGCGCTTTACGAAGCGGCGGCGACCATTTTTTATACGCCAGGTAAGGTAAACAAAGCGAACACGCACGTGCGTGACAGCATTGACCTTAAACGCATCATGATCATGGTATGGATGGCAACATTCCCAGCGATGTTCTTTGGTATGTACAACATTGGTCTTCAAGCGCAAGACGCGATTACCATGGGTGCAGGTACACTACCTGACACATGGCAAGCCGGTCTTTTCACTGCATTAGGCGGTGACTTAACCAATGCGGGCATGCTAGGCCTATTCTTTTACGGTGCTTGTTTCTGGTTACCTATCTACGCAGTCACGTTTGCGGTGGGTGGTTTCTGGGAAGTCCTATTCGCTTCTGTGCGTAAGCATGAAGTAAACGAAGGTTTCTTCGTAACATCGGTACTTTTTGCACTCACCCTTCCCGCCACTATTCCTCTATGGCAAGTAGCACTAGGTATTACCTTCGGTGTGGTTATTGCGAAAGAAGTCTTCGGTGGAACAGGTCGTAACTTCCTTAACCCAGCACTGTCTGGTCGTGCGTTCTTATACTTTGCTTACCCTGCACAAATTTCGGGTGACCAAGTATGGGTAGCGGCAGATGGTTACTCGGGTGCAACGTCTCTTAGCCAAGCTGCTTGGGGCAACCTAGACTACGCTGATATGACGCAGTGGATGGACAGCTTTATCGGTACCATCGCGGGCTCAGCAGGTGAGGTATCTACCCTTGCTATTATCCTTGGTGGCTTGTTCATCATGTACATGCGTATAGCAAGTTGGCGCATTGTTGCAGGCGTGGCCATTGGTGTCGCTTTCTTCGCAACACTGCTAAACCTCATTGGTAGTGACACTAACCCCATGTTTGCAATGCCTGCGCATTGGCACTTTGTTGTGGGTGGTCTTGCTTTTGGTATGTTCTTTATGGCGACAGACCCAGTGTCAGCGTCATTCACCAACCAAGGTAAGTGGGCTTACGGTATCTTCATTGGTTTCATGACGGTACTAATCCGCGTCCTAAACCCTGCCTTCCCGGAAGGTGTGATGCTAGCAATACTATTTGCTAACTTGTGGGCGCCACTGTTCGACTATTTTGTCGCACAAAGCAATATCAAGCGGAGGGTAGCACGTGTCGGCTAAGAAAGAATCTTTAGGCAAAACTATCGGCGTAGTTGTTGCCGTATGTTTAGTTTGTTCAATTGTTGTTTCTGGCGCGGCTGTTGGCCTTCGCTCATTGCAGCAAACAAACGCAGCTCTTGATAAAAAGAGCAATATTCTTAATGCAGCAGGCCTATACGAAGTAGGCATGAGCAATAGCGTCATCGAAAGCACGTACAGCGAGCGAGTAGAACAGCGCTACGTTAATCTTGATGAAGGTACGTTTGTCGACGCACCTAAGCCAGATTACGATATGTATAAAGCGGCCAAAGAAACAGAGTACAGCACTAAGGTAACCAGCAGTAATGTAGGCTTCCAACGTCGTCCAAATGTGGCGAGTGTTTACTTAGTACGTGACGATGCAGGAGATGTTTCTCGTATCATCCTTCCTGTACACGGTAGCGGTCTTTGGGACCTTATGTACGGTTTCTTAGCGGTAGACGCAGACGGCCAAACGGTTCGCGAGCTTATTTACTATCAGCAAAAAGAAACGCCAGGATTAGGTGGTGAAGTGCAAAACCCTGCTTGGCAGGACAAATGGGACGGCAAAGAGCTTTACGAGAATGGCGAAGTGGCTATTCGCGTAGTGAAAAATGCTAACCCAAGCAATCCTCACACTATCGATGCGCTTTCAGGTGCTACCCTAACCAGTAACGGTGTTGAAAACACCATTCGTTATTGGGTAGGTGAGCAAGGCTTCGGCCAGTTCCTGAAGAACCAAGCATGGCGTTCATAAGGGAAGTCTCATGGCAGATACTAAAGAAATGAAAAAGGCCCTCTTTGGGCCAATCCTGGACAACAACCCTATCGCCCTTCAGGTATTGGGTATTTGTTCAGCACTGGCAATTACCACTAAGCTGGAAACAGCCTTGGTAATGTCGCTTGCGCTGACTAGCGTTGTAGCGTTCTCAAACTTGTTTATTTCACTTATTCGTAACCAGATTCCTTCTAGTGTGCGAATTATTATCCAGATGACCATTATTGCGTCTTTGGTAATTGTTGTTGACCAAATTCTAAAAGCGTATTCGTATGAAATATCGAAGCAGCTTTCGGTGTTCGTTGGTCTGATTATTACCAACTGTATTGTAATGGGTCGTGCAGAAGCCTACGCCATGAAGAGCCCACCTTTGATGAGCTTCCTTGATGGTATTGGTAACGGCTTGGGTTACTCTTTCATTCTAATTGTTATTGGTACAATTAAAGAGCTATTTGGTTTCGGTACTATTTTAGGTTTCGAAATCCTACCATTAGTTCAAAACGGTGGTTGGTATCAAGGTAACGGTTTGCTAATCCTACCTTTCAGCTCATTCTTCTTAATTGGCGGTATGGTGTGGTTCATCCGTACAATCCGTCCAGAACAAGTAGAGCCTAAGGAGTAAGTCGTGGAACATTATTTATCATTATTTGTTCGCTCAATTTTTGTTGAGAACATGGCGTTGTCACTTTTCTTGGGTATGTGTACCTTCCTAGCGGTATCTAAGAAAGTAAAGACTGCTATGGGTCTTGGTGTTGCCGTTATCGTGGTATTGGGTATTTCTGTACCGGTTAACCAAGTTATTTATGTCAACATTCTTGCTCCAGGCGCATTAGCATGGGCAGGTTTCCCTGAAGCTGACCTTAGCTTCCTTAACTTCCTAACGTTTATCGGTGTTATCGCGGCATTGGTACAGATCCTAGAGATGAGCTTAGATAAGTTCTTCCCTGCGTTATATAACGCACTAGGTATCTTCCTTCCGCTTATTACCGTTAACTGTGCGATTTTTGGTGGTGTAGCATTCGCGGTTCAGCGTGAATACAACTTTACCGAAAGCATTGTTTACGGCATAGGTAGTGGTATGGGCTGGGCACTAGCCATTGTGTTGCTAGCGGCAGTACGTGAAAAGCTGAAGTATGCTGATATGCCTGATGGCGTTCGTGGTCTGGGTTCTGTATTCATGATCGCTGGCCTTATGGCGCTCGGCTTCCAGTCATTCACTGGTATTCAGCTGTAATAGAGCTCGGGAGCATATAAATGAATAACGTAGAAATATTTCTTGGCGTCGGCATGTTCATTGCCATTGTATTGGCGCTAGTATTTATCATCATGTTTGCCAAGTCTAAGTTGGTACCAAGTGGTGATGTAACCATCACTATTAACGGTGACCCAGACAAGGCAATTAAAACTGCACCGGGCGGTAAGCTTCTTGGTGCACTGGCTGACGCAGGTTACTTCGTATCATCTGCATGTGGTGGCGGTGGCTCATGTGGCCAGTGTCGTGTCGACGTACACTCAGGTGGTGGTGAAATTCTACCTACTGAACTCGACCACATCACGAAAGGTGAAGCGCGCGAAGGTTGCCGTCTTTCATGTCAGGTTGCGATTAAGCAAGACATGGAAATCGAACTTGAAGAGTCGGTATTTGGTGTTAAGAAATGGGATTGTGAAGTTATCTCTAACGATAACAAAGCGACTTTCATCAAAGAGCTTAAGCTTAAAATTCCTAACGGTGAAAGCGTACCTTTCCGTGCCGGTGGTTACATTCAAATTGAAGCGCCAGCGCACCACGTTAAGTACAAAGACTTCGAAATTCCAGAAGAGTATCGTGGCGATTGGGAGCGTTTCGGCTTCTTCGACATCGAGTCTAAAGTAGACGAAGAAACCATTCGTGCTTACTCAATGGCAAACTACCCAGAAGAAGAAGGCATTATTATGTTGAACGTGCGTATTGCTACGCCGCCACCTAATAACCTAAGCCTACCTGCTGGTAAAATGTCATCGTACATTTGGAGCCTGAAAGAAGGTGACAAAGCGACGATCTCTGGTCCATTCGGTGAATTCTTCGCGAAAGAAACTGAAAATGAAATGGTCTTCGTAGGTGGTGGTGCAGGTATGGCCCCAATGCGTTCACACATTTTCGATCAGCTTCGTCGCTTAAAGTCTAACCGTAAGATGAGCTTCTGGTACGGTGCACGTTCACTTCGTGAAATGTTCTATACAGAAGATTTCGACGAGTTAGCAGCAGAAAACGATAACTTTGAGTGGCATGTAGCCCTGTCAGATCCTCAACCGGAGGACAACTGGGAAGGCTACACAGGGTTCATTCACCAAGTACTTCTAGAGAACTACTTGAAAGATCACCCTGCACCAGAAGACTGTGAGTTCTACATGTGTGGACCACCTATGATGAACGCGGCCGTTATCAACATGCTGAAAGATTTGGGTGTTGAAGACGAAAACATCATGCTAGATGACTTCGGTGGTTAATCTACCAAGCTAAAACAGTTATTAAGCATATTAAAAGGGGCGCAAGCCCCTTTTTTGTTGAAGTAAAATGTCCAGCTTAGATAATAGACATATAACTTTGTGCAAAGAGAAGTAAGGATAATAACGTGATCCGTTTTGCAATTAGAATTTTTCTCGCCTTTTTTGCAATAGGTATTTTATTCCTAGCAAGTTGCAGTGAAAAAGGTCAGCCTGTGGTGCACCTACAAGGGCAAACCATGGGAACCACCTACAATGTCAAATATCTTGTAGATGAAGCGCCTGTGGAGGGGTTACAGGCTGAAATTGATGCCCGTCTTGTTGAAGTAAATAAGATGATGTCTACTTACGACCCAACATCGGAATTATCGCGTTTTAATCAGTATCGTTATACCGATAATTTTGAGGTATCACCGGACACCCTATTTGTTATTAATGAAGCGCTGCGCTTGGCGAATTTAAGTGGCGGTGTACTTGATGTTACTGTAGGGCCATTGGTGAACGTGTGGGGTTTTGGCCCAACCAAACGACCAGAGAAAGTACCAAGCCAAGGGGAAATCGACGAAATTAGAGATTACGTGGGTTATCAGAAACTTTCTACTACACCAACGGGTCTTAAGAAGAGCCACCCCATGTTATATGTGGATTTGTCTACCATTGCTAAAGGTTTTGGCGTTGACGAAGTGGCAGAGATACTGGAAAAACGTGGCATTGAAAATTACTTGGTAGAAATAGGTGGTGAAATGCGCGTGAAAGGAGAACGTGGCGACGGCAGCGAGTGGCTTATTGCTATTGAAAAGCCGGTCACTACTGAACGCGCGGTGCAAAAAGTGGTGTCTATTGGTGAAAATGCGGTGGCTACATCAGGAGACTATCGTAACTACTACGAAGAAGATGGCGTACGTTATTCACATTTAATTGACCCTACTACGGGAAAACCCATCTCTCACAACTTGGTGTCGGTAACCGTTGTTCATCCTTCTTCAATGACGTCAGATGGTTTGGCTACCGCATTTAATGTGATGGGGTGGGAAGAGGCGATTGCGGTTGCCGAGCAAGAACAACTTGCGGTATTCCTAATTCGTCGTACCGAAGACGGATTTGAAGAGTATGCATCACCAGAATTTGATAAACTGGTTACAGTTCATAATTAGGGGGTAGCGATGTCTACATTTATTCTTGCCTTTGGTTTCTTTTTAGTGATGGTATTAGCCATGGCTGTGGGCTACCTAGTTCAAAGAAAATCTATTTCTGGTAGTTGTGGTGGCCTAGGTGCGCTAGGGATTGAAAAAGCCTGCGACTGTCCAGAACCGTGTGACCGCAAAAAGTCGCGTATGGAAAAAGAAGAAGCCCGCCAGAAAAAGCTAAACGAGTGGAAGCAAAACCAAATTTTGTAATGCTTCGCCTTTCGTTGGCTTAAGATCTAAAAGCGCTGTTTGATACTCATCGACAGCGCTTTTTGTTGGTGAGTATATCTATAAGTTCTTTAATGTTGAGGCTTATTGAAGCTGCCGAATAATGTCCATTGATTGATGAAGGACCCTACTAATTCTCATACCATGTTTGAACTTTCTAAAAACGATAACGTGCTTATTTACTTGGTTGAAATGTGATTGTTCGAGCCATTTGATAAATTCTGTATGTAAGTTACTTACAATATAGCTCAATCGTTTTACACTCTCAATTATGCCTTAATTTAATTGAGCGCTAATTAGCGTTTAATTTGCATTATTTGTACTTTTCATAAAGACGTTAATTATGTGTGTGAGCGTTTAATTCTATCTAGAGTCCACAAGGAGATAGTGTAATTCAACGTTATTAGTAATATACTGTCTTTTTGTACAGTTTTACGTTTAAAGCTAAAGAATGAAGGCGGACAATGCGAAAAATTATCCACGTCGACATGGATTGTTTTTACGCCGCAGTTGAAATGCGCGACAACCCTGCCTTGCGTGATATTCCCATTGCCATTGGTGGCAGTGCCGACCGTCGTGGGGTTATCTCTACCTGTAATTATCCCGCCCGCAAATTTGGTGTACGTTCGGCCATGGCTACCGCGTATGCGTTAAAGTTGTGCCCCAATCTTACTTTAGTGAAAGGGCGCATGGAGGTGTATGCCGCTGAGTCGCAAAAAATACGTAAGATTTTTGCTGACTATACTGACCTTATTGAGCCCTTATCATTAGACGAAGCTTACCTAGATGTTACCAACAGTGAGTTTTGTGGGGGCAGTGCTACGTTAATTGCCGAAGAGATACGCGCGCGTATTCAAAACGAATTAGGTCTTACTGCTTCCGCCGGCGTGGCCCCCTGCAAGTTTGTGGCAAAAGTGGCCAGTGACGAAAACAAACCCGACGGCATCTGCGTGATCACGCCAGATAAGCTAGACACATACGTACGAGAAATGCCCCTCAAAAAAATTCCGGGCGTGGGCAAAGTCACCATGCAAAAGCTGCAGCGCATGGGGTTGAATACTTGCAATGACGTTAGGCAATACCCTTTCGAGCGCATTCAAAAAGAGCTTGGAAAATTCGGTAGCGTGTTGTGGGAACGTGCTCACGGCATAGACGAGCGTGAACTGTCGGTATCACGTGAGCGCAAGTCTATCGGCGTGGAGCGCACGTTAAATGAAGACATACATACCTTCGAGCAGTGCATCGACTTCTTGCCCCACTTGTTTGAAAAGCTTCAAGAGCGAATGGATAATCACAAAAAGCGAACGGGCAAACCGGTACGCATTCGCACGCAGGGCGTGAAGCTTAAGTTCAATGACTTCCAGCTAACCACGGTTGAACATCGTTATGGGGCGTTGGATGAAAATTATTTCCATACCCTAATGGAAGAGGCCTTTGAGCGCGCAAAAGGCCGAGGCATTCGTTTGGTAGGCTTGCACATAGGGCTAGCAGTCAACCAAAGCACCCAGCAGCTTATTTTGCCTTTCGAAGACGTTTAATTAGGCTGTGTTACACGTATACTTGTTATTTTTAAAGCGCTTCCTTTCAAGGGATAATATGAATACCAAACAACTTAAAACCCCCGGTCGTTACAAGCACTACAAAGGCAGCTTGTATGACGTGTATGAAGTGGCTACCCATTCAGAAGATGAAACTAAGCTGGTTGTGTATCGACCTTGTTATGGGGAAAAGGCGTTATGGGTTCGCCCTCTAGAAATGTTCTTTGATACAGTAGAACAAGACGGTATTGCCCAACTTCGCTTTGAATATGTGGGCGCAATACCTGATGATGAAAAAATGATCTAATAGTGAAATTAACCCATAGTGAAACTGGTCTTGATTCAAACAAGCCCTACACAAGGAAATAATAATGAACACTGTCCCACGTTCTAAAAACATGGTCATGGCTGCGTTGTTCGCCATTGTCCCATTTGCATTCTCAGCCGTTAACACAGCAGTAGCGCAAGACCAATTTGCTGATGTAGAAGTGAAAGCCACAGCGATTAAAGGCTCGGTGCACATGTTAACGGGAATGGGCGGCAACATTGGAGTATCGGCAGGCGACGATGGTATATTGATTATTGATGATCAGTTTGCGCCACTGGCAGAAAAAATTGCCGCGCAACTAGGCCAGTTGGGAAATAATGCGCCTAAGTATGTGATCAATACCCATTATCATGGCGATCATACTGGCTCCAATGCGTTTTTTCACAGCCACAAAGGCGCCACTATTTTAGCGCACGAGAATGTGCGAATTCGTTTGGCTAATGATGAAAAAGTGAAGCCCGAAGCTTTGCCTGCTATCACCTATGAAGACGGCATTAAAATACACTTTAATGGCGAAACCCTTCACGTTATGCACTTAGAAGTTGGGCATACCGACGGTGATAGCGTAGTGTGGTTTGAACAGCCTAATGTAATGCATACCGGTGATTTGTTTTTCAACGGCATGTTTCCTTACATCGACCAAGGTGCCGGCGGTAATGTAGAAGGCTACATGGAATCGGTAACGCAATTACTTAAAAAAATTGACGATGACACCGTTATTATCCCTGGCCACGGTAAACTTAGCTATAAAGCGGAATATAAGCGTTTTCTCGCAATGATAGACGAGACTTTCAACTATGTTAAAGCGCTAAAACAGGAAGGTAAAACCCTCGATGAAGTCAAAGCCCTAGGCCTTGAGGAAAAATGGGCAGATTGGAGCTGGAATTTTATTACCGAAGAGAAGTGGATAACTACACTCTATACCGATGCTTAAAAACAACGCTGCTTTTAATATTGAATAAATGGGCAGGGGAGTCTTCTTTACTGCCCTGCCATTTACTTAAAATGGCACTATCACTGGGTCTTTGGGCACCAGATTAAAGTGCACCGATTCTAAGTGCCGAATCTGCCAGATGTCTACTAAGCGGTTTCCCGTATTTTAAGCTCAAAGGGTAAAACTTGGCTCGCTTGTTCAACGTCTTCGCCTTCAATTAGCGCTATCAATGATTCGGTTGCCATTTCCGCCATTTCACGGCGTGGGACTGAAACTGTTGTTAGGGCAGGGTAAATTGAACGTGAAAAACTCAGGTTGTTGAAACCGCAGATATCGATATCCTTGCCGGGCTTGATACCTCGCCTATTGCATTCCATTACCGCGCCGGCAGCAAGCTCATCACTCACAAAAAATAGCGCATCAGTATCGGGCCATTTATGTAACGTTTCTGCGAGCAGCTCTGCGCCAGCTTGAAATGAGGCATCAGCTCTAGAGGAGAGATATCGCTCGGCAGATAGCCCTGCACTGTTAAGCGCGGATTCCCACCCCTGTTTTCGCAATATTGCTCGCCAATCTAAAAACAATGAGCAAAAAGCAATATTGCGGCGCCCTTTGTCGATGAGATGTTGGGTCATGGATTGTGCTGCTAATGCGTTATTAACCCCATAGTTAATATCAAAAGGCTCGCTAGAAATATCCATTATTTCGGCGACAGGTGTCCCTGTGGCTAACAGCATTTTTCGCGTTTCTGCAGTATGACGCGTCGATGTAAGAATGAAGCCACTCACGTTCTGCTGAATATAAGACTCGACAGTGCGCTCTTCCCCAAGCTCGGTATAGGTCGAATCACCAATCATAAGTGCATAATTTGATTTATCGGCAACGGCCTTCACGCCTAACATCACATCGTTAAACACATTGTTGCCAAAAGACGGAAGCAATAACGCAATGGTTCTATTATTGTCGGAGCAGAGCGATTGAGCGGCGCGGTTCGGAATATAGTTTAGCTCTCGAGCAGCCTTTTTAATCTTATTGGCGAGTGATTTTGAGACGCCACTGGCGTTATTAAGCGCACGGGAAACAGTAGTTTTGTGGACCCCAAGGTGATTGGCTACGTCTGATATCTTCGTGCGTGACTTTTTTACCTTATTCATTCTTTAATCTTTTAACGTTCTGCTAGTTTCGATAACCCGCGCGGGCAGGAGTGTTAATGTCGCGGGTCTTACATCGATACCAAAGGGCGAATAAAGTCTTCCGCTTGTTTAGATACACACTCGAGCGACTGCGTCACATCAATAATGAATGCGTTTTCTTTAGAAGGAAGCTCTAAGGCTGCAAACTGACTCTCGAGCATAGCATCACCGTTAAAAAAATGCTCCCGTTGTTTTAATCGCTCACTTAGCACGGACTGTGAAGCATGAAGATAAATAAAGTGGCAGTGGGAAGCGATGTCTTTAGTCAGCACGTCACGATAGGCTGAGCGAAGCGCTGAACAGCTTATAACCACGTTCCGGTCGGCGAGAATGTGTTGCTTGGCAATCATGTTCAACGTAACTAACCATTCCCATCTGTCGGCATCTTGCAGTGGTATACCGGAAGACATTTTTTCTACGTTGGCCTCGCTGTGGTAACGATCTCCTTCCTCGAAAGGCATGTCAAAACGTTCGGCTAAATGCTGGCTCAGTGTCGATTTTCCCGTCCCTGAAACTCCCGAAACGAAAAATACATGGCGGTGGGTCATAAATTTATTTCTCACATTACAGTTCAGGAGTAGATCAGGAGTGAGTCATTTTGTCTCCATTTTATTGATGAATATTAGTTTGGAAACCGGTTGCGTTCAAGGGGTGATTATAATAATGTTACTAAAAAGTTTTCTTGAGTTAATAACTATTTAACATCGACGGGGCTTATCAACTTAGCTCTTAAAGATAGTGAGCAATTCCCACATTATGGCAGGGTCAACATGATGACATTGTCACTAACAGGTACCAGAGAGCACATATGACCGATACCTTCTCCCTTCTTTTTGTCGCTATTTGCAGCATTGTACTTCTCACCTATTTAGTTGTAGTGAGAAAAGTGCATGCTTTTATCGCGATCCTCGTGGCAGCGGCATTTGTCGGCCTTGGTACGGGAATGCGAGGGGCCGACGTGCTGGCTTCAATGCAATCAGGTATGGGCAATACGCTGGGATTTGTAGCGACCATTGTTGGTCTTGGCGCTATGTTCGGGCAGTTCTTAGAAGAATCCGGCGGCATTGATAGGCTTTCGCAAACTATCAACAATAAATTTGGTGATAAGAATAGCCAGTGGGCGGTTGTGCTAACGGGGTTTCTTGTTGCTATACCCGTTTTCTTTGAAGTGGGGCTTATCATATTAATGCCTCTTATTTACTCGTTAGCAAAGAAATCAGGAAAGTCGCTTATTTATTATGGCATCCCACTCACCGCTGGACTCGCTGTTACTCACGCCTTTATTCCTCCAACACCTGGGCCTGTCGCGGTGGCGTCAATTTTAGGGGCGGATATTGGCTTAGTCATTTTGTTCGGCTTTGTCGTTGGTGTTCCTTGTGCCTGTTTAGCCGGCCCAATTTACGCGACATTTTTAGCAAAACGCCTGCACGTACCGGTTCCAAGCCATATCATTGAAGCTTCACATAAAAAGCCACAAGCGCTCCCCAGCTTTCGTTCAGTTGCGGCGCTACTGACATTTCCGCTCGTGGCTATTCTGGTGGGTACGTTGGCAAAGTTCACGCTTTCCGAAGGTGTCTTGAAAGAGGCGTTGCTATTTATTGGTCATCCCTTCATTGCGCTTACTATTGCAACCATTGCCTGCTTTAAAGTGCTAGGGAAGAAACAAGGCCTATCAAGGGAACAAATTAGAAACATTGCTTCTAGAGGATTAGAGCCGGTTGCCTTAGTCATTCTGGTAACAGGCGCGGGTGGCATGTTTAAACAAGTGCTCATCGACTCTGGAGCGGGACAGGCCTTTGCCGATGTTGTCGCATTGTCGCCGCTTCCACCCTTGGCTGCGGGGTTTCTCATCGCAATTTCGGTAAGAATTATTCAAGGCTCGGCTACGGTGGCCATGTTAACGGCGGCAGGTTTAATGGGTCCTGTCGTGCAGGAGTTGGCGTTTTCACCCTCAGTACTCGCCCTAATGACCATTGCGATTGCGGCGGGGGCTACGGCCATGTCTCACGTGAACGATACGGGGTTTTGGATCGTAAACCGTTATTTTGATATTTCCGTGAAAGACACGTTTGTGTCTTGGACGTGTATGGCAACCCTAATAGGGTTTATTGGGCTTTTTCTCGTACTCGTAATTGGTTTATTTGTCTAACGTCAAAAGTGGCGCAAACAAGCTTTGTTTTTCTGTGGCCACTGGTTTCATTATTTATATTTAAATGGTTGTAACTAGGAGTCAACATTAGAAGCATTATTACTGAACGTCTGTATATAAAGCTGCTCTACTTTGTCTCTTGCCCATTGGGTTTTGCGAAGAAACTTCAGCGATGATTTGATAGAAGGGTCGTTATTAAAACAGTTTATTTTTATTCTATAGTACAAGCCTTCCCACCCGTAATAGTCGTGTAATTGAGTCACTATTTTTTCTAAGGTAAGCCCGTGTAATGGGTTGTTTGGTTGCTGTTCTGACATAGACATTGTCCACAGTAAATTGTTACCGCAACTTTAGCATATTATTCGTTACCGTCCTCCATAAGGCCATTAAATTCACTGTCTGAAACCATAATAGTTGAACCCTTTTTCGATTCGAACACAACTTGTACAAAATTTATCTGTTTGTCGATAAGAGTGTCATGAATTTTCTTAATACGTTGTTCGTGTTGCCGACAAGGCGCGCATGCATCGTAATTACCAAAGCGAACCAAAACAATGGTGTATTCAGCACTTGTGTATTGATACCCCTCTGGCATAAAGGGGGTAAGCATTTCTTTTTCTTCTTTTGAGTCTTCTATCGGCGGTCGCTTTTCAAGGTACTTCACAATATTTTTTGCCAGTCCCTTTTCTTTAAATATTAATTCGCCTGCGTCATTAAACACATAGTGAACGGGTGAAAAGTTACCTAGCCCAGAGGCGTTCATTTCTTCACCAGGAAAACGGGTGACAAACTCCTCAGCGTAGGAAAACGTGGAATGAATACCGGTGACTATAAGTATAAAGTAAAAATAAAATTTCATGTTGATAGTCCTAAGTTAATGATAGCCAAGCGTTACGCTTAATTGAGTGAGTGCCTTTTAATAGCAGGGCTAATACAGCAAAGAGAGAAACACTGATAAAGCACAAACATACGAAAACCGCCTGCGCCATATTGGCGTATAAGTCTGGCCAGCGTAGCAGAGTGATAGCGATCATTATCGCTACAATGGGGGTACTGACAGCCATATAAGTGAGAGTGTTTGATGAAGCCACGTGGTGGGGCAATGCGCCAAGGTTTAGCCGTAACGCAATCTCTCGACGTGATTTTTTCAATATCAATTGAATGCTATTAATAGAGAAAACGGTCGTCGTCACCAACAACACGACGGTGACTAACAAAGATAGACTAATGAGGGCTAACTGTGGGGCTTCTTGTTTATCGATTAAGTCTGAAATACGCAGGAGTTTGGGGTTGGAAAGTGATGTGTCTATCTGCTGTAGGCCGTTTTCAACAGCATTTAAAATGTTACTTGCACTTGCATCACTTCTTATCAGCAAGCTCTCAAACCCCGTTAGCGTGGGCGTGATTCTATAGACCAAGGGCGGGACCTTGTTATCTTTGCTTTGAAAGTGGACGTTGGCGACCACACCAACCACATTTAATGTAAACTTCTCTCCCTCGGTGGTAAACCCTACCAAATGAAGGCCTGCTAGGTCCTTGCCGTTGAAAATACTTTGGTAGAGCTGTTCGTTTATTACAACATCCTTGAAGCTTCCCCAGTGTAGTTGGCTACCTTTGATTAATTGAATATCAGCAAGGTTGAAAAAATCAGGTGATACTGATGCAGAAAGTACTTGAGGGTTGTTGCCGCCTCCTAATGGCTGCATTGAAGGTGTATACAAATTTGTGTAAGACGTATTGCCTAACATAAATGGCATATTGGTTAGCGCAGAGCCTGAAATTTCTGGTTGTTGGTCAAGGCCATTTAAAAAGAGCTGTGGCAGATTGTTAGTGTAAAAAGTGTCGCCAAATCTTGGGCGATCAAAGTGCACAATATACAAGCCTTCAGGGTTGTAACCGCGCTCAATATGGAAGTACGCATATTGCTTTTGCAGTACCTCAACGGCTTTGGCCAGGCTAAGCGCACTGAGGCCTACCATAATACTAAGGATAACAAAGGTTTGAAATTTTTGCGCCACGGAGGCTGTTGCCCCTCTCCCCAGTGTGTTGCCAAGGAACGTAGCTTGAACGGCAAAAAGTAATATTGATAGCGCGGTTAACAAAACAAATACAGCTGCGCATATTTTTAATACAAGGCTCCAACTAAGGTGATTAAATGCAACTGTCTCGGGGATGACAAAGGTAACCAGCTTTCCAGTTGCAGGCAACAAAAGAAGAACGAACAAAAGTAAGAGTGCAAAGGAAAGGCTGGTTTCCAATGCAAATTGCCATTTTATGTGGGCGTTTCTGGCACCTAAATGCTGGCGTAAAGTAACTTCGTTTTGCCTAGCTTCATTGTTATTTAGAACATAGCTTAAAAAAGCGATGAAGCTAAATACAAATAAAATTGAGAACAGTTGGATGAGCCGAAATAAGCGAGCTTGAATTTTTTTGTAGGCGGAAAAACTGACTCCGAATGCGTCAGAAAGTTTAAGCTTTTCCCCATCGAACATGAGCAAGCTTTCGCTAAAATATTGGCTAAACTGTGTCATGTCATCATCAGAAAAGCTGGTGTTACTGACTAAATAAGACATGACGTCGGGGCTAAGGCTGCTTAAGTTTGAACTGGTTAACTTGGGTAAAAACGCAAAAGGTACAATAATGTCTGCCCTATCTTGCTGCCTAAAGCCTAAGAAGTTTTCAGGCATAATGGCATCGATGGTCGCTGTGTGTTCATTAATGGTAAGTGTGCGGCCAATGACAGGCTTTTGCTGCATTTGGTCACGCCAAAAACGATAGCTTATGGCGACATGTAAGTTACTGTCCGGTGAAGGGTACTCTAGGTTAGTCAGGTGGCCTTTTAACGGCTTTATGCCCAACTCAAGATAGCTTCCCGATACAAAACTCGCTTGTACGTCTGTGGGGGCAGGTAAATTAACTTTTAACCACTGACTTTTCTCGTACATAACGTTGTAGCGATATCCGGGTACCTTTTCTTCAGCAAGATAGTAAGGGAGCGGCGTGTCGGTTTGCTCATACAAATAACGCACTTGTTGCACGCCGTTTAGCTCATCTACACCTAAATAAGTAGGGGTTTGGTAAGCTTGTTTAATGATAGATGCTTGGATGAAAAACGTGAGAGGAAGCGCAAGGAGTATTAACGACAACCAAAAAGAGACGCTGCGCTTATTTTGCAGCCACCAATTCAGCGTTAAATCTAAATTTAACTTAACTGTGCGGAAGAACATGCGAAGCGTCCTGCTTTTGTGTCACTAACATGCCATCTCGTATAACAAGTTGGCGCTTTGCTTTTAAGGCAAAATTTTCATCATGGGTTATCAAACAGATGGTTCGCCCTTCTGCATTTAGTTTTTCAAGAATAGAAAACACCACTTGTGCATTATGACTGTCTAAATTTCCCGTCGGCTCGTCGGCGAGTAGCAAAGAGGGCTCATTAACAATAGCTCTGGCAATGGCAATGCGTTGCTGTTGTCCGCCAGATAGCTGGTTAGGATAACGGTCGATGTAATCTTCCATATCTACCTGACGTAGGGCGTTAAGTGCCTTTTCTCTGTACAATTTTCGTGGTGTGTTTGCATCGTAGGTTAGTGGCAAGCACACATTATGGAAAACACTTAAATGTCCCAATAAATTAAAGTTTTGGAAAATGAGGCCAATTTCTTGGTTTTTGAGTTTCGCTTTTGACCGCTCAGTAATCTGCGCCACGTTGGTATCAAATAGATAGTAGTGCCCACTTGAAGGCGAGTTAATCAGGCCGATAATCGACATCAGTGTACTTTTCCCAGAACCTGAAGTGCCTACAATTGCCGTATAGTCGCCCTCCATCAAAGAGAAAGACACGTTATTCAATGCTAATTGCGTGGTGTTCTGGTAGCAGTAATTCACTTCCTCAAAGCGTATTATTTCGCTCATTATCCCCTCGTTTAATCAAAGAAAGTCGACGATGTCGTATTGGGCACAAGTACTATCTGCTCCCCGTGGTTTAAACCTGGCGTGAGAAAGAGGTTGTCTTGGTCTGCACTTATAATGGTAATGTCTGTGCTGACTCTTTCGCCATTAACCAGTCGATACACTCTCCATTGTTCCGAATGGGAGTATTCTTTTGGTTTGTTGACAAAAGCAATATGCGTGATAGATGAGGTCGTGATAGCGGCTTCAATAGATTGCCCCATGCTCATCCACGAGGGTAGATCTTGTGGCAACTTTACCCTGACCATGACAGCGCCATCCCTAACGATAGGGTCAACAAAGTCTACCGTGCCTTCCACTTCACCGTTAGGTGACTTTATGGTTGCCACGGCATTAAGATCTATTTTAAACCCCAAGTATTGTGGAATAGCAATGTCAGCTGCAAGTGCTTTGTCATTAACGATTTCAAGTACTCTGTTTCCCACCGAAATGGCTTCACCTTGTGCCAATTCAAGTTCTTTTACGACACCATCAATGGGAGACGTAATGGTGAGCGCATCAATACGGGATTTAAAATAAGCAACTTTTTCTTCGGCTGCTTTTCGTTTAGCTTGCAATGCTGCGTTTTGGCTTGCGTACCCCTTCTTGTAGGCATTGTAGCGCTGCAATAAATTTGAAACGTCCATTTCTGCTCGTTCTACTTTTAACTTCAGTTGCTCGAACTTGACCGCGGATATAATGCCGTATTCTCTTAGCTTTTGGTTCGCATCTACCTCTAGGCGTTGACCTTTTAACTCAGAGCGCGCTTTGGCCAAGTCGGAAGCTATCGCGTCTAACTCTAGTGCTAGCTGACTTTGCTCATAAGCGACTGACGCAAAAATGTCATCGGCTTCAAACTGCACTTCTTTAAACTCTCTAAAGAGTTCAGGGTTGGCAATTTTTATCAAAGGTTCACCAACTTGCACTCTGTAACCTTGGCTAACATATACCTGCTCGATAAACCCACTTTCTGTGGATGAAAGTACATAGCGTTCTGGCGCAAATACTTTTCCATTACCTCTTGCTTGAGCGGGTTGCTCAGCTACCGACACTGTTAATTGGGTGTCAGGAACCATGTTATTGTTAATGAAGGTGAAACCTATTACGGTGAGGGTGAGCAAGGAAAGTAGAAGCGTTATCCAAAATATTCTACTTCTTTTGGTTCGGAAATAATCAGACTTGGTTTCTATGATATTTTGCATCTGTACGCACCTCTCATAAAACGCTTTCAATCACTGCTTAATATTGAAAGAGATTAACACTTTCGTGAGTTTTAATAATCAAATGGCGGGGGCTGAGGGTCAGAAATACAAATGATGACTTTTACACAACGCCCTTGCGAGTCGCATTGGTTGGTCTCATAACATGCAGCAAAAGTAAAAAATGATGCGGAGGCCATTAAGCTTCCTATAATAAGCTTCTTAGCTAATTTTGAATTGAGGGGGGGGATACATTCATAAAATTTTCCTTTTTAAATGTTGTCGCGTCCAGATGCAATTTAAATATATACATCTCAATATCTCATAGTCAAGTAAATTCATACACTGTTAAGTAAACCTGTAAAATCCAAATAATTTTGTTGGTTAGCTATCTATCTCAGCCTGCTCTAGCCACTTTAAGTGGGCTAAGGGATAACCTAAGAAGAACTTCTCTCGGGCAAGGATAATTCGGGTTTCAATACGCTTTATCCCTAGCGCACCTTGCTCACTCAGTGAGTCGCACGCTTTGTTTAGCGCAGCTATATCAGCAAAGCAACTGAATGATACGTAGTCTACGTTACCGGTAACTTGCATGCAGTCCATAAATTGTGGAATCGCATTAATGGCTGCTAAAAATTGCCGCTTGCTGACCGCGCTGTTGTCGTGCAGGGTAAAATCTACATAGGCAAATATGTGTTCGCACATGGCCTCTAAGTTTACGTCGGCATGAAACGTGCGAAAGTATCCTGCCTCTTTCAATGCTTTTACTCGTTGAAAACAAGCACTAGGAGACAAATTTACGCGCCCCGCGAGTTCCACGTTCGTTAAGTCGGCTTGCAAATGCAAAATGGCCAATATCTTCTTATTGTAGCTATCAAGGCGAATAATCTTCTTCATGGTGATGTCGTTAAGAAATTATATTTTTCATAGCATACCAAAGATAATGGCAGGTGCGCCCCATTTAGATTGACCTGCCATGGCAGTGATGGAATGAATTGAGGTGGAAAGCAATGAAAATGCAGTAATTTGATTCGCTTATTAAGCAAAAGAACAAAATATTATTTTGCATGAATGCTGCACACTAAGATGAAGCTTACAGCAATGCGGTATTCATTGGGCAAAAGGAAGCAAAAGGGTGACAAAAGAATCTATGCAGCATAAAAACGATTACGCATTGGAGCCCGTGCCTGACAGCGAACAAACCCATGGTTGGGCGGTAGGGATGGTGAACGGGTCACTGGCCTTCGCCGTTCCGGGGTTAATAACCGGCATTGAGATAGGCCAAGCGCTAGGTTTTTACAAGAGCGTCGCTGCCTTTTTAGTGGGCGGGCTCATATTAGCCCTACTAGGCAGCTGTACTGCCATCGTTGGGCGTAGCAATCGATTTACCTCGTACCTAACGCTGAAATTCGTCTTCGGTATATGGGGCGCAAAAATAGTGTCCTTTTGTTTCGTGTTGTCGCTACTGGGTTGGTATGGCGTCAATCTCGACCTCTTCGCATACGCCACCAATGCGCTTTTAACGGATTACATGAATATAACGCTCAACAATACCGCTATTGAATGGGGCGGAAGCGTTGTCATCGTTATGACGACCCTATATGGCTTCCACCGTATAGAACGCCTAGCGGCATATCTGGTTCCCGTAATGGCAATAGTGACAGCGCTCTTACTCGCTAAAAGCGTTATTGCCATGGAGCATTTAACCGCGCCGGTGCCTTCAATGAGCTTCGGTACCGCGGTTTCGGCGGTGGTGGGTAGTTTCATTGTGTCTATTGTTCTCATGCCTGACTTAACGCGTTTTTGTCGTAAAAAGCATGATGCGGTTATTGCATCTTTCCTTCCGTTTTTTGTGTTAAGTAGCTTTGTGTACATCGCTGCATCCTTGGCTGCTAATGTGTTCTTAACCGCAGATATATTAACTCTTATGGTAAAGGTGGGTCTGGGGTTAGCCGCGTTGCTTTTATTGCTTTGCTCCAGCTGGCTAACCAATGTGCTTAACCTATACAGTGCGGCTTTAGGCACCGCCGCGGTGGGGAATTCCACCAAGCAGCATGTGCTAATAATAGGGTTGGGGATATTAGGTGTTGTGGCATCATCCCTGAACCTGCTGGATAACTTCTCCGACTTTTTGTTCTCCCTATCTATTCTTTTTACCCCTGTAGCGGCCATATATTGTGCTGACTTTTTTATACTTAGGCGGTCTGCCTTGTATTGCCAAGAAGAACCCATTCCTTCGTTCAATGTTGTTGCCTTGCTTGCCTGGGGGCTGGGCGTGGCATTTAGCATATACAGTGGCTATATCACATTTACCATTACCCCCATTCATGCCATCGATGCCTTAGTGGTGTCTTTTTTAAGTTATCTCGTGTTAGCGAAAGTTCACACCCGCTTGTTTGTTCCTAAGGAGTCAATATGAAACAGCTGTCATTGGCCGATATGCAGGATTTATTGCTTGGTTGTACCATTTTAGGCACAGGCGGGGGCGGAGAAATGAGCGAAGGTCTCGCGTTGTTAGAAGACGTTTATCATAAAGGCTTGCCGGTTACACTAGTCAGTTTGCAGGAGGCCCCTGACGACGCCATGGTATGTACCCCGTATTTACTGGGTGCGTTAGATTTAAGCGAAAAGCGACATCCAAAGTACCAACGATTGCCGCAAAGTGAAGCGCCTGCTATTTGTGCGGCTTATTCTCGTTTAGAACAGCATTTAAACACCACATTTTATGGCACCCTTTGCTGTGAAATGGGCGGTTCGAATACGGCTGTCGCTTTTTATACTGCCGCGCTAAATGGCGGCGTGGTGATTGATGCTGATCCCGCGGGGCGTGCAGTGCCTGAAATCACCCATTCTACATACTATCTCAACAACCTACCTGCAGCGCCTATTGTGGCTGCAAACACCTTCGATGAAGTCTTCATTGTTGAACATGTAAAAGATGACTTACGTGCCGAGCAACTTATGCGAGCCTTATGTCAGGAAAGTGCGAACGATATTGCTTGTATCGACCATGCCATGAAGGTAAAAGATATCAAGCACGCCGTCATTGAGGGCACCTTGAGCAAAGCATGGAAACTAGGTGTTACCGCAAGACAAGCGCAACAAAAGGGACGGGATGTAGCCTCAAGCATAGCGCTAATGGGGAACGGTTTTGTGAGTTTCCGTGGCGATATCGAGCATTTTTCTTTTGATACGCAAGCTGGCTTTACGGTGGGGGACGTGAAAATATCAGGCACAGGCAAGTTTGCCCACCACTGTTATACCCTTGCGGTCAAAAATGAAAACCTTGTGGCCTATTTCGACGGTGAACTAGACGTTACCATTCCGGACTTAATTTGTGTTATCGATACTGAAACTGGGCTACCTGTTACTAACCCTCATTATCATAAGGGGCAATCGGTGGCGGTGATTATTTTACCAGCGCCTACAGAATTCACTACGCCACGTGGTTTGTCGGTATTCGGGCCAGCCTATGCCGGTATTGATGCGCCATACCGGCCGGCAAGCCCTCGCAACGTAAACTAGGCTTTACCGGTAGAGAAAGTTACTGCCATACACCATCATAGGGAATGTGTGGCTGTTTTTTCACTAACCGGCGTGCACAAATTGCAAACAACACTGCTAAACACGTGGCAACGATGCTTACCCCTGCGTCTATGGTATGGGAAAGGCTGGTTTGCCAATACACGCAGCTTATGGCAATGCAGCCAAGTGCAAGTAAAACCAAGAGGTATAAGCTATGGATGGCGGCACGAATAGGCGTGACGCAAAAACTGTAAACCACCGCAAAGATAAACCCTACGTAGTAGGCTAGATGCTGATAAAACTGAATGTCATTTTGGGAGTAGGAGGCTTGTTTGGCGGCTATAACCGACAGGCCAATGCCGATAAATGTACCCGCGCACACGCCTACGGTCAATCGCGCTAAAATGCGTACAGAGGCAGGCTGTTTGACTGCCTGACTCGTGGACATTTTCTTACGGCGAGACTCTATCCAAATAATGTTTCCACTTAAAAACAATAAGCATCCGCTTAGTCCCATCGCAAAATAAATCCAATGAATAAAGCTTCCACCAAAACCGCCAAAATGCAGCGTAAAGAAACTGTTTACCACTTTGCCAGGTATGCCTGAAACTGAAGGAAGCATAGCAGTGTATCCCGCTGAGGCAGTGTAGGGGTCGGTCACCCAGTAGGCATAATAGGGTCCCCGTATAATTTCTCCTACAAGCTCTCCACCCATAATCAACCGTGCGCGTGGGGTGCCTAACCCGGAAAAGTTAAGTTCGGTTAACTTAAAATCAGGCTCTGTGGCGGTGATCTTATCTTCTAGCACAGATATTGAGAGCAAATTCTCAATGCCTCTGTCTGCCTCGATAGGCGCCGGTCGGTTAAACATGGGCTTGTCTTGATACACCGCAGTTTGCAGGCCCCCATACAATATATCGTGATAAGCGAAAACAAAGGTGGTAACGGCAATGATAATATGAAAGGGCAAGGCAGAAATGCCCAATATATTGTGGAAGTCTACCCAGAAGCGTTTGCCTTTTTTATTCTTACGTAATGCAAACAAATCTTTAACCCAGGTAGGGAGAAAAATGACCAAGCCTGACACAATGGCGACAAAATACAATACGCAAACAATACCCATGACATAGATTCCTACAGCGTCATGCTCATCGCCGCCCGGAATACCTGCGGTTCGGTGTAAGTGGTCAAGAAAGTCGCCTATTTCGCTTAGCGAGGTACTACGACTGATGAGTGCCCCGTCGTTATCTAACGATGCTTGCCAATAGGTATGCTGGTGGGTGTCTTCATCTTCAATAACCCATTGCACCGGTGCGTGCTTTGGCATGGCATTGGGCAAGTAAACCGACAATTGCGCTGAGGCTTCCGGATGCGCTTGCAGTACCTTTTTTATTAGGGTGTCGTATTGCGTTTCAGCAATCGGGGGAAGCGTGTGCTCTTGATGAAGTGCCCACGTATTCAACGGCGCTTTGAACATGGTAAAGGCACCAGCAACAAAGCAAATATAAAGCAGTAAGCCAGATAAAATCCCAGTCCAAATATGGATGTTTTGGTAATTTTTGTAGTTTTCTAATTTCATAAGTTAGCGGATAACCTGCAGTAAGCCATATTCAATAACCACCACAATGGAAAGTACGAATAAGGTACGTCGTGGCCGGTGGGTAAAATAAATAAGGGCGATGAGTAACAGCCAAATTGGCGTTATCCACCACATCATAAATTGTGACTTTACGTCTAAGGGCGTGTTACCAAGGAAAGCAAAGCTCACCAGCCCACTGGTGAATAGGCCTAGAGGTAAACCGACCACGACAGCGCCAATGCTTTTTAGCCACCAATGTGGCATGTGCACCAGGTAACTGTCACTTCGTTTTAGTGAGGAGCCCGCGCCTTTGAGCGCCGTTTGGGGCTTTTCGAAACGATGTATTAAGGGTAATAAGCTTAATGAGAGCATGCACAAGGTGATGACAGTGTAAATGGCTGCGGGAACAGAAAAAACAAAGGTAAATATCCATGTGGATGCAAGCGCGAAAAGCCCGCTAAGTAAGGCACCCGTCTTCGCTTTGTAAAAACGTGAGGGAAGCCATTGCTGATTAGGGCAACCAAGATAAAAGATGGCACTGGCAACAACGCACATCATTAAGCCTATTCCCAAGGCTATCATGGGCGTACTCCTTATTGGGTTGATTAAAACGCCTTATGAAAAACCGAATTAGAATAGGCTCACAATGCATTAATGTAAATAAAAATGATTGTTATTTGTATGTGAATAATATTCTTAAGTGTTTTTAGTATTGCTTAACCGATCGTTTCCCATCAATTGCGCATTGAAACGCAGAAGTTGCTTGTTTATGCTTGCGATAGGTTCAATGATGAAAGAGTTTATTGTGTGTGAATTACTTGGCATGAGCGCCAATACACCAACTGATTTATGTTTTAGCTTTACTGGCTTAACCCGTCGTGGTGGCGAAACAGGCCCGCATAAAGACGGCTGGGGAATGGCTTTTTACGAAGGTAAAGGGGTTCGTTTATTCCACGATCCTGAACCCTGTGCAACCTCTAAAATTGCAGAGTTTGTTTCTCACCTACCCATTAAAAGTAGAACGGCGATATGTCATATTCGCCAAGCCAATGTGGGCAATATTAACCTTGCTAATACGCACCCATTTACCCGTGAAATGTGGGGCAAGTATTGGGTGTTTGCCCACAATGGGCAGCTGCCTAATTTTGTTCCACAAGAAGGCATGTACGAGGCCGTTGGTGATACCGACAGCGAAGCCATGTTCTGCGACTTAATGAATCAGGTGCGTCAGCGTTTACCCCGGGATGCCATGCCGCAACAATTGGCCGATGCGTTAGTGGCCATTGCTAAAAGTTACGCAGAGCAGGGTGTATTCAATTGCTTATTAAGCAATGGCGACTGGTTGTTTTCATTTTGTAGCACCAAAATGGCGAGCATTACCCGCCGTGCCCCATTTGGCCCAGCCTGCCTGAGCGACGTGGAAGTAGAAATAGATTTTGCCGCTGAGACCACACCCAACGATGTGGTGAGTATCATTGCCACTGCGCCACTTACCCATGACGAACAATGGGATATTTACGAGCGTGGTGAATGGAAGCTATGGCAGCAAGGCGAGGTAATTGCCAGCGGTAAAGTGGATGTTCCCGAACATAAACAAGAGGAAGCAATGAGTGCTCCCGACCCTTCACTTCACGATGGTAATGCAGAATCTAACACTAACTAGTCCCCCCCTGTCTGGTTTTAAGCTTCCCTAAATGTGCGCGATTCAGGGAAGGATTCAGATGGCCTCTCATGTTATTTTCAAACACATAGGGGCGCTGCCAAACATGGTATTAACATGTATCAGATTTAATTTATGTAGCAGTGCTGGGCGTAATGCTGTCAGGGATGAACTTAGATGATGTTTATTTTGTGTCCGCCATTCCATGATAGGAGCCTCAGCAATGACGTTGACCCGTTTGTTAGTGTTAGCCCTTATGAGTATTTCGTTGGTAGGTTGTTCTGGAGGCGAAGACGATAGTCAGTCTCCTGAGCCTATAGCGTCCATACCTGAAACGCCAGAACCCGAAACGCCAGAGCCTGAAATCCCAGAACCCGAAACCCCAGAACCCGAAACCCCAGAACCCGAAACCCCAGAACCCGAAACCCCAGAACCCGAAACCCCAGAGCCTGAAACCCCAGAGCCTGAAACCCCAGAGCCTGAAACCCCAGAGCCTGAAACGCCAGAACCTGAAACCCCAGAACCTGAAACCCCAGAACCTGAAACCCCAGAACCTGAAACCCCAGAGCCTCCTCCTCCAACAATACTTACTGGGGTCTTTGAAAATGTTACTGGAATAGGCTATCGAACCTCAAGTGGGTTAACCGGTGTCACGACTGAAGTGGGCGAGTTCAGCTATGAAGAAGGTGACACCATCACTTTTTATCATGAATCAGTAACATTAGGGCAACTTAGCGCTAGACCCACCATTTCTTCTTTTGAGTTTTCTAATCCGCTGCTTGTGAATCATTTTCTCGCGACGCTCGATAGCGATGGTAATCCCACTAATGGTATTACTGTGTCATCACAAGACTTGCAGAGCTCTCAATATTTCCAAACTGTCTATCAAAGCAGTGATACTACCGAAGTTAATCTCGATACTTTGGATGAAGACTCCAGTACCTATTGGAAACTCGTCGCTGCGCGCTTTAGCGCAGGAAGCGGTATCAACGAACTAGATGTCCTTTATCAGCAAGCACATATTACCAGCCTAACGAGCATAGGGTTATTTTCTCGTTATATGCAATATCTCAACGGCGACTATAGCATTAACACAAGCCGTTTTTCAGACGTCATTGGTATTGCTCAAACGCACAAGAGCAATATTAATCATCGGATAGAGCGCTATGTTTACTCCAGTATGTTTATGCAACTGCGCGCGGGATTATCGGTGAAGTTTTCTGAAAACATAGAAGGTTTTGATATCGCACAAAGCGGTTGGAAGGCGCATGTCGAGGATCAGCTGAAATATGCGGAAGGGCTAAAGTTAGCGCTAAAAGGCTTGATCGACAAAGAGAGTATTATGGGTATGGCACTAAAAGAGTTAGTTTCCATTACCATTGAATCGGGTGCCGATAAAGTACAATCAGGCCTTCCAGATGGAGGAAAAACAGCTGTCGATTACCTAGCGGATAACCTTATAGATTGTATTAATAAAACCGCCTTTCCGAGCAAAGATAGCCTCGATGAAAAACTGAGAGCATGTGCGTTAGATATGCTGGGAAATAGTGCAGAGCATCTGTCGGATCAACTTGCACTTATTATCCTTGAGTCAGATCCTGTAGTGAGCGCAATTGTCGATGACATGGGTCAGCTCGCGAGCGACCTTACTACCATTTATAACGACTGTAAGATCACCAAAGGTAAGGTTATCGACTGTGCGTTTTCTGTAAGTAGTGTGGCATATAAAAACGTGGCTTCTCTTGTGGGCAGTGGCTACTACATGACGCAGTTAAGTCGAGCGAGTAAGCAGTATGTGGTACTCGATACCGCTTATGCTCTATTAGAGTTGCAAAGCCATCTACCCTTGAGAGGAATACTCGCTTACCTTGATATTGAGGCGGCGTACTATGCTATGCCTGCAGAGCAACGATTGTCTTTTCTACTTCAGGAGGCACATTTAGCCTTCCATGAAGATACCCATTACGCTGATTCACTCTCAAACAAACAATTAACGGCAGCGGTAACGGCTTACACCACATTAAGGCAACAGTTTGATACAGAAATTAGCAAGCTAAAATCGGCCAGTCAGTTGCAACGGTTTTACGTATACGACAATGATAATAATGTCACTGGTGTGAGTCTTGAGGCTATTGATCTTTATGCGTCTAGGCTACTGACTGCGGAAATAGAATCCGTTGCATTTACGCCAAATTCAGAAGGCAGTGAAGGTGTGCTTTCGGTATGTTTAAACCTTCAAAATAGTGGGCTACACCCTATATCCGTGCAACTCACTACTATTGATGTGATTGGTCTAGATAACACTGCCTTTGTCACTAACATTGACTCCCATACTAATTTGTTAGCCAAAAACAGTGTGAACAATAAACAGGCATGTTATAGCGCAGAAGTTAAGGCTGATAAGCTTACGATTGTTGAAAAGCCGTTTCTGGTTAAGGCCAATGTGAACTACCAAGTACAAGGGTTTGGGCAGTCAAAGCATCTAGTCGTATATGACGGTTTTGACGGACAGAGGGTGAGAGACTCTCTGGGTAAGCAGGATCTGATCATTGCGGAAACCCGTTTTCATGAAGGAGATATATACGTAAAAGCGCATTTCGGCATAGGGGGAGATACAGTTGATGATTACGATGACTATCAGGTGACGTGGGAAGCAGAAAATGCCACGGTAGCAGTACTCGATAATCGTTCAGCCAAAATCACGCCTGAGGGCGTCTATACTTCGGTTACAGCCACCGCGTTGCACATGGATAGCAACACGTTATTTGCACAACGCACACAAACTCTTATCGCCCGCGAGCCGGCAAATGCGACCCTAAATGTTGTGGTTGAACGTTACAGTATGCCGTCAAACTCAGTGCTATTTATTGAGCCAATTGTTACCGGTGGTATAAGCCCTTACTTTTATACATGGGGAAGTGCAGATAATGTTGATATAGAAGATAATTTTGATGGGATAGTAAAGGTAACCAGTCGTGAAGTGGACGCACTTACCCAACTTACATTACCGTTAACTGTAACCGATAGCAGCAATAATTCCGTTACTATTGATGTAGAAATAGACGTGCTTGCGGCAAGGCGTAACTTAGTTTCGTTTGATTATCGCGCTGATAAGCCAGTTAACGGTTCGGCTATTGCCTTCACCGAAAGCTACGACAAGCAGTGGCGTTTGGTCAATCTTTCGGGAAGAAGCTTAGAGAACATTGAATTCGTTCTCGACCCGCTTTCTACACACAGCGCCCTTTCTGATACCCACGCCATCCAACCAGTGTCAACGTGGCCAGCGAATGAAACATTAGACATTCACTTGCCACTTTACAACGGCGAAGGGAATGATGGGACGATGCACACCGCTAAGTGGTTTATTCAGGCTAATGGTGCCCCAGTTTATTATTCTAATGGCGTAAAAGCATGGATTGACTACAAGTTGTATAGCGATGAAAACGAGGGTGTTGACATCGATTTGCCAGAAAACGTTGCGCCTGGCGAAAGCTTTTCGTTGACGGTAGAGACGGCTTATCCGGCTACCGCTGTATTAGTAGAACACCCGGAGTTTAATGTCATTCCACTGCGCTCATCGCATGGTAACACCGTGTGGCAAACCGACGTGGCGATTACTTCAAGGGGAGAGCATGCGCTTACTGTTACCCTGTTAAGTCACTCAGATACCTACGAGGTGCAGCATGCCGTTTCTATCGAAGTGGGTGATAAACGCCCCAGTATATTGAAGGCACTTTCACTAAATCACGAAAGCGATGGCATTCGAGTGACATGGAAAGAAGCGTCAGGCGAGGTAAGCACCTATGAAATTTATCGCTCCACCGAGGAAGGCAGCAAAGGGAGCAAAATTGCCGATAGTAATAGTGTGACGTTTCTAGATAAATCGGTAGTTAACGGCAGTACTTATTATTACATAGTATCTGCATGCAATGAGCACGGTTGCAGTGATACAGAACAGTCATCGATGGCGCGTGCTACTGCGCCTGTGCTCGATGGCGGGGTAAACTTAGGCACCACTGACACAAGTATTACAGCAAGCTGGCGCGAGGCCACGGGCGAAGTGAGCTATTACGCCTGTACCGTTCTACTGCCAGTGGCACCAAAGGTTCACAAGTATACAGTGGAGCATCGCGCAGCTATGAAGATACCGATGTGGCGGTGGGTACCACTTACTACTACACCGCATCGGCATGTAATGACTACGGTTGCGCCGACTCAGACCAACACTATATTGAAATTAAGGGCCAAGCGCCTGTGCTCGATGGCGGGGTAAACTTAGGCACCACTGACACAAGTATTACAGCAAGCTGGCGCGAGGCCACGGGCGAAGTGAGCTATTACGCGCTGTACCGTTCTACTGCCAGTGGCACCAAAGGTTCACAGATGTACAGTGGTGACGATCGCAGCTATGAAGATACCGATGTGGCGGTGGGTACCACTTACTACTACACCGCATCGGCATGTAATGACTATGGTTGCGCCGACTCAGACCAACACTATATTGAGATTAAGGGGCAAGCGCCTGTGCTCGATGGCGGGGTAAACTTAGGCACCACTGACACAAGTATTACAGCAAGCTGGCGCGAGGCCACGGGCGAAGTGAGCTATTACGCACTATACCGTTCTACTGCCAGTAGCACCAAAGGTTCACAAGTATACAGTGGAGCATCGCGCAGCTATGAAGATACCGATGTGGCGGTGGGTACCACTTACTACTACACCGCATCGGCATGTAATGACTATGGTTGCGAAGACTCCGATCAACACTTTATTCAAAGAATGTGAAGTATCAGTCGAAAGTCATAACTGTCACGTAATTGTCACCGTACTGTAATTGACTTCTATCCTTACATATCTGAATATCCATATATTACAAATTTCATATGTGACTTGCCGGGGCATACGTCAATGCTCCGCAGTTCTATGATTTTTCGATGATACTTGGATGGGTATGAATAAGTGTTCCGGCTTTATGAATAACGTGCTCTTTGCAGTGCTTTTTATTACCTCGCTATGCGTGGTCATGTCACTTACCGCTCATGCCCAAGGGTTTACTGTTGAAGGTGAAATTAGAGGCAGATACGAAAACCTAGACGGCCAATTTAGGGCTGGCGAGGAAGGGAGCGACGAGGTACTACTTTTTCGCACTCTACTCCATGGGAAGTACCGTTATGAAAACATCACGATAGGCGTAGAAATTCAAGACAGTCGCAGTTATTGGGGAGATGACAGTACCCCCTTGTCTAGCAGCTTCGTGAATACCGCTGATGTACTGCAGGCTTATGTTGCTTTTTCGGGGCTGCCTAGTCTGCTTAGCTATGTGCAACCTCAAACCCACTCCCGGCATACGCTCACTGTAGGAAGGCAAACGGTGTCTATTGGATCGAAGCGGCAAATAGAGCGGGTAAGCTACGCCAATGTCATTAAAAGCTACACAGGTATTTATTCCCAGACGACCACCGACAGTAGTAATGAACTTCATGCCTTTTATGTGGTGCCGATTGCACGATTGGTCGATGACAAAGATGAGGTACTATCTAATCATTGGCAAGCAGATAAAGAGCAATGGGGGCGACGCATATGGGGTCTTCATTATCGACACGCAGATACACTACCTTCACTCGTTTCAAATTTATGGACGGAAGCATTTGTATACGGCTTCGATGAACAAGACCGGCATCATACCCCAACCCCGAATCGTCACTATCTCACCTCGGGTTTTCGGATTTTTCGTAAACACAAACCTCAGCAATGGAACCTCGATATAGAAGCTGCCCATCGACAAGGCAGCCGGCATAGCAGCAGTGACGTGATAGACAACGAAGATTTGGCCGTGAGCGCGAACATGTTATTGTTTCGTGTGGGTTACACCTTTAATCACTGGCTAAACCCAAACTTAGCCTTTCAGCACTACTACACCAGTGGTGATGATAACCCTAATGATAACCGCTATGGTCAGTTCGAACGGCTATTTGGCGGCAGGCGCACCGACTTAAACAATACTTCTATTCATGGGCCGTTAACACCTGCAAACCTAACTGCGACAGGGTTTCGTGTTGAACTTCGCCCCCATGCTAACTGGGATGTAAGGGTTCATTATTCAGCGGCCACCTTATCGTCAAACACCGATAGCTTTGTTATCGGTAAATACCAAGATTCGTCTGGCCAAAGCGGTGATGATATTGGCCACACAGTCGATTCCCGTATCCGTTTTTGGACAGAGGATAAAACATGGATGTTCGATGCAGGTTTCTCGCTATTGTTCGCGGGAGATTACCTTGAATCAGTTCGGTCGCAAGAGGGTTTGCCTACCTCCACCACGCGCTTCGGTTATGTGCAATTGAGCTATCAATTTTAGTCAATGCAACGTTGCTGCGATTGTTCAAACGTAGAGCGACTATACGTTAAGGGTCTCTACAATCAACGACTGAATTTTTTGATAGCGTAGTGGCAACGAACGGTGGGGTGTTTTCACAAAGTAAAGTGGTTCGGCAACATCGTTTGTGGCAGGGTATATTGTTAAACTTTTAGTGGCGTTGGCAAAGCTATCAAGCACTTTAATGGGCAGTACGGTAAAGCCCAGCCCTTTGCTTACGGGCAATAAAATTTGAGACAGTTGATTAATGTAACCACGCTTTGGCAACCGATTAGGATCTAATTGCATTAGGGCTTGCTCGCCCGAGTGGCTAAAGTAAAGTTTTAGATAGTGCATGGCGTCGGGGTGGTTAATCAACCCAAGCGATAGCAAGATATCGGCAATGTCTTTCTCTTCGCTACTTGCAGTATTATTATCAGAACTATTGGTACTTAAATTACCAAGGGCACCTTTGGGTAATATAAGCCCCAAAGATTCGCTACCGATCTTTTCAGACGAAAACATTTCTTCATCCGGTTGTTGCGTGACGATGCCTAATTCTAGAGTAGATGCGTGGATGCTATTGAGTATGGTTCGGTTTGGCGCAACTTCTAGATGTATACTCAAACTCGGATGGGCAACCTGTAAATCAACAAGTACAGGGTACAAACGCTGAGCCAACGCACCCGAGCAACCAATTACACACTGTCCTTCGTAGGGCGCATCAAACTTTAAGCTTTCTATGAGTGCCTGTTCATGCTTACTCAAGCTTTGCGCATAGTCGTAAACCCGTTGCCCTTGTTCAGTTAGCTCTACACCTTTACCTAGGCGAATGACTAACTCACAGCCACAGGCTTCTTCCAATTTTTTTATGTGTTGG
Organism: Alteromonas australica; assembly: GCF_000730385.1. Classification (NCBI taxonomy): domain Bacteria; kingdom Pseudomonadati; phylum Pseudomonadota; class Gammaproteobacteria; order Alteromonadales; family Alteromonadaceae; genus Alteromonas; species Alteromonas australica. The sequence goes on along the minus strand of NZ_CP008849.1, from coordinate 3,622,488 downwards.
CTCACACCGGGCTGCGTCATAAATCGTTGTTCTGCGGTACGGGTAAAATTCCCCGTTTCTACTAGCACTTTGAACGTATCAAGCCACTGTGGATTTAGCATGGTATAAATTTAAATTATGGATTTGAGAATTAATCATAATTTCTAGTATTTGCTTTGTCTAGTTACTATACGTGCATACTTTACATCGAGGAGATAAAGATGACTGAAGCAGTTAACACCCCTTATCCACGTACGTTTTCGCACATTGGTATTTCGGTTCCAGACCTTGATGCCGCAGTTAAATTTTACACTGAAGTACTAGGCTGGTACTTAATTATGAAGCCCACTGAGATTGTTGAAGATGATTCCGCCATTGGCGAGATGTGTACCGACGTATTTGGTGCAGGTTGGGATAAGTTCCGTATTGCTCACCTTTCAACGGGCGACCGTGTAGGTGTAGAAGTCTTCGAGTTTAAAAATCAGGAAAACCCTGAAAATAACTTCGAATACTGGAAAACTGGCGTGTTCCATTTCTGTGTTCAAGACCCAGATGTTGAAGGCTTGGCAGAAAAGATTGTAGAAGCGGGTGGTAAGAAACGCATGAAAGCACCGCGTTATTACTACCCTGGCGAGAAGCCTTACCGCATGATTTACATGGAAGACCCGTTTGGCAACATTCTAGAAATTTATAGTCACAGCTATGAACTTCATTACGCCAGCGGTGCCTACCAATAGGTAATGGGAATAGTAAGAGGCGAGTGGATCACTCGCCTTTTTTAATGGGCAGGAAAGCTATTCTATTGGCACTTCTATTAGCACTTAACCCCATTGCCCCGCAACATAAGGGTTGCTGGCTTTTTCTTTTGCTACCGTGGTAGTAGGGCCATGACCAGGATAAATCACCATATCGTCAGGCAGCGTTAAAATATTCGCGTTTATTGAATCGATTAGCTGTTGATGATTTCCCTGAGGGAAATCAGTGCGCCCAATCGAGCCTGCAAAAATCACATCACCTACAATAACCTTGTTACTCGTTCGCTCCACCAGAACCACATGGCCAGGGGTATGTCCCGGACAGTGCAGCACCTCAAGCGTTAGCTCGCCAACTGAAATGGTATCTTTGTCATTCAACCATTGGTTAGGCACAAAGGGCGTGGCAGGGGGAAAGCCAAACATTTGGCTTTGCTGCATAAGGGCATCTAGCCAAAACTTGTCCCCCAGATGTGGCCCTATTATCGGCACATCGTAATGTTTAGCCAGTTCGACGGTGCCACCTACATGGTCTAAGTGACCGTGGGTAAGAATGATTTTTTCAATAGTGACCTGATGATCCGACGCCGCAGAGATGAGTTTCTGTATATCTCCGCCGGGGTCAACAAATGCCCCCCGTTTACTACCTGCGTCCCAAATAAGCGAGCAGTTTTGAGCAAATGGCGTAACCGGTATAACTACAATTTCCAAAGCGTTTCCTCCCAACAACGGCTATTTCGAATAGACGTTTTTGCCAGCTATGTAAGTCGCCTGCACTTGGGTTTTCCAAATGTCTTTTTCATCAATGTTAAAGATGTCCTGATCAACCAGTATAAAGTCAGCCCATTTGCCCGGCGTAAGTGTGCCAAGCGTATCTTCCATATGTCCCGCGTAAGCGGCATCTAATGTAAAGCCTTTAAAGGCTTGCTCAATAGTAAGCGCTTCGTGTGCATACCAGCCTTTCACCGGTTGATTGTCTCTGTCTTGACGGGTTACCGCAGCGTGCAAACCATAAAATGGGTTTGCCAGTTCGACAGGAAAATCTGAGCCTAATGGCAAAGGAATGCCTGATTCAAGTAAAGTTTGCCACGCATACGCGCCTTTCATCCTGTCTTTACCAATGCGATCTTCCGCCATATTTTTATCACTGGTGGCGTGGGTAGGTTGCATCGATGGCAACACGTCTAACTCGGCAAAACGAGCAAGATCTTCAGGCGCGATAACTTGCGCATGTTCTATTCGGTTACGTAATTCACTACCGCCAATAGCAGCAAATGTTTTTTCAAATTCATTAAGCGCAACATGATTCGCTTTGTCGCCAATAGCGTGGTAATTCAATTGAAACCCAGCACCAATCACTGTGGTAAATAAGGGGGCCATGTCTTGTGGTTGGGTGAGCAACAGGCCATGCTGATGAGGCGCATCAGAATAGGGCGAAAGCAATGCTGCTCCGCGACTGCCTAGCGCGCCATCGCCATAGGCCTTCACTGAGCGAATAGACAAAAAGTCCTCTTTGTCTCGTATTGGCCCGTTTGCCAGTAGCGTTTTAAGATCAGGGTCCGTCGCACTGATCATGGCGTATATGCGTACCGGTAAATCTCCCTCAACCGCCTCTTTTAAATAGAAGTCATAAACTTCTCTGTTTACGCCAGCATCGTGCATTGCGGTAACTCCATTGGCAAGTAAGTGCTCACCTGCAGCATGAAGTTGCTGTTCGTATATTTCACTGCTCGCTGACGGTAAATAAGCTTCAATCAATGCTGCTGCATTATCAATAAACACACCAGTGGGATTGCCGTCTGAGTCTTTAAGAATTTCACCACCCACAGGGGACGGCGTGTCTTTGGTAATGCCAGCAAGTGCCATTGCTTTGCTGTTTACCCATGCAGCGTGGCCATCAACTCGCGTAAGAAATACGGGGCGATCTGACACGACGTTGTCTAAGTCTTGGGCGCGAGGAAAGGCTCTATCCGACCATAATTCCTGATTCCAACCTCGCCCAGTTATCCAATCCTGTGTGGTATTGGCAAAGGCATAATCTGCCACCATGCTGGCTGCATGCTTTGCACTTTTGCTGTCGCGCAAATTCACTTCCAAAAGGTTTGCGCCTAACCCTAGCAAATGGCCATGGGCATCAATGAGGCCTGGCAACATCACTTTCCCTTCACCGTCGATAACCTCGTCGATATGATGATTATCGGGCTGAACATCCAGCGCCAGCACCTTGCCTTCTTCTATAACCATATTGGTAAAGCTTATGCGCTTGCCAGCTTCATCAAGGGTGTAGCCCTTAACGTTATTGACCAGGGTGGCAGCGTGGCCGTCGGCTAAGCAAAATAGCGACGCCGCAATGGTTAAGCGCGCAACTAAGGGGGTAAAAAATGTCGTTTTCATCATTCTTCTTCGTTATCGTCCAGGGTTAATATAGGTGGCTGAAGTAAAAAGTCACGTTCCCAAATTTTACTCATGGTGGCTTGACTGATGTTTCCACCCGACAACATCACCAATGCAGTTTTACCCGGCTCTGTATTCGCAGCCCAAGAGGCCACTGCGGCCATAGACATCGCGCAGGTGGGTTCCACATGGAGTTTTAACAAGTGTTGCAGCCATTGTGTCCAATAAGCAATTTGTAACTCATCTACTTCATAAAAGTCAGTTAATTGCTGTAGAAAACCGAAAGTAATATCGCCTACGCTCGGTGTGGCAGCACCATCTGCTAGGGTTTGCGGAGGATGTTCTAACGCCACAATTTCCCCTCGTTGTAAAGACATAGATGCATCGTTTGCCGCGGCAGGTTCGGCGCCATAAACCCCCGCGTTGGGGTGCAGAGCTTGGGTGGCAATTAAAGTACCAGATAGCAAGCCTCCGCCACCACAGGGGGCAAATACCGCATCAAGGTGGTCTATTTCGTTGAGCGCTTCAAGGGCTGCGGTGCCTTGCCCTGCAATAATGTCGGGGTGATTAAAAGGAGGGACCCACAAGGTGTCGGGATCTTCTGCTGCGTGGGCCACGGCAGCGTCGGCTTCTAATCGTGTGGGGTAAAGCTTCAGCTCTGCCCCATAACTTTGGGTAGCTGCCGCTTTCACGGGGGAAATGGTTTCACTGGCGAAAATAGTGGCTTTAATGCCAAATAGGGTAGCGGCATAGGCCACCGCTTGAGCGTGATTACCAGAACTGTTCGCCACTACCGCATGGGGGAGTTGGTCTTGCTCTTTTAATTTTGCCAGAACATTAATGGCTCCGCGAAGCTTAAATGCGCCTACGGTCTGTAAGCATTCTGCTTTAAACAAAATACGATGCCCCATCCAACTATTGAGTAAGTGAGACTCAAGAAGGGGAGTGTGCTTAACATGCGCCTGAATGCGGGCGGCAGCCGCCTCGACGTCAGCAAATTCTACTGAAGGTGTGTTTTCTGTCATTGTATATAGGTAGTTAGACGTTTTGTATTTATACCCTAGCACCGATTGATGGCGACGAAAATTCATAATTTATTCATATTTATACTTTAGTCTTGCCTCTCATTGACTGGGAGAAGTCGTCATGCACAAAAGAATCAGCCACCGCGTATATGCCTTACCGGTAATCCTATTTGTACTATTAGCTATTTTTTTTGCATTAGCTGGCGTGTATCTAGAGAGGGATGAAAGTAGCGCACGGATTTCTAAAGCGCAGTCGGTGGCTGAGCAAGTAAAAATAAGCTTAGAGGTCTTTTCGAACGAACGTATTCAGGCCATGGTTAATCTCATGCGAACTTGGCCAACCTTTGAACCAAACCAAGTGGATTGGTTTAATGCGCAAGCGGTTTCGCTGATGGGCATGCAACGGGGGTTTAGCTCGTTGACCTTCGCTAACGACGAAGGGGTGATTGAATGGGTCGCGACACCAGAAGCTGGTTCTAAAACTCGGCTTTCAACGGCGTTAATCGGCCAGCCTTTGGCGGCAACAGGTTTGACCATCCCAGTACTTTCAGAGCAATTTTCCAGTACGCTTATTTATTCGCCAAGTACGCATCATCATCACATTTTAGTGGGCAGAGCGATTAGCCCGCAAGAGCCTGAGCATGGCTACATTGTGGCTGGATTCGATGTTCAAACCATCCTTGGTGTCATGCTAGGTGAGCTGGTTGGCCCTCAGTTTAACTTCGATTTAATCAGTGACGAAGATGTGTTGTTTTCCAGCGGTCAGCTAATAGAAGACGGCACCATAGTGAGTACCGAGGCATTCCCCTTTATTGATCGTCAGTTTTCGCTATCGATGCAATCGCAGGTTAATGCCTATCAACCAGGAAAACTGGTAACGATTATTGGTATATTCATGGCTGCACTCGCCAGCTGGATATTTCACAAACAACTCAAAGGTGCGGTGCACCTTTCTCTTAGCCAGCAGCGCTACCTTACCGCAAGTGAAGCGGCATTGGATGCGATGTTAATTTACCAGCCGGAAGGAAATAACTACCGCTTGGTAGAAGCTAACCGCTACAGTCGATTTTTGTTTCGAGGCGCCTTTGAAAAACTCAGTAAAATGAGCCTTAAGGCGCAGCTTGTCTATCTGGGTTTAGAAGACAGTTGCCAAAAGGTAGATGAGGTGGCTGAGACCGGTACACCCTATGAGAGTTACGCTGCAATCACCACCGATAAAGTTGCGCCAGACTGGATTAAAATCCAAGTAGTGAAAGCGGGGAATAACATTGCCTTAACGGTTCGGGATGTAACCGAGAGGTTTAAAGCGCAACAAGAACTAAAGCAAAGTGAAGAACGTTACAAGCGTCTAGTCGATGGGATGCACCGACATTTCGTGTATACCAAAACCCGCGATCATAAGTTTATTTATGTCAGTGCTGGAATAGAAACGATATTAGGTTTTAGTCCTAGTCATTTTTGTACCAACGAAGTTCGCCTCGTAAAGCAAGTGCCTGATGAAACCTTGAGTATCCGTAAAACCATCATGCGTGGCGAAAAACCTGAACCTTATCTTGTTAACTATGCCGGTGCGCAAGGCGAAGAGCATGTGCTCGAATTTTCCGATACCCCCATTTTAGATGACGATGGTCAGCTTATTGCCGTTGAGGGGATAGCAAGAGATGTAACCAAAGAACAGGCGCTTCAAGCTGAAGTGATATTTCAGGCAAATCACGATCAGCTAACGGGGTTAATGAACCGCTATGCCTTTGATAATCAACTTAGGTTGCTTATCGAGGAAATTGGCGACGAGAAAGAGTTGTTACCTGCAGACAGTAAAGTGACGCCACTTTATGCGCAGGCAGATAGCGTCACAAATACCAGTGTTATGTGTTTTATTGATATGGACCGTTTTAAGCTGGTTAACGATAGTTGTGGCCACCCCGCAGGAGATAAACTGCTAAAAGAAGTATCAGGTATTTTTAAACAACACGTTGATGAAAGCGACTTGCTGGCCCGCATTGGTGGCGATGAATTTTGTATTATTTATCGCGGCCAAACCATCGACAGTGTGAAGGCGAAATTAGACAAGCTGTTGCTGGCGGTGTCTAGTTACCGGTTTGTGTATGATGACAAATTGTTTTTTGTCGGCGCTAGTATCGGCGTGATTGAAATAGGGGCGAAATCCACCAGTGCCGCAGAGCTTATTAAGGCGGCAGATAATGCCTGTTATCGAGCCAAGCATTTAGGGCGAAACCGATACTTTATTTTTCATGCTAGCGATGAACAAGCATGTTTAAACAAGCACGAAAACGATGTGCTTCATACTCTGCACAGGGCGCTTCAATATGATGGATTTGAGTTGTATAGCCAAGCCATTATGCCGTTATCAGACACCTTCACGAAAATAACTGGGCAGCTTGAGCATTATGAAATCCTCCTACGTTTAACGGGTAGCGATGGCAGCTTAATCAGTCCTGGACTATTTATTCCGTTAGCCGAGCGCCACGGGCTAATGAACAAGGTGGACATGTGGGTTGTGGATAATACGCTTAAGGTGTTGGAGTCAAACCCTGCCCATGTGGACAAATTAGGTAAAGTCGCCATTAACCTATCGGGCATTACCCTGGGCGATGAAATGACATTGCTTAAAATAACCCAGCGTATGCAAAGCACCTGTATTCCGGCAGAAAAAATCTGTTTTGAAATCACTGAAACCACAGCTGTGACTAATTTAAACGCTGCCAAGCATTTCATTTCGACACTAAGAGAGTTGGGATGCAGCTTTGCGTTGGACGACTTTGGAGCCGGTATGTCGTCGTTTACTTACCTGAAAAACCTTGATGTAGACTACGTTAAAATTGACGGTTCCTTTGTGAGAAATATTGCTCACGATCCTATTGATCATGCTACAGTAACCGCGATTAATAATATTGCGCATAGCATGGGCAAGCAAACTGTTGCTGAATTTGTGGTAGACAGTGCAACCTCCGATGTACTCAAAGAGCTTCGAGTAGACTTCGGCCAAGGGTTTGCGCTAGACAAGCCAAAGCCTTTGGCGCACCGTGTTCAATGGCGCGTTAAATTAGCGTCTGTATAGGAGTGAGTAATGGGACTTTTTGATACCTTATTGGGTAACGCCAGTGAAACCAGCGCAGAAGCGGTGAATGAAGAGCTTATGCCGATTTTAGCGGCCAATGAATCTGTCACGGCAGCCTTTAAGCTGGTACGGGATTTAAGCGTGTTTACGAACAAGCGTTTAATCTTAATCGACAAGCAGGGCTTAACTGGACGTAAGGTTAATTACCATTCCATACCCTACAAGTCGATTACGCAATTTGTGGTAGAAACCGCCGGCCATTTCGATACCGATGCAGAGCTGAAAATTTGGCTTTCAGGCAAAGCGGATGCGATTGAAATTGAACTTAGCGCTTCATCGGCACAAGAGGTTCAGCGTAATCTGGCTACCCAATTATTTGCGTAAGTGTGAACAGAAAAGTGAATGAAAAAAGGGCGATGTAAACATACATCGCCCTTTTTTGATGAAACGCCAAGTTACCTAGCAGGTCACCCTATAGCTATTTCGACGGTTGCAGGTTGCGATCGAAGAAGTTGGTAATCGTCTTGTAAAGATGTATACCGGTTTGTTTGCCTCGAATGCTGTGCTTCTTACCTACATAATCCATGGTTTCAAAAGGTATAGCCATGTCTTGTAAGTGCTTGTAAAGCATTGTGGAGTGGGTAAACAATACATTGTCATCAGCCATTCCATGATAAATCAGCAAGTCGCCTTTCAGGTCTTTTGCATAGGGGATTACAGACGATGCCGTGTATGCCTCATCATCGGTTTTTGGGTTGCCCATATAGCGTTCTGTGTAATGGGTATCATATAAACGCCAATCGGTCACTGGCGCCCCCGATACACCTGCCGCAAAGTAATCACCCGCTTTGAACATGCTCATTAATGTCATGTAGCCGCCATAGCTATGGCCATGAACACCCACACGTTCAGCGTCAACAAAGGGAAGGGTACGTAAAAACTTCACGCCAGCCACTTGGTCTTCTACTTCGATAAATCCCATTTTCTTATAAATAGGATCTTCAAAACCTTTACCACGATAATTTGAACCACGGTTATCTAAGGTAAAGACAACATAGCCTTTATCTACCCAATGCTGCATCAACAACCCACGGTTACCGGCCCAACTGTTGGTGACCACTTGCGCGTGAGGGCCGCCATACAGATACACAATAACGGGATGCTTTTTCTGAGGGTGTTGAATGGCACTTTCAGGTTTGAACAAACGATATTGCAGCGTAGCACCGTCTTCTGTGGTGATTTCACCAAATTCAGGGGCTGTCCAGCTCTCTTTATAGGCATAAAGCGGGTGGCCTTTTTCAACGCGATTCTCTTCGAGCCAGGTAATGCGCTTACCTGTTGCGTCATTTAAGCTCACCTGAGGGGGAGAGTTAATGGTAGAAAAGCGATCGATAAAAATAGAAGCGTCTTTACTGAACGTGGCACTGTGATAGGCACCAAGTTCTGTGACGCGTTCAATGTCGCCACCGGTAAGAGGGACGCTATAAACATGGCTCTCAAGCGGTGTATCTTTGCGCCCAGAGAAAAATAGGCGCTGCGACTTGGTGTCAATGGCTTTTACGCTATCAACAACCCAATCCCCTTTCGTCAATTGCTTAACCAGATTACCTTTGTTGTCATACAGGTATAAGTGCTTAAAGCCGTCTTTCTCTGAGGCCCAAATAAACTGTGACGTGTCTTTTAGGAAATAAAGGTCATCATGTAAGTTAACCCAGGTGTCACTGGTTTCAGTGAGTAATACACGTTGGGATTTGTCGGCAACATCAAAGGCACGCAGTTCAAGGGTTTGTTGATCACGGGTTTGCCATTGGTAGGTAAAGGTTGTGCTATTTGGCATCCATTTTCCACGTGCTAAATAGATATCCTTGTCTTCACCTAAATCAACCCAGGTACGTTCATTACTCTGCAGGTTTTGAATCGCCAGTTCGATGAGTACGTTTGGGGTACCCGCCTTAGGGTACTTTTGTTGAATAAGCTTGATGTCGTCTGCGTAAATTTCAGAACGAGTAATCACATCTACCGGGGTTTCATCTACTTTAGTAAATGCAATGTAGGTTTCGTCTGGTGACCACCAATAACCGGTCATTCTGCCCATTTCTTCTTGCGCGACAAATTCGGCCATACCGAATTTAATGTTGCCACCACCTTCTGTGGTAATGGCTTTTTCTTCGCCAGATTTAATGTTTTTTACATAAAGGTTTTGATCGCGAATGAACGAGATATAATTGCCTTTAGGCGATAACTTAATGTCGGTTTCAAAGGCATCTGTATCAAGCAGTTGCTTTGCGCCCTTTTCGCCGAGTTTGTGGTAATAAACATCACCACCTAGCGGAAACAGTAGCGCAGTACCATCGTCAGACCATTGATAACTGACAATACCGCTTCCGGATAAACGCATACGTTCGCGGCGGGCTTTTTCCTCATCAGAGAGGATCTCTTCGCCACTTTGTAAATCGTTAGAATTAAACAGCATGCGAGTTTCGCCACTATCGATATGGTATTCCCATAAGTCGAGGCGCTCGTAGTCTGATGCTTTACCTTTTAAAAAGGTCACACGCTCGCCGTCAGGCGATACTTTTAGTGCACGAGGGGCGTTACCGTCTAGCGATGGAGAAGAGAAAATGCGCTCAATAGTGAGCGTTTCTGCATGTAAAACAGTAGAGAGCATAGCGGCTCCAATAAAAAGGGCTTTTTTCATTTTTATCTGCATATTTTATCTGTCGAAGGTTTGATTGTAGAGAAACTATTACATGATACAAGGTAGGAAGCATGAAATCTGCAATGGTGCTGGGGGCGACAGGTTTGGTCGGTCAAAGATTAGTCAATTTATTGTTGCACGATCATCGCTACAGCGAAGTCACCTGTTTAGTGAGAAGGCCTTTAAGCGCGTCGGCTTTTCACGACCCGCACAATAAATTGCGGCCAGTGGTTATCGACTTTGAGATGCTGCAAGACTACCAGGGTTATTTTAGCGTCAATCATGTGTATTGCTGTTTAGGCACCACACTCAAAGCGGCAGGCTCCAAGTCGGCTTTTAGAAAAGTAGATTTTGAATATGTTCATATTGCTGCGCAACTGACACGCGCTCAACGGGCGAATAGCTTTGTGTGGATTTCTTCTGTGGGCGCCGATGCTAAAAGTCGTCATTTTTATTTGCGGGTAAAGGGCGAGCTAGAAAATGCCATTATGGGGATGTCGCAACTGCCCAATGCCTCGGCAGTTAGGCCATCGCTACTGCTAGGCGCACGAGAAGACAGTCGCTTTCTTGAAGATATTGCCCAAAAAACCGCGCCTATTTGGCAACATGTTTTGCAGGGGGCGCTAAAAAAATATCGCCCAGTAAAACCCGAGGATGTCGCCCACAATATGGTGGCGTTACAGGCGTGGCAATGAGACCGTCCTGTCGGTGAAAGGGTCATTGAACAGCAGACAATGAAATATGAATAACAAAGGGGTGGGTTCGATGCTCGCAAGCAAACTATTCGAGTGTAGTGACAGTGTTTAGATGTAAGCAGTTTGCGGTGCAACAAGATAAGTGCGCCATGAAAGTCAGTACTGACAGTATGATATTGGGGAGTTGGGTCGAGGTAGGCCAGGCACAAACCATGTTGGATATTGGCACAGGCACGGGCATTTTGGCGTTAATGCTGGCGCAAAAAAGTGCTGACCGTGCTCATATCATGGCTATTGATATTGACGAAGATTCCGCTATGCAAGCACAAGAAAACGTCAAGAACGGTCCATGGCCAAACAAGATTGATGTGATTTGCGGAGACATTAATGCCGCCATAGCGTCTCGTTTCGACCTGATTGTGAGTAACCCCCCGTATTTTGAAACGCCCGCAGCGCCAACACAGGCGTATCAAACTCAAGCCGTTAATAGGCAGGTGGCACGTCAATTTAGCCACCTTTCGCCAGCATCACTATTTTCAAGGGTCGCTGAATTGCTAAGCCCTGAAGGGCGATTTTATTGCCTTTATCCCTCTGAAAGTGAAACTGACATTGTTGAAACTGGCGCAAGGCACCACCTTTTTGCCCAGCGTATTATGCAGGTTCAGCATAGTGAAACCTCTTCGCCCTATGTAAATGGGTATATGTTTAGTAAAAATGATAGCCAGGTAGATATTCGCAGAGAAACGTTAGTTATTCGTCAGGCTAACAATCAGTATACCCCCCAGTTCAAATCCTTGTGCCAAGGGTTCTACTTGTCTTTCTAGGTATCACGTAAAATGAGAACAGCTTAATGATGATTATTGCCGAAGCGTTTGGTGCTATTGCACTGGTACTTAATTTTATTGGATACCGTCAAAACCATGTTGATAGGTACCTACTTATTTCTGCTATTGCTTTAGCCGCACTCAGTGTTCATTTCTATTTACTCGGTGCAATGGCTGCAAGTGTTGGAACAGGCTTGGCGAGCATTAGAAACCTCATAGCGCTAAAAAATAGAAGTACGTATATCTTGGTGTTTTTCGTTTTCGCGAATATCGCCTTCCTGTTATATGAATGGTTTTACTTGAATCATGGGGCAATAATCTTAGTTGCCTATGCTTCGTCGCTGATTTTTACGGTAGGGTCAATTGTCATTCGAGACACAGTCACCATCAGAAAGTACTTTTTACTGGCGGAATTCCTTGGCCTCATTTACGCCATTTCAGTGGGAAGTATATTCGGCACGCTTTTCAACATCAGTAATTTAATCAGTATTGTGACGAAATTGCGTAGCAACACCACTACTTAAGGCGGTGTTGAATGCCGGCCAATGAAGTATCGTGTACGAAGCAACAAGGTCGCGGGTGGGATTTGTCTTGCGGTGGGGCACTTAAAGTGGCGACACTCACCAGTGCGGCGTATAGGGTATTTCTCATTTTTGGCTCCAGTGACATCTGAGCCTGGAACCGTTTTCAACATGGATTTCCAGACACACCGAATAGTACGATCTGACCAAAAATCAAACTAGTAAACAAGAGATACTTTGGTATAAACCCCCATACGAAAAAAGCCGCCCTAAGGCAGCTTTTTATGAGAGATATGAGTAAGTGGCTAGCTCTTTTTCACTAGCACAGATACTTTTTCGATACCTGCTATTTTAACTTGGTTCATAACTTCAACCACGGTACCGTGCTCGGTATCTTCGTCTGCTTGAATAGCCGCAGAATCGGTGTTGTTTTCAGCAAGATACGTTTGCGTATTTGCTACAACACGACGAACATCTACCTCACGTCCGCCCATCATAATTGTGCCATCGGCAGTAATACGAATAGACAACGCTTTTGAAGGCTTGTCGTTTTTAGCTTGGTTATCTTCTGGACGATTTACATCTAACCCTTTTTCTTTCACGAACGAGGTCGTTACGATGAAGAAAATCAACATGATGAACACGATGTCCAACATGGGGGTCATATCAATCTGAGCCTCGTCTTCAGTCGAGGTATGCTTTTTTCTTTTCATCTCGTCTTCTTTCTTCTGTTACGTTCGAGCGCTTTAGTATACTGGTTGTTACAAAAATAAACAGGGTTTTGTAAAAATCAGCAGGCTCATTAACACTTGTTGCTGGAAAATTGCTCAGTTTCACGGTAATAAAACAACAAACTAGGTTTGTTTGCGTGAAATGGCCACACCTAATTGGTAAAAATACAACATTAGTGCTTCGTTCAACACTATACGCAAATTACCATGAGGATAAATGCCAAGTCTAGCTTCCGTTGATTTTTTTGTTCCTTGCACAAGAAACGCGTTTTTAATCTCGTGATCTTGCACGCAGGCCTCAAAAGCGCGAGCCGCCATCTCTTGAGGCATAGCATAATAATACATTTTTAACGCGCGATCAGCCTCTACTGATCGAACAAAATAGTCATTTGGCTTATTTTGATCTAAAAATAACTTGGAGAAACAATTGCTTAACCGTCTATTTAGGGGGTGATCAATAAGATCTGCGTTATCAAGCCAGGCGTGTGATGCAAAGTCGCCGGATCCTATACCGGTAAACATCCGCGGGGCAATATAGTGATCAAAGGCATGAAACCACTCGTGAGCTAAAGCGCCTGCTCCCGCATTTTTTGCCAGTGCCAATTGACGTTTAGCGCTATTATAGTGTGCGCTACTGTTTTTTTGCCCGCCACTGCCAAAGGCAAGCGACAAAGATCCGTTCAGTGAAATGACTTGTTCATTTACATTCAGTATTGCGGCTAAGTCGTATAAAGCGTCAAAGAACAGATTGGCTGCTATTTGTTGCTCTTCACGGGTCACCCAGCGGCCCACGGTAATCGTGGAAAAGTTAAATAACTTACGAATGTCTTGAAAGCTAACGTCTGCGCCGTCTCGGTGACTAGGGCCGTTACGATAAAACCCTTGGTGTAATCTGCCTTGGTTCAATATTAATCCGCAAGTTCTAGAAGTAACTGTTCACACCAATCGGCAATGCGCTGCTCAGATTGGTCATATTGGTTTTCGTCATCAAGCGATAAGCCAACAAATTGGCTTTTGTCTTCTGTCAGGGCTTTAGACTCTGCGAATTCGTAGCCTTGATTAGGCCAGTATCCAATAATGCGACAATCCATAGGAGCAATGGCATCGTGCAGCATACCTAGTGCGTCTTGGAACCAATCACCATAGCCTAGCTGGTCACCCAAGCCAAACAGGGCGATGATTTTTCCAGATAAATCGAGGCGATAAACGTCGTCCCAATGTGACTCCCAATCTTCTTGAAGTTCACCAAAATCCCAGGTCGAGATACCAAATAATACCACATCGAATTCGCGTGTTTTTGATAGGTTAACGTCTTTGATGTTATGCATTTCAACCAGATCATCGTCGAATAAAGCATTTAACTGGGCTTGGATCTTTTCTGCTGCCATTTCGGTGTAGCATGTGGTTGAGCCGTAAAAAATACCAATGGACAATGCTTTATCACTCATGACGTACCTCGTTGTCGCTAACTAATCGTCTTTAATGGGGGGGAATTCTACCTCTTTCCCACTGCTCAACAAAGCCTTGCAGATGACTTCTTGATGTTTATCTGACAATTTAAGTATGCCAATGGCACAACCATTGTAGAGTTCTCCGCTGCCTTGTGAGGGGGCTCGTGCTTTTACCGACATATTGCGACGGCGAGTAAATAAGTTAAGTAACGAGGAAGAGCCGTAAAACATGCGATTTAAACGGTCTAGCCAGCGGATAAGCCCCTCGGGGAAGGCGTTTTTCAATCCACTGCAGGTGAACTGAGTAATGTGAGGGCTATTGCGCCTAAAGCGTAGCCGTACATCATAAACAAAGGAGTAGTGTACGTCGCCGGACAAAATAATGAATTCAGGCGGGGTTTTATAATGACGAAAAATGTTAAGTATAACGTTGGCAGTGCCTTTATGTGCCATCCAGTTTTCTGCATCAACGGTAAGCGCTTTACCAAAAAAGGTGAACACTTTTTGAATTGCCTCAATGAATTTCACACCGTAAATGGGGGCGGCTGACACTACAATGACGGCTTCTTTTCCAATAATACCGTGTTGAAATTCACACAGGGCTTCCCAATCCATTAATCCGGAGGGTTTATTCATACTTGATTCCGAGCGCCAACGTTGAGTGCGGGTATCCATGACGGCAACCGGTGGCGTGGTGTCTACGGTGTAATCCCAATGCTCAAAGTCAAGAAGTGCATCGATAAGCGCGTTTTGGGAAGTAATACTTTGGGTTGCAAAATGCTGTTTAGCTTGCTTAATCAGGTGCGTATAGGCGCCGGGCAAATTGCCCCAACCCTGACATAACAAGTAACCAATGAGGGCATTACCCACCATGCGTTTAGAAAAAGGGTTGTTATACACTTCTTGTTCCCAACCCCGGGTTAGGTTCCAGTCGTCAGTGACATCGTGATCGTCAAAAATCATGTAAACCGGGGTGTGAGCCATTGCTCGTCTTACCTGGGGTAAGGTGGCGACAAAGCCCTCTAAAATTTGCTGTTCTTTTTTAAATACAGCTAAATGCGCTGGGCTAATTCCGACGTCACTTATTTTGATACGCGCCCATAAAAGGGGTGACCAAACTAATAGATACATCGCCATAACTTCCGCACAGCTAATGAGGTGGTTTTGTGCATTCACTGAGGTAAAAATGGGTTTTTTCTTGGCGCCGAAAAAAAGCGAAGATAGCGCCGTGTTAGTGGCAATTTGTGGCAGAAGCTGTTCTCGTTCGTAGAAACAATGGGGATGCGAGGCTAATTCGCTGGAATGAGAAATCTGCGCGCCTTCAAGTTCTTCCTCTGTAATACCTAGCAATGCTATAACTTGATGAATGGCTTGCAACATTGGGCCGGCTACGTCATCAGCATAGATTTGATCGCCAGTCATAAGCAGCAAATCAGGCCGCTCTCTCTCGTTGTCAAAGCTGTTGGCGATAAGGGTGTCCACTTGCGCCAGCGCATCACTTCCATCGTAATGGGGTTTACGACAAGAGCCATGAAGTATGCTGGTGGGTGTTTTTGTATAAACGAAATTCAAATGCTGTTGTCTAGGGTACAGCAATGCCTGGCATTCTTTCTGCCACTTAGCTTGTAAGGCTTCATCGTGAAAATGTAGCGCGTAATGCACGGGGCAACCCGAGATAAAAGCTTCTTCACTGGAAAACGAGAGTAAGGTGATAAAGGCGTGCGTGCCAACTTGAACATATTCACACTGAGTTTGCCCTGTTATCGTGTTTTGTTGTTGCGATAACGACAGGGTGATGCTTGGTGCGTCTTGGGTCACTAACCATATGTGACACGCATTTTCTGAAACACGTCTTACAATTGGCCCAGCAATGACCGCAGGTAAAGAATGAATAGAAATAACTAACTCCTGTCACATTGATGTTAACGCATTGCTTTACCTTACTCTTTTTTGGAATTAAACGGTATGCCAGATATACTCGGTTACAAATTTTTCACGGGACTCCCATTTATGTATAAACGATTAGTTGTTTCTCTTTTTATTAGCCTGTCTTTGTTTGCTTGTAGTGAAAGTAAGCCACCCATCATCGTACAGCAGGAAAGTGAAAGCATCGTTTCTCACGGTAAGTGGATTTTGGATGAGAATGATCAGGTTATGGCTGACCCACAAACGTCTGGCTTAATTGCGTTTCAAGGTCAATTAGTGTCAATTTCCGATGGCAGTGCATTAGAAGCGCAACAGCGCAAATTACATTTTATCGCGCCAGATTCAGCAACGTTAACCGGGTCTAGCAATAGCTTTAGTTTGTCTTCACGGGTAAAACGCAGTTGCTTTAATGCCTACCTGACGAATGCGCCAGATTTAGAAGCGCTAGCAGTAGACCCAAGAAACCCAAATGTGTTGTACACAGTGACGGAAGACGCCACACGTACAGGGACTTTTTCCAGTCGATGTGAGAAAAAGTATGAAGACACAGGGTCCACCGATTACCCTACCTTGTTAGTTAGACTTGAGCGAGACGATAGCGGTAAAGTAGAAATGACCCATGTACGCCCATTGCAATATGCCTTATCAATGGAAGTGGGTAATTTCCCCAACGATGGTATTGAAGGCATGGCAATGGATGATAGCGGTACCTTGTATCTGGCGTTAGAAAAAGACAAGGCAGGTCAACCACGCATTTTTAGCCTTGTTATTGATGATGAGTTTTGGACGCACACTGGCTTTGCCGCACTAGAAGAGCCCAGCCTGACCTTACCTAGTTTTGCATCAGGCGCTCATCCGATTAATGGCTTAACTCTTTATACTCCGCCTCAAAGCACTGACACATTTTTGTTAGCGGCAGCGAGAAATGATGATGAACTGTGGATTATCGATACCGACAATAATGTTGACACTAAACGGGTGCCGCTTTCATTTGTGGTAGACACCACAAATGCCTGTGAACCCTACACCATGGACAACGCATCTATTGAAGGCCTTGCGGTAATAGATAATACCCTATGGCTTGTTAACGACCCGTGGAAAAAGAACTACTTGAAGAATATTACTTGTGATGGAGAAAGTGCGGCTTATCAGGCTTATGCGCCTTTATTATTTTCTTTGCCTTTAAAAGACGCGTGGTTTCATTAATGAGTTGTCAGGCTGCTTACCTAAAGGGTAATGCAGCCTGCAGCACAGCGCACTAGGTATGGGACAGTTAGTCTTTACGTAGACGGCTTGCAAACGTCTTTTTAAACTTGGCGAGCTTAGGTGCAACCACCATTGAGCAGTATTGGTTTTGCGGATTATTTTTAAAATAATCCTGATGGTAAGTTTCAGCTTCGTAGTAGTTATTAATTTCCGTTACCTTAGTAACCATGGGGTTTGGCCAAATCTCTTCGTTAACGATTTCATCAATAATGGCCAAGGCTTCTGCTTTTTGCGCCTCGTCATGATAAAACACTTCGCTACGGTATTGGGTGCCAATATCGTTACCTTGGCGGTTTAACTGCGTAGGGTCATGCAGTGCAAAAAATATTTCTAATATTTCTCTGTAACTGATGATGTCAGCATCAAAAGTCACCTGTACCACTTCCGCGTGCCCAGTATTTCCTGAACAAACCTCTTCGTACGTAGGATCATTTTTTTCGCCACCGGCATAACCCGATAAAGCCTTTACTACGCCTTCAACGGTATTAAATGCAGATTCTATACACCAGAAACAACCGCCCGCAAGGGTAGCGACTTGTAAATTTGCCATTAGGGAAACCTCATATTATTTATAGCCTTCAGTGTGGGTGTGGAAAGTGAGGATCTCAAGTCATCCAAGCAAGTTTTTTTCACGTATAACCCTTTTAAACACCTAAAAGCCGTTACCCACGCCGCTTTATTAAGAACAACACATCTCACCAGAGGTTGACGCAGTTGATAATTTTTTACGATGGATATTGCCCATTATGTCACGCTGAAATGCGTCATTTACGTAAACGTGATAAGCACAACAAGCTGACCTTAGTCGACATTCAATCTCCGTCTTTTGCGCAGACTTACCCACACTTAGACTGGCACGCACTGAATGCAAGGATTCATGGGCAACTTCCTGATGGACGAATCATTACCGGTCTTGATGTTACACATCAGGCTTGGAAGGCTGTTGGCATGGGGTGGGTGTATGCACCGCTGCGTTGGCCTGGTGTCAAAGTGATTGCGGATTGGTGTTATATCAAGTTCGCGAAACATCGCTATACCATTTCTTATCTTCTAACCGGCAAAAAGCGACAGTGTGCTAGATGTATTCCCGGAGAGCCAAATGAAAAATAGTCTATTGGTTGTTGGTGCATCCGGCGGCATTGGCGGTGCGTTAGTGTCTGCGCTGTCACAGGCCGGAGAACATGTGATTGCCGTCTCTCGGCAAACCATTGACTCACCCCCATGGGGGAGCTCAGTGGAGGTGCATACCCTTGCGGAATATTCTGAAGCGCAGATATCTTCTTTTGTAAACACATTGAACGCTCGTGGTGTGACCATCAAAATGGCTATTGTTGCTACTGGCGTTTTACATGATGAATCGAACAACCTACATCCTGAAAAGCGATTAGAAGATGTCTCTCATGAGGCGTTAGGTCAGTATTTTACGGTGAACAGTATTATTCCTGCCTTGTGGTTAAAATACCTTGTGAATGTGCTGGCTAAAGAACAACCTAGCGTTGTCGCGCTTAGCGCTCGAGTAGGCAGTATTGCCGATAATCAGCTCGGAGGCTGGTATGGTTACCGAGCATCTAAAGCGGCCCTTAATATGTTGCTTAAAACCGCATCGGTAGAATATGCTCGGCGGCTAAAACAACCTCTACTTGTGAGTTATCATCCAGGCACAGTCGACACGGCACTGTCACAGCCTTTCCAACGAAACGTTAAAGCGAATAAACTTTTTACTGCAGAATTCACAGCGCGCCAGTTGCTGCTGCACCTATCGCGTTTAGACAGAACCCAACCTTGTCACTTTATCGCTTGGGACGGCACGCCTGTACCTTGGTAGTGACGGGTTTAGTGACTTCAATTCCTCTCAGACTCAAGACTTTTTGTGACACTGCTGTTACCATGCGCTAATGGGAATGGTGTTGAGCTTTCAAGTGACTGCAAAACGTTAAGCCGTCATTAAGCCGTGTAGTCAACGCCACAAACGTAGACATGTTTAAATCGCCATCCCGGTAATATAACAATAACTCAACAAGAGGAAGGGATATGAGCGGGGCCAGAGAACAGTTCGGATCGCGCATAGGTTTTATTTTAGCCGCAGCAGGCTCTGCTGTGGGTATTGGTAATTTAGTGGGTTTCCCAGTAGGTGCAGCAAAAAATGGGGGGGGCGCATTTTTACTTATGTATGCCATCTTTGTTTTTGCTATTTGCTTACCCGTTATGCTTGCCGAAATGTCGGTCGGGCGGCACGCGAAAAAAGACCCTTTAGGTGCATACAGTGCCATTAGTCAACAATCATCAAAATGGAAAGTCGCTGGGTGGTTAGCCATTGCCACGCCTTTCATGATAGCTGTGTTCTATATGGTTATTACGGTGTGGATTTTCGGTTATTTGTTTGAAACAGTGACCGGTAATTTAGCAACACTTGCTAATCCCGATACCTTTGGACTATTCATTAATTCTGAAGCTATATTTGCCTATATGGCAGTGGTCGTTGGGGTGGTGTATCTCATTTTGCAAGGCGGCGTGAAAGAAGGCATTGAAAAAGCGGCTAAGCTATTAATGCCCGCGTTATTCGTTATGCTGCTAGGGTTGGTGGTTTTTGTGCTTACCCGTGAGAATGCCATGGCGGGGGTCGAGTTTTATATTGTACCTGACTTTTCTAAGCTTACTGCGTCTGTGGTGAATGGTGCTTTGTCACAAGCCTTCTTCTCACTATCGCTGGGCATGGGTATCTTAATTACCTATGGAAGCTATATTGATAAACGAGCAGATGTACCTACTTCGGCTAAATTGGTTGCGCTTACCGATACGGCCGTGGCGTTTACCGCAGGGTTAATGATTCTTCCTGCTATTTTCTCGTTTAACCCAGAAACTAACCCAGAAGAATTAAGTGAGTCTTCTGTAGGTATGATTTTCACTTATCTACCTAATATCTTTTTGGCGTTACAAGAATCTGTCGGCTACGTAGGCGCATCTATTGTTGCTAGCTTGTTCTTTTTACTTGTATTTTTCGCGGCTATAACGTCGTTGGTTTCCATTTTTGAAGTGCCTGTTGCTGCCTTAATGGACGAAAAAGGCGTCAGTAGAAAATGGGCATTGGCGTCTTTAGGTAGCATTATGATTGCTTTAGCTGTGCTAGCTTCCTTGTCGTTTGGCAAGGTAGACGCGTTAACCGCTTTTACCCATTATGCTGGCGCAGATAAGTCGTTTTTTGATGTCATCATTGATGTATTCTACGAAACCATACTGCCGTTAAATGGCTTACTGATTTGTATTTTTGTTATCTATCGTTGGAAAAGTGCAAACTTCAACGCCTCTCTGGCAGAGGGCAGCAATGGCTATAAAGGGGGCTGGTTTGAGAAGTACGTGGATATTTCCTTAAAAACCTTTATCCCCGCTATTCTGTTGGTTATTTTCATCAATACGGTAGCAGTAAAATATTTTGACGTGAGTCTATTTGGATAACGCTTAACCTTATCCAGTAGTGAAAAAACGCCCTCAGGTGTCTCACCTGAGGGCGTTTTTGTTTAAATCATTTGATTTGGATGGGCGTATTCAGGTGTTATGCCCAGGGCTTGCCAGCTTTGACTTGCATCAATTTGTTTGCCGTGCAACGGAAGCTCAGTGTCAGAAAACTCGGGTGCCTCCACATTACGCTGGTGAGCCGCGTGAGTATAATATTCCCCACGTTTTGGATGAGAGAGGCTACATAAATGAAACACCTTTTGCGTGGGGACTTGCGCAATCATGGAGGTAAGGGCGGCAACCACATCATGAACATGCACTAAGTTTACGGGCTTATTCCCTGCCTGTAAGGTTTTGCCACGTAAACTATTTATAGGATGACGATCTGGGCCAGTAAGGCCAGCCAACCTAACAATATTTACCTTACAGTGATTGTGGGTGGCGTGAAAGAGAAGATGTTGTTCAATGGCCACATGTGCTACAGCGGACGCTGTCTCTGGCTGGGGTGTGGAAGTTTCATCAATGACGCCATTGTTGGCATCGCCGTACACTGACGTAGTACTGATAAAGACAATATGAGTAATTTGCGCTTTAACAGCCTTATCAATAAGGGCTTTCATCTGCTGGGTGAATTCTGATAGCTCTGGCTTTTTTCGCCCAGGGGGGATGTTGAGTACTAAGGTGGCGCGGTGAAAATGTGAGGCGAGGGCTGCACTGTCATCACCCAAGGTATACAACACTGGGGTTATCCCGTTTTCCTGTATGGTACGCGCTTTAGTTTTATCTCGCGTTGTTGCTATTAGCGACCTAGTTTCCAACGCATTAGCCAGATAGCCTCCAAGCCATCCATAACCACAAATTATCACCTTATTCGACATACTGTCCCCCTTTTCTACAAGGACAGTAACATAGCATTGATGTCGAATAAGGGATATGCGTTAGGACACTTTTCACATTTTCATAGAATGACTATCCATATCCAACAGGTTTAATTCGCTAAGCCCAGGTATAGATTTTTGCATTTTTGTCTCTGCATAGTCGGCTTCTTCAAGAACGTCACAAAGGGCATCTGCTTTTTCTTCAAGTGCATCCGCTTGTGCTTCCATACGATGCTCTAATGACTCGCCAAAGCGTTCCATTTTAGCTTCAAATTCACTCATATCGCCGCCGTCCCACAGCATTTGCGTACCAATGGCGATGAGTAGGCGTCCCATCGATTCAGAGACCAACGATTCGATTTGCGATTCAAATTCTGCTTCCCAACTTTCATCAAACCAACCTGGCTCATCGAATTTAGTGGAGTCGATATAAATGGTGCCGTTCTCGTCGTAAAACGAGTGCGCTAGCTTTTCCTCTAGAGAGGTAAATAGCTCGCCAAAATCTTGCGTTAACCCATTATCTTCACCAAGTAATTCTCCAAACACTTCAGTAACGGCAACGTTAGCAAGGTCGAGACCTTCTGAAGCAATAGACAAGGTCATAGGGATGGCCATATCAATATTGTCGTAGTATTGGCCAACCCACTTTTGCTGTTCGCTATTCAAGGAGATTGGCTCATGGTTAATCGTGAGCGTATGTGCGGCATCAATGGTTAGGGTTCCGCCGTCTTCCATTTCCACGGTAAGAAAACCGGGTTGATATTGAATATGGCCACTTAATTCAATATCGCACTCGTTATTGTGGGCAAGCGCAGGGGACATAACCATCACGCTTAATAAAGAAAGAGAGGCTAGTGCAGAGGTTTTCATTTGAATTGTCCTTGTGTCATTTAAGCTGGTGGCGCCGTTAAAGCGCTTTACGGTTAGATAGCAACCTCAATGCCATTATTTAAAGTCATTAATTATCAGTAGCTTAGTTTTTGTTTTCAATTTCTCATTAAGGTGAAAATACAAACAGTTAGTGACAATGCGGAGTTTTTAGTTAATTTGACCACGATCAAAGTAAGCCCAAAACCTTTGTCTGATAGATAAAATATTCCTTGATGAAGCATGTTCAAGTTATTGGAATTCGTGCATAATAACGCCAGAAGAATTAAGGGGTAAAGTAATGACCGATTGGATTAACGCAGTGTTATTTGGTATTGCCGTTATGGCCTTCGCTCTGGGGCTTAGCAGTATCATCATGAGTTTTATGACAACTGAAACTGGCGCAAACGCGATGAAAGAAAAAATCGAATACGGCTTTTTCGGTGTTTCAGGTTTAATTGTGTGTTTAGTGATGGGTTACGCACTCGCGTAATGCCAGCCTAAAACGAAAAAAACCGGCATGATGCCGGTTTTTTTGTGCCGCCTATTCAGCGTCACTGGAGTTTGGTGCAGCGTTAGGGTTTGAGGAAGCAAGCGCGAGATGCGCAAGGTGTCCATCCCTCTGGTACGCTTTAAGATCGAAAATATCCAACATCGCCATCACGTGATCAAATATGTCGGCCTGAATTTTTTCATACTCCACCCACTCTTTGCGATTGCTAAAACAATACAATTCTAGGGGCAAACCTAATTCATTAGGGGGAAGCTGCCTTACCATAAGGGTGAGCTCTTGATTCACTCTTGGGTGCTTGCGCAAGTAGGCTTCTAAATAGGCGCGAAACGTACCAATGTTTGTCAACCGGCGGCTGTTCAGTAAGTCAGACTCATCAATAGAGTAGTCTCGGTGGTAGGCGCGTAATTCATTGGTTTTGGTCTCAATATACTCACTGATA
This sequence comes from Alteromonas australica, assembly GCF_000730385.1. Classification (NCBI taxonomy): domain Bacteria; kingdom Pseudomonadati; phylum Pseudomonadota; class Gammaproteobacteria; order Alteromonadales; family Alteromonadaceae; genus Alteromonas; species Alteromonas australica. The sequence goes on along the minus strand of NZ_CP008849.1, from coordinate 3,598,996 downwards.
TAGCGTACTTTAGAGAACCTATCTAGCATGTCGCTATCACACAATTTGATTGAGTGAATATCGATGTACACTGCCCGCTTTATACGACGGCCGCCAGATTCTTGCATACCTCGCCAGTTTTTTACCGCTTCGGTGGTTAAACTGTAAGTAGGAAGCGTAGAGATTGTCTTATCCCAGTTTTGCACCTTGACGTTAGTTAGCCCTATTTCCTGAATTTCCCCATCGACTTCGTACTTTTGCATGGTGATCCAATCGCCGGTATTAAACATGCGGTTGGCGGCAATCTGAATGCCCGCTACAAAGCCCAAAATGGTGTCGCGAAAAATCAAGAGTAAAACAGCGGCAATGGCGGTTAATCCCGACACGAGCAATAGGGGACTTCTGTCTACAATGAGTGAAATACTCAGCAAAATGGTGAGGATGGCAAACCCTAGTTTTGTCACTTGGATGAAACCAGTAATAGGGGCTCGTTTCGATAGGGCAGATGCGTTATATACATCTTCTACCGTGCTTAGCAGGGCAAATACTCCCAGCAAACCACTGTATAGCATGTAAAGCTGTGCACTTTTTATCATTAGCCCATGCAATACCGATTCGGAGTCTATCAGTACGGGCGTAATGAGGAATATAAAGAGTGCAGGAACCAAGTGCATAAGGCGGCGAAAGAAGCCGTGCTCTTGAAGCGCATTGTCCCAAAGGTTGTTGGTACGATACACCCAGTTAGCAATTTGCGGCCTCACGACTAATCGAGCCACAATATAAAGTAGAAGCGCAACCGTGAGTATTGCCCCTAGCGCAAGGGCATTATACAGCGGGTCTTGTGTCGTCAATGAGGGAAAGATATCTTTCACCAAATGGACGAATGCGTCGCGTAATGACGAACTAACTTCCATAACTATCGCTCCAGTAATGTGTTAATACGCGTGTCTTTTTCTTGCCAAAGGGTATTGAGCCAATGTTGAAAATAGCTTCTAAATTCAGCTTCACTGCGCGATGAGCTCTGTTGAAGTTCTGGCACAGGGGTCACTTTTACGTCAATAATGATTTTAGTCATTTGACCGCTTAGCATGGCCATCATGGGGTGACGCCTGTTTTCTGGGTACAATAGTGATATGTCGAGCACATTGGTAAAAAGTTCACCCATTGCAGCAAGCGTAAAAGAAACACCGCCGGCCTTTGGGGGAAGCAAATGCTGATAAGGACTTTGCTTAAGCTTGTGCTTATCAGGGGTAAAGCGCGTACCCTCAACGAAATTGATCACGGTGGTTGGCATGGTACGAAACTTTTCACAGTACGCTTTGGTGGTGGCTAAGTCTTTACCCTTTCGTTCGGGATACTTAGCCAGATAAGCTTTGGTGTACCTATGCATAAATGGCATGTCCAACGCCCAAGCACCCAAACCAACGAAAGGTAGCCAAATCAATTCTTTTTTAAGAAAAAACTTCGGGGCTGGAATGCGATAAGTGGCAAATTCAATCAATAAAATGATGTCGAGGTAGCTTAAGTGGTTCGCAATAATGAGATACCAGCTATTTTTGGCTAACTCACCATGTATTTGGTTTTCAATCCGTACATTATTAAATAAACGAATCATCAACACGCTAATTCTGCCGAACGCAAACATACACGCATGCATGATCTTATTCCAAAACGTTTTTATCTTTCCGTTTGGCATGACAAGCTTAACCAAGCCCAAAATAATGATGAGCATTCCCCAAAAAGCGAGGTTGGTTATCTGTAGAAAGGTGTGAAAAACAAAAATAAATGGAGCGAGAACTACACGTATCATAAGGGCTTCTGCGTTGCATTAAGAGATTCAAGTAAAGCATCTTTCTCTGACCACTTACCGTTTAACCAACCTTGGAATCGGCTTCTTACCTGAGGGTCATCGAAATAATCGGCATTAAAATAGCCACCTTCTAAAATATCTTTTATCGGTGTCACTTTAATATTCACTCGAATGTCGTTAACTTTTCCTGAAACAAAATCCCAAAATGAAGGCACGCCACCTGGGTAATCAATCGTCACATCAATCAGTTTGTGTAATTGATCGCCCATGGCAGATAACACAAAGGCGGCCCCGCCGGCTTTGGGCTTCAAAAGATGTTTAAATGGAGAGGCTTGTCTATCGTGCTTGGCTTGAGTAAAACGGGTGCCTTCGACGAAATTCATGATACTTACAGGCTTAGTACGAAACTTTTCACAGGCTTTTCGAGTGGTTTCCATGTCTTTACCCTTCAGGTGAGGGTTTTTAGCCAAGAATGATTTGGAGTATCGGCGCATGAATGGGAAATCCAATGCCCACCACGCTAGACCTAAAATAGGCACGTAAATGAGCTCTTTTTTAAGGAAAAACTTTAAAAACGGAATTCTACGGTTGAAAACACGCTGAAGAACCAAGATATCCACCCATGATTGATGATTGGCAATCACCAGGTACCAATCGTTCTTCGTGAGCTTTTCTAGCCCATCCACGCGCCATGTAGTGCGACTGCTGATCCGTTGATTAACGTTATTTACGCCTATCCAAGCCGTGGCGCAGGCGTCTAATAGGTATGAAATAAAGCGCCGCCAAAAACGAATAGGAATGAGCTTAAATACTGACAGTATTAATATTGGTGTGGCCCATAAAACAGTATTTAAAAAGTAAAAAATAACGGAAATTGTGCCAATTGTGTGATGCATCAGGCTTTTTAACATCGTACTTACCTCAATTATTAGGCGCTTAGTGTAAACGAACTTGATTTAAAATCCGATAGACCCTTTACTGTTTGAGCGGCTTTCGGTGAATTTTTCCCTATTTAATAGATTAAAGGAGCAAAAATGGAGCTAATTAGTGAAAATCGTGCATTTGGTGGACGTCATTTGCGCTACGAACATGAAGCAAGTACGACGCAATGCAAGATGACTTTTGCGGTATATCTCCCTCCGTTTGCATCAGCAGATAAGCCGGTGCCTGTATTGTATTGGCTATCTGGATTAACCTGTACCGATCAAAACTTCATGCAGAAAGCGGGAGCAATGAAGTTGGCCTCAGAATTAGGTATGGCCATTGTCGCTCCTGATACCAGTCCACGGGGAGATAATATCCCTGACGACGACAATGGGGCGTATGACTTTGGCCTTGGCGCAGGCTTCTATGTTGATGCGACACAAGCCCCTTGGAATACTCACTACCAAATGTACAGTTATGTCACAGAAGAGCTACCACAGCTTGTGGAGGCCAATTTGCCGGTGACTAAAGAGCGAGCCATTAGTGGCCATTCAATGGGGGGGCATGGTGCATTAGTGATTGGCCTACGAAACCCGAATCGGTATGTTTCTGTTTCTGCTTTTAGTCCTATTTCTAACCCAAGTGATTGTCCATGGGGACAAAAAGCGTTGGGGAATTATTTAGGCAGTGATGAATCTGAGTGGGAAAAGTACGACACTGCGAAATTATTAGCAGGGGCCACCCATTCGATACCATTGCTTGTAGAGCAGGGCAGTAAAGATGAGTTTCTCGCTGAGCAGCTAAAGCCGCAATCTCTTGTGCATGCCGCCCAGAAAACGAATACACAGCTAACGCTAAATATGCACGAAGGTTACGATCACAGCTATTTCTTTATCGCGTCATTCATTGATGAGCACCTAGCATTTCACGCTGGGCATTTAGGGCTTATTTAAGCGCTCAACGCCTCATAAGGTGTCGGTAACCGATACCTTATGTTTTCGCGGCGTTTCATCGTGAAGTTATTTATTAATTTTATCGATGAAACTCTCAACTGATTGAGGGCGTTCAAAGAGGTAACCTTGTCCGAAGGCACAATTATGCGCCAGTAGGAAATTCTGCTGGGCCGCGTTTTCGATGCCTTCGGCAATAATATTAATATTTAGATTGTCAGCAAGGCCGAGTATTGCCTGAATAATGGCTTGGTCATCAGTATTGTTTTCAAGTTCACTCACAAAAGACCGATCGATTTTTAGCTCATCAATAGGAAGCTTTTTAAGGTATACCAAAGAGCAGAAACCCGTTCCGAAATCGTCAATGGAAATGGTAATTCCCATTGAGCGCAATTCATTCAGTAAAATAGAGACAGTATCCAAACTATCAATAAAAACGCTTTCGGTAAGTTCTATAGAAAGATTGTTAGGATCGATATATCTGTTTTTAAGGGCTGTTTGAATTTGCTTAAGTAACGCCAAATCGGCCACTTGCCTACCAGATATATTGATGGCTAAACGAATATCGAGGCTAGCCGCTTTGAGTTTTTCAATGGCGCTACAAGCTTCGGCAATAAGCCATTCACCAAAGGGAAAGATTAAATCGGTTCTTTCTGCAAGAGGTATAAAGACTTCAGGGGACACAAAGCTTCCATCAGCTTTCTTCCATCTAGCCAGCGCTTCACATTTAACAATATCACCGGTTTTTAAATCAACAATAGGCTGTACATGCAGAGATAAATGGTTCTTTTCGATGGCTTCCCGAAATTGCTGCTCCATTTCGGACATGTCTTGATGCTGTTTGTGCAGTTCAGCGCTGTATACCAGCACCACATTTTTACCCTGATATTTCGCTATTTGCAGCGCAACATCTGCATGCTGCATGAGGGTTTCAGCGTTATCGCCATGTTCAGGGAAGTTCGCGATACCAATATTGACGCCCAAATTGGACTCTGCACCCTGCAGGGCAGTGTAGGTTTTTACTAGGATAGACTTTATGTGTTTGGCGTAATCCCTGGGGGGTATCCCTTTAAAGGTGTCATCCCTTTTCACCACGGCAAATTCATTACTGCCAATCCGTGCAATAAAGCCACTATTACCCACAGCGCTTTGCAGACGGCCAGCGAAGGCTCTGAGTATTTCATCGCCAGAGTGATAACCTAACTTTTCATTAATCTTTTTAAATTCACGAATGTCGAATAAAAACTGCGTGAAGCTCACATCTTCGCGCACGAGCTTTCGCACATAGCTATTAAAATAATTTCTGTTTGCAATTTTGGTGAGAGAATCCATCCCCGAGGCACTAAGAACACTTTCTTCTTTACTGTGTATATGGCTAATGTCAGTGAGCAAATACACCCAATGCGTCAGCGTTTGGTTATGAATAACAGGGTGAATGGTCACTTGAAGCCAAACTTGATAATCGTCTGAATACTTCCAATACAATTCGCCCTGCCACGCACTTCGCTTTTCCACCAAGGTTGGCAGGAAGCTATCTGGCACTTTTACGTCATCCATTAAGTGCGTCAGCCTTAGCGCGGTATTGTGTTGCGTATTGCATTGAAGAAGTTGACGCGCTGAACGGTTGTCTAACACAGTTTCACCGTGTTGATTAAGTATCACTACGCCGGTATCGAGATGATGTATCGTTTGTTTAATAGGTGGCACGAGCGCTTCGTATTCAGCGTTTTTGTGCAATTCGCTGTCGAGACGCTGGCGAATGTATTCATGCCGTCCCACAATTTCATGGTGGCTTAATAAGAGTTCGCGAGCGGCTTGCAGCGTTTTTTGCTTCTCATCAAACTGCTCTGCTACATTCTTGACCACAAGATAATGTTTGCCAGCTCCGTTATTGATGGCCAGCGCTTCTAAACGTAAGGTTTCTCCTTCAATATCTTCAGTCCAAAAGCCTGAAGACAATGTAAACACACTTTCGCCTTGCCAAATAGTGTCGGCATCTACAAGAAAATCATCGAGAAAAATAGAGTGACTAGAGGAAATATCAAATGCATTTTCTTCGGTAAGTGTGACGATATGGCGCATCCATCTAACGTCAGGTGTAAGACATGTTAACTGGGATGACTGGCAGCGTTTAAAAATAGCGCAGTCTGTAATACCAAGTGCATTTAGTAAGTGGATATCCATGTGTTACTCCGACCAAAAGGCGATGGTGCTAAACAAATCTTCCACATTCTCACCGGTTTTTGCGCTGGTTTTTGTCATCGACTTAAACTTTGACGCATACGTTGCTACTTCTTCTTCGCTCCAATGCCAGCTTGAAGGTAAGTCTGCTTTATTGACGACAAAGAAGGCGGGAATATCAGGGTAATGTTCCTGCGCCATGGCAAGAATCTCCATACCCTCTAGCAATGATTGCGAGCGCGTTTGGTCAACCACCACAATGTAAGCCGTTGCGCCTCTTAAGTAGCGAGGATTAAATCCACAGTATCTATCAATGCCCTCTAAATCCCAGATAAGAAGTTGTACGCCAAGCCCATCTTTATTGACTTGCTTTTTATCAATTTTAACGCCAATGGTGGTTTTGTACTTATCAGAAAAAATGCCTTCTACAAACTGCTTAACTAAGCTAGTTTTACCGACACCAGTAGGGCCTAAAATACATACTTTTTTCTGGATCACGGCGTCTCACCTTCATTAGATGAACGTTGGGATACCAATACGTTGATAAAAACAGTCCTTCCCATCGACGCCTCTTGTAAAGAAACTTGCCCTAAACCAATGGGGAAAAGGACATCTTCATTTATACCCATATTTTTTAATGCTTCCGATACATTTTTAGCTCTCGCACGACTGAGCTCAAGATTTCGCGTTGGCGTGCCAGAATTGTCGCTCGCGCCCATGACAAACACGGCAAAAGTTAGATTAAGTTGTTGTGCTACATCCTGCAACTGCTTTAACAAAAGGGTTAAGTCCTCTAATGTTTGCGTTTGTGAAGGAGCAAGTGCTTGTTGATTCGTTGCAAAATCAATCTTCACTGCAGATACTTGCGCTGCTAGCTCTGCCATTAGCGCTTCTTTAAGCGCTTTATTACTCATAGCTTGCCCAGCCGTAATACTTATTCCGCTCAAGTCAGGCTTTAGCTGCAATATGCCAGGGATAGCATTAAGTTCACGGGTAAATTGGGTTAGCGCGCCCAGCGGCAAATTGCCACTAAACTTAAGGTTGTTTTTCTCATCAATACGAGATGTAACGGCAGGGTAGACTGAAAGAAGCCGGTTTAGCTTCTCTTCAACTACCGATGCTTGCAACGATACAAACGGCTCCTCATACAAGACAACGTCATTCAACGCGATACCCTCATTTTCTAACCACTGTGGCGCGGTTAAAATACTGGGGTCACGCAGCATGCGAACCTGCACTTTTCCGTTTTCAATCGCAGTGTCTGTAATAACAATGCCCGCAGGGGGAGTAAGTGAACGTATTGTATTTTGTAAAATAGAAAGTTCAATTCGCAAAAAGGCTAAGAACATCAATATTATCAGTACAGCACCCAGTACCAATGCGCCGACTAGGTGCTTTTTCTTGCCCCCTTCGCTCTCTTTCTTTTGACTGATTAAACAGTCATTTAGTAAGGTTTCACACCCTTCGAATGCGGAATTGTCGCCTTCATATTCCAGTAACGGCTTTTGATAGAATTGGTGAAATTCTTCTAAAGTTTGTTGTAACTTGCTGCGAATTTCAGGCGGCACACTTCCCACAACTGCGGCGACCAAAATGGCCTGAGGACCAATTTTTATCAGCAGTGTAAAATCACCTGTTTTAATTTCGCCCAACTCATTTTCGGCCTCATTCCCGGTAGGTTGAAAAGCATCGGCAACAAAGTCGTTAATCGCCACAAGCATAGAAGAAATAAGGTCTGCATCTTTGCTTCTGTCAGGGTCTGTAGACATTGTATGAAGCAATGTGCCGGTTTCCCGGTGGATAACAAACAGCTGTTGAACTTGGTATTGATAAACCTGAGACGCCACAAAGTCAGCATACTTAACGCCTGACTGCCATGCTTTAAAGCGCCAGGACACACTTTTAGGGCTGAAGCTATTCTCGATAAGCGCATTTGTGCGCTCGACAAAGTCGACCAGGAATGATGAAACTGCTTTTCTGACCAGCGTTCCCACTAATGGGTAGAGGGTGCCGACAATTTTTTCACTGTTTGCTTCAATGGAACGGTGTAGGGACTTCTCGACTAGGGGCACGAGTACTTTGTTTACAGAGCCATCAGCGTTTTCCCGTTCATGCAGCGCTTCGGATACCACATCAGTCACAATGACCTTAGCGTCTCGACTCACTACGTCTTTCACGTATTTATCGTCGCGGCCAACAATTAACTGCCTGATTTTATCCAGAGAGTTGTCTTGAGCGTCTGGGCTTTGTTGCTGATTGCTCATTTAAAACTAATGATCACTGGTTAAATTTGTGGCCATTGTTGATAGCAAGTTTGCCAGCGTTTTTCTATCCGTCTTCGTTTCCGATAGCTCACTGGTTACCTGTTGCAAACGTTCTAGTAATTCTTTGTGACGCTGGCTGAACAAGGTATCTAATGCGTCTAGTTCTTTGACAACATGTGCTTCTAGTGCATCGTTGTCATTCTTAGCCGCGGTTTCCGCAATTTCTAATTCTGACTTGAGTTTGTCGGTCGTAGATTGCAATTGGCTTTGTACATTCGCGTGACCATCGTTTGCGCTATCTAGGCGGCTAGACAGTTCAGCGATCTGCGAATCGATAAGCTTCTTCATGTCATTGAATTGCTTGTCGAGTTGATTATTGAGCTTGCTAAAGTTGTCACTTACCTTGGCTTCTAAGTTGGCCAAGTCGGCACGAATTTCTCGGTTAGTCTGACCAAAAATGATTTCTCGTAATTGGGAAAGTTCGTCCGTTGGGGAAGTGGTTTCCTGGGTATCCTTTGCGCCCTTAGCGGGAGTGTTTGCCATACAATTTCTCCATTTCGTGTACTTATGGCTTCGAAACTCAAAAGTGAGTAATGAGAAAGCGCTTTCTAGTTATTATTATTTATCGATGCACATTTCAGTATAGCTATAACAATAGCCCTATTCGCACAGTATGGGAATAAGCTATAAGGATAATTCTACGTACTTTTTTCATAACGTGGGCTTTTGGGCGAAATCGACTCATGGCCAGAAGGGCTTAAATGTTCTTGGTGCATAGCTGATCCTCTAGCGAGGTTACTCTTTAGAAATGATAGCCCCTTAGGTTAGAGAACCCTCAATGGAATTGAATAGAGCGCAACACTTGGCACTTATCGGTGCAGGACCTAGCACGTTATACCTACTGAATAGTTTTACTCAGATGACGCGGTGCCCGGCACGTATCAGTATTTTTGAGGTAAAAAGTACCGTCGGCGTAGGTAACCCCTACGACACCCCCATGTGTGAACCTAATTTGTTGTCGAACATAGGTTATGACGAAATACCGCCGCTTATATTGGGCTTCGAGCAATGGTATGAAAGCAAATTTTATATGCCTTATCAGGTTCAAGGGCAGGTACTCACTCGCAAAATCATTGGAGAGTACTTTGCTGATGCGTTTGACTACATTCTTGGCGTTTTACGACAGCACGGCGTATTGGTGTACATGTATCGCAATACAGCGGTTACCGGCATTATCGAAGACACCCGTGATGATGACGTAAGAATGACTTTGGTCGGGAAAGGTAAACCTTATCAGGGATTTACACACATTGTTGTGAATGTGGGTTCAAGTTTTTGTGAGCGAAGGCCCTCAAACGGCTATGTAAAGCCGTATCCCATCAAGGCTTACGTAAAGCCGGTATATCAACGATTCGTGATAATGGGCATGTCTTTATCTGCTATTGATACTGCGGTGGGTATAGCACAGTACCGCGGGCATTTTGCGCGTTGCACTAAAGGGTTAACTTACTCTTGTGAAGCGCCCGTTCAAATGACTATGATGTCAAGAACAGGTCATTTCCCATGGGTGTGGTACCCCTCAAAAAATACAACCTTGTTCTACAACTGGCTAACCTCTCATTCTATCAAAGGCTTGCGGGACCTAGATGAATTCAACACGTTTTTGTTTTTACCCTTATTGGCGCGCTACTTCCCTGATATCTTCCATCAGGTGAACGCATTTAACTTTGAAGAGGTGCTGACATTTCTCGCTGGAAGAAGGGGGCAATGTGATGCTTTTGCAAAACTCACGCTAGAGTTATTAGCCAATACGCACAATAACGTGGACTCGCACTGGCCAGCGGCAGTGGTGGCAGCCATCAACGTTATTCAATCTACGCCTGCGCTAGCGCAAGATTATGCAAAGAAAAAGGGAACCCTACATGCACTTTTGGCCGCGTGCACCGCAGCCGTACCGAGAGAGAGTATTGAACGCATATTGGCACTGCATGAAGCCGGTGTGCTGACTGTGACCACCGAGTGTGAGAAACAGGCATCCAGCGCACAAAAAAGTGCTCACCATTGTCTTATTGATGCAAGAGGGGCTGAACCGGCAGATAAGGGGGTGGTACGCTTGGCTCAGTTACTCAAACGCACTTACAACGGCCTAGTGGTAGACACATCCGCTGAATCTCTCAGCGTATCCCCGCATCACAAGCTGTATATTAATGAAAAAGAGACCAACATTTATATCGGTTCTGCCTTTCTCACCCCTTGGTTTTTAAATATTCCGGGGCTAGACACTTGTGCTAAGTTTTCCCGCAATATCGCCAAGAAAATATCTCAAACGGTAGAACAGGAAAACGAGCCGAATGTTGCTGTATAGATGCATTGCCGGAATGCTATGGCGGATGCCGAGACGAAAAATGGTCAATTCTGTGTCGCCCGCAATCAGGTTTATTTCATCGGCCACTAGTTGCGTTATCAGCCTACGTGCCCAGTTCAGTGCCAATGAATGTGAAGTGAATGTTTTAGACGTGGAGAAACTATCTTGCCTTTGTTTTTCTGCTTTACAGAAGTAGAATATGCGGTTCGTTCTCCGCGAAGCCGCTTGTTGATTGAGTAAAACGCCATATTTTTTGTATTCCTATTGCGTTCCTGAAAAGGAAAAATCGCTGGAATACCACGGAAATGTCACTAATTTTGAAATCGGTAAAAATGCGATGAGATTTACTTTTTTACATATTAATCAAGGTTTTAATGTCTATGTCTGACATCTCTTTCAATAGAAAACTCTCTGTGGCACCTATGCTGGATTGGACAGATCGCCATTGTCGTTACTTCTTACGCTTGTTGTCCAAGCATACGCTTTTGTATACCGAAATGGTGACCACAGGGGCGATTATCTATGGGAAGGGTGATTATTTAGGCTTTAATACAGAAGAGCACCCCGTCGCAGTGCAGCTTGGGGGAAGCGATCCTTCTGATATGGCCAAGTGCGCAGAATTATCTCAAGAGCGCGGTTATGATGAAGTAAACATTAATGTGGGTTGCCCAAGCGACAGAGTTAAGAATGGCAGCTTTGGCGCCTGTTTAATGGCGCAGCCAGACGTGGTAGCAAGCTGCGTTAAAGCCATGCAGTCTGCTGTTGATATTCCTGTAACCGTAAAATGTCGAATTGGTATTGATGACATGGATGAAGATGAAGACTTTGCTCGCTTCATTGATATTGTTGCTGATGCAGGCTGTAAAACGTTTATTGTGCATGCAAGAAAAGCGTGGCTTCAAGGGTTAAGCCCCAAGGAAAATCGTGAGGTACCGCCACTAAATTACCCCCGTGTTTATAATTTGAAAAAAACACGCCCCGACCTATCTATTAGCATTAATGGGGGAATTAAAACCCTAGATGATGTGAATACGCATTTATTGAATGTTGATGGTGTCATGATGGGACGTGAAGTTTATGCAAACCCCTATATTCTGGCAAATGTCGATAGCACAATAATGGGGGATGAAAGTGCACATGGCATTTCACGCCGAGAGGTTGTCATGCAGATGCAGCAATACATTGAAAGACAAGAAGATCCTTATTTTAAACCTTGGCATGCAGCGCGTCATATGCTTGGCTTATTCCAAGGCCAAGCGGGCGGGCGTATTTGGCGTCGATACTTAAGTCAGAACGGCACAGGTAAAAACCCAGATCCCAACTTGCTGATGAATGGGTTAGCAGAAGTTGAAAATGCCCAACGGGAGATTGATTTATACAACAAAGCAAAAGCCAATGCCTAGAGGTTGGTGAAAAACGCCAATTGGATGGTGAAATTGACTAAACTTTAATCTAGGCGATTATTTGAACACTTCGGTTTTTCAAATGATCTTTTATTATTTGTCTATTTTTCAATACCTTGCGATTTATTTTTGAAGTGGCACAGCTCTCGCAATAGTTAAATCAAAGCAATAGCAAAGTGCTGTTGCAGTGATTTAAATCGAGGGAAATTATGAAAACTTCACTAGTTACAGCTACTCTATTCGCCGCTACTTTGTTTACTTCAACAGCAAGTGCACAAGAGTCAGTCTTAGAATCGCTACTTACCAATTTGGTGGGACAAGCATTAAGTGCGTCAACCGTAGAAATTCAAAATGGCGTTAGTCAGTCCATTGCCAATGTGACCTATCATTTTGATTTGGATGATGAAGCAAGCACGGGTGGCGATGTTGAAATTATGGACATTGCCTCGGTGAGCCCTCAAGAAAGTAGCGCTCAAGAAAGTAGCGAAAAAGAAATAAACTAAACATACCCCATTGTTCAAGAAACGGCACCCTAAAAGGTGCCGTTTTTTTATGTCTGGTCTCATGGAACCTAGTTTTGCTGACGCTGCTAGCGCACCTTCAAGATTGGTCAAATTAACTAACGATTTTGTCAAATTCGCCAAATCTGAGTTTTTTCCTAATTGTGCAAGGAGGATTAGACGACCACTTTTAATAAAGTTATTAAAATTCAAGGGGTTGAGGTTTTGGCATGTCTATTGATTGTACTTTATTAACAAGCGCACGTTTCAGTGCTCAAGATGAAAATGACAATCTCTACCATGGTCTTGCAGTGTTATAAGGGCCTAAGTGGACATCACTAACGTAACGGAGAATCACAATGGGTATGTTTTCACGCATAAACGACATCGTTCAAGCAAACTTAAATGCAATGCTAGATAAAGCGGAAGATCCTGAAAAAATTATTCGCATGATTATTCAGGAAATGGAAGAAACACTCGTGGAAGTGAGAAGTGATGCAGCGCGATTCATTGCTGAACAAAAAACCTTAAATCGTCAACTGCTTGCAGTGAACAAAGAGGTGAATAATTGGCAGCGTAAAGCACAACTTGCCATGGACAACGATAAAGAGTCGTTAGCGAAAGCCGCGCTTGTTGAAAAGCATAAATATGTCGATAAAGCGGCAGCGATAAACGAGCAGTTAACGCAGCTGTCAGAGAGTATTGAAAAGCTTCAAATAGATACGGCACGACTTAATGAAAAAATGCGTGAAGCGAAGCAGAAACAAAAAGCACTCATTACGCGCAAGCAAACCGTCTCTGCACGCTTAAAAGTAAAGACGTCGCAAAACAGCACGAAAATCGATGATGCAATGATGAGATTTGAGCACTATGAGCAGCGTATCGATCATTTAGAGGCGCAAGTTGAAGCCTATGACCTACCTGAAAAGACAGTGTCCTTGAACGAAGAGTTTGCCGATTTAGAGCGTGATGAAACAATTGAAAATGAGTTGGCTGAGTTGAAAAAAAGCAAAGTTGCCTAGTTATTAGCAAATGGCAAAAGCAAAACGGCTGCGTGGCAGCAGCCTATATAACCTAGGTAAAAATAGTGGAGAATATGATGAAAATGCCTACTGAAAAACGAATTTACAGAGATTTAGACGCTGCGGTGATATCCGGTGTTTGTGCTGGTGTCGCTCGCTATTTAGATGTAGATACATTATGGGTGCGAGTAGCGGCGGCTGCGGCGTTAATCTTCGTGCCTTTCATTGCGTTAGTTGCATACTTCGCTGCCGTGGTGCTTTTACCTAGGATAGCCTAATGAAAAACTTCTTAATTGCATTGGTTATAGCCATTGTCATTGTTAACTGCTTAGGAAGTGTGATGCATGATTTTCTTGGCATTCACTTAAATATGGCCAACGAGTCATTAGACATGTGGGAAGCAATGGCGTTACTGACAACCGTTGGTGTAGTCATTGTGGTAGTGGGGTTTGTAGTCGCTGTTAGTGTCATCGGCACCTTGTTTTTAACCATAGGCGCTGCGTTCTTAGCGTTACTTGCATTGGGCGTGGGCGCATTCTGGCCTATTATTGTTCTGGCGCTACTCATTTACGCCTTTAAAGACAAAAAACGGCCAAACTCAAGAATTAATCAACCTTTATAGTCACCATAAACTGTTTTAAGTTGTATTCATGAGTGAAAAAATGGTGTTATAGCACCCAGCGTCATAAAGATTTAGTATTTCTGTAGTAACGTAAATTTTAGCATAACGCCGGTTTTCACCGGCTTTATGTATTTTGAAAAGGAAGGTTGGCATAAGCATGAGACAATCAATAAACTCAAAATGGATTGCCCTAATTGTTGTGGCTGTGTTTTTGTTGTTCTGGTTAATTGGATGGTACTGGAGCTTTGCCCCTGCTACTTATGATGTTAATAAACGTGTAGCGCAACAAACATCGGTGGCCAACCCCGCAAATATTGCTGGATATACCCTTACATCAACAATGATTGAAGTGTCTGAAACACTGTTAGATAAACCCGGCGGTTACCTGTCTAACGATGTTATACCTCCCGGTGTGTTCTTAGACAATATGCCTTCGTTTGAGTTTGGTGTATTAGAAATGATCCGCGACCTTGCCCTTTCCATGCGAAAAGATTTCAGCCGCTCCCAATCTCAATCAATTGAAAACCCTTATTTAACGAAAGCCCACCCTAAATTCAATATGGATCACAGAAGTTGGATGTTTCCTTCTTCTGAATCCAGTTATCGCGATGGAATTACGCTTTTAAAACAATACCGCGATGCCTTAGCCGACCCACAAAACGGGGACAGCCAGTTCTATACTCGGGCCGATAACTTACGAGAATGGTTAAAACAAGTGGAAAAACGGTTAGGTAGCTATTCACAGCGCTTAAGTGCAAGCGTAGGTTCTGCTAGACTGAACACCGATTTGGCGGGTGAAGCGAAAGCTAAACAGTCTACCTACAATGGGCAGCAACGTGTGATGAAAACAAGCTGGTGGAAATTAGACAATAATTTCTATGAAGCGCGCGGTGCCACGTGGGCTTTGCTACACTTTTTAAAAGCAGCTGAAATTGAGTTTGCTGACGTTCTTGAAGATAAGAATGCATTAGTCAGCCTTCAACAAATTATTCGCGAATTGGAAGCCACACAACAAACCGTGTATAGCCCTATGATTCTAAATGGCAGTGGTTTTGGTATGTTAGCTAATCACTCGTTAGTAATGGCAAACTATATTTCTCGTGCAAATGCCGCTTTAATCGAACTTTCAGAACTATTAAATCAAGGATAATCCATGAAAAAGGGTCTTTTCGCAGCCGCTCTAGGCTGTGCGCTGTTCTCGGTCAATTCGCAAGCTGACACTATCGCGGGTGTTTACGCTGGTGCGCAGGCGTGGCAAACAGATACATCAGGTGGCTTTGCCGACAGTTCATCAACGGCCGACTTTAACTTTAGCGATGAAACAAATACGTCTTTGTATATTGCATTTGAACATCCTCTTCCCCTAGTCCCTAATATTAAAGTGGGCCACACGACTTTAGACAATAACGGTACTACAACATTAGATGCTAACTTCACCTTTGATGGTGAGCTGTATACGGCAAACAGTGAAGTAGATACAGTGATAGAGCTTGATGCCACGGATCTTATTCTTTACTACGAACTTTTCGACAATGACCTCATTAGCTTTGATGTAGGACTAAATGCGAAATACATTGATGGCGCTTTCTTTGTTGAAGATACCGATAGTGATACTCAAAGTTCGGGTGACTTTACGGGCGTAGTGCCCATGGTGTACTCGAAGGTTCAAGTAGGCTTGCCGTTTACTGGGCTAGCGGCGTACGCAGAAGGCAGCTATTTGTCGTTTGATGATCACGAGCTTAGCGATTATCAGGTAGCCGTCACCTATTCTTTTATTGAAAGTATTGCCATTGATATGACAGTGCAAGTGGGTTACCGAAATGTCACTGTGGATATTGAAGATTTAGATGATATCTATGCTGATATGGAGTTTGACGGCGTATTTGCTGGCCTAGAGCTGCATTTTTAGGGCGTCACCTTTCTAAATTTAAGCCTTTTTCTAAAGCACCTTTTGTTATTAAAAGGTGCTTTTTTATTTCTTAATCACTTTAGGTAATAAAAAAGTTTCATTTATTCTTTTCTCTTCTTGAATAAAGTCGTTAGCCTTATGCCATCAAATTAAGGCTAGTGAATTATGTCTCAGAAACCGAATCAACAATCTGTCCCTGGTGCCATCTTAAATGAGCAGCAGTGGAATGCGATAACCCAAGCAATAAGTGGTTTAAATCGCGATCAATTAACCTGGGTGAGTGGATATGCAGCTGGTATGGCTGCGGCGCAAGGTTCAGCCGTTGCGCCTGCGATCACTGCACCAGAAAGCGCTGCGCCAGCGGCGACGTTAACGATTTTGTATGGCTCTCAAACCGGAAATGCTAAAGGGTTAGCGCAGCAGTTTCAGGCGAAAGCTGAAGAAGCTGGCTATAACAGCAAGCTGGTTAGCATGGCAGACTACAAACCCCGCCAGTTGAAATCAGAAACTCACGTGGCGCTTTTTGTGAGCACGCATGGTGAAGGTGATGCGCCAGATGACGCCATCGAACTGCATGAGTTTGTCAGCGGCAAAAAAGCCCCCAAACTGCCTAACACCAAATATGCGGTTCTAGGCTTAGGTGATAGCAGCTACGAATTTTTCTGCCAAACAGGCAAAGATTTTGACGAACGCTTAGGCAAACTTGGTGCAAAGGCGCTGGTTGAACGAGCAGATCTTGACGTTGATTATGAAGCACAAGCCGAAGCTTGGATTTCTAAACTCATTGAAGCGTTAAAAGAGGATTTTACTGCCGCTCCTCCAGCGGCTGTTGCCGCCCAGACTGGCGCTGCCGTTCAAGGAGCTCCAGCACAAACATACTCGAAAAAAGCGCCTTACACAGCTACGCTTCTTGATTCGCAGAAAATAACAGGGCGAGACTCTGTTAAAGATATTCGACATATCGAAATTAGCCTTGAAGGTTCAGGCATTCAATATCAAGCCGGTGATGCACTGGGTGTATGGTTTAAGAATGCACCAAAACTGGTAGACGAATTCATTAGTGTGCTGTCTCTTGATAGTGACGCAGAGGTGACGGTGGGCGATGAAAAAATGCGCTTGCGAGAAGCGTTAACCCACAAGTTGGAATTAACACTGAGTTATCCTACTTTTGTAAAAGCGTACCAAGCGGCCACAGGATCAACGTCGTTAGCCACGTTAATGGAAGATAAAGCGCAGTTACGTACGTATATGGCGCAGCGCCAAATTATCGATATTGTGCGAGAGCACCCTGGAAAAATATCAGAACAAAGCTTAGTAGAGGCCTTACGCCCACTTACGCCAAGATTGTATTCTATTGCTTCTAGTCAAAGCGAAGTTGAAGAAGAGGTTCATCTTACCGTTGCCCATGTGGATTACGAAGCGTTTGGCCATCGCCATCAAGGCGGAGCGTCAGGCTTCTTGTGTGAATATTTAGAAGAAAACGGCGAAGTGGATGTGTTTATTGAACCCAACAATAACTTCCGCCTGCCTGAAGATCCTAATACACCTGTCATTATGGTGGGTCCAGGAACCGGTATTGCTCCTTTCCGTTCATTTATGCAAGAGCGTGATGCTCAAGGCGCGGAAGGCAAAAATTGGTTATTTTTTGGTAACCCCAACTTTACTCAAGACTTCCTGTATCAAGTAGAGTGGCAAGGTTATGTTAAAGACGGTTTGCTTGACAAAATCACCCTCGCATTTTCACGTGATCAAGAAGAAAAGATCTACGTACAGCACCGATTACTTGAGCAGGGTAAAGCGGTATATGAATGGCTTGAACAAGGCGCTCATTTTTATGTGTGTGGTGATGCAACGCATATGGCTAAAGATGTTGAAAATGCGCTTATTAGCATTGTACAAGAGCACGGCAATAAGTCAGAAGCTGACGCGAAAGCCTATATCGTCGAGTTACGCAAAGCAAAACGTTATCAGAAGGACGTCTATTAATGAGCAATGAAAAATCTCCCTTTATCGTTGAGGGCAAACTTGCTGACAACGAACGCTTAAAGCGCGAAAGTAACAATTTACGAGGCACTATTGAGGCAGATCTTAAAGACGATCTCACTGGTGGTTTTACGGCTGATAATTTCCAGCTAATTCGATTCCACGGTATGTATCAACAAGACGACCGCGATATTCGTGCAGAGCGTAGCAAGCAAAAATTAGAGCCACTGCACAATGTGATGCTTCGTGCTCGTTTGCCTGGCGGTATTATTTTGCCCGAGCAATGGCTTGCTATTGATAAATTTGCTGAAGAGCAAACCATTTATGGCAGTATTCGCTTAACTACCCGACAAACTTTTCAGTTTCACGGTGTGCTTAAGCCGAAAATTAAATTAATGCACCAAACACTCAACAAGGTGGGCATTGACTCGATAGCAACCGCCGGCGACGTTAACCGAAATGTGTTGTGTACGTCGAATCCCGTTGAGTCTGAACTGCATGTGGAAGCCTATGAATGGGCGAAAAAAATCAGTGAACATTTACTCCCTAAAACCCGTGCCTACGCAGAGATCTGGCTTGACGGTGAAAAAGTAGAGACCACTGAGAAGCCTGTAGAGCCGATATTGGGTGATAACTATCTACCTCGTAAGTTTAAAACGACGGTGGTTATTCCGCCACAAAACGACGTAGATGTGCATGCAAACGATCTGAACTTTGTGGCCATTGCAGAAGCGGGCAAGTTAATTGGTTTTAATGTATTAGTGGGTGGTGGCTTAGCGATGACCCACGGCGACCAATCTACCTTTCCTCGCAAAGCGTCAGATTTTGGGTTTATTTCACTAAAAGATACCCTTGCGGTAGCTGAAGCCGTAGTGACTACCCAACGAGATTGGGGTAACCGCGTAAACCGTAAGAATGCGAAGACCAAATATACGCTAGAACGAGTGGGCGTAGATAACTTTAAGGCTGAAGTTGAAAAGCGTGCAGGCGTGACGTTTGCTGAGAGCCGCCCTTACGAGTTTACCGAACGTGGAGATCGCTTTGGATGGGTTGAAGGTATTGACGGTAAATTCCATTTAACCGTCTTTATTGAAAATGGGCGTATTCTCGATTATCCAGGCAAGACCTTAAAAACAGGCTGTGCCGAGATTGCTAAAATACACAAAGGTGATTTTCGTTTAACGGCGAATCAAAACCTTATCATTGCTGGTGTCGCGCCAGAAAATAAAGCGCAAATTGAAGCCTTAGCGAAAGAGCACGGTTTAATTGCGCCGGAAATTTCCAATCAACGCCTAGATTCAATGGCTTGTGTTGCATTACCCACATGCCCATTGGCAATGGCCGAAGCTGAGCGCTATTTACCCGATGCGGTGACCGAGCTTGAAGGCATTCTGAATAAGCATGGTTTGGCGCAGGACAGTATCATCTTCAGGGTTACAGGGTGTCCTAACGGCTGTGGTCGCGCCATGTTGGCTGAAGTAGGGCTTGTCGGTAAAGGGCCGGGTAAATACAACTTCCATATTGGTGGAAACCGAGAAGGTACCCGTATTCCAAAAATGTACCGTGAGAATATCAGCGAGCAAGAAATCATGAATGAGCTTGACTCGTTAATTGGACAGTGGGCAAAAGAGCGCAATGAAAACGAGGCATTTGGTGATTTTGTTATTCGCAAAGACATCATCGCGCCTGTTGTAGATTCCGCACGAGACTTTTATGACTAATTCAACACTTAGCGACATTACGCCGTTGACCCTCGATATTAGTAAAGAAGCGCTTGCTGATATTAACGAAGCATTAGAAGCAATGGATGCTCAAGCTCGTGTAGCTTGGGCGCTGGAAAACCTACCGGCTAATCACATTGTTTCTTCCAGCTTTGGTGCACAGTCTGCTGTTATGTTGCATATGTTGACGCAAGCTCAACCCAATATACCTGTGGTGTTAACCGACACGGGCTATTTGTTTCCTGAAACCTATGGCTTTATTGATGAGCTTACCGAGAAGTTAGACTTAAATTTACATGTGTACCGTGCCAAGCTATCTGCAGCTTGGCAGGAAGCTCGATTTGGTCGATTGTGGGAAAAAGGTATAGAGGGCATAGAGAAGTACAACCAGATGAACAAGGTTGAACCTATGCAGCGTGCGCTAGGCGAATTGAAAGCTGGAACCTGGTTCGCGGGGTTACGTCGAAGCCAATCCGACACACGAGGCAAGCTTCCGGTACTTCAAAAAGTGGGTAGTCAGTTTAAGCTTTATCCCATCATTGATTGGAGTAATAAGGATTTACATTATTACTTAAAAGAGCACAACTTACCGTATCATCCACTTTGGGAACAAGGCTACGTGTCTATTGGCGATTGGCACACAACGCAGTCTTTACAAGAAGGCATGAATGAGCAAGATACCCGCTTTTTCGGATTAAAAAGAGAGTGTGGCTTACATGAATTTGGTGATGGAATTTAGCGGTTTCTTCGCCTTAGTAAGCATACGAGAGCGACGGTTTATTCGGTAACAATAAAGACGTTGCTCAGTCGCTCTTTAAGTGCCGGTAAGTAGGCAGAGTTTTCCTTTCTAGATACAAGCTTCGCAAGTTCACTGCCCACCGCAGTGAACTTATAATACACCAACGCTACCCCAGAACGATTGGCTTCTAAGGTAAAGCTTTCATTGCCACATCGCCAAAATATTTGCTGGCCTTGTTCATATTCCCCGCTTTCTATTTCGCTAGCATACAACAATTTCATATCTTGAAGCGCCAAAAGGTCAGGGTAGGAAAGTCCCATTTTTGCGAGATTAATTTGTTGAGGGGCTGAGGGACCAAGAAACGACAATACGCCTCTACGTTTATGATAGCCAACTAAAATACGTGGAACATTGTCGTGCTGACGTCGGCAAGCCATACTCACGGCCTTACTGAATATTTGCGCGTCGCGATGGGTCAGCGATTTCAACAGTTGCAAACTGCGTAACGAAAAGCTTCCGGGCTTACTCACTTCCACGGCAAAAATTCTACCCCATAATTCTTGCATGGGCTGGCTATATATCTCTTCTGCCATAGAACTAAAAGCAAAAAACCAATCAGGGTCAAGACTATCGCTTTGAGATTCGGTAATCGCCACATTTAGTGCTATATTTAAAACGGCCTGTAAATTTGCTGCCTTTTGTATTTCTAATATTTGTTTTCTTCGTTCTAGCGCCTGTTTTTCACGCTTTGGATCGAGCGTAGACATAGATGGTGAAATACCTACGCGAGAGAACCAGGACAAAATTTTACGACGTACAGGGCTGACGTTGGCAGAGTGATGAGTCGGCTTAGCCGTTTTTTCTTTTTCACCCGTTGGCTCAGACGTTTTGCTATTTTCGGGTTTTGTAACCTGTGAGGCATAAGGATCTGGGGTAATTTTCATATTTTACAGTGATAAAGCCTAATAGCGAAAACTAAGGTAGACACTATTGCACCCTAGATATGATTAATCAATGGGTGTGATACAGCGCAGATTCCGCAAAATCGCAGCGGTATATAATGGTAGTGAGGGTTAGAGCAGTTATGTCGGCAACGGATTACGATAACGACGAATTAATCTTTTTAGATGACGATGACGCCAGTGGCCTAGAGCCTCAGGTTTATAAACAATGGAATATATTGATAGTCGATGATGACGAAGAGATACATACCGTCACGCGACTCGCATTATCAGATCTCATCGTCAATGATAGAAAGCTAAACTTTCTTCATGCTTATTCTGGTAACGAAGCCAAGCAGTTACTGCAAGACTATGGCAAAAGTATTGCTATTATCCTTCTTGACGTTGTCATGGAAACTGACGACGCCGGCTTTCATGTAGTGAAATACATAAGAGAGGAAATGGAGCTCTTTGAGCCGCGTATTATCTTACGTACCGGCCAGCCCGGGTATGCGCCCGAAGAAGAAGTCATTAAGCTTTACGACATTAACGATTATAAAACAAAAACCGAACTCACTCGCGGCAAGCTTCTCACTACCGTTATCTCATCGTTACGTTCTTACCAACAGATAATGACCATTAATCAAAATCGATTGGGGTTAGAGAAAATTATCTCTTCATCGTCTAACTTGTTTGAAGAGCATTCGGTGAAAGGATTCTGCGAAGGGGTAGTGACGCAAATTAGTTCGCTTATCGGTTTAGAAGCCGATGGTTTACTGTGTGCACGAGCCGGCGCCGTGCTTGATAAAGACGACAATGGCGTTTATGTGTTAGGGGCGGCTGGCGAATATGCGCCATTAATTAATGAACATATCGATAACGTTAAGAATAAAAATATTGTTGAGCAAATCAATCGCTGTTTGCGACTGAAACAGCATATTTTCGAAGCAGACTCATCGGTGCTCTACATCAACCGTGCCGGGTTTGAAGCCGCTGTTTATGTTCACATGGCGCGTCAAATTCATGAGTTAGATAAGAATCTATTAGAAGTGTTTCTATCGAGCATTTCTGTAGGGTATGAAAACGTAAACTTATTTCACGAACTTAGAAATGCGGCTTTTAGAGACTGGTTGACCCGCCTGCCTAACCGAAATGAATTTATTAACATGCTGGATAAACCGCATTTGTATGCCGGAACAGACTACGCCGTGGCGCTTGTTGATGTGAATCATTTTTCTGATATTAATGATGGCTTAGGGCAAGAAGCAGGGAATGATTTGCTAAGGGCTATTAGTGAGCGTTTTCAGGATAACTTTAGCGAAAAGGTGAGACGAGGGCGAATTGGGGCCGATGTGTTTGGGCTGATTGGGCCAGCAAAAGAGGTTAACCCAGACACAATCAAAACCTTGTTTCAATCTTCCTTCAAGGTGAGTGATCATACTTTACCCGTCAGCGTGACCATTGGTTTTTGTCAATTAGATGACAAACCGAATGTGGGCATCGAAATATTAAAACGCACCAATATTGCCCTTAACCGCGCTAAAAAGAACCTTTCTGACAACTACGAATACTACGCCAAAGATATTGAAGACCAAACCACTTGGCGATTAGACATGATTCGTCGCTTGCGTAGTGATTTTATGGAAAGAAAACTTGAGCTATGGTTCCAGCCTCAAGTTGACTTGCTCAGTGAAAAAGTCGTCGGTATGGAAGGTTTGTTGCGTTGGCCTGATGGCAATAATGGCTATATTTCACCTGCCGTCTTTATTCCCTTAGCTGAATATTCGGGACTCATTGTCGATATTGGCCAGTGGGTACTGGAAGAGTCATGTCGACGATTGAAAAGTTTAAACGAGTCAGGGTTTGACAATTTGCGGGTAGCCGTAAATATCTCTATTCCGCAGTTTCGAGATAGATATTTTGTCGACAAAGTCAAAGATGCGCTAAAGGCATCAAATTGCGATCCTAGTTTCCTTGAACTAGAAATTACAGAAAGTGTCGTGATGGACGAACCGCAAATTGTTATTGATGCGCTTAGTACGCTGAAGGCGCACGGCGTAGCGATTGCCATCGATGACTTCGGTACGGGCTTTTCTTCTATGAGCTACCTGCAAAAGTTACCTTTAGACCGGCTTAAAGTAGATCGTTCGTTTGTGAAGGATATCCAGCCAGGACAAAGTGCTGTTTTGGCGGAGACGATTGTTACCTTAGGAAACAAGCTTGGGCTATTAACCATTGCTGAAGGCGTAGAAACCCGAGAACAGGCCAGCTATATGATTAAGCTGGGCTGTGATGAAGCACAAGGCTATCTGTACGCTAAACCTATGCCTTTTGAAGAGCTACTTGATTTCCTGCAACACGCCAAAAATTAATGCTTGAGCGCGTTGAGGTGCCTGACCACCTTGGGTAGATATTGGCTTTCAAACCACGCATTCTTTGCTAGCCAACGGTTGTTTCGCCCAGATGGGTGGGGGAGGGGAATAATCCCTTCTTCAAAATTAGCGTTATTTAATGCGTCTGTAAGGGTTTTAAATTGAGGAAGATAGTATTGCTGAGCATACCTTCCCACCAACAAAATTGTGCTAGGTTGAATCTCTTCTAATAGGGTTTTGTGCCAGGTAGGAGCACACTCTGGACGAGGAGGAGCATCGGCTCCGTTCTTGTATCCTGGAAAGCAAAACCCCATGGGCATAATGGATATCACACTGGGGTTGTAAAATTCTTCTTCTGACATGTTTAACCAGCCTCTTAAACGCTTGCCGCTATTATCGTTAAAGGCTTGGTGAGTATTGTGTGCCATTAGGCCAGGCGCTTGACCAATCAACACAAGCTTGGAGTGTCCTAACGAAAAGATGGGACGTGGCGGGTGAGGCAAATAGGGCTTACATAAAGTACAGTTTGCTGCTTGCTGAACAAGAGAATCTAAATTTTTTTGAGTCACGTTGAAAAATTACTCCGCTGTCATACTTTTGTCATATTACTATGATCCACATTGACTAATTTATGTATATACATTATAGTAACAATTAACAGTGATGAACTGTAACACAGGAGAAAAACCATGCGTAAAGTAGTACTAGGATTAGCCTTATTATCCACTTTTGGTATTGCGCATGCGGGATCTGATGACAATCAGCTTTTCGATTGTATGGACGCTAAATCGTTCGAAATGAATAACCAATGTATGGCTGACAAAATTAGCAGCAACATTCGTTTCCGTGATGCACAACAAAAAATGGTAAATGTAGCAAGCGAAAGTCTTGGAGACTATGCTATTGCCACTATGACATTTGACCAAGAGAAGATGCACATCGATATCGTAGCTCATAGAGAAGCGCTTTCAGCGCAAAATACATTAGCAGCGAACCGAAACTAATCTCAATAAAAAACCGACACCTAGTGTCGGTTTTTTTTCCTCTAAAATTTCTCTTTTTAGAATATCCGATTTAATCCGTTAATCGCAGCCACTCGATATGCTTCAGCCATTGTAGGGTAGTTGAAAGTGGTATTCACAAAGTAATCAATGGTATTTCCTTCCCCGGTTTGTTGCATAATCGCCTGTCCGATATGAACAATTTCGGAAGCACGCTCTCCGAAGCAGTGGATACCCAGCACTTCCTTCGTCTCTCTATGGAAGAGAATTTTTAAACTGCCTACTTGCGTTGAGGCAATTTGCGCTCTTGCCAAGTGCTTAAATTGAGCGCGGCCTACTTCATATGGAATTTTAGCGGCAGTGAGCTCTTGTTCCGTTTTTCCCACAGAACTGATTTCGGGGATGGTATAAATACCGGTAGGGATGTCAGCCACAAGCTCGGCGTGAGTTTTGCCTTCTAACATGGCTTCTGCTGCAAAGCGACCTTGATTATAGGCGGCGGAAGCCAAGCTTGGATAGCCAATGACATCACCAACTGCATACACATTGTCTACTTCAGTTTGGTAGTTTTCATTAACTCTGAGCTGACCACGCCCATCGGCTTTTAAACCTATATTTTGTAATCCCAACGTGTCGGTGTTACCGGTTCTTCCGTTTGCAAACAATAAGCAATCGGCTCGCATACGTTTACCGGATTCTAAATTTAATATTACTGAATCGTCAGTAGCTTCAACCGACTTGTACGTTTCATTGTGACGGATAAGCACACCGTTGTTCCACAAGTGGTAGCTTAGGGCATCAGATATCTCTGTATCAAGGAAAGAAAGTAAGCGATCACGCATGTTCACCAAATCAACCTTCACACCCAGACCTCTAAAAATACTGGCATACTCAGAACCAATGACCCCTGCACCATAAATGATGATGGACTTAGGATCGTGATCTAAGGATAAGATGGTGTCTGAGTTGTATATTCTAGGGTGTGTAAAGTCAATATCGCTAGGCGTATAAGGGCGAGAGCCTGTGGCAATGGCGATCTGCGCCGCTGTAACGGTATCTTTTGAGCCATCTTGACGCGTTATTTCAAGGGTATGAGCATCAACGAAACTTGCTTCACCATGAAATAAGGTTACCCTGTTTCTATCGTAAAATGAGGCGCGAAGTCGAGTCTGACTTTTTACTACACCGCTGGCGTGATGCATGATTTCTGAAAAGGTAAGACTACGGCTAAGGTGGTTGTCAGCAAATAAAGGAGAGCTATTGTATTCGATGAGCCGGCTGACGGAATGACGTAACGCTTTAGAAGGAATAGTACCCCAATGTGTGCACCCGCCGCCAACGGCTTCGTATCGTTCAACCACGGCAACCTTTTTGCCGGCTTTTGCTAGCTGCATAGCTACGCCTTCACCGCCAGGACCTGTTCCTATTACAATGGCATCGTAATGAAATGAAGAGGGGGTTGTCGCCTTTTTCTGCTTTGCCGCCATAGCTGCTTCCTATTCTTAAAATCGTCTAACTAACTGTAAATAAACACTACCTAGTGTGGACTACGTTACCCGCTTTGTAATTTCAACTCTAGTCGCAAATGCCAAATAAACAAAAAAGCCCATATAAATCACTTTACATGGGCTCCTTAAAAGACGAAGTAATAGAATGATGGGGAAAATAGCTACACGGGTTGCAACGAAAGGCTTTGCAGGTGCAGCCACTTCTGTTTCTGCAACGCGAACGCATGCTTAAGCTCTTTATATTTATAGGTAAGTTCGAGCCCCTCAATACTGCGTTTAATGGTTTTCTGCTTAAGCCGCATTAAACGTTTTTTAGTTGCATAATAGTCTGACATTTTTTGCATCAACAAATCATATTCAGCTTGAATTGTATGCATTACCTCTTCAGCATTTGGTAATAGCGAGGCTTTTTCACTGGCTCGTTGCAATTGCATTGCAGCCCGTGCTTTTTCTATTCTTTCTTCAGGCACCTTACGTAAATTATGGGTAAGCCCTAAGTAAGAAAGTCCTCTAATTAACCACTTTGTAGGATCGAATTGATACCAACGAATACCGTTTCGGTAATCGTACTCAAAAATGTGATGATAGTTGTGATAACCCTCACCAAAGGTGAAGAACGCTAAAACGCCGTTATCACGGGCTGAATTTTTATCCGTATACGGCTGACTTCCCCAGAAATGCGCAAGGGAGTTGATAAAGAAAGTCACGTGATGCACTAATACTAATCGAAGTACACCTGCAATAAGTACCATGCCCAATACATCACCGTTTAACCAACCTAATAAGGCGGTTATGCCGAAGTTTGCGGCTAATACAATAGGCAAATAATAATTGTGCTGCCACATCACGACTTTGTCTTTTTGCAAGTCTTTACAGTTACCATAATCGTCGTAACGTTTGGCTTGATATTCGCGAAGCATCCAACCTATATGCGCAAACCATAGGCCTTTTTTCGCTGAATAAGGGTCATTATCATTGTCATCCACATGACGATGATGCACGCGGTGATCGGAAGACCAATGCAAGATACTATTTTGAAGCGCCATAGCGCCCCCGATTGCTAATATTATTCTAACAACAATATTTGCATCATAGGTTTTGTGAGACCAAAGACGGTGATATCCCGCGGTAATCGACATTCCCGTGAAATAGAACAAGAAAATAGCAGTACCAATTTCTGCCCAATCAATTCCGTGGTGTGCAATCCATACAGGTACACCAATGCACGCAATTGCACCGGTAATGAGAAATACCAATACATTGGTTAAGATAAGGGGTGGTTTATTCATGATTTACAACTCAGCTTACAACTGTGCGCCAATTTATCGTTTTATTCAATGTCAGGCAAGTAAAACCCTTATAAGTTCTGCTGACATCTGTAAACTCTAAGTGTAGTTTACGCGAAGCGTTAATGGGGCTAAATTTGAGCAAATGCTCATCAGTAGCCTGTTAGATAAGGAAATTTCGCCAATTTAATCGCCTAATTTCGGCTCTACTTAGGCGTTAAGTTGCGTTAAACTATGTCTCTCTAATTAATTGGGGCTTCCGTGAGTCGTCAAGAACAAAAGTTAAAAACTCGCCAAAACATTATTCACGCCGCATTTTCGCTGTTGGATGAAAATCGCAGTTTATCCGCCATTAGTTTGCGTGAAGTGGCGAGAGAAGCAGGTATTGCACCTACCTCATTTTATCGTCATTTTAAGGATATGGATGAGCTGGGTTTAACGCTGGTTGACGAAGCGGGTTTAGCTTTACGTCAGCTTATGCGTCAGGCTAGGCGACGCATTGCGTCGGGTGGAGGCGTCATTAACACGTCAGTTGAAACCTTTATGGAATTCATTGCCGCTAACAAAAATGTTTTTCGTTTGTTGTTGAGGGAGCATACCGGTACGTCAAGCGCTTATCGGCTGGCGGTGTTTAGAGAGATTCAACATTTCGTGGAAGAGCTCACCGATTATATTATTGAGCGGCAGGGTGTCGAATACCGTATTGCACAATTACAAGCTGACGCCATGGTTAGGCTGGTATTTAGTGCAGGTGCCGAAGCGCTAGAGGCCGACACAAAACTACGATTAGAAATTGGTGAAAGAGTTAAGGCCCAGTTGCGTTTTGTACAAATGGGCGCAACAACTCAGTCGTTTAAATAAAGCGTATTGCTAGTCTATTAGCACCATCAGCGCTATTTACCCCTTCCTGGTTAATAACACGCCAGCCTCAATATGATGCGTAAAAGGAAACTGGTCGAATAACGCTGATTCCGCGATATCGTGTGTTTCGCAAAGGTGGGTTAAATTTTCTGCCAAGGTTTCAGGGTTGCAGGAGATGTAGATAATATTTTCGTAATCTTGGATCATTTTAAGAGAATCTAGATCTAAGCCTGCTCTTGGAGGGTCGACCAACACGGTAGTGAAGTTGTAGGCAGATAGGTCAATCCCTTCAAGGCGGCTAAACGTACGCTCACCTTTCATCGCTTCAGTAAATTCTTCCGCCGCAAGCCTAACTATTTTAACGTTGTCCAAGTTGTTTTTTTCAATGTTGTACTGTGCAGCTTGTACCGAAGGCTTGGCAATTTCTGTTCCAATGACATTATCAAAGTGAAGCGCGAGAGGGATTGAGAAGTTTCCCGCACCACAATACATTTCCAATAAGTCACCTTTCAGAGGAGCCACACAGTTTAATGCCCATTCAATCATTTTACAGTTCACATCTGCATTTGGTTGCGTGAAGCTGTTCTCTATATGCTTAAAGACAAAGGTATGACTATTCACAGGTAAACGTTCTATTACGAAATCGCCGCCTATTACCCTTTTCTGTTTACGGGCACGGCCAATAATATTGACTGCGGGAAATTGTAACTGCAACGCTTCCCGTAGCTTAGTGGCTTCGGCTTCCCACGCATCGTCTAGCTGTCGGTGATACAAAAGACTGATGACTAATTCACCAGAAAGAGCGGAAAGGTAATCTATTTGAAAAAGCTTTTTGCGCAAAACGTCAGACGGCTTTACTTTTTCGAGTAGCGCTGTCATGGCGTCGTTGATTGTTTTAGATGCGGGAGCAAATTGGTCAACGCGGTATTTTTCTTTGGTCTCTTGATTAAACATGATGTGATAGAGATCGTCACCTTCATGCCATACGCGAAACTCTGCTCGCATTCTATAATGAACAGGGGCTGATGCGAACACGCTAGGAGCGGGAGCACTAAAAGGAGAAAGCAACTGCGTTAGTCTTGATACCTTTTCATCCAGTTGTGTTTGATATTCTTGATGGCCAGGTACTGTCATTGGGCTCTCCATTTAGTGATTAGCAGATAAAACAAAGTGGGCGAATTGTAGTGACTTCTATTATATGTGCAACGAGTAAAGCACGTGTGAGGAAAGTTTTTTAGTACTAAAATTAAACAAAGTGCATTTGCTGCCGATAACCACTAATGAGGATAGTGAGGATCTAATTATGAACGTCAGTCAAGTTAAGGCTTTTATGGGCGACCAAAAAGCCGATGAAAAGGCAGCTGTTCACCCCAATGATGCTATTAAGCAGCAGCTTCAGAAAGAGGGGTTACAACAAGCCGCTGAATTTGCAAAGCAACAGGCAGCCACAGTGACGGTGAATAGCTCTCAGACCACCATTGGTTTAAAGGTCGTTAGCGGCGCTTTGAACCAAAATGTGAGCATTGATGGAAAGCGCCCACAGGACAGTCAATCGTCAGAAGAGAGTGGGAAAACGAGCCTATTCGATTTTGAAAAAGTGGCAAAGAATGTACTTAATTTTGTTGGTGGTGTTATTCGTGGTGCAGCTGAGGGTGGCGCGAATGATGAAAAGCTTAACAACCTATTTTCGCAAGCGCGAGAAGGGGTGAGTAAAGGCTTTGCGATGGCAGAAAAAGATCTTGCCGGTTTTATGAACGATGAAATTGAAGAAGGCATTACACGCAGCAGAGACCTGATCGATACCGGTATAAATGAGTTAGAGACAGATATTTTTAATCCCGGTGTGAATGCGAGCGAGCTAAATGCATTAAATATGTCCGACGCCAAATCGGGAAGTTTGTTAATTCGCACAAAAGATGGTGACGAAGTTCAACTACGTTTTGAATCCGTAAAGCAATTTAGTGCGTCGTCATTTTACAGTGCGAGTGAGAATAACCAGGATGCCGACACCAGCAACGAAGATAACCAAGGTTCATCTTCGCAGCAGGTAGAGCGTTATCAGTACTTCGAAAGTAATGGAATTAGCTTTTCTTTAAAAGGGGAGTTAGACGAAGAAGAGCTTACCGCCATTGCTGACTTGGTGGAGCAAACACAGGATCTCGCTGATACTTTTTACAATGGTGATGTAGACAAAGCATTTGAACAAGCCCTAACCTTGGGGTTCGATGATAAGGAACTCGTCGGTTACGCATTGCAACTTAACCGAACCACACAGGCTGAAGTGGTTAAGGCCTACGAGAATATTCAGCACTACAGTGAAAACGGTGAAGTAGAAAATCAGTACGGAAGCATTGTTAGTCCCATTTCTCAATATCTTGAGAAAATGATGAGTGCATTTGAAAACGCCACAAATACGTTAGAATCAGGCGAAGACTATAATTCATTGATCGCTGGGATCATTAACGAAATGGAAGATGTGCAAGTACCTGATTTAGTGACAGCGATTAACCGGTTCCACTCGTTTAATCAGCAGTTACTTAACGCAGTACCGCAACAAACAGAAGAATAAAAAAAACCTGGGCTAGCCCAGGTTTTTTATTTTACGCATGTTCAACTTTATCTTTCGCCGGTCGTACCTTAAGAGTACGTTCCTGAAAAATAGAATCATTGGTTTTATTGATTACTGTCTCAATGTCATCAGTCAGAACCTCAATGAACCCATACCCTTTTCTTTTCCCTGTTTTGCGATCCTTCATTAAACGCACAGATTGAACATCGGTAAAACTTCCGAAGTATTCTTTTACTGCAGATTCATTGGCACGATAGGGTAAGTTACCCACATATAACGTTTCAGTGATTGCACTATTAGAAGATTCCGATGAAGAAGAGGGCGTAGAGTTAAGAAGCGACGCCAGCCAAGGAGTAAGTATTCCACTGAGTAACAGAGAGCCTGACACCGTAAGTGGAATGTGAGTATTAAAACTAGCAGAAGAAAATAACAAATAACCTGCTATTGCAAAAATTGCACTAATTACAGTGCATTGAATAAAGCCTACTTTCATATACCTACCTTTCTAGTGTTTATTATCATATTGGAGGCTGGTCATAGTTTACTCATTTGTAACAATTTGAACAACAGAATGTGAAAAAAGTAGTCTAAAGGCGTATGGAAAGGTAAGGAATGCTGTAAAAATAGACGTTTGAGTGCGTAAATGATCTAAAAAGCAAAAAAATCTCATTTAAGTATTGATCTTTATGTCTAGCTATCTATAATGCGCTCCACGTTCTGAGGGGGCTTAAATATATTTAATTGAAGAGTTTGATCATGGCTCAGATTGAACGCTGGCGGCAGGCCTAACACATGCAAGTCGAACGGTAACATTTCTAGCTTGCTAGAAGATGACGAGTGGCGGACGGGTGAGTAATGCTTGGGAACTTGCCTTTGCGAGGGGGATAACAGTTGGAAACGACTGCTAATACCGCATAATGTCTACGGACCAAACGGGGCTTAGGCTCCGGCGCAAAGAGAGGCCCAAGTGAGATTAGCTAGTTGGTAAGGTAATGGCTTACCAAGGCAACGATCTCTAGCTGTTCTGAGAGGAAGATCAGCCACACTGGAACTGAGACACGGTCCAGACTCCTACGGGAGGCAGCAGTGGGGAATATTGCACAATGGGGGAAACCCTGATGCAGCCATGCCGCGTGTGTGAAGAAGGCCTTCGGGTTGTAAAGCACTTTCAGTTGTGAGGAAAAGTTAGTAGTTAATACCTGCTAGCCGTGACGTTAACAACAGAAGAAGCACCGGCTAACTCCGTGCCAGCAGCCGCGGTAATACGGAGGGTGCGAGCGTTAATCGGAATTACTGGGCGTAAAGCGCACGCAGGCGGTTTGTTAAGCTAGATGTGAAAGCCCCGGGCTCAACCTGGGATAGTCATTTAGAACTGGCAGACTAGAGTCTTGGAGAGGGGAGTGGAATTCCAGGTGTAGCGGTGAAATGCGTAGATATCTGGAGGAACATCAGTGGCGAAGGCGACTCCCTGGCCAAAGACTGACGCTCATGTGCGAAAGTGTGGGTAGCGAACAGGATTAGATACCCTGGTAGTCCACACCGTAAACGCTGTCTACTAGCTGTTTGTGACTTTAAGTCGTGAGTAGCGAAGCTAACGCGCTAAGTAGACCGCCTGGGGAGTACGGCCGCAAGGTTAAAACTCAAATGAATTGACGGGGGCCCGCACAAGCGGTGGAGCATGTGGTTTAATTCGATGCAACGCGAAGAACCTTACCTACACTTGACATGCTGAGAACTTTCTAGAGATAGATTGGTGCCTTCGGGAACTCAGACACAGGTGCTGCATGGCTGTCGTCAGCTCGTGTCGTGAGATGTTGGGTTAAGTCCCGCAACGAGCGCAACCCTTGTCCTTAGTTGCCAGCCTTAAGTTGGGCACTCTAAGGAGACTGCCGGTGACAAACCGGAGGAAGGTGGGGACGACGTCAAGTCATCATGGCCCTTACGTGTAGGGCTACACACGTGCTACAATGGCATTTACAGAGGGAAGCGAGACAGTGATGTGGAGCGGACCCCTTAAAGAATGTCGTAGTCCGGATTGGAGTCTGCAACTCGACTCCATGAAGTCGGAATCGCTAGTAATCGCAGGTCAGAATACTGCGGTGAATACGTTCCCGGGCCTTGTACACACCGCCCGTCACACCATGGGAGTGGGATGCAAAAGAAGTAGTTAGTCTAACCTTCGGGAGGACGATTACCACTTTGTGTTTCATGACTGGGGTGAAGTCGTAACAAGGTAACCCTAGGGGAACCTGGGGTTGGATCACCTCCTTACCAAGGCGCAAGCAAAACGAAGCAATCGAGGAATCAAGTGCGAAACCAAGTTTTCAAACAATTAAAAAGTTTAAAAACAAGGTTGACATCGAAAATAAGCGATGTAAAATGCGCACCTCACTCGAGCAGGGTGAGTCACTAAGAAGCAACGGCTTCTAGTGGAAAGTAGCGAAGCTACTTAGTTCTTTAACAATTTAGACAAGACAATCTGTGTGGGCACTCGTTAAGAGTGTCACAACGACGATTCATATTTCGATATATTTAATTGAAGAGTTTGATCGCCGGCTAGGGTGAAGGATTAAGTGACGAAGCGTATACGGTGGATGCCTTGGCAGTTAGAGGCGATGAAGGACGTGTAAGTCTGCGAAAAGCTGTGGTGAGCCGACAAAATGCATTTGAGCCACAGATGTCCGAATGGGGAAACCCACCTGTTTACCTAGGTATCGTGTACGTGAATACATAGCGTAACGAGGCGAACGAGGGGAACTGAAACATCTAAGTACCCTTAGGAAAAGAAATCAAACGAGATTCCCCTAGTAGCGGCGAGCGAACGGGGAAAGCCCTTAAGCTTCATTGATTTTAGCGGAACGCTCTGGAAAGTGCGGCCATAGTGGGTGATAGCCCCGTACGCGAAAGGATCTTTGAAGTGAAATCGAGTAGGACGGAGCACGAGAAACTTTGTCTGAACATGGGGGGACCATCCTCCAAGGCTAAATACTACTGACTGACCGATAGTGAACCAGTACCGTGAGGGAAAGGCGAAAAGAACCCCTGTGAGGGGAGTGAAATAGAACCTGAAACCGTATACGTACAAGCAGTGGGAGCCCTTCGGGGTGACTGCGTACCTTTTGTATAATGGGTCAGCGACTTATATTCAGTGGCAAGCTTAACCGTATAGGGTAGGCGTAGCGAAAGCGAGTCTTAATAGGGCGCTAGTCGCTGGGTATAGACCCGAAACCGGGGATCTACCATGAGCAGGTTGAAGGTTAGGTAACACTGACTGGAGGACCGAACCCACTCCCGTTGAAAAGGTAGGGGATGACTTGTGGATCGGAGTGAAAGGCTAATCAAGCTCGGAGATAGCTGGTTCTCCTCGAAAGCTATTTAGGTAGCGCCTCAGACGAATTCCATTGGGGGTAGAGCACTGTTAAGGCTAGGGGGTCATCCCGACTTACCAACCCTTTGCAAACTCCGAATACCAATGAGAACTATCCGGGAGACACACGGCGGGTGCTAACGTCCGTCGTGGAGAGGGAAACAACCCAGACCGCCAGCTAAGGTCCCAAAATATTGCTAAGTGGGAAACGATGTGGGAAGGCACAGACAGCTAGGAGGTTGGCTGTATCACTGCCACCCTTTAAAGAAAGCGTAATAGCTCACTAGTCGAGTCGGCCTGCGCGGAAGATGTAACGGGGCTAAGCAATATACCGAAGCTGCGGCAGCAAGTTTACTTGCTGGGTAGGGGAGCGTTGTGTAAGTGGATGAAGGTGAGTTGTAAAGCTTGCTGGACATATCACAAGTGCGAATGCTGACATGAGTAACGATAATGGAGTGAAAAACTCCCACGCCGGAAGACCAAGGTTTCCTGTCCCATGCTAATCAGGGCAGGGTAAGTCGGCCCCTAAGCTTCCGATCTAATGCGTAGTCGATGGGAAACGGATTAATATTTCCGTACTTATATAATCAGTGATGGAGGGACGGAGAAGGCTAGGCAAGCTTGGCGTTGGTTGTCCAAGTGAAAGTGCGTAGACCGAGAACTTAGGTAAATCCGGGTTCTTAAAGTCGAGACACGAGACGAGCCACCTTTAAGGTGGTGAAGTTGTTGATGCCCTGCTTCCAGGAAAAGCTTCTAAACTTATGATTATATGAACCGTACCCCAAACCGACACAGGTGGTCAGGTAGAGAATACTAAGGCGCTTGAGAGAACTCGGGTGAAGGAACTCGGCAAAATTGTACCGTAACTTCGGGAGAAGGTACGCCTCTGTGTGTGAAGACTTCGCGTCGTAAGCACATGGAGGCCGCAGTGACCAGGTGGCTGGGACTGTTTATTAAAAACACAGCACTCTGCAAACTCGTAAGAGGACGTATAGGGTGTGACACCTGCCCGGTGCCGGAAGGTTAATTGATGGGGTTAGTCCTCGGACGAAGCTCTTGATCGAAGCCCCGGTAAACGGCGGCCGTAACTATAACGGTCCTAAGGTAGCGAAATTCCTTGTCGGGTAAGTTCCGACCTGCACGAATGGTGTAACCATGGCCACGCTGTCTCCACCCGAGACTCAGTGAAATTGAAATCGCAGTGAAGATGCTGTGTACCCGCACCTAGACGGAAAGACCCCGTGAACCTTTACTGTAGCTTTACACTGGACTTTGAGCCTGCTTGTGTAGGATAGGTGGGAGGCTTTGAAGCGTGGACGCCAGTTCGCGTGGAGCCATCCTTGAAATACCACCCTGGCATGCTTGAGGTTCTAACTCTGGTCCGTGATCCGGATCGAGGAC
Organism: Alteromonas australica; assembly: GCF_000730385.1. Lineage (NCBI taxonomy): Bacteria > Pseudomonadati > Pseudomonadota > Gammaproteobacteria > Alteromonadales > Alteromonadaceae > Alteromonas > Alteromonas australica. The sequence goes on along the minus strand of NZ_CP008849.1, from coordinate 3,563,318 downwards.
AGTGTATGGTGGGCAGTTTGACTGGGGCGGTCTCCTCCTAAAGAGTAACGGAGGAGTACGAAGGTGCGCTCAGACCGGTCGGAAATCGGTCGCAGAGTATAAAGGCAAAAGCGCGCTTGACTGCGAGACAGACACGTCGAGCAGGTACGAAAGTAGGTCTTAGTGATCCGGTGGTTCTGTATGGAAGGGCCATCGCTCAACGGATAAAAGGTACTCCGGGGATAACAGGCTGATACCGCCCAAGAGTTCATATCGACGGCGGTGTTTGGCACCTCGATGTCGGCTCATCACATCCTGGGGCTGAAGTCGGTCCCAAGGGTATGGCTGTTCGCCATTTAAAGTGGTACGCGAGCTGGGTTTAGAACGTCGTGAGACAGTTCGGTCCCTATCTGGTGTGGGCGTTGGATGATTGATGGGAGCTGCTCCTAGTACGAGAGGACCGGAGTGGACGAACCGCTGGTGTTCGGGTTGTCATGCCAATGGCATTGCCCGGTAGCTACGTTCGGAACGGATAACCGCTGAAAGCATCTAAGCGGGAAGCCGGCCCAAAGATGAGTCATCCCTGACCTTTAAGGTCTGGAAGGGTTGTTATAGACGATGACGTTGATAGGCAGGGTGTGGAAGCGTTGTAAGGCGTTAAGCTAACCTGTACTAATTGCCCGAGAGGCTTAACCATACAACGCCTAAAAGGCTTCGTGAGAAGTTGGCGTTGTAAGCAAAGACAAGCTAAAAGCAAGACAGAGTAAAAAGTAGTTACTCACTGATTGAATTAATATTATCTTTCCCGAATTGTTAAACAGTTTTTTCTTGGCAGCCATAGCGATACGGTACCACCTGATCCCATTCCGAACTCAGAAGTGAAACGTATTAGCGCCGATGGTAGTGTGGGGTTTCCCCATGTGAGAGTAGGACACTGCCAAGTCCCTATTAGAAAAACCCGCCTTACGGCGGGTTTTTTGCTTTCTGGCGTTTATAAAAAGAAAAAATAATGGGGTCAGAGTACTTTTACGGTATTCGAAATTTACTCTGACCCCATTATCTTAGACAGTTCAGGGATAAAACGGTATGGTATAAAAAATACTCAACAATCAGGAGGTGGGTATGTCATCTTTGCCATTCAATAATAACCCAGCGTACTTTCGTGGGAACTTTCAACTGGAACCCATTACGGCTGTATTTAAACAGCATTTAGAGCTTATATGCTTTTTGCTAATTGCATTTATTTTCTTGGGTAACGCGCTAATAGAAAATAATGAGAAGCAAAGAGTTTTGGCAGATCCACGGAAAAATGACTTCTTCTATGTAGATTATAGGGCTATTGACCCTTCTTCTGATGTTCGTTTTCGCTATGTTCCAATGAAGGTGCTCAACATTACTGATGACATTTTTACATTTAAAGTAGGGAACATCGCTCATACCACACCAGTCTCGCCAAATCAGCACGCGAAATTCGATAAGGCGCTATTACTACGTAACTATTATCGTGTAGACAATCTAGTCCTTAATAAAAGTCAGGTAGATGAGTTGGTTTCAACAGGCGCCATTTACGATGCTAGACGACCTCGCAATATTTATATCAACGGCTGGATGGTACTTCATATCAAAGAATTGGCTACTGAGTAGCTAGATCGTTTCCAATAAAACTGCATTCTTTATATATCACTGAAGCCCGCGCTGGAGCACCCTATGGGGCGGTGTAGGGATAAGTAGAGTATCCAATGCCCTTAGAAGAATTAAAGGTTAGTCACGGGGCCTTTTGATGTGTGCTCTGGTCAGGGAAATTCCCATGAAAAAGGCCAGAAATACAAAGCCCGTTGGGGCTGAGACAATACCTAAAATACGGCCATCCGAAAGCTGAACAACATAGCCGATGTCGGCAAATGAGGCTAAGCTGATGTCGCTGACATAAGGATTGGGGTCTAAATAGCCAGTGAGTAATTCACTAGGATCATTGATAAAGCCTTCGTCCCAGTGCGAATTTGCGGTACCAGAGCCGCCGTCTAACTCTATAGGCACAAAGGTGGCACTTGAGTCATATATCTCTTGATACAAAGCTAAGGCGTACTCACCCGTATATTCACCGGAACCATTTTCATAAACATCTTGAAAGCCAGATATGCGAAAACGGTCTGAGTTCCACAAGGTACCAAAACCAATGACGTGCGCCATCTCATGCAGAATTATGTTGTAAATGGAGGTTTGATTCATCCCCCTAATATCAGTAATGTCGAACCGCATGGAGCCCAATGTAGCGTAAAGAAATAGACCATTATCAATTAGGTACGAGGCGCTACGATTAGAGGCTGAGCCAAGCACATTGCCAATACCGTCAATGGTGGGCGTGGAGGCATCAATGACTAAATTGATATCAATGTCTTCTTGTGTGCCAAGCAGTGAAGACTCCCAGAAGTCTACGGCTGATAAAAAAAGGCTCTCAGTGGTAGCGTCTATGGTTGCACTAGCGTTGATGGTAATAGAAAACGAACCGGCGTAAATATTGCCCTGTACGCTAACACAAGCGAGTAATAGAGAAACGACCATCCACGGGTTTTTAGGCATGCTAACAACTTTATTTTACAACAAGCAAAATACACAGTAGTACATATCTTAGTCATTTACAAAGGTTTTACATTAATACGTGTTTAACCTATAAATTAGACTCAACCCACAGTCCTATCTATCGGCTTGGTTTTAAGCGTTAATAAAAGCAATAAAAAAGGCCTCAGTGAAGAGGCCTTAGGTACTTGGTTTGTTGCAGGTAATATTATTGATCAATCGAATCAAAATATTTGCGGTACTCCATACGCGTAATGAGGTTATTTTCGTCCATGTCCATTTTGTCGAAATTACCCTTAACGTCGGATTTCGTTAATTCATTGAGGGTAAGTTCACCATCATTGTTTTTATCCACTTTATCGAACTTCACATCCGCAGTAGCATGCATTTCGGTACGTAACTCGCGATTCTTCTCACTGATCACTTCACCGTCAGTTCGGCTGACTACTTTTTTGCTTACTGATTTCGTCAGCATCGCATCTGTGGTTCCTTTCGTTTTTACCGAAGCCACAATGTCATCGCTAAACTTTCGAGGGTGCTCATCTACAAACCCGTCAAATTCTCCACGGGTAATAGTGTGATCGCCATCGCTATCGACTTTAGATAGCATGTCCTTTAATTGACTATCTTTCAGTTCTTCTTTATCTAGTACGCCGTTGCCATCAGAATCTAATGCGCTAAATTGCGTAGAAATTTTATGGTCATGATCTCCCGCCATTGCCGGTAGAGACATAGCACTCGCGATCAGTACAGATAATGTAAGCTTTTTCATAATAAACTCCTTCTTTATTGAATGATTTCGCTAAATCAATGAGCGAAACTTTTCGTCACCATGACTGATACATGCTTTATGCCAAGATATAAAAATTTTAATAAACAGTATGTTACGATTTTAGTTGAAAAAGTTTTTGTTCAAGGAGGGTTAGATTTTTGTTAAATCGATACGAAGCAATGAAATATCTTCATACCATGGGGCAGGGATCGTCACGCACAGGTATGTTACGTGAGGTTATGAAAATAGCGGTAATTGGTCGGCAGTGATGTTATCGAAGCTAAGGTTGATTAAAGGTAAAATGCTGTCTGCGATAGGCCTAATCTGCTTATCGATATAGTGTTGGTAATCGTATTGCGCACTCACATGCTCCAAGGTTTGTGGCCCTGCGAGGGTAATAACATAGGATACACTGGTATTGTTTTGATACCGTAGGGGCAATCCTTGTTGCTTATTAAGATTGTCGGCATGTTTTGCCGCTTTAACATGAGGCGGCATAGCTTTCACGTACTCACTTAATGGCTTTCGAAGGCGTTTCGAGTAAACTAAATGTTCATCCATTTTCCCTTCACGAACTTGCTGTATCAGCGTTTTTATATAGCCAATAACCGGTTCATCGTTAAAAACGCGGCTATATAACTCATACTGAAATTGCTTAGCAAGCTCTGTCCAATCAGAACGGACGTTTTCAAGGCCCTTAAATACAATTTCCTTCGATGAGCTGTTTACTTTGATCCCTGCATAGCGTTTTTTACTGCCCAGTACGGAACCGCGAATAGTGGGCATAAAAAATTTTGAAAAATGCGTTTCAAACTCAATTTCCAGAAAGCACGTGATGTTCATTTCTTTCTTCAGCTTCTCACGCCACCGCTGGTTTATTTCCTTGGCTAGTGCTTCGCCGGTTTGCTGAGGAGTACCTAAATCAGTATTACCCTCTATGTGTACAAAGGTTGAGTCAGTATCGCCGTATATCACCACATAGCCTAGCTCTTCTATCCACTTCGCCGTGGTTTGCATTATCTCATGGCCTCTTAGCGTGATAGAACTCGCTAGTCGTGGATCGTAGAAGGGACAACCCCCACTGCCTAATACGCCATAAAACGAGTTCATTAATATTTTGATGGCTTGGGAGCGAGGCGCGTCCTTTGCTTTTTTAGCTTCGTCTCTTTGCTTCCACAAATTATCAATAATAGCAGGGAGAAAGTGTGACTCTTTGCTGAACATGGCGCCTTTAAAACCGGGAATAGCGGTTTCTGGATGCTTTAACCCTTCAGCTAACCCTAAGGGATCGATTTTAAAGGTTCTGATAATAGAGGGGTATAGGCTCTTGTAGTCTAGCACCAGCACATCATCATAAAGACCAGGCTGAGACGTCATAACATAGCCGCCAGGACTCGCGAGCCCTCCGTTTTCTGGCCGAACGCCGCTAACGTAGCCCTTACGATGGAGTTTGGGTAGGTAGACGTTTAGGAATGCAGCAACAGAGCCACCTGGCCTCCCAATATCTAAACCAGTTAACGTTCCCCTAAGAATTAAAAAATCAATGTATTTTGTTTGAGAGGCAATGTTGTTGACCAACACGCAGTCTTCGTGATTGTATTTGGCTAACGCGATAGGATCTTCTTTGTATAGCCTTTTTATTTCAGCTAGCTTATCTTCGGATTGTATAAGCTTTTGTTTGCCAAGAAGTTGCCGTGATACATTATCCAAAGAAAAAGAATCGAAGTGATAAGTCATTGTTTTTAAAGCTTCAATCCCATCTATAACGGCTCTGCCCGGTAAATCAACCCATGTCTGCCCTTCCCACTGGCGAATAGATAAGGCGCTATTATTACGTCCAATGGTGAACGTTAGCTTAGCTTTTTGCGCACGTCGAAACAGAACTGCCATATCAAACTGCTTGATATTCCAGCCCATAATAATGTCGGGGTCGATAGCATTAATTGTCCCCATGGTTTTCGTCAGCAAGGCTGATTCTGAATGAACCTCCTCTATCTGAAAGGGCAAGTTGTCAGTGATGTAGCGTGCTGGATGCGCAGGATCTCTCACAACAATGACTTGGTTACACTGTGAAGATGCGATAGCAATACTGTATAAGTTTTCATGCTCATCACATTCAATATCTAAACTGATTGAGGTGAGTGACGGCGTGTAATGACCCGCACGCACTTTGGCCTGTTTAATTGTGTTTGGTATACCCTTATGGCTATGTTCTATGTTGCTAGGACAGAAAAATTCAAGTGCGCCATAAATAAACCTTTCCATTAAAAAACGATCGGCAAGTCGAATATCTGCTTCAAACAAGGTTATTCCGTGATCCTTAGCTAATCCCCTAAGTTGATGCATGGTGGACTCATTGGCAGTTTTCACGGTAATGACGGGGGTTTGTTCTAAGGTTCGAAAGTCATCATCGCTATAGCGAATATCTAGGTTATTTTGGCTAGCCAATGTGGTCAGCTTGGCTTTTTCAGAAGCAGCAATAAAACAACTTGGATACTGAGGGTCGCTATGTAAGCAAACTGCGCCTTCTTCGGTGGCCACCCACAGTTCAACGTAGCTTTGATTGCCAATGCTTATAGTAGAGCGACTTAGTATGTAACCTTGTTTTATCACGATGCCATCAATAGCGGTAGTTGGTTAACTGGCGTGAATTATATTCATTTATGCCTAAGATTGAAGATGGAGAATAGCGCCTCTGAATAAAGATAAGCGCCCGCGAAAGGGTAAAACTGTCCTCAGCGCCTTAAACTTCCTGCAAAGCACAATATTATACCTTAGGCAGAATATTCCCTATAGAAAGTTGCATTTCAAGCAAAGGAATAGCGTCGAGAGGTTTTATGTTAACGGCTAAGTCTCATCAATAAGGTCAGGCTGAGATTTAGGCAAGCAAATGTCAATGACAGTCCCTTTGTCTTGTTTACTGCTTACCGTGATTTTTCCTTTATGTTTTTCAATGGCAGTGTACGCGACTGACAGCCCTAACCCTTGGCCTTGGCCTTCAGGCTTAGTGGTAAAGAAGGGCTCAAAAATACGTTTGTGTAATTGGGGAGGAATGCCTTTTCCACTATCAAGCACTTTTACTGTTACGGTATCTTCCTGCTCTAAGAGGGTTATTTTAACGAAACCCTTTTCTTCGATGGCTTGCGCCGCGTTTAGCACAATATTCATTAATGCCTGTTTTATCATACTGGGATCCCCAATAATCTGGAGACGTTCTGCATCACACTGCAATTTGTATTGAGGTTTACCGTATTGCGTTGATATGAGTTTAATGAGCTGTTCTAGCAGCCCTTTTAATTCGATGACCTGCATCCCTTCTTTGTTGTCTAAAGAAAATTGTTTAAGGTTCTCTACAATATCTCTTACTCGCGTTAAGCCGTCTTGAGATTCAACGAGTAATTCATGAATGTCGTCTTTAAGCAAGGCATAGCGATTACTGTTATACAGTGCTTTGATTTGCTCTTTTAGTTCGCCTTCCATGTCGAAAAGGTGAGTTTCAACGCCGTCACATATAGCCACAAGGTGAGACGCATATTGGCTAAGCGTATCCAAATTGGCATTAACGAAGCCAATAGGGTTATTAATTTCATGGGCAATGCCTGCGGCCAGTTGCCCTGTAGACGCCATTTTTTCAGCCTGGATAAGATGGCTTTGTGCTGAGTCGAGTTTTTTAATTAATTTTCGTTGTGCCTCGTGCTCTTGCTTTAACGCATGAGAGAGTTTTTGTTGGGCTCGAAAGTAACTGGCTTGTGCAGTGACGTCTTGTAGAAAGATACACGCATAGGTATTGCCAGACTCCTTGTCTTTGATAGGCAGAATTTCCATATTCTGGTACATCTGTGTTTCTTCCCCCGTTATAGGGCGGCTACTTTTAAAAGGAAAAATATGGGGGCGCTGCTCCCAATAACTGAAGCTAGGATGGCGCAGCACAAATACCGATTTGAGTCGGCGTTTTAAAAACTTCCCCTGTTCAGTAAAAATGTCGGTAACGGGCGTTTTTTTATAGGTGTTTCGCCATTCGTGGGGCAACCTATCGAGAAAAAAATCGTTAAGGTAAATCACCTGGAATTGCGCATCGACCACGGCGATCCCGACAGGTAATTTACCCACGAGTTGTTCAAACATTAGGCAAGCAGTTCGTCGAGAGTCGCTTTCATTCGAGTGAGTGACTCATCGTCTAAGCAAAAGACAACGCGCATGGAGAAAGAGGAAATGGCAATAGCGAACTGTACCTCCATAACAAGGCTGTGCTGCCATTGTAGCTCATCGAAATTTGCCTTTTGCGGAGAGAATAGGGTTGGCATATTCAAGTTTGTGGACAGCTCTAATTGCTCGGAAAGGCCCGCTAGACATGCCCCGGCTAAGATATTTGAGAGCTCCAGAATAATTTCCTGGATATCCTCTTTGCTCAATGGTGCATCATACTCCATTAAACTAGCCACCTCATTTAACCCCGATTGCGATAGTACTGACATTACTTCGCCATGAACGTCGCCTAAAAACGATTGCCGAGTGTAAAAAGCATTTTGCGTTTCAAAAAGTAAAGTGTAAAGCTGTGTTGGCGTGACCGATGTGATTTTGGGGATAGAAATGTCTATTTTCGTTTCAATTAATTGCGCCAGTGAATTCGCCGCTTGACCCATAGAGATATTCAGTAGCTCTTGCAAGGCATCACGCTGTTCTTCGTCAAGTGGTAATACAATGCTCATAAGTACCCCAATTCAAACATAGTCATGGCAAGCTCTTCTTTATCGAGGGGTTTGCGGATAAAACGCTTTGCGCCGAGTGACAGAACTATACGTTGTTTTTCGGGTTGAAAATCTGCACTAATAACAATGACATTAGTTTTAATTTCCTGCGCTGAAAGGTACTCCAAAACGCCGACGCCATCGACTTCAGGCATGGTTAAATCGAGCAGGATGAGGTCAAAGGTTTGTTGCGCTAGTAACGCGATCGCCTCTTTACCATTCGTCGCTTCTGATATGTCGTACTCTAATTCTGGAGGAAGCGAGCGTATAACACTGCGCCTAGACAACTTTGAGTCATCTGCTACTAATACAGGTATCGCCATATAAAGCCTCCTCAATGGGCGTTACGGATAGCACTTTTAATAGAGTATGTGCAATAAATCCATTCACGCAAGCTAAGTGCTTTCAAACTCGCTAAAAGACTCACCTACGGTTAGATTGTATTTCAATGACTAGAGTATATGACAAAGGTGACTTTTATACGTATTAGACTTTTTGGGAAAGAGGGTGAAATAAAAGAAGTAGCGCCAGAGTGGAAGTATGGCGCTACCTATGTGTTAACTGTTTTGTTTTTTGTACATAGCCTCTAAGCTAGAAGGAATGGCATCGATATAACGCTTAACATCTGGAATTTTACCCATGCTTACCCGTGACCAATTGGTATACGAGCGATAGGTGCCGCGAATCAATACCGCTTTTTCCGCCATCGCAGCTTGGAAAAGATCAGCGTCGCCTTTACCTAAATCGACAAAAATGAAGTTGGTGCTTGAGGGAAGTGCAGAGAGGCCATTGGCTTTAAGCGCATCCATCACTAAGCCTTTTGCTTCAACAATTTTTTCCTTTGAAAAGGTAATAAAAGCATCGTCGTTGTAACTGGCGATGGCCGCCGCTAGGCCTGTTTGGTTTAACGTGTAGCCAGCCATGCCATAGTTATTGATCCACGCCGTATTCTCTTCAGAGGCAATCAAGTATCCCACACGAAGCCCGGCTAACCCGTATATTTTAGAAAACGTACGAGCAACAATGACGTTATGGCCAGCCTTAACCAGAGGGATCATAGAATGCTTAGGGGGATCGTCAATAATTTCGTTATAAGCTTCATCCACTAACACTAGGGTTTTCTTAGAGGCTTTTATACAAAACGCTCTAAGCTTGTCAGGATCTAAAATTTTTCCTGTTGGGTTATTAGGGTTACAAATATGAACCATGGATATGGAGTCATCAATGGCGGCGTACATCGCATCAAGGTCAATGCTCAAGTCGGCTGTATTGGGAATGCGAACAATCTCTGGGGCTCCCTGTTTTTCAGGCGCTTTTGATGTGGTATCCCAGAACAGATCTGGCCCTAAAATTCGTCCCTTTTTGCTTGCGGCTATTGCAGCGTAAGACAATATGGGACTCGATCCTGCGCTCATGGAAATGTTCTTTCGGGTAATTCCATGACGCTCGGCAATCATGTCCAGCAAGGTCATCGCTGCGGGGTAGGCATAGTAAGCTCCACCTTGTGCGGCGGCTTCTGAAATGGCCTTTAAGGCAGCAGGACTCGGGCCAAAGGGGTTTTCATTAGCATTTAGCTTTGCCACTCCAGCTTTGGGGCCAAAGTTTACCTTTGGCATGGTAGACGCCGCACTCACGCCACTGGATGTAATAATACCGCTTGCGCCTACAGCAGTAGCAGCAGCGGTACCACCTAAAAATAAACGTCTCGAACGACTATAAGACATGTCGATTCTTCCTTATTGTTTGTGTTTAAAACACTACATTGCTTTATAAAACATGGCGCTAGATACAATGACCAAATAAATGCCAAACAGGCGTTTTAGTTTCTTTTCACTAAAATTATGAGCCATTTTTGCACCAATTGGGGCGGTAAAAATTGAACCGATACTGATTGCTATAAGCGCAGGAATGTTAATGTAACCAATAGTGCCCACAGGTAGGGTGGCTGTTTCTGAGTGGCTCATGAATAAAAAGCCAATCGCACCTGGTAAACCTATTAGAAAGCCAACGCCGGCCGCAGTTGCGACGGCCTGTTGAATAGTGCGCTGGCACATCACCATAGTGATCACAGTGGGTGTTCCTCCACCAATACCCAATAGGGCAGAAAAACCACCGAGCACAAATGCCAAAATTGCTTTTCCTATACCTTTGGGCATAGAGAACACTAAACCTGGTCTAACAACAAGCTCTGGAAATAGAAAGTAAACCGAGTAAAGAAGTACGCCTGCAGCAAACACGACGGTTAAGCCATTTGCACTGGTATTGTTGGCAATAATGACGCCGCCAATTACACCTAACACAAGCCATACACTCCAAGAGCGGAGAATGTCAAAATCTACTGCGCCTTTCGCGCGGTGTGCCATAACAGATCGTGCGCTTGACACTACAATTGAAGCGAGGGAAGTCCCTATAGCGACTTTAACTAACTCTTCTGAAGGAGGGGTGAAAAACGGAAATACCGCTAACAATGCTGGAACGACGACGAACCCTCCACCGTTACCAAACAGACCTGCCGTGATACCAGCAATAGCCCCTGTTAAGCAAAGGGTAACCACGAACCACAATAGTTCTATTTCCATTAAAAGTTTGCTCCAATGAATACTGCTAAAAACATAAATAAACCTTTAAGTTTTACTAATTTTAGGGCTGATAAACAAACACCGGCTTTCACCGGTGTTTGTTTTGAACGCTTAGAAGCGTGCGGCTAAACGGGTGTAGTAATAGCCACCTTGCCAGTCAACAACAGAAGCGGAGTCGTAGATTTGTCCACAACATGCATCTCCATTAGAAGATGGATCTGGATAGTTATCAAACAGGTTTCTCACTCCCACTGATAAAGTGAGGTTCTCATTAATCATATAAGAGCCTTCTATATCAAACATAAATTCTGAACCGTAAGTTTGAATAGTGTCTTCATTAATGACGTCACCATCATCACTACCTACATTTTCATATTCACCGTAGTAGCTTAACCTTGCTACCGCAGACCATACATCGTAACTGTGGGTAACAGAGAAAACGCCGCGCATTTCAGGTGTGCCATTCTTAAAGTCAAAAATGTCCTCTGGATCTAAATACTCACTAGGATCTGAGTCAAAGTCGGTATCATTGTAGTTAACCGACCCAGTAATCATAGTTGTACCATAGGTGCTGTCCATTTTATAAGTCGCAACTACATCCAAACCTTCGGTAACTGTGTCAAACGCGTTTTGGAAGAAGAACACGCCACCAATAGACTCAGCACCAGATACACCCGCTGAAGATAATGCAAGGTAGTTTTGATAGGCATCATAGCCATCAGCATCAGGGTCAGTAACCACAGTGGTGGAAACATCACGGGTTGATACAGAGTAGAGTCTATCTTCCAACTTAATGTTGTAGTAATCCACCGTTAAGGTTAAGTCGCCATAGTTGGCAGTTAAACCAAGGGTAAAGTTGGTGGATTTCTCAGGTAACAGTTCTTCAGCACCAAGCGCTTGCGCCACTTCACCACCAGCTGGGAAGAGCCCCGTGGCTACAGGTTGCCCATTAGGCAAACGAGTGGACACGTTTGTGGTCCCTTGCTGACCTGGTGTTGGAGCTCTAAAGCCAGTTCCATATGAAGAACGAATACCTACATCATCGTTAATTTGATAGAAGGCGGCTACTTTATAAACCAGCTCTGAACCAAAATCTGAGTAATCTTCATAACGCAATGCTGCCTGTGCGAATAATGAATCAGTAATATCACCAGAAATGTCGGTATACACAGCGTAAGAATCACGCTCATACGAGCCAGAGTAATCAGGAGAGTAACCAGGGAAGCCGTTAGATCCTACACCAACAATGGTGTAAACCGCATCAACACCCTCAAATCCGTCATCTTCAATACCATCTTCATCGGAATCGTTGCTTGTGTAGTTTGCACAATTGAGTGTTGAACCGTTGGCGATGACCGCCGCACCCGCTTCCGTGGTGGTATAATCGTCATTACAGAAGCCCCAAGGATCAGCTTGGGCATAATCACCTGCGAAATATGACGCTTCTTCACCTTCGGAAATTTCATAAGATTCATCTAAATAACTTAGACCAAACGCAAACACATACTCATCTAAATCATAGGTAAAGTCTGCTTGAAATTGGGTTTCTTCGTTCGTTAGGTCGCCAGGCTTAAAGGAAGTCGGTGATTCGTTACCCATTGACGGGTTAATGGTATTTGACAGCGTGTAAGAAATATCGTTGTAACCGTAGCGGCCACTGATGTCGTAACCCAATGCGCCAGACATGCCTTTAATACCACCTACTAAGGAATAGTCAGTCACATCACCGAAGAAGCGCGGCGTAAAACCGCCTGGGTATATTTCTAATGGGCTCCAAATTGAGCCGTCTTCTAAACGCAGGTCTTCGATGGTACCGTTGCCTGGATAACGGTAGTAGAATGAACCATCACCTTCACTTTCTGAGTAGTTACCAAACGCATAAAGCTCAGCATCGTCTGTCAACGCGTAGCCTGCGTTAACAAAAATACGCGTACCACTGGTATTCGGTTGTCCCCATGGTTGAACCACATCTGAGCCATGCACTGAATTGGCCATTGCAGTGGCGTCTGCAATGTATTGATCTGATTGCTCATCAACGCAGAACCAAGATTCACAGTATTGCTCGCCACGATAGGTTGCTTCGCTGTCTGAGTATTCAGCAGAAATACTTAAAAAACCGTCTTCGCCAAGGGCAAAACCTTTATTACCTGTAATGGTAATTTGGTCGCCGTCACCTTCGAAATAGCTACCGTAATCAGCGGTGAAAGAACCGCCTTCTGTGTTCTCTTTTAACTGAAAGTTGATAACACCGGCAATGGCATCTGAACCATACTGTGCAGCTGCGCCGTCACGTAACACTTCAACATTCGCAATAGCGGCTGTAGGGATAGTCGCAATATCAGGGCCTTGCGTACCCGAACCACCAATGGAAACCAAAGCAGCTCTGTGTCTGCGCTTCGAGTTTACTAGCACCAAGGTTTTATCCGTGGGCATGCCTCGAAGTGTGGCTGGACGAATAAACGTACCACCGTCTGAAATGGGCTGACGACTTACAGCGTAAGAGGGCACGAGTGTCATCAAAACGTTGTTCATATCTGTAAACGCTACAGCTTCAATGTCTTCCGCGCTAAGCACATCTACAGGTACTGGTGAACTGGTGACTGAACGAGGAGCACCACGTGCACCCACCACCGCGATTTTTTCCAGATTTTCAGGTTCCGCTGCTTCCGTCTCAGCTTCTTGCGCAAGAGCGAGAGGAGCAGTAAGTGCTAGCGCCGCTAGCGACATACCGGAAAGTGCAGTTGTAATAGCGTGCTGAATTTTTGTTTTTCTCATGTGTATTCCCAGAATATGCAGTGTTTAATTTGTTGTCTGCTGCAGAAATAACGTTTGCTTCTGCTCACATATGGCACGCACAGGCACCGCCTCGATGCATTAAGCACACTATTATTGTTGTTAGCGATCGCCTGTGTTCGATATACAAGCTAAAAACTCTTAGCCTTTGGCGGAAGAAAAAAGAATATATAGGGGTATAAGGAAAATATTGAAGGTGTTTGTAATTATTTGTATTTAAAGAGAAATTATATTCATTTTTAATCGTTAAAATTTAAATCAATTAAGCTAATTAATTATTAACTAACATGTGTAAAGTTAAAATGCCTCGTTTGCTGGTACAGAAGTTGCTGTAACTTGCTGAAACAAAGTAGTTATTTTTGATAGCTGCGAAAGCGTTAAAAAACGAACTGTGTGTTAATTTATTGTAACTTGTTGATGGGGCGACACTTTTGAATTTTAAACAGCTTCACTATTTTCTCACTACGGTAAAAAAAGGAAGTATAGCTGCAGCAGCAAGGGAATTGGACATTGCACAACCGGCGATTAGCCAACAACTCGCCAGTTTAGAGCGAGAGATGGGAGGGCAACTTCTTACTCGCAGTTTTTCAGGAGTGGTATTAACCCCCGCGGGGCAAGTCTTTTTGAACCACGCTATAAAGTTGGTTGATGATTTTAATCTAGCGAAAAATGAGCTCAATGGCATCTTTAATCGCATTGATTGTGTGGTAAAAGTTGCCATGTTGCCTTCAATTGGGAACGTACTTTCCATGCCTTTAATCGCAGAAGTGAAAGCCCGACACCCCAAACTTACTTTGGATATTAGTACTGGCCCTTCTTATTCCGTCAAGAGTTGGCTGGAGGAAGGCAATGTAGATATTGCGCTTACTTACGAGCAGGAAGTTAACCCGCAATTTATGACGGTAGAGCCTCTCATTCGCGAAGAACTTCATCTCGTTGTTTCGAACGCGGCCACCAACAATGAATATCAGCATTTGCTTTCAAGAGACACTATCTCGTTTTGGGAAATTAGTCAGTTCCCGCTTTTATCACCCAGTACAAAAGACGCCTTAGGTAGGCTCATTGCGCACTATGAGCGCCTCACTGGAGTCAGTTTACAGCACGATCGCGCCTATTCAGGTCAGTTGATGACGGGATTGCGACAAGTTATGCAAGGTGAGGGGGTGATGATCTTGCCTACGTCGGCGGTGTTTCATTTGCAGGAATCAGGGTTAGTTAAGTTATTAAAAATTGTGGATCCGGAAATGCCAAGGTTGGTGCTCGCTGCTACCAATAAAACCGCGCCACTTAACGATGCTACCGCAAGAATGCTGTCTATCATTAAGCAGGTGGTGGCGAGTGAGCAAAAGCAACATCACTGGTGTGGTCTGCTTGCTTTCGCTCAGCAGGCTCAATCTCGGGGTGCCAGTTTATCGGGCAGCCTTATATCCAACTGAACGGGCAGGTGGTCGGAGAATACGCGGGTTCTTTTGCTCCTTAACTTGCGACAGTTAATCACCGTAATATCGTCGCTGGTCCATACCCTATCAAGAGAAAATAAAGGGAACTGGCTAGGGAAGGTTGCGCCTACTTTTTGCTGGTTTAGTAAGTTATCTAAGCCTCTAAAGGCGCGGGTGAAGAATTGCCATTCGTTAAAGTCGCCCGCCAGCACAAGGGGCACAGGGTCGGATTTTAAGCGATTGGCCAAGTGCTCATGAAGCATGGCAAATTGAGACCGGCGCTCTAGTTTTTTTAACCCTTTGTGGGTGTTCACTACCCTGATAGGCCCTTTTTCTGTTTGCAGTTCTACTATTTGCACGTTTCTAGGTTGCCGCCCTTCCTGACTGACATCGAAGGTCTCTTGTTTACGCACATTGAAGCGAGTGAGTATGGCGTTACCATACCACCCGCTGGCTTCTTGAATCGCAGGTGACGGCACCAGTTTAAAAGCATTGCCAGCGCATATGTCGTGAATGTCGCGCTCTATGGCCCGTTCCGAAGGGCGTGTGTCCATCTCTTGAAGTAGCACTACGTCAGCGCCTGACTCCGCGAGGAATTGACCAATTCGACGGTAGTCTTGCACCTTGTCTCGCCCAATTCCGCTATGAATATTATAACTAATTATGCGGCACATTCTTTCTCATCCGTGGCGGTTTTCTGTTTTCGCTCTTGGTAATAGCGAGCAAATTTCTGCGAGCCCCAGATCATTAACCCCCATAAAACGATACCCGCGACAAGATAGCCGATAGAGGTCGCAGACGGGTTTCTAAAAATTTGCGTAATAGAGTCGCCCACTAAGCCTTTGGCTATCATGGGGGGGAACATACCTAAGAAGGTTCCAATAAGAAATTGAACAATACCGATAGAAGAAATGCCCGCCACTAAGTTCACTAAGCTAAATGGCGCAATAGGTAGCATTCGAATGGCTGCAACACCCACGATACCGCTCTTTTTCAATTTCTCGTCGACTGCTTCCACTTTTGGGCCGCCTATTTTTCGTAGGCCAGCGTTTCCTGAAAGTTTGCCAATACCGAACAATATGGCCGAACTCAATAGCGCGCCCATAATACCGTAGATAGGGCCCCATATAGGCCCGAAGATGGCCGCCACTGCAAGAGATAATACCGTCACAGGGAAAAACAAAATGCCGCCCACAACGTACACCAACAGTACCGTCGGTAGAGCAAAATAGGTGCCTCTACTTTTTTCTAAAAAGTCATTAATGCTCTCTGAACTTAACCACGAAATAGACTGACTAGCCCAAAACATTAGGCCGCCTAAAATGGCAATAACGGCAATACCTAGCATGATCATAATACTGCGACGGCGAGGGTTACGAGCCGGCAACGCCGCCCCATCTAGAGTAGGCAAGGAAATAAGCGGTTCTTCTGGGTCAGACAGTGAACGGAATACGTTCTTCACTGAATGATTGGTAAACACTTCGTCACGCACTTCAGTAAGCACATAACCGTGGGCAATCTGACCTTGCATTAACGCGTCTACTGGATAGTCAGTGTCAAATAATGCTGGCATATCTTCCAGCTTTCGCCCGGTATGTTCTGCAAGTAAATCGTTTCGTACGTGTAAAATTTGCTGTCGGTTATGCTCACTATTGCCATGCAAAACAACGTCAATTTCTGTATCTAACGTCATAGAGCGATTACTTAGATTACTCGAGCCTATAACAAGATATTTATCATCAACCGTCATGACTTTCGAATGTATTCGTTTGTAGGCTTTTCGGCCCTGCATGTCTTCAATAGAAGAGTAGGTGAGGCGAATACGTTTGGGGTCAATACCCTTCTCTAAAATAGCCTTAAACTCGATTCGACTGGCCCAAAAAGCCTCACATTCAAATTTACCTTTGGGTTCATAGGAGCTTACAAGTATGACATGCAAATTAGGGCACGCCTTGAGCCGTTTGTTAAGCGCTTCAGCGATTTCCTGACGTGTAGTAAATTGGTTTTCTATGTATATAAACGACTCCGCCTGATTAATTAAATCAAGCAGCATCGTGCGAACTTCTTGTGCGGGCTCAACTTCATCCATAAACGGGATAGTACGCGCCAATGCACAGCTTACATTTTCAAATTCTGGAGGAAAATCATCCGGCCAGGTGCGAGGTTTAGCCGCGGTTAAACCTGTGTCAGCTTCCTCTCTTAATGCGATAGGCTCGCTGTCAGCAACACGCTCCCAGCGCCATCTCACCAATGTTGCGAAATCTTTTACCACAGGGCCACTGGATACCATTTGTACATCATGCAGTGGTGGATATTCGCCATCAGGGCCTTGACGCTCTTCCGACTGCACGGGGTGGTCTCGGGTATCCCAACGATTGGTTGAAATGTCCATACCGCCAGAGAATACAAGTTCGTCATCCACCACAATTATTTTTTGGTGCTGACTACCGCCCATAGGAATGGTGTCATCCAGTTGGGTTTCTACATTATCGGGTGTCTTTTCTTCCCATACTTCTTTGGCCCACATTTCACGTTGCGCAAAAAATGCTAAGGAAGAATCCCAGCGCAATAAATATATTTTAATATCGGGATTTTGTTCTGCTTTCCAGGCCAGTAAATCACTGACTACGCTTGGTGCTTCTGCGTTTTCTTCATCTTTACCTCTTAGCAACCTTATGCGGCTATCAATATCCCAGCCGACAATAAAAATGCTGTGTTGGGCTTTGGAAATCGCATTATGAAGCGCCTTGTAATAATTCGCGCAATCAATAAGCGGCGTCACATAGCGTGCTTCGCTACTGACCCAACAGTTTTCACCAGGGGTGAATATATTATTTTTAGCCACAATCTTTCTCCCGACATCGAATCCATGTCATTTTGTATAACAGGGAGAAGTGCAGGAATCATTCCTACTAGAGTGACGCTTTAAACTGCTCTATCTTATTGATATATATCTGAATAGATGAATGGGCTTTGATATGTAGTTAGCCCGTCTGTGTAACTTTTTCACGGAGTTCGGAAGTTAACGCCATATAGGCAAGGGGTTAATATGCCAGCTGCAGGGCGCAATTACCTTTCCCTTCTGGCCTATCAGTGGAGGATTCTGATGTGGCAGTTAGCGCAGCCGAAATAGAGTCAAACACACAAATGTGAGTGGTAAAAACCGGCGTGTTCGAATGTGTTTGTAGGTTGTGTGCAGTGAGGTCGTTAGCGAACCGGTCAGCAATCGCTAAAGAGGCCTCTTCCGGCACACCCTTTAGCACAGCGGCAAAAGTATCGTCTGACAATCGCGCTATCGTATCTTGCTCACGGGTGTATTGCTTAAGGCTGGAAACCACCTTTTTAATACTGTTTTTGTAAAAGCTTTCGCCCAGATCCTGTTTAATATCAGCGAGAGCATTGATTCTTACAAGAATAACAGAATGAGTAGAATAGGCAGGATAAGATTCAAAAAGTTGTATCATTTGCTCTCGAGAGTAGTAACCATCACAGCTAGGTGTCAGTGTGTTTAAAGGCACGCGAATTTCACTGGCGAGTGGGTTATTGAAAAGGGTAAACGCCAATACAATTGTGGCGACATCGATTAATATTAAACTCACTTGATGGAGAAGATGGATGTCGCTGAACTCTCCTGCTAGCGTTAATGCAGCGGACACTACCCCATGGAAAAATAGCACAAACGCGCTTGCGAATAACAACTTCTTCATAGCGTATCCATGCGATCGAATGACCAGCCTTTCATTGTAAAGGGTGCCTTCACAAAGAAGTAATATGCATGCAGCGATACTCATATTAAGCGCTTCGGTAAGACTGGGTGAAATATAGAAGCAGAGGCAGGTTGCGATGCTGCCACCTACAAACGTCCACCACGCATAGGTATTCAATGAATCCTTCTTTTGTCGAAGCGCAGATAAACTCAAGAAGAGTTGGTAGCAACCTAATAGCCCAAAAACAAAGCCAGTGAGAATGAGCACCGTGGGCAATGCTAACTCGGTGGTAGTCCAACGTAGGATTAACGTTATCGCAATCAGTGCACAAGCCAAAGAAGCATGTGTATCAGCTTTCGATTTACCACGTTTCGCCTTCGTCGCTAAAGCGCTGCCAGTGGCAGTACACGCAGCGATAGCAATGAAAAATGAAAGGGAAACGAGACTTTGCACTTTGCCTACTCGAATAGTTAAGTCCCCATTATTATACCTAAGTATGAATCAGCAAAAAGTTAACTCCTTTACGGTGACGTATGCGATGCAATATTTAGGTATGGCTTTTCATGCTTAAAATCTGCAGAAATAAAATGCCCTTTATCAGGCCGCTTATTCGCTTTTACTGTTATTTTTTACCTCAGCTTTCTCGATCTTGTCGTTATTGTTACAGGTATTAAATCTATCTCCCGCTTGAGAGTCTTGCGCCAACACTTGCGTGAGGTCCTGCATTCTTTGTTTAATTGCCACTCCGTAAGACTTATCATCGCCCCATACATCGGCAAGCATTTTCATTGATTCAATGTCGTGCTCCCTAAACATCCTGCCCGCTCTTTCGGCATCCGTATCTTCATTGCCGAGCAATTTGAGAGATTCAACGGCAAGTACAATAGCAGAGTCAAACAATTCACGGTTGAATGTTGTGACGTTCAATCTTATGAGTTGATAGGCGTGGCGTCTATCTCGTGCTCTTACCGCTAACTTGAGATTGGGATAGTGCTTTCTCGCTAAATCCACAATTGCCATAGACTTGTCTACATCATCGATGGCAATAACAAGAAGCTGTGCATGTTGAGCGCCTGCTGCATCCAATAACTCTTTTCTCGCGGCGTCCCCGTAATACACTTTATTACCAAACTTACGGAGCAGGTCGATTTGCGTGGGACTATGATCTAACACACTCACTTCATACCCTTGTGCCTTGAGTAAGCGGCCAATAATCTGTCCAAAGCGCCCATATCCAGCAATAATGACATGTTTCGACTCCCCAATTTCACTCGGCGCATCAAAAGCAGGAGTGTCTGTTTTACGGTACTTTTGCGCATAATCATAGAGCATGAGTAGCAACGGCGTGATGACCATAGATAGCGCTACCACCAAGGTGACTAGGTTAGCTTCGTTGTCACTGACTATACTCAATTGGCGAGAAAGGGATAAAAGAACAAAGGCAAACTCTCCACCTTGGGCTAAGGCGATGGCAAACAATAGACGTTGTCGTTTGTTGATTGAAAATAAGGTGCCTAGCGCGAAGAGAATTAATGCTTTAATGGCAATTAACGCCACCACTAACATGACAATGAGTAAGCTGTTATCTAGCAACAACGTAAAATTAATAGACGCACCCACCGTGACAAAGAACAAGCCGAGCAACAATCCTTTAAAAGGCTCAATATCTGCTTCTAACTCGTGGCGAAACTCGCTTTCAGCTAATACGACACCGGCGAGGAAAGTGCCTAGTGCAGGCGACAAACCGATAGATTGCATCAGTAAAGCAATGGCTATTACAAGAAACAATGCAAACGCGGTGAAAATTTCACGCATATGAGTTTGTGCAATATATCGAAATATCGGTGCAGATACATATTTTCCCGCCACGATAATTCCCGCAATGGCCGCAACGGATACGGCAACTTTCTCCCACGCAGACCAGCTCGAAATAAGTGAGTGCTCACTTTCTATGGCACTTTCAGGCATAAAAGAAAGTAACGGTAATAAAGCAAGAATAGGGATGACAGCAATATCTTGGAATAAAAGCACGGAGAAGCTGTTTTGCCCAGCATCCAATCTAAGCCAGCCTTTTTCTTCTAGCGACTGAACCACAATTGCCGTGGAAGAAAGAGCGAGCATAAGCCCCACGGTGAGAGAGGTTTGCCAAGCCAATTGCAGCGCGAAGTAAGCTACACTGAAAATAGCGGCGGTTGAGAGCAGAACTTGAAGCCCTCCCAACCCAACGATGGAGTGGCGAAGTGTCCATAATCGTGATGGCTGCAGCTCAAGGCCTATCAAAAACAGCATCATGACGACACCAAACTCAGCAAAATGCATAATTTCAGTTTGGTCACCCACTAATGAGAGGGCATAGGGCCCAATCAGGATACCTGCTATTAAATAACCTAGAACAGAACCTAACCCTAACCTTTTGGCCAGAGGCACAGCCACGAGCGCCGCCGTGAGATATATTAAAGCAAGTAAAAGCATAGTGTTGTCGCCGAAGGTGTAATGATTGGTATGCTAGCCTAATTCGTTTAGCGGGGTAACAAGTGAAAGCGTATAAAATGACTATCAATAGGCGAATTTACATTCAACGTTAAAAACGGCACCGTGAGAGGTGCCGCCTTCAAAGAAATAACGTTTATTTCTGCGAATAATGATTAGAAACGGTATTCAATCCCTAAACTGGCTTGTTTTAAATCTGTTTCAAAGTCAGTATCGTCAATGTCGTCAACAGCTTCATCTGCATCTAGCGTCGTGTCGTACACCGTGTACTCTGCATTAACGAGGAAATTACGTGTGATTTCATAACTGATACCAGCCCCAACAAACAAGCTCTCGTCGTCGTAGTCGCCAGTAGCAGTACCGAAGTTGTACTCTGTTTCAGACCAAAGTTGCCCCACTTTTGCGTAGAGAGAAAAACGGTCTGAAATAGGAAGGATCCCTTTTACCGCAGCAGTGTAGCCGTCGGTTTCAGCGCCAGCAAGGTCACTGCCATAATCGCCGAAATCTATGTAACTACCTTCTAGTGCTACCCATTCGTTAAACTTATAACCAAGTAGTCCTTGCCATACGTCCTTATCGTCGTCGAAGTCATCTTCACCTTCGGCTTTTAGGTAACCATAGTTGCCACCGACGTAAAACCCACTGTCATCCATAGGGTAGTCGCTAGACTGGGCGTATGTGCCAAATGAAGTTAATGCGGCAATACTTGCAATAGCTGTAAGTGTGTTTTTCATAATGATTCCTCTTGTCTTTAACGTTGTCCTTCACCAAGTGCCGATTAACCGGCAATTTGGCGACTCAAGTTTCACGATATGATGAGAGAAGAATTTCCCCCGCTTTCGCTGTTGAGTTTTCATAGGGAGGTGTTCAAGAGGTGTGCCAGCGTAAATATGACCAAAACCGGGGGAGAAATTGGGTAATATTTTCAAAGCGAGAAGGGATTTGATGAGTATATAAACAGTTTTGTAAAGTTGCCGGTATTTTGAGCAACACAACTTTACTCACCAAGTGTAAAGACTTCACGCTCACACACGTGTTTTATAGTTAACCCTGCAGTGTCATTAAGGGTCTCATAAAATAGCTTTAATTATTGATGTTTAACGATTTTTAAAGGCTAATTCAAATTTCCTATTAAGCCCATTTGTTTTATCAACTGTAAATTTCTCGTCTTGCTATCTATCTTTTAAGAGCTTGGTGTAAACAAATTGTTAACGCGTTGTCGGCGTAAAGAATGTGGACACGACAAAGAAGCTCCCTACGTCATTGACGAGGGCTAACACACGAGAAAAAACGGGAACAAGACCATGACGATAAAAAGGTTTAAGAAAACCACGCTGTCAGGCCTAATCGCCTTGTCGCTTGCAGCGACTGGGGCAATTGCCAACGATCAAATCAGTAAGCCTGCTGGCGCAAAAGGTAGCGGTACTAGCGTGCCATTTCAGCCTAAAAATAATAAATTTTGGTGGCCTGAGCAGTTGGATTTATCGCAACTTCGAGACCATGACACACGTTCAAACCCACTAGGCGAAGACTTTGATTATGCAGAAGCATTCTCGAAGTTAGATTTAGCCGCGGTTAAAGCTGATGTAAATGAACTCCTTACTACATCGCAAGATTGGTGGCCGGCAGATTTTGGAAACTACGGTCCTTTTTTCATTCGTCTTGCTTGGCATAGTGCTGGTACCTACCGAACGTTAGATGGTCGTGGTGGCGGTGATGGTGGTCAAATGCGATTCGACCCACTAAATAGCTGGCCTGACAATGCAAGCTTAGATAAAGCCCGCCGCTTACTTTGGCCAATAAAGCAAAAGTATGGTGAGTCTATTTCATGGGGCGACTTAATGATCCTTGCCGGTACAGTGGGCATGGAAAACATGGGCTTTGACACCTACGGCTACGCAGGTGGTAGAACTGATGATTGGGAACCTGATATGGTGTATTGGGGCCCAGAAGTAGAGATGTTAGCCAGTGACCGTGAAGAGCGTGATGGCAAATTGCAACGTCCGCTAGGCGCAACCCACATGGGCTTAATCTACGTTAACCCTGAAGGTCCAAAAGGGGTGCCTGATCCTATGGGGTCAGCTAAGAACATCCGCATTGCCTTTTCACGTATGGCGATGAACGATGAAGAAACTGTAGCGCTTATTGCTGGTGGTCACACCTTCGGTAAAATGCACGGCGCACATAAACCTTCAGATTGTTTGGGTGCAGAGCCTGGTGGTGCAGGTCTTGAAGAGCAAGGTTTAGGTTGGAAAAACAAATGCGGGAAAGGGCATTCAGAAGACACGGTCACTAGTGGACTAGAAGGCGCTTGGACGCAACTTCCCACAAAGTGGACGAGTTTGTATTTACAAAACCTGCTTGGCTTTGAGTGGAAACAAACACGCAGTCCAGCAGGCGCGATTCAATGGGTACCCACCGACGAATCTTTGCATAAGTCAGTTCCAGATGCGCACGTGGAAGGTAAACGCAATCCACCTGTGATGACCACAGCAGATCTTGCCTTAAAGTACGATCCTAAATACCGTGCTATCGCTGAACGATTCCTTGCTGATCCCAAAGAGTACTCTACAGCCTTTGCGAAGGCCTGGTTCAAGCTTACTCATAGAGACATGGGGCCAAAAGAGAGATACTTAGGCACAGATATCCCAGAAGAAAACTTTATTTGGCAAGATCCTGTTCCTGAAGTGGATTACCCACTGATTGACAAAGACGATGCCAAGGCATTGAAAGCGGCCATTCTGGACACTGGTTTAACGGTACAACAATTGGTGAAAACCGCATGGGCTTCTGCGTCTAGCTTTAGAGCGTCAGATCTTAGAGGCGGCGCAAACGGTGCACGTATCGCCCTTGAGCCTCAGATTAGTTGGGATGTAAATGAGCCTGATACCATTAAAATGGTGGTGGCTAAACTGAAAGAAGTTCAGAGCGACTTCAACGAAGGCATGTTTAATAAAAAGCAGGTATCGTTGGCCGATCTCATTGTTCTTGGTGGCGCAGCGGCCATCGAAAAGGCGGCAGCAGATGCAGGCGTTGAAGTGACGGTTCCGTTTGTTCCGGGTCGCGGCGATGCAACACAAGCACAAACTGACGTGAACTCGTTCTCATTGCTTGAGCCTAGTGCTGATGCGTTTAGAAATTACTACAATGCAGAAAAGAGCTATCGCACACCGACGGAAATGTTGATAGATAAAGCTGATCAACTTTATCTTACCGTGCCTGAGATGACGGTACTTCTTGGTGGCCTACGGGTACTCGATGTGAATGCAGACGGTGCGTCACATGGGGTGTTCACTGAAAACCCAGGTACCTTATCGAATGACTTTTTCGTGACCTTGCTAGATATGGGTGTGAAATGGCAGAAAACCGATGATGCAGGCGTTTACCAAGCCATGGATCGTAATACAGGTAAAGTACTATACACAGGTACACCTGTTGATCTTATCTTTGGCTCAAACAGCGAACTAAGAGCCGTGGCCGAAGTATATGCTTACAGCAACGGGAAAGAGAAGTTTGTCAACGATTTCGTAAAAGCGTGGACAAAGGTGATGACTCTCGATCGTTTCGATTTGCGTCATGATCTTGGCAAGCCATTAAATATGTAGGTAATGATACGCACGCGTTGAAATCTACTGATAAATTCAAAGGGCGATAATCAATCGCCCTTTTTTATTTTTTCAAAAAACGTGGATTCCATTCTGAAAGCAGTTCAAAATTTGGGTACACTAAGTGGCTATGTTTACGGCAATTTTCTGCACCAAATAGCGAACACTAGTTTTAGCCATGGCCCAAATTCAGCGACACCTTGTTAGCCTTGAAATGCTGGTTGATGATTTAACTTTGCTTTCTTCCAACGAATGCAGTACCAACGTGCATTTAAAGCTGATACGGGAATATCGGCAGGTGTTAGCCTTGCTGTTAGAAAGTGTTCAGCAAGAAACGGAATCTAGTTTTAAAAAGTGGCTAACCCCTACCTTATTTGCTCAGGTATTTGAAAATAAGCGAATGGTGAGCATCCATTTGCGCCTAGTGGATTACGTATTAACCTACTGGCAGACGATGCAGAAAGTGAATGACATACGTGATACAAACTTTGAAAGCAATGCGGATAAACGGCTAGATTTACTGCATGTCAAAGCCGTTAAAGCAAAGTCACAACTAAAAACCGTGGCCAGTGCCATGGGACAAGACAATTACTCGCGATTTCTTGCCCTTATCAACCTGTCTGACGTCGAGTGGCAATGGGATGTCATCCGCGCCCGCTATTAACGTAAAGCACCTCGTGCTTTGATGCTTTCCCTAATTAGGCCTGCACTTAATTAAAGGCTGGCTTACTGGCCTCTTTATAAGTGTCGGGTTGAAACGTCTCGGGGAGCGGCCTAGACTGAGTCCATTGTTTTGGCGAAAGGCCATATAACCGCTTGAATTCACGGCTAAACTGAGATGAACTAACGTAGCCTACAGACATTGCTGCTTCACTTACATTCTTACCTGATGCTATCTGCATTGCTGCGTTATTCAATCGCATAGACTTCATAAATTGAATGGGAGACATCAAGGTTGCTTGTTTGAATTTACGATGGAAAACCGCACGACTCATACCTACCTGCGAAGCAAGTTCATCAATGGTGACATTGTCGTTCAAATGAGTAGCCAAATAATCGATAGACCGCGCAATTTCGTTGCCTATGCCGAAGGCACGTTTAACGGCTAATCCGCTTTTACCTTTTAATACCGCATAGTAAAGTTCTCGCAGCCTAGCCTCGCCTAATATGGCGGTATCTAATTTTTTGCCCCCTAACTGTAATAGCCGAAAAAGTGCCTCGGAAAAATTATCGTCCCAATCAGCTAACGATAAACTGCTGAGTTGTTCACTAGGTTTTGGGGACTTAATTAGGCCGGAAGCGGTTTCAATTTCTAGCGCCAACTCGGTCATGACTTTAGTATCTAGAGAAATTGAAACACCTAATAGCGGGTTTTCTACTGACGCATTTGGTGTGCCTGCTTCAACGGGCATCGACACGGAACAGCACAGGTATTGGCGACTGTCGTAAGTCAATTTATTGCCTTCCAGTATGGCTTCTTTTTGACCACTCACAATGGCGATGATAGTGGGCTCATAAACTGCTGGAGAACAAGGGATAGAGGACGTTACCTTGAAAGTACGCACCCCTTTAATGCCTGTTTCCGAAACACCCTCTTGGTGAGCAAGGCTTTCTACTATTTGCTTAATACGCTGCTTTGTCATGCCTAAAATCTCTTGCTGATACAAATAGGCATATAATAAGCGAAAAATTTGGCTTATTTAACTCTATTTAGGTGTTTTTGATTGCGTATGGCAAGATTTATAAGGCGCATTCAGCACGGGGAGACGCCAAGATAAAGGCCGCAAGCAAGACCTTTCCCTTACGGCGTGGTTTCTTTAATACTAGGACCCTCGTTGAGTACACGTACTTCTCGCTGCGGAAAGGGAATCTCAATACCATGTTCTTTTAGTGTTTCAAACACAGTCAGTAGCAAATCGCCCCCGACGCGATTTTTCCCATCGTCTACCCCTTCAATCCAAAACTCGACGAACATATTCACGCCTGAGTCGCCGAAACTGTCTATTTCACAGTCTGGGCGTTCTTCAAAAGGCACAGCATCACCGCTGATCACCTGCGGGTGTTGAGACACCGCGTCTTTTATGATGTCGACCATGGC
Source organism: Alteromonas australica (assembly GCF_000730385.1). Taxonomy (NCBI): domain Bacteria; kingdom Pseudomonadati; phylum Pseudomonadota; class Gammaproteobacteria; order Alteromonadales; family Alteromonadaceae; genus Alteromonas; species Alteromonas australica. Next base: position 3,536,531 of record NZ_CP008849.1, on the reverse strand, counting down.
ACGAATATCGGTTTTATAGGCCACAGAAAAATCGATACGATAACGTTGTTTTGGGTCTTTATGCGTCCAGTTTATGAGGAGTGAACTAATAAATTTTTCGTTGGGTACGAGAATATCTTTGCCATCGAAGGTTTCAAGTACGGCGTAACGCATTTTGAATTCACGCACGATACCCTTTTGGCCATCTTCGAGTTCCACATAATCGCCTACAGTAAGAGATCTATCTAATAAAATGATAATACCGGAGATAAAATTTGACGCGATAGACTGCAACCCCAACCCGAGTCCTACACCTAATGCACCACCAAATACCGCTAGGGCGGTAAGGTTTATCCCCATTACGTTTAGTAGTAGAAGAAACACAATGCAAAAAAGCGCCACCTCAAAAAGCTTCGCAAAAACCTCTTTAGTTGAGCCGTCTAACGTATTGTGATTACGGATGATGTTTTGACCCACAGTGTTGGACGCTCTGCCTAGCCAAAATAGCAACCCGCCAAAAATGAACACTCTGGTAACGCCGTAGGCTGAAATATTCACGTTACCGATAGAAATAGAGATACTTTGTAGCGCATCGGTAATGACAGGTAACACACCCACAAGATGTAGAAACAAGACAGGCATGGCAACGTAACGCATGAAGCCTGCAAAAAGTGCATTTTCTACAAAGATCCTAATCAATGAATTAACAAAAAGCATAACGGCTACAACAATGGCCACGTTAAGTAACCATGCGTCAAACTGATATTGCTCAGAAAGCACTGAGGTAAGCTTTAAAGCGCTAATAGTGATGATTGGAAATAGGGTGTCACTGGCTTTATGGGCTAATCCGTAAAGCGTATGTGTTCCTTTAAGCTGCGGCCGGCGTTCAATCTTAAGTGCGTACTTAAGCTGACGTGAAGCAAGGAAAGACACCAAGTAGATAGCGGCTAAAACAAGCAATTGTATAGCAAAACTTTCCGTGTAGATCGCAGCTTTAATGTTGGCTAGTGCTTCATCAAGATGTATCACAAGGTTATCTACATTCATATTAGCAGTCAGCTCCAGAGATACCGGCGTTGGGCACTCAACGTTGGATAATTAATACTAGGCCGCTTTTTAACCTTTAAATTATACAAGGTAAAGAAATATTCACATTTTATCTGTAAGAGGTGAGGGGGGGGCCCATAGGAAAAAACGTACATATCTCAAAATTGGAATGACCAGTTTTTGTATTGGTAATGTGTTATTGTCATCATTGGTAAAATAAATGGTTGACCGGTGGCAGGATTTTGGTTACATTTATTTTACGCAGACGGAAAGAATAGACGGTCTCTGGCACACAAGCATTAAGGTGTAACCTTCAGAGGAAGTCAGGTCTAGCTTAAGTTTATCCTGCGGCGGCGTAGGTGTGTGCGGGCCGTCGTGGGGCCTTTATTGGTCAAGCCGATTGAAGACTTTGTGGCAAGTATAGAGTAGAGCCTTCAAGGTTACTTTTTATCTTCGGTCGGGGAAAGCAGTACGAACTCAAGTCAATAAAAACAACATAACTCACTGAGTACCCTAGTAAGTAACAGGCTTCGTAAGAAGCCTGTTTTATTTTGTGCGCCATAAAATCATCAACGATGATGTTGTCGCTTAGATTTACTGACTTAAATGAGAGATTGAGTAAAGATCGCGGGTTTCATCGGTTTTGCGTTTAATTTCTTCAAGTGCTTTTGCTTCGCTTGCATCAAAGAGCGCATTAATCAGGCGATTGAAATGATAATGCATAGCGCGCCGGGCACCTGCTGGGTCTTTATTCGCAATGGCATCATATATCGCGGTGTGTTCTTTCAAGCGCTGCTCATTCCCTTGCGAGCACACTTCACTGTAGGCACTAACAACTTGCGGAACAGTGCGTCGTAATTGCCACAAATTTTCTACTGAAATAAGAATGGCATTGTTACGGGTAGCTTGAGAGATAACTTGGTGGAAACGTTGATCGGCAGCATCTGCTTTCTCGGGCGTCTTCATTTCTACCAACGTTTGATGCAGTTCAGCCAGTTCTTCTTGAGAGATTGTTGAGGCCGCAAGCGCAGCAGCCTCGCCTTCCACTAATGCTCTCGCTTGAGTGAGTTCAAACGCACTAATAGGTTTAGAATTGTTCTGGCTGTTTTTCTGTTGCAGCACATAAACGCCGGAGCCGGTCTTTACTTCCACGCGCTCGCGTACTTCCAACGCAATTATCGCTTCTCGGATGGTAGGCCTGCTTACTTGATACGTTTCCGCAAGTTCTCTTTCCGCAGGCAATCGACTGCCAACGGGGTATATACCCTGATCGATAAGCGATTCAAGCTTCTCGACAATACTCCAAAAAAGCCGACGGGTTTTCATTAATTCTACCTTTTTCTACATATGCCAAACACACTGTTAAGATAACGATTGTATCCTGAAAACAGCGCTAAGCGCAAAAGCAGGTAGATACAACCATTCACAATAGTAGCAATTTTTTAACATTTATCAATTGGTAATATAGGTTAATTTGATTTGGTAAAATAAATTGGTTGTTTTTAGCGGCTTTATTGGTTAGATTTAACCTCTGGAGTTAGTAACAATTTGATAACGGCAATAAAACATATTTGTTTTTCAGTCACCCTGTACGGGGTGAAGTACGCAGCATACGGACGAGTTTGTTCTGCGCTTTGCATATGTTTTTGCTTTTTGTCAGGGAGTAGAACGAATGTCAGTATTTAAACGATTCACGCTTTTGATTGGCTCAACCGTTGTATTAAGTGCGCAGCCGGCACTTGCAGAGGATTTCTTGGTTGATTCTTTAAGCGCTTATCAAAAAGCCGTGAGTGATTTAGCCCCAGGCGATCGCGTTATCTTAAAAAACGGTGTCTATGAAGACTTCGAAATGGTATTCGATGCAGAAGGCACAGCCGACGAGCCTATCGAATTGACTGTTGAGGAAAAAGGTAAGGTTATCTTATCGGGTCAATCAAGCCTAGCTATAGGCGGAAAGCACCTTGTGGTTTCTGGTCTTGTATTTAAAGACGGTTATTCTCCTTCCGGCGCCGTGGTCAATTACCAGGTTAATAAGAACCGTTTAGCTAATCATGTTCGAGTGACAGAGTTAGTTATAGAAGACTACTCTAAGCCAGACCGCTTTGAGAATGACTACTGGGTAGCGCTTTACGGCAAGCATAATCGCCTAGACCACAGCTATCTTGCTGGTAAGCGAAACCGAGGCGTTACCGTCGCTGTGCGCCTCAATAGCGAAGAGAGTATTGAAAATCACCACCGCATTGACAATAACTACTTTGGGTTTCGCCCTGAGCTAGGTTCTAATGGAGGGGAAACGCTACGGATTGGTACTAGCCACTATTCACTAGAAGATTCATTTACCCTTGTCGAAAACAACGTGTTTGATAAGTGTAATGGCGAAGTTGAAATTATCAGTGTTAAGTCAGGAAGCAATACACTCAAGGGCAATACCTTTATTGAGTCTAGAGGGACGTTAACGTTGCGCCACGGCAATGGGAATAAGATTCTTGAAAATGTTTTTCTAGGAAACAGGGTGGCGAATACCGGCGGTGTGCGCATCATCAACCAAGACCAAGAAGTGGCTAACAATGTATTTAAGTCGCTAACGGGTTATCGTTTTGGCAGCGGGTTTACCATTATGAATGGTGTTCCCAATTCGCCCATAAACCGCTATCACCAAGTTAAAAATGCGTATGTGCATCACAATACCTTCATTGATGTCAGTCACATTCAACTGGCTGCAGGGGCTGATGAAGAGCGCTCCGCTGCGCCTATAGATAGTCGCTTTGAACAAAACCTTGTCATCAGCGATAAGGCAGACACTACCTTTAGCTTTTTCGATGATATAAGCGGTATCACGTTTAACGATAATATAGCTAATTACCCGGTAGATAAGAAAATTAGTGAAGGGTTTAATGTAGACGACAGCATAACGGCTGACACGGGTTATAACGTAACTGTTGATGGCGTTACCGTCGGCGCATCTAATTCGGTTAAAGCGCTAACAAAAGATGACGTTGGCCCAAGCTGGTACACCAAAAAAGCGTACGATACCGCTTTTGGTTCTGGCAAGGTTCATGAAGTGTCCGCTGGCACTAACGCGTTATTTGATTCAGTTGCCAATGCCTCTGACGGTGACGTGCTACTCCTCAATGATGGCGTCTATAATGAGCAAAAAATTGTTTATATTGATAAAGCGTTAGTGATTAAGGCAAAACATCCTCATAAAGCCAAACTGCTTCCCCAACGTTCAGCATTGTTTGAAATTAAGGATAATGGCGCGCTTTCTCTTTCAGGGTTAGTACTGTCAGGTGAAGACGCCCCCGATGCTACAGGGAATACCCTTATTCGCACGCAAAAGTGGGGGCTTAGAACTAACTACCGTTTTGAAATGGACAACACTAAGGTTGTGGATTTAACCGTTAACCATAGTTACCACTTTTTTGCTGCAGGGGCACGAAGCTTTGCAAAATCGTTCTCCATTACCCATAGCCAATTTTCCAATATTTCCGGTCACGTATTAAAGTTTAATAAAGAAAAAGATGATTTAGGGATATACAACGTGGAAATGTTACACGTGAGTGACAACAGCTTCACTAATATAGAAGGCGCTTTGGCATTGGTTTATCGTGGTGGCAGAGATGAGAGTACCTTCGGCCCACAAGTGACAGTGACCGACAACGTCATCAATAATGTAGGCAAAGGTAAACGTAATTCACGTCACGCCAGCCTATTTTTCCATGGTGTTCAAATTGCCAACGTTACAAATAACCTGTTTGAGGACTCGGCACCTATTTCCATTGAATTGACCGTGGGTGAGCCTCAAAACCATTTAAGTGGTAACAAATTCGATAACACAGCCGAGCCCCGTATCGTCGATTTTCTGGCTCAAAAGTAAACGTATTAATAGGTATTAACATCCCTAGGCCAGTAAATGGGCATAGGTGAAGACATTTCGGAGTCCGCATACATGAGAGTGGGATTTATTGGTGAATGCATGGCCGAGCTAAAAGAGCTTGATGGCCAGCTATCAGAAGGGTTTGCAGGCGATACGTATAATTCTGCAGTGTATCTAAAGCGCACGTTTAACCAACATGAAACGTTTTATATTAGTGCCGTAGGAAGCGATCCTTTAAGTGACCAAATGGTCGCGGGGGTGGAAGAAGAAAATATCAGTACACGTTTCTTAAAACGCGATACTGAAAAGCATATTGGTTTATACAGAATATACACTGATGACGAGGGTGAGCGTTCGTTTATCTACTGGCGTTCAGATTCTGCCGCAAAACGAATGATGTCTATGTTTGATGCGACTGATATCGCGTCTATGACCGCATTGGATATGGTGTTGTTCTCTGGCATTGCACTCGCTATTTTGAATGAAGATGATTTAGCACAATATTGGATGCTGCTAAGTAAGCTTAAAGCATCGGGCACAAAATTAGTCTTTGACATGAACCACCGACCGTCTCTGTGGCGTGATAATGAGGCAGCGAAAGCGCTTTATGCGAAGGCTTTTGAACTGGCGGATGTCGTCTTGCCAGGACTCGAAGATTTTAATTTTTTATATGGTTTTGAAACCATTGATGAAGTCATTAGTTACTTAGAGCAGTTTACGTTTGATGAAATTATCATAAAAAATGGTAGTGATCCCGTTACGGTTATTGCCGAGGGTAACCGGATGACTATCCCTCTCACGCCAGCTACGAAAGTGGTGGATACCACGTCTGCTGGCGATGCGTTTAATGGTGTTTACTTAGGGGCACGTTTAGCCGGCGTAGAGATAGAAGACGCTGTACAGAAAGCGTCTAAATGCGCTGCATTTGTTATTCAACATCGTGGTGCCATTGTAGAAGCGGGCACTTATCAAGATTTCGTACAAAATTTGGCTTAATAGTCAGATAACACATTGAGAGAAAAGTGATATGGATTCAGTATCGTCATTAATGGATGGGCAGGTTTTGCTGCCAATTATTCAGGTAGACAACGAACATGATGGGGTGGCTATTGCAAAGGCCATGCATGCTGCTGGACTAAAAACCGTTGAAGTTGTTTTACGTTCAGAGCAATCAGCAAAAGCCCTGTCTGCGATAAAGGCTGAGTTGCCTGAAATGATTGTAAGCGCGGGGACCATTGTTGACGAAGCATCGTTAAATGTGGCGCTAGAAGCTGGTGCCGATTTCATCGTGACACCAGCGGTCACCGAGAAATTACTGAGTAAACTGACCCAATGCGGTAAGCCAGTGATACCAGGCGTGTCTACCGTGGCTGATATTGTATTAGCCAGAGAGCATGGTTTTAGAGAACTTAAGCTATTTCCTGCAGCCTTATCGGGCGGTGCAGGCTTCCTCAAAGCAGTAGGCGGTCTATTCAAAGATACCAAATTTTGTCCAACTGGCGGTATATCTCAAGACAACTACCAAGACTATTTAAGCTTAAATAATGTTTTCGCTATTGGCGGCACTTGGGTCGCTAAAACTGATTGGGTGGTGAATCAGGAATGGCAAAAAATTACTGATGCCTGCGCAAAAGTAAAAGCGTAAAACAAAAATAGTACATAGAAGGGGTGTTCGCCTAGGTTATCGGTGAACACCCTTTTTTGTTTCTCATGTTGGCAGAGTTACTTTCTCAATGACCAAGCAACATTATCTGAAACGTAGCTGTGCGCCACAACGACAGTCGATGCACTCTGGCTTGGAGAGTGACTATAAATAGAGTTATCGATACGCACAGACGCGCTAGCCTGGGTTGTCAAAGTTGTAGTGCCGTTCATTGCTGCCCCGCAGGTACGTTGAATATCATTTTGGAGTAGTGGTTGCATGTTATTTCCTCTTAGGTTTTGCATTAGGGTGTTGATTAGCGCTACTCATGATACGCAGTTGAATACAGTAGATAACTGACTTAGAGGATAGGTTTAGTCTAGGTTTGATTAAAAATTAATCTGGCTTGAAGGGCGCAACAGTGGTAGTATGCGCGCCTAATAAGTTGGTACTATTTAAATTTGATAAACGCTTCAGCCGTTAGTTCTCTGTCAGTCCCTCACGCGATTCACATAGTGACCTTTACCGTTTTAAGCCTGCTACAAACTGATAGCTCTCCAGCGCCCCTAGGCTATATCTCATAGCGCATTTTATTTTTTAGGAGTCATCATATGTCATTTACTGAGTTGGGACTGTCAACCCCGCTTTTACAAGCTATTGAAAAACAGGGTTACACGTCGCCGTCTCCCATTCAGGAACAAGCAATCCCGCTAGTACTTGAAGGTAAAGACGTGTTAGCCGCTGCGCAAACTGGCACTGGCAAAACGGCAGGGTTTTCCTTGCCTATGTTACATAAACTATCATCAGGTAAGCCTGCCTCATCCAATCGAGTAAGAGCGCTAATCTTAACGCCAACCCGAGAATTAGCAGCGCAGGTGGAAGATAACGTTCGTGGATTTAATGCGTTTCTTTCGCTAAAAACGGCTGTGGTATTTGGTGGGGTAGGCATTAACCCACAAATGAAAGCACTGCGCTCTGGTGTAGATGTACTGATTGCCACACCGGGTCGTTTACTGGATTTGTTTCAGCAAAATGCGGTGAAGTTTGACCAACTTGAAATGTTAGTGCTTGATGAAGCAGACCGTATGCTGGATATGGGTTTTATCCACGATATTAAACGTATCTTAAAATTGTTACCTGCAAAACGTCAGACCTTATTGTTCTCCGCTACGTTTTCTCCAGAGATCACTACACTTGCTCACACGATTACGGTAGACGCAGTGAAGGTTTCTACCGCGCCGGCAAACACCACGGTAGACAAAATTGAGCAACGCTTAGTTACCCTTGATAAAGCAAAGAAAACCACCGCGCTTATTTGCTTAATAAAACAAAACAACTGGAAGCAAGTACTAGTGTTTAGCCGAACTAAGCATGGCGCTAACCGTATTGCCGAGAAGCTCTCTAAAGCTCGTATTCCTAGCGCGGCCATACACGGAAATAAAAGCCAAGGCGCGAGAACGAAAGCGTTATCAGGGTTTAAAAACGGTGAAATTGGCGTACTTGTAGCCACGGATATTGCAGCACGTGGAATTGATATCAGTGAGCTACCTGTGGTGGTGAACTTCGATTTACCCAACACGGCAGCTGATTATGTTCACCGTATAGGCCGTACAGGGCGAGCGGGAGCAAGTGGTCAAGCGTGGTCTTTCGTGAGTGCAGATGAACTGCAGCAGTTAAAAGACATTGAAACCTTAATACAGCGTCTGTTACCTCGTGAAGTCATGGATGGGTTTGAACCTCAGGTTAACGTACCAGACACGACATTGTCTGCACCGAAAAAGCCGAAGAAAGCCAAAAAGCCTAAGCAAGGGGCTGCGTCAGCAGGAAATAATCAAGGGAATGGTCAACCGCGTTCGTCTCGTCGTCGTCCTCATCAAAAAGCGGCAGGTAATGCTTCTTCAGGCAGAAGGCATGAAGGAAATAGGCAAGGCACATCGCGCCCGTCGGCATCATAACTTAAAGTCATGTCTTTAACTGTTATTGGCAGTGGTCACTTGTACCACATGCCAATAACTACACACCCTTCATATTAATCAGAAGTTTTGTCGCTTAAAATGCCACTAACTTCATATTGATCTTACCCGCCTCACCAAAGTCTACCGTGGACGTTGAGCCTACTAAGGTTTCGTGAACACCGGTAATCGCTCCCGAGCACACCATTGTGCCCTTCGGTAACGTGATATTACGTTTACTTGCTTGGTCTATAAGATAGGCAAATGCCGCCATTGGCCCATTTAATACATTGTTGGCAGGGGCGGAGTTAATCAGTTCATCATTGATGAAACACTTAGTTTCAATGGTCGCGATTTTTGATTGCCAATCCTCGATTGGCGCACCTACCACCATGCCGTGGTTATTGCCAAAGTCTGCAATTATCGCAGTAGGGCCGTAGTCATTTAAGTCCTTCACTGGGCTACTGGCTATTTCGACACCGGTATAAACGTGACGAATCAAATGAGATAGATCCGCAGAAGTATCTATACTGCCAGGCGTGATCTCGCGGTTAATCTCAATCATGAGTTCAGCTTCAACCGCAATAAAACCATCGGTATAGACAGGCAGTTCTATGTACTCATTATCACCGTGAGAATGCCCAATAAAGTGTGCCACATTCTTAAAGACTGGCCCCATTATGCGCTCAGACTTCATTTGCTCACGAAGCTCTGGAATAACCATGCCGACTTTCCAGCCCACAACGTTATCGTCAGAAGCTGCAATAGAAAGATCTTGTACCGCATAGGCTTGCTCTAGTGTGGCGGGGAGTTTGCCCGGAAACTCAGGTAGCGCTTTGCCTGTTGTGCGAGCGTTAAATAGCGTGTCTGAAAGCTGACGAACTTCTTCGTCGGTTAATGTATGAAATTGCAACATGTCATGCCTCTGGGTGTCGCTAAATGTCTATGTTCAACACCTTCCCGTGGTTGAAAAGGTTATGATGGTAAGGAGGGCAAATGCGAAAGAGCAACGCCCATGGCCTTGCTCTTTCGTTAATACAGATAGGAATTAAATCCCTAGAGCTTGGCCGCCACCAATTTGAACAGTTTCTGCAGTAATAAATGACGCATCTTCACTCACTAAGAAAGAAACAACAGAGGCTACTTCTTCCGGCTGACCTAATCGGCCCAACAGAATGCTGTCTTTCCATGACGCAAATACTTCTGGCTTAGTGGCTTTAATTTGCGCGTGGAATGGCGTATCGATAGTGCCTGGAGATACAGCATTCACGCGAATACCTGCAGGAGCAAGTTCTTTAGCAAGTGCACGGGTTAACGTATTAACCGCTGCTTTTGATACGCCGTAGATACCTGCACCTGGGCCACCCGCATTCCAAGCTGCATTCGATGTGTAGTTAACGATGGAGCCGCCAGTGGTTTTCTTAAGATAAGGAATGGCCGCACGAGAAACGAAGAAAGCGCTGTCTAAGTTGAGTGCCATGACCGAGCGGTAAAACTCAGTGGTCATCTCTTCCATTGGGCTTCTTCCACCTAAACCGCCCGCATTGTTAATAACCGCATCGATTTGACCGTATTTTTCGCCGATGGCTTTAACGTTTTCTGTCACCGCTTCGTCGTTAGTAACATCGAAGCCATAATATTCTGCTTCAATCCCCAGTGCTGCTAGCTCTTCTACGCGTTCCGCGCCTTTGTCATCTTCGATACCGTTTAATACAACAGTATAGCCGTCTTCACCTAGACGCTTTGCTACTTGAAATCCAATTCCGCCAGTAGCCCCTGTAACCAATGCAATTTTCTTAGACATAACTCGTTTCTCTTTGTATGTGTATGACAATGAATGTTTACCAATATTAGAGCATTAAAATATATTGGTCTACCAGATAAGGCAATAAAGTGTAAATTTTGTTCTATTATTTTTTGGTTTTTTGTTAATTTAATCGACAGGCCAGTGTTGATACGGGTTGGTTCTAAACAAAAAGTGACGAAAAAGTACAAAAAAATGCACATGGAAGGCGCTTAAAAGAGATTTATTCGAAAAAAGCCTTTGTTAGCGTGAATGGATTAGCCCTATTGCCCTTGCACATTAAGTAAACGCGTAAAAATGTCACGGAAGCTAGCGAATGACACTGAGTTTATCGAATATGGCACCCTGAAAAAGCGTCGCGCAGATGACACCCTGTTACAACCTCTTTATTGGTAATACCAGTTGGTGGGGTAGACGAGGTAAATGACAAGAAAGAGGGTTAAAAAAGAAGTAATCTTGACCAAGGTAAGGCGATCGCGATAGCCCAAATGAAGAAAAGTACAACGCGAGTATTGCGCCAGCAAGATTGATAAAACCTAGCAGAAAGACTCATTAAAAATAGGCGATGGGATTCTACATAGTTAAAACAATACGCGCTGCATGTATATAGCAGGGTAAAAGTAAACATACCGATAAATGTAAAAATGCCAAGGTTGAATAAAAATGACTGCTGCGAGTCCATAAGGTATATCTGCACGCTAAGGGCGAATAAAAACAGTATCCACCTTAAATAAAGCCGCAAAAGAGGCGTTAGCAAAAAGCGTAGTTGGAATGAGTAAGCGAAGGACGTCGCTGGTGTTGATGATGCTAAACGCCAAACGCTGTCTAAGGTAATAAAACCGGCTAAAATAAGGCTTATCGTGATACCGCTTATTATACTAGAGGGAGTCAATGGGGCTTTAGCATATCCAATCGCGAGCAAAATGAAGACCGGGGTGCATGCAATAAGTCGATTGACACAGTACAGCGTGTAAAACTTATGCTTGCCATAACAGTCTATCCCCCAGTTGATATACTTTACTTTCACCACGGCGGAATGAAAAGACAACATGCTTTTGCTGATAGCAAGCAGTAGACTCAGCCCTAACCAGAATCGAATGTCGGTAACGGGCATGGCTAATATCCAATATCCCAATAAAGGAAAAAACAGCAATATTACTGGTGAAATTAGCATAACTGCTATGGAAATAGCGGAATATAACCCTCTGTTTTCAATTTTGTGCGCTTTAAACAAACGAGCAACTATGGCGTTATAGTGCATGATCCTGCGTCATCTATTTTAATTTTCCCTTTCACATGTGGGGCACAACGCTTTTCATGGTCAACAATGATCATGGGCCTTTGTTCCTGTGCTATTTCATCTAATGCAACGAGTACGCTTTCGTTGTCTAAGCCATTTAACGGTTCGTCGAGTAGCACCAACGGGTGACTGCTTGCTAAAGCTAAACATAAGCGTAGCTTCTGAAGCGAACCGGTTGATAGTTCTCCCACTAAGGTTGATAAATATGGCGTTAGATTGAAATGCTTAATGCGCTGTTCAAAGGCATTTTTATCAAGTTTACCTTCTTTGACATATAAGTCGGCAAGCTCACGAATCGCTAATATTTCTGGGTAAACGATACAATCAGAGGCAATAGCAGCGCTTGATGCCCACGGCGGCCTTTCAATTGTGCCTTCTGAGGGCTCTTCCAAGCCGGCTAGTATCTTTAATAACGTGGTTTTTCCTACGCCATTTCTACCGCTTAATAGAAACTTCCCGTGAGGGATAGCAACTGAGAGCGGCTTTAAAGCACACTTTTTCTTATAGCTTTTTGCGAGCTGACGTAGTGTTATGGTGTCGTTCAAAAATCTGCACTCATTCGCTAACAGTAAGGTGGTAAGGCTGCGGCATGCCTCTTTGGGTTAAAAAGCACCAACAAGGTGTTATCCAAAAGAGACATGCCTATAGCGTTACTTCTTCTTGGTATTACTATTTTCTTTTATCCAAGCTTTATAGTCTTCATATCGCTGTTCGTATCTCAATACTTTGCTATTAGGATCTGCAATCACTGTGTCGAATTGGCTCACTGGCAGGCTAAACGCTGTTTGCATATCAAGCTCGGTGATTTTTCCGTTTATACTCACTTCAAGTGGCATAGGGAAGGGAAGGTTGTTGTCAGTTTTCCAAGCAAATGTGACACTGTCTTTATGGCGAGTCATTGTTAATTCAGGCAGAGCCGCACTGAAAAGATACACGTCGAAAAACCAGTCTAAGTTCGATTCGCTATGTTTATTTACAATATCGATGAAATCTTGTGTATTAGCAAAAATAGGTTTGAAGTTACCAGGTTTAGGGTCGGTTCTACCGTAGACTAGCTCGGTGACGGAACGAAAGAAGGCGTCATCGCCCATAACGCCTCGCAAGGTATGAATGACCCAAGCGCCTTTTGCATAAATATCACCCGCAGGCCCTTTTTCGTAGACATCTTCTTCAGACATCAAAGTATTACTGACGATGGGGTGGGCGTTAGCTAACCCTTTGCGCTGGGCATTGAGTTTAACAAAGTAGGCCTCATTACCGTGAAGGTACTGTGCGTATAGTGGTTGCATATAGGTTCCGAAACCCTCATGAAGCCACATATGATCCCAGTTGTCATTAGTGAGTTGATTGCCAAACCATTCATGGGCAAATTCGTGTTGCATCAGCCAATCGTAACCCCCATCATCTTTTCGATATTGATTACCGTAGGCATTAATCGTTTGGTGCTCCATACCTAAATGTGGGGTTTGTACAATGCCCACTTTTTCATCCGCAAAAGGGTAAGGGCCAATCATACGTTCAAAGAAGGTTATCATTTCCGGTAGTTCGTCAAATAGCGCTTTTGCTTTATCTTCCTTCTCCGGTAAGTAGTAATAGGTAAGCGGATAAGTGTTTCCGTAAATGCTGGTAAATTGCGTAGTCATTTGCTTGTATGGTGCAATATTTAACGCAATGCCATAGGTATTGTGAACAGACTTTGTTTGCCAGTGATAGGTGCGGTTGTCACCTTCATCATGGGTGTTAATAAGTACACCGTTGGTGGCGGCAACCAAAGGTTTCGGCACCGTAATGTAAAGCTCTGTCTCATTGGGTTCGCCAAAGGGTTGGTCTATACATGGCCAAAACAGATCACAGCCTTCGCCTTGCACCGCCGTGGCTAACCAAGGTTGCCCTTCAGCGGTTTTCTCCCACATAACCCCCCCATCCCAGGGCGCGCGTATAGGTGTTCTCGGATGACCTGAATACACAACGCGTAACGTGGCCGGAAATGCGACTAATGAAGATGAAGAGACAATGAGTTCCCCGTATTTGTTGCTATAACGATCGTTGGGTAATCGCTCGCCATTTAGCCATACATCTTGCAGGGTAAATCGGGTATCTAAATCAACAGAAAACGTCGATTGTGGCTTTGATGCATTCAGTGTGAGCGTGGTATCGCCAAACAGGATTTCTTTGTCGAAATCGAATGAAAAGCGTAGCAATGCTTTGTCTACGGTGAGATGTTTTTGGTGCTCTGATATCTCGCCGCCAGTTTTTAGCGTGTAAGGCGTAGACAACTCATTCGGCTTAACCGTTTGCGCTAGGGGCGTTGTACTATCAGGTTGCGTTATCGACTTAGGTGCTGCGCAGCTAAAAAGAAATACGCTGACACAGCTTAGGGCTATTGCGCTCTTTTTCATGTGTATTTTCCGTTGTTGGTACTTGTTGTTATGTATTATTGTGTTTTGCAATACACCTTTATACAGGCATAAAGGTGTGGGCCAGAAGCGCTAAAACTAGCGCTTCTGGTGGCGCATTGTGATCAGTTGTCTAATGTTTTAAAGCGTATGGCACTTGGGTAGTCCTTGTTGTGGTAAATGGTGTGCATCGCTTTAACATAGTCAGACTCTTTCGCTTCAAAAATATTGTCTACATAGTGTTGTGGATTAATGTCGATAAAGGGAAACATACTACTTTGAATTTGTATTTGTAGCTTGTGCCCACGTTTAAATGTATGAAGTATGTCGTACAGGTCGAAGGTGACTTTTGTGGGTTGATTGGCAACGAAAGGTTTGGGTTCGCTCATGCTTTCGCGAAATCTACCTCGAATGACACTCCAGCGAACTAACTCGTGTCGATTACCGGTTTCTTTATCCACTTTATTGGTATTGTCATCTTTACCGGGGAAAACATCGACCACTTTTACGACAATGTCAGCGGCCGTTTGTGTGGTAGAAAACCAAAGATCTAAATCAATGGCACCTGCAATGGTCATATCGTTTTCTAACACGTCGGTTTCAAAAACAAGCACATCAGGGCGTCTTGCGGCAAAGCGTTGGTCTTCAACCATATAAGGTTTATCCCAACCGCGACTGACTTTTGCTGAATGAGGAACGGGTTTGTTGGGGTCGCTGATGTATTCACTTGCCCCTTTGCTTGTGTTTTCATCGAGAAGTTGTTCATTGTTGCCAAGGTATAGCGTTTGTACATTACCCGCTTTAGGTGGCCAGGTATCGAACTTCTTCCAACGATTACTGCCGGTTTCGAACATAGTCGCAGTGGCAAGGTTAGCCTCACCTTCGCCTTTTAAATGCTGTTTGAAAAAGGGTAATAACACCTCTTTTTGGAACCAAGCACTAGTGTCAAAGCCAAAGTTTGCTTCACCCAGACTTGCGCCACCTTTTGTACTGTTCCATTGGCCATGTGACCAAGGGCCCATCACCAATTTGATGTGTGATTGACTATTTTTCTGCGACATGGTTTGGTAAGTATACAAGGGTCCATAAAGGTCTTCTGTATCGTACCATCCGCCCACGACCAGGGTGGCTGGTTTCGTCTTCGAAAGGTGTTGCAATAGATCGCGTGATTGCCAGTAGTCATCGTAGTTAGGGTGCGCAATAATTTCGTTCCAAAATGGTCGCTCGCCGTTAAAGTAATCTTCATTAACGTTCGTTAGCGGGCCTAAATCTTTGAAGAACTGATAGCCATCAGGAGTGACTTGATCCATCCCTTTCGGCCAATAAGCAAATTGCCCATCTCGCTGTTTATCGAAGGTATCGAAGAAGATAAATGCCATGGGCGTGACAAACGCGCCATTCCTATGGAAATCGTCAAAAAACCAGTCGGCAATGGGGGCTTGAGGAGAAATGGCTTTTAACGCAGGATGGCTGTTTATTGCACCTACTGACGTGTAATAGCCTGGGTATGAAGTCCCCCACATCCCTACATTACCATTATTGTTGTCTACATTTTTCACTAGCCATTCAATGCTGTCATAGGTGTCCGTCGCATCGTCTGTGGCTGAATTACCACGTTTGTATGCATCTTGAGGACGCATATTGACAAATTCGCCCTCAGACATGAACTTACCGCGAACATCTTGAAAAACAAAGATAAAACCTTCCTTCTCAAAGTCCTCACTTGGCCCCAAGCGCGTTTTGTATTTATCCGCACCGTAAGGGGCAACGCGATAAGGTGTACGCTGAAACATCATGGGGTAGGTTTTGCTATCGTCGTTGGGGACATACACAGAGGTAAATAACTTCACATCGTCCCGCATAGGAATTTGGTACTCGTATTTCGTGTAGTTTGCTCTTATGTAATCAGCGCGGGGGTCGCTTTTTTTGTCGGCTGCCAGTGCACTAAAGCTGGTCACTAATACGAATATTAGCAACAGCCTATTGGTGATTGTTTTCATTATTTCCTCTCGTTTGTGTTTTTATTTTTTATTGATGACCTGGGTCAAATGAGTTGTTATTTTGTCGATAGTGCGCGTATAAAATTGGGCTTGAAACGGGAAAAGTCTTCTATCTGTGGCAGGTGGCCAAGTCCTTCCAGTTCGATAACTTGAATGCTTGGGTTTCGCGCTGTTATTTCTGCCCCTAGTTTGTCATAACGGCCTAGCTCCCGCGTAACATCGTCTCTTTTGTTGGCACGGCCTGGTGCTGTTCTATCTCGTGTACCTAGTATCAACGTGGTGGGGACGTTAAGGTGGGTAAATTCTTCAACCACAGGCTGGGTAAAAATCATATCGTAAGTTAAGGCATTAACACGTGCTAACGTGTCCCAATCCGGGCCTTCTATCCAACCTTGTAAAAATGCCGCATGCTTGGCGTATTGTTCGTTCCAATTGCCATCGTAGTAATTTTTTTGTTGATAACGTTTAATCATTTCGGGGGTTTTCTTTAGCTCACTTTGATACACATTTTCTATGTCCGTATAAGTTTCATAAATCAGATAATTTTCGAGTCCAATAGGGTTAATCAGCACTAAGTTTTCTGTGAGTTTAGGATATAGAAGTGCAAAACGAGTGGCTAGCATACCGCCCATGGAGTGACCCACTATGATGCTGCGGTTTATCTTTAACGTGTCGAGTAAAGCGCGGGTATTATGGGCTAAGGTGGCAAAGCTGTATTGATAGTGAGTGGGTTTTGATGATTTTCCAAAACCAATTTGGTCAGGAATCAGTACCCCAAAACCTTGCTCGTGCAACATAGCAGCAGTTTGTTCCCAATACGCGCCATTAAAGTTCTTGCCATGCATGAGAGTAACGACGGGCTTACTGGCCTTGGGTGGCAAGTACATGTATGCCATAGAGAGGTGTTGCCCTTGACTCTCAAGAGTAAATGACTGTACTTCAAAGGGATACGCAAGGGTGCTTAAACGCTTATCGTAACTTGGTAGAGAGGCAGATTGTGCCGATGCATATACCGACAATGTTATGGCCAATGTAAAAGTAACCCATACAGTAACGCGTGTGAAAGGAGAAAAAATGTTAGCTAGCATAAGTCGACCCATGAAGAAAAACACAAGGTGTAAATGCTAATTTGTATACTATTGGCGAGAAAAAAGGTGAAAAAAAAGATAGGGTGAAGGTGTAGAAAGGTAGTTAGCAGTAATTTTCTAGGGCATACGTAACCGTACGCCCTAGATAAATTGTCTTCTAAATGTCGACGCTTGAGTTAAAGCGCACTACCCCAGTGAGTGGAGGGCTCTGTCTACCTTCACAATATTGGGTGAAATCTACCGCTAGCTTAGTGAGTTGGCCATTGCTAAATTCAATTTCAAGCACCTCAAAGTCACTTGCTAAGGTGTTGCATCCTCTGTGGTTGCCGGAAAAATCAAAGCCTGCTACCAGTGACGCTTGAAAAGGCCAGCGAGTGGCATTGTCATATCTTCCCTGTTCAATATCACTCCCTTCAGGCGCTTGAATATTCAGTGTCCAATAGTCACTGTAATAAGAAGAGTCGAATCGTAGTTTTATAGAGTTACTCGAATACGTTTCTGCGGTGAATGTGCCGTCGTTAGTTCCGTAAATTACCGACTCACCACCGCCTACCCAGTCACCCTCTTCACTAACAAATCCAAGGATATTTTCTGACTCAGGGGCAATTAAAATACGTTTTGATGCATACGCGATAAGGCCATTGTCACTTTTAACTTCGGCCATGATAACAACGTCGTTAACATCGGCGGGTACTGAGGATACGTCGAGATAAATTTCAACGCTCTTCTCATCAGAGAATACCACCCCATAGTCTGAAACCTCACTCCATGTGACCTCTGCAATGGCCCCACTGTTTGCAAATATGGCAGATACCGATACCGATGACTCAATGTCTCTTTGAGCAAAAAGGATCGTTGACTCAATGTCTGCTAGTGCGTCGGTAGACGCGAAAACATTAAGGTACCCGGTATCAATAGACTGTCCCAATTCATCAAATGCTTCAAAGCCGTGGAAGGTATATTCTTCCCCAGGCGATAGCGGGCTCAATGGTGTCATTATGACTTTTGAACCGACCACCTCAAAGGCAAGATCCACATTGTTGTTGGCTGACAAAAAGGTAGTAAACTGCGTATTGTAGGCATTTATTGTGCTAATCGGACGTGAAAAGTAAAATTCAACGCTTTCATTGATAGGAAAGTTTGACGTGTCTAGTGCAATGGCGTTCACGCCTAAATAGTTGAAGTTATCCACTCTGTGGTTGGTGGCATAGCCAGAATAATGAATGGCAGTATCCACACTCCACATCGCGCCACTCACAGCACTTGCCCAGTCGACTAAACCGGTTTCATCTGCGAAGGCGACATTAAATAGCGCTGAATCGGTAACAAAATTTGCGGTAATAACAAGGTCAGTAGAAACATCTGAAGTCAGTGTGACTTGTCCTTCATTGGGGTATTCAGAAAAATAGCCAGTCACAGGCTCATCAATACGAAATTGGAATGCATCGATGGCGTTTGATTCAAGAAACTCACCGTAGCCTGTTACGCTGTATTGAGCAGTAAGCCAATCGCGGACATGGCCAATTTCAAGATCATCAATCAGAATTTCAAGGTCACCATCTTGTGAGATGGACAAGGGATCTGAAACGGAAATTGAAAACGACGATGCTTCTTTTGTCTGACTGCTTTGTATGCTGTAGATGCCGGCCAAATAAATGGAGCCATAATCGTCTTCTGCTTCAAGACTGTTAAGCGTTGCAATATAGGACATTGCGCCCGTGTCTGTGTCTACTCCAACAATCTCTATTTGAAGTGTTCCACTTACCACGCCATCGAGTTCAAAACGAAAACAGTCATTGAATTCAAACGAGATAATTTCGCCATCGTTTAAATCAAATGAGTCCGAACTGTAAGCCGCAATGGCTTCCCCACCGTTTTGACAAATTTGTTTAACCCCAACCGTCGTACCTTTAGGTTGCGAGATTAAGTTATTGGTGAGGTGACCTAATTGAATCATGCTATCAATGGTATCAAGACCTGACACTGCATAATCGTAAGGAGACTCAGAAAAATCAGCACCCGTGGGAGGGGGAGGTTCAATAACGGGGTCGGTACTTGACGTACCACCACCGCCACATGCACTCAGAGTGACGGCAAAGGCAAGGCAAATCAATGGGGATTTTTTTAACATGTTGAAATCCGTTTCTGTGATTATTTTTATTTGAATGGCCATTATGCCTCTACAAAAATGGAACGCATAATTAAACTTTCGTTTAAATGTAACAAAAGGTACGGGTACTTCAGTGGCTATTATCGTCGTACCTTCCCCAGTTGAAAGCCTTATTGTGCCTTGCCTTAAGAGAGATTGTCGTGCTCGCCATTGAGACGAGTATCGCGTACCCGCGCAACGCAATTTACACCCGATTTTTTTGGTTTAGTTTGAGCAGGTGCCTTTTATTGGGGTGTATGCCCTCTAATTTCCGTGTTCATAAAATGTAAATTCTTATCAATTTGAAAATGATTTTTTCAGTTTTCCCTTCTCATATTTCATCTTTATACAAAATTTTAATACAATTTTTACTGCAAGTAACTATCTGAAATTTAATGTTAATTATCTCGTATGGGTGGAAATGATAATTAATTGTTAAAAAAATTGTTGACGATAAAATAATAAAATGGTCATATGCCCTCATGTTGAGCAGGTGTAAAAAAGTAAAAGCCTGTTTGTTGAATGTGACACTCTAAGAGTGTCATGTTCCATTTCATATTCAGTTTTGCGGAATAAAAATTAAAAATTAGTCTTGAGAGGGTTCACAATGCTAGACATCAACCAGCGTCATCTTTCTACAACTTGTTCTACCAAAACGGCCAGCAAATTAAGCGCGCTCGCTGCTGCAATTATTGCAGTGACGACGCCAGCGCTTTCAATGGCGCAAGAGTTAAGTGAAGAGAAGCCTATGTATGTGCCGCCTAGTGAACCCAATGAGTTCCTTGATGGCCGAGTACAGGTAAACTTTTTGGCCATGCAAAATTACCAGGCTATTCAGGCCAAAGACGGCGCGTTCCGCCCAGAAGATGAAACGCAATCCGACGGTTTCGGTCGTTTACGCGTGAACTTGATGTTTAAATTCAAAATTACTGAAAACATTACGGCAGACATCGATATCGCAGAAGAACCTAATGATTTTGGTAACAATGGTGATCGAGATTTCTCCTTTCACCAAGATTTCGCTGGTATTGAATTCGATATGTTTGGGCTCACGGGGTATGAGAAAGAAAATGCCAGTTTAATTTTACGTGCAGGTAATATTGGCGCGTCACCGTTTCAATTTAAAGGTTTCCAAGATGGTGCAGACAACCAAGGAAATGCGTTAATTGGTAATGGTATCACTGACTATGCAACGGCAGAAAACGGCATTCAATTAAGTTATACAGAAACCTTTGACGGCGGCATACTTCGCGCCTACAACGTCGCCGGTCACATGACAACGTCTAGCTTTGGCGAAGCGTTCCAAGAAGATAGAGGCTACAACTACCGTATTCAGGGCACGTTGGAGTTTCAAGGTGGTTTCAAAGCGGGCTTAAACATCTTCCAAGCCAACCAAGGCGACCAACTGGTGTTTGAAAACGGCCTCGCAAGCTTAGATGGCGTCACCACCACGAACTATCGCTTTGGTGATGGTGAAAACTATAACTTCTCGGCTTCAGCTTCCAGTGAACGGGATACACACGTAGGTGCATTGCCTGGGTTGAATCAATCTATTATGCAATTAAACCTTGCATACCAGCCTTCAGACCAAACCAGCGTTATCCTCATGCTAGGTAAAGCCAGTGACGATTATACCTTTGCAGATACCGAAGGTAATGCCGTCGCCGGTATTACCTATTTTGGGACCGACGGCGTGCTAGATCCTACTGGTACCACATTTGATTCTAATCAAGTGATTGAAGCCGATTCCTCTGTTGATTATTGGGTTATTGAAGCACAGCAGTATGTTATTCCTGAAAAACTCTATGTCGCAGCACGCTATGCTGAAGCTGAAAATACCTCTGATCTTATCGAGCAAAGCGACAACGAGGTAACCCGGCTTCAAGTTTCGGCAGGGTATTGGATCAACGACAGAACACTTTGGAAAGTAGAATATGTTGATCAGGAAGAAGGGACAAACTCTGGCGGCCAAATAGGCGCCGGCTTTGACGGTATCACGTCAGAAATATCAGTGAAATTCTAACACGGTAGCGTGTGTAGCATTGCCCGTATGAGCGCGACAGTTCAGCCTACTCATGCGGGTAAACCAACCAAAACCTAATAGTCATAAACGACGCAAACCTCTATCCCTGTTATCGGTGGTGAATGCACAACACCAGGCGGGGAGGGGGAAGTTGCATCTTTAAAACCTTAAGGGGATTACCCTATGTTGAAAAAACTTTCTCTACTGTTAGCCGGCGCCTTGTCATTAGGTTCCACGGTGAATGCAGAAACCATAACCATCGCTACCGTTAATAACGGTGACATGATCACCATGAAGGAACTGAGTAGTGATTTTGAAAAGCAAAACCCTGACATTAGCCTCAAGTGGGTAACGTTAGAAGAAAATATTCTTCGCCAACGAGTGACCACCGATGTTGCCACAAAAGGTGGGCAATATGATGTGATGACGATAGGCACTTATGAAGTGCCTATTTGGAGTAAGCAGGGGTGGTTAGAAGCGCTAAATGGATTGGGCGAATCTTACGATGTTGACGATTTGCTGCCCGCTATTCGAAGTGGACTTTCGGTTGACAACAAGCTTTACGCTGCGCCCTTTTACGGCGAGAGCTCTATGGTCATGTACCGCACCGATTTGATGGAAAAAGCGGGTTTGAAAATGCCCAAAGCTCCGACATGGGAGTTTATCCGTACTGCGGCAGAGGCCATGACAGATAAAGACGCGGGCGTTTACGGTATTTGTTTACGTGGCAAGGCGGGGTGGGGTGAAAACATTGCTCTGCTTACGTCAATGTCTAACTCATTTGGTGCCCGTTGGTTTGATGAAAACTGGAAACCACAGTTCGATTCAGATGCGTGGAAAGCCACCCTAGAATACTATGTTGATGTGATGGACAAGTATGGCCCTCCAGGGGCATCTGCTAATGGTTTTAATGAAAACCTAGCACTGTTCCAAACGGGAAAGTGTGGTATGTGGATTGATGCCACAGTGGCAGGTGGTTTTGTCACCAACCAAAAAGACTCTGAAGTTGCAGATAAAGTAGGGTTTGCGTTAGCGCCTGACAACGGCCTTGGCAAACGCGGTAACTGGCTATGGGCTTGGACGTTAGCTATTCCCTCTAGCAGTAAAAAGTCAGACGCTGCAATGAAGTTTATAAGCTGGGCCACGTCTAAAGAGTACGCCTCACTTGTTGCAGAAAAGAAAGGCTGGGCAAATGTACCTCCTGGTACGCGAGCATCATTGTATGCCAATCCTGATTATATGAACGCCGCCCCATTCGCTCAAATTACTCTTGATTCAATCAATTCGGCGGATCCCAAAAATCCCACGGTTGATCCCGTACCTTACGTAGGTGTGCAGTTTGTTGCAATCCCTGAGTTCCAAGGTATAGGCACCGCGGTAGGACAGCAATTTAGTGCTGCCTTGACCGGTCGTATGACAGTCGACCAAGCACTTCAAAGCTCTCAGCGCCTTGTTGAAAGAGCAATGCGTAAAGCGCGCTACCCAAAATAATAAGACGTTAACCGGTGGGTAAGGTGCTGCAGTACTTACCTACCACTGACTTGTAAGGGGTCTAGTAATGGCGACAACTCAGTCTCGTACGTTAGCCAAAATAATGCTTTTTCCATCGGTCACTTTGCTATTGGCATGGATGATTGTTCCACTTTGCATGACATTGTATTTCTCGTTTTTAGACTACAACCTACTCATGCCAGGCGATAATGAATTTATCGGCTTCTTGAATTACGAGTTCTTTTTAACAGACCCCGCTTTTGTAGAGTCATTCTTTAATACCCTTATGCTGGTGGGGGGAGTGTTAGTTATCACGATTTGCGGTGGTATTGGGTTAGCCGTGTTGCTCGACCAAGCTATTTGGGGAAGAAACTACGTTCGCATTATGGTGCTTGCGCCGTTTTTCGTCATGCCGACGGTATCGGCGTTAGTATGGAAGAACATGTTCATGAATCCCGTCAATGGTTTATTCGCACATTTAGCGACCTTCTTAGGGTTTACCCCAATAGACTTCTTTGCGGAACTGCCATTGTTGTCGATTATTATTATTGTGTCTTGGCAGTGGCTGCCCTTTGCGGCGCTGATTTTGCTAACGGCGATTCAATCACTGGATCGTGAACAACTCGACGCCGCAGACTTAGATGGTGCCGGCCCTTTTAGCAAATTCGTTTATATCGTATTGCCCCACTTATCACGAGCTGTCACCGCTGTCATTTTAATTGAAACCATATTCCTGCTATCAATTTTCGCAGAAATTCTGGTGACCACCAGCGGTGGGCCAGGTTACTCATCAACAAATATTACGTATTTGATTTATACCCAATCACTTCTTCAATTTGATGTGGGTGGGGGTTCCGCTGGGGGCATAGTGGCTGTGATTATTGCCAATATTGTTGCCATTTTCTTAATGCGCTTAATTGGTAAAAATTTGGAGGGTTAAGTGATGGCAACTCGAAATATAAATAAATCCAAGATTATCTACACCTTGGTAGCGTGGACCATCAGTGGAATGATCTTCTTTCCTATTTTATGGACCATGATCACCAGCTTCAAAACAGAGTCAGAAGCCATTTCGGCGTCGCCGAGTCTGTTCATGTTTGAGTGGACACTAGAAAACTACAGCCAAGTGTTAGCTCGTTCCCCCTATTTTGACCATTTCCTTAATTCGGTGGTTATCTCCTTAGGAGCGAGTTTGTTGGGGTTACTCATTGCCATTCCTGCAGCGTGGTCCATGGCGTTTGTTCAAACTAAGCGAACTAAGAATTTATTGATGTGGATGCTGTCGACTAAGATGCTACCGCCAGTGGGTGTGCTTATACCTATTTATCTTCTCTTTCGAGACTTTGGCTTACTTGATACACGGTTGGGGCTGGTGATTGTGATGACACTCATCAACCTGCCTATCATGGTGTGGATGCTTTACACCTACTTTAGAGAGATTCCTCATGAAATTCTTGAAGCGGCGCGTATGGATGGTGCCGGAATTAAGGAAGAAATCTTTCATGTATTGCTGCCTATAGCACTACCAGGGATTGCATCAACATTACTGCTAAATGTGATTTTAGCGTGGAATGAAGCTTTTTGGACGCTCATTCTTACCGCGGCCAACGCCGCACCGTTAACCGCATTTATTGCCAGTTACTCAAGCCCAGAAGGGTTATTTTACGCAAAATTATCAGCCGCATCAGTGATGGCCGTGGTGCCTATCTTAATTCTTGGTTGGTTTAGTCAAAAACAATTAGTGCGCGGACTTAGCTTCGGCGCGGTTAAGTAGGAGAACCTCTAATGGGAAGTATTACTTTAAAGCAAGTGACAAAAAGTTTTGGCGATGTCAACGTGATAAAGCCTCTTGATTTACACATCCGTGACGGCGAGTTTATCGTATTTGTAGGGCCATCAGGTTGTGGTAAATCAACGTTACTTCGCATGATTGCTGGCCTTGAAGACACTACCAGTGGCCGTATTGAAATCGACAACCAAGATGCGACTCACATGCCCCCGGCAAAACGTGGCTTGGCGATGGTGTTTCAGTCCTATGCGCTTTATCCGCATATGTCAGTGCGCAATAACATTGCATTTCCACTTAAGCGAGCCAAGGTTGATGCCGCCACGATTGAACAAAAAATAGCACAGGCAGCCAAAATGCTGAACCTAACCGACTATCTCGATAGAAAGCCGGGACAGTTGTCTGGGGGACAGCGACAGCGTGTGGCGATTGGGCGCGCTATTGTGCGCCAGCCTTCTGCCTTTTTATTCGATGAGCCTCTTTCCAACTTAGACGCGTCATTACGTGTCAACATGCGCTTAGAGATATCAGAACTTCATAAGCGCTTAGCCACCACCATGATTTATGTAACTCACGATCAAGTGGAAGCGATGACCATGGCCGATAGAATTGCGGTATTTAATGGTGGTATCATTGAGCAAGTCGGTACCCCTCTTGAACTATATCAAAAGCCAGTAAACCGCTTTGTGGCAGGTTTCATTGGGTCTCCCAAAATGAACTTCATTGATGTGCAGCCCAACGCTGACGAAGATACGCACACGTTAGGCGTTCGACCAGAGCACTTTGTTATTACTCAAGAGAAAGGTTTGTGGTCAGGAAAAGTGGGTGTTATTGAACATTTGGGGTCTGAAACCTTTTTGCATGTAAATGTGGATGGTGTGGGTACGCTAACCGTAAAAGCCGGTGGCGACTGTGCGGTCAATTACGGTGATACCATCCAACTTACTGCTGCAAAAGAAAAAATAATGCACTTCGATAAAGATGGGGTAACTATTCCTTCTTTGTCGTGGGGTGAGGAAAGTGCAGCCTA
This sequence comes from Alteromonas australica, assembly GCF_000730385.1. Classification (NCBI taxonomy): domain Bacteria; kingdom Pseudomonadati; phylum Pseudomonadota; class Gammaproteobacteria; order Alteromonadales; family Alteromonadaceae; genus Alteromonas; species Alteromonas australica. The sequence goes on along the minus strand of NZ_CP008849.1, from coordinate 3,510,967 downwards.
ACTGGCGGCGTTCATCCTGTGAGCGCCCCGTTGAGTCTGTTTGAGGCAGTGTTCAAGGGGGTTATGACTGACTGGGCACTGCCCGTTTGCCAAAGATTGATAGACAAAGCAGCGAGAAATAAACATGGAAAGCACCATACATAAACCAGATTTTAATCATATTGAACTGGTTATTTTTGATTGCGACGGGGTGCTTATCGACAGTGAAATATTGTGCAAAAAAGTGCTTGTCTCAATGCTAGCTGACTTAGGTGTGGTGATAACTGGTGAATATTTCGATAAGCACTTTTTGGGAAAAAGCTTCCCGTCTGCCAAGCAGCAAATTGTCACTGATTTTAATGTCTACTTAGCGGATGATTTTCGAGATGAGTATCTTGCTGCATTACTGGTGGTATTCGCCGAGGAATTAAAGCCAACGGATGGGCTTGAGCAAGTGTTAAATTCACTGAATGTAAAACGATGTATTGCAACCAGCAGTAGTCCATCTCGAGTTAGCTTCTCTCTGGAAACTACAGGTTTGTCAGCACTCTTCGAGGGAACGATCACCACCAGTGAAGAAGTGGAAAACGGCAAACCTGCGCCAGATATATTTTTACTCGCAGCCCAAAAAATGCGGGTGTCGCCTGAAAAATGCTTGGTCATTGAGGATTCTATGGCAGGAATTGAAGGCGCATTAGCTGCGAACATGCAGGTTATCAGGTATATGGGTGCCAGTCACTTAGCTAAAACGGCATTTGACCAAGGCTACGATTTTCGTGTTATCTCACAATGGAAAGATTTTCCTTTATTGGCGCCTCAGCTATTTGAAAAATAGCATCAAAAGCAATCCTGCAATACATAGGTTATGTATTTTTCTGTTCATATTTATACAGTAGAGTAGAGGTGGAAAATGCGACCCTACACACAAATAAAATGGACAGAAATCTTATGCAAATTAATCCACTAAGAGGTTCGAAATTCGCACTGACAAAACGGAACTTAGGGTGGCGTAGCGCTATTCTATTATTAGCCACGTTAACTTATTCAGCCTTGAGTGTTGCCGAAAACCGCATCGATACCCAACGACCTGACGCGCCAGAGCTTGCCGCTTATGGTACATATGATATTGGGGTAAAAACGCTGCATCTTGTTAACCCAAAGCAAATAGATATGCTGCAATTAGATGCATCTAAACCCAAACCATCATCACTGCCCACTTACGATAGACCGTTAACCGTAGAAGTGTGGTACCCCGCCAGCGAAAATGCCAAAGGTGAAACGGCATTGAAGGCGTTTATTCGCGATGGCAAAACACAAGTGGCGCTTCATGGAAAGGCGATGCGAGACGCTTCACCTATAGAGGCTGATACGCCGTTTCCTTTAGTACTGGTATCTCATGGTTATCCAGGCAACCGTTTCTTATTATCACATTTAGCAGAAAACATTGCCTCTAAGGGCTACGTAGTTGTGTCTATTGATCACACTGATTCTACCTATAGGACCCAAGCCGCTTTTGCGTCTACCTTAGTAAACCGGCCGGTAGATCAGCAATTTGTGTTAGACAAAGTTGCTGCACTGTCAAATGACGTTGATTCGTTTTTGTACAAATTGGTTAATGCAGATAATACAGCGCTAATTGGTTATTCCATGGGGGGATATGGCGCGTTAATTACCGCTGGAGCGAGTGTAACTGAAATGGCGGTTAACAGCCCTCAGAGCGCACCTTTTGCTACGTTGAAGCGTCATCAAGCTGGCTATCATGCATCAGTAGATAGCCGCCTTAAAACGGTGATCGCCTTTGCGCCGTGGGGAATGAACTATTATATGTTTAGCCCTGAAACCCTTTCTACTGTGTCTGTCCCCATGATGCTGGTGGCGGGTTCTCAGGACGATGTGTCTGGTTATGAAAATGGCGTACGCGCTATATGGCAAGGAATGCAGAATACCGAGCGAGCTTTACTGACTTACGAGAATGCAAATCACAATGCGGGGGCAGTAATGCCGGCACCAGAGGAATCGTTCTATTTTAATGATGCGCTTGGGTTTAACGTAAGTGGTCATTACATAGATGCTGTATGGGATAACGTGAGAATGAATAATATCGCTCAGCACTTTGTGACCGCATGGTTAGGTAAATACCTGAAAGAAGACACAAGCATGCAAGACTATTTAAACCTAGTTCCTCACGCGAATGAAGGGGTATGGGCTATGGATGAAAAGGGCATGGCTAAAGACAGCCATACTTACTGGAAAGGGTTTCAAAAGCGCACGGCTAAAGGGCTGAGTTTTGAGTACTTAGCCCCATATTTCCTTTCACACGCTATTACACCGTGAGAGATAGGTTTATATCCTCGTGAACCTTCTACTGATAAAAGTAAGGCCCTGTCCAGCGGTAGGTCTCTCCGTCTATTGTAACTGCATGCTCAGCGGTGTCACTGTTGTCGCTATTGGCAATAATAAATAGCTGGGTTTTACCTTTTACATCGACAATAGACACGCCCGTATACTTAGCACTATTGAGTACTAATTCCAGCTTAGCAATACTGCTTTTAGAGTTTTTTGACGATTCGCTGACTGGGCTGTATGAACCGTGCGGCTCTACTACCGAAACAAACACGGTATCTTGGGTTTTTTCCCTGCGTAGCATAATGCCAGCTTCACGACGAAGGTTAAATTCAGGGTCGTTCGCGCCAATGCGTGTTAAATAAATATCGTCTTGTGCATCGGTAAGCATGGTCAAGGTATAATACTTACCTGCGCCTAACCATGAAAATTTAGTATTGCCTTCTACTGCGCTACCTTGGCCTTCAACATAGAGATGTTGATAACCGTTTTCTTCGCCTAGCGGATGTAAACTGGTCGGTGATTGGTAGTCGAAATTGTTATCAATCACTTGTCCCAAATAGTAAAATGGAAGGTCGTACTGATTTTCGCTGTCTGACGTCACTCGCATAATGTCTAAAAGGTACGGCTTCTCAAAGCTCTCCTCTTTGATAACCGCCATGGTGCGGTGCATGAAAGTACCAGGGTAGGCATTCTCTTCTGTTGCACTCACTACTTTCACATTATCTTTGTTCGCGTCGAAGGTGAATAATTCTGAGTGATGTTGACTTGCTACATCATAAACGCCACCAAAATGCTTTTGCTGATTGATAGATAATGTATTGTGAGCAATTGTGGTTTTTGCCCAGGTGGTATTTTCTTTTAAGTAGTTACCGCCGCCTTTTTGCTCGATATTGACAAACCGGGCAAGGCCATAATCTTGCAGAACTTCCTCACCTTTTTCATACAGTGAGAAGGACAGTTTATCGTAATGCCCGTGGCTTAACCCCTGCGCGGCGTATTTAAACACTAAGGTTAAATCTTCATTTCCATGACGTAAAACGCCAATGCCGCCTTGTTTACCGTTAATACCGTCGCTTAAATTCACAGAACCCTTTAGGTATGGTTTGGCTTTTCCATCACGAACACCTATCGCTGCGGCTAATCCCGACTCTTGCAGCAGTACTTGCCCTTGCTTTTCCACAATACTCAGAAGTTGAGGGTCTTTGTTGCCATAGAAATAAGCTAAGTCTACCGCTGTGACTAACGATGCACTGTAGTAAGACATGCCTTTTTGTCCATCGTTTAATGGAAAGAATTCGCCGTCAGCATCAGATAGATTCAATAACGCATCTACACCTTTAAGCAATACGTTGTCTTTATGTTGAAGAACCTTTAAGTCGGGGCGGTTGTTTTCCATAGCCAGTGCAAAAATAAGAAAAGGGTACATGGCATAGCGTTGATAATAAGGGCCTTCGGTATAGTAGCCATCAGGCGAGAAAGGTTCTTCTAAGTTGGCGAAAAAGCCTTTGCGCTGACCTTCTACTTTGATGGTGCCACCGTCATTATCTTTGCCGCCCACCTCTAAACCGTCATCATCAATACCGTATAATGCGCGCTGAATGAGTTCTTCATCGTTCATCACTAGGCCAATCATACCAACGGCAGCAATACCCCAAGTACTATGGTTGTGTACACGGTTAAAAAATTGTGGGTTCTCGATTGAGATAAAGTCGGCAAAGGGGCGAAATAGATTGGTCTCTAATGCCTGGCGCTCATCTTTCGAAAGGTAGTTGTATATGGCGTCATAAGCTTGGCTCATGTATACCAGCCAATTACTGTCGTTTAAGCATTGCCAGAAAAGCTTTCCCCGAGCGTAAGATCGCTCTTGCGGGTGGAGAGGAAGGTCTTTGTACATGGCCTCATATTGAAACAACATATCGCGAATATATTTGGCGTACTTTTCGTCGCCTAAAATCTGATACAGCACCCCGGCTTTTTGTGCGATAAAGAAATTCTGTTTATGGCGCTGATGGGTATAGCCCCCTGAAAAATCTTTAGGAATGGGCGTATCGATACCCATGGCTATTTCTGCGTCCACTTGTTGTTTTACTGACGCAAGGCTTTTATCAAACAAGGGAACCTGCCCCACATTTTCTCGCATTCTCTCAACGCCAGATTCAGTAAGAATAAGGTTTGGGTGCTCGCTCGCTTGAAGGGTTAGGGGAGATAAACTCATCCCAATGGTGAGTAGGCTAAACGTTAATTTCTTTAAATTCATTTTTGTAAGTTCCTTATTAACCAGCCGCACTTCAAGACATTATTAACAAGGGTAGGGAACTTGTTAATAAAAGTGCATCGATTTGTAACGACTACAATAACAGATTGTTTTGACCAATGTGGATGAAAATTTTGCCAAAAAGCCTAAAATTTTAGTTAATTGGTTAGTCCAATTTATTCTTATTGGTAAGTTTTTGGTTTTGTTAGGTAAGCACTCAAGACACAGAAAAAATTAAGGGCTTACCTTCGCGTGTGAAGAAGGTAAGCTGCAAGGTAAAATAAGCTTTAGACTAATTGCCAGGCCGCAAGCAGTCCAAATCCTAGGGCAGTAATAGGCAGTGACGCCAGGGTGCTGACAGCGATGATACTGGCTGCAAGGCGATGGTCGCCTCCTAAATTGCGTACCATGATATAGCTAGCTGCCGCCGTAGGAGAAATAGAGAGTAAAAGAATGATGCCTAAGCTCATTCCTCGAAAACCAAATAAATAGGCACTACCCACCAAAAACGCGGGATAGACAACACATTTACTGACTGTCGCTAGCACAATATTGTACCAGTCGCTGGAAAACGAACGAAATTGCAAGGATGCACCTGTGCAAATAAGGGCAAGTGGCAGGGTGAGCTGAGCAAAGTACTCGCCGGTTCTTAATACGACTTCGGGCAACCCCCATTGGTAATATGAAAACGGTAACGCAGCCACAATGGAAATAATTAATGGGTTTCGTGTTATCCCCTTAATTTGCGCCATTGGTGCACTAAAGCCTACTTGGTAGAAGTTAAGCACGAATACCGATACCACGTTGTATAAAATAGTAACGCAGCCCATGTAAACAGAGGCTGCTGCTAATCCTTCTGAGCCGTAAGTATTGGCACAATAAGCTAACCCGATAATTCCCATGTTTGCTCGAAAACCGCCTTGAACCACTACGCCACGAGCGTTTTGAGGGTTGACAGTAAAGTGCGCGAGCAACATGAGTAGCACGCACATTACGAGGGTGCCGACTACGCCAATAGCAATGAGAGAGAAATTCGCAGCATGGGAAAAGTCAGACTGACTTATCGACAAAAACAATAAGGCCGGCAGGGCGACATTAAAAACCAACTTCGAGCCGGACTCAATAAAGGCTTCGTTTAGCCAGCGAATACGGAAAAAAAACCAACCAAAAAAAAGCAAAATAAGTACAGGAAGTAATGTACTGGTGATAAACGAGAGCATGGGTTAAACAGTCAAAATAAGGATAACATTCACTGTATCAAAATTTATTCTAGAATATTGATATTCCTACAACCTTCTTATTAATTCCCACTTATTAAGGCTTTGGTGGGCAACACGATTCCCGTAATACAAGCTCGCAGGGTACCAACATACGCGTATTAAACGATTTGCCACTGCTAAGCTTGTCCATAAGCATACGTGCGGCTTCACTCCCAATTTCATAGGGCTGCTGTTTCACTACTGTGATAGGCACCCGAAAAAATTCAGCCATCGGTATTTCTTCAAACCCTAGTAGTGACACCGCTTCAGGTATCGCAATGTTGGCTTTTTCTAGCGCCTTTAATACGTCCACGGTGATGGCGATTTGCTGCGTGAAAAATGCGGTAGGGGCAAGGTCTGAACGTAATATATCGACAGGCGAGGTGTCTAAGCCATGGGTTCTATCCCAATGTAGGATTAGATTGTCGTTTACCGGAAGATCATATTTATGGTGGGCGTCCACAAAGCCCTGATATTTTTCTTGGCGAGACTTAACACTTTCAAATTTTTGGGTTACAAAACAGATATTTTTGTGTCCCTGCTTGATTAAGTATTCGGTGGCTTGAAAAGAGGCGCGCTTGTAATCGGCAACCACAATGCCTGTATCGCAATCATCATGTTCTAGCTGAAACTGAACCACAGGAACAGTGTTGTTAGAAATGTCTTCAATAAGCTTTGCATTGTTACCGCATGAAGCAATAATGACACCGTCTACGTTGAGTTGACACAGGGTGGTTAGGGCATTTTTTTCTGTTTGAGGTTCAAAATCAGAATTATAGATGAAGAGATCATAGCCATGACTTTTACAGTAGTCGTCCATGCCACGAATAGCTTGGCTAGTGTAATAGCTAGATATATCCCTAACGATAACCCCTAGGGTGCGGGTCTTGTTTGTTTTTAAGCTGCGTGCAATATTGTTAGGGACATAATTTAATTCCTCTACCGTTTTTTGTAACCGCAAGCGGGTATCTAGCGACATAAAATCAAATCGGCCATTTAAGAACTGCGAAGCAGTGCTTTTTGACACGCCGGCTTTTGTAGCCACATCAATCAGTCTAACTTTATTTTTGTTCATTGGTTCATCTCTTACATCCGGGGCTTTATTGGTAAATTAACTACCCTGACCCTCTTATTCCACCACATGGGCATGACCTAACTGCAAATGTGAAAATGTCACGCTGGTGTAGTTACCATCGGCTTTGTCAGTTTCCCAATCACCGGTACCTGGGCACGCAGGATAACGAAATGTGGGGGCATCTTTTGTACTGCATTGGTTATACGCACCAGCCTTAAAAAACAGCCAATCGTTTTTATAGCCAATCGGATCATCGTGCCCATCAACGCGCCCATTTGCATCAATGTTATCGGCTAAATTAATTTGATGGTTAACGGTGGGGTGGTTGTGGGCGCTGAAGGTTAAATACATCGTATCGCCATACACATTAACAATGTAGCTAAATTCTTCTCCTAAGGCTATACCGTTAACGCCTGGATCGGCGTCGTTTTTCCATCCATTGCCCCATACGCCATAGGCAATATCAATGCGGTTAGGCGCGGCTTCAGGCAGGTTGCGCTCATAGTTCCAAAACACTGACCCAGTTTGATGGCCCGGATACTTCTTGTAGTAAATTTTTAGTGGCTCATTGCCCCATCCAAAGCCTGATGTCTCTGTTTTCATGTCATCTAACTTTGCCGCATGAATTTGGCCTACCACTACAGAATACGCGGGGGGCTTATCGCCGTACTTTGCATTCGTTGAAACATGGTTAACTTTCAATGTTGCGGTTAAGCGTCCGCCTAACGCGGCGAAATCTTCTGAATTTGGATGAGAGGCCAGAGCAAAATAATTGCGAGGGTCGTCAAGACTGGGCACCTCGCCACTTTCGCCTACATAGACTTGCCGTAATTCGCTACGTGTATTGGTGGATGTTGGCGAGGTAAAGGCTTTGTTGGCTGCCGCAAATACCATGTTATTTTCATCGTCTAAATAAAAAAACTCATTCAACTGATAGTGCGACAAGGCTTCATTGTCTACTCTATCTGCCTTACCGTCTTTATCTAAATCTACCGGTAAGAGAATATTCCAAGACGATAAATCAAACACTTCACCCGGTGCGGTTTTTGATGATGCATCGCGCTTAGGGCTTGAGGAAGGCGCGCTGTTTTCGCTACATCCTGTTGTCAAGGCAGCTGCCATGGCGGCAATTAGCCACAGTGAATCTCTGCTACGCATAAGAAGCTCCAGTTAAAAATAATTAAGAAGTAGAAGGGATATGAAAACTAAGGTTAAAACGCCGCAGCATGCTGCGGCGATAAAGCGAGACACGTGCGAAAGTTTACCAGCGCGCTCTTACACCAAAAGTAAAGCGTCTGTCAGATTCACTATACTGCCAAATGCTATCTAGCTCCGTCACCTGGGTAATGGGTTCACCGGTAAGATTAACGGCATTCGCAACCAAGGTAATATTGTCATTAACATCGTAGCTGGCTGAAAAATCAAACTGGCCCCGTGCATCACGGTAGTTATTTCCTAATGTTGGGTCGAAATAGGCCTCATCTGGATTCGTTCGGTTGTAGATACCTGTGGCCAGTGCGCCCACGGGACGAACACGTTTTTCATCCTGCGTGTCTAGGTATTTATCGCGCCAGTTGTAGGCTAAACGAATCTGGAAGCCGGCATTCTCCCAATATATTTGGCCGTTAAAGGTGTGATTAGATATATCTAATAGCGGGTTGCCATCTGGTTGCTCGCTGTCCGCGTAGGTATAGTTTGTGCTGACTCCAAGGCCAGACCACATACCCGGTAAAAAGCTAAACTGTTGTTGATAGGCAAGCTCAATACCAGCAACTTCACCACTGCCACCGTTAATGTCAGTATCAATAACAATACCGGTTAGTCCAGCATCACGTTGCGCCTCTACATAAGCTAAGTCTTGATCGCCCGTCACATAATTCACATCCGACTGACTTACACCTGCAGTATCCAGTAAACACACGTTCACGTATTCGGTCACATTTTGACCTTCAACGGTGTTGGGGTCTGCGACACATGAGCTGCTCGCGACAGTAAATGACTCAACATCTTTGTAGAATAAGGCGGCAGATACCATGCCACCGTCACCGAAATAATGTTCGGCGGAAATGTCATATTGCGTAATACGATAGGGGTCTAGCTGATAGGAACCTTGTGTACCGGTAACCAACGAGTTATCAACACTTAAAGCTGGGCTTAACTCACCAAATTCAGGTCGACGCATTACCTTCGCGGCGGCAAAGCGCAATATTGTGTCGTTGGTTACGGTATAGGTGGCGTTTATGCTAGGTAAAAAGTCAGAATAGTCGTAGTTGCCGCTTTGATCGTAAGTATCGGAGGTGAGATCTGTTTTGACGTAGCGGGCGCCTACAACGGCAGTCAATTGGTCAAAATCGAGATGAAACTGTGCATATAGTGCTTGGGTTTCCTCGTTAATCTTGGCGTACGAACCTGTATTACGAACCATGTTATCGTCTAACGAACCGGTAAGCTCATGGCTACTGCCCGCAAGCATTTGTTTTACGCGATCATAGGTTCCATCAATGTTGTAGGCCAACTCGGCACCGTCGTAGACATAATAATGCGTAAGGGCATTGCTACCAGAGATACCCGACTGTTCGAATGAATTATCGTGATTAATTTCTTTAAATCCGCCATAGGCTTCAGCAAACTCATCCACCCACGTTGGGCGAATAACCCCGTCGTATGAGACACTGGTTTGAAGGTTTTTAAGTTCGCTGCCGTTATTACGCAAATCATAACGGTCAAGTTCGTAATCTCTGTCCGTCGTGCGCACACCGGCTTTCATTTTTGAAAGGAAGTCCCAGCCTGCGATGGGTTCTATGTATTCAATATCAAAACGAATTGCTGTTTCTTCGTTATCTTCATAATACCTTTGATGGGTAAACTGACGAATTGCAAGGTTGTTGGGATCTAACAGGGCATCAGGATCGGAAAAAGTAATGCCGGGTACCTGATCGCCATCTTGGTTCATCGTTATCGTGAATAGGTGTTCAGTGATAGTGCCGTCTTCTTCGTACTGCTCACGGGAAATGGGGCGTAAGTTAAACTCAGAATTTGTACGCAAGCTTTCGGCTTTGGTGTAAGCCACTTCACCAGACAATTTGATTTTGTCGGTGATAAACCATTCACCACCCAACGCGTTCGACATAGATTCATTGGTAGTGAAGTCGGCCCAGGTTTTAGGTTGAACAAATACGCTACCAGAGCCAAAGTTATGCAGTTGTCCTTGTGCATCACCGTAGGCATTATCTAGCACAAGGTCGCTATAATCTTTGCTGTCATTTAATACAGAGTAGGCTTCTTGACCACCGTCAAGATCAGTGGCATTAATATCCAAATATACGAAGGCGTCGGTGTCTTTTGGTGCCCATTGTAGCGATAACCCGAAAGCGGTACGCTCTCGCTGCTCTGTTTTTTGTTCCACAGTATTTTGACTGCGTACTAAGTAGTTACCGCTTGGCGTATTTGCCGCATCGCTATTGCCATCACCGTCCAAATCTAATTCCGTCGGTGTAACTAAGTTGAAAAACTCGTCACGGCGAAGGGTGCGATCTTGATAGGACATAACCACAGATGCACCAAAGGTACCTGCGTCACCTAAATCCCAATTAGTGCCCGCTGCACCGGTAAACATGGGGGCCCAGTTTTCGGCTTTGTCAGCGTACTCGCCGTCAAGAGTAATGGCCACTAGAGGCTCAGACAGTTCTAAAGGCCTAACCGTGGTCATATTGATAGTGCCGCCCAGTGCGCCTTCAATCATTTCTGGTGTTGGAGATTTTACCACTTCAACGGTTTTTAAGAAGCTGGAAGGGAAATCGTCTAAACTAATCCCGCCACGGCCACTACCAGAGGTAGAACGACCATTCAGCTCTACGCGGTTTTGTGAGATACCGCGAATGGTTACCGATTCACCCACGCCAAAATCTCTACTGATCGACACCCCTGTAATTCTTTGCAATGCTTCAGCAATGTTGTTATCCGGAAGCTTACCTATATCTTCTGCCACAATGGCATCGACAATACGTGAGTCGAAGCGCTTGAGTCTCGCAGACTCAGCAATACTGCTGGCGATGCCCCTCACTTCAATGACTTCAACTGCATCAGATGCCTCCGATTCTGGTGTCTCCTGAGCCAAAGAGGGAAAGGCTGCTCCCATCGTACTGGCAGATAAAATGGCTAGGGTAAGTTTGGATAATCTATTATTCATTTCGCTTCTCCAAAAGCTGGTCAGCTAAATACCTCACAAACGCCGAATTAAAAATTTCATGTGAAGCTTATGCTTGTAATTATTTCCGGGATAAACCGGTTTAGTATCGTTTTCAAAAAAATCCTGCGGCACAGGAAATTAACAATAAACTTACATTTAATGGGTTTGTCGTCAACCAAAAAGTAGACAAAAGTTGCATTAAATTTACCCTATTTAACACGGAGTTTGATTAAGCTATTGAATTAATTTGTTTTTTATTTTCGGGAAGGTTTACTGATACGGGAGTAGGTTGGAATAGTGGTTGGCTCTCTAGAGAATATCAATGAAGAATAAAAATCGTTTTTATTATTTATGGTATAAGTCATTGATAATTTTGGTGTATTTTATATTTATCTTGATTTGCTATTATTAACCTAATGTAAACTAAAGTTGTAAATTTGGTTATTTTACCGTTGACATGGTGCATTGCTATGTTAATTTAAAACGCAAGCTAAAACGGTTTAGCTATGGTTTGGCGGTAACGCTTTTTTCAGCTTTTATAGCCATAAAGGTAATTTTAGCTGCCGCTAATATGGAAACGAATTTACGCTATTGTTAATGAATGTGGGGGGCGGTGTGAATACATTATCTGGGAAAAGGGTTCTAGTGACGGGCGGCGCCAGCGGTATTGGCGGCGCAATCTCGTCGGAGCTTGCAGCTCAAGGCGCAACAGTGATTGTGCATTACTTTCGCTCGAAAGACGCGGTGAAAGAACTGCAAGATGAGGTGCGCGCTTCAGGCGTGGGCGAAATTATTCCGCTTCAGGCTGATTTAACCCAAGAAAGCACAGTTGCGAAGTTTGCTGAAGATGTGGAAAGCCTAACCTCTACGTTAGATATTCTTATTAACAATACCGGCGACCTCGTAGAGCGCCATACCCTTGATGATATCGATAATGCCTTTTGGGAACGTGTGATGGCAGTGAATGTGACCTCTATGATGATGGTCACTCGCGCTATGTTGCCCTTGTTGAAGCAGGGTGATGAAGGGGCATCCATTGTGAACTTGTCCTCGCTAGCGGGGCGAAAAGGCGGGCATGGTGGTTCTTTAGCTTATTCAACCAGTAAGGGCGCGGTACTCACGTTCACTCGCTCACTGGCCGCGGAATTAGCGTCCATGGGGATTCGCGTCAATGCCGTTACTCCAGGTTTAATATTAGGGACGCGATTTCATGCGACGCATACCACCGATGAATCGGCTAACAAAACCATTGGTGAGATCCCGCTTAAACGGGCGGGTAATCCAATGGATGTGGCTCGTGCTGTGGCATTTCTCGCTTCTGAATATAACGGCTTTATCACTGGTGCTACCTTGGATATCAACGGTGGCGTATACATGGCGTAGTGGTGGTAAGGGCACTTGGCTCTTTATTCACAATGCCTACACCGTAAACACTTACAGCTAAAAAAACAATTACGGTAAGTTGTCAGAGGTAGCAATATGTTAGCAATGTTTAAAAAACTCATGGCATTTGGCCCTGCCTTCTTTGCCATTGGGTACACCATAGGCACAGGTAGTGTCACATCAATGATTGTGGCGGGCAGTACTTACGGAATGTCACTGCTCTGGGTACTCTTTTTGAGCTGCTTATTTTCAGGGGCACTCATTTATGCGTACGGTAATTACGCTATTGTGACTGGGGAAACCGCCCTTTACGCGTTCAGAAAGCATCTGAAATTCGGAAAACCAATCGCCATTCTTATCATAGTTGGAGTGACCTTTGGGCAGTGGAATTCACTGATGGGGATACTAGGTATTTCATCCAATATCATTTTTGAAATGCTAGCTTTGTATTCCCCTTCACTCAATCAATACAAATATGAGTTGGTTTTAGCCATTGCTGTCAGTGTTATTAGCATTATGTACGCCATAATGCTAATAGGTAAGTACTCGCTATTTGAAAAAATTCTTGTGATGTTTGTATCCTGTATGGGAATTTCATTCGTATTTTCGCTGCTTGTCGTCCATCCCATGCCAGCAGAAGTTGCCGCAGGCTTTGTTCCCTCAATACCTAATATAGAGGGCGGAAAAATGATGGTTGCTGCCTTTGTGGGCACCACCATGGCAGCCGCTACTTTCCTGTCTCGGCCTTTATTTATTCAAGGTAAAGGCTGGGGCATGGAAAACCAAAAACAGCAGAAAAAAGATGCCATTGTGGCAGCGTGTTTGGTGTTCGTAATTAGTGCTTCTGTGATGGCGGTAGCCCATGGTGCGCTGTTTCATGAAGGGAAAAAAATTACCCACGTGTTAGACATGGTCAATGCACTTGAGCCTATTGCAGGTAAAACGGCATTAACGGTTTTCTTTTTCGGTACCTTGGCTGCCGGCTTGTCTTCTGTTTTTCCCTGTTTGTTAATAGCGCCACTGCTTATTGCCGATTATCGCTCCGGTAAGTTAGATACAAAATCTAGTCAGTTTAAAGCGATTACGGGCGTTGCTTGTATTGTGGCGCTTATCATTCCAGTGTTTGGCTTTAACCCCATTAAAGGGCAAATTTTATCCCAGGTATTCAACGTGTTTGTTTTACCTTTGGTGATTATTGGCATATTGGTGGTGATGAATAACCCAGCACGAATGAAGTCCCATACGCCGGGGAAACTGTTAAATCTACTTCTTGGTTTATCTTTAATCTTCGCATTAGTGATTTCTGCCAACGGCGTTATCGCTATTATTGAACAACTCTAAGGAGGGCAACATGATTGTTGTTGTCGCCGGCGTGTCAGGCACAGGAAAATCAACGATAGGTGAAGCTTTAAGCACGGCGCTTGCGATCCCTTTTTTTGATGCTGACGATTATCATCCGCAAAAAAATATCGACAAAATGCAACGGGGTGACGCTCTCAACGACGACGACCGTTGGCCATGGTTAGCACGTTTAGCCGAGTTGCTGTCAAACCAAGAAAAGCAGGATGGGGCAGTATTGGCATGCTCCGCGTTAAAAGAACGTTACCGTGAACGCCTTAGTGGCACACTGTCCACCCCCGTCACATGGATTGTACTGACGGGCAGTGCCGCGCTTCTTTCGTCACGGCTATCCAACAGAAAAGGGCATTTTTTTGATGCTCGTTTACTTGAAAATCAATTGGCTACCTTAGAGATGCCTGCATATGGCCTGCACATTGATGTGGACGCGCCGATCGACGCCGTGGTTTCTCAAGCCGTTTCCTATATTCAACAGGTGAATCACTAGCGTGTGAGTGTCTCAACTTTAGTGTGCGTAAAAGAAGGAAGTAACCTATGACGTTAATAAGAACAGTACTAATAAAGGGCATAAGTACGCTGGTACTTTTGCTCATCCATGCCACGGTTTTCGCGCAGCAGGTGGCCAATATTGACGAGTTCAATCGTGCGGTAGCCCACGCTAAACCAGGTGATACGATTGTGTTAGCCAACGGCGAATGGAAAGATGTTGAACTTATTTTTAAAGGTAAGGGTACAGAAGACAAGCCTATTACGTTAACGGCGCAAACCCCGGGAGAAGTCGTCATTACTGGACGTTCTAATTTAAGTTTGTCGGGGGAATATTTAGTGGTAGATGGCTTAGTGTTTACCCGTGGTTACACGCCTACTGGGGAGGTTATTGCTTTTCGTACATCGCCAACAGCGTTAGCCAGTTATTCTCGGCTAACTAACGTGGTCATTGATAACTTTAGCCATCCTGAGCGTCAGCTTTCAGATTTGTGGTTGGCAATTTATGGCAAACACAATCGCATTGATCACAACACGTTCGTCAATAAGCGTAATCGGGGGGTAACCGTGGCGGTGCGAATGAATAGCGAAGGCAGTAGGAAAAACAACCATGTGATTGAATATAACTACTTCGGCCCTAGGCAAGTTTTAGGGGCAAATGGCGGCGAAACCCTTCGCATAGGCACCAGCCACTTCTCTCGTGAATACGCCAATACTCTGGTGCAGTACAATTATTTTGATAGAACCAATGGCGAGCATGAAATTATTTCTAACAAGTCTAGTGGCAATACGTTTATAGGGAATGTGTTTTTTGAAGCTCAAGGCACACTGACTATGCGCCACGGCCACTACACAAGAGTAGAAAACAACTACTTCTTGGGCAACCGCAAGCCAAATACTGGCGGCATTCGCATCATTAACGAACACCAAACTGTAAGCAATAACTACCTTTATGGCCTAACAGGTCGTCGCTTTAGAGGCGCCTTGGTCATTATGAATGGTGTGCCGAACTCGCCACCTAACCGTTACGACCCGGTTATCGAATCACAGATGGATAACAATGTGGTGATTGACAGTGATTATATTCAACTTGGTGCTGGGGCCGATGAAGAACGCTCTGCGCCTCCTTCTCGTTCGCAAATGCACAACAACATTATTCTAGGAAAGCAAAACTTGAACCCTATTACGGTGTTTGACGATGTGTCTGGTATTAGTTTTAAGGGGAATGTTTTAAATGAAAAAGCGAGTAACCCTATTGAATCAGGTTTTACCACCGTGCCTTATGAAGTGACTCAAAATGAACAAGGCTTGTGGGTGCCAGCACAATCTTTGCTTGATGAAATTGGCTTTGGAGAGGTTAAACTACCGGTAGAAAAGCAAGACACAGGCGCGCCCTATTATGAAAAGAGAGAAAGTCAGGTCGCATTTGACAGTGGCAGAGAAATTCACGTAGCACCGGGTATTGATACTCTTGTTAAGGCGCTAGACAAAAGTGCGGCTGGCGATGTATTGGTTTTAGATAACGGTGGCGAATACCTATTAACGCGTTTTGCTCATATTACTCACCCAATTACCCTGAAAGCGAAGTCAGGAGAAAAGCCATTAGTGCGTTCAGAAAAACCTAGCTTTATAGTGATTGAAAACGGCGGTGCATTAAAAATACAAAACCTATGGTTTGATGGTGCGGCGTCGCCGGACTACAAAGGTAACAGTATTATTCGTACTAGCCGCTATTCGATGAATATTAACTATTCATTATCAGTTGAAGACGTAAAAGTGACTGATTTAGACATTAATGGTTATTTTTACTTCTTTAAAGCTCACCCAGGTACATTCGCAGATTCCATCAGCATTTTGAATTCGCAAATGGACAATATTACCGGTGCAATATTGTCTTTGAATAAAGAAACCGACGACCTTGGGGTTTACAGCGTAGAGAATCTGACGCTAAAAGGAAATGAGTTTTCCAACATCAAAGAAGAAGTGGTCACAGTGTATCGTGGTGGGTTTGACGAAAGTACCTTTGGCCCTATGGTCACCGTAGAGGACAATTATCTATTCAATGTTGGTAAAGGGAAAACCCACAGAACAGGAGCATCTATGTATTTTCATGGTGTTCAGAATTTGCATATTAGTGAAACCGTTATTGAGGATAGTGCACCTATTTCTTTATATCTCACGAATGGAGAACCGCTCACCCTCATTGAAAATGTCACGATGAGAAATACGCCAGAGATTCAATCTAATCATGCTGGCTACACCACGAAACACGTAGTGTACCAATAAAGAATGCATGCCCGGGCGAATTGCTCTAGCCCGGGCATGCTGCATAACGTAAATGATGACCAACCAATTCCTCGCCGATGAATGAAACTCATGGGGCTATTGTGGTTTGTAAGACAGGTAACGTATTATGCAGACTCTTCTTTTTTCGAGTAGCACAGTTTATGTATCAAGATTTTCAAGCCGAGCTTGCATGGGCAAGCTTGCATATGCCACGTACCCGCACTGCGGTGTCTTCTCTACCTGATCTGAAAGGCGTAAAACTCGCCTGTAACATGCATTTAGATTTAAAAATGGCTCCCTTAGTTGAAGGCTTGCTGTCACGGGGCTGTGAGGTTTTTCTGACGACATGTAACCCCACCACGGTGCAAGATGACGTGGTTGCTCACCTTGTTGATAAAGGCGCGGTGGCACATGCATGGCGCAATATGACCAACGCACAGTGGTCGGAGTCTTTTGACAAAGCGTTAGCGTGGCAACCCACACACTTGTGTGAAATGGGCGCAGATTTAACCACCCGCCTACATGAAAACGTGAGTGAAGGTAAGCCAGTTCCCGCTATTGTTGCTGGCTTAGAAGCTACCGGCTCTGGAATTAACCGCTTAAATGGAATGGCGCCCAATTACCCTATTTTCAATTGGGATGATTTACCGGTTAAAGAGGGCCTGCACAATAGACATATGGTGGGACTAAGTGCATGGCAAACGTTCTTCCAAACCACTCACCTAACGTTACATGAAAAAGTGGTAGTGGTTATTGGGTATGGGTTAGTGGGGCAAGGCGTAGCAGCATCTGCCAAGGCATTTGGTGCTCAGGTACAAGTGGCTGAACTCGACCCTGCTCGTGGGCTACAAGCAAAATATGACGGCTGGCCTGTCGTCGACTTAGCAGAAGCCGTGAAAAACGCAGATGTTATCGCCACTGCAACAGGCGCATACGGTGTAGTAAATGCTTGTCATTTAGACACCATGAAAGACGGTACTTTTATTTTAAACGTGGGTCACGTAGCACAAGAAATCGACGTGCCTTATTTAAAAGACAATGCCAGTCATAGCCTACCTATGCCTTATGTGAATGCCTATAACTTGAATGGTAAAACGCTTTTCTTATTGGCTGATGGCTCCATGTTTAATTTAACCGCCGGATACGGTGACAGTTTAAACGCCTTTGACGTTACCCTTGCGGTAATGGCTGCAGGGATCGGTCATATTGTCGGGGAAGGGGCTAACAGCGCGAATGGCCTGTACTTACTTCCCGAATCAGCGTGGAAAGCCGCACTATAGTTGTATTTAAACAAACGTAGCCTTACACATCTCGTGTCTGCTATATTCGTGCCCATAGAGTGCAGAAGGTTTATTGCGAACACATCGCTATTGGGAATTTGGTGAAAGTCCAAAACTGTACCCGCAACTGTAAGATAGCCCGGTGCTATTCAAGTCAGATACCAGCCTTCTACACCATATTGTTAACGCGTGCGGGAATACACGATAGCAAGCCTGCTTACCCCTTGAATGTTAGCCAAGTCTAAATTCAGCGCATGGTGCTGATACATAGGATTTGAGTCTCACGATTTAACGTTAGTTGCTTGCCCATTCTCGCCACCCAAACAGGTGGAATATTGTCTATCAACAGCGCCCTTTGTATTCATCAAGTATCACTGTCTATCGGTGATAAAGCTATTTTAAAAAACATCAATTTCGGCGTTGAGCGCGGAGAGGTTTTAGGTGTGCTTGGGCCCAATGGTGCCGGCAAAACCAGCCTGCTTAAGGTGATAGCTGGGCAAAAACGCCATCAAGGTGTTGTGAATTGGTGTGGGCACGGGGTTGCTGATTACAGTATTCAAGCACTTGCGCGTGAAATTGCAGTGGTAAACCAACTCAACGATGTGGTGTTTTCTGTCACCCTTAAGCAGGTGGTTAGAATGGGATTACTCCCCCATAAAACGTTATTGTCACGTGAAACCGCAACAGATTCGCAACGTGTAGAAGACGCCATTCAAGCAGTTGGCCTTGAAGGAAAGCTACACCAGGAATACAGCAGTCTTTCGGGTGGCGAACAGCAACGGGGGCTGATTGCTCGCGCGTTGGTGCAAGGCTCGCCTCTGCTTATTTTAGATGAGCCAGTTAACCACCTGGATGTCTACTATCAACATCAAGTTTTGCAACTGCTTCACGACTTAGCTAGACAACTTGGGGTGACCGTTGTCATGAGCTTACATGATATGAATTTGGCCTCACAGTATTGTGATAAAATAGCACTTTTAAATTCGGGAGATTTGATCGCCTATGGCGAGCCAGAGCCCGTATTAAACGCTGATTTGTTAACCCGCGTATTTAGCATTCCATGTGAAGTAAAAACGCAAAATGGCAAACCCCATGTTTCATTTACGCCCAGTCGCAAAACTGTACTAGATTTAAGCAGGTGGGGAAAATGATGGGGCGAGCGCCACTAAGTATCACCCTAAAGTGGTGGTTATTGTCTATCGCCGCT
This sequence comes from Alteromonas australica, assembly GCF_000730385.1. Classification (NCBI taxonomy): domain Bacteria; kingdom Pseudomonadati; phylum Pseudomonadota; class Gammaproteobacteria; order Alteromonadales; family Alteromonadaceae; genus Alteromonas; species Alteromonas australica. The sequence continues at coordinate 3,491,864 of NZ_CP008849.1, read as the reverse complement.
ATCGGTGCCTGTGGCATCTCCCTGTTTTTTGGTGCGGCTGAACTGTCGCCAAATCAGATTACGCAATGCCTTTTAGGGCAGTGTGATAACCCGACAGAATCCCTCATTTTTTGGCAAATTCGTGTGCCTCGCATTGCCGTTGGTTTTTTGGTGGGGATAGGCTTAGCGGTGGCCGGTGCAACCTTGCAAAATGTGACGCGCAATAGCCTTACCGACCCTTATTTGTTTGGTGTGGTTGCAGGCGCAGGGCTAGGAGCCAGTATTGCCACGCTTTTGTTTAGCGAAAGTGTGGCGGCTCAGCTTGGCTTAATTGGTGTAGACGCTGACACGGCCTTCTCAATTACGCTGCCTGGTGCCGCGTTCTTGGGGGCATTGTTTGCCGTGGCGTTAGTACAAGTATTGGTATCCAGTGCCCTTGGCAGGCGAACCGAACACTTGTTACTCGCAGGCGTGGCTGTTTCTTTTATGTTGGGGGCGTTCTCCCATTTTATTTTATTTATTGCTGAACCCTTCGCGGCCAACAAAGTGGTGTTTTGGTTAATGGGAAGCTTAGCGCGTGCCGAGGTATGGTATGCGTGGATAATGTTACCCATTGTTGCGTTAAGTGTTGCGGTATTGCTGCTTTTCGGTCGTCATTTAGATGCTTTATTACTTGGTGATGAAAGCGCCAAGTCGTTGGGGGTTAATGTCACCGTTATCCGCATGTTGTGCCTTGCTATTTGTGCGGCGCTCACGGCATGTATTGTGTCTTACTGTGGGGGCATTGGTTTCGTTGGGCTTATGATCCCTCATATTATACGGAATTGGCTCGGGGTAACTAGCCGCACACTTATTATGGGATGCGTGCTGTTAGGTGGCACCTTTATGGTAAGTGTAGATATTCTCGCCAGAACCTTATTGTCAGGCCAAGAAATACCCATAGGCATTATCACCTCGGCCATCGGCAGTATTTTCTTTTTCTTGGCAATACGTCAGCGTGCATAACAATAAAAGGGCAACATTGGTGAAGTTATTTTATCTATCGTTTATTTTCGTCATGGCTAGCGTTGGGGTTAGCGCCGATGAGGGGGAAAAAGCCCCCTTGCGCATTGTGGCACTCGCCCCTCACGTGGTTGAATCTTTATTTGCCATTGGTGCTGGTAATAGCATTATTGCAACGTCGGAGCATTCAGATTATCCAGAGGCGGCCAAGCAGATACCGCGCGTGGGCAACTATGCCCGGCTGCAAATCGAACGCATTGTACAGCTATCGCCAGACATCATTATTGCGTGGCGTACAGGCAATCCGCAAGATGATTTGGCGCGCCTTAAGAAATACGGTTTAACGGTGGTGTATTCAAACCCCACCACACTGGAAAGCGTTGCAGATGAACTCATTATGTTGGGTAAGCTAGTCAACAAACAGGAAACCGCGCAACGCTTGGCGAATCAATATCTTCAGCGGTTAAATACATTGAAACTCGAATATGCCTCAGCGCCTCCGGTTACTGGCTTTTACGAACTATGGGCTCGCCCCCTTAGAACGGTTGCCAATAAAGCATGGCTTCAACAACAACTCGAAGTATGTGGCGTAAACAACCCGTTTTCACACTTGCATGAAGATTATCCTTTAGTCAGTTTAGAGCAAGTTTTGGCGATTAACCCTCAAATTGTCATTCAACCTACTCCCCATAGCGCAAAAAACGCAGACGCATTAGATTGGTCTGTTTACCCCCATATCTTGGCTTCAAAAAATGATTTGATTTTTCACCCCAACGCCGACAAAACCCATCGTATGACAGTAAGAATGCTAGAGGAAGTTGAGCGACTATGCGCGTTTGTAGACCAGGCTCGGCAAAGGTATAACACAAAGTAATTGATTGACAATAACCGGCGGCGTGGATATCTTTCACGCCACTGTCACAGGTGCCTAACGACACATCATGCAAAAGTGTCTGGTTAGGTTAAACGGGAAATGTGGTTCCCATCAAACAATCTTCATGAATATTAGTGTGCTTGTACGTCATGATGGCTTACGTTTGTTGTTATTCCACTGCTGCCCCCGCAACGGTAATACGCCAAGCGCGTTAGCCCGACACCGGCCTGAAATATTATTCACAGATGACAGCTATTACGAATGAAGCGGAGGGCTTCATTGGAATGTCGACTTAGAGCATCGGATTGCACGGCGTTGCACGTGTAGTGAGTTAACTAACTTCATTCTCTTTCCCCTCCTTCAATCGTCTGTTTTTTTAAGATTGAGGAAATACACAAGTGAAAAGACTTACATTAGCGCTCGCGGTAGCGGCGGCTACATCATCGATGGTTAGCGCTGACGATGGCGTAGAAACAATCACAGTTACCGCGTCACGTGGGGCCAACGTTCAACTACCTACCTTGGCCACCCATGTTGTCATCGAGCGTTCAGACATTGAACTTGCTCAAGTGGAATCGGTACCCGAGCTACTTTCTCGTTATGCAGGCATTGATGTCGCCACAAATGGTGGCCGCAGACAAGTGGCGTCGGTATTTACCCGAGGTGCAAGTTCAGATCAAACACTGGTATTAGTAAATGGCTTACGGGTTAATACAGCAAGCAGTGGTGGCGCAACATGGAATACCATGTCGCCTGAGCTAATCGAGCGTATTGAAATTGTTAAAGGCCCACGCGCTGCGGTATGGGGATCAGATGCCATTGGTGGTGTTATTAATATCATTACGCGAGAACAAGCGCCGGGTAGCGTAACTTTAAATGCCAAATATGGGACCAATAACACACAGTCATATTATCTTGGCACCGGTGTTTCTCACGGCAATGGTGCCACTACGTTTGCGATAAACAAAGAGCGCAGCGACGGACTTGATGTACTTAAAACTTCAGAGCCTGATGATGATGGCTACGAGAATATAAGCTTTACCGTTAATGGTAATCAAACTGTCACCAACGCGTTGTCAGTGAACTGGTTGTTTAAGTCATCAAAACAAGATGTAGACTTCGATTCCACATACCTTAATACCAGTGAAAACGAAAATCGTGAATGGCAATTAGCTGGCAATTACCAGTGGACAGCGTCTGATATTCAAAACACCGCCACGCTGTCTGTAGGGGCAATCAAAGATAAAAACCTCAGTTTTGGTAACGATCGTGCAAAACAAGACGGCGATCTATTCGAAACGCAAAGCGATCAGCTCTCTGCCACCAATACCTCAATTTTCAATGAATCATTCACCCTTGTACTTGGCACCGACCAGTACAAAGAGGAAATGGTGTCGTCTACTGCATTTACGCAATCAGAGCGTCGTGTTGAAGGGTATTTTGGTCATGGTTTATTCTCGCAAAATGGTGTTACTGCCGAGGTGGCGGTAAGGTACGACGACGTTGAAAATATCGACAGTGAAACCACCTATAATCTAGGTGTGGGTTACCAAATCACTGATGAAATTCAGCTGTCAGTGGCTAAAGGTACTGGCTTTAAAGCACCTACGTTTAATGACTTGTACTATCCCTATGGCGGTAATCCAGATTTATTGTCTGAAACCTCTGACACTGAAGAAGTGAATGTCACTTATGTGAAAAACGCCTTTGACTTAACGGTGAGCTACTACAATACAGATATTGAAAACCTGATTGAGTGGGCACCTGATGCCGATAATGTATGGCAACCCAGAAACTTATCGCAAGCGGATATCAGTGGTATTGATATTACAGCGAACTATTCTGGTTTGGGTGGAAACCACACGTTTAATTATGGCTACTTAGATGCCGTAGATGGCGCCACGGGTTCGCGTTTAGTGAGACGCGCTAAGAACCAGTTTAGCTATCAATTTACCGCAAGCTTTGATACTACCGACCTAATGCTGAATTATGAATACAAAGGGGATCGAATGGACTCGGGTGTGGAATTAGACAGCTACCAACTAGTTGATGTAAGCGTCAATCACCGCTTCACTGAAGCTATTTCCGTTAAATTGAAGTTACATAATGTGTTTGACGAAGAGTACGAAACGGTTCTTAACTATCAAACACTAGGCCGAGCCGTATACTTGAGCATAAACTATCAAATGTAGGCGGCACAGCCACTAAAAAAGGGTAAGCGATTTTAACGCTTACCCTTTTTTGTTTGTGCACCGCTAAAAACTTAATGAGACAGGCATAATAGTGGGATTTTAGATATGCCTGTCTTGGTTAGTGCGTCAGAAACTAGCTGTGATAATAGTGTTGAAACTGCTGAAAAAACGACATTCACTTACGACAACTTGGGAAACATACGCAAAGTATCATACGGAGATGGCACTGACGACAAGGTTTATACTTACGATAAAAACAGTAACCTAACATCGTTAGAATATGGTGATGTGATTCAAAACTACACCTACAACGACTTAAATTTGGTTGAAAGCGAAAGGTTGAGAATTGATGGTTTCGATTGGACAATATCTTACTTATACGACAACCATGGAAATCGAAAAAATGTGGTGTATCCAGGTGGCGGAAGCTTATGGTATCAACCTAACCCATTGGGGCAGCCGCAGCGCGTGGGGGTATTCGCAACAAGCATCTCTTTCCATCCGAATGGATTATATAAATCGGTTACGTTGAAAAATGGGTGTGTCAACACTCAGACGCTTTATACGTCAGGGTACCCCAATATTCAAAGAAGTCTTTGCGGCACTAGGAATATTGTTTACAACCAATATTCCTATGACGGAAATGGGAATATTACGTTTTGGGACGATAAACAATCAAACACCTATGACCTGCGTTTAACATATGATGGCCTTGATAGGCTAGACAATATTCGCAACGGCAATAATTCACTTATAGGCGACCTAAATTACGATAGCCTTGGCAATATAGAAAAGTTCGATTCAATAGCGGGAACGATTAACTACACGTACGATGCGAACGAACGTTTATATTCTACATCTGGAATGAGAGCCTATACATTTACTTATGATGATAGAGGAAATGTAGAAGACAACGGCTTTGATAGTTTTACGTATAACTTGGCTAATGAAATGCGAAGTGCGAGTGGTAATAGCTACGTGTACGATGGTCATGGCAAAAGGGTTAAGGCGGTGGATAGTGAAGGCACACGTTATTCAATGTATTCGCTTTCAGGTCAATTGCTCTATGAAAGGATAAATGGGGCTTACAGACAAAACTACTATTTGGGAAGCCAATTAATTGCCCATCAGGGGGCAGGCGAACAAACGTTTATCCACCCAGACATTTTAGGTACAACGGCTGGGAAGACAAACAGCGACGGTGGCCTTATCAAGCGATTGCGCTATGCCCCTTTCGGACTAGAGTGGGGGAAGACGAATGCCAGTTCAGGTGAAGATGAAATAGGTTACACCGGCCATAAGCATGACAAAAGTATTGGGCTTACTTATATGCAGGCACGATACTATGATCCAGTTATAGGGCGTTTCTACTCCAATGATCCCATTGGATTCCGTGATGTGCATAGCTTTAATCGATATGCTTATGCGAATAATAATCCGTTTAAGTATGTTGATCCGACTGGGATGGCGTCGAGAACGGCTACTGGGCAGGAATTTGAGAGGAAAAGGTGTAAGCAAACAGGTAATTGTAGTGGAAATTCTGAACAAGATAAGAGGCGAGAAAAAGGAAGAAAATTAACCGAAAAATTTGTAGATAGCTATGATACAGGTGATCCCAACTATCACCAATATGAAATAGGCCCATCATTTGGCTGCTTAATTTCGAGCAGTTGTACTGTAAGTGCAGTTGCGGGAATTGTTGATTCTGAAGGCGTACCTTTCAAGATTTTACCTCCCGGCAATGGAGAAACTTCGTTGCTTGGAATTAATCCGATTAATCATTTTGCTATTGGTAATTTTTCGGTGAATGTTACTCTTAGTGGACATTGGTTCCATCCGGGGGTGGTTGTCCATGCTACTTTTGAGTCACAAGGAGCTGTTTGGTTTTATTCTAGAGGAGTTGGTACTGGGAAAGATCAATTTTGGAATATGGCTATTGGTTATGGTGCTTTTGGTAAAATGCATTCTGACGTATCGAATCGAATCAATACCGAAATTTTATTTAATCCCCCTCGTTTATAAGTATAGCTATTACTAGGAAAAATTATGAGTAGAAAAATCGTATTGGTCACTTTCCTTGTGTTAATTGTAGCAGGAGGAATTGCCGCTAAGATTAATGATGCAAGAAAGATTACAAAAATCAAATCCGACTATTGTGTATTTATAAAATTGGATATAGCGCATACAAATGGTTTAAAGGAAGACCTTAGGGAGTTTTCAGCTCGCAATAATATATCGATTGATAATAGTAACCCAGCATCAATCGTATATAGTAATAAAATAGACAGTAGTGTCTTTACTCTATTTGTTAGGTTTGGCGAATGGGGAAGCTTACTATCTCACTACAGTATTGAGAGTGATGGTCAAAGTTTAGTTATGTTAAAGAGTTTTGTAGAAGATGAGTTGTCTTCGAAATTCAATGTAACAAGTTGTCACGAAGTAAAAGGTTTCAAGGTTGCTGAGTATATATATGAAACAAACTAAGGATGTGTGTTTGACCTTTCTTCTATAGGAACAGTCATTTTAATTTGAATCCAAAGCCTCGCCCTCGCGGGGCTTTTATTCGTTATGTACAATAGATGCTAGGTCATGAATACCTAAACACCACACAACGATATACTTTTGTAACCATTACTACTAAACGAGACAGGCACTAAATAACCATGCCTGTCTCGTATTGCATAGATTCATGTGAAATTAAATAACCATGCCTGTCTCGTTTAGAAAACGTCATACCCTGTTTTACCGCATTTTACGGGGTGTTGAAGATAAACCAGTTCAAATCTGTGCCGCTTTGCATTAAGGTGCAGCGCTAAAATTTTATAGCAGAAGTACGTTGTATGTCTTTACCTAAAAAACCAAGCTTGTTGCGCATGTATATGAACGGCAATATTGTTTTACAAATTGTCGTGGGCATAGTGCTGGGTGCGGTTTTAGCCTTTATTTCTCCTGAACTCGCCTCCAAAGCAAGTGTCGTTGGTACGCTGTTTGTTAAAGCTTTGAAAGCCATAGCACCTCTTTTAGTGTTTGTGTTGGTGATGGCTTCTATTGCCAATCACAAAAAGTCGCAGCAAACCTATATTAAACCTGTACTTTTTCTGTATATGGCTGGAACACTTATAGCCTCGGTGACGGCCGTGGTTTTCAGTTTTATGTTTCCCAGCACGCTAAATCTACTGACTTCAAATGTTAAACAAGTGGCACCCGAAGGCATAAGTGAGGTGCTCACCACTTTGGTTTTTAACATGGTGGACAACCCAGTGAATGCGTTAGTACAAGGCAACTATATTGGTATTTTAACCTGGGCTGCAGCCATAGGGTTTGGTCTCGGCAAGGGATCTGAAACCACCAAGAATGTGTTGCTAAACTTAGCAGATAGCGTGACGTCAGTGGTCAATATAATCATTCGTTTAGCGCCGTTTGGAATATTCGGATTAGTGGCAAATACCCTCGCGAGCACTGGTGTTGAGGCGCTTGTAGACTATTCTCATTTACTACTGGTTCTCATCAGTGCCATGCTGTTTATTGCATTAGTTACCAACCCCTTACTCGTATTTATTGCTACACGTAGTAATCCTTATCCCCTCGTTTTCACCTGTTTAAAAGAAAGTGGGATCACTGCATTTTTTACCCGTAGTTCTGCGGCCAATATTCCTGTCAATATGGCGTTGTGTGAACGGCTAAAATTGAATGAAGACACTTATTCAGTTTCTATTCCGTTGGGTGCAACGATAAATATGGGCGGGGCGGCGATTACCATAACCGTACTGACGCTAGCCGCAGTTAATACCCTAAACATTCCGGTCGACTTTGTTACAGCGGTGGTGCTTAGTCTAGTGGCTGCGGTATCGGCATGCGGAAGCTCTGGTGTGGCGGGCGGGTCGCTACTTCTGATTCCTCTTGCTTGTAGTTTGTTTAATATTCCTAACGACATCGCCATGCAAGTGGTGGCAACAGGGTTTATTCTTGGGGTTATTCAAGACTCGGCAGAAACAGCATTAAACAGCTCAACGGATGTCCTATTTACCGCCGCAGCGTGCAAAAGCCCAAGCATAGATTAAATTTTGGGGTAATTTTTGTGGATTTCTTGCGAGGTGAGAATTTTAAACCTAACGTAGTATTGTGCGTTGCCGATAAGCTTAATTACATTAGTGTGTCTCGCACCTAACAATGTTTAACTCACTTCGTCAAGGAAGGCCATATGTTCAATAAACACCTTGTAAAAGAAAACGCTGAGCTACGTGAAGAAGTTCATATGCTTAAACAAATCCGTGAGGGTTTGCGTGAAGAAATGATATTTGCCCACCTCGATGCTCATGCAAATATACAAGATGTAAACCACTTGTTTGAACAAGAATTGGGCTATTCACTGGCGCAAATTAAAGGGCGGAATTTTTTCGAGTTTGTTCCTGAAATTGCGAAAGAGACACTTCACTATAGAAAGCTAAAACAGTGTATTGATGAAAAAGCGCATTATTTTGGTGCCATTGAGTTTTTACGCAATAACGGTGAAGAGGCTTGGCTACGCGGTGTGGTGCAGCCTGTATTTGACGTTAACGGCAAAATCGTCAAGTATTCCGTCAACCTCAATGATCTTACTCGTACCATCTCTAAATCGAAAGAACATGAAGATTTAGTGGCGGCGCTTCATAAATCAAATGCGGTCATAGAATTTGACCTTCACGGCCATATTCAAAATGCCAATGATGCCTTTTTGCAAACCGTTAAATACAGCTTGGAACAAATTAAGGGCCAGCACCACCGTATTTTTTGTGAGCAAGAGTATGCTAATTCTGATGAATATAAGCGATTTTGGGATCGTTTGGCCCGTGGCGAGTTTGTGGCAGGGCGTTTTGAACGCTTAGACGCACACGGGAATAAAGTTTGGCTGGGAGCCACTTATAACCCCATATGCGATTCGCACGGCAGAATGTATAAAGTGGTTAAGTTGGCAACGAATATCACCGAACAGGTAGAGCAAGAAAGGGCGGTTTCAAACGCCGCAGAAATTGCTTACCGTTCTTCAAACAGTACCGATCAAATTGCGTCCCGTGGTAAAGAAGTGATTGAAGAGCTTCTTGGAGAGATGTCTTCGTTGTCGGAACAAATGGACAAAGCCAAAGAGGGTATTCATGCCCTTGACGATCAATCTCAGCAAATCGCAACCATTATTGGCAGCATTAGCGCAATTGCCGAGCAAACAAATTTGCTAGCACTGAATGCCGCGATAGAAGCCGCTAGAGCCGGCGACCAAGGCCGTGGCTTCGCCGTGGTGGCCGATGAAGTACGCCAGCTGGCCTCGCGCACCACAGACGCTACGGAAGAAATTATCAACGTAGTTAAACATAACCAATCTCTGGCGTCAGATGCAGTAGAGCTGGTTAATGTAGGCGATGAAAAAGCCCAAGGTGGCTTAAAGTATGCTGAAGAAGCAGGGCAAGTGATTGCACAAATTCAAGACGGTGCAAAAGAAGTGGTTAACGCCGTAGAGCAGTTCACGCATCGTTTAAGTTCTAGTGAAGATGCGTAGTCAGCCTTATTGAAAACAGCGCCACCCTCGTATGGCGCTGCTTATTTTTATTCAGTGTTGTAGTTTTACTTTCCTCAAGCCTCGCTATTCCGCGTTTTCTTCCTTTGAATTAAAACCCAGCATTTTCATACCCTCCATACGCTAACAAAGTCACCCGTTTACCCGCAATTGTACAAGGGTAATCTTGGTTGTTTGAAAAATACCCAATTGCTTCAAGGCATTCGATACGCTAACGTTAAGTGTCGATTAAAAAACATTCAAAATAAGGTCGAAAATGTTTTCAAAAGCGCAAGGGGAAACACTGGTTTCACCCGATGTATTGCTTGAGCGAATTCGCAATGGAGACAAGCAAGCTGAAGAAGCCTTAGTGAGCCAATATTGGCGTGGGTTACACTATATTGTTAACCGCCAAACCAGTGATGCAGAATTGGCTGCTGATATTGCGCAAGATGCGTTTGTGGTTGTCATCACTAAAGCCAGAAAGGGGGAAATTGAAAATGCTGCCGCCATTGCCAGTTTCATTCGAAATGTGGCAGGAAACTTACTTATTGCGAACTATCGTAAAGAAGCTCGCAGAAAAACCGACAGTAACGATCAGGTAGATCACCTGTTCGAACACCTTCAACCTGAACATGCTGAAAAGCTTTGCCAAGAGAAGCTTGTCGCAGTTGTGGCCCAAGTATTAGATGAACTGCCTACCAAGCGCGATCGCGATTTGCTTTATCGTTTCTTTGTATATGGGCAAGCTAAAACAGTGATATGCGAAGAGTTGCAACTCACTGACGCCCATTTTGACCGTGTACTTTATCGGGCAAGAAATCGATTGAAGCAAATATTACAAATGCGGTTTGGGATAGACAGCAGTAAATTCAGCCTTGGGCTGTTTCTTTCAATTGTGCTGTCTTTTACTGTCTTCGATGTCACTTCTCCAACCGTTTTTTTTCACCAACAGGTGAGAGATATACGTTCTACGCAACACTTAGTGAGTATGTCAGAGATACAAAGGCCTAGATCTAAATGGGCAAATAAACGGTGGGAACCACCCACTTCTTCTTCCGGGGTTGATGGTTAGATCCAGTATGAACAAGAAATATATTGAAGAAAATGCTATTGCGCAAAAATACGCGTCTGGGCAGTTAACGCCACAAGAAACAGAAGCGTTTGAATTGTATTTGTTAGAAAACCCTCAATTTGTTGAGCAACTTGAACTAGACGCTGTATTAGCAAAAGGCATGAAGTTGCTTGATGAATCACCGAAGAGCGAACCTCGCTACCGCGCATTTTGGTGGTTTATTACAGGGCTGCTTAGTGGCGGTGCTGGGGTATTTGCGCTTTCTTTGTTAGTCATGCCTTTATTCACCGCGGTGAACGAGGTTGGTGATACCTCACAAATAGCTTACTTAGAAACAGTCAGGGGCGAGACATCAAACAATATGGTGGTGATAGAAAATGAGCATAAAACGCTTATTTTAGTTTTGGATACGGGGAAAACTTCTCAAACCGCATTTTCTGCCAGCCTGGCCAGTGACGGCAATCATATTATTAAGTCGTGGCAACGCAGCCAGTCAGATAGCGATGGACAAGCCGTATTACTTGTTGATACCGAATTGCTGCAAGAGGGGCATTATGAGGTGGCGGTAGAAGCCCTTGGCGAACAAGTGACACGGCTAACTTACGAACTCAATGTAGCGAGATCACCCTAGGATAAAAAGCAATGGAATGCATTAATATTAACCGGTTGTTCCCACTGTGCAGTGAAGAGCCATTGCTCTCAAACGCCCAAATAGCCACATTGTCGCGGCTGCTCACTCATCAAGGAACGAGGCTGCGAGGTATGGCATCCGCTACCTCCTCCATTCCAGCAGGATATACTTACCTCGGGCAATTTATATCTCACGATATCGTGCCCAAAACCAACCCTCGTGCTCGAGGGCGAACTGTGTCACCGGCCCTTAATTTAGACAGTGTGTATGGCAATTTAAGTAGCGACGAGCTTGCACGCTATTTTGATGATGAAGGGTGTTTTAAACATAATGGACAGCCGTTTGACGTGATCAGGACACACAATAAAGCATTAATTCCTGAAGCGCGAAATGACGAGAATAGCATTATAGTGCAGCTTCATCGGCAACTTCAGTTGCTGCATAATCGCATCGTTAAGCGCCTAACGAATGTGACAGATTCCGTGGCCAAAATTGTTTTGGCGAAAGACATTGTTACCACGCTTTTTCATATTGTGGTGGTGAATGACTTTTTACGCCGCCTCTTAGATGAGCGGGTATACAACGCGTATTTTAAAAAAACACGGCAGTATATTCTAGCGCTGAATGCTCCCTTGTCATCGGTTCCCATAGAGTTTTCACTTGCTGCATTTAGGTTTGGTCATAGCCTAGTAAGAAATAACTATACCTTTTCAAAGGATCCAACTGTTAATTTCACCATGGATCGTATTCTTAGGAGGTCCACCTCCGCGGGGCTGCAAGAAAACGAGCAAATTGATTGGTCATTATTTTTCATTGAAACGTCTCAAAAGGCCAATTCCATAGATATGTCCATTGATGTGGGGCTAGGTGATATTCCTGATGAGGGAAACATCGTGTTGATTAATTTAAACGCGGCAAACACCCTGAAACTCGCATCCGGGGACGCCACGCTTTCCTATATAAAACAATATTTTCCTCAGTTAGCGCTAGATGTTGACTTATTTAGACAGGCACCATTAGAGATAGGTGAAGAAGCGGAATTATACCGTGCATACCAAGTGTTATTAGCAAACTTCTCCCAGAGAAGGCTACCTTTATGGCTTCATGTTTTACATGAATCTCGCCATTCTTCTAATCCGTTCAACGCACTTGGAAAGCTAGGAAGTATTATCAATGCAGAAGTAGTAAGAAGCTCAATTTTGCATTGTTATGCGAATAGATCGTTAAAAGAAAACCAGTCGATGATGGCGTTTCTACAAGACGCGCCACCCCTTCAACGTTTTCTTGAGCAAACCCGTGAATCTATTCCCCACACTATGTTAGAGCTAATACACTTTCTTAAATAAGGATTATGACTATGTCTGATTACAACTGGCCGGAAGAGGTCGCTTACGTGAATGCAGTAGATTTCTCTGCTGATCAACGACTCGCCGAATACCACCCACGTGCGGTAACCGCGAACGGTAAATCTGCATACCGACAAAAAATACAACTACTCGGTAACGATAAGCTTAAAATTTTTGTTGATTCAAATGAGCTCGGCGGGAAAAGTTGGGCCGATATGGCCATTGAAGTTTTTGATATCGCAGAGTTTTCGCCTACCTCTACCTTCCCCGACACCATGGAATGCGAAGAAATTTCCCTCAGTGATTTAAGGCATGCCACTCCAGCGGGTTTTAGCGCCGTAAAAATGTATGTCACCCTAGTTTCAAGGGACGCGCCAGACCCCTTAGATTTTAGTCAAACCTACAACCTCTTTTTAACTACGTTACTGTGGAAAATTGACCCAGTACCAGAAAATGCGGGGGATAATAAAGGTTTGAGTGCACCTTCTTTCGCCAAGACTTCCTATACCTGGAGAGGCTAGTAAGGGTGAGTCGAGTGTACATACCCTTAAAGGCAATAGCGGCGATAACCATCCTGTTTATCGCCGTATTTTCTTGCCCTAGGCTTGTGGCTGAAGAGTATGATATTACGCTGCCGGAGAGTGCGGCTTTCGGGGGGCAATTTGTTCGCATTTCCTATACGGGTGAGGCTATTGAGTTTATTGTTCATCATTCAACGGAACCAAGCATTCGCTTATCAGCCCCCTTTCTACTTTCACAAATTGAATACCTATACTTGCCCGCTTCTTCAACGCCCTATTCGCTAGTAGCAAAGTCTCAATATCCATTACTGTTTCGAGCAAGCGATGTGGGGGTTGAAGTCGTGGATGAAACACGGCTTTTAAAGGCCGATATCAACCAAGTTACCCAATGGCAAGAAGAAAACTGGGTAGAAGATGCGGCTAAATTTCATCAACAGCCAAGCTGTGTGGTAAAAAAGAAAATGCTGAATGACCTTCTTGAACAAAATAGGCTTGAGGAAATTCTTGCACCTAGTGAACAACCGCAAGTCAGTGCTTTCTCAGACCAATGTGGTATCTACCCTGTGTTTGCCGCAGAAGCTTACTTCCGGCTGATGAACTTTGAAGAGGCGAGCCGTGGGTTTAAACACACGCAATCGCAAAGCGGGATGTCATCAGCCCCGCCTTATGACGTGGCGTATGTCAATTTAATGCGAGGGTTCAGTGACATTCTCCGAGGTGACGAACGTGCAGACATGCACACCATTTATGAAGGATGGGAATTTCTTCAATATGCCAAATCCCTGATTGAAGCGCATCAGTTAAACGAATTATTGCCAGAATTACATAATGCCCGCGCTACCTATTTTCGGGTTACTGGCGATTTGGTGGCCGCCGCTGACGAATTAGACACCGCCATTGCAGTTAGTCGCGCCTTTGAAAAGTACAATCACGTTGCTAGCTATTTAAACAACCTGGCTGTTTTACATCGCGCATTGGGTAATTTGGCTGCTGCCCAGCGCACCTACAGCCAGTCGATACAACTGGCTCGCATGAGTAACGACGCCTTAGCGTTAACCATTCAGCACGACAACTTGGCGAGTACTTATATAGAGCTTGGCGACTTACCCGCTGCTGCGCGTTATTTTTCCTACTCGGTAGATATTAACAAACAAATGGGAAGAGGTGCCTACACCGCAGAGGCCTTACTAGGCTTGGCAGATATTGCCTTAGCGCAAGGTAATGCAGGGTTAGCTGACACTTACTTAAACCAAGCCCAGCCTATTATCACGCCTACGTCGTTTCGTGAGAGCAGCCAATATCATACTTTACGCTCAGCCTTTTACGCTGAAACAAAGCAACCGAATAAAGCAAAACAAGCGGCAGCGCTAGCATTTGAACAAGTGGCTGCACTCAGTGATACACGGCATAAAATGAATGTGCTATTTACGTTGGCCAGAAGCGCCATTGCGATACAAGAAGTGGAAATGGCAGAGGTGTATTTGCAAAGTGCATTGGCGTATATCAAACCTAAACATCCGCATCTTATTGAATATTACGAACTGAAAAACGCCCTTTTCTTACAGCATGCTAAGCCGCTAACTGAGTCACAAAAAGCCACAGTAGAAAACAATTTTACCGCTGCACTTAGCCTGGTAAATGAGGTTGAAAATACCTTAAGTATTTATCGTTTAGGGCCCACCTTTAAAAATAAAGTACGCTTATTGATTGATAGTTATGTTGAATATCTCTTGGCGAATAACAGCAATACCAGCGCGCAAAAAGTATTGGAAGTCATGGACAATTATCAAAGTAGCATGCTTCGTAAAAGTAGACAGTTTTATTCTCAATACGGTCAAGACATTGCACTAGAAGAAAACAATACAACCGCCGAAATGGAAGTTAATCTTTTAAGTGTTGGTGAGTCGAATTTGGCGGCCCAGGCACAAATTGATATCAGCCTAGAAAAACGGGATGCGTTGAGAGCTCATGGTCGTCAAGTGAGCCTCGATGTTGACCGCACCCACGCTTATCAATTTGAACGGCTAATAGATAAACTACAGCAGCATGAGGCCTTGGTAAGGTTAATAGATTTACCTAAACACACCCATCTTATTGTTGGTACAAAACAAGGGTGGCGGCGGTTTTCTATTGGCAAGACTATGAGAGATAAATTACACCAGCAAGAAGGAGTAGTGACGTGGATAAAGGCAGATGAATTACTTCCTTTAGAGTATTTTAAGTCGCAGTCTATTTCCAAGCTGATACTGGTTAGCGATCATCTCACGCATACCATCGCGTTTTCCGCGCTGCCGATGCCAGATAATGCCACGCATGTTATCGACCATTTTGAAGTGGTACGCGCTTTTTCTGTTTTAGATTATTTCAATCCGGATCCCTCTAGCGCAACGCAAGGGTCACATATCGCGGTGTTTGCTAATCCAAGATTTAATTCGCCTGCTAGCGGAATTTCAAATAAAGCTACCCTTACTTGGCGAAAGGCCATGCCACCTTTGGTCTTCTCGGAACGGGAGGCAAGCAGTATTCAACAACACTTTTCTCATGCTTCGGTCGTCACAGCTTTGGGCGCACAAGCAAACAGCGATGTCTTGATGTCTGATGAATTTGGCCATGCCAAGTTACTGCATATCGCCACTCATGGTTTTTATGACCCTGAGTATCCCGGTATCGTTGGCCTAGTAACATCTGATGCGGCAACACGCCGATATTTACCCGGTTTTGTTTCTTTAACCCAGTTACTGAGTCGGCCATTTTCTGCAGATTTAGTGGTATTAAGTGGATGTGACACGTTGCGGGGGGAAATATGGCTTAGCGAAGGACAAAATAGTTTATCGAGAGGTATGCTAGCGCAAGGCGCGGGGTCGGTATTGGGCACCTTGTGGAAGGTGCCAGACAGAGCCACCGCCACCTTTATGGAACATTTTTATGCTAGCTTGGCTACCACTCACAACGCGTCACGGGCGTTACAAATTGCAAAGCAAAAAATGAAGCGAAACCCGCGTTTTCGTTCGCCACGGTATTGGGGCGCCTTCGTGCTAACTGTGGCTCACCAAAAGGCAGAAACCATTCAGTTTTAATAGGCTTCTTTTTACGCTGAGTGTTCGTACCTTTCAGCACGACACACTGCAAAGCACAACAAAAGCGCAGGTTAATGTACCAATGAATCTTGGTTGATGTTCGGTGCAGGCGCGGCCTTATTTTGACTGTCGCCTAGCTCACTGGCCTCTTCAACCAATGCTGTCATTGCGTTGATAATATCAAGAAAGTTGGACAGTTGGTCTTGAGATAAGTCGTTAGACAGGGTTTCTATTTTGCTGATAAGTTGCTTAGTGGGTAAGCGCATAGTGTCAAATTCTCGTTGTTCAGTGCATATAAAAAGCACAATCATTTAGTTCTTATAGATGAACTTTCAAATAGCTTGCCAACTTTTTTTGACGGTGAGTTGTGTGAACATGGCAGCAGTAAAACCTTACCTGTCGCTTTGGGTTAAGCGTATAAAATAAAAAAGGCCAGCGGATATTGCGCTGGCCAGGTATTACCAATCAGTGGTGGTTAATACTTAGAAAGTGTACTTCACGCCCACTTTGATTCTCCAAGTAGATTGCTCTTCATCAAAGGTGTCGTAGTTACTGGTATCCGTACCGCCATAGGCTTCTGAATATACGTATTGCCCAAATTCGTTAATGTCGTAATCGAACAAGATTTGCTGAGGGTAGTTCATTTCGTATACCTTGCCCCAATCGTCATTGAGTAAATTAGCGAAGTTATCAATGTTGAGATAAATGCGCCCTTTATGACCTTCAACAAAGCCTGGTATTTCTTGTGAAATGGCTAAATCTACGGTGGTAATCCAAGGTTGAGTCGATGAGTATTTGTCTACATACCCGCCTGCAGAACCTGCCACGCCAGCGGCTTCAGCAATGGCCATAATTTCGTCGTAACTCAGGCCATTTTCAAAATCAACAGCTGAGTCGTTTGCACCTGACGGAATATAAGGAAGGTAAATATCGGAATCGTCAAACGCAGACTGGTCGCCTAAGTCATCATCTTGATAAGAGCCAAGAACCCAAGAGAATGGCTGTCCTGAACGGCGTTCAAAGAACAAATTGAAGTTCGTGTTATAGCCCTCAAAGAATTGGTGAGTATAACCAAGGTTCACAACTAGTCGGTGTTTAATTTCGTAGTACGCCGTGCCAACTAATGGGTCGTTACGGTTAACGGTAACTTCATACTGATAGTTTGACTCTGCTGTAGAGCTAGTGCCTGGGTTAACCTCAGTGATGTCTTGGTGGGTATATGACGCGTTTAGGCTTAGTCCGTTATCCCACTGTTTCGCCAATGCACTAGTAAATAAAATGCTACGCCCACCGTCGTCTGAGTTAGTTAGCTGGATATCATAGTTATCTTCATACTCAGTGCCATCGTATACGTTATCCCAAATGATACGACCATCAACCGTGCTGTTGCCATTATCGATTCGAGATAAGTCTTCCCAGTAGGCGGCATTTTGTCTGTCAACATAGGTTAGCTCATTGGTCCACGCAAAGTTATCGCCCAAGGTAGGAATGTCAAAGGTGTAGTCGGCCGCAATTTGATAGCGCCAATCAGATGGAAGCTCGAAATCAGGGTCGATAGAGCTTGTGCTACCCGCGCCTTGAACCAGTGCACTTTGCGCTTCAGTTGGCACAGTGGTGAAATCTACCGAATCGGCGTCTAAACTGGAGAAGGTTACTGAGTCGTTGGTAACCCCGTCATTGGTGTAGGCATTAGATATCCACACTAGGGGCATGCCGCCATAGAAGCGGCCAACACCACCTCGTAAGGTTAAGTCATCGTTAACTTCCCAATTGAAGCTAACCCTAGGAAGTAAAATATCAAAACCGTCCAGGTTCTCTGTGTTGGTGAACCCATAGGTATTGTTAAAGTTGTCGTTAAGTTGCGGTGAGTCTTCTACAGTAAGGTACTCGTAACGCAAACCTGCGGTAACCATAAAATCAGGGAATAACTCGTACGTGGCATCGCCGTAAAAGGAGTAAACCGTGCTTTCTACATCGTAGGCAAGATCTTCAACATCGTTGGTATAGGCATTTGCATATTCAAAATAAGAAATTTCTTGGTTAGCGAAGTCTTCGGTATCGTCAAAATACCACGTACCCAAAGAATCACGCCCGTAAAGGTTGTAGTTCCATGTGTTTTCAATTTCGGTACCAAATTTATACTCGATGTCGCCCGCAAGGTAGGTTGCATGAACGGCAAAGTTCCATACCTCGTTTTCTAAAACGTTGGCGTGACGATTTTCATCTACGCCTGCCACCACAGTATAACCGCTGTCAGTGCCCGTTGCCGTGTCGACATTAATTTCACCCCAATCTGAGGCAGTAAGCGAAGCCTGTTCAAACTCTTTATAAGACAGGCTGACTTCTGTCTGCAAATTATCTGACCAGTCTGAATAAACGTGGGTGGTGTAGTAGGTATTTTTCTGCGCAAGCGTCCATGTATTCGAGGTTAAGCGAATGGTGTCAGAATCGTCATTATAATTTTGCGCAGAAGTATTTTCCTGATAGCTATAGGTAAAATCTGCGCGGTGGTTGTTGTTGATGTTCCAATCTAGCTTGATAAGGTACTTTTCATCTTCGTCGGCCTCAGGTGCGCCAGCGATAGAATCTTCTAGGCCGTAGGTGTCACTCAGCGCCGAGATCACGTCTTGCGCTGCGGCAACTAAATCTGCTGAGTAAGAATCTTCATTAAAGCCAGTATCAATTTCTTCTTCCCATTTTTCGTATGAACCAAAGAAGAAAAGCTTATCTTGAATGAGCGGGCCGCCTAATGTAAAGCCATAAGAAGACTCTTCGTTGTCTACGTCATACTCTGTGTCGTAGAGCTTGGTGTCTTTTGCCGTACCAGAAAAGGGTACTTCTTCATAAAAAACAGTGCCATGGAAGTCGTTAGTCCCCGATTTAGTCACCACGTTAACGTTACCGCCACCAAACTTACCGGCACGGGCGCTAAACGGCGTAAATTCTACGGAAACTTGGCTTATTGCATCTAACGAAACAGGAGGGCGGGAAGTAGGGTAACCATTGCTTTGTAGCCCAAACGTATCATTCACGCCTACGCCATCAACGGTAAAGGTATTGTACTTGGGGTTAGAGCCAGCAATGCTTAACTCTTCGCCATCGGCACTCACCACGGCCAAAGGGTTAGAACGGACAATATCTTTAATATCACGGTTGAAGGTTGGCATGTTCTCGATAGCCGATTCTCCAAACACGGAGTTTGAACCATTATTGGAGAAAAAGTCACGGCTACCTGTCACCGTTACGCGTTCGATATCTGACGCAGATTCAAGCGCTGCATCTAGTTCGAAGGTGTCATTTAGCTCAAGGTATACATCCTCAATAATACGACTTTGGAACTTTTCTGACTCAACCACAATCATATAAGGGCCACCCACACGCAACCCGCGTGCTGAGAATACACCATTTTCGTTAACGGTGGCCTCTTTCACCGTACCTGAAGGCTGATGAATAATAGTGATAGAGCTGCCTGCAGCAGGGTTACCTTGAGGGCCTACTACGGTACCGCGCATGGCTGATGATTGACCGGTGGCTGCAACCGCTGTGGTTGCCACGCCAATAGACAAAGCTACAGCTATCGCAATGCGACTGAACTGAGTTTTCTTGTTCATGTGTTTCTCTTTATAAATAAAGGTTGATTTTTGTACATAGCAGGGTACGAATACCTGCTAAATACGCCGTATTATTGTTGCCTGAGGTAGCGCAATTGTTGGCTATTTTTATTTCATACATATTTCATTTGTGTAAATTGGAATTTACGTAACGCAATGAAAAATAAGTGTTATTTGAGGCTTTGTTCGACTATATAGTCAAGAGGGTTTACGTGTATTTACACGGCTTTACGAGTATTTACGCAAGGGGACGAAGGGCAAGCGGTGATGAGTGTTGAGGCAGTGCCTTTATTTTAAATGGGTTGCTACCTACGCGGGCAAACTGAGCGCAACAGCGCCCAGTTTTTTCCAGTGAGTTATTGACGGGGTACAGGTACTCTAACAGGGTCTTTTGGCTGCGCCTTAATAGGGGAGGTATAACCTTTAAGTTCTTCCAAACCAACCTCTATGGCTTTATCAAGCTGAGGATCCAATCCTTTACTGGTGAACTTAGTCCATTGCTCCACGCTAACATCAGGCATAACCCCTTCGTTTTCTACTTGCCATTGTCCATTGGTGCCATAAAAACCAGAGCGTGGTGCTGTCATGTAACCGCCATCGATGAAACCGGGTACGCCCCAAATGCCAACCAGTCCCCCCCAGGTGCGTTTGCCCACTAATTTACCCAGTCCGTAATAATTAAACATGTAGGGGAGCATGTCGCCACCGGAACCCGACATTTCATTTATTAGCATGACTTTGCTGCCCCAAACGCCGCTCGCTGGGCTTGTTAAAGGCTTGCTGGGTGCTAGGGGATTGTTAAAGAAACCATTTAATTCACGGCGTAAAATGTTGATGACATAATCGGCGATATAGCCGCCTCCATTGAAGCGTTCATCAATGATGACGCCTGGTTTTTTAGCTTGAGGGAAGAAATAGCGGTTGAAGGAATGGTACCCATCATCTGCGGTGTCTGGCATCCACACGTAGGCTAATTTTCCGTTAGACTGTGCCTCAACATATTGTCTGTTTTTTTCAATCCAGTGATTTTTGCGAAGGCCATTTTCGTTGTTAATGGGTTTAACGAGGTATACCTGTCGCTTGTCTGAATTATCAATATCACCAATAGTGATCCGCGTCACGTGTCCTAAGGTGCCTTCAAATTGCGAATAGAGGTTCTTTTGGGGGTCGATAGGGGTATCGTTAACCGCTATCAGGTAAGCATTTTCGTCAATTTGATGCGCATATTTGCCCAACGGCGACTGTAAGTTCGCGCCGGCGAAAAATGACTCTCCTGTATAAATATGGCGTAATTTAACGCCCTTCTTAGTTATTTCAAAATCGATACCTAACAAGCCGACGTTGGGCTTACCAATGTCTGGTTTAGCCCCACTGGCAGTAAACGAATGCCCAATGGAGACTTCGCCTCCTAA
The DNA here is from genome assembly GCF_000730385.1 of Alteromonas australica. Taxonomy (NCBI): domain Bacteria; kingdom Pseudomonadati; phylum Pseudomonadota; class Gammaproteobacteria; order Alteromonadales; family Alteromonadaceae; genus Alteromonas; species Alteromonas australica. Next base: position 3,470,617 of record NZ_CP008849.1, on the reverse strand, counting down.
GGTGTCGAGTAAATACGTTAAATCAAGCGGGTGGCGAATGGATGCCACGAGCGGTTGGTATTGCTCGTATACTGCATCCCAATCTGCTCCGTGGAAGTTCTCTACATACAAATAATCTCGTTGATAGCGCCAAGCTTCGCGAAAAATCTGTTGCCATTCTTCAAAGAAATTCACCCGTTTAGATAGAGCGAGTGCAATGACTTTATCGTCATCTCCCGAGCCAGTAATGGCACTGATCAATCGATAGCTTTCTTTACTTTTGAGTAAGATTGCGTTGTTATCAGCACTAAGGCGATATTCACTTACCTTATCGGCAATTTTTGCTATGGTTCGCTCTTCGGCATCGAACTTCATTAAGTGGGTTTGGCTAGCTCCAGTATCATCTTTGAATTGACTTAAAAAATACAAATTCCCGCCTTTACCTCCTGCCAAATGACTGAAATGCCCTTTTTCACTGGTGACTGGCGTGATGCGATCACCAAAGCCCTCGGCGACGAAGACAGAAGGTTGGGTCGGTTCGTCTTCATTGTCGGTGTTGCTATCGTTTTTCTGAGTAGGCTCTTCTTCATCTGAACGCATTGGAAATAGCGGGGCATGGGTGGGCGAAAGGTTGGCGTAATAAAGTTGATAGGTGGCCTTAAAACTTAAGCTCGACATATCCAGCCATGGGCTTTGTGGGCCGTAGTCAACACTACCTAAAAAATATAAGGTGTTACTGTTATCACTCCATGTTGGCCATGTGACTTCTGCTAAACCATGAGTGAGTTGATGGCGAGTGCGTTCTTGCACAGAGTACAAATAAAGCTCACGAAACATGGTTTCGTTTTGTTTTGTATAGGCAATATAACGGCTATCTGGAGACCAAGCGGCCATCATCTCCCATTCTGGATGAACCTGACGATTGGTATCTATAATTTTGGTAGAACCATTGCTTCGGTTAGCTATCCATAGTTGTTGCGCTGAGTCAGTAAATGATAGCCGTTTGCCATCTGGCGACCAAACTAACTTTTGATAAAAGCCTTCACCTGCTAAAGGAATCGTTTTGCTTTTTGTTTCATATTGATCGGCAATCACCAGTTCATATTCACCTGAGGCATCTGAAAACCAGGCAATATATTGGCCATCGTAAGACCATACAGCAGAATGCTCTCGTACGCCTGAAGAGTCGGTTAATGCGCGGGCAGAGCCATGTTCAACAGGCACAGAAAAGACATCTCCACGCGCAGAGAATAAAGCCCTTTTACCCGAGGGAGATATATTAAATTCCGTGATGTTTTTATGTGCGTCAACATGGGCATCACGAGCCCAATAGAAGTCTCCTATTACTTCAATGGACAGTTTTTTCGCCGCTTGTTGCTCCTGCTTCAAATATAAATCACCAAGGTATTCATACACCACATTGCTACCGTCTACCGTAAAGCCCATGACATCGTACTCGCTGTAGTCTGTAACCGGTGTTATCGCGTTAGCTGAAGGGGCATAACGAAATACATTGGTCACTTTGGAACGGTTTGAGAGAAAGTAAATATCACCGTTATTCGACCATTCAGGATCCACATCAAAGTCGTTATTAAAAGGAAGATCGTGCTCTTCCAAACTGCTTAAGTTAATCATTCGTAGCGCTTGGTTTTGCCCGCCACGATAATTGCGCCAGCCGCGATCCCAAACCCCCGCTCGGCGAAACACCATGTTTTCACCCTTGGGGTCAAACGCACCGTCTGAGGCTCGTCGCATGGGTAACTGCTGAGGGTTTCCGCCTCCCACCGACACAGTATATAACTGCTGTGAATTGCGAGGGGCAGAGTACCTTGGAGAGCTGAACAACACACTTTGGCTATCAGGAGCCCAGCCAACAACAGCGTCTGAGGCTGGGTGGAATGTGAGCTGTTTAGCATGTCCGCCATCAATACTTACAATGTAGACATCTTTATTGCCTTCATACTCACCGGTAAAGGCAAGCATTTTGCCGTCAGGAGAGATCACGGGTTGTGATTCAGAGCCTTGAAAACTGGTTAAACGTGTGGCTTTACCGCCCTTAATCGTGGTCTTCCACAGATCGTTTGCATAGGTGAATACCAACGTGTCTTTGTGAAGTGTAGGTTCGCGCAGTAATTGCGTTGCATGACTGGCAAAGGATATTGCCATGATAAATGCCCCTAAGAGCGGTTTTAGAATAGGATCATTCCTTATCATTGCCTTATCCTTACGCCTTAATGGCGTTTTTATAGATTTGAATAGTACAGAGCAAACCGAAAAGGTTTGCTCTGTTAACACTGAATATGCCTTACATTAGTCTAATTATTAACCACTGTCTGTATTTATCTATTGAATAATGTGGCGGCTAATTCTTATTCCTTGATATTGGAAGTTTGGGGTTGCGTGTCGAGTATGGCACCATTTATCATTTTTTGGGGGGAGGTTCGATGGACTGAAGTGGCACTATAACTATCGCTTGCCTCAGTTCGACCCAGCAAGTGATCAAGCATATTACATTGAGGTATTCAATAAAGGGGCGGCGGCTCTGGCGTATCAGGTAAAAGCTAAGCAAGACTGGATAAAGTCAAGTCAAACTGCTGGTGTGGTTGCTACTGAGGAGCGCATTTTTGTTTCCATTGATGACGAACCGCCCCAAATCTTGAATTTACATGATGTAAAGGGCATTTGGAGGGCGTAAAACCGAGTTATCTGGGCCCGCCTGAAAGTAAACGCCTCAACTAGTGAGGCGTTCAACAATTATTAGTTTTCCACTCTCATTCGATGAATTGGGCTGTTGCAAATCTTAGTTACGAAGAGCAGCTATAGTGCGCAACCCCACCAGCGCTGAAAAACTCAATGGGGCGACGTTGGTAATACGTGGCCTCTACCTCTTTTGATTGCTCGTCATACGGGGCAGTGAGTATCTTTTGTAAACGGTGTATTAAGGTAAAGTCCCCTTTTTCAGCCGCTTTGTATGCTGGCACAATAAGCCATTCTCGCCAGATGAACTTAGGGTTGGCCTGGCGCATGGTTTCCGATATTTTGGCTAAACTCCCCTCAATCTTAACGCTTTTTTCTATACTTTGACGCCACGCTTGAAGCCAGTTTTGCCATTCTTTCATTACCTCGTCTTTGGGCGTGTGATAAAAGCTTCTGGTCAAACTGCTCATATCATCGGGTAAAGCCGACAGCTCACGGAAAAACAGAGAATAATCTACGCCAGTACGTACCATTAATTGCAGTAACTTCATCAGTAAATCGTGGTCATAATCAGCTAAACCTAGCTTGCTTGCCCACATGTTTGCCATGGCTCGCTCCATGACATTAGAGAATCCCTCGTTAATGCTATTAAGCGCAGTGAGATGCTTACTATCGTCTGCAAATAAAGGCATTAACGATCGACAGAACATATCAAAGTTCTTTTGTGCCGCTAGTGGCTGATTTAAAAACGAGAAGTGACGGCCGCCGCCAGTCCATGGCTGATAATCGGTTTCAAAAAATTCACAAAAGCCAAAGGGCCCATAATCTAAGGTAAATCCGCCAGCTGCACAGTTGTCGCTGTTAAAGTTGCCCTGACAATACCCTACGCGTATCCATTGCGACACCAAGAAGGTTAATCGGTCACGAAATAGCGTGGCGAGCTTAACAACTTGTACATCAAACGGCTCTGTTGTATCTATTTCTTCTGCATACTCTCGCTCGATTAAATGTATGACAATGGCTTTTAACTCGTCGTGTGCGTTGTCATGTTCATGACAGCGCGCACGTCGGGCAAAGAGTTCCAACTGACCCACGCGTAAAAATGACGGTGCCACACGGGTGGAGATAGCGATGGGATTTTGTACCATTACCTCTGGCTCGTATGCGTGTGAGCCTTCGCGATACCAAGGCCTATCTACCGTGTCTGACGTTGACATAAATAGGCTTAATGAGCGGGAAGTGGGAATACCCAGCGCGTGCATATGTTCTTGCACTAAAAATTCGCGCACACTAGAGCGGAGCACGGCTCGCCCGTCAGCCCCGCGACAATATGGTGTACGGCCAGCCCCTTTCAGCTGCATTTCCCAACGCTTGCCGTTTAATACCGCTTCAACGACAGAAATAGCGCGACCATCTCCATAACCATTACCTGTCCTAAATGGACATTGCTGGGTATATTCCGTGCCGTAAATTGATAGCGCGTAACCTGTCGCCCAGCCATAAGGCACCATAGGCGAGGGAACCGCAGACATATCACCTGAAAATAATGCAGCGAAATCCGTGGTGGTGGCCAAGCTGTCGTCTAAACCTAATTCTGCAAACAAGGTTTCGCTATGTGCAATGTAGACAGGTGACATTAAAGGCGTAGGTGTAACAGGCACGTAGTGACCTGAGAACACTTGGCGAGGGTTGTGATCGTTACCGTCGCCCGTTGACTCTGGGTCAGGCATGAGTGTATTTAGCAAAGAGTAATTTACGTGCTTTGCGAATGCGTCTAATGTTTTAATTCGTTCAGTCACTATACCTTCCTATTGCGTCACTCTGTGATGAAAACTGTCTTCGAAATTGTATTTCATAGTTGCAAGCTGAATGGGGAGCTCTGCTTATAAAAGCTTACTGCTTGGGTCGCAATGCGAGTTGGCCTTGCTCAACAGTCAGTTGCAATGGCACTGTTGACAGTAGGCTAATGGCTTTGTTCGTTGCGTCTAAACGATATACAGGATTAGTCGCCAAAAAGCCGTTAATCAGTTGCATCAGCTCGCCACTTACCGGCGCTAAATTGCCTTTAAATCCACCAGCATCAATGGTGCTATCAAGTAGCGACAGGGAGCGTACAAAAATGGCTTTTTTTTCGCTGTCGTAATATGGCGTGCCTTCTAAAGCAAGGCTTACCTTCGCAGGGTAGTTCAAACCAAACGCGCTAACACGGGCAGTGGCAATAGCGCCTAGATGAACCACATCTCTGCCATCTGGGCCAATGGACACTGTCATATCTTCAACATCTAATGTCAGTGGAATACCAGCAAGTGAAGTCTGCTTTTGCAGCTGGCTAATTTGGCCGTCGAGTACCTGCTCTAGCTCGGTGCTAGATACAGTGTACACCGATAATTGCGAAAGCGTTGCACAACCCACAAGGGCAAAAGCAAGAGCAAGCGAAAGTAAATACTTCATAAAAGGTGCCTCTTTAGAAAAGCAGTGTCGATTTGCATAACATTAAGCCGCAACAAGGTCGTAACCATTGTAGAACCTACAACCGGTGTACACAATGCGCACACCTCGTGATGCCATCATCTTACGATGTAGGTGGGCTATTGTGCTATTTCAGCAGCGACTACAGATATTTCTACCAGCAACGCGTCGCGAGCCATATCTGCGGTCACACAAGCCCGAGCTGGTGCGAAACCTTCGGGAACCCAGTTATCCCATACCTCATTCATCTTAGCGAAGTCATCCATAGTTTTAAGATAGATAGTGGCAGAGAGCATATGCTTTCTGTCGCTGCCTGCTTGCATTAGCAGGCTATCAACTTTGTCTAACATGGTTTGTGTTTGGTGTGTGATGTCTTTTGTTGCATCAGCACACACCTGTCCACACAAATAGATAACGCCGTTGTGTTTAACTATACGACTCATACGCTGTTTGGTTTCTAATCTTTCGATATTCATTCAGTTGAGGCCTTTGAAGAGGAGGGATCAATAATAGGCAGCGACTTTAATAGGTTTGTGAGGCTACTTCAATGGAAAGAGAATGCAACGACATCAAACCTATACTGCTGTATTTCGCCAGGCTTTAAACATGACTGTCTTGTTTAGAGGCCTCTGTTAAAAATGGCTGGAAACTTGGGCAAGACAAACACAGCTGTTGTAAAGCACTCATCGCGTCAACAAAGGCAGTAAGCTGTTCATTTGGACTATGTACCTCATTAAAAAATGCATCCATACGCATTAACACGGCAAAAGGGTGGTACCAATTGACGTCACCCTTGTAGTCGCAACGCATATTATCGATAACTTTCCACGTTCTATTGAGAACTGTGTCTGCCACGGTTGATGCATTTAACGCATCAATTTTATCCGAGAGCTCGTGTCGAAATTCTTCAAAATAAGGCATTGATGGTAGTGAGTTATGAACTGATTCATTAAAATCGAAAATTAATGCGACATGCATGTGCTTTCCAGTGATGTGTTCATATTTATGATCGGTACTATCGGCTAAAAAACCACAAAAAATACCGGGTTTCCAGTCAAGTTTTTGGTTGCTGCTAAGCTGGCAAAATTCGATGCCAATCCTACTTTCGACAGCATTAAGCCGATCTTTTACTGTGGGCTTCAGTATAATGCCTAACGGCCAAGCAACATGGTCAAGGGATGCTAAACGAAGAAGGGAGCGCATTTGTTCTTCCAACGCTTTAGCTTCAAGGTAGTGGGTAATGGCTAACTGGTTGATAGGGGTTATTTTCCCTAACCCTTCTGCCTGCAGTAGCTTCTTGAATGACTGCATATACCAATCAGTTGTTGTATTGTTTAAAGGCTTTATATCGTCTAATAGGCCATAAATATCATGCCAGCATATAGCGCAGTCGGGGTCTTGTTTGTGCTGATACTCCCGCGCTGTGATAAGCACCACGTAATGGTGGTTAAAATGTTGCTCGGCAAAAGTTCTATAGTTTGCTAGCTGAGAATCACTAAGTTCCGAATAGACCTTGTGCTCGAAGACTATTGTCACATCGTCCCACTTAACAAGCATATCGGGAAACTTGCCATTGAAGTTTTCTTGAGTCGAAACTTCATATCGACTGGGATTAAAAGCCTTTGGAAGTTTGGATTTTTCGTTAAGTTTTGCCAGAACTGCTGACATCACTTCATCACTGCTTTTCAACAAGTGAGCAAATGCTTCAGTTAAAAAATTCTCTAAAGGATCGGATTTGTCTCTGGGCCGGTATTTCCTTAAATTGACGAGTAAATTATTTTCCATGTTATAGGCTGTTCCACGTTATCTGATGTTATTTCTTTGACTGGTAAGTCATTTGTAGAGCTATAAGTTTGATGCTTAGTTTTCAAACCGGATAAACATCGTTATAGCATTTTATAAAATGACCTTAGATTACATATCGCTTAAGCGCACTTTTGCTGGGATAAAGCTTTATTCTATTCCCTTAACTGAAAACAACATAGTGAGGATCTGTTCTCCAAATGCATTTCTGCGTCTGTAGAGAAAAAGTGTTAATGACCATTCGTCTATGGAGCTTACTTCTTACAATTTTTCTATCGGCGAACATGCTAAAATTGCTATTTTTCTTATCAAATACTATTCGCCCTCGAGGTAACGCCTGATATTCAGAGTCAAAAAGCTTTGGATATTCAGGAAGGTATACTTTTTCTAATTCCCAAACATCAATGTGGCTGAAACTGCAGTCGGCAATTCCTACACTGCTATATGAGGCTTGGGATAATAGTATAGATTTTGATATGAGTTTTTGTTGGTAAACCCAAAAGATACCAATACGAGGATAGGAAGGGCGCATTTATATTTCCTTTTGGCAGTTTTAGACCCACTGACGTTTTTCGTTTTTAGAACCCTTCTATTAATTTCGTATTATTCAGTGAATTGAGTTGAAAGCGACGACCCACCATAGGAGGAATTAACCAGCCCTCTTTGCTTGCACACGTTTTTTCAATTAAACGGGCAAAATGAGGTCACGCATGCTCGTGGCTTTAGTGAATCAGAGTACGTTAGAAGGAATTGTCCAAAGCCTTGTAGCAAGAAGCTCAAAAACTCGCTCATAATTTAAGATACGGACAGGGAAGTTCAAATGAGGGGATCTCGGGTGTACCGATACGATCTTTTCCAGATACAAAAAAACCGACTCAAGATCGGCTTGCTCTCTATTTAAAGAGAATGGTACCAGAGGCCGGACTTGAACCGGCACGCTATTTCTAGCAACGGATTTTGAAAACATTGCGTCTATTTTTATGATTCAAAAATAGTTGCTTCATTACACTATGACTCGTCGGAAGGCCAATGCCAAGCTCGAGAAGTAACGCACCAACACGGGACATGCAAGCCGTTCGGTCTTTAATATAACCATGCCTGGCTTTGTGAATAGCTGAGATGACTTGTGCCTCTTCTGACTTTACGCTGACAAAACGCATATTAGGTAGCGATACCGCTTCGCAAATTGCCTCTGCATCAATGAAGTCGTTCTTGTTACTTTTATTTTAACAAAAGATTTTACGTATTGCGGAGGGATAAGCCTGACTTTGGCTTGCTGCAGGGTCCGTCACATCATCGGGCGATGAATGTTTGTGTAAAATGAAATATCTAAAGCTAATGTTCTCCTCCTTTCGAAGGAATAAAACAACTCTATTGCAGGATGTGTTTGTTATTGAGGAGTGTTTAGCATAAGTATGTCTATTATGTGCTTATGGTGTTGCCATGTCAGGATTCAAAAAAATATCCAGTGCCATCGTGGCAGTCTTTATCGTGTGTTTTCTCATTTTTTCCTGCTCGGTATACTTCCAAATTCGTCAGAATATCAATGATGAAACATCAAGTGCACTCAATCAAGTGCAGGAAATGCTTAAAGCGAATATGAGTACGACCGATATTAAAGCGGTTGCTGAACAAAGCCCGCATCTATCGGTCACACAGTTTACTGGTCGACTATCGGCTTCAGCTAATTTTCACTCCGATAATCAGCCAATCTACCTTCCTATCCATGAAAATCAATATTTGGTGGTGAGAGCACAAAATAATGCAGAGTTAGCCCAGAATATGAACCTGTTTTGGTTAGTCGCAGGTTTATTTTTTACTACGTTAAGTTTATTACTGTTTACGCTTAAGGTGGCCATAACGCAAAGGCTAAAACCGTTAAATCAATTGGGAGACGCTTTGCAACAGCTTGTCGAAGGTAAAGCGACTGACAAATTCGAAGATAGTGATATTAAGGAAGTAAGGCGGGTCATCGGGCAGTTTCAACGTTTACAATATTCGCTGCAAAATAAAGAAAAGCAGTTGGTTAAAATAGATAAAAAATTAGCATTACTGCAAGAGCAAGAAAGAAGCTACCTAGCTAGGGAATTGCACGACAACGTGGGCCAGTTACTCACAACCATAAAAGCCCATGCATATATATTGGTGAATTCAAAAGAGCCTAGTGTATTGGAATTGTCCGCCAATAAAGTGCAAGCCATGAGTCAACAAATTAGTGATGCCATTCGCCATCTAACCGCACACCTCCACCCATTGATCTTAGACCGAGTTTCGTTACAGCAATCCCTCGAAAAACTAGTATTCGAACAAGAGCTCGCGCAACCTGATACCACATGGCAAGTCTCAATCAAGTTGAACAAATATGCTGAAAACCATGAGCGAGATATTCATATTTATCGCTTTGTTCAAGAGGCCATTAACAATGTAGTAAAGCATGCAGAGGCTTCAAAGGTATGGGTAGAAATACTCGCTGACCAACAGGGGCTTAATATAAACATTCGTGACAACGGTAAGGGGTTTGATGGGCATGCTGTAGAAAATATTGGTATGTCATCGATGCAAAGTCGAGCGAGATGTATTGGCGCAATGTGTACCGTTAAAACGCTTAACGCAGGAGGGGTTAATGTTCAGTTATCGCTTAATTGGCGAGAGACTGATAATGCGTGCCAGGCGAATGTCGCATGAATATCCTATTGGTTGATGATCACGCGGTTGTAAGAGAAGGCTATAAAGCGTTGTTAAATGCCATGCTACCTGAATGTACCGTATTTGAAGCTGCTGATGGGGGCCAAACACAACACGTATTGCAGGTGCATTCTATCGATACGCTAGTGCTTGATATTAACCTTGCGAAAGAAAATGGCTTGCTGTTGGCTACTGACTTTTTAGTAAAACAGCCCTCCTTAAAGATAATATTTTTTAGCATGTTTGAAGATTGCGCCATACTGCAGCGCGCCATGCAAACTGGTGCGATGGGGTATATTAGCAAAAGTAGCCCCCCCGACACGCTTATCTCAGCAATTAAAGTGGTGTCAAAGGGGCAAAAATATATCGAACGTTCACTAGCTGTCAATTTAGCTAATCAGCTGTTACATGCAGATGTTGATATTGCTACCAAACTTACCAAACGAGAGTTTGAAATTTTTATGGCAACCGCCATGCGTAAAACTCGGCCTGATATCGCCCTGGAATTAGGACTGTCAACAAAAACTGTATCAAACGCACTAACGGTTATTAAAAGAAAGTTAAAAACATCTCCCTCAGAATTTACCGAATTAGCAAATAAATATGGCTATCTTGGCAAGGCTTAGACTTCTCTTCCCCTCCTAAAGTAGGAGCCAAATCGGCCTATCGCATTATGGTAGATAGGCAACAAAAGTACGATTATCAAATGACACAGTAAACGATAACTAGCAGCGTGTTGACGCGCTATGAATTCAAAGAAGGTGTCATTATGATTTACGCAAATCCAGGAAGTGAAGGTTCAGTAGTCAGTTTCAAAGAAAGCTATGGTAATTTTATCGGCGGCGAGTGGATTGCACCTGTTAAAGGTGAATATTTTATTACTACGTCCCCCGTGGATGGCAGCGACATAACGCAAATTCCCCGTTCAACCGCAGAAGACATTGAATTGGCTATTGATGCTGCTCATGCGGCCAAAAAAGGGTGGGCCGATACATCGGTAGCCGAACGTTCAAATGTATTATTAAAAATAGCCGATCGCATAGAAGCTAACCTTGAAATGCTTGCTGTGGCGGAAACGTGGGATAATGGTAAAGCCGTTCGAGAAACACTGAACGCTGATGTCCCTTTAGCTGCTGACCACTTCCGTTATTATGCGGGATGTATTCGCAGCCAAGAAGGCACGATTGGTGAAATCGATAAAAACACAGTGGCTTATCATTTTCATGAACCATATGGGGTTGTAGGGCAAATAATTCCATGGAATTTCCCATTACTTATGGCTGCATGGAAGCTCGCACCAGCTATTGTTGCGGGTAACGTAGTTGTGCTTAAACCTGCAGAGCAAACGCCAGTGTCTATTTTAGTGTTTGCTGAGCTCATTCAAGATTTGCTACCGCCAGGCGTACTCAATATCGTAAATGGCTTTGGTGCTGAAGCAGGACAAGCGCTTGCCACTAGCACACGAATTGCCAAAATCGCGTTTACTGGCTCTACCCCAGTGGGCGAGCACATTCTTCGTTGTGCGGCTGAAAATCTTATTCCTTCTACCGTTGAATTAGGCGGTAAGTCGCCGAACCTCTTCTTCCCAGACATTATGGATCATGAGCCTGAATTTATTGATAAATGTGCAGAAGGTTTAGTACTTGGTTACTTCAACCAAGGCGAAGTATGTACTTGCCCATCTCGCGCCGTTATCCACGAGGATATCTACGAAGCATTCATGGATAAAGTCATTGAAAAAATTAACAAAATTAAGCGCGGTAACCCCCTAGATACTGAGACTATGGTAGGAGCGCAGGCGTCTAGCGAGCAGTTCGATAAAATTCTTAAGTATATCGACATAGGTAAATCAGAGGGAGCTGAAGTTGTTACAGGGGGAGAGAAAGAGCGCCTTCCTGGATTAGATAAAGGGTACTACATTCAGCCAACTATTTTAAAAGGGCACAACCAAATGCGCGTGTTCCAAGAAGAGATTTTTGGCCCTGTTATCGCGGTACAAACATTTAAAACCGAAGAGGAAGCGATTGAAATAGCCAATAACACTAGCTTTGGTTTAGGCGCTGGGCTTTGGAGTCGAGACGCGAACATTGCCTTTAGAGTAGGCCGAGCTATTGAAGCGGGTCGAGTATGGACTAACTGCTATCACCTTTATCCAGCCCATGCTGCATTCGGAGGCTATAAGAAGTCAGGTATCGGCCGTGAAACGCATAAAATGATGCTAGATCACTACCAGCAGACCAAAAATCTTCTAGTTAGCTACGATATCAATCCTCTTGGTTTCTTTTAATTGAGTGGAAGGGCAGCACCTATGTGCTGCCTTATCTCATTATGCTGAAAGCGCTACTATTTTGTTGTTTGATGATGACTTCGGTATCTTTTGTCTTTGCGCGTTCAGACGCAACAGAGATACCCGAAGAGGTACATCGTCTTTTTCCTACCGCCACTCGCATTGGTGCAGCGCACACCGACATTAACGTAACACCTGTTTATCAACTGCAGCAATTGCTTGGCTATGTTTTTGAATCTAAGGACTTCGTTAGCTTTATCGGATTTTCTGGCAAACCAGTTAACGTTTTGATTGGACTTGATATTCAGGGGAATTTTACCGATCTTGTCATTAAAAAGCACAGCGAGCCTATTTTCCTGCATGGATTAGGGGAGCAGTCACTTAGAGATTTTATCGCACAGTATAAAAGCCACAATGTGACAGAACGCTTTGTTGTAGGCGGGAAGAGTCATGTTGGTAACAATGCGACGTATTTTGATGGTGTGACTAAAGCGACAGTCTCTGTATTGGTCATTAACGATACTATCGTGACATCGGCGTTAGCGGTAGCGCGGGCCAAGCTAGATGGCTTTGTGGTGCCCAGCAAACGGATCATTAACCCCGACTTTTTCGAACCTCTAATTTTCGATCAACTTATTGAACGTGGCTACATTCAAAAACACACAATATACCGCAGTGAGGTTGCGGGGCTTCCCAGTGAAGTCATTGAAGCAGCCAACACATTCGCAAATCCTCAGGAATTCGTATTTTCTGAGCATTACTATGGTTTTTTAAGCTTACCTATTGTCGGGAAAAACCTGTTAAGTACCGATGAGTACGTTCGGCTGCAAGAAAGCCTGAAACCAGGTGAAGTGGCCTTGTTAGTAATAAATACCCAAGGCTTTCGGTTTCTAAGCGATGAATTTACCCCGCAAACTGCTCCCGAATTTTTCCGCCTCGCGCAATCAGCATTTACCATTGATGCAAGAGATTTAGATTTCTATAGTTTTTATGATCCGCGCTTTTCTCAACCAGTGCCCGAATTCGAAACGATAAAAGTACTAAAAATTAAGTCACAAGGGGGGCTGTCTCTTGATCAAGAAATGGATATATCAATTAGCTTACCCTATAGCCTGCGTTTTTTTGAGCAAAACGAGCATTTGTTTACCCTTTCGTTTTTGTTACCCGATGCGCTGTTTATGGAAAACCCCGCAGCGAAAACACACGTTTCTGTTCCACTTTGGCAGCAGTTGTGGCAAAGCCGTTGGCTAGAATTGAGTATCACGCTTGCTTACCTACTTATCCTATCACTGCTGTTCGCTTTCCAAAGAAAGCTGATGAAACTGACGCGCATGGTTCGTGTGGTTAGAGGAGCATCGCTGTTGTTTGTATTGTTCTTCATTGGCATTTACGCACAAGGGCAACTGTCGGTCGTCAATATCTATACCTTGTTACTCGACCTAGTGGATGGTTTTTCGATTGAAGTTTATTTGCTCGATCCCGTTATCTTTGTATTGTGGAGTTTTGTATTTTTGTCGTTATTCATAGTGGGGCGAGGATTATACTGTGGTTGGTTATGCCCGTTTGGGGCACTTCAGGAAATTATGGCAGTTGTTGCACAATACTTAAAGATCAGGCAAATTCGAATAAAGCCAGCGTATCATAAATATGCGCAAAAAATTAAGTATGTGGTGCTTGTTGGCTTGCTTGCAACGTCATTTTATTCGCTAACGTTGGCGGAAAAGTTGGCTGAAATAGAACCATTTAAAACCTCAATCACGCTCTATTTTGTGCGCTATTGGCCGTTTGTGCTTTATGCACTTTTATTATTAGGATTAAGTTTAAAGATCCATAAAGTGTATTGTCGCTATCTTTGCCCGCTAGGTGCTGGACTCGCTATTTTAGGGCGCTTTCCATTAATAACGTTATTAGAACGCCGGGAAGAATGTGGTAACCCTTGCCAACTCTGTAAGCAGAAGAAATGCGGCGTGGATGCTATCGAACAAGATGGCAGTATTGACTATGCTGAATGTGTGCAGTGTTTTGAATGTGTCGTGACGTTAGATAATCCTAACCTATGTAAAATAGATAAATATAAAAAGAATAAGGTGCCAACACGTGTCAAAAATTTCCATCCTGTCCGCGCTGAGTAAATCTGCTAGTCAATCAGGGCCTATGACGTATCTGGCGGAAGACGCATGTCATGATGTGGTAAGTGAAATATTGTCACAGACCACACTTGAGGAAATAGAGTTGGTGCTTTTCCATACCTCTACTTCGTTCAATCTAGATGATGTGGCGTTAAATATGAACGCGCTTTTTGCCAACGTACCTACAGTAGGCTGCACCAGTGCCGGGGAATTTAACCAAAACGGGTACTGTACCGAACGCCTTATTGCCGTCGCTTTTTTAAAGCGCGATTTTTCCATTGCCACTGCATTAGTCTCAAACTTGGATGAAATTAATTTTAACGAAGCCCATGATATTGCAAGCGGCCTGCGTAATACCTTACAAAGTAGAGAAAAGCGTTACGATACCAATCAACATTTTGTTATTTCAGTTTTAGACGGGCTTACCCGTCATGAAGAGCATTTCCTTGAAACTTTTGCTACCGCGTTTGGCAATATTCCTCATTTAGGGGGAAGTGCAGGAGACGATTTAAAATTAGAAGCGACCTATGTGTTTTATGACGGTGCGTTTCATCAGAATGCAGCAGTGTTAATGCTGGTGGGAACCAGCAAACCTTTCTCTGTTTTTTCAGTTGACCATATAAATTCGCCGGTGTCTAAGCTGGTGGTAACCCACGCAGACCCAGAATCTCGCACTGTTTATGAGATTAACGGCGAACCTGCTGCGCAGTATTACGCTAGCTTACTTGGCCTCAAAGCCTCTGATTTAACGCCCGATGTATTTTCAGTGTTCCCACTAGCCGTACTGGTCGGGGGGAAATACTTTATTCGCTCTATTCAAAAAGTAGATGTAGCCACTAATGCAATTACGTTTTACTGTGCGGTTGATATTGGCATTATCCTTACCTTTGTGCAGCTTGGTGACTGTATTGATGCCATGGAACAAAAATTAGAAACGCTACGTGGTGATTTAGGTGAAGCCGAATTTGTCTACGCTTGTGACTGCTTTTTAAGGCGTATAGAAATTGAGCAAAATAGGAATGATGCAGAAATTCAGCGGCTACAAAAAAAATACCATGTTGCAGGGTTTAACGCCTACGGAGAACATATACATTCCGTACACTTAAATCAAACCTTCACGGGGGTTTACTTTGCCAAGGACTAACTCAAATCAAGTGTCTGAATCTACCCAGCTTGCCTATGATACAGAACTAGAAGCGCTTCGTAGCGAGCTTATGCGCCAAAAGGTCGAAAATGAGAAGCTGGAGAAAATTAATGCGGCGCTTATGTACCGCATTGAAGAAGGAGGCTTCGATCATCATAGCTATCGCGCCTTTGAACACGCAGTTCAGTTATCGGAAAAAGTAAACGAAAAAACAGAAGCGCTACAAGTTGTTTTGCAGAAATTAGAAAAATCGAATGCCGAAATAGCACGCGCACATCAAGAAACTAATCAATTAAAACAGCGTCTAAATGACGCTATTGAGAGCATTAACCAAGCGATGGTGTTGCTTGATAGCAAGGGAGCGGTAATCTATTTTAATCGTCACTTCGGCACAGTGTGGGACAACCTTACCATTACGCCTAAAATTGGCGACAATTATTACGATATCACTCAACATGCGAAGCATTTGGGAGTTATCCGCCGCGTGCTACCTCCTGACTCAGAAGGTAGGGTTATCTATCAATTATCTAATAGCCGATGGTACCAATTGTCCATACGCCGTACGCAAGAAGGTGGCAATGTAATCTTATTTAATGATATTACTGAAGTGAAGTTGGATGAATCGAATCGGTATGAGCAAGTTATTAAAGAAAAAAATAAATTACTTCAGAGCCTTATTGATAACGTAGACGTTGGTATTTTACTTATCAACAAAGATGGCGGTGTTGCGTTTTGGAATAATACGTTTTTAACCCAGTCTAATGTATCGAAGTACACCTTGTTTGATTGTAAGAATATTTACACTTTACAGATGCACGCTGATTGGAGTGGCCTAAAGCTTGACCAAGGCGGCGCTACAACGCAAATTATCAACGAAAACTTAGTCGTCGATAGGCGAATTACGATGTTGCCTGACGGCAACACCCTTTGTACTTTCACTAATGTAACGTCTCAACATAAGTATGCAGAAACGTTAAAGCAAAATGAAAGTTGGATACGCATGATCACCGATAATGTGCCCGCACTTATTGCTTATATCGGTACAGATAAACACTTTTTATACACCAATAAAGGTTATCGAGATTGGTATGGTCTAGGTGAAGAGCCCCTTTATGGCGTAGCGATGGAACAAAGCCACTTGAAGCAGGTGTATCCCCGCCTTATTCATTATGTTGAACGTGTCAATCGGGGAGAAATTGTCAGTTTTCAAAGTGAGGAAATGAACGCGCAGGGCGAAACGGGCTTCTTGCAAAAAGTATATTTGCCGCATTTTAACGATAAGAATGAAATAGAAGGGCATTTTGTATTAGCCACTGATGTGTCAGAGCAAGTAAGAAGTAAGCAACAGCTACAAGCGGCGAAAGATCAGCTTGAATCAAATGTAGAAAAGCGCACCCGAGAACTCAATCATGCGAATATTGCGTTGCAAGAGGCGATGAATTCTAAGAGTAAATTTTTAGCCGCTATTAGCCACGATTTAATGCAACCTTTGAGCGCCGCTATTTTGTTCAACGAATCTTTGCGCGATCAAGTACAGGCCTCAGCGAGTCCAATAGTCAGTGCATTGGATAACTCGTTGTCGGATTTAAATAGCTTAATACGCACGCTTATCGAGACTTCGAAGTTAGATGCAGGGGTAGTTCAGCCTGATAAACAGCGAGAAAATGCACTTCCTTTGTTAGCACAGCTAGCTGAGGAATTTAGTCATATTAGCCAAGATTATCAGGTTAATTTTCGCTATAAATTTCAAGATGCTATTGTTTTTACAGACCTAAGTTTATTGTCTCGAATTCTGCGTAATTTACTCAGTAATGCGATGAAGTATGGGGCGAATGGTAAGGTTCTTTTTGTCGCAAGGACCGTGGGTAACGATCTTCGTATCAGTATTTTCGATCAAGGTGTGGGAATTAGCAGTGACGATCAAACCGTTATATTCAAAGAGTTTAGTCGGTTGGAAAATGACTTTAATTACTCCTATAGTTTGGGGCTTGGTCTTTATATTGTTGATAAAATGAGCCGGCTACTTGAACATAATATTAGTGTTTCATCTGCGCAGGGGGTTGGGTCTTGTTTTACCTTATCGGTGCCGCTTGCCTCAGTCCAAGACATTGAGCATGAGCCGGCTTTCAATGGCACGCCACAAGACGGCTTACCTGAAAGTTTACTAGATAAACAAATTTGGCATATCGACAACGACACCAATATGAGGATTGCTATGCAAACGCTATTCGAAAATTGGGGAGTGGAGGTGGTTACATTTTCCGGTTTTGCGCAGTGTATGGCGGTAACGGATAACTGTTTTGATGACTGCGACCTACTTATCGTCGATTATCATTTAGATGACGGAGAGAACGGATTGGAGATTGCGAAGCATATTAAACAAACACTGCCTAGCATGCCGATAATGCTATGTACGGCCAATCATTCTAAGGTACTTGCGAACGAGTTGGAAGGGACCAGTATACAATTGCTGCATAAGCCGATTAACTCAGCAAAGTTAAAGCAAGCATTAAAATCGGCTTTCTCTTAGTTCCTTATAATTAAAGCCTCATTAATGCTAGACTCGTTAATTAAACACGTATTGATTAAAATCGATATTGGCGGCGCTGGCGACTACTTTCACTCGGTTGCTTGCACCTAGCTTTTTTAATATTGATGAGACGTGGGATTTCACGGTTGTTTCTGAAATACTGAGTTCGTAAGCAATGACTTTATTAGCTAAGCCTTGGGTTAAGTATTTCAAAACGGCCAATTCTTTTCTGGTTAATGAACGAATTTGTTCAAGGGAAATAGCGTTTTCTTTTTTCACTCGGTTCCTGGCCGACGATGTACGTAAAATTTCAGAGGGCAGGCACACATTACCTTCAAATATAGACTCAACCGACGTGGCGATTTCCTCTATTTTACTGCTTTTAGAAATAAAGCCTACTGCACCGTAAGAAATGGTTTGTAGAATGTTTTGTTTCTCAGTTTCTGCAGAGATGATAACAATAGGAAGATTAGGGTGTTGATTCCTAATTTCTAGTAAGCCATTGAGCCCACAGGTTTCTGGCATATTTAAATCAAGCATTACAAGGTCGAAAGCGGCATCAGCCTCAAGTAGCTCAAGCGCCTCAGGCAATGAGTTGGCTTCAAGGGTTTGAGAGTCAGGAAATTTCTTACCCAATATAGTCACCATGGCGTGACGGAAAATAGGGTGGTCGTCTATGATAAGAATTCTTTGCATACTATTACTACCCTTAGCTCATTAAGTACCCAAATGCACTTACACAATGCATAATCTACAGGTATGTTTGTTAAATCCATTTTAACAAAATAATTACAATATGAGCAAGTAAATACGACGGAAGCCTTATAATAAAAAAGCCTTAAAGTGTATTATAAATTCCTTAAAAGTAGTTTACGTTTTTGTAGATATTCTTTTTCTGTAATTAGCCCTTCTTTTTTCAATGTTTAGAGGGTTCTAAACCTTTGTATTAACGTACTTTTATTTGATGTTAATTCTCTTTTAACTACTTTAGGCAATACGGGCTCTTCTTTCTGTATATTGTCTAGATTGGCGGTTACCCAATCAGTTCTATTTGGCACCATAGTCACCTTCGGTAAGGTGAAGTTTAGCTTTTGATTAAAAACGAATTTCGATACTTGCCTAGTACCCTAGTTAAAGTCGTATTCAACAAGACCTTGATTACTGGGATCGTAGGCCATCTCATAGGCGCTATTTGCTAAACGATCATGTTCACGATAATGAGATTTAACAATCCGTTTTTAAAAAACACTCTATCAGCAATAAAGTATGTCTGCGTTTTTAATCCACCGAAGTATATTTTTTCTTTCTTTATATTTTTGGTGAGTTTGTTTTTCTGTTTTTGTGTAAATAAATCCTCAGTTTTTTCTTGTCTTTAACTTATCTTAATGCTGGATAAAAATGTAATATATCCAGTTCTTTTACAATCGCAGGGTGAGCATTTTTATTATTATCCTTTAAATTAATATCTACTATTTTTATAATTGTATTTTTATCCTCACTCCACAATATTGTATTTGATGAAAATGACGGTGTGACGAAGAAAAGCAAAATAGTGAATATTTGAATTTTTACAAGGATTTTCATCATGGGTTTTCACCCTATAAAGCTGCTTGCAGCTAAAGAAATCGTATGTGCAGGGAGCACCGAAGCTCCCTTTTTAGGTTACACTTTAAAAGAAGATAGTGCCGCCTAACTGAATAAGTGTGAGATCTTCTGCGCTGTTATATATTGACCTTGCGCTTTCTGAACCACTTACATTTAGGCTTAAATTTTCATATTTAGCATAGATTAAAAAGCGAGAGCCAAAGTATTGTTCTGCGGCTATACCCCATTGGTTAAGTTCCGATCCTACTACGCCATCTAAGTGAGCCATACCATATTGGTCATTGTAGCTTGCGTATTCTGCGTAAAACGCCGAGTCACCGAATGCGTTGTACTGCTTTCTTATACCCGCTTTAAAATAATAAGCATCAGTGTCGTCGCCTGAACCTACAATAGCATCATCAGTTTCTTCCATCTGGTACGTGGCTACACCAAATACGCCTGATTCAAGGTGCATTACACCCGCTTGAAATTGTAGTGTTGAAGAGCCGTTTCCACCTACGTTGGTTCCACCATCTTTATTAACGGAATATCCGCCATGTAAGTTGGTTTTTAATCCGGCATGTTCTGCTGAGTATTTAACTGCGATATCGTAAATTTCATCATTAGCGTAACCTACGGCGACACTGAAATTGCCCATTTTAGGCAAGTCATATCGCACGCCGTTTCGATAAATACCATTACAATCTAAGCCTATGCCGAGTCCAGGTGTGGCTAAACATTGGGAAAATTGTCCCCAAGCGATGTTTGTAGACCCTTCGTCAATGCCACGAATAAAGAAGCCATTGGCTCTAAATAATGGGGAAATACCAGACCAAATAGTGCCTGATGGATCGGCTAGAACAGCAATATTATCGGTAGGCATACTCTGCAGTCCTATAGTGACTTTGCCCCAATCTCCACCAATATGAAGGCTGCTACCAAGTAGACCAATATCGCCACCGTTAAAGGTGTCTAAATTATCTTGGTTTGCGAATAAAAGAGGTGTTTGGTGACCGCCTCCACCATAGTTTGGTGTACCAGAAAGAGGCTCTATAATAACTTCAAATCCTACGTTTAAACCATGCTCTTCTAAGTTGTAATCACCAGAGAGCGTAATTCGACTACCAAGCGTGGTTCCATTATCTGAAAGCTGAGCTATATCGCTGCCTATACCGTCGTCGTAATAGGTTATTCCTTCATTAATCCAACCTGAAATATTCCAAGAAAATTGATCTTCTTCTGCATAACTGTTTAAACTTAACGTGCTTAAAATGGCAATAGATAAATATGATTTAACAAATGATTTATTTTTCATTTTACTGTCCCAGCGTGAGTGGTTATTTTTTAATAATGAGAAAATTTTAATTTTCTCATGTGCCCTAATATTTTTCGGGTTTCAGTAAAATTGATAATAGATTTATATGGTTTTTGAACCATTGGACGTAAGGCTTGTTAACCTCCTTCTTTAGGACTAAGAAAAATTAGGCGCATAGCGCCTAATTTATAATTCTTTTTAATTAGAATTTCGCTTTCACATTTAAACTCACCATACGAGGTTGTGCAGGGCCGACAAATAATGGACTTTCAACATCTGAATAAATATCTTCTAATACTTCATCGGCTTCACCGTACGTGCCAAAGGTTTCATATTCTGTATCGAACAAATTGTTTATCCGTAATTGTGCACTAAAAGTGTGGTTAAACTGGTAATCTACGTAAACATTGGTCACCACATAGCTATCTAAGGTGTCATTTTCGTTGGCTTCATCTCCACGATAATATTGGCTAGACGCTGAAATTATCTCTGCACCCAAGCTGGCTTGGTTAGTAAGCGCGTAGTCGAGATAAAATTTGATATGATGCTTTGGCTGCCCAGGAATGGTGTCACCCGCTTCTACTTGCCGGTTTGCACCTAACGGGTTGAATGGGCTAAATGAGATAAAGGAAGACTCAAAGGTCGCGTCGAGATAATTATAATTGAATCGGTAGTGTAGCTGCTTCCAAAACGAATTAATGCTGAATTCAATGCCTTGTCTGCGTGTGGCGTCAATATTAATAAAATAACCTCTAGAGGCAACCGAACCTGCTTGTTGAAAAATGATGTCATCTTGGCTTTTGCTTCGATATATATTCAGCGTCAGCTCTATATCGTTAAACGCTGCGGCATAATTTGCTTCGATGGTTTGTGTGACTACCTGATCTAGGGGCGGATCGGCAACAAATCCGTTTGGTAAGCGGCAAGGGTCATCTTCGTCTGCACAACTCAATTCTGCTGGGCTTGGTGTTCGTGACGATTGACTAAAGGCAAGGTTTATTAGCGAATGCTCGGTGAGCGCGATGTCTAGCCCTATTGCTGGATTAAATTGGGTAAACCTATGATTGCCATCAAGTGAGTCATCACCGTCTTCACTCAAATCTTCCATAAGCACATGATCGCGATTAAAACGGCCGCCTATATTGAGTGAAATCGTATCAGTAATATGGGTGGTATTTACAAAGAGTAATGACCACGCAGTAGTATCTACATCGAGCCTAACCCTATCTTCAGCCGATTGCAGGCCTTGTAGTGGAGTGACGGTTCGGGTGTCATTTGCGGTTTCATTCTCTAATATGCCAAAGGTAGTATCTGCGGCATAATTAATATCTCCCTTGTTATATGTTGCTCCAATAACAAGCACAGATGGTTTACCTAATAGTTCATAGTTACTGGCAAGTTGAGACGAAAATCCAAAGGCTTGCGTATCCGATTTTCCAGTATTGTAAGTACCGTCAATCACTTCGGGGGAGACTTCCGAAATATCTGACAACGCCGTATCCTCATCATAACCGATGAAAGCAACAGCTTCTGCGTCGTCTCCAACGGTGACTAACTCGTCATCGTCGTCTTCATCCTCGTCGTTATCATTTTCGTCATCATCATCATCATCTTCTAATTCACACAAGGTAATGCGCCCATCGCTAAACTGACAGGCACCAAAGTCGCTGTCATCGCCATTTATCGATGTCGTCTCATTGTCGCGATAAAATGCATTGAAAGAGATTAGATGCGCATCGCTTAATTGTAGATCGCCAGAAACGCTGAAGTGATGTAGCTCATTGTTGGTTTGATCTGGGTGGGTATATACAGCCTCACGGCCTTCTATGTCTAATAATTCAATTGGCGAAGCGCCATTCCCTAATAGCTCACTATCGGCATATAAATAATTAACATCTATTCGCCGCTTATTGTCTTGATACGACACCGAGCTAAATACTTGATTCACCTCTGATGGTGAGTAATCACGCCATCCATCCTCTTCATAATGGTTGGCATTAATGTAGTAACCCCAACTACCATTATTGCCCCCAGTTTCTATTGAGATTGCCGATTGGCCATATTGTCCCACCGTGGCGTCTATCTCATTGGCATCAAAGGTGAAACCTGTTTTGGTGTTTAACGTCAGTGCGCCCCCTAATGTATTTTGCCCAAATAATGGATTGGAACCTGAATAAAGTGAAACCGTATCGATGGCATCAAGTGGCATAAGATCCCAATTTACTGTATCGCCAAATGCCTCATTAATTCTTCCTCCATTAAGGTAAACCGAAATGCCCTGCGGTAGCCCCAACAAGGGAGATGCGGTAAAGCCTCGGTATTGCAAGTCAGGTTGAAACGGGTTGTTTTGCGCATCATTTAGGTTAACGCTGGCAAACTGAGTTTTTAAGAGCTCTGGCAGCGAGCGACTCACACTCTCTTCTATTTGCTTTTGAGACAATGATTGAACACTGCCGAAAATTGGCGCCGCATCACTGCCTGTTTGCAGTGACGTGGCGCCGTGAACCTCTATCACTTCAACATCATTATTGGTTAGGCCACTGTCTGTTTTAGTATTGGCATAGGCATGATTGCAAAGCGCTAAAGACACGCTTGAAGCGATGAGTGCATATGATAAAGGCGTTGTATTTTTTACTATCATGATTCCGATTCTTCAATGAACGAGTATGCAATCAGTATCGTGTAGCTATGTCCCGAAAAATATCCTCCTAAAGAGGGGGGGTAGGTCGTAAATTGGTAGTATATAAAAATCCCGTTTCACCTAAATTTATTAAGTAAGATTGATAGTTACGTGTGACTTGTTAGCGTTGATTTACACCAGCATGCGCGGGTTGATAATTGGCTATCCTGCGCGGCGTAAATAAAAACATGCTCATTAAATCGCGCTACGCCTAATGCATAGCAGTCACCATTTGTTCGGGGGCGCCAAAACGAAGCCTCTGTTATCATAGTCTTTAAATGACAATGAAATGGCTTATCGACGTAATATACCCAGTGCTTGTCAGCATGCTTAAATTTTTGTTCGAGATCTTGCAGTGCCAATGCGGCAAGCTTATGCAGCAACCTAGGCAGTGGGGGTAAGTTATCCAATGATGTGAGTGAGGAAAAATTGGAAGCAAGTGTCGCGCTAGTACGTTCATTTACATCAGGGGTGCTTGAAGTATTAGGGGAAATGTTTGTTTCCTTGTTTAAATGAAAAATGGTGCTGCTTTTTTGGGGGCTAGCAAGGTAATACGCCAATGAGCGGGCGCCTACCGCTGAGGCGCTTGCAGGGTAACGTGAATGGTGAGGAGCATTATTTTGTAGATAATACATAACCAGTGTTTGTACTCCTCCCGGCAGTTTACTGTCTTTAAACAAGCTAGGTTTGGGTTTTATCGTTAGCCTTGTTAACACAGACTGCAGGTTTTCATTTGTGTGCACTTGCATCTGGTGATTGGCGTTTGCGTTATGCACAAACCGAATGGCTATCATGCCTTTGTGATTGACCTCACAGTCAATATAAAAACGGCCTAATTGGTTAAAATTGGTGTGAATCTGAGGCTCAAAAGTAAGCAAGTCATTGGTGAAATGTTCAGGTACCCACCATGTCGATACATAGCGTTCTGACGTTTCATTATGAGCACTAAATGCGCTTGGGTTGATAATGGTATTTGTATTAAGGTTGCTACTTTGCACTTCAGTCAGCGTCGCGTTAGTACTTGCCGTCTTAGCCTGCGGACTATTACCACAAGGCCTATCAGTGACCTCAGCTATTGCCTGTCTGCATACGTTAGCGAGCCCACAGTCTTTTCCACTCACTAAGAGGGTAATGTTGTTAGTTTTATACCACTTTCTTTTATAATCAATAACGTCGTTAAATTCGATATTTTGCATTAAATCAGAAAACCCTCCCGCATGTTTATAGGCCATGGGGCTGGTATCATTTCGACGTATTGCTATGTTGTTGGCATAGTCAGTATTGCTTTCCAGTAGAGAGAGTTCGCTTACGAGTACGCCGCTTCGCTCTGCCTCAAACTGACCGTTTGAGTAATGGGTATTCACCATGCCGCTATAAATAAATTGGATAGCACTGATGAAAAGCGCCTTATTTGTGCATTGCACATAAAAGTATGTATAACCCGCATGAGTACTGGCGTTAATGGATAATGGAAGCAACGCATTCGCTACGAATAGCTCGTGATCGGCAGGGAAGTGCGCTGACCCACGGAAACACATGTGCTCAGCAAGATGAGATACACCAGAGTGATCATGTGCTGGGGTATTAACAGCGAATACCCCAGTTAATGGCGATTCTGCATTGCCTGCATTGATATCAGGGGGGGGGATCGACGGTACATACCGAATGCTAATCATCACGGAACATTTACGCGCTGGCGTCTTGTATCATCTTTACAGGAATAGCATTTTTCACCGTACGAAATTTCAGTGTGGAGCTTGCCTGTTGCCCTGCTTTATCGGTTATGGTTTTCATCAGGTGATGGTCGGGTGACTTATCGCAAACGGGATCGGTTTTATGCATATCGCCAGTAAGTAAAAAAGCTTGGCATCGACATCCGCCAAAATCTTTGTCTTTTTCGTCACAGGTTTTACAGGGTGAGGGCATCCAATTATCGCCTCTAAAGTGATTGAAACTAAAATCCTGCTCCCAGATATGCTGTATCGAATGGTCTTTCACATTGGGAAAGGTTAGAGGAAGAATTTTAGCGCTGTGACAAGGAAGAGCGCTACCATCTGGGGTTATCGTTAGAAAGGTTGTGCCCCACCCATTCATACAGGCTTTTGGGCGGCTTTCATAATAGTCGGGAGTGACAAACATGAACTTTGGGCCTATTCCATCTTGCTGGTCTCTATAACGATTAATGGCTTGTTCAGCTTCCTCTAGCTGGTTTTGTGTGGGTAGTAAGTGCTCTCGGTTTTCATACGCCCAACCGTAATATTGCACGGTGGCTAGCTCGACAAAGTCGGCATCAAGTTCAGTACTTAGCGCCATCACGTCTTCAATTTCATGAATGTTTTGCGCCGTAATGCAGAAGTTCAATACCATGGGGTAGTCGTAGGCTTTAACTAACTTAGCAATGTTGAGCTTGTGCTTAAAAGAGTGACGCTTATTGCCAATCAGGTCGTTAATTTCTGCATTCGCTGATTGAAAGCTAAGTTGAATATGATCAAGTCCAGCGTCTTTTAATGTGGCAATACGTTTTTCTGTCATGCCAATGCCAGAGGTGATCAGATTGGTATAAAACCCAAGCTCGCGGGCATACGCCACTAACGCTTCCAGATCTTTTCGTAACAAGGGTTCGCCGCCAGAAAATCCAAGCTGAACAGCACCCATTTCTCTGGCTTGTTTAAACACCTTTTTCCATTGAGAGGTTGTGAGTTCGTTAAAGGTTTCTTCCATATTGACAGGGTTGGAGCAATAGGGGCAATGCAGTGGGCACTGATAAGTTAACTCGGCAAGTAACCATAAAGGTGGTGTCGTTGCCTTTGTATCTAGTGATGAGTGACTAGTCATAAATCACCCATTTTTTATCTTCTGCATGCTGTAGAAAGGTGCGAACATCATCGTCTAAGTCTGCTGGGGCATCGGGAAATGCTGCTTTAAGTGTACTGGTAATCTCATCAATAGTTCGCCCGCCATCAACAAGTTTTAGTATCTCTGATGCCGACGGGTTTAATTTAATCATTCCTTCGGGGAATAGCAGTACGTAGCCATCTTGTACTTTTTCGTACTGAAGCCGAAATAAAGGGTTCATTGAAAGAGTGCTAGTGGTGCTTGTCATTAGAATCTCCCTGTATGGCAAATGCGTTGGTCGGCGATACCATCAAAAGGTTTTCTGTCATATTCGTAGGCGAAACAAATGGCATCGGCAATACTCCATAGGATATCAATCTTAAACTGAAGAATATTCAAAGCACGGTCCTGCTGTTCGCGGGTGACAAAGTTGTCGAGGGTGATTTGAAGGCCGTGTTCTACATCGCGGCGAGCCTGTCCCAATCGCATTTGGAAATAGGTAAACCCTTCTTGGTTTATCCACGTGTAATGAGTGGGCCAAGTATCAAGACGACTCTGGTGAATTTCTGGCGCGAACATTTCGGTCAGTGATGAACAGGCAGCTTCTTCCCACGATGCGCGACGCGCAAAATTCACATAGGCATTTACGGCAAACTTAACACCTGGGAGTAAATGAGATTCGTCTAGCAGTTCATGGCGATTAAGCCCAACCGCTTCGCCTAATCGAAGCCATGCTTCTATGCCACCAAGGGTTGAATCTCCCTCACGCCCATCATGGTCGATAAGCCGTTGAATCCACGTGCGTCTTACTTTTTGATCTTCACAGTTAGCTAAAATGGAGGCGTCTTTAACGGGAATAGCCATTTGATAATAAAGCCGGTTTGCCACCCAGCCTTGTATTTCTTCTTTGCTACAATGTCCGGCGTTCATACGTTTATGAAAAGGGTGATGAATATGATAATAAGCGCCTTTGGCACGCAATTGCTGTTCAAATTCTACTTTTGTCCATGCAGATTCCGTCATATTACACCTCTATTTGCATCCCATCGTAAGCCAACTCAATGTTCTGTTCTTGCAAAGCATGAAAGGCTGATGAGTCTTCATTCAGTACTGGGTTGGTGTTATTTATATGTATCAGTACCTTACGCTTAACCTTAAAGCGGTTGAGTAACGCAATGGCACCATTTTCGCCGTTCACTGGCATATGGCCCATTTGAGTGCCTAACTTTTTGCTAAAGCCATGATCAATCATTTCTTCGTTTACCCACAAGGTGCCATCGAAAAGCACACAATCGGCTTCGGCCATGACTTGTTTCACGGTATCGTTGGCTTGCATGCACCCAGGCGCGTAAAAAAGAATATGTCCTGACTGGGTATCGGTAATTTTAAGGCCGATATTGTTACCCGGCACAATGTTATCGCGATACGTTGAATAGGGGGGCGCGTTTGACTCTAGCACCACAGACTGGAAAATTAGCTCATCTGCACCCTCAGGCACAAAGGTATCGGTAAAATTAGTGCTAATGGTGCGCTGTTGAAGGCCGCCGTGCCAGTGCTTTAGCACGGTCAATAAAGGAAATGTGGTGGTTAAATCTTCTTTCACCACATCGGTACAGTACACAGGAAGTGGTAACCCTTCTCTTAGGGTAAGCAAGCCCGTGGTATGGTCTATTTGACTGTCGGTGAGCACAATTGAGGCTATACGTGTGCCTCGGGCAATATGCTCATCAGGCCAAAGCTGTGGGTGATTATTAATTTGTTCTCGTAAATCTGGAGAGGCATTAATTAATACCCATTTACTCCCATCTACACTAACGGCAATGCTTGATTGCGTTCGAGGGGTTGTGGTGATTGTGTGTAGTCGCGCACCTTTGCAATTTTCACAATGGCAATTCCACTGGGGAAATCCGCCACCTGCGCCTGCGCCAAGAATCAATACCTGCATAACAACTCCTTGGGTATTTAAAAAGGCTGCAAATGCAGCCTTTTGATTACTTATCACAATAGGCTTTGGCTTAGCGGTTGCTGATATATAGCGTTACTTCAAAACCTAGGCGCATTTCAGTGTATTGAGGTTTAGTCCACATCGTCATTTCCTCTGTCTTTTGGATGAGTTCAACATGAGTATATGTTGATTATCTGTTAACAGATATCCTTCTAAAGGAGGAGAATTACCATGAATCATGATGATTTTCGGGAACTCGCTAGGTGTTGTAAGTAGGTTAACAGTAAAGGGATGGGACGGCCGGTTGCCGAATTAGCAGTGCCGTGCTTAAACGCGGTGCCAGCGACATCTAGATGCGCCCAAGGAAAACCTTGTGAAAATCGAGACAAAAAGCAGCCGGCAGTAATCATGCCCGGGGAGTTTTTTCCTGCATTGGCCATATCAGCATGAGAAGAGGCTATCGCTTCTTGGTATTCAGGCCATATTGGAAATGGCCATACTGGATCCTGACTTTCTTCACCAGCCTTAATCAGCGCCTGTTCAAGGGGACGTGAATTACTCATTACACTACTGCACTTATGCCCTAACGCAGTAATAGCAGCGCCGGTTAGTGTGGCGATGTCTATGATCGATTGGGGTGAAAATTGTTCGCTGTAACTCAACGCATCACATATTAGCATTCGCCCCTCGGCGTCGGTGCTTATTATCTCTACCGTTTGTTTGGAGTGGGTCGTAATGATATCGCCCGGCCGATATGCGTTGCCGCCGATGCTGTTTTCAGCGGTGGCCAAAATGCCAATAATGTTGATATTTAAGCCTAGTTCGGCAGCCGCTGAAATTACACCTAGTACGCAAGCTGCCCCAGCCATGTCGTATATCATGTGGTGCATATCACTGCCGCGTTTCAGGGAGACGCCACCGGAATCAAAGGTAACGCCTTTGCCTATTAGCACGACGGGATGAGCATTTTTATCATCTTCGTTATTTCCATCACGTCTGCCTGAGTAATGAATTACCGGCATGGAGGCAGGAAACGCCGATGCGCGATTAACCGCTAAATAAGCATTCATACTAAGCGCTTCTAGCGCGCTCTGATTGATAATCTCGGAGGTAATTGCAGAGAAATTACTGGCCAGTCTTGTCGCTTGCTCTGCCAAGTACATTGGCGTGCAAATATTAGCGGGCATATGGGATAAATCCCGTGCGAGTTGCATGCCATTGGCCAGTGAATTTTCATACTTTAGGCAAGTGAGAAGAGGCTGGGTTGGTGGGGCAGATATGGTTAATGCTGGTTCTTCTTTTGATGAAAGGTGGGGCGAAGATTTATAGCCTTTAAATTGGTAACAGCCAAAATAAAAAGCGCGCAATAATTGGCTGATTAGCATTTCTTCGGTAGTTTTCTTTTTGTTTTTACCAGCGAATACTTGTTCAGAATTAACGCTCGGTTGGCTGAAGTGGTATGGCAACACTAAAGTGATAGTTGATGAGTGGGATGAAAGGGCTCGTTTAAACGCTTCAACAAACAGCTGACGAGTGCCATGGTTTGCCGAATGATGATCAAAACTAAGGGCGATATCATGTTTTAAATCGCCTACACCAAAAATAAGCCATCTTTTGGCCGCCAAGCCCACAGGTCGATGGAGTAGAACAGATTGACCTTCAGCGCCTGTGAACGCTTCATCATCTAATACCTGCTTAACAAATACCTGAGAACTAACAGGTAACGTACTAATAGCGGCGTTTATATCTGCTGGTGCGCAAAGCCACAGCACGCATTCTGAATCTATTTCATGTAATTCGCTTGGAAGTGCCAATGTTACGCTATTCATGAGCCGCCTTGGTTTTTGGGTTATTAATAACGCGCTTTTGTTTACGAGTTTTTCTTTGTGAGCGTTGGCCTAAAGCTTCTTGCTGCCAAGGTAAAGGTTCCAAGGGAAAGCAGGGCAACAATAATAAGTTCTTTCAAAGCGAGCTTTTCATACAACCCAAATCGCAACAGCTCTACACCACTAGTAAAGGGGTTGAATGCACAAATCTGATACAGCCATTCACTCGCTTCTCGCATTTTCCATAGGGGATAGAGCGCGCTTGAAAGGAAAAACATAGGGAAAATAATGAAGTTCATAATCCCAGCAAAGTTTTCCAATTGTTTAATGGAGTTAGCGAGTAATAAACCTAATGCGCCAAGAAAAATTGATAACAATGCAATAATAGGCAAAGCATAAAGGTAACCTAGAAGGGGTAATTGCACATCAACGAGCAAGGTAAAGCAAAAGAACAAATAAACCTGCACTGCTGAAACCAACATGTTGGCCACCAATTTACTACACAATAAAAAAGCGCGGGGAACAGGACTCATTAGCAGTACTTTCATACTGCCCATTTCTCGGTCGTAAACCATGGATAATGAACTTTGCATACTGTTAAACAGCACAATCATGGCGGCTAAACCGGGCACAATATATTCTTCATACAAAATGTAAGTATCGTAGGGAGGGATCATAGAAAGCCCTAGCGCAGATCGAAACCCCGCAGCGAAAACAAACAGCCACAACAGCGGGCGAACCAATGCACTTAATAGCCGCGAACGTTGTTGCCAAAATTTCAGCATTTCACGATTTAATACACCTACAAAACAGCGCCAGTACATCATCATTTGTTCCCTGAGATTGGTATCAATTTACGGAATGTATTGGTGTTAGTTGGCATAAATAAGTACATCCCAAAGTTGATTAACATTCTCGACGTGATGTTTTCCAAGTAAAGCCGAACATATGTCATGCTCTATGAGTTGACCATTAAGTAAGATGGAAAGCGGGTCTTTGGAATACACTTCTTCAAATAAGTGCGTGGCCCACAAAACCGTGACACCTTGCTTGAGGGCTAAATCGTGTACTACAGAATGTATTAACCTGCGCGAGGCTACGTCTAACCCCACCGTGGGTTCATCAAGCAACAAGGCGGTGGGTTGATGGATAAGGCACCTTGCAAGCTCAACTCGACGTCTATGGCCGCCATTTAAACTGCGCACTTTGGTGTCGAGACGATCACTAAGATCAAGTTCAGACAATAAAGTATGAATGCGTGAAATCGATTCTATTGGATTCAACCCATGAAGCGAGGCAAAGTAAGATAAGTTCTGCTTCACAGTAAGATCGATGTCCAGGGTGTTTTGCTGAAATACTACCCCGAGTCGTTTCATAATTGACGCTCGATTTTGCACGATAGTGCAGCCATTAAAATAGATGCTTCCCTGCCCAATCCGTTCTAACCCCGTTAGCAGGGCGAATAAGCTACTTTTACCCGCGCCGTTAGGGCCAAGTAAAATATTGAAACCCGAGTTAAGGGTAAGTGATACGTCACTAAGGGCTGTTACTTTGCCATAAGAGTGAGTCACTCCTTGAATGTCTATTTCCATTTAACGGCAATTCCCCATGGGTAACGACCCACCTTAATCGTTTTCTCAACACCAAATGTTTCAGTATTGATAACCGAAACATCGCCGCTAACACCGTTGGTCGTAAGTAATAGTGATTGGTCTTGATTGAACGCTAACTGCCAAACTCGTCTGCCTACAAGAATGTACTTTTCTATTTCAAACGTGTCGGTATTCACCACGGCAACACGATTTGCAGGCCCAAGGGCGACAAACGCGTAAGGGGAGTCTTTCATCAGCAAAATACCCACGGGTTGTATTTTGTCGCGATACACGCCTTTAACGGCGAAAGAAAGTGTTCTCATTTTTTGTTTAGTCAGGGTATCGAATATGGTGACAGTGCCGCCAATTTCAGAGCTTACCCAGAGATATTTGTCGTTGTGAGTAAAGTGGGCGTCTCGGGGGCGGGCATCTACCAAGCTATTAGCAATATTTTCGTGGGTGTTGGTATTAATCCAGTGCACCATATTGGTGGTTTCTGATGTGACTACCATCATGCTTCCATCGTGGCTAACAGCCAAGCCTTCAGGTTCAACCCCTACATCTATCTGAGCAATCACCTGACTTGAGGGAATATCGATAACGGTAAGTAGTGCATCATCTTCATTCGCTGTGTAAATGGTGGTGCCGTTGGGATGAAGAGCAATGGTTTCAGGATCTTCACCTGATGGCAGGTCGCCCACAATTTCATGCGTGTTTAAGTTGATAATTTGAATACGGTCTGAATCTGAAGCGCAAATGTAAGCGTGAGATTGGTCGGCACTTAATATAAAGCCCCTTGGTCGTTCGCCTATATCAAGCGTATCTGTTATCTCAAACGTATTCATATCAATGACTGACAAGGTATTGTCTTTTTCATTGGTTACGTACGCTTGAGGTAGTGCGTGTATCGTATGGCTGATAGCACAAAAGCCGATTAACCAAAAGCCTGTGGCTACAAAGCGAGCAATCATGATGAGTCCTTACAAGATTTCATGGTGTCACCTAAGGTGTCTAGTTCGTCAATTTGGTGCAAAAAGCCAGGTAGGGGGGCATGGATCACTAGACCTTCTTCGTGTGCTAATGCAATGGGTTGACGCAGTTGGTGAGTGCTTTCGCGAAAAGTTAATGGTCGTCCTTTGTATGCGGCAATACTTAGTTGCTCATCAACTAATGTCTTAAATAGCGGAGTGCCCGTTAGAGATGATTGGATATCAGCGCCATTGTTCTTGGTTTTTTGCAAGGCGGTCGATACGGCGATAATGGCCGCGTAAGCGGCAAAGTCGACTTCATTCATAGTACGAGAAAATTTTGCTAGGAAACGATTCTGTAGTTGTCTTGCGCCCCATTGCTCATGGGTATAATGCCATCCTACGGGCTTCAATCCTGCAGAGCCTATTACAGGTACAATATAGTGAGTATTAAAGGGTAAGCTATAGGCAAACTGCCCTTGCGTGTCGGCAGCAAAAACGGTTTCGTAAGGTTTCTGGGTGCGGGTAAAAAGGGGAATCTCAGAAAATGCTGAGCGGCGTAAATCGAAGCTTGCCTGCCACGTTTTAGTTTCAACGACATTGAGTTTAAATTTCTTCGCTGTACGCAAAAATGCATTTAAATAGGCTTGGTCACTCTCATGGACTCCGTGCACGGTAAGTACATTACTCAAGCGCTTAGTACGAAGCCATTGGCCAAGGGCATCGGTCTTCATTTGATGGCTAGGGTAGGTGTGTAACACTTGAAACTCACAGTGCATGTGGCGAAATGCATCGTTGCCACTAGCGACGTTAAACACTAATGCATTGGGGTTGATACGCACCACCGCATTGGTGACTAAATGGTACTGAGTATTTGGGCTGTCGATGAGTATCACAGCCGCATGTGCAATTGCGGCAGTTGTCGCTGAATCAAAGATTGAAGACTCAGCAACAGCGTTATTATTCGTGCGCCTAGCCAATGGACTGAGGTGCGTAAGTGACAACGAATAGCCCAAAAATCTTCCGGTTATATTGGCGTCTTCAATACCAATACTCGCGCCCGCAATCCCTTCGTTATTCGGGCGAGCCAAATACAAGGGAGTGCCGGCCGGTACTGGGCGCGCCATGTTAATGTAGACAATATTGGTAGCGTGAGGTTGGGCGTTAGATTGGCCCTTAGTTTGAGCGTGAACGTTGGTGTGCACGGCTGATGCGCATAGTAGTATGGTTGATATTGAAACCCATACTTTTGTTTTATCCATTAACCTGCGGGTGGCTTTTTTCACACTTTTTTCACACTTTTTTCAAAAGTGTGCCTTTTGTAAATCGCGATACAAAAAGGGTATATGGCATTTTTCCCGAATAACATCCTCCTAAAGGAGGAAAGCTATGGCGCTAAAGTAGCATTCGAGAAAACTCAGCCGCGCATTAGTATTTAAAGCATCTAGCTTTAAGAGAGTTTCAACTCGTGTCTCAATCTCGAATCACCCTATTTTCCCCGTTGTTTTTACTGTACTTATTCAGCATTGAAGTGGACGCCCTCTCGTTCGATGACATTATTGAAAGTAACAAAATTAACATTGCGGTTTATGATGATTACCCCCCTTATTCCTATATCGAAGCGGGCGTGGCAAAAGGAATAGACGTTGATATAGCGAAAGAAATTGCCGTAAAGTTAAACGTAGAGTTAGTCATCACTTGGATGACCCCAGGAGAAACTACTGAAGACGATTTTCGTAATTTTTTGTGGAAAGGGCACATCATCCACAAAGTAAAAGCGGATTTGATGATGCGAGCACCTTACGATCGTACGTTTTCTCAAAAGCGTGATGATATTGGTCTATTGGCAAACGAGTTGGTACATATGTTCGCGCCTTACCAGCAAGAAAGCTGGCAAATTATTCACAATACGGAACGACTGCCTGAAGTAGAGACCATGGCAATGTTTCAGTACCATTCAATTGGTGCAGAAATCGACAGTATCCCTCATTTTTATCTTACATCTGCCTTTGGCGGTAGGTTACGGAAAAATACCTCTCAGTATGCCAGTAATGAACTTGCTATCGATGCTATGAAACAAGGTGAAATTGACGCCGTTATGGGGCTTCGTACTCAAATTAGTTATTTAGCACAGTTTATCGACAACAAAAAATTTAAGTTAGCTGACAATGCATTCCCCTTAATTGGGAAGCAAAAGTGGGACTTGGGAATAGCCGTTCATAACGACTATAGAACTCTTGCTTACGAGGTGGGCGATGTGATCACCGAGATGGTACAAAGCGGAAAAATCGCGCACATTTTTAGTCAATATCATGCCACTTACGAAATGCCTGCTTACTACGCTATTAACCCGTAGCGTGTCGATTTTTCAGGCATATGTCCTGTCAATTCCTCCTACTAAAGGAGGGGACAAATCACTCAGCCGTTCCATAGGCATAGCCATTGTGCACCGCTATTCTAAATCTATCGAATAGTCTGCATGTCAGATCCATTCATGGCCAATACGCAATTAGGAAACGTTATGAATAAACAACTACCATTAAAAAGAATTGCCTTAGCTTTATTGGTTTGTGCTGGTGCTATTGCTCCTGCTCAAGCTAACGTGACCGACAAAGATATACAAAACGACCAAGCCACAACCGATGATATCGTATCTTACGGTATGGGGTTACGCGCGCAGCGCTATAGCCCGCTTTCGGCTATTAACAAAGATACCATTGAAGAAATTCGCCCTGTTTGGGCATTTTCACTTGGCGGCGAAAAGCAACGTGGTCAAGAATCTCAGCCCATGGTAAAAGATGGTGTCATGTACGTGACCGGGTCTTATTCACGAGTATGGGCGATAAATGCCATGACAGGGGAGGAATTGTGGCAGTACGAGGCGCGTTTACCCGACGGTATTATGCCATGCTGCGACGTCATTAATCGCGGGGTCGCTTTGTATGACAATCTGGTGATATTTGGCACCCTAGATGCCAAGTTAGTAGCGCTTGATAAAGACACGGGTAAAACGGTGTGGAAGAAAAAAGTAGAAGATTACAAAGCGGGATACTCCATTACTGCCGCGCCCATCATTATTGACGGAATGGTCATCACTGGAAACTCGGGTGGCGAGTTTGGGGTGGTGGGCAAGGTATATGCGTTTGATGCAAAAACCGGTAAACAAATTTGGGTAAGACCTACTGTTGAAGGCCACATGGGATATATGTGGAAAGAGGGTAAAAAAACCGAAAATGGTATTTCTGGCGGCGCGCCGGGTGAAACATGGCCAGCAGATCTTTGGAAAACAGGCGGCGCAGCAACTTGGCTAGGTGGTACTTATGATGCCGACACAGGCTTGTTGTTCTTTGGTACGGGTAACCCATCACCTTGGAATTCCCACCTTCGCCCTGGAGATAACTATTTTTCGTCGTCTCGTTTAGCTATCAATCCAAAAACTGGCAAAATTGTGTGGCATTTTCAAACTACGCCTCATGATGGTTGGGATTTCGATGGTGTAAACGAACTTATTTCTTTCGATTATCAAGAGTCGGGTAAAACGGTGAAAGCTGCTGCAACAGCGGATAGAAACGGTTTCTTTTATGTATTAAATCGTGAAGACGGTGACTTTATCCGAGGCTTTCCATTCGTGGACAAACTAACGTGGGCAAAAGGCTTAGATAAGAATGGTCGCCCTATTTACATTGAAGAAACCCGTCCAGGCAATCCGTCTTTGTCTGACGATGGCAAAAAAGGGGCTATGGTAGTGGCTCGGCCGGCCTTCTTAGGTGGTAAAAACTGGATGCCGATGGCGTATTCGCCAGACACGGGTTTATTCTACGTTCCTTCAAATGAATGGGAAATGGATATTTGGAACGAAACGACCTCGTATAAGAAGGGCGCAGCTTACTTAGGCGCAGGGTTTACGATTAAATCGGTAAACGAAGATTATATTGGTGTACTTCGCGCCATTGACCCCAAAACGGGTGAAGAAGTGTGGCGTTATAACAACTTTGCGCCACTGTGGGGGGGAGTAATGACTACGGGGGGCGGTTTAGTCTGGACAGGGAACCCTGAGGGTTACTTAATGGCCTTTGACGATAAAACCGGCGAGATGGTTTATAAGTTCCAAACTGGTTCAGGCATTGTAGGATCGCCTGTAACCTGGGAGATGGAAGGTGAACAATACGTGTCGGTATTATCAGGCTGGGGCGGCGCAGTACCTCTTTGGGGTGGTGAAGTGGCTAAGCGCATTAAGCACCTAAATCAAGGTGGGACGGTATGGACATTTAAGTTGCCGAAACGCTACGAACAGGTCGCTAAAAACTAACAAGTTAAAAGCACAAAAGAAGCCGACGCCCAATTAGGTATCGGCTTTTTTTATTTGAGTATTAACCTTTATCCTCCCAAAGGAGGAGCCTTTCAAAACCAAAGTAGAGTTACCCCAAATATCACATTAAGTATAATTTTATCATTAGCTTATTAGGATGTACGAATGATGAAAATGAAAGTATCGCTATTACTTATCACGCTTTTTATGACCGCAGGCATAGGTAAATTAGCTGCACATGGCAACGTGACACCACAAGGTGCAGATAGCTCTGAAATGCAAAAAATTACCGGTGGTGATGAGTCTGAAGACGGTTGGGTTTTCCAAAACCCTTATCGTAACTTAGATGAAGAAACCCATAAAAAAGTTTATGAATTTGGTGAGTCAGCCTACTCAAATAACTGCGCAGTTTGTCATGGTCTTCATGCTCAATCAGGTGGCATCAACCCAGACCTCCGTTTGCTTGATCCAGAAAGTATGGAAGATGACGAATGGTTTGTGGAACGACTTCGCTTCGGGTCATCAAAGGGCATGCCTGCATTAGGTGGTATTCCAGAAGGGCAATCTGAGCCAATATTAGATCAAGAAACACTTTGGGCGATTAAAACCTATGTAGAAGCTCGCCGAGAGGTAGCGATAGAAGAGGGTGAGATAGACGTTGAATAGAATCTACTTTTTTGCCTGCTGGGTTGAGGGAGCGCCCAGCATTTTTGGGGCAATAAAATTACAGTAATGGGCCGCATGAGCTGCAAATAATTAGCTCACACTATCCCAAAACAGGCAACGGTCGGCGTCCCTATTCATTAGAAACCATGTACTGCATTCATTGCATGCAGCAATGGAAGACGCACTGTATGAAATTGCCTCAATGCGCCAGTTTGCAAAATTGTCACTGGATAAAGTTATTCCAGAGCGTGCCACCATAATGAATTTCCGACAGTTACTGGTAAACACAAACTGACTCGCAAGTTGTTCAAAACCGCTAATCAATGGCTGTCGGATTGTGGTTGTGATGATGACTCACACGCTGATGACTCCCGCCGCCAATGAGCATGACCTGAACCAGATGAAAAACCTATTGCATGGTGAAGAGAAATTCGTTTCCGCGCAAAGGTGAAGCATCCGTTTCGCATTATCAAATGTCAGTTTGGTTTATCAAAGCTCGCTATAAGGGACTGAGGAAAAATAGCTCCCAGTTAGCCATTCCATTTCCTTAGAGTGTTAGGCTGGATATAAGATTATAAAAATAGCCCTAAAAATACTTTTATAACCGAAAAATTTAGGCACAAAAAAACCGACTCAAAGGTCGGTTTGCTCTCTATTTAAAGAGATGGTACCAGAGGCCGGACTTGAACCGGCACGCTATTTCTAGCAACGGATTTTGAATCCGTCATGTCTACCAATTTCATCACTCTGGCATTTATCTGTGCATCAACATAGCGCTGATGTGGGGCATTATAGCGATAGTGAGCCGTCATACAACACTTTTTTTATCTATCTGTAGTCGGTTGACTAAAGATTGCCCAAATAAAAAAGGGGCGATTGCTTTAATGCGCCCCTTTGTCTGATTTATGTGGCCTTTATGGTTAAAGGTAACTTAATTAGAACCAGTTATAAGCAAACTGTAAATTAATCATACGTTGTTGGTTTAGCGTTTCTGCGGTAATGCCTTGATCGCCGGTTGGCGCGCCAAGTATGGCGCCAATCGGGGCGGCAGGTGGGCTGCTGAAATCCGCTGAACGGGCGTTAGTGATATTCTGAATTGACAGTCGTAAGTTCCACACCCCATCGTAGGGTTCAATGCCAATAGAGAAATCTAGCGTAGTGAGGCTATCCGAAGGGTAGGTTTCATTTATTTGGCTTACCATATCGTCACGATAGCGAAGGGTGCCTGAACTTAGCAATAGCAAATCCTTAACGCCTAGTTCTGTAATATAAGAATAGCCTACGTTGCCTGTCCATTTTGGCGCTTGTGCTAAGTCTGAGCCGTCGTCTTTGTGAACACTATCTGCGTATGTTACGGCGGCAGATATACGCCAATCATCGTTAATTTGATAAAGGGAATCTAGTTCAAAACCTGTGGATTCAACATCCACATTTTGGGTTAAAAAGCCAGCGCTTGAGTCGGTAACGAGAAACGAGGTTTCCTGAAAATCGAAAATTTCAGTATAAAATATAGCGACATTTAGGTTCACACTTTGATCCAGTAACACCAATTTTGCACCTGCTTCATACGTATGAGCTTCTTCCGATTTCACCCGTGCCCCTCCTTCAGATACATCTAATGAGGGGTCGCCACTAGTGACTTCAGCAGATTCAGCAAAGCCGCCGGTTTTGCTTCCAACGCCATAAGATGCATATAGCGTAGTATCGCGATCGTAGTTATAGCTTAACGAAGCATTGCCGTTTAAAAAGCTGTCTTCAAAGTCTAACTCCGACTCGAAAGGTGGGTTAATAACGGTGTTCCATAGGGTTTGTAAGTCACCTTGAATGCGATCAAACTCTACATCTTTGCTTTCATCGGTATAGCGTAAACCTACCGCAAGAGTAAGATCGTCAGAAAGGTATATATCCGATTGAGCAAACACAGAAAGCGTTTCTGTTTGTTGCTTAAAGTCGTTGCCGAATGAACCATTGAATATTTCACCGCTTATATCTCCAGGGGGGAAATTGGGGGTGTTAAAGAACTGTTCTTCTAGAGAGTCCCAATCACTGTTGAAGTAGAAAAGACCTGTCATAAAGTCGAAATCGTCGCGGCCTTCTGAGGCCAGTCTCAATTCTTGTGAAAATTGATCATAGGTTTCAACACGTTTGAAGTATGTGCTGTAGTATTCAACGTCTCCGGTTGTCACATAGGTAACTTCGTCAAACGCACTGCCGAAATCAAAATCATCATAAAAAAGAATGTCGTAGTTCGCCGTAGAAGTCACCGAGGTAAGCATTAACTCACCCACTTCTTTTTCTATGGTAAGGGTGAAAGCGTCTACGGTGGTGTCGTGATAGCTTTCATTGTATTTGCACTCGTCGCACCAAGCGTTTTTTGTATCGTCTAATTGCGCCTCACCAATAATGTCGATAACGTCTTCGGTAAAATAATTACCGTTATCCACATACTGATAGGCGTTACCAATACGTTCACCGGTAGAATGTTGGTACGCACCTGTAATAGTGAGTGTATCCGATGGGGTATAAAGGCCAGTAATACGTAACCCCCGGTCGCTGTCTTCCGGTACATCTCGACCAGTAGCAATATTTTCTACCCAGCCGTCTTGATCTGCTGCATGTCCCGCTATTCTCAAACTGAAATCATCACTAACGGGTAGGTTGATAGCACCGTCTAAATTCCAGCCTCCATTGGCGACCTCAATGCCCCCTTTAATACTGGCTTCAAATTCATCTGTAGGCTTGCGACTAACAATACTGATGGCACCTAAGCTGGTATTTTTTCCCAGTAGGGTGCTTTGGGTTCCTTTTATCACTTCAATGCGCTCAACATCAAAAAAAGCGGCGGAATACATGCGCCCTTTTCCTACAAACATGCCGTCTTGAAACAGTGCAACAGACTGGTCAAAGCTTTGCGTTCTGGCTGGGGTGCCTAAGCCTCTTAGGGTTAGGGCTAAGCCGTCGTCAGGTGCGCGAGAAAACACCATGCCAGGGACTAAGTCGGCAATTTCAAAGAGATCATCTACGCCATATTTCTCTATTTCATCTGAGGGCAGAGCGGTAATAGTGGCAGGCACTTCTTGTAACGTTTGGGTGCGTTTTTGAGAGGTAACTTCTATAACCTCCAACTTAGCATTACTTTTTTGCTGTTCATCTACTTGCTCTTGAGATACCGCAGAGTGGGATATCGCTGCTGAGCAACTGAGTATTATTGCCTGTGTGAGTGTGCTGCACTTGAATTTCGTCATACCAGGTTTCCCCAAGTTTGTTATAGACATTACTTTGTCCTTTGTTGTTACCACAATGTGATACACCTGTATTGTTCAATAATTACGCTACAACTCATTCGCCCATCCTGTCAATAGAATATGTTAAAAATGTAAATAAAAAGTTATTTGCATTTCAGGTGTTAAGGTTTTTTTTGATTGTTTAAATATTAAATTCATGAATTTATTGCGTTAATTATCATTTTTCATATTTTCTCATGTAAAAAATATGTTGTTGACACGTTCATTTTATGTTGATAGTTTCATATTGCGGTTAACATGTATCACAATATGGGTAGCAAGATGAAGATTAATGACATAAAGCGAGTTCATAAAATTTCGAAGCAAGACATGGACAGCATGATTCAAGAAGAGAATGTGAATAACGACACGGGTCTGGAGTTTTATGACCTTAGTCATGAATGGGGATTAGGGCAGCCTTGCTGGCCATATTTTGAAGACGTAAAGATTGAACGCCTGCATGGTATGTCTAAATCTGGTGTGCTTACTCAGCGTATTACAACGGTTATGCACTCGGGTACACATATAGATGCGCCAGCTCATGTAGTTGAAGGCACACCTTTTATGGATCAAATGCCGCTCCCCCGTTTCTTCGGGAAAGGTGTTGTGGTGTCTATTCCGAAGAAAAAATGGGAAGTGATTACGGCCGAAGACTTGGAGAATGCAACCCCCGCTATTCAAGAAGGCGATATCGTTATCATTAATACAGGGTGGCATCACACCTACGCAGACTCTTCTGAATATTATCATTATGGCCCCGGCCTTTATAAAGAAGCCGGCGAGTGGCTAGCTAAGAAAAAAGTAAAAATGGTGGGTATCGACGTGCAAGCGCTTGACCACCCTTTAGGTACGGCAATTGGGCCTCATGGTCCTGGTCCACTGATTCCTCATTTAGAGCAAGAATACAAAGAACATTCTGGTGGGCGTGCAATTATCGATGACTTCCCTGATTGGGAGCCTTGCCACCGTGCGCTTTTAAGTAATGGTATATGCGGCATTGAAAATGTCGGTGGCGAGTTGGATAAAGTGACAGGCAAGCGCTGTACTATTGCGGCTTTTCCGTGGCGTTGGAAAGGCGGTGATGGTTGTATTGTCCGACTTGTAGCGATGATAGACCGTTCAGGTTCTTTCCGAATAGAAAGTGGCGAAAGCGAGTAAAACATTGAAGGAGGTTCGGCAAGTTAGCGCCTCCCACTAACTTTATTTAGGATTTCACCATGTTCGAGTCAACCAATGTTGCTGTTTTAGGGGCGGGTTTGATGGGCTGCGGTATAGCTCAGGTATTTGCCAGCCACAAGGTGTCGGTGCTTTTATTTGACCCCTTTGAACAGGCGAGAGATACAGCGCTATCTAAGATAACCAACGGCATTAAAAGTATGGGTGGCGACATCTCTGCTACCCAATATATCAGTGTGGTCAGTGATATCGAAGCCGCAGTGGCGAATGCCGACGTCATTATAGAAGCGGTACCAGAGAAGCTTTCCTTAAAACAAGAGGTATTCCAGCAAATACAGCCCCTTATTAAGTCTACAGCCATCGTTGCCAGTAACACGTCGGTAATCCCTATTAAGGATATTTTCGATGGATTGGATTTTCAAAACCAAGTGGTTGGTACGCACTGGTGGAACCCGCCTTATTTAGTGCCGTTAGTCGAAGTTGTGGAAAGTGAAAAAAGCAGCACTGATGTCATTAAAAAAATGATGGCGCTGCTCACGTTCGTTGGTAAGAAGCCGGTCCACGTGAAAAAAGATGTGCCAGGATTTGTAGGTAATCGAATGCAGCACGCATTGTGGCGCGAAGCCATCGCGCTCATCAACGATGGCGTTTGCACAGCAGAGGATGTGGACGTAGTGGTTAAGAACAGTTTTGGGCTGCGCCTGCCTCAACTTGGCCCTATCGAAAATGCCGACCTCATTGGGCTAGATCTCACCCTCGATATACACAACGTCATTCTACAAAGCTTAAATACCGATAAAACCCCTTCGCCGGTTTTACAGCAACGAGTGGCTAAAAATACCCTCGGAGTGAAAACGGGGCAGGGGTTTTTATCTTGGGATGACAACAGTATCCAGAAGGTGAGAGAAAATCTTAATACTTACCTATTGAACGTGACCAAACAGCGAGGATAGAGCAATGAAAAAGAACAAAAAAGTTATTATAACGTGCGCTGTCACCGGGGCTATGCATACGCCCACTATGTCTGATGCGCTGCCTATTACCCCCAAGCAAATTGCTAACGAGTCAGTAAAGGCTGCCGATGCCGGTGCGTCCATTATCCACCTGCATGCGCGTGACCCATATACGGGCCAACCTACGGGCGACCCAGACGTATTTATGCAGTTTTTACCCGAAATAAAACAACACACTGATGCGGTGATTAATCTTACTACTGGCGGTAGTCCAACCATGTCTGTGGAAGAGCGTTTGGCGTGTGCAATGAAGGTAAAACCAGAAATGTGCTCGCTTAACATGGGCAGCATCAACTTTGCAATGTTTCCCTTGGCCTCGCGTTATAAAACGTGGAAGCACAGTTGGGAAGAGGATTATGTACGAAATAGTGACGATTTCATCTTTAGAAACACCTTTCGTGACATTGAAAAAATCATGACGATTATGTCTGAGCACGGCACTAAGTTTGAGCACGAATGCTACGACGTAGGACATCTTTACAACCTGGCCCACTTTGCAGACCGAGGTTTGGTGAAGCCCCCGTTCTTTATTCAAACTATCTTTGGCATTTTAGGTGGAATAGGGGCGGATGAAGAAAACCTGATGTACATGAAAAGTACTGCCGACCGTTTATTTGGGGATGACTATCAATGGTCAGTATTAGCGGCGGGGAAAAACCAAATGCCGTTTTCTACACAAACCGCCTTAATGGGGGGCAATGTTCGTGTAGGTCTTGAAGACAGTTTGTTCATTGGGAAGGGGCAAATGGCACAGAGCAACGCACAACAAGTTGAAAAAATTAAGCGGGTTCTGGCCGAGTTCTCGTTAGAGATAGCCACACCAGAAGAGACCCGCTCTATGCTGGGGCTAAAAGGCAAAGATAACGTCGATTTTTAAGGACAGGGTAATGAAAATTGTTTCACTTTCAGACATAAAACCATACAACCCACCGGCCCATTTCGACATGGTTGCCCTCAAAATACAGGGCGAAGAAGAAACAGGGTTAACCAAATTTTGGCAAGGGTTGAGTTATTTCCTACCAAATGGTGGCGCCAACATGCAATACCAAACAGGCACCTTTGGCGCAGAGTTCGAAAAATCGTACTACGTCATTGACGGCGAGCTAACGGTGATTGATGAAAAGAATCACGCTACGGTATTACACGCAGGCGACTCTGTGGCGATATACCCTAATGAAGGGCGCAAGCTGAAAAACAATACCAATCGCGTTGCCACTGTGTTGGTGACATTTTCAACGTCTTAATTTGGTGAAGATGTTACCAACTAACCTGTGAAAATGAGTAGAGGACAGCCCATGGCTATGACAGATTCTTGGAGTGATGATTTTGCTCTCAATTTATTCAATGTGAAAGACAAAGTAGTGGTGATTACTGGTGGTAATGGCACGTTAGGTGCCGCTTATGCTCGCACTTTTGCATTACACGGTGCTCATGTCATCGTGACCGCCCGCAACTCATCCACGTTAGATGAGGTGGTGGCGTCAACGCAAGGCACTGAGGGAAGTTGTGTGGCTTACAGTAGTGATGTAACAGACCGAACATCTATTAGTCGCTTGGTGGGTGAAATTGATCGCAAGTATGGGCACATCGACGTGTTGATTAATAACGCCGGAATGGCGTTTAGGGCACCTGCAGAAGCAATGCCTGAGGATAAATTTGAACATGTTATGTCGGTCAATGTGACAGGGACACTGATACCTTGCCAAGAGTTCGGTAAGTATTTTATGAAGCAAGGACACGGCAAAATTGTGAATACTTCATCAGTACGTGGTTTTTGTGGTCACCCTGATGGCTATACCGCTTATGCGGCGTCTAAAGCTGCCATAGATAATTTAACGAAGCAGTTAGCAACAGAATGGTCGATAAAAGGTGTAAAAGAAGGCTTTGCTATTAATATCAACGCCATAGCGCCAACATTAATCAAGTCGCCGTTAACACAAGAAATCTGTGAAGACCCAGATAGAATTGCGCCCTTTTTAGCTCGGCTTCCTATG
Organism: Alteromonas australica; assembly: GCF_000730385.1. NCBI lineage: Bacteria > Pseudomonadati > Pseudomonadota > Gammaproteobacteria > Alteromonadales > Alteromonadaceae > Alteromonas > Alteromonas australica. The sequence goes on along the minus strand of NZ_CP008849.1, from coordinate 3,425,707 downwards.
GGAAGGGTGGCTGAAACGAAAGATATGGTAGGGTTAGTGATGATGTTGTCAGCTTCCGCATCGAACTTTATCAACGGCCAAGTTATTTATGTTGATGGTGGATGCACTGCCGGGTAATGGGTGCGCTAACGTCATAACCTTGAGTTGATAAGAAGAGAAATAAGAGGTCACCATGAATACCATTTTAGTACTGGTGCTTGCGTACAATATTATCGTCATCGGTGGGATTGGCAAATATCTCAGCTGGCGGACGTCACAACAACAGCAAGTAACGGATATGGCGCTAGGTGGGCGTAATGCGGGCGTGGCCATGTTCTCAGTCACGATTGCCATTACCTATTTAGGGTCTGCACATGTTTACGGCCTAATGGAAATGTCATTTTCTCTGGGGGCTGTGGCGCTTTGGTTTTGCTTCGCACATACCATACTATTATGCGTGATCTGCTTAGGTACAGGGCGCTGGATTCGTCGAACAGGCACGGCCACTATCCCTGAACTTATCGGTAAGTTGTACAACAAAAAATTACGAATTTATACCGCCTGCGTTGCCGCTATGGTGGTGTTTGGTTTGGTCACGCTTGAAGCCCAAACACTGGGTATTGGCATTTCCGCCATGTCTGGCTGGCCACTAGGCTGGAGCGCAGTGATTGGGGCAGCCATTGGTACCGCCTATGTTTGCATGGGCGGAATAAAGCAAACCATGTGGGTGAATTTGGTCAATGCGGTGGTGATGTATGTGGCGGTCATTACGGCGGGTATTTACCTCGCATATGTACTTCCTGATGGTTGGGAAGGGGTGGTGCAACATTATGAAAACCGTGATGAAGCCTTTAAGTTGTCTATTCTCAGTAAACCTGATTTGCTCGTGAGTTTTGCCCTCGCTGCCATATTTTCAGTGGTATTTTCTCAATCCGTGAATCAACAAGGCATGCAGGCTGCGATGTCTGCCAAAGATGAAAAAACCATACAGCGTTCATTGTGGATAGCCGCACCTATTAATGGTCTATTCGGTGTATTCCCAGTGCTGGTGGGTATTGCGGCAGCCACCATTCCCGAGTTTGCTCAACTAGGTCCAAAGTTGGCTGGCGCGGCATTAATCATTAATTTGCTGCCTACCTGGTTAGTGGTGCTGCTGCAAGCAGGGTTCTTAGGTGCTTTGTTATCTACCTTTGCAATGTCAGCCCTTGCGCCCGCTACCATCTTCGCCAAAGACATCGTTGGCTTGCACTTAAAAGCGGCGCTAACTCCAGAGTCAGAGAAAAAACTCATTCGCTATACCATTATCACTATTGGCTTTGTGGCTGCGTTGATGACGTTATTTTTCCATCCTAACGTTATTTTAGCGATTACTTGGCTGTTTGCTTGGTTAGTGCCTTTCTTCTTTATCATTGTGGCGGGGTTATTTTGGAAAAGAAGTGTAGGGGTAGCCAAGTTGGTGTTGTTGTCTAGTTGGCTTGTTAACTTGCTATGGTCTTTTACACCACTTAAAGCTTATTTAGGCCTAACGATGCTCGAAAACGCACACGTTGTGGCCATCGTCGCCTTTGGGTTTACCCTACTAGGGAACATTGGGGCTAAAAATTGCCACCCAGCGTTATTTGCTAAGAAGCCTAAATCCATGGCATTCGCGGGTTAGGAGGTACCATGAACTTAGCGGCAGAGTTGTTTTTAACATCACTGGTAACCATTGCTTCCATCACTTTGTTTTTCATCGTGATACACGCAATGATAAACAAACGAGGAGAGAAAAAATGAGTGTTGATATGGTCACAAAGCTTTGGATGGGCGGTATTATTCTGTTTGGCTTAGTATTGTATTGCGCTGCCTATTGGGTAGCGCAGCAAAATAATCGATAACCTAGACTATTTGTAGAACTGAGATAATAGGGGTTAACCCCTTTTTAAGCCAAGGGTTTGGGTAAATTAAAGGGCACACGTGGTGCCCTTTTGTATAATCCCGTGTCGGTGAACCATTGTGCTTCAAATTATTGCAAGCTGGCGCCCAATGCTTTTTCAATAATGGCTTTGTATTCAATGAGCTTATCTGAAATTTCCCGTTTATTTCTGTTAAATCTTACCGACGGAATGGGAATAGAGATAGCAATGTTGCGGCCATATGGATCTTCAATGGCAATGCCTATTGCGCACACTCCCTCGCAATGTTCTTCTCTATCAAAGGCCACGCCTTTTTTGCGTATTTTCTCAATTTCAAGTTGTAAAGAAGACGCTTCAGACAAGGTGTATGGGGTTAGTTTTGTGAAGCTGGCATTAGCCAGTATGGCGGCAACTTCGTTGTCAGGTTTACTGGCTAGAATGGCTTTGCCATTTGCGCAAGAATGAATAGGGAATGCATCACCCACACCAGACACGGCGCGAAGTTTTTGTGAGTCGGCAATAACTTGATCAATAAATATCATGGCATTGCCATCTTGTACCGACAAATCCACGGTTTCCTCTATTTCTTTCGAGAGGCGTTTCATGTAGGGCAGGATCACTCTGTCTATATCGACTTTTGCCGCAGAGCCTAACGACACCAAACTTGGCCCTAAGCGCACTCGTGAAGTCGGACTGGCTGAAATTAAAAAACCCTCAGTTGCGAGTGCACCTACAATACGCTGAACTGTTGAACGAGGTAAATCAACTTCATTAGCAATAGCACTTAAACTTAAGCCGTCTGGCTTACCTTCTAAAGCGCGAAGCACTTTTACCGCCCGTGAGATGACCTGTATACCTTGCTTTGAACTTCCTGCCTCTAACATAGTTTTTCCTAACTTTACTTACCAGGGATTTTGTACCGCATAACAATACAATTATATTGAAAAATGCTGCTAATGACAGTTTTATTCCCAGTAATTAGTGTTTTATGTCTCTCTTTTAATGCGAGTAAATGTTTATACTCCCTAGCTGTTGTGTCAAACTTAACAAGGAGATTATTCAATCGGAAATAGTGTGAAAAACAGCAAGTCGTCATCTAAAATATCAAATAGGCACACTTCTGCAGGCCGCAGAAAAACAGCGATAAACAACAACATCGAGGGTGAAAACGCCCCACCTGTGGGTATGAGAGCCGGCTTTTTTCGCAGGCTGCTTGCCATGATTTACGACACACTAGTGGCTACTGCGGTAGGCATGTGCGCAGCGATGGTGATGATAGTCACGTTAGTGGTTATGCTGAAAAACGGCGCGCTAGACCTACAAGGCTATGCTGAACCTGCCGACCTGATTCAGGCTTCGTCGACTTATAAACTGCTTATTCAAACTTGGGTAGGGATGTGGATAGCTGGGTTTTTCTTATGGTTTTGGCGAAGAGGTGGGCAAACCTTGGGTATGCGAGCATGGCGTTTACGGATATACAGCACCGTAGAAGAGCCAATGACTTGGCCGCGTTTGCTTATTCGCCTTGTGGCATCGTTGGGCGGTTTGGGCACATTGTTAGTACTGTTCGATTTTAAGCACAAACAATCGCTGCAAGACCGCTTAGCGAAAACCGAAGTGTTGAAACTGACCAAAGAAGCGAACGACCATAAAAGCTGGTAACCGCTAGCGATTGAAGCTAGCGTTGTCGCCTCAATCTACTAGCTATTTTCGCAGCATCAGTGCTGCAATTGCGGCAAAAAGCATGCTTGGTAGTATTGCGCCCAAATAAGGTGGCAGTTGATACACCAAACTCAAAGGGCCAAATACTTCGTTTAAGATGAAAAAGCCAAAGCCGGTTAATACGCCCATAATCACCCTAGCGCCCATGGTGACGCTACGCAGCGGGCCGAAAATAAACGACAAGGCCATCAGCAGCATAACTCCCACTGAAACGGGCTGAAGTATCTTGCGCCATAACGCTAGCTCGTAGCGAGAAGGGTCTTGGTCATTGTTATCAAGGTAGGCGATATAGTCAATTAGCCCTGTAATAGACAACGCTTCTGGTTTTACCGCTACAATGCCTAGCTTATCGGGGGTAAGGGTTGAGTTCCAACGGATACGAGCTTGATTATCTAATGTGACTTGGTTGTCGCCGAAGCGCGTTACGTCAACACCCTCAAGCCACCAACCATCACCGTCAAAGCTTCCTTCGGCGGCGTAGGTAATGCTTTCCAAAGCCAAGGTGTCGTCGAAGTCGAAAATGGTAATATCTTGTAATGAATCTCGGCTGAGAACCTGCCCAATACTGACAAAGTGTTCGCCATCTTTCGCCCAAACCAATTGATCAGAAGAAAACAAGCTTCCCCCTGAAATGGCTTCGGTTCGTATTTCTTTGGCTTTCGACTCACTAAAGGGCGTTACCCATTCTCCTACCGCCATCACCAGCAAAATCATTAAGGTGGCTGACTTCATGGCCGAATTAATAATATTCCAACGGCTCATGCCCGCCGCTTGCATCACCACAAGCTCACTGTTACTAGCCAGTACCCCCATACCAATAAGGCCGCCTAATAACGTTGCCATGGGGAAAAACTGTTCTAAATCTCGGGGTAAACTTAGCAATACATACAGGAAGGCCACCATCATATCGTAGTCGCCTTCGCCTACTTTTCTAAGTTGTTCTACAAACTTAATGAGTGCACTTAAACCAATGAGTACCGAGAGGGTGACGGCCACTGTGCCTAACAGCGTGCGGGCAATGTATAAATCGAGGATCTTAAACATTATTTTTTTCCTAATACCCAGGCTCGCAACTGTGTACCTGTTTTCCTATCTCTAACGATCAATGCTATTCCAATAATCAGCATGATGGTATGTACCCACCACAGGCCAAGTTGTGGCGGCATTTTGCCGTCTTCAAGCACCCGTCTACTTGCTAACAACAATAGGAAATACCCCAAATAGAGCAGGATAGCTGGAAACATCTTTCCGAAACGCCCTTGTCGAGGGTCTACTGAGCTTAATGGCACAGCAATGAGTACTAGAAAGGGGATAGATAACGGAATTGCTATGCGCCACTGTAGCTCAGCCCTAGCTTCAATACTGTCGTCTTGCCATAGCTCTGCGGTGGGGAGCACGCTGACTTTTCTTCGCGCCTCTTCTGCGGGCTTATCGGCAATTTGGATTTGATATTCGTCAAACTCTACTTTTCGGTACGCTTTTGCCGACTGTTCCCCCTCGTATTGCACACCCTCTTTTAATACAAGGTTTCGGGTTCCGTCTGGATTATTAGCCACTTGTCCCGTCTGGGCGTAAACCACGCGCACTTGTTTGTCATTGTTATCTGCTTGGTTTTGCGATAAAAACACCCGTCTAAGGCCATCGTCGGTATCGATGTCATGAACAAATATGACCGCTTTTTCGTTGCCCGTTTGCTGGAATCGCCCCGGTATTAGCGCTGATAGTCCGGCTTCGTTACGGGCCTTTTCCCTTAATTGGTATTCGTTTTCTGCAGCTAAAGGTGCAAAATACAGGGTAATGGCACCGGTAACTATCATGATAAGCACAGACAAAAACAACATCACCCGTGTGATGTACCATTCGCTTATGCCACATGCGCGCATTACGGTCATTTCGCTATCCACATAAAGCCTACCGTGGGCCAGCATAATGCCTAAGTAGGCGCTTATCGGTAGAACGAGGGAGGCGAGTATGGGCGCATATAAACCCAGGAAACCGAGTACCAAGCCGGCAGGTATATCTCCGTCTGAGGCGTCACCTAGTACGCGCACAAATCTTAACGTGACAAAAATTGCCATTAAAATGAAGAAAATCGCTAACTGAGATTTTAGCGTTTCCTTAAGTAAATAGCGGAATATCAGCATCTCAGCCCTTCCGGAAAATGATGAATTTTAGTGAAAGAAAGCACAATTTTGTTTAAACTTCCGTTTTTACACGTTTTGCCTGCAATCAGAAACCGTTTGCATGGTGTGTTGACGCAAATACAACCTATATTTGATAGGTGGCTAAGCGTGAATTGCAGCGAGCTAAAAGGTTATGCTGCGTATTAAAACATAAAGCAGCGCGAAACGTTACGTGATTTTAGTCATCGTGCAAACCATAAACGACGAAAAACGAGGTGATATCGTGGAGTTTAGTGTAAAAAGTGGCAGTCCTGAAAAACAACGCAGTGCCTGTATTGTTGTGGGTGTCTTCGAGCCGCGTCGCCTAACGGCGGTGGCTGAACAACTAGACGAAATCAGTGAAGGGTACATTAGCAATTTATTGCGTCGTGGCGACCTAGAAGGTAAGGCCGGGCAGATGTTGCTGTTACATAATGTCCCCAATGTACTGAGTGAGCGTGTGCTTCTTGTCGGTTGTGGTAAAGAACGTGAACTCGATGAACGTCAATACAAGAATATCATCGCCAAAACGATTAAAACCTTAAATGAAACCGGCTCTATGGAAGCCGTTTGCTTCTTAACTGAACTTCACGTTAAAGGGCGCGATACATACTGGAAGGTGCGCCAAGCCGTTGAAGCCACCGAAGATTCTCTATACACCTTTTTGCAATTAAAAACCAAAAAGGGTGAGCCTCGTCGTCCCTTACGTAAAATCGTATTTAACGTACCTACTCGTCGCGAACTCACGGTAGGCGAGCGTGCAGTGGAACATGGTCTGGCGGTTGCTCGCGGTGCCAAAGTGACCAAAGACGTGGCGAACATGCCGCCGAACATTTGTAATCCAGCGTACTTGTGGCAACAAGCACAAGCGTTGGCGAGTCAATATGACAGCGTAACCGCAGAAGTGGTGGATGAAACCCAAATGGCAGAATTGGGCATGCAGGCCTATTTGGCTGTGGGTCGGGGTTCGGAAAACGAAAGCATGATGAGCATTATGCATCATCGTGGTGGGCCAGCCGATCAAGCGCCAATTGTGCTTGTAGGTAAAGGCTTAACCTTCGATTCAGGCGGCATTTCAATTAAGCCAGGCGAAGCCATGGACGAAATGAAATATGACATGGGCGGCGCTGCAGGCGTATTAGGTACCATGCATACTATCGCGGCGCTTAACCTGCCTATTAACGTTATTGGCGTGCTAGCAGGCTGTGAAAACATGCCAGACGGCAAAGCGTATCGCCCAGGTGACATCCTAACTACCATGTCGGGTCAAACCGTTGAAGTACTTAATACGGATGCAGAAGGCCGTTTGGTATTGTGCGATGCGCTAACTTACGTGGAACGCTTCGACCCAGAATTGGTCGTAGACGTTGCTACCCTGACGGGGGCGGCCATTATTGCTTTGGGTCACCACGCCACGGCGGTAATGAGCACGCACAACCCACTTGCCCATGAGTTATTAAATGCATCTGAACAAAGCTCTGACCGCGCATGGCGCTTGCCATTATGGGATGACTATCAAGAACAGCTAGAAAGCCCGTTTGCTGATATGACGAACCTTGGTGGACGTCCCGCCGGTTCAATAACAGCAGGTTGTTTCTTGTCACGTTTCACTAAAAAGTACAACTGGGCGCACCTTGATATTGCCGGTACAGCTTGGCGCAGTGGCAAGAACAAAGGGGCTACAGGTCGTCCTGTACCTATGCTCTCACAGTTCATTATGAACCGTGCTGGCATTAAGCTAGAGGACTAATACACGATGCCTCAAGTCGTGTTTTATCAGCTTGTCGATAGCGACAATGGTGTAACGGCAAAAGCCAGCAGGCTTATTGCCGATGCCTATGCCAATAAGCAAAAAATAAGCGTGCTTTGCGATACAAAAGCACAAGCTGAGCAGGTTGATGAGTTGCTTTGGCAACTGCCTGCAGATCGTTTCGTGCCACACAATTTGTATGGGGAGGGGCCACCATCTGGCACACCTGTAGAAATATGTTGGCAACCGCAGCAGGTAGCGAGGCGTCAAATGGTGGTTAATGTAGGGTCAGGCATGATCCCGTCACCGAACAATCACCGAAAAATTATCGATTTTGTACCCGTGGATGAAAAGGCAAAACAAGCCGCGCGGGTGCGCTATAAAAATTATCAGCAGGCCGGATGTAGTATGCAGTTCCAATCTGCATCATCGTAGTGTACTTCCAGTTTATGCGTAAAATTTGAGAGTAAGTAATGGATAAAACCTTTGAACCGCAATCCATCGAGCAGCAATGCTATAAGTCATGGGAAGAAGCGGGTTTGTTTAAAGCTTCAGGTAGCGGCGACCCATATTGTATTTTGCTTCCGCCACCAAACGTAACCGGTAGTCTTCACATGGGCCATGGTTTCCAGCAAACCATTATGGATGCCTTAACCCGTTATCACCGCATGAAGGGCGATAATACGCTATGGCAAGTGGGCACTGACCACGCCGGTATTGCTACCCAAATGGTGGTAGAGCGCCAACTTAACGCCGAAGGCAAGACCCGCCACGATTTAGGTCGTGAAGACTTCATCAAAAAAGTGTGGGAATGGAAAGAGCACAGTGGCGGTACTATTACCGGTCAAATGCGCCGTTTAGGTACGTCGCCTGATTGGTCTCGCGAAGTGTTCACCATGGATGAAGATCTGTCTAAAGCCGTGACTGAAGTTTTCGTGAAACTGCACGAAGAAGGTCTTATTTATCGCGGTAAGCGTTTGGTTAACTGGGACCCTGTGCTTCACACGGCGGTATCAGACTTAGAAGTATTAAACGAAGAAGAAGACGGCCACATGTGGCACATGCGCTATCCGTTAGCTGACGGTAGCGGTGAGCTAGTGGTAGCGACAACACGCCCTGAAACCATGCTAGGTGATACAGCGGTTGCTGTACACCCAGATGACGAGCGTTATCAGGGCTTTATTGGCAAAGAAATCAAACTGCCGATTACTGGCCGTTTAATTCCTGTGATTGCTGATGACTATGTCGATCAAGAATTCGGTACAGGCTGCGTGAAAATTACGCCTGCTCACGATTTCAATGACTACGACATGGGTAAGCGTCACAACCTACCTATGATCAACATTCTTACCGACGATGCGAAAATTAACGATGATGCGCCAGAAGCGTACCGTGGTTTAGATCGTTTCGACGCCCGTAAACAAATTGTGGCTGATTTAGACGCCCAAGGCTCGTTGGTTAAGATTGAGCCGCACAAGCTTAAAGTGCCACGCGGCGACAGAACGGGTGCGGTTATCGAACCATACTTAACTGACCAGTGGTATGTGGCGGTTGAGTCTCTTGCTAAGCCGGCTATTGAAGCGGTAGAAAGTGGCGAAATTCGTTTTGTACCAGAAAACTGGAACAAAACCTATTACCAGTGGATGCACAACATTCAAGACTGGTGTATTTCACGTCAGCTGTGGTGGGGACACCGCATTCCAGCATGGTACGACGAAAACGGTAAGGTTTTTGTTGGTCGCACGGAAGAAGAAGTCCGTGAAAAGCACGGCCTTGGCAGTGATGTCACCCTTTCACAAGACGACGATGTACTTGATACCTGGTTCTCAAGTGCACTATGGCCGTTCGCGACCATGGGCTGGCCAGAAGAAACGCCAGATCTTGAAACCTTTGTGCCGTCGTCAGTGCTAGTAACTGGCTTTGACATTATTTTCTTCTGGGTTGCCAGAATGATCATGATGACCAAGAAATTCACCGGCAAAATTCCATTTAAAGATATCTATATTACCGGTCTTATCCGCGATGAGAACGGCGATAAAATGTCAAAGTCGAAGGGTAACGTGCTTGACCCCATCGATTTGATTGACGGTATTGATATTGAGTCTTTAGTGACTAAACGTACCGCTGGCATGATGCAGCCTCAGCTGGCTGAAAAGATAGCTAAACGTACCCGTAAACAGTTCCCTGACGGCATTCAGGCCTACGGTACAGACGCACTTCGCTTTACCTTTGCAGCTATGGCGTCAACCAGCCGCGATATCAACTTTGATATGGCCCGCGTTGAAGGCTACCGCAACTTCTGTAACAAAATTTGGAATGCATCGCGTTTCGTATTGATGAACACAGAAGAGCACGACACTGGTCGTGACGGCGGCGAGATGGTGCTTAGCATGGCCGATCGCTGGATTTGGGCGAAGTTTCAACAAACGTTGGTAGAGTTTGAAAAAGCCCTTGAAGACTATCGCTTCGATATTGCTGCGCAAACGGTTTACGAGTTTACCTGGAACCAATTCTGCGACTGGTATCTAGAGTTGACCAAGCCTGTGCTTAGCAACGATGCCAGCACCGACGCTGAAAAGCGCGGTACACGTCATACGCTGATTAACGTACTTGAAAGCCTGCTTCGCATGTTGCACCCGCTAATGCCATTTATCACCGACACTATCTGGCAGCGTGTTGTGCCACTAAGTGCACTTAAGGTGGAGGAAGGTGCAAGCATTATGGTTCAGGCATTCCCTGAGGTTGATGCAGCAAAACAAGACGACAAAGTACTTGCTGATATCGAGTGGGTGAAGAAGTTTATCGTGGGTATTCGTAATATCCGCGGTGAAATGGATATCTCGCCAAACAAACCGCTTAACGCGCTGCTTAAAAACGTAAGCGATGAAGACGCCCGTCGTCTTGATGCGGCTAAAGCATTCCTCGATAAGCTTTCTAAGCTTGAAACCGTCACTATCTTAAAAGACGGTGAAGAAGCACCAGCCAGCGCCACTGCGCTTGTAGGCGAGATGGAAATTCTTATCCCAATGGCAGGGCTTATCGATAAAGACGCAGAGCTTGCTCGTATTACTAAGGCCATGGAGAAAATCGAGAAAGATGTTTCTCGTACTCGTGGCAAATTGGGTAATGAGAAGTTCGTAAGTAATGCACCAGAAGCGGTTATTGAAAAAGAACGGGGTAAGCTAGAAGAGGGTGAGAAAGCCCTTGCCAAGCTTAAAGAGCAGTTCGAGACTATCAAAGCGTTGTAAGTCACTGCATTGTTAAAGAAAGCTGCCCTCTGGCAGCTTTTTTTATAGGTAACGTTTTAACATATCAATCAACGCTTTTCGCTTGATGGGTTTGGTAAGGTAATCGTCCATGCCAATATCAATCGCACTTTTCCTGTCTTCCTTCATAGCATTCGCACTCAGCCCTATGATGGGCAAAGTAGTGAACCCTTTTTCCCGCAATGCTTTTGTGGCTTCGAAACCGTCCATAACGGGCATTTGAACGTCCATGAGTACCACGTCGTAATGTGGCGCGTTGCCTACCTTTTGCACAGCCTGTTTACCATCTTCGGCAATATCAAAGGTGACGCCCAGCCCCGTTAATATCTCGCCGGTCACAATTTGATTAATATTGTTGTCTTCTACCAGAAGTAAATGGCCTTCTAGTTTGGTATCGATGTTGTCGTCTTGGGCGCGTTTGTGTTCATGGGTATTATTGTCACTGAGAACGAAGTGAATGAATTGTTCAAACTGCTGAGGGGTAAAGGGGTGGGTTAGCAGCGGGCCTTTCCATAAATGGCTGTATTTGTTGTGTAGCGCAGTGCCAATGGTATCGGAAATAAGGCCAATTCGTTTCCCATTTTCCTGTAACTCCTTTAGCCATCCTATGTTTTCTCTAAATACAGCAAAGTTAGGAATGTCCACTAACATATAGGGGCTTAATGCTTCACCTTGTTTTGCCTTTTCTATAGACAGCCTTTGTGTTGGGCTTAGGCTCAAAGTTTGAAGGTAGGTGTCAGCAAGTAATGGTGCACCGGTTAGGTAAAGGCTGTTTTTAGGAAGTTGTGGGGTAGCCGCTAAAATTCCCCCCTGATTAGGGTAAACGCGAAGGGGAATAGACACCATAAATTGACTGCCTTTGCCTTCTTGGGAAGCGGCAGACAGTTTGCCCCCCATTAAATCGGTGAGTTGTTTCACAATGGCTAGCCCCAAGCCTGTGCCACCGAATTTTCTGTTCGTTGACCCATCGGCTTGAGTAAACGGGTTAAAAATTCGCCCTAGTTGTGCGTTTGTCATGCCGATACCAGAGTCTTGAATTTCCATAATTAAATTAAGTTTCTCGTTAGCGCTATCGACCTTACCGTCAAATTTAATGGTAATACTTCCTTGCTCGGTGAACTTCACCGCGTTATTTCCGATATTCATAAGAATTTGCGCAATACGCAGCGGGTCACCAATGACATGAGGGGGCAAATCTGGTGCAACGTCTAGCCGCACAGAAAGGTTTTTTTCCTTGGCACGAAGGGCAATAACCGCAATGAGGTTGTCGAATAGCGAGTGGAGAGAAAAGTTCACTTCTTCAATTTTTAGCTTACCGGCTTCAATTTTTGAGAAGTCGAGAATATCGTTGATCACACTCATTAGTATTTGGCTGGAGTAGGCCGCTTTATCTAAGTATCCGCGCACTTTTTCAGATATCTGGTGCTGTTGTGCCAATTCAATCAACCCTATTATGCCATTCATTGGCGTGCGAATCTCATGACTCATATTGGCCAAAAACATGCTTTTTGATGCCGTCGCTTGTTCTGCTTTTTGCTTGGATTCAATCAGTGCTTTGTTTAACGTTTCCAAGCGGGTATTGAGTTCTTGCGCCTCTTCAAGCAAGCGTTTAGTTTGCTTGTTTTTACCACTAAATACGCTGGCAGCCTTCGCGAGATTACCAATTTCATCTTTACGGGTGATGCCAGGAATGCTGGAAACCTTATCGCCCTCAGAAAGCCTATTAAACACTTGGGTGATAGAACGAATAGGGCCAAGTATCCTGTGTACAGTAAATACTGCCCCTGCTAGGGCAAGTAGAACGGCAATAAGCGAAAATAACTCCCCATTTCGTTGCGTGGTTTCAGCCACCGAAAACGTCTCTTGCGCAATCGAGTTCGTATGGGATGTTACCTGGTTGGCTAACTCACCGCTAAGATATAAAAATTCGTTGGCAGAGCCCGCCATCACGACGTTAACTAAAAACAAATTTCCTTGGGTAATTTGCGTTAGCGTAAAAAAGTCCTCTTCGGCTTTTTCTAGCCGATAGATAAGTTTGCTTTCAGTGTCACCCTGGGGGATAGCCATCGCTCTCACCGCTGCAATCGCACTGTTAAACTGAGTCATTAACAGCATATCGGGCTTTATCATATATTGCAGGGCAGCGTTTTCTGCTACGCCAATCTGACGTTTAATGGCTTCAATAAGTTGAGTAGGAAAAGCCGCCGACGACTCGGCTTCTTCCAGGACCCTTTCTATCACCACAATATCAGCGAGGGTGCCATCCACCAGTAAATCGTCACGTTGACGACGTGCGTCAACCACTTGCTTAAAGTTTTCTTGATACGCACTAAGGTGTTCACGCATACGTGTGAGTACAAAGTTATTGTTTTCTGCATTCAGTGACACTTGAGATTGAGATAGTGTGTCTAATTTTTCATTAATGGTGGTCATGAGCCGTTCAAAACGGGTCACCGCAGACTGGCTGGCATTTTCTTTAAAGATGAGCACATTGCGCTGTAAGTCCAGTACGTCTCTTTCCAATTCTTTGACTAAGCCAACATCCACAACGGCGGTACTGGTTGCCGTCATTCCTTTAATTAAAGCAGCTTGATTTTCCCTGGCAATATAGCTCTGCAGCAGCAGTAGGGTGACCAATGCAATTAAAACGAGCACTAACTGTGTTCTTATTGATGCGAGCATATGTAGCTATACGCCTATTATTTTTAATTATCTTCAGATGCTGTCTGTAGCATCTATGAGGTAATGAATTCATACCATTTTTGCAGACTGTACTCATAGGTTGGCATAACCGTATTCCACACTGCAACATGACTAAATCTATCTTCGTAGCTTCCCCCTGTACGTTGGCTCCCTTTTTGTACACTAATTCGGCCATCAGTTCCTGCCAGGGGCTCTTGGGCGGGTAACCCTTTATACCAATAATCCCATTCGGCTTGGCTTAAGTGAGCGGCAGAACGTTGCGGGTTAGAAATATAATAGCCCTGCCGGGCGATAAATGCGCCAGGCCAACCTGATAGCCACCAGTTCATATAGTCGTATGCTGCATCTTTGTTTCGCCCATTCACCGCTGAAGATAAACACATTACTCCGTGCCAGCCTCGATAACCTTCTTTTGGGGCAGCAAAGCGCACGGGAAGGTTTTGGCTATTGAGGGCGGATACCGCAGGGGAAAACATGCTCTCAATATTAACGCGCTTGCTCTGCATAAACTGCACAGATTCAGGCACTGATGTCCAAAAGCCGCTGAAGTGATTTAACTGAGACAGCTCGATAAGCACAGTAAATAAGTCGTCTAATTCAATTTTGGTCATGGCGCCAATATCATTGAAGGTTACGTAGCCTTTTGCTTCAGCGGCTAGGGCTAAATCAAATAACCCTATGGTAGGGTCATTCACAATGGCGACTTTTCCTGAGTTTCGGCTATCTAACAACCAGCCCCAGCTTTCAGGCTGACTTTTGAGGCCCTCTGGCAGAGTGTTAAGGTTGTAACCAAACGAATCCACATTGTGCACATAGGGAAGAAAGCTAATGTGGTCGGTATGGTTCACACCCAGTTTGCCATCCTCTTGGATGTGTAAAATTTTATGCGGCGCGTCACCGGCACCCATTTGGGCGTTGGGGGTTATTTTTCCGGTTTTCGTTAGCGAGTTTATTTCCTCCCAATAGGTTAGCTTCTTTTTCTCAATCGGCTGGATGGCTTTCGAACGCCATAGTACATTAATGCTGTTCGACCACTGCTCATATAAATCAAAGGAATGGGGGGCCATTGACGCTTTTTGCAATACGGCGGCACTACCTCCCGGTTGAAACGCGATATTGATGCCTAAATCGGCCATGGCCTGTTGGCGAATCTCTTCTTGTAAGGTAACGTGAGTGCCTAGCACTCTGATGGTAGGGGGTGGCTTACCAATAGCAAATGGCGTCACGCCAGCGGTTACCCCAAATGCAGCCGAGCCCTTTAAAAAACTTCTTCGATTTTGCGTAGGGGAAATGGAATGCGGTGATTTCCCTGTCATAGACATTATCCTGCATTGATACTCTATGACTAATTTTGGCACCCTTTTCTTATCTTACCAACTTATTTTGTTAATGCTTTGTTATTGGGCGTAATTTTTATCAGCAAGCCTTCGTATTGCTGGGAACTTGAGTAATGACTTCTACCCGGTTTCTGCCTCCACGCTTTGCGGTATACAACGCGTTGTCAGCCATATCCAGTAGCTCACGGGCTGTCATGTTCTGTAACATTTTCGCGCAGTAAGCGCCCACACTGACAGTAAATTGCTTTTCTTTGAGCTCAGCATAACGTAAAGGTAACGCTTCTACTTTTTCTCGTAATCGCTCTACTACGCAGTTTACATCGTGCTCCTTGGGTACCACCATACAGAAACCAAATTCTTCGCCCCCCAGTCGACCGATACCGTCCTCTTGTCTGAAAAAAGTTTTTAGGAGGTTAGCGAATATAACTAACACGTCATCACCAAATCCGTGACCGTAGGTGTCGTTAAGCTGTTTGAAGTGGTCTATGTCGGCAATACCTACCAATAATCCAAATTCCTGTCGATGGGCAAAATGAATGGCTTTGTCTAAGGCGTCGTTAAAGGCTCTTCTATTGGGGATGTCAGTAAGGGCATCGAAATAGGCCAGTTTTTCTAGCTTAACGTTAGCATTGCGCAACTCTCGGGTCTGCTCAGTCACGAGTGTTTCTAAGTTTTGCTTTATCAACTTCAATTCTTGGTTGCGGCTATTAAGCTGCTCTGAATGAAATTTAGTCGTGCTAACGTCCCGCTCAACCGACGCAAAATGCGTGACCTCACCGAGTTGGTTTTTCAATGGGAAAATGTTCATTTCCACCCAGTATGGCGTGCCGTTTTTTGAATAGTTAAGTAAGGTTTCAGTCACCGATTCTTTTGCCAGCAGCGCTTCTCGAATTCGTAACGTTGCAGTTGAATCTGTAAGGGCGCCCTGAAAAATACGTGGCGTTTCACCAATAAGCTCGTCTTGTGTATAGCCACTTACCCGGCATATTGCATCGTTAACATAGATAATCTTCGGCGATAAAGGCCCAGTGACATTTTGCGCTTCTGTAACAATGATCATGTCCTGAGCATTTTTCACGATATCTTCAAAAGAAAAATGGGTGAGTTGTTCGGTGACTTCAGTGAAGTAAACCACCACAAATCCAAGCTCTGTATCTGAGTAGGTTTCGGGGTAGGCACTCACTTTTGCCCAACGTACCTGCCCAGTTTGCCTGCAAACGATCCCCACGATTTCTTCGTTGATAGCGGCATTCAAACGAATCACCTTATTTACAGGGAATTCATCTTTGTGTAGCCGTCGATTCTGCCTATCGATGAATTCCCATTGCTCATCTAATCCTGAAGACTTTTTGATGTGCTCTAGGGTCACATTAAGCAAAGAAAGTGCCGCTGGGTTGGCATACACAACTTGGGTATCCCACGTATGAATAACCACGCCAATTTGGGCGTTATCGAGTAAGTGCAGTAGGTTAACGTTTTTTAAGCTCATCATAAAAGCACACCTATATCATAGCCTGATGACAAGATTACCTAACCGAGGAAATCTTCTTTATTCTTTTACTAGGAGGTGTATATGCATTTAACTTCTCGGCGTTTCTTATAAGGTACGGCTTGTATGGTGATGTTAAACGCGTGCTGTTGCTACTTTAGTATAGTGGAAGAAATGCAAAAAGCTGAACAATGATTGTTCAGCTTTTGGACAGTTTATTTTTACCGGTTCAGTTTAGTGTGCGAGACTTTTTACTTTTCAGGTAAAGCGTGGCAAGCAGTAAGGCCAGAATGCTGAATACACCAGTGCTACCGCCGTGTTCTTCCACAATGACCACAGTATCTTCGTAAATATATTCGTGATTATCACTTTCTAAGCTTAAGTAAGCTAAGTCTGCATCGTCGTAGCTATCGCTATAGGCGAGTAATTCATCACTGTGTGCATCATAGATTTCCACGAGTACATCGTATTCTGAGGGAGGAAAGCCACTTAATAGGGTGCTTTCTATCACAAAGCTGTCTGAAGCATCTTCGCCGTATATATTGAATTCCGAACTCACGTGTATGGCATCATAAAGCCCATCTCTTCCTAAATAGAGCACAGCATACACTCTGGCACTTGAAAAGTAGGTGTCGGCATCAAACTCCACGGTAAAGCCTGAGTAGTAGCCATCGTAATCGATATCGCGGTCGAAGGTCACCCAGCTGTCGTAAATCCAAAACTCACTGGTATACACATAAGAAGATGGCGAATATGATTGGTTATTGGTGCTGACTAACGCCGTTCGTTGTTTGTGTTTTTCACTTTGTTTCGATGCATCTGCGCTGGTAGAGGCGGCTTGCTCTACATAAGGGGTGTCAAACTGAAATTCAGACACAGATACTTTGACGGTCGACGCTGAATTATCTTGCGATGCATGAGCAATGGGTAGGGAAGCGCCACAAACAATCAGTAGCGCCGCTATCATTTTATAAGTGTGTGTTAGAGCTTTCATCGCTTTTATCCTTTCCTGATGAACAATGACAGGGCCATTGTGTGCAGAAATACATGAATAAAAGCTGAAGCAAGCCTTAACTAACCACAGAATTAATCGTCTAAGAACTCACCCTCACCTTCGTAAGACTCGTCGCCTCGTGGCATAAAGTAAGTGCCCCAGCCGTCGTATTGCACGTCGTGCTTGTCGGCAATCTTCAATAATGCATCAGAATCTGAATCTAGTGTTTCGCGTTCAAGTTCGCGTTCTACAACGGCATCAAAACAGAAAATAGTGCCGCCGTCATCCAGCATAAGCTCTTCAGCATCCGTCACTTCAAAGCCTGCTTTAAAGCAGTCAACGGCTGCTTTCTCAAGCTTATCGAAGTCGTTGCTAGCAAGGTGATGTTCGATGGTATAGGTCGCATCTTTTTGGCTACCATCTTCAAGTAGCGCATCAATGGTTTCTTGATTGAACGCGTACCATTCTTCTTTTTCGTCAAACTGGTTCATATTACTTAGGCCTCGTATTTTTCCGCAAGTTTACTCGCTTTTTTCCAATTCATCGACCCGAGTATTAAGCGCTTCAAACTTTTGTTTCATTTCGCCATTAAAGTAATGCATCCATTCTTTAACGGTTTTTTCGTCGGTCAATGCTTGAGGGGCTGAAATATCGATAAGCACAATACCATTATTCCAACGGTTCCATTTAATCTTATTGTGCAGATTACTGGCCGTCACCATCACTACCGGTTCGTTTGTGCTTTTGGCTAAACGAAATGCGCCTTGTTTAAAAGGAAGTATCCCCCGTCCATAACTACGAGTCCCTTCAGGAAAGAGCCATACTGACGTGCTTTTTTTGGCGATCCGATTTGCAGCAATATCTAATGTGTTTCTTGCTCTACCGGAGTTTTTTCTGTCGATCATAATATTGCCTGATAGCCAATAAATCTGACCGAATATAGGTATCCACTTTAAACTCTTTTTGCCAATGGTCACCACACCTGGCATGGCGGCTTTACAAATGGTAATGATGTCATAACTATTTTGGTGGTTAGCGATGTACACGTAGGGCTCTGTTTCGTTCACCTTGTCATCTTTGGTGATGACAATTTTAATCCCCATAATTTTCGCCATTAGGGAGTAAAGTTTGCCGGCGGTATGAACGTTATCTTTGTGAAATGGACGACAAATACATACAACAAGCAGTGCAAGATTAATAAGAAGAAAAGCTAAAAATAACAGGGGAACACGTAATAAAGCGATCAAAACAACTCCTAAATACTGGTGACGCGCGCAGTATAATGTAAGTTTCAGCGTACACTTGTCCGATGAGTGTAGACCCGCTTTCCACTAAAAATATAAAATGTTCACCTTAGTCGGCATTCATTTTTCACGAATTATGATAGATACTCACCTTTAGTATGAGGCAAGTAATCGAATAGCCGCTTACAATAAACAAGATATAGCCAATCTCCATAAACCTGGATTTATTACATGCAGACTTTCGTCCCTGATGAATTAGAAGAAGACATCCTTTCCGACTTAATGGAAGAAATAAACGAGCTCTATGAATCCAGTGAACAAACACTCATTGAATTGGAACTACGTCCCGAAGACAACGAACTGCAACGTGCACTTTTCCGTTCTATACATACGATTAAAGGGGATTTAGGTTTAGTTAATTTCACGCCTATGATCCCGCTTCTGCAACACGTAGAAGACTTACTCGATTACTTACGTAAAGGGCAGGTATCGTACACCAGCACCATGAGTGACTTGGTGTTACTAACAATGGACAGGGTTAAAGCGTTTGTTGAGGCCGTGATGGCAGAAGGCAAAGCTGAGTATGACAATACCTTACACGAGCAATTGGTGTTAGCCATTAGCCGAATTTCGCCGGACAACACTGTTGAGCATGAGAAATTGCTTACCGAAGCGGTATTGCTGCTGAACCCCGCACTTGACGTGGTCACTGATGGTGGTGACCCTGATACGGTTCAGATTAAACCCCCCACGCTGGCGACCACCGGCATTCCCAAAGACATGAGTAGCGAGAAGAAGCTAGATGTGCTGTTCTTTCGCGATTTAATGCAAACCATTGAGAGGCGTTCTAATTACTGGGCAGGAAGAGGCGATAGAATTGCTAAGCTTGCTATGTATATCAACGACATTGCGGGTAACCCCATAGAAGAAGATCAATTGGCGGTAGCAAGCTATGTACACGATTTTGGTATGGCTTTTATGCCATTAAAAATACTGCATAAGGGCGACGCGCTAAGTGAAATTGAATTCAACTTAATGCGGTCACACGTCTACAAGAGTGCGCGATTATTAGAACACCTTGACCAGTGGGACATGGCACGAAAAATAGTTATGCAGCATCATGAGCGCACCGACGGCACAGGCTACCCGCTTGGTTTAAAAGAGGAAGGCATTTGTGAAGGCGCAAAATTGCTTGCCATTATTGATACCTATGATGCCATGACGCATTCTCGTGCTCACAATGAAGACAATTTGTTGTCGAAGAAAGAAGCTGTTATTGCCATTAACCGTTCGGCAAAAGGTCAATTTAGCATGAAGTGGGTCAGGCATTTTAATCAGGGCATGACCAGCTTGTTAACCAAAGGGGCGTAGCCAGAAGGGGGCTGAGAAGTTGCGGGTGGAACAGGAGCGACGCGAGGCAAAGATGAAAGTGGGCTTACTTCCCACTTTCATTGCGTAAGACAGAGGAAAACTAGCTTATTCCAAGTTCTTTTAGTTTACGTGTCAGGGTGTTTCTGCCCCAGCCAAGTCGTTTGGCTGCATCTTGCTTATGGCCATGAGTATGCTGAAGCGCGCGCTCTAGCATGATTTTTTCAAAGGTTAACATGGCATCATTTAAAATATTGTAATGCCCGTCTTTAAGTTGTTTGTCAGTCCAACTGGCAAGCAGTTCTGGCCAGTCACCGGCAGCGGAACTGGCTTTCTCAATTGAGCTCTCAGAGTGAATCTCAGGCGGTAAATCGCTAGGCAGCACTTCTTGGCCACTGGCCATAACGGTTAGCCAACGGCATACATTCTCAAGCTGGCGTACGTTACCGGGCCAGGGCAATTGCGCCATGAGTTTTTCAGCATCTTTACTCAGCGACTTCGCTTCAACGTCTAGTTCTTTTGCGGCTCTACGCAAAAAATGTCGAGCGAGTAACGGAATATCTTCTCGCCTTTCTGATAATGAGGGTAAGTGCACGCGAATAACATTGAGGCGGTGGAAGAGATCTTCCCTAAACTTGCCTTCGGCGACACGTTGTTCAAGGTTTTGGTGGGTGGCAGCAATAATGCGCACGTCCACTGACACTGACTGATGGCCACCTACGCGGTAAAATTGTCCGTCGGCCAGTACCCGAAGCAATCGCGTTTGCACATCTAAAGGCATATCACCGATTTCATCGAGAAACAGGGTGCCACCATCAGCTTGTTCAAAGCGGCCTTGGCGGGTAGTTTGTGCGCCCGTAAACGCGCCCTTTTCATGACCAAATAACTCAGACTCTACTAAATCAGCAGGAATAGCGGCCATGTTAAGCGCAATAAAAGGGTTGCTTGAACGTGGGCTATGGCGGTGCAATGCGTGAGCGACCAGCTCTTTACCGGTTCCAGACTGGCCGTTAATTAAGACACTAATGGAAGAGCGAGATAATCTACCTATTGCGCGAAACACCTCCTGCATGGCTGGCGCTTCACCAATAATTTCAGTTTGCGATTCATCAGGCACGGCTTGCTGAGTTCTAGATTGTTCTCTTGCATGGGCGAGGGCTCGCTGGGTAAGAGTTACTGCTTCATCAATATCAAAAGGCTTAGGCAAGTACTCAAATGCCCCTTTTTGGTAGGCATTAACCGCGCTGTCTAAATCAGAGTGGGCGGTCATGATAATGACCGGCAACATGGGGTGTGACACGTGCACTTCATTCAACAAGGTCATGCCGTCCATTTGTGGCATACGTATGTCAGATATGATCACTTCCGGCGCTTGACCACTTTGAAGCTGTAGCAAGAGGTCTTGTGGGTTTTCAAAGCTCAAGCACCCAATATTTGCTGCCTGTAAGGCTTTTTGAAGCACCCAACGAATTGAACTGTCATCATCGACAATCCATACAGATTCATTCGTCATTGCCTATCTCCTTACGCTCTATCGGTATATAAATTACAAATTCAGTGTGACCAGGGTGGCTTTCTACATCTATCTTGCCGCCATGGTGATTAATTAGTGTTTGAGAAATGGAAAGCCCAAGCCCGCTGCCATTTTGTTTACTGCTCACCATGGGATAAAACAGGGTGTCTTTAATTTCTGTTGGGATCCCAGGCCCGTTATCTACAATACGCAGTTTCGCAACTAAGGCATGACGTTTTGTTTGAATGGTCATCTGCCTTTCAATTCGGGTTACCAACCTAATTTGCGGGTTGGGTGTTTTGTGCTCTGTGAGTGCCTGAACACTATTGCGTACAATATTCAGCACGGCTTGCTGAATCATATCTGGGTCGATGCGCAGATTGGGAATACTTGGGTCGTAATCTCGAATAATAGTAATCGGTGTGTCGGAGTCTACACGCATGAGTGATCGCACTTTTTCCAACGACTGATGCACATTACACTCTTCGAAACGAGGTAAAGAATTAGGCCCTAACAGCCTATCTACCAAATTTCGTAACCGATCCGACTGTTCTATAATCATGCGAGTAAACTCTTTATGTTCCTCGCTGAGTTCTTTCTCTAACAATTGCGCTGCACCACGAATGCCCCCTAAAGGGTTTTTAATTTCGTGTGCTAAACCCCTGATTAACTCACGTGCTGCATAATGTTGTGCATTTTGTAAGTTTTCTCTGGAAATACGTTTTTGCTGGTCAATTTTTTTAACTTCAAATAACAGATGGGGGCCG
Organism: Alteromonas australica; assembly: GCF_000730385.1. Taxonomy (NCBI): domain Bacteria; kingdom Pseudomonadati; phylum Pseudomonadota; class Gammaproteobacteria; order Alteromonadales; family Alteromonadaceae; genus Alteromonas; species Alteromonas australica. The sequence continues at coordinate 3,403,518 of NZ_CP008849.1, read as the reverse complement.
TCCTCCATCTGTAGGTTTGTCACCGTCAAGTCAGTCATGACATTGCGGCCGTCACGGAACGTCAAGCGCATTTCATTTTCAGTGAAATCTTCACCTCTACGCATAGCCGCTCTTAGGCGCGTTGTCTCTATAGAGCCTGGCATAAAAAAGTCGCTTAACGGGTGACCGATAAGTTGCTTTTTCCCCGTTTCAAACAGGGCTTCACCTGCATGATTGGCGAAGGCAATGTTCAGTTGTTCATCAACCATTACTAATGCCGTATTTAGGCTATTGAGTAAAAGTTGCGTTTCTAACTCGGTAGATTGCATCCGAGTTTGTCTCCTTGCACTTTAATGGTGCATTGTATCACGAGTGGAATATAAGCGTGCAATGTAACACGGTTGTCATATTCGCTATGACCCGCTATGGTGCGGGCGCTGCGCTACAATTGAACCCTAGTTATTGTTTATGAGCACTGATGCTTGATGCAAATACAGCGTTCTTACCTCAGACGATGCAAGAGTCTTGCCCTTATTACCAATGAGAATAACTTGGAACTGATGTGCACCACGGTCGACACCTTTTAGCGCAAATTTGCCCGATGTATTGGTTGCTTTTTCTTTACCATCTAAGAGTAGACGGTAGCGAGGTGCGTAAGGCTTTGAAGGCTGTGTTGCCTCTATAGTGATGTTCCCTGCATTGTTTCGTATGGTTTCTTCATCAGCAGGGGAAAGCAGTTTTACCGAGTACGTTGCTGTTGAGGGAGGCGCTGAAGAAGATAAAGATTTGGGTGAAGAAGTGAGGTTAGCGGCAGGAACCAGGTTTTGGGTTTGGTTCGCAAATGTTATTTGCTCTGCTTGCGCTTGAGGTTTATCAGTAAACACATAGCTGCCGTCGGCAAGCTTCACTTTGAAGATGCTTTTTTCTTCAGGTACAGTTTGCTGTGCCTGAACTATCTGGCTTGCTTGTGCTGCAAGGCCTAACGAGGCAATGCTTAAAGTGATTGCTAAACATACGCGGTTCACGGGGTTACTCAGTCACGCGATTATAAATACATAATAGAAAAGCTTTGCCAATAAAAAAAGCCCGCAATTGCGGGCTTTTGTATCAGACTTAATACCTAACAGCTTATACGCTGTAGTACATGTCAAACTCAACTGGGTGAGTTGACATATTAAGGGTAGTCACTTCTTCAGACTTAAGATCAATGTATGCATCAATCATGTCGTCTGTCATTACACCGCCTTCCTTAAGGAAGTCACGATCGTTATCTAGTGCTTCAAGCGCCATTTCTAGCGAGCTTGCAACAGTTGGGATTTCTGCTGCTTCTTCTGGAGGAAGGTCATAAAGATCTTTATCCATTGAATCGCCAGGGTGGATCTTGTTCTTAATTCCGTCAAGACCAGCCATAAGCATTGCAGTAAATGCAAGGTACGGGTTAGCTGTTGGGTCAGGGAAACGTACTTCGATACGACGCGCTTTATCGCTAGTTACGTATGGAATACGGATTGACGCAGAACGGTTACGAGCAGAATAAGCAAGCATTACTGGCGCTTCAAACCCTGGTACAAGACGCTTGTACGAGTTAGTTGATGCGTTTGCGAAAGCATTGATAGCACGAGCGTGCTTAATGATACCGCCAATGTAGTAAAGTGCTTCTTCAGAAAGACCGGCGTACTTGTCACCTGCAAAGATATTTTTACCATCTTTAGCAATAGATTGGTGGCAGTGCATACCAGAGCCATTATCACCTACAAGAGGCTTAGGCATGAAAGTCGCTGTTTGACCGTATGCGTGAGCAACGTTGTGAACAACGTACTTGTAGATTTGAATTTCGTCAGCTTTCTTAACAAGGGTGTTGAATTCGCAAGCGATTTCGTTTTGACCCGCAGTCGCCACTTCGTGGTGATGCGCTTCAATAACTAAGCCCATTTCTTCCATTACCATACACATAGCAGCACGAATGTCGTGGGCAGAATCTACTGGAGGTACTGGGAAGTAACCACCTTTTACGCCTGGACGGTGAGCCATGTTGCCGCCTTCAAACTCTTCACCAGAGTTCCACTTTGCTTCTGCAGAGTCGATTTTGTAGAAAGAACCGGCCATGTCAGTGTGGAATTTAACATCATCGAATAAGAAAAATTCTGGCTCAGGACCGAAGAATACAGTATCACCGATACCGGTAGACTTAAGATACTCTTCTGCGCGACGAGCAACTGAACGAGGGTCACGTTCGTAACCTTCCATAGTAGAAGGCTCTACGATGTCACAACGAATATTAACTTGCGTTTCTTCTGCAAAAGGGTCAACTACGCAGCTGTCTGCATCTGGAAGAAGAACCATGTCAGATTCGTTGATGCCTTTCCAACCTGCAATTGAAGAACCGTCGAACATTTTGCCTTCTTCAAAGAATTCATCGTCAACTTGGCTAGCAGGGATTGATACGTGTTGTTCTTTACCTTTAGTATCAGTAAAGCGTAAATCTACAAATTTCGCTTCACTCTCTTTAATAAGTTCTAATGCCTTATCTACTGACATCGTGTCCTCCAGGTTTAATGTAAAAATGCGGAATGATCAGCTTCATTCCAACAGTGCTAAAGTGAAAGCGATTATCATGCCATTTATCGCTATTCCTATTTATACGGCATCGCAGCCGATAAAGTCCTTTCTGTCATTAGATTTTTGCACTTCAATGGTGCATTAAGGCACTGCAAGGGTGCAATGTAAAATTATTGTTGTCAGCTAGCCTAGAGTAAGTCGCCGAGGGTTGCCACTTAAACCTGCATCTTTTTCGCTAACCGTTTTACCTTATGCGTTCTTTAACACGTTTTAAAGTACGCCATTCAAAAACATTTACGGTTTGTCGAAAAAAAGAGGCGCAAACGTCGTGGTTTTTCTGTACAATCCGCGCAAATTTCTCTATCTGCATTTTTTGCAACAAATCTAATGCATACTATTTTGGTATGTATCGATTTACACAGGCTCTATTAAGCATGAATACCACTGATATTAGTAAATTGCGTAACATCGCAATCATTGCCCACGTTGACCACGGTAAAACAACATTGGTTGACAAACTGTTACAACAGTCGGGCACCCTTGAATCTCGAGGCGAGCAAGAAGAGCGCGTGATGGACTCGAACGACATCGAGAAAGAACGCGGCATTACCATCTTAGCGAAAAACACTGCAATTAACTGGAATGACTACCGTATCAACATTGTTGATACTCCAGGACACGCCGATTTCGGTGGTGAAGTAGAGCGTGTTATGTCAATGGCTGACTCTGTACTTCTTCTTGTCGACGCACAAGAAGGTCCAATGCCGCAAACCCGTTTTGTTACGCAAAAAGCGTTTGCTCAAGGTCTTAAGCCAATTGTTGTTATTAACAAAATCGATAAGCCAGGCGCGCGCCCTGACTGGGTAATGGATCAAGTTTTTGACTTGTTTGATAACCTAGGTGCTACAGATGAACAGCTAGATTTCCAAGTTGTTTACGCTTCAGCGTTAAACGGCTGGGCGTCATTGGATGCCGATGCGCCTACCGATGACATGACACCACTTTTCCAAACTATCGTTGACCAAGTAGCTGCGCCTGACGCAGACGTTAACGGCGGTTTCCAAATGCAGATTTCTCAACTAGATTACAACTCTTATGTAGGCGTAATTGGTGTGGGTCGTGTAAGCCGTGGTTCTGTTAAGCCTAACCAGCAAGTCACGGTGGTCACTGCTGACGGTAAAACACGTAACGGAAAAGTGGGCCTAGTATATGGTTACCTTGGTCTAGAGCGACACGAAGTTGATGCGGCCAATGCGGGTGATATCATTGCTATCACAGGTCTTGGCGAACTGAAAATCTCTGACACGATTTGTGATGTCAATGCGGTTGAAGCACTTCCACCTCTTTCGGTAGATGAGCCAACGGTTACCATGACCTTCCAAGTTAATACTTCACCGTTTGCGGGTAAAGAAGGTAAGTACGTTACGTCTCGTAATATCCTAGAGCGTTTGAACGATGAACTGGTTCACAACGTAGCATTACGCGTTGAAGAAATGGCCGATCCGGATAAGTTCCGCGTGTCAGGTCGTGGCGAACTTCACTTAGGTATTCTTATTGAGAATATGCGTCGTGAAGGTTACGAGCTTGCGGTATCACGTCCAGAAGTTATCTTGAAAGAAGAAAATGGCGAAACGCAAGAGCCGTATGAAACCTTGACCATCGACTGTGAAGAGCAGCACCAAGGTTCAATTATGGAACAACTTGGTTTACGTAAAGCTGAAATGACTGATATGTCTCCAGATGGCAAAGGTCGTGTACGTATTGACTTCGTTATTCCTAGCCGTGGCCTAATCGGATTCCAAACTGAATTCATGACAATGACGTCAGGTTCTGGTTTGCTTTATCATACATTCGACCATTACGGCCCGTACAAAGGCGGTATTATTGGTAAGCGTAAGAATGGTGTTCTTATCGCGAATGCGAACGGTAAAGCCCTAACTAACGCATTGTTTAACCTTCAAGAACGTGGTCGTTTATTCATTGGCCATGGTGTAGAAGTATACGAAGGTATGGTGATTGGTATTCATAGCCGTGACAACGACCTAACGGTTAACGCGCTTAAAGGTAAGCAGCTAACTAACGTTCGTGCATCGGGTACTGATGAAGCACAAACACTTGTGCCGCCAATCAAAATGTCTCTCGAGCAAGCGCTTGAATTTATTGATGATGACGAGCTAGTCGAGGTGACGCCTGAGTCTATTCGTATTCGTAAGAAGCTTCTTACTGAAAACGAACGTAAGCGTGCTTCTCGCGCACCTAAGTCGTAAACCATTTTACGCGTTAAAAAGCCAACCTTGAGGTTGGCTTTTTTGATCCTGGCGAAAAATATCGACCAAAGGAGTGTTGGCAAAGGCCATTTCTACTTCTATCATCACCAATATACACACAAGAAGGGCGTTATCCGTGCTATCAATTGCAGTTATAGAAGATGATCTTGTTACGCTCGATCTCATTACCGATGCGCTCGAGAATCGAATAGGGGCGACGGTTTATCCGTTTAGCAGAAGTAAAATTGCCCGTGATTTTTTGCTTCAGCAAACCCCAGACTCCTTGCACTTAATCATTAGCGATCAGGTCATGCCTGAGTACGATGGGTTAAGCTTGCTAAAAACCTGTCACGCGGCTCGTTTACAAATCCCCTTTTTGCTGATTACCGCTGACCCTAACAAAAACGTTGTCATGGAAGCCAGAAAGCTAGGGGTGAATGGTTTTCTGGCTAAGCCGCTCAATATGGAAGAATTAACCAGCAAGGCGGTGGAAGTCACGAACGGATAAAAAAGTTCGAATTGATATAAGCAGCGCTAGTTTCCTTACGCCTGAGTTATTACACTAGGGGCTAATTAAATTGGTAATAGGACGCTAGTGTGACTTTTAACTTCGACGACACCCCATCTCGCAAAGAGACATTTTCATTCAAGTGGCAGAAATACAACGGGAAGGATATTATCCCAGCATGGGTCGCCGATACGGAGTTTCGTTGTGCTGAACCCATATTAAATGCCATTTCACGCCATGTAGATCATGGTAACTTAGGCTATATTCTACCTGCCCAACAAACAGACGCGGTGAATGCCGTTGTCCGCTGGCTTGCCGACAAACATGATTGGCAAATTAAGCCTGAATGGCTGGTATGGACCCCAGGTGTGGTGCCCGCATTTAATGTAGCATGCAAAGCCTATTGTGAGCCTGGCGATAAGGTGCTAATTCAAACGCCTAACTATCCACCCCTATTAGCTGCGCCTAAAATTAACGATTTGGAGCGAGTGGATATTGGCACGGTAATAGACAATAGCGACTCAGAAAAACCTCGTTATACCATTGATTTTGAAGCATTGGAAAGCCACGCTGCCGATCCTAAATGTAAGTTGTTTATCGTATGTAATCCGATGAACCCTGTGGGCTCTGTATTGACGCAAGACGAGATTGATAGAATTGCAACAATCTGTAATCAACATAACGTTCGCTTGTGCAGTGATGAAATTCATTGCGATCTTATTTTAGAGCCGGGCAAGACACATATCCCCGCAGGCCGAGTAAGCGAACTAGAAAATAACAGCGTTACGCTGATGGCGGCCAGTAAAACCTTTAACGTGGCAGGGCTTGGTACGTCCTTTGCGGTTATTCCAGACGCAGGGTTACGTCGTCAGTTTACGCAAGCTGCAGCGGGTATTATGCCGTGGGTGACCGTGTTAGGTTTAGCTGCCACACAGGCGGCATTTACTGAGTGTGATGACTGGCATCAAGCGCAATTAGCATATTTGAAAGAAAATCGTGACCGCGTATTTGAGGCCGTTAACAGCATTGAGGGGTTATCCATGATAAAGCCTGATGCGACCTTTTTAGCGTGGGTAGACGCTAGTGGCTTGAAGGTGGATAACGTGCTTACTTGGGCTGAGCAAAAAGGGGTGGGGCCATCACCGGGCGCAGATTTCCATCAAGCGGATCACTTTCGCATAAACTACGGCTGCAGTAAGCAAATGCTAGAGGATATTCTTGCGCGCCTTTGCCAATAAATAGTCGGTAATCCTATCAGTGAACGCACCTGCATTTTGCAAGGTGCGTTCATGTTCGTTCATGTAGCCTAGACTCGCCGCCGAAACAGTTAGAAAAACAGCCCCAGCACTTTGTAGCTACCTAGTCCTATCACGGTTGCAACCACGCATCCTCCAGCAATATTACTCAGTGTGGAATTGCGATATTCACCCAAAGCTTCTTTGTTGTTCATTACCATTAATAGAAACAGCGCGATGATAGGAAGCAGTAATCCATTGGTGGCTTGGGCAAACAAAATGGCGGGTAAGGGTTTAAAGCCCATCATGGCAACGCTTACGCCCACCAGGATAATGATTAACCAAACAGCACGAAACGCCTTTCCTTTCATGTTATCAGAGATACCTAAAGCACCACACACAGCATAGGCTGCGGCAAGGGGAGCGGTTATGGCGCTGGTTAAGCCGGCGGCAAATAACCCTAGAGCAAAAAACCATTGGGCTTTATCCCCTAATACGGGCTTAAGTTGCTCAGACATATTAGCGGCGTCCATGGTGATAGCATGGTTAAAAAACGCCATCATCGCGGTTGCCATCACTATAAGGGTAATTAAACCACCCACACTGATTGCCTGTGCCGACTGACGTCTGCAACGCTTAACAGCCTGATCTTTATCTAGGCCTGCGCTAGACTTAGCCACAAGACTTGCATGCAAGAACAAATTATAAGGCACAATCGTCGTGCCAATTAACGCAAGTACGGTGGTAATGACATCGCTATCTAGCCTAGGGGTAAGCAGTTGTGACGCCATGGCGACCACGTCTGGTTTAGCCACAATAAACGTAATAAAAAATACGCCAGCCATGATGAATACTAAAGCGACCAAGACAGATTCTATCCATTGGTAGCGACCGGTCCATAAGAGTAACGCAGCGCAAATTCCTAGGATAAAGGCCCAGGTGCCTGTGCCTAAATTGGCAAAGGCGTTAAGCCCTATAGCCGCACCGGTTAAATTGCCAGATTCATAAGCTGCATTACCAATACCAATAGCAGAAACAATCAGCGCCACTAAGAGTATTTTTAGGGTGGGGTGAGCAATCTGATCTTTCATCGCATCAGCCAGCCCTTTTTGGGTAGCGACACCTAAGCGCGCTGCCATATCTTGCAGCATTATGGTGGCGAAAACAGAAAAGAGTAATGCCCACACTAAATGAAGACCGAAGTTTGCCCCGGCAAGGCTAGCCGTGGTCACTGTGCCAGGCCCAATAAAGGCAGCTGCGATGATATATCCAGATTTATCTTTTGCCATGTCAACGACTCTTGGTTAAGTTTTGGTATCATGACAATAGGGAGAAGAACACGCAATAGCATTACCTCACCCTATTGTCGTGTGCTTCACTTCGTTAATGATTACCTGTTTGGGTCACCCGTAAAGAAGGGGCGCGAAGGGTACAGGTGGCAACAGGGTATTTGCAACCCTAGGAAGGAAGTTTTGTATGAATACAGCGCCTATAGATGCGTTAGCTCAGGTTTATGAAAATCAAAATTTACACGCTGTTCTGCCAAGTAAGCATGAAGCGGATGGTATGATTTTCGCGGTAGCCGCGGCGCCTGAAATTCCTATGCCAGAGGCGTGGATGCCATGGCTGATCAAGCAATCATCCAGTGTCATGGTGGATCAAGATGTGGATGCGTTGGCTGACGTGTTAATGAATACGCTGCGCGCACATCTCATGGCCATGCGTGATAGTAACCCTAATCTTCCTTCTGCTTGCTATTTCAGACCGGGTATCGATATCCGACAATCCACAGTGACGCAATGGTTAACTGGGCTGCTCTATGCACATCAGCAGTTAGAAAGCGTATGGCAAGAGGCGTGGGATAGGTACGAAAAACAGCCTCCTAATGAACAAACATCCCAAGCTGAAGCGCCTGAAAAGGTCCTCGCGCGGTGCTTAAAGTTATTCTCTACACTTGCCAATGTAGAGCTTGCGCTTGCCCAAAGAAATGACGTGCAGAAAAAGATGTTGCAGGAAAACCTTCCACAATTGTGGCAACAGCTACCGGCGATGCTAAATGAATATGTGACGTTAGCAGGGGAATTGGCGTCAGCGTTGCCTAACCAATTTGAAACTTTTACTCAAACCAAGACGTAAATCGTTTTCCCGCATTATCGGCCACGATGATGCTTTTGCTGTTCCTGGCGCTGAGAGAGAGTATGTTTAAGTGACACCATATAGGTATCTAGTTCGGCCTTTGCGTCATCGTAGGCTTGGTTCAGCGCTATGGAGTCCGGCTCGCGCATAAGGGCCTTAAATGCGTTATCCGTGTTTTGTAATAAGGTTTTCAAATGTTGATTGCTATCTTCCATGATATGTCCCCATACGTTTGCAATTACCGCATATCCTTAGTGTGAATTAATCGTGATATTTTTGCACTCACGCTCAGCGTTTATAATGGTTTAACTACCGCAAGACACACAATACCCAGAATGAGTAAAACGGGGGCTTCGTTGAGTATGCGATAAAACTTAGCACTATGCCTGTTTTCATCACGTGCAAACTGTTTCATCAGTTTAAATAGATAGAAGTGATAGCTGTAAATTGCAACTAAAAAAAGCAGTTTAATGTGCAACCACCCAGACATTTTAAACCACGTGGCGCCGTAACTGACAATAAGTGCCACGCCGAAGACGAGGGTCAGAACCGCAAAGGGTGTCACGAAATACCATAGCCGTCTTTCCATGACCTTAAATTCGTCTTTTACCACCTGCGACTTTGCATTGGCGTGGTAAACAAACAGGCGCGGTAAGTAAAACAGCCCAGCCATCCAAGCAAGCATAAAAAAGATGTGAAGTGCTTTAAACCATAAAATATACATAAACTAGTACTGTGCCTTCTGTAAAAAGCTTTGTAAGATATTCCACGTAATAACGCCAATAATATCATTGAACTCTTGGTCGTAAATATAAACAGCGCCAGAACGGGTATTTTTCAATTGCTCATACACTTCATGAAGCGTACTTTGCGCGTTTAACCCTTCCATTTGGTGATAGCTTAACGCATTTGCATCATGCTCTAAGCTGACATTGTATTGGACCAGTTTATACTGCACATCTATTTCAAATTTTGATTGCTGAATCACAACGTTTGTCGGGTTGTTCGACAAATACTCTTCAAGCGCTTGTTCAGGAGCGTCAACAAACAGCTTATAGTCAGTGCTCATTGCCGCTAGCACCCCAGTTTTTTCCAACGCCTCGCGAATGGATGAAATCGCATAGGGTAAGTTTTGGTAATCAAGCTGACGGATGAAGATAGAGCGATTGCCAAAAAATTGTGTTGCGGTGACGTACGCAGGCACAATAACCAGCATTGCTGGTAATATAATTTGCGGGCTGTACGACAGTTCCATTACCGCGGATAAGGCAGCTAAGGGAGCATGCAGTACCGCGGTGAGCATGCCCGCTATGCCCAAAAGGGCGAAACTGCTGGTGAATTCGGGCACGTTGATAAAATAAGATAAAGGCAATAGAAGCACTGCGCCAGCGAGCATGCCAATGACCATAACAGGGCCAATAATGCCGCCGGGTACACCAAGGCCAATGGCACATACCGCGAGAATCACTTTACTCACAAGAATCGCGCACAATAATAAGGTGCCTGGGTCGCGGTCGAAAAGCTTTTCGACGTCTACAAAATTGGCGCCCAATGCCTCAGGTAACAAGGTTCCAACGGTACCCGTTATCAAAGCGGCCAGCACTAATCGCCAGACCATAGAGACGGGTCTGAAAAATGTCATTACGCGCATGAGTTGATGGTTAAACAAGGTGGCTAACATGCCTAGCAAAACACCAAGGAGCACTAAGTAAAGGTACATCCATTGGCTAAATGCATTAAACGACAAAAATGACAGTTCGTTGAATTCGCCAAAGACGATACGAGTAAGTACAGAGCCACAGGCAGCGGCAAGCATCACAGGAACAAATATATGGATTTTATATTCCCGAAGAACAACTTCCATCACAAAGATAACGGCGGCGAAAGGTGTATTAAACGACGCTGAAATGCCCGCTGCAATGCCGCAACCGGCTAAAATGCGAATGCTGTTGTAGGGTAAGCGAAGCCATTGCCCGAGAAAGCTACTGCCTGATGCGCCAAGGTGAACAGAGGGCCCCTCTCGGCCGACAACAAAACCGCCAGCCAGCGCCAACATACCACCGAAAAATTGGTTAATTGTGGTTCTAAATGGAATATGGCCGTAGTAATACTTCACCCGGTGGATGACGAAAGGGATGCCCATTCGATAATGCTTAAAGCCAGTAATATAGGCTATTAGCAAGATAAGTCCCACACTGACTAAGGGAAGAAGTAAGTACGCTGGCCAGTCACTATTAAACCAGCCTTGTAAGGTGGTAAGCCCCGTGGATTGCAGCCATTCCACACACAATCGAAATAGAATGATCAGTGAAGCCGCGCACACGCCTCCGACGATACCGAGTAAGCAAAGTTGGACAGACGTTCTTGGGTGAGCGACTTCTTGTCGTAAAGCCTGCAGGCGCATGATATGTTAATGTAATGTCGAGATATAATTAGCTTACCACAAACACTTGCAATTCATAATGTTAACTACAGCATCCACCCGCAAGTTAAGTATTAACAAAAAATAACCATGACAACAGACGAATTAAAACAAAGATTGGGCAACCACAAATGGTCGCTTTTAATGGCGCTGCTTATGCTGCTAATGATTGCGCTAGGGTACAAGATTGCCAGAAAACTCGATGCCGGAGATAGTCAGAAAGTTCTCGCACAAGCAGATACCATTGCCTTGTTGTTAGAGGAAAATAACCAACTCACCACGAAAGTTAATCAGTTAGAAATCGCCTTGGCCTTGGAAGGCGAAGAAAAGCAAAACATTCTTGCTGCGCTAACTAAAGAGCGTAATTCGCAGGTAGCACTGATTGAAAAGATTGCTTTTTATGAAAGGGTAATGTCACCAGAGAATGAACAAGGCGGTTTTTCAGTGGAAGGGGTACAAATTCACCCCACCGACGTGGCGGGTCAATATCAGCTTCGCATGGTGTTATTACAACAGAGTAAAACCAAAAGAGTGCTTCGAGGCGATTTGTCGATTGCAATTGTAGGGGACCGCGAAGGTAAAGAAGTGACGTTGAATTCCTCAAATACAGGCAGTATGCCAAGCAAGGTTGCCTATCGATTTAAGTACTTTCAAGCGGTGAATGAAGTGATTCAACTACCAGAAAACGTGCAACCCCGCGATATTGTGCTAACCACAACCGTGTACCAGTATAAAACCCGAAAGGGGAAGTATACGCTAAGCGTGCCGTGGCAAGAGGCGCAGCAAAATGGCTTAAATAATCAGGAAGAAGAGTAGCTACTCGAACAAAAAGTAATAGCCATAACCCACAATAAACGCGGGCAGTGCCGAGTAAAACGTTGCTAACATGGCAGCCTTAGGTGATAACGCTATGGCAGGAAATAACGCATCACCATCGTTACTGATAGCATTGCCTAATTGGGCTGAAAAGGGAATGGCGCCATTGAGGTATAACGTGGTCACGAGAATTTGTGGCCCGCAACCAGGAAGAAAACCAATCACAATGGCCAATGCCACTAAGCCTAAGCCCATTCCTTGAAATAGTTGGGTAATATCGATAGCAAACCACAATATGGACAGTTCAAAAAGCAAAAAGGCAACCACTACCCAAGCCAACACAAATTGGGTATCAAGGGCTGACTTTTCTTGCCAGCTTACCGGGGGCGAAATAGCCTCCTCTTTTGTGATGGAAGCGTAACCGGTAGATGAGCCGCTAAATGCCCAGAGTGAAATGCCAATAAAACAGAGTGTTGCGCCTATATATCCAAGGGATTTTGCTGATATTCCGAGGTATTGATGAACGGGAAGTTGAAGGGCAATGCCTAAGGCGATGGCTAAAGAAGGTATGGCTACCGCCATCCAAAACTTAATCGATGCTCGCTTAACGTTATCACCAAGGCTGAGGTTCGCCTCACTTTCAGTTGATAGAGATGTCTCGGAGACAACTGTATCCTTTAGGGTGTCAGAGGGTTTGTAGTTATGAAATTTGTTGACCACTAAACCCGTAAGACTTCCTACCACAACGCCAACTGCCATAACGGTTAAGCCGTCAATGGGGGATTGCGCTAAAAGCAGAAATGCAGCGTCCCCCATGGTGCTTGTTAATACTGCCACCACCGCCCCAAAGCTAGTGACTCCCTTGGTGTATTGAGTGACGACGATAATGGCACCGCCGCAGCCGGGCAGGGCACCAAGGCATGCAGCCAGCCCAACTTCATAAACTGGATGTTGGTTCATAAATCGGCTTATCGCTTCTGCCGATATTCTTAACGTAGCAAGGTAGTAAAGCGCTAACGAAGCATAGACGAATGCGGCAACCTGAAAGTAGGCGTCTGACAGTACCGCGATTGTGACTTCACGAGTCACGCTTAACCCCAGTAATACCGACAAGATGACGGGCAGTATCACCCGCTTGTTTATCAAATAAGGGTGCTGATTAATCACTGACAGCAGGGTGCGTGAGGTCGTGGTCATTGATGTCACTGGATTGCCTTTTTGAGGAAAAGAGAAACGGCTAGCCGTTTCTCAATAAAAAACACTAACTTTCAAAGGTCACTGTGCCCTTCATAATGCCAATGTGGCCTGGGAAAGAGCAGAAGAAAAGATAGGCGTCAGATTTGTTTAGCCCCTTCACTGAAAAGGTGGTAGAGGTTGATTCACCGCCGCCAATAATATCAGTGGCGGCAATAACACGTTCATCGTCAGGCTTAACATAATTGTTTTCCATTCCTGCGCTAATTCCTGCAGTGGCCACCGGCTGTGCATCAGCCTCTTTGGTCATTACCCAGTTATGGCCCATTGCCTGCTTAGGGAGGTTTCCCGTGTGTTTCAGGGTGACAGTAAAGTCTTCACAGGTGGCAGGAATAACAAGTTCACTTTTGTTGTACTGCATAGCATCATTACTTTCGATAGTGGTTGAACACTCATCAGCCAGACTAAATTGTGAAACGAGTAAGGTGCTAGCGCAAAATAACAAACGTTTTAACATGGTCGAAAATCCTTAAATGGGTGGTTTTACAAACGAAGAAATATCGCATTGAGAACTTGGTTTGTTTAACGTTACGAAACAAGCATACTATGAGATCATTGTTAATGCTAATGATTATCATTAAGCTTGTGTCGTTTGATACTAGATGCTGTCCACCGGCTTTTGGATATGGGGTGGGCGTGAATAGGGGGAGGCGCCATAGTGGTTTACGTTTGCCGCTGCGGTTTAAGGATTGATCAAGGCGTGATATTCCGTAGTACAAACTCACAAGCTAGTGAGTCTTTTAATAGAAAGGCTAACAACACTTCTTATAGGTTAACGGTTAGGGAAATAAACCATGAAAGCAACGCGAACTGAGCGAGACAGTATGGGCGAACTAGACGTCCCTAAAGATGCACTCTATGGCGCACAAACCCAACGAGCCATTCAAAACTTTCCTATTAGCGGGCAGCGCATGCCGCTGGCATTTCTTCAGGCTTTAATACTACAGAAAAAAGCCGCCGCACAGGCCAATTTAAACTTAGCCACGTTAGATGAAAGTAAGGCGACTGCCATTATTAAGGCGTGTGATACCTTGTTAGCAGACGATATTTTGAAGCATTTTCCTGTGGATGTGTTTCAAACAGGGTCAGGCACCAGTACCAACATGAATGCTAACGAAGTCATTGCCCATATTGCCCGGCGAGATAGTCAGCAAGATATTCACCCCAACGATCACGTTAACTGTGGGCAAAGTTCTAATGATGTTATCCCCACCACAATACATATCAGTGCTGCTTTAGAAGTCAGCCAACGGTTGTTACCTGCTCTTAAAGCGTTGGTGAGTATCATTGAAGGAAAAGCCGACGAAGTTGCTTGTTTTTGTAAAACAGGGCGTACCCATCTGATGGACGCCATGCCAGTGAGGATGGATCAAAGTCTTCGGGCTTGGTCCTCACAAATCAGCCAGCAAATTCAAACACTCAATGCAGTGCTCCCTTCAATTCAACAATTGGCGCAAGGCGGAACAGCGGTGGGCACAGGTGTTAATGCCCATCCAGATTTTGGCCAAGAAGTGGCACGGGAACTGTCTGATATGACCGGGATTGCGTTTAAACAAGCAGAAAATGTGTTTTCCCTCATTAGTGCGCAAGACAACGCTGTTACCTTGTCGGGATGCGTAAAATCTACCGCCGTTTCGTTGATGAAAATTGCCAACGATTTACGCTGGATGAATTCCGGTCCTTTAGCGGGGTTAGGCGAAATAGCGTTGCCTGCATTGCAACCGGGATCGTCCATTATGCCAGGTAAGATAAACCCCGTTATTCCGGAAGCGGTAGCGATGGCTAGCGCACAGGTGATGGGTAACGATTCCGCTATTTCAGTTGGTGGGCAGTCGGGTAATTTTGAGTTAAACGTTATGTTACCTATGATTGCGAGCAATTTGTTGTCGAGCATTCATTTAATGACTACAAGTGCCACCCAACTGGGGGAAAAAGCCATTAAAGGCTTTAGTGTGAATCAGGAAAATTTAGATCAGGCGCTTGAGAAAAACCCCATACTCGTCACCGCACTTAATCCTATCATTGGTTATAGCAAAGCGGCAGAAATTGCTAAGGCGGCTTACAAACAAAAGCGTCCTGTGCTAGATGTGGCATTGGAAATGACCGATATACCAAAAGAAGAACTCATTACCCTGTTAGACCCAGTAAAACTAACTGATAATAGCGAGTAAATGTGGTTTGTGTGTCGCAGCAAAACCTGTTGCTGGCGTACGCAGAATTTAGTGTAACTTGCTTAGCTTTCGCTATTTATTACGGGTTTAAAATTTAACTGCCTATTAATTGAGCGCTTAGTGAGGTGATACGCACTTGGCTATTGCCGTTGAAGAGGAATTTGGTAGAGTGCATACTCGCCAAAGCCCTTTAAATGGGTGCGTGCGCAAAAAATTACTCAGGAATAGTTAATGACAGATACGTGCTTTCGAATGAAAGGCACTACGCTTACTAGCATAGTGTTAGAGGTTATCGAATTTGACCCCGACAGGTTTGAATCGCAACTTGCCCAAAAAGTGGCGAGCGCGCCGCAATTTTTTACTCGTTCATCCCTTATTCTTCATCTAAATACGTCCTTGTCTGCCACCGAACTAGAATTGCTGGTGGCGCTATGCCGTAAATTTGAGCTTCAGCCCATGGCAGTGCGTGGCAACACACTGAATTTGAAGTCGGTGATTAACGACCTTGGTTTGGCTGATGTTAGCCAAAGTAAGTTTACGGAAAGCACGCTCAAACCATCAAGCACAAAAACGGCCTCCGATGGCGCCAACCACGAAGCGCCCAAGCCTGCCTCGCCTCCAGAAATCGCACCAGTGCCAGTTATTAAGCCCGCGAAAGTGGTTAATCGACCTGTGCGTTCAGGCCAGCAAGTTTACGCGGAAGGCAGTGATCTCGTGATTACCGCGGCGGTTAGCGAAGGCGCAGAAGTCTTAGCCGATGGTAATATTCATGTGTACGGTACGCTAAGAGGGAGAGCCCTAGCTGGGGTGAAAGGGAATACTCAAGCGCGGGTATTCTGCCAGTCGTTAGATGCAGAACTCATATCAATTGCGGGGCAATTTATTATGCACGACAAAGTCAAAACATCGTGCTGGAAGCAACCCGCTCAAATCTACTTAGAAGACGAATCCTTACATATCGAGCCTATTGCTTGAGACAACAAGATGCCGTCGAGGAATAAATAATGGCTAAAATAATTGTAGTGACATCAGGAAAGGGAGGTGTGGGTAAAACCACATCAAGTGCAGCAATCAGTACTGGGCTTGCACTTAGCGGTCATAAAACGGTTGTCATTGATTTTGATGTTGGTCTAAGAAACCTAGATCTTATCATGGGCTGCGAACGTCGCGTAGTGTACGACTTCGTGAATGTGATTAATAAAGAAGCTTCGCTAAAACAAGCATTAATAAAAGATAAGCGAACCGACAACCTCTTTATTTTACCCGCTTCACAAACCCGTGATAAAGACGCGCTTACCATCGATGGTGTTCAAGCGGTGCTTGACGAACTAAAAGAAGACTTCGATTTTATTATTTGTGATTCCCCAGCAGGTATCGAGCAGGGCGCACAAATGGCACTTTATTTTGCTGATGAAGCCATTGTTGTGACTAACCCAGAAGTTTCCTCAGTGAGGGACTCAGATCGTATTTTAGGTATTTTGCAAAGCAAGTCTATGCGCGCTGAACAAGGCAAAGCGGTGAAAGAGCATCTATTATTAACCCGTTATAATCCTACTCGGGTTGAAAGCGCAGAGATGCTAAGTGTGGCTGATGTTGAGGAAATATTGGCGATACCTTTACTTGGGGTTATCCCTGAATCCGAGTCTGTGTTAAAAGCCTCGAACCAAGGGCAACCTGTTATTCTTGATGAAGAAGCCAATGCTGGTCAAGCCTATGCAGATGCAGTTAAACGTCTATTAGGCGAAACGGTAGAACATCGTTTCCTTGAAGCTGAGAAAAAAGGATTCTTCAAGCGTCTATTAGGAGGGAAGTAATGGGTATTTTCGATTTGCTCAAAAAGAAGCAAAAGCCAAGCACCGCAGCAGTGGCCAAAGAGCGACTCCAAATCATTGTCGCTCATGAGCGTAAAAAGCGAACGGAACCAGACTATCTTCCTATGATGCAACAGGAAATCATTCAGGTTATCCGTAAATACGTCACCATTGCTGACGACCAGGTCTCAGTACAGCTTGATAACAATGACGACTGTAGCGTGTTAGAACTTAATGTGACGCTGCCTGACAGTTAATCACTGTTAGCGAATGGCTGTTTCATCAATATCTAATTGAGAGGCGGCCATTTTGATTAAAGACGCATCTAATGGCGGCGGTGCTATGTCTACCCCTTCACTTAGTTTTGAGGTGATGTACTTTAACGTATCTACCCGTGCTTGCCACTTATGCTCCCCATTTATCACTTTCCATGGTGCGAAGCGGGTGTGCGTTTTAGCCAGCATTTGATTAATGGCGGTAATATATTCCTCTCGTTTCGCCCTATTATGCAAATCTTCTTTGGTCAGCTTCCAGCGCTTATAAGGGTTATTTAATCGCTCCTCAAAACGACGTCGCTGTTCTTCCTTTGAAATATGCATAAATACTTTCACTATACGCACCGCATCGTCGCTTAACGTTTTTTCAAACTCGTTGATTTCGTGGTAAGCACGTTGCCATTCATTTTGTGTTGCAAGGTTATCGATACGTTCAACCAATACCCTTCCATAATGGGAGCGATCTAAAATTGCAAATGTGCCAGGTGAGGGGATCTTCATCCAGAAACGATAGAGAAAATGCTTATTCATTTCCTCGGAAGTGGGCTTCGCGATAGGGTAGACTTGCACCCCTCTAGGATCTAACTGCTCCGTTACCCGGCGAATTGCCCCTCCTTTTCCCGCTGCATCCCAGCCTTCAAAAATAATCAGCGCCCTTTTGTTTTGGTGGTAGTAGGCTTGCTGAACGTGAAAAAGGGCTTGTTGCCATTCTTTGAGAGCACGCTTGTAGTCATCTTTTTGCTCAAATTGTGAGGGGGGAAATGTTTCCTCTAACTGAGGTGGTGCAGATAACTTGGCGTGTTCTTCCATAAAATCCTCACGTTGGTTCGCGTAGTCTTCAATTATTAATACGGTGCCTGGTTTTTGTATGTAAGCGCTCGCTAACTCGAATCTTCTTTGAAAATAGGTAGTGTCATAAGATGTCATAAGGGGCGTCATCAAACGTGACACCGCCAAACTATAGCACTGACGGTGGTTTGTCGTCACGGTACTCATCAAAGTCTTGCTTAAATTCCTTGGCACTCGGTTTGGCGGCAAGCGCACAATCTCAATAAGCGTCTGCTGCAATCTGTGAGGTGAAAGGCGTTGGAATGGCCGTGGAGGCGATGAATTAGCCAACGGGAATAAATAAGATGATGAGGTGAAAAAGGAAAAACTATGGCACACTCAACAAATACGACAAGCAACGAAAAAACGAAAATGGCAACATCTGGTATTAGAGAGGGATATTGGTTTTACTTCAACGATGAAGGCGTAGACATTGCCGTCAATGGTTCTATGTGGTCTGGTCGGGAAACGGTATACGTCAATGATAATCCCGTTTCGGATAAGCGTGAAATGTTCAAGGTTAAAAGTAGCCACACTTTTACCCACGCAGAGCAGGCCTACAGGGTGACCTTTGAAATGGACAATATTCTTACCGGGCGACTTGAATGCAGTCTTTTCAAAAACAACAGGCTAATTGCCAAGCAGGAAAAGGCGGCTTTTGACTCTGCTAAATCGTTTATTAAGATTATTGGAGTGGGCTTTCTCTTTGGCTTGCTGATAGGTGGTGCCGCGCTAGCCTTATTTATGCAGTTTGCCCCAGCCTAGGAGGGGCTTATTGTGGAAGTTAACGCGTCTCGGGTAAAAGCGCTTAGGCAGCAGTACCAATGGACACAACAAGCGTTCGCTGACCTATGTTCAGTGAGTTTAAGAACAGTGCAACGGGTTGAAAAGACCGGTAATGCGTCGACCGAAACAGTCATGGCGATGTGCGCCGTGTTTAATATTGAACAAGCTGACTTAAAGGTTATTCCGCCACAAGGCTCTCAGGCTGAAACAGAAGTACGATTTGCCCCCATGTGGACGCTGTTAATTGCTGCGCTCATGCTAGGGAGTATGGTAGGAGCTGGGTTAATGTATTGGCTGATGTCGTAAACTAAGCTTGATTCGTTAAGTTTTGCCCCAATAGTTGCTAGCAGTACGCAAGTATTAGATAATTGCGCTCAAGCAAAAGTGCATAGGCACTCGGTTTATTAAGAGGTGGGTATGACTGTAGAAACAGCGTTGCCAATTGAGTTTTCTGATGCAGCGGCAGCGAAGGTTAAAGCCCTTGTGACAGAAGAAGAGAATCCCGACCTAAAGTTGCGTGTGTACGTGACTGGCGGTGGATGTTCGGGCTTTCAATACGGCTTCACATTTGATGAAAAAGTTAACGACGGCGATATGACTATCGAAAAGGATAGCGTAACACTCGTGGTCGACCCCATGAGTTTACAATACTTAGTTGGCGGTGTGGTGGATTACGTTGACGGGTTAGAAGGGTCACGGTTTTTGGTTGAAAACCCCAATGCCACCACCACATGCGGATGTGGCGCTAGCTTTAGCGTGTAGTCAGCGACAGTAAATGAAAACTAGGCATACATCGTATTATTCCGTATGCCTGTCTTCTTCTTGTTAAAAATCATTTCCCAATCTTCATTTTATCTGGCTACACTGGTTTCTTAAGCTAGTTCAATTTATGGACGTATTTTATGAAACTTTATGGTTCAACCACTTCTCCTTATGTTCGCCGTATTCGTATTGTTTTATTTTCAACAGAGCATGAATTCTTAAATTTGCAGATTTTTTCGGGTGAAGATAGAGCGCTTTTAGCGTCTCGCAACCCCACATTAAAAGTGCCTTGTTTAGAAGATGATGGCGAAATGATTTTCGACTCTCGTGTCATTTACAACTATTTAGCAGAAAAGTTAGACCATGACGGGCTGAGTTGGGAAGAAGAAAACCAGCTGACACTAATCGACGCGGCTAACGATTCTTTTGTACAGCTGATGTTATTGAAGCGCTCTGATATAGATATAACCCAAGACAAATTATACTTTAGCTTACAAAACGAGCGGATTGAAGCAGTACTTTCCACCCTTTCTGAGCAGTTAAGTCAAGGTGGCTTCAGTGGCTGGAGTTACCCTGAAATATGCCTTTATACTATGATTGACTGGGTGTTGTTTAGAGAATTACACGACATGAAAGCCTATCCTCAGTTACTGGAATTTCATGAAAAACACCAAGACCGAATTGAAATTACGGCCACTAACCCACGAGATTAGTGACCCAGACAGGCTTAATATCCTTTTGCAAAATCACATTGGTACAGCAATGTGTCACCATGAGCAAAGCGTGTGGCATTGTCGAGAAACACGCTCGCCACATCAGCAGGGCGAGACTCTGCTGCTGTGTGCGCGGTAACGGTTACCTTAGGATGGCGCCAAAAAGGGTGTGAGCTAGGCAAAGGTTCTTGTGTAAATACGTCTAGCACAGCATGGGCAAGATGGTGCTTGTCGAGGCTGCTAAGAAGCCCTTCGTCATCTACTGCGTTTCCACGGCCTGCATTAATAAAGATGCTGTGAGGCTTTAAACAGGCAAAAAAGTCTTCGTTTAGTCGCCCATAGGTGCCCGGCGTGTCAGGCATGAGATTAACCACATGATCTGCCTGTTGGGCAAACTGGTGAAGTTCTGCGGTGGCATACATGCGTTCAACCCCCTTAACCGCGTTACCACTTCGCGAGACACCAATCACTGTCATTCCAAAGCTTTGTGCCACCGGCATTAACGCTTTGCCAATATCTCCCACGCCTATTATCCCTAGTGTTTGCCCACGCAAAGGCATGCGTGTAGCCGATTCCCACCGAGGGGGCGTAGCGGCTTGCTGTTCAGCAAATCCGTCGAGGTTTCTGGCATGTTGCAAAAGGTAAGCAAAGACATATTCACGCATGAGCGGCCCAAATACCCCTCTTAGTGCGGTCAAGGTGTAGTCGGTTTTGCCTCCGTTAAGCAAAGGCGCGTTCCCAGCCCAGGTAGACTGGCACCAGGTTAAATTTGTGCAGTCAGGAATAATTTGTGCGGCTAAATCTGGGTCGGCAATCATGACCTCAACGGCGTCACAATTAATCTTTGAAGGGGTGTCTGTGGCTTGTCTTATCACCACTTCTGGCCCTGCTTTTAAACAGCTGTTTTTCTTCATAGCAGTATGGAGTTCTGTGCGTATGGCGTCAGCGTTTTGGCTTAAAATGGTGATAGGCAAAGCGGGTAAAAAGGGACGTGTCATTGGTTTAAATACTCCACGGTAAACTTATCCTTCCTCTTGTTATGACGATGATTAACGACACAGTCCTTTAACGCAATGGGATATCTCGTTATATTTTTGACTTCAAGTTGTTGTTTTTAGCGTTGGCGATATAACAAAAAGTCTAACAAATGTGTGGTTAAGTTATTTCCTAACCATGCCGATAAAAGCAATGAAGATGTTCTCCTTCACCCGAGCCTATTAGTTTCACAGGCTCGGGATTTTTTCGTTGTATCAGCACTAAGGGTGTTTTCATGCATCAATTTACTATAGATGTCACATTAGACGGAAGCTTACCGTTTATCTACGCAGCTTTTCACGAGCCTGAATATTTATCAGAATGGTTTGCTCCAGGCGATTGCAGCGTAACCCAGGTTATGAGTGATTTTAAAGAAGGTGGCCGTTACCGCATTAAAATGCTAGAACCCCATGGCACAGAAGTATCCTTGACCGGCGAATACGTGACCGTGTTAGCAAACGAGAAGCTTGCATTTTCCTGGGCATGGGAAGATAACTTGGAAGACTCAGTGATGACAGCGGTAGATGTTCATTTTGAAGCGGTGAATGATGGTCAGGTTAGACTGGTGGTCATGCAAAGTGGCTTTGCCAATCAAGATGAAACAGATCAGCATCAATATGCATGGATGTCTTGTTTAGAAAAGCTGGCTGTTTTAGCCAGCGAAACATCGAACTTTAATTAATTAGAACACCAGTTTAACGAATTGAAGATACGCTAACTGCCAATGAAAAAGCGGTTAGCGCACTTAATCTTCCTAAGCCTGACATCAGGTGAGAGAAGTCATCGCGTCTTTACCCGTTTTCTCGCGATAGGTGGGAAAATCTGTATACCCTTCTTCACTTCCACCGTACCAAGTAGACGGGTCATCAAATGCCGCCAATGGGTAGTCGTGTTTAAATCGGGTGGGTAAATCTGGATTGGTGATCCAAGGGCGGCCAAACGCAATCATGTCTGCATCGCCATCATTAATACGCTGTTCGGCATCTGCCTTAGTGTAACCACAATTGCCTATCAACAAACCATCATAAAGCGCTCTAAACTCTGCCAGTGACATAGGCTCCCCCCGCTCATGAAAGCCAAATGCGAGGCCGTCCATGACATGCAAGTAACCCAGCTTGCGCTTATTTAACTGCTGAGCCACGTAGGTGAAGGTTTCTCTGAAGTCGTCGGCGCCCATATCGTTAAACACGCCATTGGGAGAAAGGCGAACCCCTACGTTTTCCGCAGGCCATACATCGAACACGGCATCGAGAATCTCGTGTAAAAAACGATAGCGATTTTCAAGGTTCCCGCCGTATTTGTCATCACGTTGGTTGCTACGACTGTCCAAAAACTGATTGATCAGGTAGCCATTGGCAGCATGCACTTCGATACCGTCGAAGCCTGCGGCTTTCGCATTGACGGCGGCCTTTTTATAATCATTTACCGTGCGCTGAATATCATCGTACGACATCGCTTTTGGCACTTCGTACGCTTTTTTACCTTTTGGGGTATGAATCTCATCCCCTTGAATAGCAATAGCAGAAGCAGAAAGGGGAAGGGCACCGTCATGGAAGTCACTGTGTGATGCTCTGCCTGTGTGCCATAGCTGAAGCACTATTTTGCCATCCACTTCATGGACGCGATCAACCACTGAACGCCAGCCATCAACCATTTTGTCAGTGTAGATCCCCGGTGAATCTACCCAACCTATTCCTTCTTTTGAAATTGCGGTGGCTTCGGTAATAATTAATCCTGCATCAGCTCGCTGTACGTAGTGATCCCCCATTATTTTATTAGGGATGCGATCGCTGCCAGCACGGCCTCGGGTCATAGGTGCAAGAACCATTCTATTGTTAAGGCTGTTATCGGCCCATGTCAGTGGGCGAAAAAGAGCAGAGTCTGTCATTTTGTAATCCTTTATATGCGGTTTTATTTAACATGTAGTGATTACTTAAATGGCTTCTTCTTGGATTGATTCAATGGTGAAGGTGAGTGCAAAAATATCTTTCATAGTGTGAAATTGAATATTGAGGGGGCTTGAAAAAACTACCATCAAGGGGGGCCTGGGATCTGTGACTACACAATGTTAAGAAGCTTGTTAGCGTGGGTAGTTGCAGTTTCAAAGTCGTACAGCCGCAGTGCTTTTGCTATGCACTCAAGCTCACTGATAACTTCGCAGGACAGGCCTTTTGCATTTCTGTTGAGTTCTTCCACCACATCTACTGCTTCAGTGTCATAATCGTCAAGTAAGTCGAGCAGTTGGTGTAATCTTGCGGTAAATGTTTCAACATCAATGCTGTCGTTTTGCAGGGACTCTGTCGCAGTGAGCTGCGCGTCGACAGCGTCAATGGATGAAACCACACGTTGCAAACTCTCTAGCATGGTGGCTGTGGCTTCATCAGCTTCGATGTGGATATTGGTATTTAACTTACGTTCCAGAATCTCTGTGTCTTGGTATAATGTTTGTGCCCCAATACTGCCCGCTAACCCCTTCAATGTATGGATTTCACGGGTAACATCTTTGTAACGACGTTCTTCTATCGATGTCTTCAGCGTGTGCGCAAAATACCGATATTTTTCGGCAAATTTCAGCAGGTGCTTTTGATAAAGTGCAACATTGTAATTGGCGGATAAAAGCCCTTTTTGAAGATCCACGCCAGAAATAGAATTAACAGGGAATTCAACGTGCTCGGGGTCATTATTTTCAGTAATAGCATGAATCTTTGACGGCACTAAAATACGGCTAAGGGTTTCGTACATCACCCTCACGTTTATGGGTTTTGCAATGTGGGCATTCATGCCACAGGCGCTAACTTTGGCGATATCGTCGGCCATCACATTCGCTGTCATGGCAATAATAGGCAGCGTTTGATATTTTGCTTTTTTGCGAATTTCTCGAGTGGCGGAATAGCCGTCCATAACAGGCATTTGGCAGTCCATTAGCACGCCGTCAACGTTGTGTTTTTCCAGTAGCGTGAGTGCTACCTCACCATTTTCAGCCACCGTTGTTTTTACACCTACGGCATCAAGTAATTCACACGCTAATTCCTGGTTCATCTCGTTATCTTCAACCAGAAGTAGGTGTAGGCCGCCAAGAATGTGTGCAAAGGCGGTATTGTCATTGGCACTTTTTAACCTGGTCTTAGCGACCTTATTTACCCCGACACTGCGTGATATGGCCTCTAATAACGTGGACGCGGTAACAGGCTTGGTTAACGTATTCTCAATATCAAGGTGTTTGGTTTCTTCTTCCATGTCGTTACTGTTGAATGCAGTCACCATGATAATTTTAGGCTGATAGCAAATTGAAGCGTGTTGACGAATCTGAGCCACGGTTTCGAGCCCATCCATGTGTGGCATTTTCCAATCCATAAGAATTAAATCAAAGGGCTGTATGTGTTGTTGTTCTAACAAAGTCATGGCTTCATGACCGCTACTAACCACTTTATGTTGGATGCCAAAGCTTGTGAGTTGGCTATGCAATACCTCTCTGGCGGTTTCACTGTCGTCAACGACCAGGATATTTAAGTGTGGTTTTACGCTATGTTGTATATTGGTTCTTTCTGATTCTCTGTAGCCTAAATTAACGGTAAAGAAGAATTGACTGCCTTTATCTATTTCAGACTCAACCCAAATGTCTCCGCCCATTAGCCCCACAAGATCTTTTGATATTGCGAGTCCAAGCCCAGTGCCGCCATATTTTCGTGTAATAGAGGAATCTGCTTGGCTAAAGGATTGGAATAATTTCCCTTTTTGTTCCGGCGTCATGCCTATGCCGTTGTCCGACACGCAAAATTCAAGGCTACAATGTGAGTGGTTTTCGTTGCGTAATTTCACCACGACAACTATCTCCCCCTCTTCGTTGGAGAACTTAACCGCATTATTTCCTAAATTTAGTAGAATTTGGCCTAGTCTTAAGGGATCTCCAATAAAGGTTTTGGGTACGTCATTGTCTATGTCGAAGTAAAGTTCTATCCCTTTTTCATCGGCCTTAAAAGCGATGGCGTTTGCCATGTTTTCGAGCACGTCGTCTAGCTCAAACGGAATTTCTTCAATTTCTAAACGACCCGCTTCAATTTTAGAAAAGTCGAGGATGTCGTTGATAATTCCCAGCAGTAACTCGGCGCTACGGTGCACTTTCTCAATATAGTTTTGCTGCTTTGCATTCAATTGGGTTTGTAAGGCAAGGTGGCTCATGCCTATGATAGCATTCATGGGCGTGCGAATTTCATGGGACATATTGGAAAGAAAATCTGACTTAGCTTGTGTTGCGCTTTCTGCCTTTTCTTTCGCTTCTTTTAACGCGGTCTCCATGGCTTTGGCTGTATTCACATCAAGGTGAATACCAAACATTTTAAGGGAGTGAGTGTCGCTGTTTTCTCTGACTGCGCGGCCTACGCTCAGCACCCATTTGTATGCACCATCAGCACATTGCATACGATACTCGCAGCGGTAATCATGTGTTTCGTTGCTCAGGTGCCTTTTTAAGCCAAGTTCGCACTTTTCTTTATCATCAGGGTGAATTAAAAACGGAAGAATATTCGTATCTGCACCATAACGAGACGCTAGCTCATCCTTGGTATAGCCAAGCATCGAGGCCCATACCGCGTTGGTAATCAAGGTATCGCTGGCAGGATCCCATTCCCAGGTACCGGCATTCGCGCCCGTCATAGCCAGCTCTAATCGTTGTTCTGCTTCAGCTAACTCTTTAAATGACAAACTGTTTGATATGGCAACAGACGCAAAGCTTGAGGCAATGCGAAAAATATTTACTTGTGATGTATCAAATGCGTTTGGCGCGTTTGCATAGATGGCGACTACCCCTAGCAAGGTGTTTCCTGCCATTAGCGGCTGGCATACCGCCGATTGGGTGTGTTCACCATTAAAGCATTGCGAAGGCGCTAATCCGGCCTGCTCCCATTGTTCTGTTGTTTGTGCAATAAACTCTCTCTTGCAATTGATTGTCCAAGCGACAGGGTCATTAGATTGATTGGTATCAACGGATGTCGGTTGACTACGTTGGCCGTCAACCATGGTGAAAATAAAACTCACTTGATGGGATTGCGGGTGATATAGGCCCACCATAAAGCTATTCGCTTCAAGGGCTTGGTCGAGTTGCTGAAACAGCAGTTTCGCAATGTTTTCTGTATCCGTAGTGGCAGCGAGGTCGCGCCCTACATCGCCTAGTACAAATATATCTCGCGTTCTTCGCTCTACTTGGGCAGAGAGGTATTTCTCGGTTGCATAATGCTTGTTAAGCCGGTTTTTATAAAAAGCGTAGATAAGCAGTAACAGGCTAAGTGGGGCTAATATTTTGAACCACAGTGTTTGATACCATAAGGGCGGTACAATCAGTGTTAAGGTTTGCGGTTTAAGGTTCCAGGTACCATGGTTATTACTGCCAATCACTTCAAAAAGGTAAGTGTCAGGTTGCATGCGCGCATAAGACACTGTGTAGCGATCGGTTATGTCACTCCACGTATCATAGTAGTTGACTAGGCGGGTGCGATATTGGTTATCTTCACTCGCATGGTAATCGAGAGCTGCAAACGTTATGGTTAATTGTTTATAGTCGTTAGGAAGTACCAAAGACGTGGGTACGGGAAACACTTCTTCGCCGTCTATTTCAACGCCAGTAATGGCGAGCGGGGGAATTGCGTCGTTGGCACTAACGGCATTAGGGTTAAAGCCGGTAAGCCCATCAATACTGCCAAAATAAATAAAACCATCAGAGGCTAACAAGGCGGAGCGGGGGAGGAAAGTATTGCTGTGTAAACCGTCGTTAGTGGTAAAATACTGAAATTCCTGAGTATTAGGGTTTAGCCGATAGATGCCTTTCGAGGTGGCTAGCCACAGCATTCCTTGACGGTCTTGCACCAAAGACAGTACCGCGAACCCTACGCCATCAATATCTAAACTGATGGTTTCAAATGACTTTGTAGACGGCGTATATTTTTCTAAGCCGCGGTTAGTCGCGAACCAAATAGTATCGTCAATTGCCTGCATAGCCGCATTGATATGGTTGCTGCTTAAGGTGTTAGCATCGTCATTGGCGTTGTAGTTGATAACCCCTTGCGTTGATGGGTCAATTTGAAACAAGCCTTCTCCTTGGGTGCCCACCCAAGCGTTATTTTGATTGTCAATAAAAGTGAACTCCGCATCAACTTCATCTAGGTAACGCTGCACTTCGTTCGTTTTAGGTTTCCAGCGCACTACATGGCGATACTTGGCTAAATTCAACCATAGCCAACCCTCGGCGTCGTGCGCCACCCATTCAACCGTGTTGTTTAAACCGCCAGCCCAGTCTAAGGCTATTTCTTCTAAATCACTGGAAGAGGTGGCTAAATAATAAAGACCAAAGTCGGTGCCTAGGTATAGCCCCTCGTTGTTATCGTAGGTCATGCTATCAATACGAAGGCGATTCAAACTGTCTAAATTTTCTTGTGACATCTGTGGGGTAAATTTAGATATACCGTCGAAATTAACCAAGCTTCTTCCTGTACCCAGCCACATTTCTCCATTGGGTTTTTGCGCCATAGAAATTATTTGCGAAAACAACCCCGACAACATTTGGTTGCTTAGAATATTTGTCCAACCCTGGAAGCGAGGTGGGTTTAGAAACACTTTTTTTATCCCTGAGTAGCGGGTGGCCGCCCACAGCAGACCGGAGGATTCAACCATAACTTGCCGGACGTCGCGGTTGTCTAACAATGCCCAATCACCATTCTCAGCCGCGGGCTCGAAAGTGGCTTTGCGGGTATTGAATTTAAAAATACCGGCAAAGGTAGAAAGCAGCAGCGCATCTTCGTAAGGGGTAATTTTAGTGACGCTAGGTATGGCTCCAGCAGGGAACTCAATGGGAGCGTAGCGATTAGATTTAGGATAAAAGCGGCCAAAACTATTGCGTGTCGCTATCCACATATACCCTTTTTTATTAATATAAATCGCTCGTACTTCTGGGTGATCTAGGCCATTAGGCGTATCACCAAAACGTTCAAATTGGGTGGTATAACGGGATTTTCTATACAGCCCATCAGAGGTGCCAACCCAGATATTATTGCTAGGATCCTCGGCAATACTCCAAACGCGGTTGTGACCGAGTGAGGTTTTATCATTAGGGTTATGTTCAAATCTAACAAAGGTATTGTCGACGTCGTTAAACAGGTTTAAGCCCCCACCATTGGTGCCTATCCAAATTTGCCCTGAACGCGATTCGAAAATAGCTTGGATTTTATTCCCACCTAATGACGACGGGTTTTCTTCATCTTGCAAGAAGTGCTTAAAGTTTTGCGTTTTTCGTTGATAGAGGTTTAGTCCCCCTCCCCAGGTGCCTATCCACAACCTATTTTTGCTGTCGATGAGCATGGCGCCAACACTGTTATTTGACAGCGAGGAAGGGGTATTTTTATCGTGTCGAAACGAGGTGAATGTGTAGCCGTCGTAACGCTTTACACCGTCGGCAGTCCCAAACCAAATAAAGCCTTGCTCGTCTTTAGCGACATCGTAAACCTGGGGGTTAAGTAGGCCGTCGTGAAGAGAAAGGCTTTCAATTTTTTGTTGACCATACACGGGAAGCAAAGCGCAACAAAATAGCAGCATGGCTATCATTGCTCTTACGATATATGCACTGCCAGCGCGATAGGGGAAATGTCGCATCATGGGCTCTTCTTCGCGTGAATGTCGGTGGGCATGACGAACACCTTATTTGTGCGCTGCAAATATCTCGTCGCCGAAACGTGTTTGTATTTCCCTAATTTCTTCTAAACATTCTAAAAACAGGGGAACAAGAGTAGGGTCGAAATGCTTACCAGCTTCAGATTCTATCAGTGCAATTGCGCGTTCTTCGCTCCACGCTTTTTTGTAGGGGCGCTCACTCGTTAGCGCATCAAATACATCGGTAATCGCTACAATTCGTGCAGAAAGCGGAATAGCCTCTCCTTTTATACCCTGAGGGTAACCACTTCCATCCCATTTTTCATGGTGATAAAGCGCGATTTCTCTAGCCATATTTAGCAAGGGTTCGTCACTATCGCCGATAATTTCGCATCCGAACTGCGCATGTTTTTGCATGATCTCCCACTCTTGTGGATCAAGCCTGCCTGGCTTTAGCAAAATTGAATCAGGAATACCTATTTTTCCCACATCATGCATAGGGGCAGCGTTATGAAGAAGGTCTATCCATTCTTCAGACACATCTAATTTTTCAGCGAGGAATTTGCTGAAGTAACTCATGCGAATAACGTGCATGCCGGTTTCGTTATCTTTGTATTCTGCAGCTTTGCCTAAGCGACGAATAATCTCAAGACGCGTGTGGTGCAAGTCTTCTGTGCGCTGTGCAACAAGTGCTTCAAGGTGACGCGCCTGATCGTAAAGTGCAATCTGAGCTTTAACTCTCGACACGACGATGGGCGGGCTTATTGGTTTGGCGATATAGTCGGCAGCGCCTAAATCGAAGCCCTTTTGCTCGTCTTCAATTTCACTTTTTGCGGTGACAAAAATGACAGGAATTGCGGCGGTAGACACATCCTTTTTTAGGCGGCGGCAAACTTCATAGCCGTCCAGGTCGGGCATCATGACGTCAAGGAGAATAATATCGGGTTTGTTTTTACCCTGCGCAATCTTAATCGCTAAGGCACCGTTCATGGCAGCTTTAACTTTAAAATAAGGGCTAAGTACAGCTGATAGTAGGTCGATATTTTCCGGGGTATCGTCTACAACCAGAACGGTTTTCTTTTCTCCTGACAACGCGAAATCTCCTTTTTCATGCGTTTATTAAACAAGTCAAACAGGTTGTGTTATTTGCACTGCGTTTAATCTGAAGTGACGAATCTGCTTGGAAGGTGATGATAGATTCGACTTTAGTATAAAGTTTAGCCTAGTGAAGGGGAAGCAGACAATGATTATTTGTGCTAAAGGTATATTTATCTATACCTGTGTAGTTATTTGTATAACCCGCCCAGTACCGTTGCGGCAGATGCGCCAGTGACAGCGGGAATATTACCGGGAATATCGTGAATATACGCATAGGCTAGCCACGCAAAGGCGGCGCCTTCAACGTGTTGAGGATGTATGCCAAGCGCCTCGCTGGTTACAACTCTATAGGCTGGAAGCCGGTCTTTTAACTGTTGCATAAGGGCGAGATTAAATACGCCTCCACCGCAAATGACGACGTCGCTTTTCTCGTCATTGGCGCCACACTCGTTAAGTTCGCGAGCAACATCATCAGCAATAGTTTGTGCGGTCAGTGAAAGCAAAGTGGCTTGCACATCTTGAGGGGGAATAGAGGAAGGGGACGTATTTGCGTCTCCTTGCTGACGGGGATGCTGTCGTTTGTCTGCTGGTGCATTAAATTGTGACAAGTAGTTGGCTAGCCATGCAGGATTAAAATACTCACGCCCCGTACTTTTAGGGGGGGAAAGTGCAAAATACTTATCTTCCAACAGCCGTGCTAACAGCTCAGCATGCACCTGGCCTTGCCGCGCCCAGTTGCCATGCTCATCGTAGGGCAGGTTTTGGTGCCGTTTAATCCAATGATCCATGAGGGTATTACCTGGGCCAGTATCGAAGCCCTTTGGCGGTTTTGTTGACTGGCAGGGAGGTAAAACCGTGATATTGGCGATGCCGCCAATATTCACTAATGCGCGATACTTTTCAGGGTCAGAAAATACCGCAGCATGGTAGGCGGG
The DNA here is from genome assembly GCF_000730385.1 of Alteromonas australica. Taxonomy (NCBI): domain Bacteria; kingdom Pseudomonadati; phylum Pseudomonadota; class Gammaproteobacteria; order Alteromonadales; family Alteromonadaceae; genus Alteromonas; species Alteromonas australica. The sequence goes on along the minus strand of NZ_CP008849.1, from coordinate 3,372,293 downwards.
CACTAGAGGCGCACCCTGCCCGCCAAGGGCAATATCTTTGCGGCGAAAGTCGGCCACCACGTTAATATTCGTCAGTGCAGCAATGGTGCTTGGATCGCCAATTTGGCAAGTGAACCCACGCATGTCTTGCGGCTTAAATACTGCCGATTGAATGTCTCTATTTGGATAATGGCGAAGGGTCTGGCCATGAGAACCAATGGCGCAAATCGTCTTTGCAGAAACCTGATACTTATTCAGAAGTCCTAAAGCCGCCTGAGCAAAGACTTCCGCTACCCATCTATCGGCAATGGCAAGGGTGTTGACTTCGTCCGTTGAGGGCACGCAAAGGGCGTGTAGGGCACGCAGTAGTGACTCAGGGTAGGGAAGAGAATAGGCGCCTAGCGTTGTACATTCATGCTCAGATATTTCGCAAAGGACGGCGTCTACGCCGTCCATGCTGGTACCTGACATAAGGCCAATGAACTTAGCCATTCAAAGGTTACTTCATCGCAAGCATAATGCGCTTGTTGTTGTTAAGTTGCTGTTGGCGAACGTCGACAATTTCCATAAATCTTGCACGCTCTTCTTTAGCAATAGGCTGCGCTTTGGGCAATTCCACCGTACGCGGGTTTCTGTGTACACCATCCACTAAGAATTCATAGTGTAAGTGCGCGCCAGTCACCATACCCGTGCTACCCAAATACCCAACCGTTTGCCCTTGCTTAACCGTGTCGCCCACTTTTACCGCACGTTTCTTAAAATGCAGGTACTTGGTGGTGTACTTTTCCCCATGCTGAACAAACACATGGTGACCATTGTATTTATCGTAGCCTGATTTAATGACTTTACCATCACCGGCAGCCATAACCGGCGTGCCGACTGCCGCAACGTAATCGGTGCCACGGTGTGCCTTCCAGCGTTTTTGCACTGGATGGAAACGCGCTTTAGTAAAGTTAGAACTCACATACCTGAAGTTTACCGGTGCGCGTAAGAAACTCTTACGCATACTGCGTCCTTCCGGGGTATAGTAGGTGCCGTCTTCATGCAAAATGGCACTAAAAAGCTCACCTTGGTTGGTAAATTCAGCGGCCACGATATCGCCGTAACCGACAAACTCACCATCAATGTATTGTTCTTCGAATACCACATTGAAGGTATCGCCAGAACGAATTTCCATGGCAAAGTCGATATCCCAACCGAATATACCCGCAAGATTCATAATTTGGTTGCTGGTAAGTCCGGCTGTTACGGCAGCGTTCCAAAAACTTGAGTGAATTTCACCTTGGGCAAAATTGTATCGAATATCTACATCTCGCTTTTCAAGTTCAGCCACCAAAGGCGCATTGTCCTTTGACGAGTCTGGACGTACAAACAAGGTCTCTGTTGAAGACAGCTTATACTTTAACTCGCCAAACCCGCCTTCTTTATTCGTTTTGAAGGAAAGTTCATCACCAGGCAACAAGGTCACGAGAGTTTTCGTCAATTCGCCAGCTTGAGTCACGTTATACACGTCACGAGAAGTAAAGCCTGCACGTTTGAAAAGCTTAGCTAAGGTGTCGCCACTTCTCACTTTGTACGTTTGCCAGCTAGACTCTTCTTCACCGGTTAATACATCGGTAGAGGGGGTGATATGAAGCTCTACTGGATAGCGAACACCCGCATCAAGAATATAGGCTTCTTGATGACGACTGGCTTCTACCGATTCTGACGGTAAAAGAATCAGCGTGCCTAGAAATAAGCTCGCTACGGCGATGCCTGTTCTATGCTGCTTGGGTAATTTTTTAAATAGATTCAGCGCCTTTGAGGCGTCTAATTTCTTTCTCATACTACTGCCCACCTGAGAATTTTTATGTGTACTACACGGTTTCACATACGTCACTATTAATGTGACTTTTCTCATTATATTGTTAGCGCAAATTGTTACACCCAAAAGCTCTTATCTTCGCGATTGATTCATTCAAATCAGGACAATTCAATGCGCAGCGTTGCCCGTAAAGCTGTTGGGTTTAACAACATGACAGTTTGTAATTCGTTTTTTGACGCGCAAACCTTTCAATGGTTCCGTTGTACGCGTAAAATGCGGCCAAAATTATATTAATGTTATCAAAGAGTGTGAATAACTAATGAAAGATTGGCAAACAGCGCTAGCTGAGATTAAACGGGGTGTAGATGAAATACTCCCCGAAGAGGATTTAATCGAAAAACTAAAATCCGGCAAAACCTTAACTATTAAAGCGGGTTTTGATCCAACTGCGCCTGATCTGCATCTTGGTCACACTGTTCTGATCAACAAGTTGCGTACATTCCAGCAACTTGGTCACAAGGTTGTTTTTCTTATTGGTGACTTTACTGGTCTTATCGGCGATCCTACAGGTAAAAATGTCACACGCAAGCCCCTAAGTAAAGATCAGGTATTAGAAAACGCAAAAACTTATCAAGATCAGGTGTTCAAAATCCTCGATAAAGAGAAAACTGAGATTCGGTTTAACTCTGAGTGGATGGACGAGTTAGGTGCTGCTGGCATGATTAAGTTGGCCGCTAGCCAAACCGTGGCGAGAATGCTTGAGCGTGATGACTTTAAAAAGCGTTACAACAATGGCCAACCTATTGCTATCCATGAGTTTCTCTACCCACTAGTGCAAGGGTGGGACTCAGTGGCTCTGAAATCTGATGTTGAACTTGGTGGTACTGATCAACGATTTAACCTGCTAATGGGACGTGAGCTTCAAAAAGAGCAAGGCATTACCCAACAATCTATTGTGATGGTACCGCTCCTTGAAGGCCTAGATGGCGTTCAGAAAATGTCTAAATCACTGAATAACTACATCGGTATCACAGACGCACCGAATGAGATGTTTGGTAAAGTGATGTCTATTTCCGATGATTTAATGTGGCGTTACTACGATTTGCTAAGCTTCCGTCCGCTTGAAGAAATTGCTGAGCTTAAAACGCGTGTGGAACAAGGTGAAAACCCACGAGACATCAAAATTTTGTTGGCGAAAGAAATTATTGCTCGTTTCCACGATGAAGCTGCTGCTGAAGGCGCGCATCAAGACTTTATCCAGCGCTTCCAGAAAAATGCAATCCCCGATGATATGCCAGAAATAGAGATTGCGTTAGGTGACGAAGGCATCGCTATTGGTAACCTTTTGAAAGAAGCTAAGCTAGTGGGTTCTACGTCAGATGCCATGCGCATGATTAAGCAAGGTGCCGTTAAAATTAACGGCGACAAAGTAGAAGATACCCGTTTAGTTATTGCTGAGAAAGGTGAAAACGTGTATCAGGTGGGTAAACGCAAGTTTGCGCGTATTACCCTAGCGTAAACGTTAAATCGCACTATCTAAAACCGCTGATGTTTTCAGCGGTTTTTTTTGCCTAGCGCTAAAGTGTCAGCAAAGGCTCAAAGCCGCCATAAATTAATCGTTTACCGTCGAATGGCATGGGGTTTTCTCCCTCTTGCATTCTGGGGTCATCCATAATTTTCTGCCAACCAGAGTCCCTCACCTCTTTAGAGGGCCATATTGCAATGGAGAATACAACGGTTTCATCATCTTTTGCCTTCACTGCAAGGGGGAAGGAGGTTATCTCTCCACTTGGTACATCGTCGCCCCAAGCTTCTATGATTTGAAGTGCGCCGTATTCTTTAAAGATACTGCCTGCCAACTTAGCGTGTTCAAGGTAGGCTTGTTTATTTTCAGTGGGTACCGCTACGACAAAACCGTCTATGTAGGACATGGTTAGGCTCCGTTTTTGTGTGGAATGATTAACCTAACCTATATTTTTGTTTTGAGGCAATAGTATTTATTTTCGAGATTTCATAGTAGGTGCGTTCTTAATACCGTCTAGATGAACGTCCAGTGCTTCTACGGAAATGAGAATTTCTCTTACCGACATCCATAACGAATACAATAAGGACACAAGACTCGCTGCAAATACCCAATTTCCAACTTGCTGGTAGGTGAGGTAAATAGCGAGCATAGAGACTACACACAAGAAAAAGCTTCCTACACCCGCTATCTGCATGCGCTTAATCAGCTGTATTCGTAAACGAAGATTTTTAATTTGCGCTTGAGTGTTGTCATCAGCTTCTTCTTTAGAAAAGTTTCTAATAATGGTGGCGAGTGTGAGAAAGCGATTGGTGTACGCCAACAACAGTAATGATATTGCCGGAAACAACATGGCTGGTGTTGCGATATCTATTTTCATAGGGAAGGTACTTTAGGCTGAATCAAAAAAGTGTATCACAGAGAATGGATCGCCACATAGAGTGGCTTTACATTCTATCTATCGTTGCGCCTATTTCATTCCAGCCCAACATGTCGCCCTCAAAATGCATCACCTCACTAAAATCCATTTCTTCGAGCATCTTCATAGCAATATGTGCTTTTTGGCCTGACTGACAATAGATGATAATGGGTTTACCTTTGTGTTGCTCCAGTTCGCTTAGGTAATCGTTGATGCGCTCGTGAGGCATGTTGATTGCGCCTGGAATATGGCCGTTTGCAAAGGCCTTTGGAGAACGAACGTCAATAAGCATCCAATCGTTATTCTTCACCCTCTCCATAAGAAAAGGGGAGGTGGCTACTGATGTTTGTTGTGCGCGTGCTTTGGCAGTGCACTGAAGTGACACAAACAGTGAAACAGCAACAAAAACAACGCAGAAAGCTATTACAAAACGCATGAAGGATCCATTAAACTCAATTCGACTTAAGTATAGCATCGTGCACATGGTTGTTCATACCCCGTGGTACTCATTTTAGTTCATTTTGTGACCTAAATTTGTAGTGTAGAAGTATGAACATGCGCTCGTTATCTTCACTCTTCTAGAGGGGGAAATGGCCTCAGGATACCTCTTTAAAGAACATTAGGTAGAAATTCTGAGGCTTCCTAGATCAGTTTGCAATATTGCCACCACAATCTGCGTTAATGCTGTTGCCAGAGCCCCCCCTTATTCTGCAGTTAGGGGTTCCTCGTACCTTTCCACTACTTACGACCGTGTTAGACGAGTCTTGGATGTAAATACCTTCTTTGTTACTAGAGGCGATATCGACATAGTTAACCGTGGTACCGTGGGAACCACTAACACTAAAGAACCCCCGGCCTGAATTGCGCGATTTGACTGTACCAACTTGAATGTTACCGCCATTATTATTCGCGACTCTGAAGGTAGCATAACCACCATATTGATCGTTTCCATCGCCTTCTACCCTAGACACAGTTCCGTTTCGACTTCGGTTGAGAAGTAATCCGCAGCCATCGGTATTGTTTGCTTTAACCGTACCAATCGTGAAACCATTAGTATCCCATAGTTCTACAGCATGCCCGCCAACATTATCAGCTTCAATACTGTTCAAGGTCACGGTCTTATTTTCTGTGCCTTTATCGAATCTGATGCCACCTACGCTGCTCCCCATATTCTTCATCTTAAAATTCTCAATAGTGACACTGCTGCAGCCTCTAGCGAGCAGGGCATAACGGGGACTGTTAGTTACAGTGACGTTTTTTATCGTTACGCCACGCCGGTTAAAGCAGCGAAACAAGCCATTATCGGAAATGTTGCCACCGTCAATAGTTCTTCCACCAAAATCATAGGTTTCATTGTCGAGCAAATTAATTGGCGACGTGGGTTTATCTGGTATTTGAGTCGTGTCCGCTGCATCAGCCACACTCACTAATGACAGAGCAATTGCCAATGCACCCATGGGGGATATCCACAAAGCCTGTTTTCTCGCGATTCTTGAAGTCATAAAGCGTTCCTGTCCTGTTGTTGGAGTGTAAAATATATGTTAAATTTTTATTTAATCAATCAAACTTAGTCATAATCGATTGTTAAGTTTCAATTTGATTCATAATTGAAACCCAAAGCAGGAATGATATTGAGTTGGAAGACGTGTAGTGAGGTGAGCGAATGAAAAAGGGGTATGACATTGCACTTGGTGTCGCAATTGGCGTGGTTGTTACCAGTCTAGTCTTCTCTAAATGGTATGAAGATATGGCGCACGATCAAGACAAACCTTTGCTGAACAAAATAAATGATGGCGACGGAGCACAAAACGATTGCACTATGTCTTCTTCAATGTCATGGCAAAATTCGGGTCTAGAGAATAATGAGAAAGGTCATATAGAAGCTGGCTACGAAGCCATGATTAGAGGAGATAGATCAAAACTTCTGGATTTCTTGTTTTTGCTCCGAACTCATCCATCACCTACTGAGTTTATGGTTTATAAACTATTAAACGCGAATTATTCCGAGCAGAGAATTCTACTTGATGCGCTCTCCCTCGAAGATGAAGGCCTAAGACTCACCGTATTAAATAGTCTTTTCCGTGAAGGTACGTCACAAGCGGTAGATTTGGCCCTTGATATCGTAAAAAATCACCACTTTTCATCTACCTCTTTAGAAGTAGAAGCACTCTTGATTGAGCAAAGTTATCATATGGAGAAACCTACCCATATCGCTGATATCGCGAGACTGCTAAATTTACGTAGCGCTCAGGCGCACAAAAAAGAAGAGATAGCGCAGCATATGGAGACATTATTATTATATCAAAACCCGGATATCCAGGTGCAAGCCATTGCTGGTATTACGCTGTACGGTTCTCAATTAAGTCTGGTATCGGCAATAGAGAAACTTTTATCGCAACCTGATTTGGCATTAAGGCGTGCGGCCATTCAAGCAATGTACAGTGTAGAGCCATCTTGGCTCCACTCCAACTTGATTCATGAAGTTGAACACATCGCGGCAAATTCTTCTCAAGAAAATTCATTACAGAAACTGGCTGAGGATATTTTAGATTTTCACGGCCTATGAACTATTCATGTGTTCACAAACCGTCGAGTTCTATGTTTCTCATTTGAACTTTAATGTTTCCTCGTATTTACATTGCTTGAATATTTATGATTGAATTTGATTGTTAAGGGCTAGTGTGTGAAGTTCGACCGGTGTTACATAGGTTTTCGGGTTAAATAGAGTAAAACCATCGTCGATGTCAAAGTGAACGCAAGAGTCATTTGTATATTTTTTATGGCGCGTTTACGCATAATCACCTCAAACCCTACATGTAGGCGCGCCGCCTTATTTTAACCTTGAGCCACAGGGGGGGACTCGGCATAATCGTTTGCAGGTAACGAAATCAAGGCTGACTAAGTGCGTTGTCAGTGAGCTCTAATAGGATATTTGAAATGGAAAAAATAGCGTTTGTAATGCAGTTGCTGCCCGGTTTTGAGGATGAATATAAAAAACGTCACGATGAGATTTGGCCTGAACTTGTGGCTTTATTGAAAAAAGCGGGTATCCACGACTACTCAATATTTCTGCACCCAGACACCTTGCAGTTATTCGCAGTGTTAAAACGGGAATCGACTCACGATATGGATAACTTACCCGAATACGAAATCATGCAAAAGTGGTGGGAATTTATGGGCGATATTATGGAACACAACGCCGATAATAGCCCGGTTGTTCAGCCGCTTACGCGAGTATTTCATTTAGACTAGAGCCTGTTGATCGCTGCCAAAAAGTACAACAAAAAACAACAGGTTCTAATATCACTTTTCGTGAGTTCGAATGTAGAGAAAGTTAAGCAAGTAACGACACTGGCCTCGTGGATGCTACGAGTTTTTGTACGCCCATACTTTTAAATTTCTATACTGAAACTGAGTCCACTTCATCTGTCTAAAACCTATGTAGCCGTCGGCCAAAGGTTTGCCCGTGTCGACATTGTCTACAACGGGGGTGTTGTCTATATAATCAATCACTTTTTCGTCATTGATAAACAGTTGAATATGCGCACTTTGCTTCACTAACGTAATAGTGTGCGGCTTTGTTGAGTGAGCAGGTATACCCACCTTTCCTTTTTGAAGTAGTGAGAATGTATTGTTTTTTCTCAAATTTGCGTGTTGACGATCAGGGTTGTGCGCCGCGTTTGCATAGTAAGAAATATGATAACTTTTAATGTCACCCTCGGTATATTGAGTGAATGTACCGTTGCGAGGTAGAAGCTGGCTGTCGAATATAGACTCGCCATTCACGCCCTTTGCAGCAAAAAAAACAATGACTAACCCAGCCTCGGTATTAAGGGCTTGCGCTTGCCAACTTGCGACAAAGCTGTCTGGAAAGCGTATAGGTGCCCAGTACACGTGATGCATGGCTTCATCAGGTGACCACATTTGCATCCAATTGTTTTCGAAGCTTACCTGTCCAGGCCCCTCCATTTGCCAGCCGGTCATATCTTCGGCATTTTGCATGGGGTTATCATAAATAAGCTGCATATGTTGAGTAACTTGTGCAGGGACTGCGTTAGGGGGCATGGTATCAGGTGCCTTTTGGCAGCCAGACAATGACAGCCCTACGAGTGTAAATAAGCTAGCTTTGGCTAGTAAAGTAAACGTATTCGACACAGTGATCTCTCCCCTGAAGGTTTAAATGTGCAATTATTAATAATCAAATTCAATCATAATTAGTTATTTTATTTCTTTTGTGATAAAAATTAAACAAAGATTAAAAAGTAATTAACATTAAGCGTTATCGGAGTCCACATGGATAGACGAGAATTTATTATCCGTTCTGGGGTGGCAGCATCTGTGCCATTTTCATTAACAGCGTGTTCAGCATCAACGAAGCCGGCTAGCGGTATGCCTCTTCAATCATCAAAAAAAATAGAGCGTATTAAAGGCGCTCTCAATTGGCTAGACGGTGATGAGCCCGGCGAACTAAAAGGGACGACTTTTGGTTATCCATGGAAACAGGGGACGTTGCGTAAAGGTGAGCCACTCTCGCTGGTTAATGAAAAGGGCGAGCAGATTCCTCTGCAAACATGGGTAACAGCATTTTGGCCTGATGGTTCTATAAAGTGGACGGCTCATGCTATACCCACATCAGCAGAAGTCGGTCGCGCGGCAAAGATCATAAAATCAGCTCCAAAGATTCCCAAAACACCAGTCAAGGTAAGTGAAAACGCCAATGCGGTGACACTTTCAACAGGCATAGCGCAGTTTGAAATTCCTAAACAGGGTACGCATATTGTTAGTAAGTTGATGCGTGGTAACAAGTTAGTTGGGCAAAACGCACATCTTGTCGGATTGGTGAAGTCCTCCCCTGATTTCGATGCTGTTACTACTCAGTTTTCTTCAAAAATACAAAGCGTTACGGTTGAGCAGACCGGACCTGTGCGTGCTGTCATTAAAGTTGAGGGGGTTCATGCTAGAGAAAATAGTAAACAATGGTTGCCCTTCACAATACGACTGTATGGGTACGCTGGCAGCGACGCGCTACACATAACTCACTCTTTTGTTTTTGACGGCGATGTAAACAATGACTTTATACAAGGCTTAGGTTTGCGTTTCTCGGTACTGCAAAACGATGCACTTTACGACAGGCATCTGCGTTTAGTAGGCGAAGAAGAAGGGCTATGGGCAGAAGCGGTAAAGGGTATTACGGGTCTTAGGCGAGACCCCGGTCAAGCGGTAAAAGATGCCCAGATCGCGGGACGCAAAACACCTCCTTTAAGTGAATGGGATGAGCGTGTAAGTAGTCGCTTGCAATACATCCCAGTTTGGAACGATGTTACATTAACGCAAATAGGTGCTAACGGCTTTGAAATCAAAAAGAGAACCAAAGCCGGTCACGGTTGGATTGGTGTAGATCAAGGGAAGCGTTCAAGTGGGGTAGGTTACCTGGGCGGTTGTAGTGGTGGTATTGCTTTTGGCATGCGTGACTTCTGGCAATTGCACCCCGTGCAAATCGATATACGCGATGCAGGAGAAGCGATTTCTCACGCCACAATATGGTTTTACTCCCCGGAAGCGCCAGCTATGGATGTTCGTTTTTACCACGACGGAATGGGTCAAGAAACCTATGAGGAGCAACTCGACGCCCTCAATATCATCTACGAAGATTACGAACCTGGGTTTGGCGATGCCTATGGTATTGCCCGCACTACCGAGTTCACTTTGTCCGTTAAACAAAGCACACCTTCTCGAGATGAGATGATAAATATGACGGAGCAAGTACGTCATCCTGCAAGGCTCGTCGCAGCACCTAGCGATTACTTAGAAGCTAAAGTATTTGGCGGCGTGTGGAGCTTACCAGATCGTTCAACACCTGCACGCAAACAGATAGAGGATCGACTAGCATGGCAGGTTCAGTACTATGCCGGACAAGTTGACCAGCGACATTGGTATGGATTCTGGAACTACGGAGATATCATGCATACCTATGATGTCGATCGTCATGTATGGCGATACGATATAGGGGGTTATGCGTGGGATAATTCAGAGCTTTCTCCCGACTTATGGCTGTGGTACTCATTTTTGCGCAGTGGGGATCCCACCAGCTTTCATTTAGCAGAGCGCATGACACGCCATAATCGAGATGTTGATATTTATCACGCAGGTAGGTTTAAGGGATTGGGTACTCGTCACAATGTGCAACATTGGGGTTGTAGTGCAAAGCAAATGCGTATCAGTACTGCTGCATATCGTCGCTTTCATTATTACATTACGGGTGATGACCGCACCGGTGATGTACTTAACGAAGTGGCAAATGCCGATGCTGCACTAGCTGTAGTAAATCCAACCCGAAAGGTCGATAAAACAAATCCAATACCAGGCCTTGCAAAGATGGGGGTTGGCACCGATTGGGGATCTACAGCGGCTAATTGGTTAACGGCGTGGGAGCGAAGCGGTGATGAGCAGTATAAAAAGAAGCTCGTTAATGCTATGCGGGTTATTGGTTCCCACCCCCAAGGCTTCTTTGCTGGTGCATTTGGTTACAATACCCAGACCCAGCAACTCGTGCCCTATGAAGATACTGGGCCGTCTCTTTCACATTTAAGCTCTGTCTTCGGGTTGATAGAAATATCAACTGAGCTTCTGCAGTTGCTTGATGTCCCCGAATACAAACAAGCTTGGTTGAAGTATGGACGCCTATATAGTGCTCCCACAAGTGAACAAGTCGCGGTGCTCGGTAAGCGCATGAAGGGCAATAACCTCACCGTGGCACATTCTAGGCTTACTGCATTCGTGGCTGCTCAAGAGAATGACGCTAGCTTGGCAAAGCGCGCATGGCGTGAATTTATGAATAGCAATCCACTACGCAAAAATACGGGTACTGATTGTGTCACTGGGCCGCAAACGTTAAATGCGGTAGAGGAAGCTGCATGGCTCTCGACAAACGATGCATCTCAATGGGGCCTTGCTGCAATTCAAAACCTTGCACTTATTAAACACGCGCTATAACTCGCTAACGCTCATTCGTTTTTCCTACCATCAAAAACGCTCAATTCACGGGCGTTTTTTCTTATACGGATAAAAAAGTTTCATATGTGAACTGAATATGTGAATTATTCATGGTGTATCATGTTAAATTGATGTGAATTGATGTATTGTGATTGAAAGTGATTTTTACGGTGGTTGTTTTCAACCCGTATAGTTTAATTAGAGGAAAGTTTATGCCCGCTATCGTTAACGACATCGCCTATTCAACGGTACGTAAAAAGATTGATTTACTTATCGACAACCTTGTCAATATCACGGATGAAACCGGTGAGTTCTTGCTTAAGCTAGAAGACGGACGTGTTATTGATACTAAAGGGTGGGGAGACTGGGAGTGGACCCACGGCATTGGTTTATATGGCTTGTTAAAGTACTGGGATATGACGGGTGAAAGTAAGGCGCAAGCGATCATCGAAGATTGGTTTGCTGACCGATTTTCAGAAGGAACGCCGACGAAAAACGTCAACACAATGTCTCCGTTTCTTACCCTAGCTTACATGCAAGAGCGTACCGGAAATCGTAGCTATCTTCCTTACTTAGATGTGTGGGCAGAGTGGGTAATGCGTGACATGCCGCGCACCGAAGAAGATGGTTTACAACATATTGTGTTCAATGCCGAAAATCATCAGCATCTGTGGGACGATACCTTGATGATGAGTGTACTTCCGCTGGCTAAAATAGGTTTGTTACTAGACAGACCTCATTATGTTGAAGAAGCAAAGCGTCAGTTTATGTTGCACACCAAATACCTCACCGATCGCAAAACGGGTTTGTGGTTCCACGGGTGGACATTTGACGGCCGTCATAACTTTGCCGACGCCCGTTGGGCGAGAGGCAATTGTTGGGTCACTATAGCAATTCCTGAATTTATCGAGTTACTCGACTTACCCGAAACAGATAGTTTACGTCTTTTCTTAATTGAAACATTAGAAGCTCAAATTAAAGCCCTTGTTGAAACTCAACACGAAGATGGCTTATGGCACACCTTGCTCGATGATCCTGACTCTTACTTAGAAGCATCTGCAGCTGCTGGATTTGCTTACGGCATTTTGAAAGCGGTGAGAAAAGGTTATGTCGGAAAAGAATATCTCCCTTGTGCTGAAAAAGCGATTAACGCGGTGATTGAGCACATCGACGAAACCGGTGAGCTACAGCAAGTTTCCTTTGGCACGCCTGTATTCGATACGCTGCAAGGCTACAAAGATATTCCATTAACGTCTATGCCTTATGGGCAGTCGATGGCCATATTGGCACTTGTTGAATACATGAATAATTACATCTAATCAACAACCATACGGGAAAAGGGAATAGAACAATGACAAGACGAGAACTAAAGCCCGTCAATTATATTGCTTACGGTTTAAACGATATCCTCGGTGCGGGGTCGATGGCCGTTATCAGTGGTTGGATTTTATTTTTCTACACTACGTTTTGTGGTTTATCTGCGGTTGAAGCTGCTAGTATTTTTGCCATTGCACGTATACTAGATGCAGTTGCGAGCCCCCTTATCGGTCACATTTCAGATGGATTGGGCAATACTCGATTGGGACGTAGGTTTGGTCGCCGCCGAGTCTTCTTATTGTTCTCTATTCCTTTGCTTCCCAGCTTCGCGTTAATGTGGGTTAGCGGTCAACATTACTTGTACTACTTAGTGACGTACGTGTTTTTCGAATTGATTTACGCCGCTGTCATCATTCCTTATGAGACATTGGCAGCGGAAATGACGGATGACTACAAGAAAAAAGCGAAGCTTGCTGGCGCAAGAATCCTTACAGGGCAAATGTCCGCGATATTAGCGGGGATTCTGCCAAGTTGGATTGTGAGCTCAGTGGGAGGCAAAGAGTCAGCATCTACTTTTCTGATTATGGGAATTATCTTCGCCGCGTTGTTTATGGTGGTTGTCTTCATTGTATGGCTATTTACATGGGAGCGTGAACAAACTGGGGTGAGTGAAGATGCCTTAGCGCAAGAGCGTAAAGGCAGCGTGGCTGATACCTTCAAAGTCTTGTATACCAATCTCACTTCTACGCTGAAGATTCGAGCATTTCGTTTACATCTAGGTATGTATCTCGGTGGTTATATTAGCCAAGATGTATTTAATGCCGTGTTCACCTATTTTGTCGTATTCGCAATTGGCGGTACTGTCGTGATCGCATCTGAAATGATGGCAGTGACTTACATTGCGCAGCTCGCCGCCGTGGCAGTGGCTATCCCTTTAGTCATGAGGTTTGGTCCTGCGCCTACCTATCGCGTAGCTATCTCACTTTATATCGTCGCTATTGTCGCGTTGGTGCTTATGTACGTTATGAGTGGTGAATTCAACCTGCTGTGGTTAGCCGTCGGCGTCATTATTGCTGGTCTTGGCCGGGGAGCACTTAATTATATTCCTTGGAACACGTACAACTACATGGCGGATGTAGACCAAATCGTTACTGCACAGCGTCGTGAGGGAAGTTTTGCTGGTGTGATGACCTTTATCCGAAAAGCAACACAAGCACTTGCGGTCATGTCGGTGGGGATCATCCTGGAAATGGGGGGATTTATTTCAGGCGCAGACGCGCAAAGTGATCAAGCAATTTCCACTATCGTGATCATGCTAGCGGTTGGGCCCATTATCGTTTTATTGCTCGGCTTCTACGTATCTACGTTCTTTAAATTAAGTAAAGAGACCCATGAAGTCTTAATGGCTGAAATAGCGCACTTAAAAACAGGCGCTACTTCGCCAACGTCTGAACAAAACAAGCACATAGTAGAAGACCTTTCAGGCTTTAAATACGACGAGCTCTGGGGACGCAATAACGTAGGACGTTTTTCTCCTTCAGTTATCAAACCAGGAGTGAGAGATGCATTCAATGAAAAGTAATCACGCGTTTTCTTACCTTCTACTCACTTTGGCATTATTCGCCACCTCAAGTGTTGCCAATACCATCCCTAAGGAATGGATAGATGAGACGACGGGCCACCGTGTTGTTCGGTTGTCTGAAGAGCCAGGCTCCCGTTCCTTGTACTTCCATCAAAATGGGTACAGTGCCCAGGGGGATAAAATGGTTATCTCTGTAGATAACCCACGTGGTATCGCAACCGTAGATTTGAAGACCTTTGAGGTTCGTCGGCTATATGAACACCCCGATGTAGGCCTGTTATTTATGGGGCCCAAAAGTCGCAATGTATATGTTACTCAAATTGACGGCGCTGGCGACGGGAAGGTGGTAGCGAAAAACGAACTTCAACAACCTACTACAGTACTGGCTATCAATATTGATAGTGGTGAGGTACAGCATATTGCTACTGTACCTAGAGGGAAAATTCACTCAATAAATACAGACGAGACATTGCTTATTGGAGCTTTTGCAGAGCGCGCCTACCAATTAGAGTCGGGCCCAAGGCATGCAAGGTTTGAAGCACGCTATGAAGCCGTTGGAGAAGATGGTAAACCGCTAACGTTTGCAGAGGCTAAAGAGGTGAGGATTAACGAGCGATTAGAAGCAAGAATTCCCATGCAGATGTTTGTGGTAGATATTCAAACCGCGAAGCAAAGCACGATTTATGAAGCCACCGACTGGCTAAATCACATTCAGTTTTCTCCTACTGATCCGAACAAAATCATGTTTTGTCACGAAGGGCCGTGGCACAAAGTTGATCGTATATGGACCATGAATTTAGATGGTAGTGAGCGTAAAAAGATGCACACACGCACAATGAATATGGAAATAGCAGGGCATGAGTTTTTTGATGCCAGTGGAGAACGAATTTTTTATGACTTGCAAACACCACGAGGTGAAGTGTTTTGGCTGGCAAGTATCGATATAAAAACTAATGAGCGCGTGTGGCGTCACTTGCCGCGGGATTGGTGGTCTGTTCATTTTAATATTGCGCCCAACGGTACAATGTTCGCTGGCGATGGCGGAGACAATGAAATGGTGGCTCGTGCTAAAGACGGTAAGTGGATATACCTTTTTGAGTCAGAGCCCGTTCGTGATGTGGCAGGCATCAGTGCTCCCGATGCTGCAGCGTTAATTAAGCCTGCCGTACTAAAAGCAAAAAAGCTGGTGAATATGGAAAATCATGATTACAGGTTAGAGCCCAATGTTACCTTTACACCCGATAGTAAATGGGTGGTTTTTCGTTCCAATATGCATGGCCCAGTTCATGTTTACGCCGCAGAAGTCGCGCCAGCAAAGAAACATTAGGTCGGCAGACCTAGACAAAAATCGTAATTCAGTATTAGGGAAAACAGAATAATGGCTTTAAATTTTCAATTGAATGGCAAAACTGCCCTTGTTACAGGGGCAAGCAGAGGCATTGGACAGGCACTTGCCCTAGGGTTAGCACAATCTGGAGCTACCGTTGTTTGTGCGAGTAGCCGAGCGAGTGGTTGTGATGACACCGTAGAAAAAATAAAAGCATTGGGTAAAGATGCATATGCTTTGAGTGCAGATTTGAGTGACGCTGCGGCGACAGAATCACTTGCCAAAGAGGCATTAGCGATAACAGGGTGTATCGACATTTTAGTCAATAATGGCGGCACGATTTATCGCGCGCCAGCAACTGAGTTTCCGCTAGAGCAATGGAAAAATGTAATGCAAGTTAATATCGATTCCGCCTTTATTTTATCGCAGGTTATTGGTAAATCCATGATTGCTCGTAAATGCGGAAAAATCATTAATATTGCATCAATGCTAAGTTATAGCGGCGGCATCACTGTCCCCGCTTATACCGCGAGTAAGCATGCTATCGCGGGTCTGACAAAGGCATTGGCGAATGAATGGGGGCAGCACAACGTTCAAGTAAATGCGATCGCACCAGGCTATATTCGCACCGATAACACTCAAGCTCTACAAGATGATAATGAGCGCAGCAGTGAAATATTAAAACGCATTCCTGCAAATCGATGGGGAGAGGCCGAAGATTTGCAAGGTGCTGCTGTGTTTTTAGCGAGCGATGCTAGTGCCTACGTTAATGGCCACATTCTCGCCGTTGATGGCGGCTTCTTGGCGCGTTAGTAACGAAGAGAATGAGGTGTTGAATGCCTCATGCAATGAAAGAGTATCATCATCATGACGACAGAGCGCTACACAATACCCAGCGTTGTTCATGCCTGTGAAATATTGCGGTTAATGGCAACCAAAGAGCAAGGATTGAGCATGCAGGCCTTAGAAGAGGCATTATCTCTTCCAAGGACTACAGTGTTCCGTTTACTCAAAACCCTGCTCGCAGAAAACCTGCTCGAGAAACGGGGCAAGCTCTATTTTAGTGGTGCTAGCCTTTTACAATTGGGGTTGCAGGTCATTCATTCAGACAGGCTACAGCACTTTGCTATTCCTCATATACAACGTCTAGCACTAAAGACAGGGTACACAGCGCATCTTGCTGTACCTAACCATGGTAAGGCGCTGATTGTTGAAGTGTTTGACAGCCCGAGCCCATTGATGGTGTCTAAGCGCCCTGGCGGTGAAGCGCAACTTCATTGTTCAGCCACAGGCAAAGTTTTTCTCGCGTTTTTATATGCAGACAATGTGGATCTGCTCATGGAAGAGCACCCGATGGAAAAGCACACTGACCTTACGATTACTGATATCGAAATGCTTAAAAAAGAGCTATCGCGAGTGAGCGCAATGGGGTATGCCATTGATGAAAGAGAGTACAACAAGGACGTACGCTGTGTTGCTGTTCCCGTTAGAGATAGCATGGGCACCGTCGTCGCCGCGCTTGGCATTACCGCACCTGCTGCCATTTTTCCAAAGGAAAACATTACACAGGTATCAGACATGGTAAAGGAAGCTGCCCGAGGTATTTATAGAGACACTTATCAATTAGGTAGGACAAAGTAAGTACCGAGCGCAATCTACGGAAAATAGCAGTCATTTTATAAGAGCAGAACTATGCATAACAGTGTTTTTATTGGTGAGGTGATGGTGGAATTGCCTATGACGCAGAGCGATGCCGTTACCTTAAATGTTGCAGGTGATACCTTCAATAGTGCCATTTATTTTAAACGAGTGCTTGAAGACAGTCAGGTAAGTTACTTGACCGCGATTGGCACTGATAGCTTTAGTCAGCGTATTACTCGATTTGCAGAAAATGAAGGTGTTGATACCTCCCTGATGCTGGCTCATCGTCATCGCTTGCCAGGACTTTATGCGGTTGAAACAGATTCGCGAGGTGAACGTCGCTTTCACTATTGGCGAGAAAGCTCTGCCGCCAAAGATCTAATGAACTTAGTCATTAATCACAAGGTTTCCTTGCGAAACGTTGATTTGATCTATTTTTCTGGTATTACCATGGCCGTACTCTCTGCTACGCAGCGGCAAATGTTTTTAGACTTCCTCATTGAGAATAAGCGCCAAGGCACAACCATTGCCTTTGATCCGAATTACCGCCCAATCTTGTGGGAAGGGATTGAGCAAGCAGCCGATTGGACACGCCAAGCCTATGCACTTAGCGATATAGTCTTTCCAGGGGTGGAAGATCATGCCGCGCTATATGGCCATTCCTCGTCGCAACAAATTGTGGCATATCTTTCACCTATGTCACCGAAAGAAATAGTGTTAAAAGATGGTGCTAACCCAGTACGGGTAATTACACAGTACGAAGATACCTTGGTGCCTGTTACACAAGTAAGTCATGTGGTGGATACTACATCTGCCGGAGATGGGTTTACGGCAGGGTATTTAGCCTGCCGAGCAAAGCAAATGTCAGTGAAAGAGGCGGTTGAATTTGCTGCTCAATTAGCTGGCACCATCATTCGTCACCCAGGCGCCATTATTCCCCGCCATGTTATGCCATGTAGTCTTGCCACTACCTCTTCCACGACTTGCATCTGACAATCTACATTAACGGAACCAGACCCCTAAGGAAGTATAAATTCATGAGAAAAGCCGTTCTGGATATAGGTAAAACACATATTAAGTTATTGTTTCTTTCGGACAATACTGAATTAGCCAGTTTTAGTTGTAAAAATTCGCCGATTACCGGTATGTACAGCCAGTGTGATGTTACTGCTATTTGGTCTTGGCTTACAGAAACGTTTCGCTCATGCAATTTAACGTCTTCAGTAGAGGCATTAATCATAACTACCCATGGCGCAGCGGCAGCACTCATAAACGACGCCAATTTATCCGAACCAACCGGTTTGGTACTTCCTATCTTAGATTATGAAGATGAAAAGGTAGAAAGCTGCGAATCTGATTATTGCGACATCAGGCCAAGTTTTAGTGAGACTTTTTCTCCTTCGTTACCAGCGGGCCTTAACCTCGGTAAACAGCTTTTTTGGCTTCAAAAAAACTACCCCGAGAAATTTTCTTCGGCCACAGCGATTCTAATGTATCCGCAATATTGGGCTTGGCGTTTATGTGGAGAGAAAGCGACTGAACTGACCTCTTTAGGGTGTCACACCGATTTATGGATGCCAGTATTAAAACAGTATTCTCGTTTAGTCACGCAGCAAAACTGGCAGCATCTATTTCCCCCAGTAAAAAACGCTTGGGATTGTTTGGGGACAGTAAGAGCCGCTGTCTGTAAAGAAACGGGTTTATCACTTTCCTGTAAGGTTTTTACGGGTGTACATGACAGTAATGCCAGCTTACTAAGGTACTTAAAACTAAATAAAAACAAGGCTTTCTCTGTAATATCCTCAGGCACGTGGACAATATTGATGCAAGTGAATGGCCGCCTCGATAGTTTAGCTGATCATAAAGATACCTTGTCGAACGTTGATGTTTATGGGAACCCAGTGGCGTGTGCCCGTTTTATGGGGGGACGCGAGTACGAACGAATCTGTACTGCTCTTGGAGGCAACATTGTTATGTCGCCAAGCACGCAAGACATTCAAATAGCAATAGACAATGACTGGATGGTTACCCCTGACTATAGTCACGGGAACGGGCCTTTTGGAGGCAAAACGCCGCGACAGCATTGCCCAGATAAGCCTCTCTCTCCACAAGCCATTGCCACCTTATATTGTGCATTGATGATAGACCGTCGGTTAGACGATTTAAATGCTCAGGGAGATATATACATTGAGGGGGCATTCCTAAAAAATAAACGCTTATGCGAACTGTTAGCACAATTACGCCCCCGTCAAATTGTCTGGTTGTCTGCCGATGATACTGGAACAGTATTGGGTGCATCTGCATTAACAGAGTTTGAACAATACGATGGCAACAACGTAGCAGTAGAACATTGTGCTCCGTCTCACTTTGATAAGATCGAAAAATACAAAGCTCAGTGGTTAGCTCGCATAAATCAATCAAATTAGTGCGTTTTCAATTGTATATGATTGATGTTGAGTGTAACTGTGGCTATATTAATGAAAATGACCTAACGACAAGGGTAATCTATGCTCGAAAAACAGCGCCACCAATTGATTCTCGATATTCTCGATGAAGCGACTTTCATCAGTGTACGAGATCTTTGCATGCAACTGAATGCGTCAGAGGCCACTATTCGTCGTGATCTTAATAAACTGGCGGCGCAGAATAAGCTAGAGAAAATTCGTGGTGGTGCGCAGGTTATTGAAAGCCGTGCTGTATCAAATATTCGATTGTCAGGAAGTGCTTTCCTTGTAGATAAGGAAAAGAATACTAACACCAAGCGTATGATCGCAAAAGCGGCTACCGAAATGTGTGAAGATGGTGATTCGATCATTATTAATGGCGGTAGCTCAACCTTCATGATGTCTGAATTTCTCGTGGATAGACGCATGAATGTATTAACAAATTCCTTTGTTCTTGCTCATGAGTTACTGGAAAACAGTCAGAACCAAGTCACGCTACCTGGTGGTGAGGTATACCGCAAACAAAGCATCATACTAAGCTCCTTCGAAAACGACACTACACAGAACTATCGGGGTAGTAAAATGTTTATGGGCTCTCCGGGGGTGAGTGAGTTTGGGGTGGTAGAGGGCGACCCTCTGCTTATATTGGCTGAGCAAAAGCTCCGAAAACGTGCTGAGAAGCTCATAGTTCTCGCAGATAGCTCCAAAATTGGTGTAAAAGGCAATCTCATTTTTTGTGGTATCGAAGAGGTCGACACCGTTATTACTGATAGTAATGCAGACTCCGCTACCTTACAGAAGCTAAAAGACAAAGGCGTGAATGTGATCGTTGTTCAGGCTTGTGACTAGTCTTAATGTTGTCAGCCTGTTGTCACCGAATCAGAAGTGTTTAACAAGCTGACGCCCCATCTTCTAATTTTTCATACCGCTTACCTTCTCAAAACCCCTTCACTCTAGTAGGGGCTACACTATCTCTTTCTCTTACAATGTCTGCTCTTGTGTGATTTTTCTGTGTTTCAAATGTAACATTTATGTTTATTTGTGATTGAAAATGATTGACATAGATTGTTGTGGATGTATATTGAGCGTTAGTGAAGGATGTCTTATCCACTTTTTCAAAATTCGTAATTTACATTCACAGGACGCGCTTAAATGCCTTATAAGCCAGAAGACTACAAATTCGTTAAGTATTTATGGGAAGACGACGTTGCAGACAAACTTGATCCCATAGAAAACCTTGTTTATCGCTCAAATAAACTGGGCGAAGATCAACGTATTACTAATACGGGTGGTGGGAACACCTCGGCTAAACTTATGGGGAAAGATCCACTGACTGGAGAAGAAGTTGAAGTCCTCTGGGTCAAAGGCTCAGGAGGCGACTTAAGAACGTCTAAGAAAGAAAACTTTTCGTCGTTATATCAAGACAAACTCAATGCACTAGACAGTAACTATCAATCATTTGTCGATAAAGGCTATAAGTCGGCGGGTGAGGATCGCATGGTGGGTATGTTTAAGCACTGTAACTTCTGCCTAAACCCCCGAGCTTCATCAATTGATACCCCGTTGCACTCAATGATTAGTGAAAAACATGTGGACCATTTGCACCCAAACGCAGTTATTTCTGTCGCATCGTGTAAAGATCAAGAAGCATTAACCGAGGTTATTTGGGGAGGTAAATTAGCTTACGTACCCTGGATGAGACCCGGGTGGGAGGCCGCTAAGTTATGCGAAGATACCTATGCCGAAAACCCAGATATATGGGGTATTCTTCTAGGTCAGCATGGTCACACCAATTGGTCCAATGAAAGTAAAAGCTGTTACGAAACTTCACTTTGGGTGATTGAAACAGCGGCGCGCTATATTGAAGAACACGATAAAGGTGAAATGACATTTGGCGGTCAAAAGTATTCATCATTAGATGGTTACAGCAGTAAAGCGTTGCTAACTAAGTTTTTACCTATAGCGCGTGGCATGTTGTCTAACAAAGTGAAGTTTATTGGCACAGTACAAAACGACGAGGCCACCTTGCGTTTTGTCAACAGTGTGGATGCTCCTCGCTTAGCAGAGCTAGGCACATCGTGTCCTGATCATTTTCTACGGACAAAAATTAAACCACTCTATATTGATTTTAATCCCGAGCAGGATGATGTCGATACATTGATTGTTAAATTTGAACAAGGGCTTGAGAAGTATCGCGAAGATTACACTGCTTACTACAATGAATGTAAGCGAGATGACTCTCCGGCCATGCGCGACCCAAGTCCCACCGTTATACTTATTCCTGGGGTAGGCATGGTTGCGTGGGGGAAAAATAAGAGTGAGTCACGGGTAACGGCAGAGTTTTACAATTGTGCTATCGAAGTGATGCGCGGTGCCGAGGCCATTTCAGAGTATACTGCTTTACCAGCGCAAGAAGCATTTGATATTGAATATTGGGCGTTAGAAGAAGCTAAACTTCAACGGATGCCAGCGGAAAAAACCTTGGCAAGAGATGTGGTAGTGGTTATTGGTGCCGGTGATGGTATAGGAAAAGCCACGGCACACCGTGTTGCCAGGGAGGGAGCCCATGTAGTGTGCGCTGACCTGAATTTAGATAACGCCAAAGCGACCGCTAAAGAGCTTACCGATATTTATGGCCAAGGTATTGGCGTTGCCGGGAGTGGCATATCAGCCTGTGGCCCTGCTATCGCATTGGCTGTCGATATTACACGTCGAGAAACGGTTGAAGCCATGCTGGCTGACGTTGTTATAGCCTACGGTGGTATAGACAAAGTTATTGTTACCGCTGGTGTGTTCATTGCTGAGGGCAGCGACTTAGCGAAAAATGACAAGGTGTTCGAGCTTAGTTTCGGGGTCAATGTTAAAGGTGGCTATATTGTTGCTTCGGAAGCTCAAAAAATATGGGAAAATCAGGGTCTTAAAGGTGCTATGGTATTAACTACCAGTGTCAATGCCGCAGTGTCAAAAAAAGGTTCGCTTGCCTACGACACCAGTAAAGCCGCAGCCAATCACTTAATGCGAGAACTCGCAGTCACCTTATCTCCATTGATCAACGTAAATGCGCTAGCACCGGCGACTGTGGTACAAGGCAGTAATATGTTCCCTCGCGACCGCGTTATTTCATCTTTGTCAAAGTACGACATTGCATTTGCGGATAGCGAAAGCACTGAGTCATTGAGAAATAAACTGGCTCAGTTTTATGCTCAGCGAACCTTAACAAAACAACCCATTACACCTGAAGACCAAGCTGAGGCGGCATACTTACTGGTTTCGGGACAGTTGAGTAAAACTACAGGTCAAGTTATTAGTGTGGACGGCGGTTTACACGAAGCATTTCTGCGTTAGGAGCGACTTCATGTTAAGAAGAATAGATAAAGTATTACTAGAACAAGAAAACAACTTGTTGAAAAACGACTTGGACGCAGACTATGCGGCGTTGGGAGAGAAGCTGGCGCGTAGTGATGTGGATATAGAATTACTTACCCAGGCAGCCGGTAAGTTTCAAATCGCAGTGCCTTCGTGGGGAACCGGGACGGGGGGTACTAGATTTGCGCGCTTCCCAGGGGAGGGCGAACCTCGTAACATTTGGGAAAAACTCGAAGATTGTGCGGTAATAAACGAACTTTCTGGGTGTACTGACAGTGTTTCTCCGCATTTTCCTTGGGATAAAGTGTCAGACTTTAGCGAGCTGAAAGAAAAAGCAGATGCTTACGGCATAAAGTGGGTATCAGTTAACTCGAATACTTTTCAAGACCAAACTGGCCAAACTGCATCCTATAAATATGGAAGTTTGAGTAATACTCAAAAAGCCTCTCGAGAACTCGCTATTGCCCACAATTTAGACTGTATTGAATATGGGCAAAAGCTAGGTGCAAAAAGCCTGACGGTGTGGGTGGGTGATGGCTCAAACCACCCGGGGCAGCAACACTTTCAACGCGCATTTGAGCGTTATTTAGCCAGCATGGAAGAAATCTATAAAGGCTTGCCTGATGATTGGGAAATGCATATTGAACACAAAATGTTTGAGCCAGCGTTCTACTCAACCATTATTCAAGATTGGGGTTCAAATATTCTAGCCGCAATGCAGCTAGGGCCTAAGTGCAAATCGCTGGTGGATTTAGGTCATCATGCGCCCAATACCAATATAGAAATGATTGTTTCCCGACTTATTCAGTTTAAAAAGCTGGGCGGTTTTCACTTTAACGACAGCAAATATGGTGATGATGATCTAGACAGTGGTTCGCTACATCCATACCAGCAGTTCTTAATATTCAATGAGCTTGTCGATGCTGAATATCGCCAGCAAGAAGCGTTTGGTCCGGCTTATATGTTAGATCAGTCGCACAATGTTACCGATCCCGCTGAAAGCTTGATTAACTCGGCAATTGAAGTACAGCGCTCGTATGTGAAGGCTCTCATTGTCGACCGTGAAAAGCTCTACGGCTATCAAGATGAAAACGATGCATTGATGGCATCTCTTGAACTAAAAAATGCCTTTAATTTAGATGTGTCTCCTATTTTAGCAATGGCTCGATTGCGAAAAGGGGCGGCAATAGATCCACTGGCGGTTTATCGTAAATCTAACTACCGGGAGAATATGGCAAAAGAACGCCCACGAGATCCGAATGCAACGGGCTCTGGAATCGTGTAACAAGGGTCTTTTACTTATATATGCACTGTTGGTGGCGAGTAGTGTTATCAGCGTAGGTGTGTTTTATCGTTAATTTTCAGCCCGTTTAAGCGGGCTGCTTTCGTCTTATTCCTGATTATTGAGGACGGAGTTCTTATGAAGTTGAGTCATTGCCACAACTTTCACGATTTCAGAAAGCTGGCACAAAACAAGTTACCGGGCCCTATATTTAATTACATTGATGGGGGCGCAGACGATGAAACCACGTTAAAACGTAACTCCAGTGCTTTCAATGAATGTGACTTGGTGCCAAATGTACTCACCGGCGTAAAAGACGTTGATTTGAGTGTAACGGTAATGGGGCAGAAGCTGCAATTACCCGTCTATCTTTCACCCACAGCACTTCAACGGCTTTTTCATCATCAGGGGGAAAGGGCGGTTGCGTCGGTAGCAGAAAAGTACGGCACCATGTTTGGGGTATCTTCATTAGGTACTGTGAGTATGGAGGAAATAGCGAAGCAGTTTAATACACCACAAGTTTATCAATTTTACTTTCACAAAGATCGTGGCTTAAACCAAGCAATGATGGAGCGGGCTAAAGCATCGGGCATTGAAGTAATGATGTTGACCGTTGACTCCATAACTGGGGGCAATCGAGAGCGCGACCTACGTACTGGGTTTTCAATTCCGTTTAAATTGAATGCTGCTGGTCTTTGGCAATTTGTCTCAAAGCCCGCTTGGGGCATCAATTATGTCACGCATGAAAAGTTTTCTCTGCCTCAATTGGATGCACACATCAATATGGGAGGCGGAACAAGTTCGATAGGCGACTATTTTACCAACATGTTAGACCCATCAATGAATTGGAACGATGTAGCTGAGATGGTTAAGTTTTGGGGTGGTCAATTTTGTCTTAAAGGAATTATGAGTGTAGAGGATGCCAAGCGTGCTGTTGATATAGGCTGTACGGGCATTGTTATTTCTAATCACGGTGGTAGGCAACTTGATGGTTCAAGAAGTTCGTTTGACCAACTCGCTGAGATAGTGGATGCGGTAGGCGAGCACATCGACGTGATTTTTGATAGTGGTATCCAAAGGGGGACGCATGTGTTGAAAGCTTTAGCCCTTGGCGCAAAGGCCGTCGGTCTTGGCCGGTATTATCTTTATGCTCTGGCGGCTGCTGGGGAAAAAGGGGTAGAGCGTGCTATGGCGTTAATGGTGGCTGAAATTGAGCGAGACATGCGACTGATGGGATGTAGCAGTATTGACCAGTTAAATCGCGATCATATTCGCTTCCGTTAATTCCAAACGTTTCTTCACACAGTGAATTTAACCGTAGTACGCTAAAATAGTCGAACAGGAATAAAGATGAAAAAAAAGGTGTTGTTTCGTATCGCAGTGGCAGTGGTGATTTTAAATTTTGTTGTGTTTGGATGCCGCTACCAAATGATGAAGGATACATCAACATCAAAATGGCGCACACCTGCTGTTTCAGCAGGTTCAATGGCGCAAGGTCTAGTGGCAATTGCTACCCCAAATAGCGTTATACTTAGTTGGCGAGCCGAATCTGAAGCGGCCACTCAAGGGCATTATAATCTCTTTCGCAACCACGAAAAAATAGCAACGCTTGAATTTAACGCACCGACGTTTTTTGTTGATAAGCAAGGCAAGCCTACAGATAGCTATTATGTTCTTCTATCCACCGACGAAGGCATACGGCCGTCTCCATCTATGGGAGCAGGAACCTTACCCTGGAAGGAGCTTTATTTAGACATACCATTAGACAAGCCTGAAGATGCCGAAGTGAATAACGAAGTGTATAGCTATAGTGCTAACGACCTTTCTGTGGCCGACTTAACCGGAGACGGCAGTTACGAGATACTGGTTAAATGGTACCCCAGCAATGCAAAAGATAATTCTCAAGCAGGGTTTACAGGTAAAACATATATAGATGCATACACCATGACGGGCGAAAAGTTATGGCGTATTGATCTTGGTACGAATATTCGCTCGGGCGCACATTATACGCAGTTTATTGCTTACGATTTTGACAATAATGGTAGAGCCGAAGTGGCGATGAAGACCGCTGATGGAACGGTAGATGGCCGAGGAAATGTGATAGGAGATGCTACGCGCGATTATCGAAATAGTAAGGGGTATGTATTGGATGGCGCTGAGTATTTGACGGTTTTTGACGGTCTAACGGGTGAAGCGCTGGATACAGTTAATTATATTCCTGAGCGAGGAAAGGTGAGTGCTTGGGGGGACGCCTATGGTAATCGCGTAGATCGTTTTTTAGCGGGTGTTGCCTATCTCGACGGTGCAACCCCCAGTATGATTTTTACGAGAGGGTATTACACCCGTGCAGTGATTGCCGCGTTTCATTGGACAGGCACAAGCATTTCTATGCAATGGCTATTTGACTCCTCTAAAGACTCCCAGAGCGCGCTTGGTGCAGGGCAAGGCGCTCATAGTTTGAGCGTTGGCGATGTAGACGGGGACGGAAATGATGAAATTATATTTGGTGGCGCGACAATAGATAACGACGGTCAACTGCTGTATAGCACGGCGCTCGGACACGGTGACGCGTTACATCTCGCGGATGTCATTGTTGAACGACCTGGCCTAGAAGTATTTATGGTGCATGAAACGCCAAGCGCTTATACAAAAAG
This sequence comes from Alteromonas australica, assembly GCF_000730385.1. Classification (NCBI taxonomy): domain Bacteria; kingdom Pseudomonadati; phylum Pseudomonadota; class Gammaproteobacteria; order Alteromonadales; family Alteromonadaceae; genus Alteromonas; species Alteromonas australica. Next base: position 3,345,463 of record NZ_CP008849.1, on the reverse strand, counting down.
AGGTGCGCAACACGCAATTGAACTTCATGATGCCGGAACAGGAGAGATCATTTGGTCCCACCCAGGAGACAATACTGACGTAGGGCGAGGTGTTACTGCGGACATAGATCCAAGGTTTGCAGGAATGGAAAGCTGGGCATCAAAAGGCGGCCTTATTGCTGCAAACGGTGAAGTCATAACGTCTGCCAAACCTGATTCAGTGAATTTTGCGATATGGTGGGACGGTGACCTTACGCGTGAGCTATTAGATGATACTCGCATCTCTAAGTGGGATTACGAAAAAGAGAAAACCGTGACCCTAATGGACGGGAGCGAATATGACATAGCCTCCAACAACGGTACAAAAGCCACTCCCGGATTGGTCGCAGATATACTCGGAGATTGGCGCGAAGAGGTGATATGGCGGACTAAAGACAGCAGGTCACTAAGGTTATTTTCTACCACTTTACCTACCCAATATAAGCGTTCAAGCTTTATGGCCAACAGACAATATAGAACGGCTATCGCGTGGCAAAATGTTGGTTACAATCAGCCGCCACAGCCTAGTTTTTCGCTTTCACCTTCTCAGTAGTATTGATTTCCGTTATTTAGAACGCCACTGAAAACCGCCGAAAACTATAGTGAAATTTCACATTTGAAACTTAGTTGTTTTAGTTGGTGCTACAGCGTGAGTGCTATTTCACTATCGTGATAAGGTAACGCAAATCTTACGTGTTAATCTCAGTTTAAGTTAGGAGTATTCATGAAAATAGCGTTGATGATGGAAAACAGCCAAGCGGCTAAAAACCCTATTATTCTTAATGAACTTACGTCCGTAGCAGATGCTCTCGGGCATGATGTTTTCAACGTAGGCATGAACAGTGAAGCTGATCATCACCTTACGTACGTTCACTTAGGTATCATGGGGGCTATATTGCTTAATGCGAAAGCCGTGGACTTTGTTATATCTGGATGTGGTACGGGGCAAGGGGCAATGATGTCTTTAAATGCCCATCCTGGCGTGTTCTGTGGATACTGTATTGACCCATCAGATGCGTTTTTGTTTAACCAAGTCAATAATGGTAACGCGCTAGCGCTACCTTTCGCTAAAGGCTTTGGTTGGGGAGCGGAGCTAAATGCACGCTATATTTTTGAAAAAGCGCTTACCGGGGAACGCGGTGCGGGCTACCCAGTTGAGCGTAAAGAACCACAAGTTAGAAATGCCGGTATTCTAGCAGAATTAAAAAGCGCGCTAGCGCCTGAAAGCTATGTGGATTCTCTTAAGAAGATGGATCAAGAATTGGTGAAAGCTGCCGTTTCAGGCGAGCGTTTTCAACAGTGCTTATTTAATCACGGTCAGGATGACTCTATTAAAGACTACGTTAAATCATTGTTGGCATAACACCGTATTTACTACAGTTCCTTCAGTAAACCACTCATGCTTAGCCCCAATGGGCTGAGCATTGTTATCAAATCTATTCATCTTATAGTCAACACTCTTTAGCTCGCAGCCATCAAACTGAGGGCATTGCGGGAGGAAAATTGGCAGCTCACAAGCAAGGTTAGTTGGCGTTTATCCGCATCCTATTTGGTAATAGAGCAATAAAGTAGCGCGCAGCGAGACGTTACCGTGTTGAGGGTATACGTGAAAGAATGTATGTCATTCTAGGTGCTTTAAACCTGTTTAGGGGGCTTATTTAACCATGAAAAAAAGGGAGCATGTCGCCCCCTTCTCATTATACTATTTCACTTACATCTTATAGGTAAAGCCTAGAGAGAACTCTCTACCAGAGTAGCGTATGTCACTTATACGGCCGGGTCCATTCACATATATATTGCCTTCTTTCAGTAAATTACGAACATCAAAGTGGAACTTGAAGTCTTTAAAGAACCCGTCCTGGGGACGATAAACTATTTTGGCATCAAGGAAGCCTGCATCGTCTACATAAACTGGGTTTCCGCCTCGGTCTGTTGGTGCTAACAGATAGCTATCTCTATAGTTATAGGCGAACTTCACGCTCATCTGAGGCGTTTCATAGAACCACGTTAGGTTGTAACTGTTTTTCGACTGAGAAGGGAAATCAAGCTCTTCTCCCGTAAGCTGATTAAACAGACCAACATCTTCAGATGTCATATATGTGTAGTTGGCGTTTACACCCATATTGTTGAATGGTGCAGGGAGCATAGAGAAGAAGGTGGAGCCTGCAACTTCAAATCCCTGTGTTGATACACCGCTGCCATTTACTTTTTGTCTGACATCATAGAGGTTGCCGTCGCCGAAAAAGTCTTGGTCGTAGGTTTCAATAGCATTTAATATCCAGCTGTCCATTTTCTTAGCGAAATATGCTCCAGAAAGCATTGAATCTTCATTTGGATACCAATTAAGCGCTACGTCCATCTGATTTGCTACGTATGGTTTCAGGCGAGGGTTACCGGCCGAGCACGTATTCGGTCGACCCTCTTGGGCAGAAAGCGTATCTAAGCGTAATGTACAACTGGCCGAAATGTTTAAATCTTTCGCTTTAGGGTGAGCCATCACTTTCGCTGCACCAAAGTAAAGAATAAGTTCATCAGGTATTAACCCAAAATTTAAGTTAATGCTGGGTAATACTTCACTATAGTCATTTGATAGCGTAGCTTGATCATTGAACGCTTCTGGGTGATCAGGGTCAATCATATTGCCTTGCTCTGCATCCCCTTCCACTACATCGACTTGAACTTGAACAATAGCGTTACCAGTAGTATCAACTTGCGTACGAACGTAACGTACACCTGCATTACCCCAGTAAGGAACATCGCCTATTTCGGAAATGAAGTCCGCTTGAAAATAAATCGCTTGAGCGTCCATCTCAACTTCATAGAAAGAGGCTTGGGCAAACTGTTTTTCGGCGTCAGAAATATTGTCCGCATGATAGTTCATGAAACCATTGTAGAAGTCGAGAGGATCAAGTGCTAACCAGCTATCGATAACCGGTACACCAGGGTCATAGTTACCAAAGTAGTTGTCGATGGTATAAGAATTATTGTTGATGAGACCGGCTTGGTCATCTAATGACCATTCATTGCCACCGTATTCATTTCCTGCAATACGAGTAATACGACGGTCTAATTGCTCATGATCTTGATATTCAGAGCTTATGCGTACACCTGCTCGAAACTTTTCAAAGAAACCTTCTGACATGTAATAGGTATAATCAAGTTTTGCTGATAGTTGATCATTTTCTTGAGCAATTGGCTTGTCATATACTCGAGAATAGAACCAATATGAATCGGCACTGTTGGCATCGAAGCCTTGTGTTGCATCTGCACGGTTGTTGCCCGTGTTTAAATCGTAAATGGGGGCACCATTATCGGCGAATTCAACTAAAACATTTTCAACTCGATTGGCATTCACGCGAGATTCAATCTGATAAATGCTCTGCGTTTGTTTGGTATAACCAAGTACACCCTCTAGGGCAAAAACACCATTATTAAAATCGAACCCAGCATCATAAATTTCTGTTTTTAGGTTCCAATCGTTATAGATGCTTCTATTTACTACAGTGGCATCTCTTGTAAGAAATGAAGATGCATTATGGTTTTCACCCACAGTAAAACTGTCTTCATATAAATGGCTTTCGCTTGGCACTTCAAGTTGAAGGTTAGAATCGACTTGTACGAAGTCTCGCTCAGTATAAGTTACGCCGAAGTGGGTAGATAAATCTTCACTTAATCGATACTGGAACATAGCATTCGCGCTAATTCTATCTTCATCCCTAGACCACACGCTGTTACGTGGAATACGGGCTCTAAAGTCGTACCACTGTTCTTCACACGCAGAGTCAGGGCAATTAGCTACATCATTGATATCGGCATAGCTTTCATCGACAAAGGTCTTTTCAGCGGAGCCATCATAGTCGGCTTGCCTTACCCACTCTGTGTTTCTTAATGCATGAAAAGCGGTTGCTCTATCGCCCATGGTAACATTGAGCATTGCTCCAATATCTTTATCAAATTTGTATACACCGGTGAAATTGTATTTTTGATTATGGATTTCAGTTAAATCGTTGTACTGGTTTTCAGCACTAACTTGTAAGAAATTTTCTTTAAAATCGTTAGGCTTACGAGTAATAACTTTAATGGTTCCACCAATACCACCTTCTGTTAATCGGGCTTCAGAACCTTTGATAACATCCAATGCCTTGACCAACTCCGAGGACATACTGGCAAAATCGACTGAGCGACCTGAGCTTGCAAAGGGATCTGAGGCCCCAATAGCTTGAACGCCATTTATCTCTACATTCACTAACTGTGGTTCAACACCACGAATACTGACTGCAGTCCCTTCACCAAACTCACGCCCTAATTGAACACCTGTTACACGCTGTAGAGCTTCGCCGATGTTTTTATCCGGAAATTCACTGATGTCTTCAGCAACAATAGAATCGGTTGCTGTGCCTGCTTCCTTTTTTCTATCGATAGCGCTTCTTAAACTTGAACGCATGCCATAGACTTCGATGATTTCGGTAACTTCCTCTTTAGCTTTCTTTTCTTCTTCTGTCATCTCTTCCTGAGCGAATACGGGGGCAGAGGCAAAGCAAGCACCTGTAAGCAAAATAGTAGAAATGCTACTAGCAATTAATTTACGCGTAGTAAGTAATGATCCAATCGTGTGTGTGACGTTTTTCATTGTGACCTCGTTTTTTATTCAAAAACTGGCTTCAACCCATTTGTAATCAAAAAGTGGCATCGACCAACTTTAGTAAACATATTATTAATATTTTGTTTACATATTTGCATGCTAGTGACTAAACAGGGGTCTAGTCAATACAATTTCCATCAAAAGTGGTCATTTTTATTCATGAGTAATCATAAAATTTCATATTTGGACTAATTACTTCCTAAGGTTTTTAATTTCATCAGAAATTTTGATGTGCGCTTTCTTGCCAGTGAATCTATCGCGCTTTCGAACGCCGTGTAATTGGTTATGACCGCCTTCTTTCTATTTCATGTTATCCTGTGGCGTATTCACCTAGGTAGCACGTGATCCCGAATCAGTTATGTCACCCGTGCACTCGGTGTTCAGTGCCGCATGGGAAACATACGCTAATACTGCCTGGATACTTTTTTCATCGGTATTTTCTAATATCACGTGAATGTGTGGTTTTTTTTGCTTGAGTACATTGAGCAAGTAAGCATGATCCATATCGCCAGTCCCTGATGCTAAGTCCACCGATTTACGATGTTCTTTTTTAACAAAGTCCTTACAGTGGATTGCCACAATGGCATTACCGAATGCACTGAAGGCGTCATCGATAAGTTGAGGTTGATCAATATTGCTCTTATTGGGATAGAAATTTACAGGGTCATAAATAACTTTCAGATTTGGGGAGTTCACCGCATTTAATAGTGCTGTCATGCGAGGATAATTGTTTATAACGTGCTGATGGGCTACGCCTTCAATTCCCACAAATACGCCGTGACGTTCAGCTACTTTTGTAAGGCGCTTTATACTCACCACTAACTCATCAAAGGCTGCCTGTGACGCATTATCTGGGTGATACGTACAATCAGCATTGCGAGACCCAGTTTCCGTACCCACAATAGCGCAGCCAAAGTCTCTGGCAAATATTAGGTGTTCTTCGAAGCGCTGCAAGGCGAGTTCCCGTTCTACAGGATCTGGGTGAATGGGGTTTATGTAGCATCCAAGTACTGCAATAGTAATGTTATATTGAGCAAACGCGTCGCGAACGTAATTGCCAAAACCTGGACTGATTTGTCCCGGTTCGGCTCGTATAAAAGGAAATGACTTAGTGAGTGCTAGTTGCACGCATTTAATTGGATATTGCGCAATGCGGTGTGCTATCTCTGCTACCTCGCCTTGCCCAAAATCATGGGCACGAACACCTATGTTATTGACTCTCATTTTGACTCCATAGGGAATTTTTCCCGCACTGCAAGCCCTAACATAGGCGCGAGATGCTGCGCTACAATCCTAGCTGTTTCAATTGCACCTTCCTTACTGGTATGGGTATGTGGATCAGCAAACATAGCGTTGACGTTTTCTATACCTAATTCTTCGTATCGCGTCGCGACTAGCGAATGTAAATCAATAAACGTGCTCTGGCTTTGGCGCGCAACGTGAGCGGCCCATTGAGGGTAGCTATGGGTCGCTCTGGCGATAAGGCGAGGGTCTTCTTGCCAGACTTTGCGAGGTACAGGAGAGCATATAATCGGTGTCACGCCGCGAGCACGGGCTTCGCCAATCATGGTGCGCAAGTAAGCACCATAGGAGTATACGGTTTCACGTTGGCCTGTGAGCCTGTTATCTATGGTCTTTTGCTCAGGACCAATTCCTTTAATTGATCCCCGAGCGCGGCTTTTGTCATTTAATTCTCCTGCGTCATTATGGCCAAATTGTATTAATACAATATCTCCGGGTTTCATCATATTAAGAGCGCGCTGCCAATGTCCTTGCGTAATAAAGGTGCGGCTAGACAAGCCGCCCACCGCTCGATTAACGATATTGACAGAAGGGTTAGCCAGCCAGCCCTCCACGAAATCCCCCCAACCCCATTGTTCATTGCGGCCATCGCCTCTGCCATTACGCACGGTGGAATCCCCCACCATAAATACACTTCGGCGGTTCTTGTTGCTAACAACTGGCAATCGGACAAATGTCCAATCGTACGCGGCAACGGCGTTGCCTTTGTCTGAGTAAAGCGATTTATCTAGGGCGGGGCGCATGCCTTTAAGTGCTGCAACGACTAAGCGGGCATGCAAGTCTGCCCCTTCGTTATGAAAGTGAGTGTGATCTTTCGGGTACAATTTGGCCGTTTCTCTCTTCCCTATTTTTTCTAATTCATCTGCCGCTGCGTTGGTTAAGTCGATAAAAGGGGTATCTAGTTCCCACGCTAATTGATACAGCCAAAAATTGTATTCTCCCGATCCACGTTCAATTCGATGTGCTTGCCATAAATTACGAACGGTTAGCGATGCGAGAATAGGGATAGCTTGTTTGGCTTTGACTTCAGCGACCATCTGGCGAATGTAGTGGCCGTAGGTAAACACGCGCTCTTGTTTTCCGGTGAGTTGATTGACAATATCTACATAGGTATCACCTATACCAGGTAGCGTACCTCTTGCTCTTCGGTCATCGTTAATAGGGCTGCCATCATTATGGCCAAACTGAATAATAACCACATCGCCTGCGCTGACATCATTTATAAGCGCCTGCCATAAGCCCTCGCTGATGAAAGTACGGGAACTGCGTCCACCTCGAGCTCGGTTGTCAACCTTCACCTCGCTACTGTCAAAGTAATCTATGAACGGTGCTCCCCATCCCTGATGATCAGCATTAATATAGCTTGCTGCAGTAGAATCTCCTGCAATAAATAGCGTTGCTGGGGTGAGGGGGCTAACTTCTTCGCCCATCGTTGAAGTACTCAAGAGCAATATTGGCAAAAATAAAGCCTTAATAAACGTTGAAGTTCTCATCGGGTTTTCCTTTATTAGGTTTTTATCGCAGTTCCAGGTGGCGATTCAGCTAGTTTTAAGCGCGCGGTGACTGCTTCCACATGACGTTTACCCGCTAGGCGCTGTAAGCAGGCATTGCTCTCTCTATGTCATGTAAAGCTTTAATTAATGTGATGTGAAAACTTTAACATTCAAGCAAAAGCACTCAAATAATGTCACGGTTATAATCTGTATATATCAACCGTTTGTTCCATATTTGGAATAAATCTTTATTGATTGCGGGAGTGAAGTGATGTTGGTCAGCAATAGGTGTATTTTGCGAGCGCTTTTAGGCTGCGTTAGCTCTTGAATTTCGGCGCTTTTCCATCATTAAATATCTGAATTCTTACCCTTCTACTTGAACGGAATTGAGCGTATTTACCCTCGCTATGAAAATGGGGCGTAGGGCTGATTGAAATTGATAATTACTAGAGATGGTAACCCTTTTTTGACGGTATGAGGACAAGGATAATAAAGTCCTCTATGGGGTAACCAACGCTGTGTCTAAAGCGTCTTTGATAACAATAAAAGTGATGATATAGAAACCACGACCCACATAGCACTTAAGATAGTTCGTTTTGCTCTTATCATATCTGAATATTTCACTAACTCTGCGCTTCCTACTCGGGGATAGCGGAACGTTTTGTTGTGATAAATAGCTGGCCCGCCAAGTTGTATATTATTGACCGCCCCAAACAGGGCTAATAGCCTAGACGTCTTGTCGCCAACGGGGCAATGTTTTACGGCCTGTAGGCCTTTCACGGGATGGGAAACAGTGAGCGTAACCAGTGCTCCACACAGTGCTGGTGGTAATACTAACCACTGCATCAATGTTCGAATCGGCTTGGCAAAATGTTTCATTGCTGGGTGTCGATAATGCCATTGCCACGAGGTGAGCAAGAGCAATCGATAGGTAAGCGCAGCCACGGGACCGGCAAGAACAAAGTAAAAAATCACGCCGCAGTATAAGTATAAAAACTTTAGCCAGAGACTCTCTATGGCTGCTTTAGCCACGCCCACATCGCTTAAGCGCGCGCAATCCCGTGCCACAATGGTGGATAATATTTCACGGGTTAACACTTTCTTGTTTTTCCCTACCACGGTAAGCACTTTGCCAAATTGTTTTCGTTGGTAACCGAAGTCGAGCACAGTCATCATGATAACCACCTCGAAAAATACCGGGTATTCAGCCATGTATACCAACATGCCTAAGCAGACAATGAGCGGGCCCAACAACACTACCGCCGCAAGAGAACCGGAAATATAGTGCTGCTTTGGGGGGTACTCTTTGCCGGGTAAGACCCTCGCGCCCATTTGTTTAACCAAATAGCGCATAAGCGTAAGTGGATGACTACTTAGCGGCCATCGCCATAATGCATCTACCAATACGGCCAACCAAAGCACCAGTATGCTTTGGTAGGCAGAATCAGTTAACAGGGCATCCATCAGTTAGGCAAGTGCTTTAACCATGGCCATCACCAACTTTGCGGAGTTTTTCGCCGCTGTTTCTAGGTATTCTTTAAAGGATACTGATGAGGTTTTTCCAGCGATATCTGAAAGAGAGCGAATGACTAAAAATGGCACGTCGAGCATGTAACATGTTTGACCTATCGCTGCGCCTTCCATTTCGACGGCTTTCATCGCTGGAAACTTAGTTCTCAGCGCCGCCACGGCTTCGTCACTGCCGATAAAGGCATCACCGGTACAAATAAGGCCACTAGTCACCTGAATACCTGATATATCATTGGCAGCATGTTGTGCGGCTTCAATGAGTTTAGGATCGCTTTTATAGTCTTCGGGCATGCCGGCACATTGGCCCAATGAGTAGCCAAAGTGAGTGAGATCGACGTCATGGTGAATGAGGTTTTCTCCAATGACCAAATCGCCAATATTGAGTTGCGTATCGAAACCGCCAGCAGAACCGGTATTAACAATAGCATCCGGCGAGAATTGCTCGATAAGCACGGTAGTGGCAAGTGCTGATGCAACTTTACCTATACCACATTTTACGAGGATAACGTCCACCCCGTGTAACATGCCTTGATAAAAGGTTAGATGCTTCCATTGCACTTCTTTTACTTCTGACAGCGACGCTTTCAGTAGCGCCACTTCTTCATCCATTGCACCTAAAATGCCAATTTTGTTCATAACTTTACCAATAACCAAATAATAATGATGCGTATAACTGCACGTGAATGCGCTAATTGTATAAGGAAAGCGACCTAACTGGTAGGAAAAAGCCTTTGTCGCCGTAACAAGCGAGAGCAACAAAGGCTAGGGGGAAACTAAGGGATACTAAAGTGTGTAAATTACGCAGCGGCAGCGCGACTCGAACGAATTGGACGGGTTGGGCGTTTCGTCGGCTCTGGATTGTGTGTGGGTACTTGCGAAAGCTTTTGTTGCACACGGCGATAAGGAATTAGTTTGTTTTCTAGACACTCTCGAATGTCATCCACACTGTAGCCAGATTTTACTTTAATTCTTGCGTGGGGCACACCAGCGGCATCAAGTGCGCCAGAGACAAACCAGTCACGCTGAGTTTTATAACCCTCTTTACCTTGGTTATGTACCAAGTCGATGGCCAGTATTGGGCTCATGTCGTGCTTGTCGACTAAAACAAAGTCGAGTTGTCGAGATGATGCGCGGGACAGCGCTTGGCTCGCCGTTTTCTTATTCGTCGATTGGCGTACAGAAACAATGTCGCTGAGTTTAACGCGACACACAATTCTGAATTCTCGTCCCATGGCTTGTTCAATTAAGTTTAAGAATGAGTGCTCAACGGGAGTAAAAAGTTGAGGCTTTCGTCTAAAAGGGAAGGCAACGCCGCCATCAGACAGTTTAATAGCGCCCAATGCCACAACAATAAGTAACATCATTAAAATAATTGCCAGTTCCATCGTAATCCTCGCATATCAACGTGTAATGTGCGTCATAAAAATGACGCTTTTTTTGACACCTTTGGGGTTCGAGAAAGAATTTGCAAAGGCGGTGCCACATTGAACGAGGAGAGAGATGTTGAAGTGTTAACCGCAGCTAGGCTAGGGCTGTTGGATGATGAGCACATCAACTTGAGTGCCCAAACTGTCTGGCGATACCACAATACGAACCGAATCATCTGCAGCGGTAAGCATGGTGCGATGGTTAACAGGGGGGGTTACAACCCATTGCGGGTAGGTATTTTGATAGAAGGTAATTACCTGTTCTGGGGAGCGTTTTGTGAAATAGACTAAGCTAGCGGGTAAGCTATCGTCGAATTGCTGACACTGACGGGCATCGGTCATTAGCGAGACGTCAAAAAAGGAAGTAGGGCAAGACTGAGTAACAGGTACATTGAATGAACCGTTTGTGGTCATAGTATCGGCTAGAGCGTGGCTCGCCACTACTAGCCTGCTAAGTAAAACTAGATTGATGCTTTTACGTAAACCGCTCGTCATTATGCTTGTTAACCAATAATCGATTCTTTGAATCGATAATAGTGGGCTCGCTACACAAGCGCAAAAGATAAATGGGGGCACTAGGTATGTTCATAACATAATGGGTATGAGGTTAAGCGATTTGTGAACGGGGTTTTCATCCCCCATCACGCCTCTTTGAAATACTCACACTGGGCATTGAATGGCTTATCAAATACCAAAGGAATTTTGACAGCGACTTTTATGGATGATGAGAATGTTCTATTGTTTATACCCACAAAAAAGCTCGCCGGAGCGAGCTTTTATATAGGCTAATTACAACGAGCCATGTGGACCAATAACGCGGTTAAACGCCAATGTAATCCAAAATACCTTCAGCGGCTTTACGGCCTTCATCAATCGCCGTCACCACTAAATCACTGCCTCGTACCATATCGCCACCAGCAAAAATTTGCGGGTTAGACGTTTGGTAAGCAAACTTGCCAGCAGACGGCGCGCGAACACGGCCTTTTTCGTCTAGCATAATGCCAAACTCTGCAAACCAAGGGGCAGGGCTCGGTTGGAAACCGAATGCAATGATCACAGCGTCAGCTTCAAGCACATGTTCTGAGCCTTCAACTTCTACAGGGCGTCGACGACCGTTAATATCCGGTGGCCCCATTTCCGTTTTCACTAACTTAACGCCGCACGCTTTTCCGTTTTCATCAACCGCAATATCCAAAGGCTGTAAGTTAAACATAAACTCCACGCCTTCTTCTTTTGCATTCACCACCTCTTTACGTGAGCCGGGCATACTTTCTTCGTCACGACGGTAGGCACAGATAACTTTATCGGCACCTTGACGAATAGATGTACGTACACAGTCCATGGTGGTATCACCACCGCCGAGTACAACAACTCGCTTGCCTTTCATATCGATATAATCAGCTTCGTCTTTCTCTAAGCCCATAACACGATTCGTGTTAGCAATAAGAAAAGGTAGCGCGTCGAATACACCTTCAACATGTTCATTGTCGAAACCACCTTGCATAGATTTATAGGTACCCATGCCAAGGAAAACGGCGTCGTAATCGTCAAGGAGTGATTGGAATTCAACATCTTTACCAATCTCAGTATTGAGAACAAACTCGACACCCATTTCAGTAAAGATTTGACGACGTAGTTTGATAACGTCTTTTTCTAGCTTAAACGACGGAATACCAAAAGTGAGCAACCCACCAATTTCTTCGTATTTGTCGTAAACCACCGGTTTTACACCGTTGCGAACAAGTATGTCTGCACACGCAAGACCTGCTGGTCCTGCGCCTACAATAGCCACTTTCTTGTCGGTCCACACCACATCAGACATATCTGGGCGCCAGCCCATTTTAAAGGCGGTATCGGTAATGTATTTTTCAATACTCCCAATGGTGACCGCACCAAAGTCGTCGTTCAATGTGCAAGCACCTTCGCATAGCCTGTCTTGTGGACATACGCGTCCACACACTTCAGGCAAGCTATTGGTCTTATGCGACAATTCCGCCGCTTCTATAATACGTCCTTCATTGGCGAGACTTAGCCATTGAGGAATGTAATTGTGAACGGGGCATTTCCACTCACAATAAGGGTTACCGCAATCTAAACAGCGGTCAGCTTGACCCTCTGTTTGAGGTTGGCTTAGCGGCTGGTAAATTTCAGCGAACTCTTGTTTACGCACCATTATCGGCTTTTTAGGCGGATCGATACGTTCAACATCGACAAACTGGTAAACATTCTTTGCCATAAACTTTATCTCCTCCTATTGCGCCTGAATGCGCAATTCCGCGCTAGAACGACTGATGTGGCCAAGTAGATTTTTCACATCACTGGTTTTTGGCTTAATAAGCTTAAAGCGTTTAAGCGTAGCGGCGAAATCGGTTAGCAACGACAATGAGTGATCGCTACCGGTTTCTTCATAATGCTGGTTGATTAGGCCACGTAGGTGCTCAACCAAAATGGCTTTGTCTTCGACTGGCATGACATCAACCAATTCGGCATTCACACGATTATCAAGGTCGTCATTGTCATCCATCAGATAAGCAAATCCACCTGTCATACCCGCACCAAAGTTGACGCCTACAGGGCCTAGTACAGCAACAATACCACCGGTCATGTATTCACAACCGTTATCACCAATACCTTCAACCACGGCAATAGCACCAGAGTTACGAACCCCAAAACGTTCACCTGCACGACCAGCAGCAAATAATTTCCCGCCAGTAGCGCCGTACAAGCAGGTGTTACCCATGCTTGAACTTTCATGTGCGTTGTACTCAACACCTCTAGGCGGATTAATCACAAGCTTACCGCCTGTCATACCTTTACCCACGTAGTCATTGGCATCGCCAATAAGGTGCATATGAAGACCGCCAGCGTTCCAAACGCCGAAGCTTTGCCCCACTGTACCGGTCAATTCAACCTTAATCGGGGTGTCTTCAAAGTCGTGATTACCGTGATGTTTCGCAATTTCACCAGACAGCAATGCACCCACAGAGCGGTCTGTATTGCGAACCGCATACTTAAGGTTTATCGACTTGCTGTTCACCACGGCATCTTGCGCATCTTTTAGCATTTGCGCGTTTAACTCGCCTTTATCAACGGGCGCGTTAGTGGTTTGCGAACAGAACAAGCGTGTATGTTCACCCGCTTTTGGCTGGGCTAACAGGGGAGACAAATCCAGTCGATTCTGTTTAGCCGTAATGCCATCAATAACTTTCAGAAGTTCGGTACGACCAACAAGGTCGTCGAATTTCTTCACGCCCATGGCAGCCATGATTTCACGTACTTCTTGGGCAATAAATTTAAAGTAATTCATGACCATCTCAGGTAGACCAATGAAGTGATCGTCCCGAAGTTTTTGATCTTGCGTTGCTACACCAGTCGCACAGTTATTGAGATGACAAATACGTAGGTACTTACAACCCAGTGCCACCATCGGCCCAGTACCAAAACCGAAGCTCTCAGCACCTAAAATACCGGCTTTTACTACGTCTAAACCTGTTTTCAAGCCACCGTCAGTTTGTACTCGCACCTTATGGCGTAAGCCATTTTCGATGAGCGCTTGTTGCGTTTCTGACAGGCCAAGTTCAAATGGGCTACCGGCATACTTCACAGAAGTAAGTGGGCTTGCACCCGTACCGCCATCATATCCAGATACCGTAATTAAATCGGCATAGGCTTTGGCTACACCGGTGGCAATCGTACCTACACCCGGTTCAGAAACCAGTTTCACAGAGATAAGCGCGGTGGGGTTAACCTGCTTAAGGTCGAAAATCAACTGAGCCAAATCTTCGATAGAGTAAATATCGTGATGTGGCGGTGGTGAAATGAGGGTCACGCCAGGCACAGAAAATCTAAGTTGTGCAATGTACTTGTTAACCTTATCACCAGGCAGCTGACCACCTTCACCCGGTTTTGCACCCTGCGCCACTTTAATTTGAATAACGTTGGCATTAACCAAGTAATGCGGCGTTACACCAAAGCGACCAGACGCCACCTGTTTAATTTTTGAGTTTTTCTCAGTACCGAAACGAGATGGGTGTTCGCCACCTTCACCAGAGTTAGATTGACCGCCCAAGCGGTTCATCGCAATGGCTAAGGCTTCATGCGCTTCAGGGCTTAATGCCCCAATAGACATGGCTGCGGTATCGAAGCGAGGGAATAAATTCTCAGGCGCTTCAACTTCACTAACATCAATCGCATCGCAATCTGGGTTTAACGCAAGCAAATCGCGGATATGCGCAGGAGAGCGTTCATTCACTAACTTCGCATATTGCTGGTAATCGCTATATTCACCAGAAACCACGGCCTTTTGTAGCGTGCTTACCACGTCTGGGTTGTAAGCATGGTACTCACCGCCGTGTACATATTTAAGCAGACCACCGTGACCCACTGATTTACGTTTAAGCCAGGCTACGCGGTTAAGGTTGATAATATCCTGGTGAAAATCGTCGAACCCTGCACCTTGAATACGTGACGTAACACCTTTAAAGCACAGCTCCATCACTTCATTATTTACGCCGACGGCTTCAAATAACTTTGAGCTACGGTAACTGGCAACAGTGCTGATACCCATTTTCGACATGATTTTATACAAGCCTTTATTGATACCTTTGCGGTAATTCAATGTGGCTTGCATTGGTGAGATATCTAATTCACCTTTTTCGCATAGTTGCTCAATGGTTTCATAAGCTAAGAACGGATATACCGCTGTTGCACCTAAACCAATAAGTACAGCAAAATGGTGTGGATCGCGGGCACTGGCGGTTTCAACCACGACGTTGGCGTCACAACGTAGCGATTTCTCTACTAAGCGTCGCTGAACGGCACCTACTGCCATCGCTGCCGGGATCACTAAACGATTTTGTTTAATATTACGGTCTGAAAGAATAACAAACGCCGCGCGCTTGTTCTTAACCAGCATTTCAACTTCATTACAAATACGCTCTATGGCTTTTTTCAACCCTTCTTGCGGCGCGTATTGCAGTTCGATGACTTCAGAGTAGTAATTCTCTGGATTGAATTCTCGAAGCTGTTTAAGGTCGGTATATAACAATATTGGTGACTCAAACAATACGCGGTCAGCGTAGCCTGAGGTTTCACTGAATACGTTTTGTTCTCTGCCAATACAAGTAGCCAACGACATGACGTGATTTTCACGCAGCGGGTCGATAGGCGGGTTAGTCACCTGAGCAAACTGTTGACGGAAATAGTCGTAAACCGTTCGCTGTTTGGAGGACATTACCGCCATAGGTGTGTCATCACCCATAGAGCCGACGGCTTCTTGACCATCTTTCGCCAACACTTTTATCACTTGCTGAATTTCTTCATAGCTGTAGTTATACAGCTTGTGATAAACCGACATGGTGTCGTCATTGAACATACGCTTGCCAATTTGTGACGCGTCTAGCTGTTCAATGGGCGTAAGGTGACGAATATGCTTGTCTAACCACTCTTTATAGGGGTGGCGCGCTTTTAAGTCTTCATCAATTTCCGTTGAGCGCCAAATTTTGCCGGTGTAAGTATCTACCGCTAGCATTTCACCTGGCCCCACGCGACCTTTTTCAATCACATCAGACTGCTCATAATCCCAGATGCCAATTTCAGAGGCGAGGGTAATAAAGCCATTTTTAGTGATAACGTAGCGCGCAGGACGTAAACCGTTTCGGTCGAGGTTACACGCTACATGGCGGCCGTTAGTTAAAACGATACCGGCAGGGCCATCCCAGGGTTCCATGTGCATAGAGTTAAACTCATAAAATGCACGTAGGTCGTCGTCCATGGTTTTGTTGTTTTGATACGCTGGTGGCACCAATAAGCGCATGGCACGGAATAAGTCCATACCGCCCGCAAGGAACAATTCCAACATGTTATCTAATGAAGACGAGTCAGAGCCTTCTGTATTAACGAAGGGAGCTGCGTCTTTAAGATCGGGAATAAGCGGCGTTGAAAACTTAGCGGCACGGGCCATTGCCCAATCTCGGTTACCCTTAATGGTGTTTATCTCACCATTGTGAGCAAGAAAACGGAAGGGTTGCGCGAGTGGCCAACGGGGCAGTGTATTCGTTGAGAAACGTTGATGGAAAACACATATCGCGCTTTTCATACGTTCATCAGCTAAGTCGTGATAAAAGGCGGGTAAGTCTTTCGGCATTACCAAGCCTTTATAAATAGTCACCAACCCTGATAAACAGGCAACGTAAAAGTCGGGGTCAGTTTCTAGGCGTTTCTCAACACGGCGACGCACCATATATAGGCGGCGCTCTAAATCACGCTTGCGCCAACCCGCAGGGGCATTCACAAACACTTGTTCAATTTGAGGAACGCCGGTCGCGGCCAATTCACCCAGAACAGAATGATCAACAGGCACTTCGCGCCAGCCGACTACACTCAGGGTTTCTTTTTCTAGTTCTTCATTTAATACTTCGCGTGATGTTTGCGCGAGTACTGGGTCCTGACTTAAGAAAATCATGCCCACGCCGTACTTTTTGCTGAGTTTCCAGCCATTTTCGTCGGCGATTGCATGGAAGAACGCATCCGGTTTTTGTAGCAACAAGCCACAGCCATCACCGGTTTTTCCATCGGCGGCAATACCGCCTCTGTGCTGCATACGGTCTAAGCCGTGGATAGCAGTGGTAACCAATTCGTGACTGGCTTCTCCATGAGTATGGGCGATTAAGCCGAACCCACAGTTATCCCGGGAATCGTTGGGATTATATAAACTCATCTCTTAACTCCTTCAACCTTTGACTGGGTAAGGTATGCGTTGCGTGTAGATGCGCCTAGGTTTTGCGTATCACAACATTGTTCAGACGTCTTTTAGCAGCCGGCAGTATTACCCGCTTAACGCGCCTTTCTTGTCGTTATTTATTATTAGAGGATTCCAGTCGAATTCCGCATTTTTATGCATTATTGCTGTGCGGGCCGTACAAAATACCCACATTGAAAACTAAAATCAAACGTAAAAATGAATGTCCTTTTAAAGATTTGATATAAATAATTATAAAATTAACTAATACAGTAACTTATAAACATTAAATTCGATTTGTAATAAAAATGTTATCAGTAACAATCGTAGATAAAAATTCGTTATCGTAATGATAATTACTCGCATTTGGCTGGGTGTGATGAATAAAAATTCATTTAATTTCGAGTTTTATGTATCTCAAGGCGGTGGTCATGTATTTTTATTTAGAAACGTAAACTTTGAACTTCACCCTTTGACTGCTATATTGATTGAAAATTATACAGTGGTAAAGCGCTTAATGGAATGAGTAAAAGTTTTATCTGAACATCCATGTTGTCGGTGCAAAAACGTTTAAAGGAAAAAACATGCCGACGCTACAACATAATGCCTCTGCTGATAACCTTATTATTAGTAAACATCGCCTTTCAGGGAGTGATGTTTCTTTCACGCCTTCACCTAACACGTCTGGTCCTTTCAAAGACAGTTTTCCCGATACCATCGTTATCCATTTTACCGCCGGGAGTAGTTTGTCATCGTCAGTAAATGTGATGACAAACCCGAATAACAAAGTATCGGCGCATTTAGCGGTAGGGCGGCAAGGTGAAATTGTCCAAATGCTGCCGTTTAATAAAATTGGCTGGCATGCGGGGAAAAGCAGTTGGCAAGGACGCACAAGCCTAAACCAGTACTCTTTAGGCATTGAATTAGATAATGCAGGTGAGCTTACTCCAAATGGAGAAGGCTTTTATACCAGCTGGTTCGGTGGTGTTTATGAAAGCAGTGATGTGTTCAAAGGCACACATCGAAATCAAACTGCCCCTCGATATTGGCACCGATATACCGAGGCGCAAATTATGCGTACGTTTTCTTTGTGCCAATTATTATGTCGCCAATACGGCATCACCTGCATTGTAGGGCATGAAGAGATAGCGCCTGATAGAAAGGTCGATCCTGGCCCCGCTTTTCCGTTAGATAAACTGCGTTCTCGCATGTTGGGAGATGCCGAGCCCTCACACGTTGACGTGGCAGAATCAAATACTCAGATAAACACCTTCGACGTACCGCAACCGGCAGTGGTTAGGGCCAGTAAGTTAAATGTAAGAAGCGGGCCTGGTACACACTATGAAAAGCAAGGGCTACCTTTACTAGCCGGTGACAAGGTTGAAATTATTGACGTTAAAAAGGGATGGGCGAAGGTTGAACGCACCACTACCGGTTGGGTAAGTGAGCAATATTTGGCCACGGTTAAAGCGGAATAAATAAGCCTAACGCGGCTATACGTTCCCGAAATAGAGAAACCCTGATAGGATAGGGCGAATATAATCCTAACAATAGACGTTCATGCATTCAGACTCACCCAATGATTCCTGGGCTATTAGGTTTGCTCAGTTTGTACAACGGTTTGGCACGCTTAAACTCAGCATCCTTTTCGTTGTTTTATCTTTAGTCTTTACCCTTGGTGGCTCGTACGTTATTCGTGTCAGTATGGGCAGTGATGTAGAACCCGATGATTTCATTAGCGCGGTTATTCTCACTATGCTTTCTGCACCTTGGGTACTCTATTTCTTCAGTGAGCTTATAAAGCAACTGGAAAACTCCCGCACCAATTTAAAAGAAGTGGTAAGCCAATTAGAGCGTTTACGTGAAGAAGATGTTTTTCTTAACCGTGAGCTGCAAAGCAATATTCGCCAACTCAACCACGAGATAGAGCAACGCAAGCAAGCGCAAGAAGAGCGCGAGTCTGTGTTTAAAGACCTTGAGCGGGAAATTCAGGATAAGTCTGAACAAGAAGCTCAGGCTCGCCGTTTGTCTACCTTATTACGTTCTATTATCGATGCGTCACCGGACCTTATCTATTATCGAAATGAAGAGGGGCGATTTGCCGGTTGTAACCGCATAGCGGAATTAATGACAGGCAAAACTGAACAAGAGTTACTTGGACTGACGCCTACAGACGTGTATGAAGAAGAGTTAGCGCGACAAATTGTTGCCAGTGATCATGAGGTACTTGAAACCAATGCCAGTATTACCGAAGAGTTATGGTTAAGGTTTGCTGACGGCCGTCGACGTTACTTTGAAATGAAGCGTGTGCCCTTTTTCGATAAAGAGGGTAACCGTTTAGGTTTATTGTCATTTGGTCGCGATATGACTGAACGCAAACAGGCTGAAAACGCCGCTGCCAAAGCCAGTACTGATAAAACCCGTTTTATTGCAACCATTAGTCACGAACTTCGTACACCGTTAAACGGTATCGTGGGCTTGAGCCGTATGTTGCGTGATACTGAACTTACAGAAGAGCAATTTAACTGGGTGAGTACCATTTATGCCAGTGCAATAACCTTAGGGAACATATTCAACGATATTATCGACCTGGACAAATTAGACAGGGATAAACTCGAACTGAGTTTAAAAACCATATCGTTAAAAGACTTTACCGATGAATTAAGCAGTATTATTCGCTTATTGGCTGGGGATAAACAACTTGAGTTTAAAACCACCCTCCACGAACCTTTACCGAGATTAGTGGAGATTGATGGGACTCGGTTGCGTCAAATTCTCTGGAATATCCTATTTAACGCGGTGAAGTTTACCCAAAAAGGGTATGTGAGTTTAACGGTTTCATCCACGAAACCGGATAACGACAAAGCCTATGTGACCTTTTTAATTGAAGACACAGGCGTAGGGATCCCTGAAACGGAAATCGATAAAATTTTCGCTATGTATTATCAGGTCGACCATCCAGACCACCAGTCTGCAACAGGTACCGGTATCGGACTGGCCATTTGCAAGCAAATGGTAGATTTGATGAACGGTGAAATTCATGTGTCGAGCACAGTGGGTAAAGGCACACGGTTTGAAATAGTGTTGCCTGTTCAAATTTCCAATCGCCCCATGCAAGTGGCGCAGCTACAAGTCACAGGCCTTAATATTCTGCTGGTTGAAGATATAGAGCTGAATGTCATGGTAGCTAAAGCGTTACTAGAAAAGCTCGGGCAAAAGGTGGATGTTGCCATGACAGGACAAGAGGCCATCGATAAAGCAAGAGAAACCCAGTACGATTTGATCTTACTGGATATTCAATTGCCAGATATGACCGGCTTTGACGTGGCGAGCACACTCATTGAAGAAGATTTGGTCATGCAAACGCCCATTGTTGCATTAACAGCCAACGTGATTAAAAAGCGCGATGAGTATTTGGAAAATGGCATGGACGATGTTATTGCCAAACCCATTAAAAAATCGCGGGTCATTGAAGTGTTTAATGAGCTGTTTCATGCGCCGCCAGCGCCGTTAGAAATAGATGGTGAAGTCGCGCGCCCTGAGCCTAACAAAATATTAAGTAACATTTTAGATATGGACTTATTGCAGATGTTAGTTGATACCATAGGGGATGAAATGGTGCGCGCAAGCGTGAAAGTATTCCAAGAGAAAATGCCGGAATACATGGAAATACTGCAATTAAGTTTAAGTGCCGATGAAAAATCAGAAGTCTGTGCACAAGCCCATAAAATTAAAGGGGCAGCAGGCTCTGTGGGGTTAGCCCGTGTTCAGCGAATAGCAAATCAAATACAGCAAGGCGACCACCCTACGTGGTGGGAGAACGTTCATGACTGGGTAGAAGAGCTGCAAATGGCGGTTCAACATGACATGAAAGCTTTGCATGATTGGTTAAATGAACAAAGGGTGGACGATTAAGTTCCATAAAAGGGGTGAGATTTCACCCCGTTTTTGTTTGCCCATGACATGCTTTTGAATGGGGGTTTACAGGGAATCATGACCAACATGAACAGTGAAGCAAAAATAGAAGACTTTTCCAACAATGTGTTGGTGCCCGAAGCTTTACCTACATTAACCGATATTCAGTTTCTTTCTATCTCGCCTCGATACCGGCTTATTAATGTGAGCGTTGCATTAGGGACCTGCATCATTATTGCAATGATCCTTACTGCCGTTCGGTTTCAGCCCTTTTTTACTGTGCCAGAGCAATTAACTCACCTTTACCCCTACGCGTTAATGGGCGTTACTGTGCTGGCGATATTGTGGGCCATGTATCATGTCTTTGCCGATGTCAAAATTAAGTATGGTATGCGGGAGCAGGATTTAAGCTTGCAAAAAGGGTTGGTGTTTCGACAACAAGCCTGCCAACCCATTTTACGGGTTCAACACGTTGAAATTAAGCGAGGACCAATCATACGCTTGGCAAAGTTAGCCTCGTTGCAGGTGTTCTCTGCCGGCGGCGAATATCACACTTTTGAGATACCCGGTTTACCCCTAGAAAGAGCGGAGCAATTGCGCCAGTTCATACTTGATCATAAAGATGTGAGTGCAAAGTAATGGCCTCGTTAGAAGAGCAGCGCATGATGGAAGACGCGCCCGATAGCTCAGTACAGGTAGATACGGGTAGCCATTGGCAAAGGTTAGCAACCATAGCCATTATGTATTTCACGGTGAGTAATATAAAAGGAATGGCCAAAGGGCTCATTTATGTTGTGCCTGCTTTGGCCGTGACGTTTAATCAAGCGGATGGCCCTATGAAAGATTATCTTTACGTGGGCGGGGCGGCACTCGTATTGCTCATGGCAGTCTCCGGCTTGGCCAGCTTTTTAATGTATCGTTTTCGGGTTCACAACCAACATATCGAAATTCAAAGCGGTGTCTTTTCTCGAAAATACACCAACTTGCCATTTTGGCGCATTCAAAACGTTAAAATAGATTTACCTTTTTACTATCGTCCGTTCAAATACGCACTGTTGGTTCTTGATACCGCAGGGAGCGCAGGAGAAGAAGCTCGAATAGTGGCGGTGCCGCTTCATTACGCCCATGCGTTGCGAAGACACGTTCTCGTACATCACAAAAACGCCGAAATAGCGGCTACCGAACCTCAGTCAAATCACGGCGCGACCTTGCCATCTCATGATGTTGACGCTGATGAAGTGGTACTTAACCGCCGAAGCATCGGCGATATTGTTATTCATGGTATTACTAACAATAGAGTATGGATTTTACTGGGGGTGGCTGCGCCTTTTTATGATGACGCCATTACAATGGTGTCGTCTTGGCTGGCAGAAAAAGGCTTACAGTTAAATCAATTGGTGGGTGAACAGGCAATTGCATGGTGGCAATTTGGGTTATATGCCTTGGTTATCGTGATGATGATAATGGCTGTACTCGCACTAATAAGTGTAGGCGGGGCCTTATTCACCTTTTATGGTTACACCTTATCGCGATCTGATGACAGATATATACGTAGAAGTGGCCTTCTCAATAAACAAGAAGTCAGTATGCGCGCTTCGCGTATTCAAATGATTAAAGCCAAGCAAGATTGGTTGGACAAAATACTTAAGCGTGTAAATCTCTATTTTGAGCAAAACACAACGGTAGGAAAGCAAGTTCAAGAGCTAATGTCGCCGAATAAGTTAATTGTGCCCTCTGTCACCGAAGATGAGGTGGCTGCGCTTACTGTCGAGGTGATGCCAGGCTGTAAACTCCACCGACATGATTTTACCGCTATCAGTAAACGTTTCATTGTGCATTGGATGTTAATGGTATGGAGCTGGCCGCTAATCGGGCTTTTTGCCGTCGGCTTTATTGCGTCAGAATGGGATATTGTGATGGCATCATTGGTGCTGGGCGGGGTGTTATTAGCAATGCTCTCTTTGCAATGGTGGCGTTGGGGGATGGCCTACGATGGGAAGTATATTTATGTGCGGCAAGGTCGTATTGGCATAGATTACTTGTGCTTTGAACCCTTTAAAGTGCAGCAGGTTATCGTCAAGCAAAGTGTTTTTATGAAGCGCCGAAAACTGGCTTCCATTGTTTTTGTTATGGCTTCTGGTTCGGTAACCGTGCCGTTTTTACCTCAAAAGTATGTGCAATCGATAGCTGATAAGGTGCTATTTGAGGTGGAGTCCACCCGTAAGTCTTGGATGTAATTGGGAGTTACAAATAAAACCATTAGGTACGTCTTTCGTAACTATGTCATTGTAGTGTAAATGCACACCAACGCAGGTACTATATGGATATTCTTGATTATACGGTTATTTTTGTTTATCTCACAGGAATGCTTGTACTGGGCTTCCTACTACGCAAGCAATCGTCTAAACAAGACTACTTTCTCGGTGGGCGAGAGTTGGGGTGGAAACCCCTCACGCTCTCTATCATGGCCACTCAGCTCTCAGCGGTAAGCTTTATATCGGCCCCGGCCTTTGTGGGCTTTCGCGAAGGAGGTGGTCTAATTTGGTTGTCTTATGAACTGGCTGTTCCCCTTGCAATGTTATTGCTCCTTGGTACGGTTTTACCTACCTTGTACAAGTCGGGCGTTGTGAGTATCTATGCGTATCTAGAAAACCGCTTTAGTGTATCTACCCGCTTGTGCATCAGTGCTGTATTTCAATTTAGCCGTGCGTTTTCCACCGGCATTATGATTTATGCACTGTCTATTATTCTTCAAGGCACTATGGGGATCACGCCTTGGCAAGCTGTTCTTCTTATTGGTGTGGTCACCCTATTGTATTCTCTGCAAGGTGGGATGAAAGCGGTGGTGTATGGGGATGCTGTTCAAATGGTCATCATCATATTAGGCACGCTGGTGTGTGCGTATGTGGGAATGACTCAACTTGGCGGTTTTGACCGCTTTTTACAGTTGGTTCCCAGCGACAGACTTACCGCAGTTAATTTTTCTTCTTTGGGGTTCAGCGGAGATAGTTTCGGCTTTTTCCCTATGGTACTAGGCGGGATCATTCTTTATGCTTCTTACTACGGGTGCGATCAATCCGAAGCACAAAGGGCGCTGTCTGCCAAAAGTGACAAAGAACTACGCAAAATGATGTTTGCGAACGGCATTTTTCGTTTTCCTATTACCTTATTGTACTGCGCATCTGGATTGATTGTGGGGACTTTAGCTTTTTCTGACGCCGAATTTTTGGCACAAATTCCTACAGATAACCCTGACTGGTTAATGCCAATCTTTATACTTAATTATCTACCCCATGGCGTAATAGGTTTGTTAGTGGTGGCCATTCTTGCTGCTGCTATGTCTTCTTTAAGCTCTGCTATAAACTCTTTGACCGCGGTTAGTGTAGAGGACTTCAAACGGCTTTATAGCCGATTCAATAAGGATACTTTAGATGAAAACAGTCACCTACGAATAGCAAGAATTATTGGTGTGGCGTGGGGAGTCATAACATTAGTTTTATCACTGAACGCAGGTGCAATAGCGCCCACGGTGATTGAAGCGA
The DNA here is from genome assembly GCF_000730385.1 of Alteromonas australica. Classification (NCBI taxonomy): domain Bacteria; kingdom Pseudomonadati; phylum Pseudomonadota; class Gammaproteobacteria; order Alteromonadales; family Alteromonadaceae; genus Alteromonas; species Alteromonas australica. Next base: position 3,320,855 of record NZ_CP008849.1, on the reverse strand, counting down.
TAAACAAAGTCGGCTCGGTATTTTTTGGCCCTGTTCTGGCCGTGTTTTTACTGGGGATATTGAGTGTAAGAGTGCAAAGCTTAGATGTCAATATTGGTTTAGTTGCAGGCGTAGGTACTAACATCATGCTAGCGTTTTTTGTGCCCACTGTTTTTTGGTTCTGGTGGAATGCGATTGGTTTTTGCGTGGCAAGTGTAATGGCGCTCTTGCTATCAAGGCGGCACACTAAGGCATTCAGTAAGACAACCGCCACACCTAACAACCGGATAAAACACCATTCAGTTTTAACCCGCAGTATTGCATTCCTATTGATAGGTTACTTTATATTACTCGTGGCAATATGTTGGTTTATACCTGCCTATTTAGGTTAATTTATCCATGTTTGAGTTGCATGTCGCGGGCAAAAATTTGGTTTTTTCCTGCCCGTTTAGCGCAATACAAACGACTATCAGCGATATCTAGCTGTTCATCTAAGTTTGACTGCTGTTCAGCACACACTCCCACACTGCAAGTGATCGTTAATTTATGATGAGTAAACTGAGTAGAGCGAACTGCATCCATAAATTCTGATAAAGACGTAAAAAAGGATTTGCTCGCACCCACTGAAATGACAGTGAATTCTTCGCCACCGTATCTTACTATGAGATCATCAGCAAAAAAGTGAGTGAGTAGGGTTGCAAATTCCTTTAGCAAGGTATCGCCGGTTTTGTGGCCAAAGTTATCATTAACGCTTTTGAAGTTGTCGACATCTATCATCGATACTATGGCTTTGCCGTGTCCTGTTTTAGGGTTAAGAAGCGATTCACCATGCTCATTTAAATAACGACGATTATAAACCTGGGTAAGCGGATCTAAATTCGCTGAATTTCTAATGGTTTGAATCATTTCCTGTGATTCTAAATTTTGCATCACGCGGCAATAAAACTCTTCGTGATAAAACGGCTTAGATAAAAAGTCGTTTGCGCCACTTTTAATGAATTTAGAGGTGAGTACACTATCACCATTGGCTGATAAGCCTATAAATACCAAGTCTTGCCAACGACGGTCGTGTCGAATGGCTTTAATCAGCTCGTAGCCATCCATATTAGGCATACGGTGATCGGCAATGACCATTCTTATGTCTCTATGACGTTCAAGCTCTTGCAGGGCTTCAAGACCATCAGAGGCTTCATGTACCTGAAAATGAAATTTGCGCAGTAAGCTGCAAATATGATTACGACTGGTTTTAGAGTCTTCGACGACAAGTACCTTGGTAGATAGATTTTTACGCAATCTATCAACTAACTTTAATACTTGTAGGTAGGAGTAGCGAGACTCTTTAGTTATGTAATCTAATACGCCTTGGTCGAGCAATTGAGCACGTGTAAATTCGTCAAAATTACCCGTTAGTACCACCGTAGGGACATTATGGGAAAGTGCAAGTTCTACGCTCTCCCCATTCGGCGCATCCGGCAGGTTTAAATCCACAATGGCCACCAGGTAATCATGACTTTTTTCCAGCGCTTGTTGTGCTTCAGATAAGTTTTCGCATAGGTCGCAGGTAAAGTGAGGATTATCCTCAATCAGCTTATTTACAATTTTACGTACGGTTAAACTGTCTTCAACAACAAGAACTTTATACATGACTACTACTCTGTGTATTTGTCAGAGCATCCTACCCAATTAACAATAAAAAAGCCCCCCTTATGGCGACAGTTTATACTTATGTCTAAATATACTTTTCCTTATATAAACAGCGTGCTTACGTGTTATTCCTGCCTTTTATATAGCATTAAATTTGAGGTACACGTACCCAGCCTTCCATTAAAACTCGTGCACTTCGGCTCATGACAGCTTGTTGAATATGCCATTGGTTATTATCAAAAGTCGCTTTCGCGCCAACCCGTAAAGTACCAGAGGGATGGCCAAAGGTAACCGACTCTCTGTTTTCTCCACCTGCCGCTAAATTAACCAGCGTGCCGGGAATAGCGGCTGCTGCAGCTATAGCAACGGCTGCCGTGCCCATCATCGCATGGTGCAGTTTACCCATAGACAGGGCGCGAACGAGTACATCAATATCTGAGCCCAATATGTCTTTGCCGCTAGACGCTTTGTAGCCTTTAGGCGGTGCTACAAAAGCCACTTTGGGGGTATGTTGGCGCGTTGCAGCTTCGCCAATATCTTTTATCAAACCCATTTGCACAGCGCCATGTGCACGAATAGCTTCAAATTTCCCAAGTGCTTCGGCATCATTATTTATATCATCTTGCAGTTCGGTACCTGTGTAACCGATATCTTCAGCGTTGATAAAAATAGTAGGGATACCTGCGTTAATCATGGTGGCCTGCAAGCTACCCACGCCCGGCACTTCCAAGGTGTCGACTAAACGTCCAGTTGGGAATATCGCGCCCTCACCATCGGCAGGGTCCACAAATGCAACCTCGACTTCTGCAGCAGGAAAGGTCACCCCATCAAGCTCAAAGTCGCCAGTTTCCTGTACGTCGCCATCAGTAATAGGTACGTTAGCAATAATCGCTTTATTAATATTGGCCTGCCAAATATTTACCGTGGCAATACCGTTTTGTGGAATTTTGCTGGCATCAACCAGGCCATTGCTAATGGCAAAAGCGCCAACGGCTGCGGTTAAGTTGCCGCAGTTACCGCTCCAATCTACGAAAGGCTTGTCGATGGCAACTTGGCCAAACAAGTAGTCTACATCGTATCCTTCACGCTCGCTTTTACTTAAAATCACGGTTTTACTGGTGCTAGAGGTAGCACCGCCCATACCGTCGGTTTGTTTACCGTACGGGTCTGGGCTACCTATCACCCGAAGAAGCAGCGCATCACGGGCTGGCCCCGGTTTTTGTGCGGCTTCTGGCAAATCTATAAGGTTAAAAAACACACCTTTACTGGTACCGCCACGCATGTAGGTAGCCGGTACTCGAAGTTGTGGCGCATACTTTGTCATGTTTTTCCCTTTCTTCGGTATGAGAGCGTTGAGGCACCGTTGAAACACGCCGTAAATACATCCCTGTAGGCTCTCGGGGCGCGTCCATGCGCCCCGAAGGTTTCAACGGTGCCTCAACGCCCTCTTAAATTAAAAAACCATTTTATCTAGAGAGAAGTAAGGTTGTTCGTGATTTAAAACTCGCGGTGAACACGTCCGTGTGCGCTCCCCAGCCGCATCCATGCGGCTGGAAGGGGGCAAATCACAAACGACTTCCACCCACCAAAAGTTCGTTCTACGTATTCAGCTAGCTTCAGCTTCCAAGAAGTCCTTGGCGAAGCGTTGTAGTACACCGCCTGCGCTGTAAATTGAGACTTCTTCACCTGTATCTAAACGACAGGTTACGGGCACTTCTAGTTGCTCGCCGTTGGTGCGATTAACGACAAGTGTGAGTGTTGCGCCCGGCGACGGTTCTCCGCTTACGTCGTAGGTTTCTGTACCGTCTAGCTCAAGGGTTTTACGGGTTGTGCCAGGTTTAAACTCAAGCGGCAACACGCCCATACCAATAAGGTTAGTGCGGTGAATACGCTCGAAACCTTCTGCCACAATCACTTCAACACCGGCAAGGCGTACGCCTTTGGCCGCCCAGTCACGGGATGAACCCTGACCGTAATCAGCGCCCGCTACAATGATCAGCGGCTGTTTGCGGTTCATATAGGTTTCAATGGCTTCCCACATGCGCACGACTTTGCCTTCGGGCTCAACCCGGGCCAGTGAACCTTGCTTAATTTCGCCGTTTTCCAGCACCATTTCGTTGAACACTTTGGGGTTCGCAAGGGTAGCGCGCTGCGCCGTTAAGTGATCGCCTCGGTGGGTGGCGTAGGAGTTGAAGTCTTCCTCAGGTAACCCCATTTTTGCCAAGTATTCCCCAGCAGCGCTGCTTGCCATAATGGCGTTAGAAGGCGATAGGTGATCGGTGGTGATGTTGTCACCTAAAATGGCCAGCGGGCGCATACCTTTCATTGTGCGCTCGGCATCCATTGCGCCTTCCCAATAAGGCGGGCGGCGAATGTAGGTGCTCATTTCACGCCAGTCGTAGAGCGGGTTAATGTCTTTACCGTAATCCACACTTAGGTCGAACATAGGTTCGTACACTTTTCTGAAATGCTCTGGCTTGACAGATTGAGTAACAATAGCGTCAATCTCTTCATCGCTTGGCCAGATATCTTTAAGCGTTACTGGGTTGCCATCTTTATCGGTGCCTAACACGTCTTTTTCAATATCAAAGCGAATGGTACCGGCAATGGCATATGCAACGACCAAGGGGGGTGATGCTAAAAACGCTTGCTTCGCATAGGGGTGAATACGCCCATCGAAGTTACGATTGCCCGACAATACCGCCGTGGCGTATAAATCGCGGTCGATAATTTCTTGCTGAATTTTAGGGTCTAGCGCGCCACTCATACCGTTACAGGTGGTACATGCAAACGCCACCACCCCAAAACCTAAGTCTTCCAACTCGCTCATTAAGTTGGCTTCTTCAAGGTATAACTTAACAGCTTTAGAGCCTGGTGCCAGCGAGCTTTTCACCCAAGGTTTGCGGGTTAAACCGCGCTGGTTGGCATTGCGTGCAAGTAGGCCTGCTGCAATAACATTGCGCGGGTTTGACGTATTAGTACAGCTAGTGATAGCCGCGATAATCACCGCGCCATCTGGCATTTTACCGTCTTCCTCTTCCCATTTCGCTGCAATACCGCGGCTTTCCAAATCACTGGTAGGTAAGCGTGCGTGTGGGTTAGAAGGGCCAGCCATATTACGGCCAACAGAAGACAGGTCGAATGTAAGCACCCGCTCGTACTCGGCGGTTTCTAAGTCATCGGCCCAAAGCCCAGTGTGTTTAGCGTACTGTTCCACTAGCGCAATTTGCTTTTCTTCACGACCCGTTAATCGCAAGTAATCAATAGTTTGCTGATCGATGTAGAACATGGCTGCAGTGGCACCATATTCTGGTGTCATGTTAGAGATGGTCGCCCGATCGCCAAGGGTTAAGTGGGATGCACCTTCACCATAGAATTCTAAATAAGCTGATACCACACGCTCTTTACGTAAGAATTCAGTCAGCGCTAATACAATGTCGGTAGCCGTAATACCTGGCTGTGGCTTGCCGGTAAGTTCAACACCTACAATGTCTGGCAAACGCAGGTAAGAAGCACGGCCTAGCATCACGCTTTCCGCTTCAAGGCCGCCAACGCCCACGGCAATAACACCGAGTGCATCAACGTGTGGCGTGTGGCTGTCGGTACCTACTAGAGTGTCGGGGAAGGCTACGCCGTCACGGTTTTGAATAACCGGCGACATACGCTCCAAGTTAATCTGGTGCATAATGCCGTTACCGGGCGGAATAACATCTACGTTTTTAAATGCGGTTTTTGTCCAGTTGATAAAGTGGAAACGGTCGTCGTTGCGTCTGTCTTCAATAGCGCGGTTTTTTTCAAAGGCGTCTTTTTCAAAGCCCGCGTGCTCTACAGCTAATGAGTGATCCACAATTAGTTGCGTTGGCACTACTGGGTTCACCTTCGCCGGATCGCCGCCTTTTGCTGCAATAGCATCCCGAAGACCTGCTAAATCAACCAGTGCCGTTTGACCCAAGATATCGTGACACACTACGCGAGCAGGAAACCACGGAAAGTCCAAGTCGCGCTTGCGGTAAATAAGCTGTTTAAGTGAATCGTTTAGCATGGCTGGGTCGCATTTGCGCACCAAGTTTTCAGCCAACACACGTGACGTGTAAGGCAGCTTGGCGTATGCACCTGGTTCTATGGCATCAACCGCTTCACGGGTATCGAAGAAATCGATACCCGCGTTAGGAAGCGGTTTGCGGTAATCAATATTCATAAACCACCTATTCTCTTAGCGTTCGCTGATTGCAGGAACAGGGCGCAATTCTTCGCCTGTGTATTCTGCCGATGGACGAATAATACGGTTGTCAGCGCGCTGTTCCATTACATGTGCAGCCCAACCTGTAAGGCGAGACATAACGAATATTGGGGTAAACAGCGGCGTAGGGATTCCCATGAAGTTATAGGCAGAGGCGTGGAAAAAGTCTGCATTACAAAATAGTTTCTTCTCGCGCCACATCACTTCTTCACAGCGCACAGATACAGGGTAAAGCACCTCATCGCCCACATCGGTCGCTAGCTTTTTAGACCATTGTTTAATAATTTCGTTACGCGGGTCGCATTCGGAATAAATTGCATGACCAAAGCCCATGATTTTCTCTTTGCGCTCTAGCATGCCCATCATTTTTTCTTCTGCGTCATCGGCTGACGTGAAGCCTTCTATCATTTCCATTGCGGCTTCGTTTGCACCGCCGTGAAGTGGCCCACGAAGAGAACCAATCGCGCCGGTTACACATGAATGCATATCAGAAAGGGTAGAGGCACATACGCGGGCTGTGAATGTAGACGCATTGAACTCGTGCTCGGCATAAAGAATGAGAGACACGTGCATCACTTGTTCGTGAAGCTCCCTTGGCTTTTCGCCGTGAAGCATGTGAAGGAAATGACCGCCAATGGAGTCGTCATCGGTTTCCACATCAATGCGCACACCATCGTGTGAGAAGCGGTACCAGTAACAAATAATACTTGGGAAGCACGCTAACATGCGATCCGTCACATCTTGCTGCTGATCAAAGCTAGTTTCCATTTCAAGGTTACCTAGCATTGAACAGCCAGTGCGAAGCACGTCCATAGGGTGGGCGTTTTTAGGAATGCGTTCAAGCACGTCTTTCAGTGCGTCAGGAAGACCGCGCATACCGCGAAGTTTGGTTTTATAGTCATCAAGCTCAGCTTGATTTGGCAAGTTACCCTTTAAGATAAGATAAGCGACTTCTTCAAACTGACACTTTTCTGCTAAATCTTTCACGTCGTAGCCGCGATAGGTTAAACCTGAACCTGATTTACCTACCGTTGATAAAGCTGTTTTACCTGCAACTTGGCCGCGTAAACCCGCGCCACTTAACTGTTTAGCCATCTTGTTGTCTCCGGTCTTGTATAATATGTAAGGTACTTTTTAGTGTGATATCTTTGACATTTGGCGCTTGAAGTTGGCGGGCACATTGGCTGCAGGAGCAAAGCACAGTTCCCTGCCACGCCGTAAACCCATCCATGGGGGCTCCGCTTCGGCATCCATGCCTCAGAGGGGCAGGGAACTGTACTTCACCCCTGCATCCTCGTGCTCGCCAACTTCAAGCTGCAATCGTTTATTTATTTAGTTTTTGCCGTCGGCAAATAGCGCATCTAGCTTTTGCTCGTATTCGTGGTAGCCAAGGTAATCGTATAGCTCCATGCGTGTTTGCATGGTGTCGACAACCGCTTTTTGATCGCCATTTTCAAGTATAGATTTGTACACCATTTCTGCTGCTTTATTCATGGCGCGGAACGCACTTAGCGGGTAAAGCACCATATCAGCACCCCATTCGCCCAACTCTTCTTTATTCCAAAGTTCGGTTTTGCCGAACTCAGTGATATTGGCGAGAATCGGTACATCTAAGGCTTCTGCAAATGCACGGTAATGTTCTTCAGTTTGAACTGCTTCTGCAAAAATACCGTCCGCGCCCGCTGCAACGTAGGCTTTTGCGCGTTCAATGGCTTTTTCTAAGCCTTCTTGCGCGAATGCGTCGGTGCGCGCCATAATGAAAAAGTCGGGGTCGGTTCTGGCATCAACGGCGGCTTTAATGCGATCTACCATTTCCGCTGTACTCACAATTTCTTTATTAGGGCGGTGACCACAGCGCTTTTGTGCGACTTGGTCTTCCATATGTACAGCGGCTGCGCCTGCTTTTTCCATGTCACGGATGGTTTTGGCGATGTTAAAAGCTCCGCCCCAGCCTGTGTCGATATCCACCATAAGCGGTAGGTCACACGCACTGGTGATGCGCTGAACATCAGCAATCACGTCATTGAGCGAGGTCATGCCTAAATCTGGCAAGCCATACGAGGCGTTAGCTACGCCGCCACCTGAAAGATAAATGGCTTGATGACCAATGGCCTTCGCCATCATGGCCGTGTAGGCATTAATAGTGCCTACGATTTGAAGAGGTTTGTTATTCTCTAACGCGGTTCTGAATTTCTTTCCTGCACTCATGATAATCACTCGCTTAATTGAAAGTAGGGTAGAGGTGTAAAAGGTAAGGAGAAGCCTTATGGGTATTAGTCATTGTTGAGCTTCTTCTCGATATTATTTTTTGAATAAAGAATGTGGCGACGCATGAGCATTTCTGCTAACTCTTCGTCGCGATTGGCAATGGCGTTAACAATGTGTCTATGCTCATCAAACGCCGTACTTACCCGTGGTCCTGCCATACCAAGCTGTACGCGGTACATACGAACTAAATGGTAGAGCCCATCAATAAGCACGCTAATAAGGTGATCGTTTTTGCTGCCAGTGACAATTCGGTAGTGAAAGTCGACATCACCGGCTTCTTGATAATAGCTGTGGCTGTCTTTCACTTTGTCGAAATGGCTATCAAGCAGCGCTTGCATGTCGGCAATTTCATCATCACTCATATAGCGAGCGGCTAAGCGGGCGGCCATACCCTCTAACGCTTCGCGCACTTGATACAGCTGAATAAGGCCTTCAGGTGACAGTGCAACCACACGGGCACCTACGTTAGCTTTACGTTCCACAAGGTGACAACTGGTTAAACGGTTAATGGCCTCACGAATGACTGCGCGACTAACGGCGTACTTTGTCGACAATTCAGTTTCACTGAGTTTACTACCGGCAGGAATAATCCCTTCTACGATGTCTGTTCTTAACTGTAAAAAGGTTTTATCAGCCGATGTAACAATAGTTTCTTTACTGATCACGAGATGAATTCCAATAGAACACTTGCGCTAATTGTCGACAATATTATCGTTATTTTGGCTAATAAGAAATAAAAAATGGAAATGAAATGTTTATTGTCGACATATTGTTGGAGAGGGAGTGTAAAAAACCGCCAAAGGTACAGTTTAATTTGCGTGCTGAAAGCGATTTAATAATTTACGACAAGGGCTTTTTATCAATATCACTATTAGGAGAAACACATGGAAATATTAACGCCAACCAAAATGATAAACGTTAGTGGCGGATCACTTGACCGAGAGACTCAACAAATCATGGTAAGTACTTTTGTGGGCATAGCTAGTGGCGGAAACATTCTCGCGGCCGCAATAGCTCAATGGGGTATGGGTCAGTATTACGATTTTCAAGGTAATGTTAGCATTAGTGAATCTGGTCCAATTTCAAATCATTTAACAACCAGACAAATTAGAGCTATGCGTAGGGAGTAACACATGGGCAATTTTATCACACGCATTAATATAGATATTGTTTGCTCTTTGATAACCTGCATTATCTTGATTGTGCTTTTTTTCTATCCCGCCTATTTCGCCGAATCTTCTTTATTGCGGTTGCTTCTAGTATTTGGAGGCGGGGTCGCTCCGCTTAGGTATTTGCGTGATTTGAAAAGGAACGGTAATCTTGATAGAAGTGATTGAAAAGTAATCATTTAAGAAAAAAGCACTGTTTTACCGTTAAGTTTTTTTAAAAATAATTTCTTTATATTTTAACCAATTAGTCTGGTTTTTGTTCAAAATATGACAGTTCTGTAATAAATATCTAGGCAAATTAGTACCTTGTCAGTATTATAGCTTTCCAGTCTTCAGGCTCAATAATGACTTAAGAGTAGACGAAGGCTGGTATTTTTGTTCATAAAGCAGGGACGTGGTGATATTTAGCTTTAAGAACATGGAGTATTTGTCAGTCTCTTAGCCAGTTCGGCAAGCCATTAGTCGTAGTGGCGTTCTATTCGTGAGTTTATTGGGTTTTAAGGTTCCATAGAAGAATCTGAAGCAGCCTAAAAATACAATAATTTTACACCTAACACTCACGTAAAGAGGTTATACATGATCACCAATACTGATGTGTCTAAGACACTTGCCAGTAGGCTCTCCCCTGTGGCACTAGCAGTAGCCCTCACCGTTCCCGTTTTCTCAAACCCTGTTATTGCTCAAGACGCTGACGCAGCTGAAGAACAAAAGTTTGAAGCTATTACCGTTACTGCGACTAAACGCCCGCAAGTTATCTATGAAGTTCCCATTGCTATTAGTGCATTTGATGGCGATAAACTTGCTGAACAAGGCATTAGCGACCTTACCGATGTAGGTAAATTTGTACCTAACTTGAATGTAACAGGCTTTTCTGCCGGTCATACTTCTTCTGTTAACCCGTTTATTCGTGGTATTGGTCTGCAAGACCACCTTATCACCACAGACCCAGGTGTAAGCGTGTACGTTGATGGCGTTTACCTAGGCCGCCAAGTTGGCCAAAACTGGAGTTTAAATAATATAGAGCGTATTGAAGTGCTTCGTGGCCCCCAGGGGACTTTGTACGGACGTAACTCTATTGGTGGTGCTATCAACATTATTACCAAAGAGCCAGATCAAGGTGATTTAACCAAAATCAACACTGAATTTGGTACGCGAGGCCGCGTAAAAGCAGATTTGTTTGTTAATCATGGTTTAACAGACACGCTGTCTTTCAATATGAATATGGCGTTTAATAAACGTGATGGCCTAGGCGAGTTTATTAATGTGCCTGACGCTGAGTATGATGTAGGCGAAACCGAAGATGTGTCGGGTCGTTTATCCGTTAAATGGGAACCATCGAATGACTTTCGTATGGTACTGACTGCCGATGGCAATAATGGTGACGGTGGCCTGCGCCCTTACACTGTGCTAATTGATGAATTGCAATCAGATCGTTATTACGGCGGGGATAACCCGTTAGGTGTTGCGCTGCGTAATACGGATGTGACGCCAGAAGGCTACGACATTTACGACAACGCAACCGGTGAAGAAGCCGTTACCGGCGTGTCTAACGAAGCTCGCGGTTTAGCGCTTACCACAGAATGGGACATGAACGACGACTATACGCTGAAGTTAGTTGCAAGTACCCGTTCTTCAAAATATAAAGCGGGTTTAGATGACGATGGCACTATTTATAGCCTGGATCACTATCCTGAGCGTGGTGAAGCAGATCAAACCTCTATAGAGCTTCAGTTAAATGGTTACATCAATGAATACACCGACTTTGTTGCCGGTTTGTATTATTTTAATGAAGAAGGCAAAAATCGTCAGGGCGAGGATTCTAGCTACAATACATGGTCCAATTTATTGGAACTTGACCAGGAAACAACATCAAAAGCGGTGTATGTGAATGTACGCCGAGACTTGACTGATGAGCTTAGCCTATCGGGTGGCCTGCGTTATACCGAAGATGAGAAAGATGCGTCAGCCAGTGTTTCAGAAGCAATAGGTACGGTTTATTCAAGCGATAACTGGGATGAAGTTACGTGGGAAATTGCCTCTAATTATACTTTTGAAAATGGCATGACAGGTTACGCGACAATTCAATCAGGCTACCAGTCTGGTCAGTATCCTGCGAGACCTTACTGTTTGTTTGGTAACATCGAATGTTTCGTTGCCTCAGACAATATCACTGCGGTTAACTACGAAGTCGGGATTAAAGGTCGTGTAAATGAATATTTCGACGTCAGCGTAGCAGTATTCAATACCGACTTTGATGACTTACCGTATCAGGTGAGTAAAGTGACAGAAAATGGGTTTGAAACCGATAACCAAATTGTTACGCAAACCTCTCGTGGTATTGAGCTAGACACTACCTTTAACTACGGTAACTTTAGCATGATGGCGAGTGTTGGCTATATGGATGTGGATGTGGATGAGCAAGATGGCTACAAGCCAGTTGCGCCTTTAACGCCAGACCTAACACTTGCTATAGGGCCATCTTACACCTTCGATCTTGAAGGCGGTGACTCTATCCGCGTACGTGCTGACTACTCTTATCGTTCAGACATGTATGGTGAGCCATCATCACTGGCAAGCCGTCAGACTGAGCTAGATAGTCGAGAGCTAGTGAATGTTGATATTGCATATACGCCAGCAGATGACGCATACACGGTGGCACTCTATGGCCGCAATATTTTTGACGAGCGTTATGATAATGCCCGCTTAAATACCGGTGACTACATTATTCAAGTGCTTAGCAATGACGCCAGTGAGTTTGGTGTAAGGTTCTCAACAGAATTCTAATACCAAGTTGTTTTTTATTGCTCATTAATAAGCCGGTCATATGACCGGCTTATTTTTTTCATTGGCATAAAATTGCATAGGAAAAGACTGTTGCCTTAAGATTGACGGGCTTTTTTCGCTTTACGTTTGTTTAATACAGAGACGCCGTCTTCTTTTGAAAGCATGAGGCTATCGGTAATACTCACCAGTGCCAGCACGCTCATAAATAGCATTGCCATAGTGAACGTTGTGAGGGTGGGGGTATCGGCACTTTGACCTAATAAAAATGAGGCGGCCGCAATGGCCAGTGCCGAGAGGGTAATACCTAGGCCTCGGTTCATTTGCATTAGTATAGCGCCTAAGGTATTAGCGTCGCGCATTTTATGAGTGGGCACATCAGCAAAAGCAATGGTGTTTAACAGCGTTAGGTGCGTTGATCGGGTTACGCCATTTGCAAATAAAATAGCGGCAATGGTGAATAAAGAAGTTTGGTGGTTGACGAAAGCAAGCGCAACAAACCCAAGCGCGATGAGCACGCCATTGACCACAAGTACACGCTTAAACCCGAAGGTATTCATGATCCACGTGGTTGCAGGCTTTATCGCCAAGTTGCCAGCAAAAAGCCACAGTAACAGCGAACCAGCCTCCACCGGAGAGTAGCCCAAGCCAAGCTGTAACATAAGAGGGACTAAAAACGGCGCACTGCCTAGCGCAATGCGTACTACCGAGCCGCCATACACAGATAACCTGAATGTTTTGTGCTGCATGGCGTCAAATGAAAACAATGGGGTTGGGGCTTTCTTTACGTGCCGTATTGCGAGTGCCATCAGCACTAAACCAACGAGTACAATGCTTAGCGACTGCATCAGTTTATCGCTGGTGCTGGCAAGAAACTCAATGCCTGCCATAAAAAGCGCAAAGCCAATGCCGGTGAGCAAAAAGCCTTTAATATCAAATTTGCCTACGTCACCTTTGGTATTTTTTAGTAAATAAAGCGAGGCGATAATAGCAAGTAAACCCAGTGGAATATTCATGTAGAAAATCCACTGCCAGCTGAAATGCGTGGCTATGTAGCCGCCGAGCACAGGCCCCAATAGCGGCGCACTTAGTGCAGGCCAAGTAATAATCGCTACGGTTTTTACCAGTTTTTCTTTAGGTAAGTCACGCAATACGACCAGTCGCCCTACGGGCACCATCATGGCGCCACCCACGCCCTGCAGAATACGCGATAAGGTAAATTCTACTAGGGTAGTGCTTAACCCGCAAAGCACGGATGCAAGGGTAAATACCCCTATTGCAGCAATAAAAATGGTCCGTGCACCAAACTTGTCGGCAACGTAGCCGCTTAACGGAATAAAGAGGGTGACAGCAACGAGGTAAGCAGAGACACCAATGGAAAGGTGGGCAGCCGGTACACCGAAATCGGCGGCAATAACCGGTAGCGCAGTGGTAATGACGGTCGCATCCAAAATTTCCATGAACAAGGCCCCTGCAACTAAAAGGGCCGTTGCTAATTCTCGATTAAATAATCTCAAATGCACGTACTACACGAGCTACGCCGGTAACATTGCGCGCAATATCCACCGCGGTAGTTGCTTCTAAGTTGGATAAACGGCCCATAAGAAATACTTCTGAATCTTGGACAATCACTTTAATTTGCAAGGCGGGGACGCGCTCGTCAGCAATAATTTTGGTTCTTACTTTTGAGGCAAGCCAGATGTCATTGGCCTGAGTGCCAGCACCAATAGGCTCACCTAATCGAATTTGGTTGTGAATTTTCTTAATATAACTGACGTCTTGTGCACGTTTTACCGCTTCATCGATGAGTGCTTGAGTGGGAGCTTGCCCAGTAAGTAGGGCAACGCCGTTATATACGTCAACTTGCAGGTTTGCTCTGGCCTTAAGCTCGTCACTTTTAGCCCATTGATAGGCCACTGCACGATTGGCATTTTGATCGTCAAGTTGCGTGCCTACCGTGCGTCTGTCATTGGCAACTTTTGCTGCCATGGCGCCCGCCGCACCAATCGCGGCAACACAACCTTGAAGTTGGGTCATCACGATTAAAGCGGCAATAAGCCCGAATAGTTTACTGTGCTTTTGTTTCATTATGGCCTTATTCGTCTCCGTGATCGGCTGGGAACAAACTGTCATCAATGCATTCACATAAATTGTGAATAACCAACAGATGGACTTCTTGAATTCGTGCAGTACGGTTAGAAGGGACACGAATTTCCACATCGTGCTCGCTTAAGAACCCTGCCATTTCTCCGCCGTCTTTACCCGTAAGGGCGACAATGGTCATGTCACGAGATAGCGCCGCTTCCATGGCAGCAATGACGTTGCGTGAGTTTCCGCTGGTAGAAATGGCCAGTAGAATGTCACCAGGCTGACCTAGCGCACGAACTTGCTTAGCAAAAATTTCGTCATAGCTATAATCATTCGCAATTGAGGTGATTGTGGACGTGTCAGTACTCAGCGCTATTGCCGGTAAACTTGGGCGATCTCTTTCGTAACGATTAAGCATTTCAGATGAGAAGTGTTGAGCATCTCCTGCAGAACCGCCGTTACCACAACTTAAAATTTTATTTCCACGAATAAGCGCTTCAACCATCATAGAAGCTGCTTTCTCTATGGATTCAGGCAAGATTTCAGAGGCGGCAATTTTGGTTTGAATACTCTCTGTGAAATTCGCTTTAATTTGTTCAATCATACTTCTTCTCTTAATAGGCAAACGGCTGAACCTGCTTTGTCTGTGCGTTACAACACTAGAGTAATGCTATTAGCGCTTAGCAATGAATGTCACGCGCTTTAAAAAATTCAACCGATGTTTTTAAGCCATTGAAGGTTATCTCCATCAATAGCGATAACGTCTATTCGCAGGGGGGTAGACGCTGGATTGAGGTTATTATCTAACAAATAGAAGGCAAACGCAGCTTGAATCCGTTGTAATTTTTTAACGGTCACAAAATCTACAGCTTGACCAAACTGGCGAGATTTTCTGTACTTTACTTCAACACAGACAATGGTCTCGCCGTCCTGCATGACAATATCCAGTTCACCTCTACGGGTTCGGTAATTACGACAACACAAAGATAAGCCTTGTTCCTCCAGAAAGGAGACGGCGCGTTCTTCTGCTGCATTCCCTTGCACTGTTGACATAAATGTTACTCCATAAGCATCTGTACACGTTCGTTGTTGATTACGGCTTGAGGTAGTTGGCGCTTCACTTCACCACTGTCGTTTATTTGCAATTCACCAGTTAAGCCTTCGTATTTCAAGTAAGGTAACACGGTTAACATGCCTAATTGAGGCAGCAAGTTATAGGCGTCGAACCCAAAGGCGAATAATCGGTTTTGCATGGTGGTTCGGTTGGGCCAAACCGTGTCAGTGGTAGCCGCCAAAGCCTGCCACTGGTGTGTTGGCATCATCCATGGCATATCTATAAAACGCACGTTCTGTAAATCTCGCCATTGATTTTTGCCACTGTCGTAATCCATTGAGCGTGACGTGGCATAGACAGGAACCTGTTTTCCATCATAGGGATTCAAGCTGGCTTCGATTATAGGGTTGAGCAGTTCTGTATCTTGTGGCGATGCAAAGGCAATAATTGCGTCAATGTCTCGTCGGCTGCGCGGCATGTTATAGACGTCTTCATTAACCATATACTCAATCTGGTTAATACGTTTATTACTCTGCGCCACATCCAGGGCTTGGGTAATACCTTCACGTAATGAGCTGCTGTCGTTGAAGGTCACCGTAGTCACGTGTGCCCGGGTACCTTTCTGCTTATGTAGGGCAAACCAACGATCTTTAAACGCATCGTGCATGCGCTCGTACAAACTACTTTGTGCAGCAACTACAATGGGCGCTCTTAATCCTTTGTTAAATATAAAATTTGCCAGTTGTTCAGCTTCATCCTCCGGTGCTAAACCAAAATAGCGTACTTCCTGATGCAGGGGGGCATCTTGTGCACTGCTGTTTACTGATACGTCCGATGGGGATAGCTGGGGTTGAGTAGAAGGTGCTAGCGATGGCTCCACTCTATTAAGGGCAAGCATGTTAACGTTTGCAGGCAAAACAGGAATCAGTGATTCAACGGTTTCTTTCAATAACGGGCCCACAATAAACTTGGCTTCTCCTAGCTCAGAAACCAGCGCTTGTGGCGATTTACCCAGGGTGTCGATAAAACGTAATGCTGGTAAATTGCTGTTTTCGCCTTGAATGGTTAATTGCTCATAATAGGCGGCCATAATACCGTCTTTCACGGCTTCACCGGTTGACGCTAAACGCCCACTTAACGGCAGGAATACGGCGATTTCTTGCAAGTCTGGCTGGCTAAGGGCGTGGGCTTGCATCACATCTTTAGGCAAATGAGTGGCTAACATGTGGCCAGGGTAGGTCCGTTGAAACGCTTTTAGCCCTTCTTGTAAGGAAACTGAGGATTGCGCATATTCATGGGTTAAGTTTCTCAACGAGATAAAGGGGCGCAATGCTGGAAATTGCCTATCTGCTTTTTGGAGCGCCGTTTCGTCGAGTTGTTTAACCCACGTCCACACCTGTTCAACCTTGACCTCGGCAGACGCATTTGTTCTTAAGAGTGCATTGGCAGCATCGGCCCACATTCCTTGCTTGGCAAATAATGTGGTCTGAATTTCCGCTTTTTTCGACGTAGAAGTGCTCAAACCTTCAAGCAGATGATGCAACTTGGCTGGGTCAGCAGAACGATTATTGATATAGGCCTTTGCAAGCAGCAAGGCATATCTATCGTGAAGCGAGGGCGCTATGCCGTCTTGTCTTAATTCAATCAGCACTTGCTGGGCAAGTAAGGTATCTTCTTGCTGTATATAGAGCGCTGCTGCATCTAGCAATAGGCTGTCCCGTGCATCTTTATCTTTTTGACCCTGCCACACTTTTTTCGCTTCAAGCAGCTTATGTTCAGGAGTAACAGGTTGATTCGCCTGGACGTCGACGGGTTTTGGGGGGGTAACTACAGGTGTTTTTGCTACCGGTTTTGGCGTGCTGCCACAGCCCATCAGCAGCGAAAGGCTGGCTGCTGTTGCGAAAATAAAACCTTTATTACGATGTCCAATGGTGCCCACAGTTCCATTCCTTTTACTACGTTAAGCAGCAAGTTTATCTTAACCACAATGAAAATCTACGTTTGCAATCATAAACTGGCCTAATGGCGTGGTACACTTTCGTTAATATTTAAAAAATTCGACCGTTTTTATGACAGATTTTGCAACTTTATTTATCGTGCCAACGCCCATAGGCAACCTTGACGACATAAGCGCTCGCGCTATTGAGGTTCTAAACAGTGTTGATTGGATTGCGGCGGAAGACACCCGTCATAGTGCCAGATTGTTACAACACTTCAGCATACCCACACGAACCTTGTCCCTTCACGATCATAATGAAGATAAGCGCACGGCGATGCTTTGTCATAGATTAAAAGACGGTGAGTCTGTGGCGTTAATCAGTGATGCGGGTACACCATTAATCAGCGATCCTGGTTTTATCTTGGTGAGGAAATGCCGTGAAGAGGGAATTCCTGTTATCGCGTTGCCGGGCCCATGTGCTGCCATTACAGCGCTAAGCGCTTCTGGCCTGCCCACCGACAGATTTATTTTTGAAGGTTTTTTACCTGTAAAAGCGCAAGCTAAAGATAACCTGTTGTCTCAGCTTAAAGGGCGAACGTGTACAAGTGTGTTTTACGAAGCGCCTAGACGAATCGTGTCAACCGTGAGCGATATCGCCAGGGTGCTGGGGAACAGGCATATTGTTATCGCTAAAGAAATCAGTAAAACGTTTGAAACCTACGTCAGCGGCACTGCCGACGATGTTATGGCCTACTTACACGCGGATGCCGCGCATCAAAAAGGGGAGTTTGTGGTCATGATTTCCCCCGCGCAGGTGGATTTAACCGCTATTCCTCCAGAAGCCATGGCGTTACTTGAGCGTTTGTGCGAACACATGCCCCTTAAAAAAGCTGCCGCGGTAGTGGCCGAACACTATCAACTAAAGAAAAATGCGCTTTACCAAGCGGGGCTTGGCATTAAAAAAGAGTAGCTAAGCGATAGGTAAGGCGATAGCATTCATTGTTATCTCCATTAATTATAATAACAACGCGGCGTGTCGCTCTTTGCCTATGTACTACTTTGCAAAGCCTTTATCAGCAATTGTATTTGCTGCCTTTTTATTTTTTAGCTTCATAGGCTATGGCAGCGCTGAATCTCAGTGGTCTTGGCACCATGAGACCTTCACTAACTTTGGCCATCAGCAAGGGCTTCCTTTCGGGAAAATCACCGCAATTGAAGAAGATGCTCTTGGTTTTAGTTGGTTTCTCACTCAAAACGGAATGTACCGATACGATGGCAGTTCCTTCACAGCCGTGCCTGTGAAGGTAAACGGAAAAACCGTGTCTGTGCACAGTATTTCGACGTATATCCAGCGCCAATTTTTGTTAGTTACCTCATCTGGCCTGGTGCAATTTAATCCGCTTTCACGTGAAGCTCACTCCCTACATCTTCCTAACGCGCTCACGTCTATTTCTTATGCTATTTATTCGCCTTCATTACACAGTGTGTGGTTTACGCATAGCAACGGCATCAGCCGACTAGACACCGACACGTCTGCGCTGGAAACCTTTTCTTTAGTGAACCCGAATAAAACGGCCGAGCTGCGTATTTTTGATATGGTGGTGGATGAAGAAAATCGAACTTGGGTTGCGTCCAGTGATGGTCTTTACGTTAAAGCGCACGATGCGAATGACTTTAAAGCGGTAGACTTATCTCATCATCTGCCTCACTCTCAGCGAATCTCCACCCTCGGATTGGTGTCAAACGGTGAACTTTGGTTTGGCACGCCACGAGATGGGCTATTTCACATAGCTTCTGATGGTCGTGTTGCCAAAGTGTCGCTTCCTCTGTTTAACGGAGAATGGATTTTTGATATTGCCCAAGTGAGTGAAACACAGATTTGGATAGGCACCTTTGGGCAAGGAATACTTAGTTATTCCCTTAACTCAGGTGAGGTAAAGCGCATAACACACAATCGATTGTACGCAGAAAGTGTGATTAATGACGAAATATGGCAAATCTATGTTTCTCCTAAGGGCTATCTCTGGATTGCGACTAGCAACGGCGCCAGCTTATTTAATCCTCAGCAAGAAAGTATAAAGAGTATTTACGGTGATATAGGCGCTGTTAACGGCATCAGTGATCAGCACGTAAAAGCAATCGCCACTGAAACCAACAAAGTATGGTTGGGGCTAGCCAAAAATGGGGTGGATATTGCTCACCCCGATAGGGGAATTAACGAACATATTCCTGTGCAATCCGTAGAAAACCCAAATGCATTGCCGGTAGGAGCGATTGAAGCCATCGCCATTACACCACATCGAGGGGCATTAATAGGCAGTAATTGGGGCATTTACCAGTATCACGAAGGGGAGTTATCTAAGCTTTCTTTGCAAGTGCGTGATAGTAACGCGTATACAGGTACGTTGTTAGTTGTTGATCAAAAAACCTTTTTTGCTGGTGGCACCGATGGACTTTGGAAATTCACAAGGTCGAAAACAGGCGAGTTAAGTAATGAAAATCACATTGCCGATACGTTAACAGATAGACGCATTTCTGCGTTGGTGAGGTTGCGCAATGGTAACTTGGTGGTGGGCACGTGGAATGGGCTGAATTGGATAGACATTCAAGGTGGGTTGATTCGACAACTTACCCACGTTGAAACGAAAAATAAAGAGGTCAGAGTTGGGTTTATTTCAGATCTCTTAGTTGATGGAAATAACCAGCTATGGGTGGCTACCGAAGGCGAAGGGCTGATTGGCATCGATTTAGCCAACCCTAGCGCCCCAGCGGTTCATTTCAATCATTTAAACGGGCTTACCGACAATGTAGTAAGAAGCCTTCAAGCAGATAGCTATGGGCGAATTTGGGTAGGCAGCCGCGATGGGATCAGTGTTATCGAGGCAGGGCAGTCCCATGCAAGAGCCATACAGGGAAAAGATAAACGTTTGTTTGCCCCCTATTATCGCGGCGCGTCTGCGATACGAGACGATGGCATGTTGCTCATGGGTGGCAGTGGTGGCGTTACCCTCATCGACACCCACAAATTTGACGAAACTGACACTATTCACCCTGTGGTGTTCGCCTCTACGCAGGTGGGAGAGCGCGTATTGAGCCACCCGCTGCTAGGCCAAAGTGAAAGTACGCCAATACACGTACCCGCCAATGATAATAAGCTTCGCATTCACTTTACAAATTTAGATTACTTTCACGCCGCAACGTCACAATATCGCTACATGTTGAAGGGACTAGAGAACGACTGGAATTATTCTGAGCAGCATAATCGAATTGCAAGCTATACCCAGATTCCTCCTGGTGACTATCAATTTATTGTCCAGAACAGACCCACGCTATGGTCTCAATGGTCTCCATCAACGGCGAGTAATGTGGTGGTTTCACCATATTGGTATCAAACGTTGTGGGCAAAACTTGTTTATGTGGTCCTTGCTCTCAGTGCAATCGCTCTGCTTATTGCCTTGCGAACTCGCCGATTAAAGCAGCGAGAAGCGTACTTGCTGGAGCAAGTTAGGCTTAGAACGGAAAGCTTAGAGGCCACCTCTGAAAAATTGAAAGAGAAAAGTGATGCTCTGCTTAAAGCAAGTCATACCGACCCGCTCACCCAAGTGTATAACAGACGCTTCACTGAATCGGCAATGGAAAAAGATGGTAACAAGGCGATAGCGGATTACGAAAAGTCGCACTCAGCCACAGCCATTGAGGGCAGTGACATACTGTTTTTCCTTATTGATATCGATCACTTTAAAAAGGTGAACGATGTGTATGGTCATCACGTGGGCGATCAAATCCTTATAGAGGTAGCAAAACGCTTGAGCGATGTGGCACGTGAAGATGACTATGTGGTGCGTTGGGGTGGCGAGGAATTCCTTTTAGTGGTGCGGCATTCTTCTAGAGAGCGCAGTGCGACGATGGCGGCCAGTATTCAAAACTCCATCTCTTCTGTGCCAGTGCCCATTGAAAATGGCGACCCTATTCATGTTACTTGTACCCTGGGGAGCGTGCCCTTCCCACTGTGCCCAGCGTTTCCGAATCAATGGTCTTGGCTTGAAACCATTACGCTTGCGGACAAGGCCTTATATACTGGAAAAGCGGTGGGACGCGACGTGTGGGTAGACGTATCCGTGGCTAATACCTACAAACCGCCTATACCAAGCAGTTGCGAATTGCCGCCGTTAAGTGCGCTGTCACTAAGCAGTAACGCGAATGGTACTGTATTACGGCAAGTATGGTTAGTGACCCACAACGATTTAGATTAAGCGGCATTATGAGTGACTCATACCTTATGGCGAATGATTTGGCGATCCTGAATGGGTTGGCAAAGGTACTAGGATCGTAATGATCAGTTTCTTTGCCAGCAAAAAGGAGAAGACCAATGAAAGACAGTATATTGAAAATTGAGATAGCCCAAGGCAATTGGTTGGTCGATGTGTTCAGCCAAACTGCAGATACAGGTGTATACGATCTTATTTCTCCGTCTAAAGAAACCACGGTTCGTTTGCGAGAAGAAGAAATATACGGGTTCAAATACAATATAACGGCCCCGAATAAAACGGCCTTTAAACTCTATCTGGATGATACGGTGATTGCCGAAGGCCAAGTGGGCAGTGAGGGAGCAGTTAGCGGCCGTGGCGTTATTTAGCGTTGTTAGCACCATGCTACACATCACAAGATGAGTAGCATGGTGTTTAATGATTTACGATAAACGACCTTTGAAGTCGCTATAATCGAATTCTCTTACCAGCTCAAACTCGCCATTAGCGCGCAATATGCCAATCGCTGGGTGCTCTACGCCATTGAAAAAAGTGGTTTTTACCATGGTGTAGTGCATCATGTCTTCAAATTGAACACGCTGACCGGGTTTTAATGGCGCATCAAAAGAATAACTATCGATGACGTCTCCAGCTAAACACGAGTTACCCCCTAACTTGACGTCGTAGGCTTTTTCGCCAGGAAAACTTCCGTGCAACACGGTAGGCCGATACGGCATTTCCAACACATCAGGCATATGGGCAGTGGCAGAAATATCTAAAATAGCGATATCGCCATCATTGTTCACCACATCTACCACTTCTGAAATAAGCGGGCCAGTTTGCCAGGCCACAGCGGAGCCCGGCTCTAAAATAACATCCAAATTAGGGTAACGCTGCTTAAAGTCTTTGAGGGTGTTAATGAGGTGGACAACATCGTAGTCTTCACTGGTCATTAGATGCCCGCCACCCAGGTTTAGCCACTTTAGTTCGGGCAACCACTTGCCAAAGCGAGCCTCAATGGCTCGCAATGTTCGTTCGGTGGCGAAAGAATCACACTCACACAAGTTGTGGCAGTGAAAGCCTTCAATTTCCGAAAGGTCTTCACCCTCAAGCTCTATGGCGCGGATACCTAAGCGTGAACCTGGCGCTGCTGGATCGTAAAGAGGGGTGTCAGCTTCCTGATGTTCCGGGTTAATACGTAAACCCAAAGAAACATTCGCAAGCGTCTCTTTATGCTGCTGCCACTGAGACAAACTATTAAACGACAAATGATGAACCAACCCCGCTAACGCTTCGGCATCTGCCTTTTTATAGGCGGGTGAATAAGCATGAACTTCTTTGCCCATTTCTGCGGCCAACTTAGCTTCCCATACCGAGCTTGCGGTAGCGCCTTGCAAATAGTCTTTGATAATGTCGAAGCACGACCACATAGAGAACCCTTTGAGCGCTAAAATAATGCGCGCGCCAGATTCGTCTTGGACGCGTTTCATCAAGGTTAAATTCTTGATAAGTTTGGCTTCTTCTAGAACATAGCAAGGAGAAGGAATATCTGTTCGATTTGTTAAATCTGTCAACTTAGGTTGCTCCACTAAAGCGTGACCCTATTTTTTAAATGGGCTTTCTTCACATTCAATGACGTGCCATGGCAAGCCATGTTCGTTAAGCATTTCCATGAACGGGTCTGGATCGAATTGCTCCATGTTCCAAACGCCTGGCTGCTTCCATGTACCATTGAGCATAAGCGCCGCTCCAATCATGGCAGGCACACCTGTGGTGTAAGATACCGCTTGTGCACCTACTTCATCATTGCACTTCGCATGATCGCAGTTGTTATAAATGAAGATGGTTTTCTCTTTACCGTCTTTAATACCGGTAATGTAGGTGCCTATACATGTCATTCCTGTGTAACCTTCAGCAAGTGAGCCTGGGTTAGGCAACACAGCTTTTAGGAATTCAAGAGGAACGATTTTTTGGCCCTGAAATTCAACCGGCTCGATGCTGGTCATACCTACGCCTTCTAGCACGCGAAGGTGTGTTAGGTAAGCATCACCAAATGTCATCCAAAAACGCGCGCGTTTCAATGTTGGGAAATGTTTCACCAAAGATTCCAGCTCTTCATGGAACATTAAATAAGACGCACGTACGCCGATATTTTGATAGTCCAAATCTTCTCTAACGCTGAGCGGGTCGGTTTCCTTCCATTCACCATTTTCCCAAAAACGACCACGTTGGGTAATTTCACGGATGTTGATTTCTGGGTTGAAGTTAGTGGCAAAGGCCTGACCGTGATCACCACCGTTGCAATCCACAATATCAAGGTAGTGCACTTCGTCAAAATAATGTTTTGCAGCATACGCGGTATAAACGTTCGTCACACCAGGATCGAAGCCACTGCCTAACAGCGCCATAATACCAGCGTCTTTAAACTTATCCTGATACGCCCATTGCCAAGAGTATTCAAATTTAGCTTCGTCTTTGGGTTCGTAATTGGCGGTATCAAGGTAGTCTGTGCCAGTGGCGAGACAGGCATCCATAATGGGAAGGTCTTGATAAGGCAATGCCAAATTGATAACGAGGTCAGGCTTAACATCATTGATGAGCGCTTCCACTTCTTTTGCATTGTCAGCATCAAGCGCAAATACGCCTTTTACGCGATCTTCACCCACTTCTTTCTGTAAAGCTTCACACTTAGATACCGTGCGGCTGGCTAAGTAAATTTCGTCGAAATGCGCAGGTAAGCGGGCGCATTTTTTGACAGTAACAGAGGCGACACCGCCAGCACCAATAATGAGAACGCGAGACATAATAATGTTTCCCTAATTAAGCGTAATGAATTTGCGCTGAATGCTAGCAGACCGAACCAAATTGGCAAGCAAAGACAGCAATGGTAGAGATAAAAATTTTAATCGTGATAACAACAAAAACCAACTCTTGGGTTGCGGAGGTGGTTTATTCGGATTTTGTGCTGATAGGGGGAGATATAACGATCTTTTCGCCTACACGATAATACGGGTAAAGAAGCAAACCTTCTTCATCGTTTGGGCTGGCGGTATTGATGGCGATAGCATCCATCGATTTGTTCTTCCGCGTTTGAACGGTGGCTGCGTAAACCAGTATGCTATAGCTATTGGAATCTGTGGTGGTGTCGATAATTCGCCATTGCAATTGCTCTATCAGTTGGCTTTCATTCGTACGCTCTTCGTTTTCGTCAGTGAATAAGCAGCCTACCTTGCCATTTTCGTAGATGGCGGCAAACGGATAGAAGGCTTGGTTGTTTAACAAGATTAACTCGCACAAGTTTAACGCGCGAGAGACTAATATGGTTAGTGGCGTTGGCAGTGTGACAGGCCCTTCAATCATATTTGTCTCCTTTTTGACAGTAGGACGTTTCAATAAACGTCAAAATAATCATACCCTGTTATGATTCGTTTAAATATTAATCAATAGTCTTGATATTAGGTTAAACGAATGCAGAGGCGGAGAAGATCAGTTGCCTTTGGGTCGGGCGCCTTGCAAGCCTCCTGTGTGCAAAATCACAATGCGCTCCCCCTTCCTAAAGGCCCCTTCCCGTAATAACTGTTGTAGCGCATAAAACACTTTGCCAGAATAAACAGGCTCAATGGCAAAGGGCATACTCGTATTGAATTGCGCACAAAATGTCTTGAGATACCGGGGTTGCTTTGCGTAGCCTCCGCAATGAAAGTCATGGGTAATGCGCCAATTCATTTCATGGTCTAAAAACTGTGACACCAAAGACTCCAAATACCCTTCGCCTTTTAATACACCAATCCCCAGCGCGTGTTGAGTAGGGGCAAGTCCCTTGACGATTCCTGCGAGTGTGGCGCCACTAGCAACAGGGGCGATAATGGTATCGAAGGGATGGTCTATTTCATCAATGAGTTCCGATAGACCAAACAGCGCATCAGATTGACTTCCGCCTTCAGGCACAATAAGACAGTTAGGAAATTGTGCATTCAACTGGGCTAAATACCTTTTTTCATGACGTTTTTGGTAGGTGTCCTTATTCACATAGTGCAGGTTTGCGTGCCAGTGTAGTAAGTCATTTAACATGGGCGACTCATTCCCTTCATAGTTGCCTCTGACGATGGCATGAAAAGGTAGGCCTAACGTATGACAGACAAAGCCGAGAGCATGCAGGTGATTGGAAAAACCTCCGCCGAAACTCACAATGCTTTCAACCGTAGGTGGGAGATTTTCAATCGTGTATTTTAGTTTTCGCCACTTATTGCCAGAAACCACAGGGTGTATAGCGTCATCGCGTTTAACCATCATAGTGACGTTTGAAGCACCTTCCCAAGGCGGGGTAAAGGGGATAAGGGGGGAGGGCAATTGGGGCTGAAAAGCGGACAAAATGATGATGGTCTCCACGTGCTGAAAATGATCAATGTGCTACAGCGAGAAGTATAACTAGGTTGGGTGTAAGAACAAACTATCAAACCAATACACGTAAAAAAGACAAAATTACAAGAGACTCATGACATGAAAAAACTTCAGGTAACTGTTTGGGTAAGCACAATGTTGGTCTTTAATTGGCTGCATGTACCGAGCGTTAACGCCCGTGAAGACGTGCCCGCCACGGTAACAAATGCCGTGCCCCAAGCTGAAATCGTGGGCTCTCAACGCTTTACTTACTATTTCTGGGATGTTTATACCGCCACTTTATTTGCGCCTGAAGGCAAGTGGACACCCAACAAACCTTTCGCCCTTAAATTGGATTATGTCCGCAATTTAAAGGGCAAAAAAATTGCTCAGCGCTCTATTGATGAAATGCGGCAACAGGGCATTAGTGATGAGGAAAAACTCAATGAATGGATGTCACAAATGGACGATATTTTTCCAGATGTGGACGAGGGTGACACCTTGACGGGGGTAGCAACAGAAAGTAGACACTCGGCTTTTTATTTTAATGGCCGCCTAGTCGGCACCATTGAAGATGAAGATTTTACCAGGCACTTTTTTAACATCTGGCTAGGAGAAAAAACCTCAGAGCCTGAGTTTAGACACGCCTTATTGAATAACAATAATTGAGGTTAATATGAATAAAATAATCATAATGTTGGGCGCAGGTATTCTTGTTTGCGCGGGTGTGTTGAGTGGTTGCAGTGTGTCGGTGGACGGAGCCGACTATGAAGACATTCGTCCAGTGTTTAATTTAGAACGCTTTTTCGACGGTAAAGTTACTGCATGGGGCATTGTACAAAATCGTTCTGGCGAAGTGGTGCAGCGCTTTATTGTTGATATTGAGGGTAAGCGCACAAACACAGGCGTCATATTAGATGAAACCTTCACTTACGGTGTAGGCGAGGGGCCCTCTAGCCGCACGTGGGTCATTGAAAAGCAAAGTGATGGCACCTATGCAGGCCGAGCAGGGGATATTAAAGGGGAAGCGTTAGGGACGTCTTTTGGAAATGCGTTTAACTTCCACTACCAAATGGATTTGCCCGTGGGTGATAGCGAGTACGAAGTCACGTTTGATGATTGGTTCTGGGCCTTCGACGACACCGCAATGATGAATCGCTCGTACATTAGAAAATTTGGCGTGGTGATGGCCGAAGTGACCATTTTTATGCAAAAGCAACCTTAGCGCTTATTCAGCTACCGGAAGAGCGGGGAAAGCTGAATACGACCCCCAGCCCATGACCCTGCATCATAGGGTCGTGGATAAACCACAAATGGCCATCGTGCATGCTTACAATGGCTGAAACAAGAGAAAGACCCAGACCATTTCCTTGTGTGGAACGGCTGTCATCCGCCCTGAAAAATCGCCGTTCTAAGTGTGGGATATCATCCGCTTTCACACCCGGCCCATTATCATTAATTAATAACGCAATACGTGAGGGCGTGCAGGTTAACTGTACCGTGACCGTGCCTCCTGAGGGCGTGTATTTTACGGCGTTATCGAGTACATTCGCAATGGCTTGAAACAGCAGATTAGGGTCGGCAAATAAGGAAACTTCGGTTAACTGATCAATCAACTTGAGGTGGTGTTCCTCCGCAAAAGGGTGATACAAGTCGATCACGTCCACGGTGATATCTTTCAACGAAACCATACAAAAGCCTTCTTTCTTACGGGCAGACTCCAAACCACTAATACGCAGTAAACTGTTAAACATATTCAGTAAGTTGTCGGCTTCTGCAATGGTGTCATCTCTGAGTGAGGGGTCATCAATTTTTTGCAGTGAATTTCTGAGTCGCGCCAAAGGGGTTCGCAAGTCATGAGCAATACTATCGCTCACAGATTTTATGTTGTTCACTGAGTTTTCTATGGTATCGAGCATTTGGTTAAACACCACGGAAAGCCGACTCAAGTCATCCCAGTTGCTGTCGATTTCGAGCCGTTCTTGTAAGCTGCCTGTGCGGATGATGTTATCTGCCGTTTGTGACATGCGGTTTATTCGTTTAACCACGTATGAAGCCACAGCAAAGCTAATCATTCCAAGCACGCTAAGTAACACCACAATTACCCAACTGAAGGTTTTACCTAACCATTGTGCGCTATACAAATCATGAATATTACGGCCAATAAAGAGGCGATTGTCACCAAGTTGAATACGTTTAAATAGCACCTTATGGGTGAAGGGTAAGGGCGATGAATGAGGGGGATTGGCGGCATTAATGATAGGCGTGGCTGTAATAAGTGCTGTTTGCGTATCATCTTGCCCGTCGTTCCCCATGGTTTGAACGCTTTCAATGTACGGCCAAGAGGTAACATTGCCACCTAACAGTTCACCAGAAGATGCTTGCAACGCGACAATGGTATCGTCACTGATAGACCACTGCGCAAGCCCTCGTTCACTCATGGCGCGAACGACGCCTTCTACGCCTTGGTATTCATAAACCATGGCGTAAGCGTACGCCTCAGCATTAACCGCGGCTTTTGCTTCACGAAGGAATACATCGCTACTGGCGATGCGCCAGAAGTAAACAATAAATATGATGGCTGCGACGGCTAATGACGTAAGCAGGGCACCCACCCGAAAGCTAGAGCTTCGGGTAAAGTTACCAATTGCAATCACGCAAGCATATCCGAAATTCGGTAGCCCGTGCCGCGAACGGTTTCTATAACCGGTACATTAAACACCTTATCTACCTTCTGTCTTAATCGACTAATATGTACATCAATCACATTCGTTTGCGGGTCGAAATGGTAATTCCATACTTGTTCTAACAACATACTACGGGTAACCACCTTTCCTTTGTGCCGCAATAAACATTCAAGCAATTGAAACTCTTTCGACTGCAAATCAATTTCAGTTTCACCGCGCAATACTTTGCGGTTAACCAAGTCGAGAGTGAGATCGCCTACCTTTATGGTTGTTTTGTCTTGCGACGTTTGTGCCCGACCACCTAAGCCTTCGGCTCTTGCCAAAAGCTCTTCAAATGCAAAAGGTTTGGTGAGGTAATCATTGGCACCTGTACGCAACCCTTTCACCTTGTCGTCCACTTCACTTTTCGCGCTTAGTAAAAGAACGGGGGTGTTTATTTTTTTGCTTCTAAGCTGCTCTAAAACAGAAAATCCATCTAGCAATGGCAGCATAATATCTAAAATAATCACATCGGCGTTGGTCGATAACGCTAATGCTAAACCTGTACTACCGTCATTGGCAGACACACATTCATGTCCCGCGCTGATCAATCCCTTTTCAATATCTGCGCAAACTCTAGGATCATCTTCTACTAGTAACACTCTCATGATGGCAGCTTCTTGTATATAAGGTTGGAAATATATCTACTACTAATACTGGTCAAACATCCCAATTCGATCACTTTGCCCCCCTAGGCTAATCAACGCGTAAAGCGCACGTTAGCGTTGTAAGGCGTGAAGTGTTGAACGTCGCCCTTAGCACATTTTCTTTGTACCTCACGCCAATATTCGGAAGTCATCAAATCGCCATGCAACGCCTTGAGAATGTCTTTAAGCTTGCGTTTTCCAACAATAAAGTGCTCAAACTGTTCTGGAAATACATCATTGGGTGCCACTGACAGCGTATCAAGGGCGTAGGGGTCATCAGATTTTGGTATGTCTCTAAAATTGCGCTCATGCATTAAACAAATTTCATCATAGTCGTAAAAGATCACCCTGCCATGGCGGGTGATGCCGAAATTTTTATGCAGCATGTCACCGGGGAAGATATTCGCCATGGCAATTTGCTTGATGCATAAGCCTAGCTCATTGAGCGCATTTTTTATTTTGTCTTCATCGGTTTCTTGCTGAAGATATAAATTTAAAGGCGTCATTTTCCGTTCAATGTAGAGATGGTTAATAATCAGTTCGTCTTCAGTGAAGGTTAAACTCGATGCGCAGGTGGCTTTCAATTCTTCAATTAAAGCTGGATCAATACGGTTTAAAGGGAAGCGAAAATTAACGTATTCATGAGTATCGGCCATGCGCCCCACGCGGTCTGACATTTTCACTAGCTTGTAGCATTCTTTCACATGGTCACGGGTGATTTTTTTACTTTCTGCAAATTCATCTTTAATGATTTTAAACACGACGCCATAGGAAGGAAGGTGAAAAACCATCATCACCAAGCCGCGTATTCCTGGCGCGGCTTCGAATTTATCGGTGGTGGACGACATATGCTCTAAGAAATTTCGATAGAACACGGTCTTACCATGTTTATAATGGCCTAAGGCCATGTAAAGTTCGAAATGCTTCTTATTGGGTAGCAATTCTTGAAGGAAAGCGGCGACCTCCGCAGGGTGTTGAGTGTCGGCCATAAAATAACTGCGTGCAAAACCAAAGATTACGCTTAAGTCTTTTCTGTCTGTTAACAGGGCATCCACGAACAACATGCGCTTATCACTGCGCTGCAGTGAAATAACGAAAGGCAGGCTTTCCTCTGGCATGCAGATCTTCCCAATTAAATAGGCCGCCTTACCTCGGAAAAAAGTCGGTTTTAGTATTTCTACGGTATGTACCGAAGCCAGCTGCTCAGTAGTTAGCCGTTGTCTAAGCGCCGCCTCTAAATTCGCCATGTCCCTTTGGTAATCTTCAAATGGAATGTTATAGCGGTAAATTTTAAAAATAGAGGTATACATTTCATTCACGGTGGTAGTGGTATCAAAGCTATGCACCACCTTATGTCTGTCTTGACCTGGTAAAAAGCACCGACTTGGCAGCACAAACATCATGGCGTTTTCTATTTTGCGGTGTTTAAACAAACGCCCAATGACTGAATTGTAAAATGTTTCTGCAAGCTCAAATTGTGGGTGGCCTTCAAGATGTATGGCAAAAGCCTTTTTTAGCGCCTGCCAAAATTGCTCATCTTTTTTATGAACGGCGATGAGGTGGTAAATCTCTGCAACCGCATCTGATAAGCTTTGTTCGTATATAGTGATGCGTTCTTTTGAAGCGTGAAGGGTTTCTTGCCATTGCCCTTGTTCAAACCGTTCTTGGGCTCCACGTGTTATGCGTGTAAACCAGCGATAGCTTTTATCGAAGTGAGACAAAATAAGGTAAGCCACTTTTTTAGCGACCAGTGAATCTTGCATATTGAAACCTTAATTTAGGTGTATAAGCGCTGTTATTTTTATTTTAAATGACTGCATTTCTTGCACATTACCAGTAAACGCCAGACAAAAGGGATAGAAAAATTCGCAGAAAGCATTTTTTTATACTTTTGTTTAATATACTCTACAGAATAGCCAAGTGGTGTTTATATTAATTACCGGTATAAAAGAAGAGTACTCCCATGGGGTTTAACATTTTAATTTGTGACGATTCTGCGTTAGCAAGAAAAATTGCCCGTAGGAATTTACCATCAGAGTTAGCGGCAAATATTTTTGAAGCTTCAAATGGTATGGACGCACTCGAGGTGCTAGCCCATCAACGGGTAGATTTAGTTTTACTCGATTTAACCATGCCAGTATTAGACGGTATTGCAGTGCTAGAGCAGATTAAAGCGAGAAAAATTGAAACTTTCGTCATCGTCATTTCAGGCGACATTCAGCCCTTTATGCAAAAACGTGTGATGGAATTAGGCGCGTTAGGTTTTATCGGTAAGCCGCTACAAGTCAAACCGCTAGAAGATTTACTCACCCGATATGGTTTTTTGTTGCCTAGCACCCTCGTGGGTTAGCTAACGGGGATAACGACCAGCATTAAATACAAAAAAAGGGCTAACTTGCGTTAGCCCTTTTTTATTGCCCTTTTTGACTAGGACGAAGGTATTAGTTGAACCAGTGTCGTGTTCTATTTGCAAACCATACTAAAGATAGCATGACAGGCACTTCTACAAGGACACCCACTACGGTGGCTAACGCAGCACCACTGTGCAAACCAAATAATGAAATGGCGACGGCTACCGCTAACTCAAAGAAATTCGAAGTACCAATCATACACGCCGGCGCCGCCACATTATGGGGCAGCTTGAGTTGCTTTGCTGCAAAGTAAGCAATAGCAAATATTCCGTAGGTTTGTATAAGCAGAGGAATCGCAATTAAGACAATATCTTGTGGTTGAGCCAAAATGGTTTCAGCCTGAAATCCAAACAACAGGATAATGGTAACCAGCAAGCCAAGCACGGAATAAGGTTTGAAACGCTCAATC
Organism: Alteromonas australica; assembly: GCF_000730385.1. Taxonomy (NCBI): domain Bacteria; kingdom Pseudomonadati; phylum Pseudomonadota; class Gammaproteobacteria; order Alteromonadales; family Alteromonadaceae; genus Alteromonas; species Alteromonas australica. The sequence continues at coordinate 3,288,873 of NZ_CP008849.1, read as the reverse complement.
AGTGCCGACACGGCTTGACTTCCCTTTTTCTCAATGCGTTGACGGGTGATAACGCCGGCCACCAAGGGCAAAACCACATACAATACTACCGACAGAAGCAGGGTGTCCCATGGCACCGTAATATCGGTTACGCCCAGCAGCAAGCCGGTAATAGGGGCAAAGGCCACCACCATGATTAAGTCGTTAATCGATACCTGCACAAGGGTGTAATTGGCATCGCCCTTAGTCAGGTGACTCCACACAAACACCATGGCTGTGCAAGGTGCAACGCCCAATAAAATCATCCCCGCAATGTATTCCGTCGCAGTTTGGGGGTCTACCCAATCGGCAAAAATACCCTTGAAGAATAACCAGCCAAGTAACGCCATAGTGAAGGGTTTAATTAGCCAGTTTATGACCAATGTAAGCAGTAGGCCTTTCGGCTTTTTACCGACATCTTTAATAGACGAGAAGTCTATTTGTATCATCATAGGGTAAATCATTAACCAAATGAGTACGGCCACCACGAGATTGACATGCGCATATTCTAGTGCTGCAATGCCGGCGAACACGTTTGGAAAAAAGCTGCCTAAAGCCACACCTGCAATAATGCATAAACCTACCCATACTGATAGGTAACGTTCAAAGAACCCCATTTTCTTATCCTTTTAAACTTGTTAAAGCGATTTCTGATTAACGCGTTTACTGACTTCTTCCGCACTTTCCACCCGCTCAGAGTAGCGGTCTACAAGAAAAGCTTTGTTGTCACGGGTCAGCAGAGTGAATTTAACCAACTCCTCGACCACATCTACGATGCGGTGGTAGTAGGGTGATGGCTTCATTCGCCCATCGTCATCAAATTCTAGAAATGCTTTGGCAACCGACGATTGGTTAGGAATGGTGAGCATACGCATCCATCGGCCTAAAATTCGCATTTGATTAACAGCATTAAATGACTGAGAGCCGCCACACACTTGCATAAGGGCAAGGGTTTTTCCCTGTGTAGGACGCACGCCGCCCAAACTTAGAGGCACCCAATCAATGATACTTTTCATGATTCCCGTGATACTGCCGTGACGTTCTGGAGAGCACCAGATTTGCCCTTCAGACCACATCATTAGTTCTCTTAATTCTTTAACTTTTGGGTGGTTTTCGTCTTCTGTATCCGGTTGCGGAAGGCCACGAGGATCGAAGATTTTCGCTTCAGCGCCAAAGTAATCTAAAAGGCGTGCTGATTCTTCAATCACTAGACGGCTATATGAACGGTCACGAAGCGACCCATACAACAACAAGATTTTGGGTTTGCTCTCAGAAAACTGAGAGGCAAAGTCAGCCATCTCTGGTTTGTGCATCAAGGTCATATCTAAGTTAGTTGAAGGAACCGGTGTTTCACTCATTACTTTGCTCCGAGGTCGGCCAGTGCCGCTTTGAGTTCATCGCCGCTTAACCCTTTCTCTGCAATTTGTGCCAATGCGGCTACACGACCTTCAATAATGTCTATGGTGTTATTGAATGCGGCCGCTTTATCTTCTTCAGAGCCCTCTAGCTTAGATGGGTCTTCCAGTCCCCAATGCACTTTGAGTGACTGTCCAAAGTAAACGGGGCAGGCTTCGCCTGCGGCAGAGTCACACACTGTCACGACAATATCTGCCTGGTAATCTTCAAATTCATCCCATGACTGGCTCTTTAGGCCATCAGTGCTATAACCGCGTTCACGGAGATACTTTAACGATAAAGGGTGTACCTCACCTACAGGAGAACTACCAGCGCTCTTGGCCTCTAGCTTGCTACTGCCCTTGTGACTATCACTGCCGTTGGTAATGGCTTCACAAAGAATGCTACGACAGCGGTTGTGAGTACAGATGTATAAAATTTTCACGAAAAGTACGCTCCTAGAATTAGCGATGGATGATAAGTAAATGCTTAACAGTTTCCGGTTTTCAAATTCGCTCGTGCCTGAGCAACGAACTCAACATTGTGTTTAGCCGTATTGTGGATTACGTCAGACGCCCAGCCAGGAAGGTCTGGGTGTAAACGGTAGTAAACCCACTTGCCTTTCCTTTCGTCGAGGACAAGGCCACATTTTCTGAGATCGGCGAGGTGGCGCGATATTTTTGGCTGGCTTATGTCCAGTGCTGTGGTGAGATCGCACACACACAGTGACGTGTGCTCACTAAGCAAAAGTAGCGTTTTTAACCGTGTGTCCTCTGACAAACATTTAAAAAATGAAAGCGGAGAAAGGGCACTGCAGTTGGTTTCAGTATTCATGGCTACACCTATCGACATGCAAAAGACGATTATGCACCTGTATTTTGACGAACAAGTTACATATCTAGTATTTCATATGTGTTAAATCATATATGAAAATTCGTATGTGTCAACAAGGAACATGGCAAGAGTTTAATCATGGACCATGAAAAAGGAGCGGCTATTGGTTCTGGGCGTCTAAATTGGGTTCTACCGTGGTGACAATGCGTGTTTGATTGGCCGCGCTATGATGCTCGATAACCTTATTCATAAACGCAAACCACGTTGAATTGGGTTGCCAAATGGCAAGTAGGTCTTGTTTCGCTGTTTTTTCATCTTCCGATAATACTGTGATGCGATACAAATAAGTGAAGACGGCACCTCGCCAATTGAGCTTGCAGTGGGTGAGTACTTTACCTTCCTCAGGGCGATGCAGTGACATATACGCGGAGTAGTTTAAAAAGTCACTCACTTGTGGGTTTGTCCAGGCGACGGGGATATTGTGATACTGCATCCCCAGTTCATTAACGATGCTGATTTCTTCACTTCTGTTTCCAGGAATAAGGTCGATAACCCGCACCACGCCTTCCTGCTTTAATAACAGTAAATGAGCAGGTGATGGTAGACCCGAACTTAGCATTGTATTCGAGTTTGTTTGGAAGTTAGTGAGTGAATCTAGTGTGGTGGGAGTATTATCCATGGCTGGGCTGCTTGTGTCTTGCGCCGAGTAAGCAGGCAAGTTTACGAAAACATTAACGTACGAAGCAGCGGAACTCGCTTTTGTTAAGGCTAAACTGCATAAAAAAAGGATAAGGAGGGGCGTTAAATTGACAACACGGCTTGTGACGTTCTTCATGATGCAGCTTTCTTCTGTTTGCTCGAAATTTAAGCTTAAATGAAAAGCCATGAAATTGATACTCAGCCATTCCGTGTTCAAAAAGCCTCTGCGTTTCAATTAAAAGTCTGTGGTGAAGGGCGTGTTTTATACGAAAAAGGGAGCGTACCGTGAAAGTATGCTCCCTTTTAGAAAGACCAAGTGAAGGCTATTTATTCATATGTACCACTGAACGAATGCTTTCACCTTTGTGCATTAAATCAAAGGCATCATTGATTTCAGCTAAGCCCATGGTATGTGTGATGAACTCTTGTAATCCGAACTCACCGTCTAGATAACGTTCAACAATGCCAGGTAGTTCAGAGCGTCCTTTTACTCCGCCAAATGCAGAGCCACGCCATACACGACCCGTGACAAGTTGAAATGGACGGGTAGAAATCTCTTGCCCAGCGCCAGCGACGCCAATGATGACAGATTCGCCCCATCCTTTGTGGCAGCACTCTAGTGCAGAACGCATAACGTTAACGTTGCCAATACACTCAAAAGAGTAGTCAACACCGCCCTCTGTCATTTCAACAATCACTTCTTGAATAGGCTTGTCATAGTTTTTGGGGTTAACTAAATCTGTCGCACCTAATTGAGAGGCCAGTTCAAACTTGCTTTCATTAATATCAATACCAATGATTCGCGACGCGCCCGCCATTCTTGCACCTATGATGGCTGACAAGCCGATGCCGCCAAGGCCGAAAATAGCCACCGTGTCACCTTCTTGCACTTTCGCTGTGTTTAGCACTGCGCCCATACCGGTAGTGACACCACAACCTAGCAAGCATACTTCTTCAAGTGGGGCAGATTTGTTCACTTTTGCCAACGAAATCTCAGGCAATACGGTGTACTCGGAAAACGTAGAGCAGCCCATGTAGTGATAGATGGGTTCACCGTCTTTTGAGAAGCGGCTGGTGCCATCTGGCATGAGGCCTTTGCCTTGCGTTTCACGTACTGCTTGGCATAAATTGGTTTTGCCCGACGTACAAAACTTACATTCCCCACACTCCGCAGTGTATAACGGAATGACATGGTCGCCGACTTCAACCGAAGTAACTCCTTCGCCAACCATTTCTACAATGCCGCCACCTTCGTGGCCGAGTACAGCAGGAAATACCCCTTCAGGATCTTCGCCAGATAAAGTGAATGCATCGGTATGACACACACCAGTGGCAATGATTCTAACTAATACTTCACCTTTCTTAGGCAGCTCTACATCCAGCTCTTCCATTTTTAATGGTTCGCCTGGACCCCATGCGACTGCGGCTTTCGATTTAATATGTGTTTGACCATCTTTGAGTGCTAGTGACATTACGTACTCCTACATTCGTCTTGTATCGTTGCCTTCCCAATGAGGGAAGGGGGAGATAAATCTTAGGGCTTAAGTATAGAAGTAGAGGTCTATTTGATAAATACAATACAGGTAATTCATTATTACATATTTGAAATAATAGGCTAGTATACGGGTATGACCCTTAACCTTAATATCGTCGCCGCTTAAGTTAGCCTATTCAGCAGTGTCAAAAGCAAAGACGATGAGCATAAAAAAGAGATTCAGCATGGTTTGGGAAGGAATAATAGAATTCACCACGGTGGCTGATTTAAACAGTTTTACTTCTGCGGCGATTAAACTCGACACGTCTGTGGCGCAAGTCAGCAGAAAAGTCGCGAGTTTAGAAAAGCAATTAGGCGTAAAGCTTTTTAATCGTTCTACTCGCAATGTGTCGCTCACTGAAGCGGGGAGGGTGTATTACGCCCAATGTGCTCCTGCACTTGCTGCGCTCCAGGACGCTGAGCTAATGGTGACGGAGTTACAACGCGTGCCCAGTGGTTTGATTAAAATGACGGTGCCAGTGGCGTTCGGAGAAGCATTCGTTGCGCCCCTGCTTAATCGCTTTTTGAAGCAATACACGGATATTTCAATTGAGTGTAAATTTTCTAACGACACCGTGGACATTATTGAGCAAGGGCTGGATTTGGCGATTCGAATTGGCCACCTCGAAGATTCTTCCTTAGTGGCGAAAAAATTAGCCACACGCCAGCTGTTTGTATGCGCGAGTGAAGACTACCTTCGTAAACATGGTGAACCTAAAGTGTTGGACGATTTAAAAGCCCATGCATGTTTGGTGGGCTCCCACTCCTATTGGCGATTTCATTGGAAAGGGGAGTCTCGTGTGCATAAAATCCAGGGGAGAATTAAATATAATAGTGGTAACGCCCTTCGTCACGCCGCCTTAGAAGGGTTGGGATTGGTGCAACTGCCTGGCTTTTACGTGCGCAACGATCTTGAAAAACGCAAGCTCATCGAAGTGCTGGCAGATCATAGAGACGAAAAAGAGGCCGTATGGGCACTTTTTCCTTCTAATCGTCATATGGCACCTAAAGTTCGCGTGCTGGTGGATTACTTGGGGCAACACCTCGAAGACGGATAAGTCAGCTAATATCGCTTAATTCGAAACGAGTTTCAGGAAATATTTCACTTTGTGCAATACAGTATGGTGAAAACTGCGGTTGACAGATAGACGTCTATACGGCAAATTGTCGTTATGAAAAAGATTCTTCTTATGGGCACCACCAGCATTATGATTACCACCTTAAATAGGGCGGTCGCTGGCTAGTGCAAGTAAGCAAAAGACAACGAAAGCCCGCCCTTACAGAGAGCGGGCTTTTTTTTACTCACGCCAACCTAGTTTAAGAAAGAGAGCTTTGGCGTAAATAATAGGAGCAGCACATGAAAGTCTTAAAGTTTGGGGGTTCTTCACTTGCCGACGCACCGCGCTATTTGCGCGTGACGGACATTAGCACGGCCACCCACCAAACCGACGGTGCTGCGGTTGTACTCTCTGCCCCTAAAGGGGTAACGAATGCACTATCGCTTTTGTGTGAGCAAGCAGCCGCAGGTGAGGATTTCCAACCCCTTTTTGAAAAGCTCACCAGCACCGTTACCGGTATTGCAAGCGCCTTGAACGAAACGCTTACGGGGTTTGAATATGCAAACGTTATCGACTTTATCGACACCCATTTAGGGGTGTTAAAGCAACACCTTGAGGGTATTAAGCTGTTAGGTGTTGCACCCGATAATGTGTCGGCAGGCATATTAAGTATTGGTGAGTACATTTCTGTCACGTTATTTAGTGCAATATTGTCTGCCAAGGATATTAAAAATCGCATTATTGACCCTGTATCTTATATTTTGGCTGAGGGCGATTATCTAGACAGCATCGCCGATGTTTCTCTCAGCAAGGCCAGATTTACTGATGTGCCTAACGATGGTAGTGAGCTGCTCATTATGCCCGGTTTCGTCGCGGCCAATGAAGACGGCGAGAAAGTCACGTTAGGCAGAAACGGCTCAGACTACTCAGCTGCAATATTAGCCGCCTGTATAGACGCCAGCTGTTGTGAGATTTGGACAGATGTTGACGGTGTTTATAACGCCGATCCTAATCAAGTAGAAGGCGCAGTACTGCTTGACAAGCTAACCTATCAAGAAGCAATGGAGCTATCTTATTTTGGTGCGAAAGTGCTGCATCCAAAAACCATTGGCCCCATTGCGCAACATCATATTCCTTGTTTGATCCGCAATACATTGAACCCGGCTGCACCCGGTACGCTTATCAGTAATGAAAAAAGTGAAAAGTGGACATCGGTTAAAGGCATTTCACAACTTGATGATGTCACCATGTTCAATGTAGCAGGCCCAGGTCTTAAAGGTATGGTGGGAATGGCAAGCCGTGTATTTGAAGTGATGTCAAATGCCAATATCTCTATCAGCTTAATTACCCAGTCGTCTTCTGAGTATTCCATCAGTTTCTGTATTCAAAGTAAAGACGCGCCAAAAGCGCTCCAGTTACTGGAAGATGCCTTTGCGTTGGAACTTCAGAACCAATTGCTTGATCCCATTGAAATACGACAAGATCTCGCGATTGTTACCCTTGTGGGTGATGGTATGCGTCAAACCAAAGGACTTGCTGCTAAATTTTTTAACTCCCTTGCTCAAGCGCGGGTTAACAACGTGGCTATCGCGCAGGGGTCATCAGAGCGTTCAATTTCAACCGTGATTGAAAGTAAGCGTGCGAAAAAAGCGGTGAAGGTGATTCATCAGAATTTTTTCTCCGACCGCCATACCATTGACGTGTTTCTCGTAGGGTGTGGCAATGTAGGTACCGAGCTATTAAGCCAAATTTCTAAGCAGCAACCTGCGTTATTAAAGCGTAATATTCAGTTGCGGGTGTACGGTATTGCCAACAGCCGTAAATTGCTGCTTAACAGCCAAGGCATAGACCTCTCACAAGATTGGCAGCCTGCACTTGCCGCCGCGAGCGAGGGCCTCTCTATTGAACGTCTGCAACAGTTTGCCAATGACAACAGTTTGATTAACCCCGTTATTGTTGATTGTACAAGCCATGAAGCCATCGCCGAGCAGTACGTGGCTATGATGGAAAACGGTTTTCATGTGGTCACACCGAACAAAAAGGCGAACACCAGCTCTATGGCGTATTACCGTAAGCTGAGAAATACGGCCTTATCGACTAATCGCCAGTACCTTTATGAAACCACTGTAGGGGCTGGACTACCGGTAATCGATAATCTACAAAAGCTGTTTAGTGCAGGTGATGTGTTGCACCGTTTTGAAGGGATCCTTTCTGGTAGCCTTTCTTACGTATTTGGCAAGCTAGACGAAGGCATGACGTTGTCTGAAGCCACGGCTACAGCCAAAGAAAATGGCTTTACAGAGCCTGACCCAAGAGACGATCTGAGCGGCATGGATGTTGCCCGTAAGCTACTTATCATGGCGCGAGAAGCAGACCTATCTCTTGAGCTTTCGGATATTGAAATTGAATCGGTGTTACCGGAGGGGTTCGCTGAAGACTGCTCTATTGATGAGTTTATGCAGCAGCTTCCAGCCTTAGACGACGGTTTCAAAGAACGAGTAGAAAGCGCAAAAGCAGAAGGCAAAGTACTGCGTTACATTGGCAGCATTGAAGGCGATAAATGCAAAGTGACCATTCAAGCTGTGCCTGCGAGTAACCCACTTTCACAAGTCAAAGACGGTGAAAACGCGTTGGCGATAAACAGTGATTACTATAACCCTATTCCTTACGTCATTCGCGGTTATGGAGCGGGTGGCACAGTGACAGCGGCAGGCGTGTTTGCAGATATTTTACGCACCATGCCGTGGAAGCAAATGGCGCATTAGTAAAGAGGCATATGAAATGAAAGCATTACGTGCATATGCACCCGCATCTATCGGCAATGTCAGTTTAGGGTTTGACGTGTTAGGCGCAGCACTTGCGCCTGTGGATGGCAGCCAATTAGGCGACGTGGTGGATATTACCGCTGCCGAGTCATTTTCGTTAACCACCGTTGGCACATTTGCTCACAAGCTACCCGCAGGCGCAGACAATAACATTGTGACTAAGTGTTACCACTTCTTTTGCCAAGCGATGGAAAAACACGGTAAAGCGACCACGCCGGTGGCGCTAACCTTACATAAAAACTTGCCTATCGGCAGTGGCTTGGGCTCGAGTGCAAGTTCTATAGTGGCCGCTTTTGCCGCGCTAAATGGTTATTTTGATTGCCCTTTCGATGAAGACACGCTTCTGCACATGATGGGGGAGCTGGAAGGACAAATTAGCGGCAGTATTCACTACGACAATGTTGCACCTTGTTATCAAGGTGGCATGACCTTAATGACGGGTGCCCAAGAGCCTGTCACGCTGTCTTTGCCCCTTAATCCAACGTGGTATTATGCAATTTGTTATTCTGGTATTAGCGTTTCAACAGCCGCAGCGCGGGATATTTTGCCTAAGCAGGTAGAAATGAGCACCGCGTTAACCTTTGGCCGACAGCTAGGGGTATTTGTTCATGCGTTGCATGCAGGAGAGTTTGACCTGGCTGCGTCGGTAATGAAAGACGTGATAGCTGAACCTTATCGTAAATCACTGTTACCGGGGTTTGACGATGCAAGAGCATTTAGTGAGCGAGAAGGTGCCCTTGCGTTTGGCATATCTGGGTCTGGGCCCACGGTTTTTGCCGTGTGCAGTAGTGAACAACAAGCGCAGCGCATCGCCCGCTATTTAGATGAAAATTATATTCAAAATGAAGACGGTTTCAGCCGTGTGTGTCAAATTCCTCAAGCAGGAACAGTGGTAAGCCCACTGAACGAAAACGACACCGCACCGGCACTTTGATAAAAAGGTAATAATTCGTGGAATTGGTAAACTTAAAAGATTCACAGGACACAGCATCTTTCGCCGAGGCGGTAAAGCGCGGTTTAGGTAAGCAACAGGGGCTGTATTTTCCAACAAATATCCCTACTCTTGATGACATTGATGGCCTTCTGGAAATGCCATTTGTTGAGAGAAGCATAAAGGTGTTACGTGCACTGATTGGCGATGAACTCAACAACGGCGAGTTAGAAGAAATAGTGACTCAAGCTTTTGCCTTTGGCGCTCCCGTTGCGCAAGTGACCGACAACGTGTATACCCTTGAATTGTTCCATGGTCCTACGCTGGCATTCAAAGATTTTGGTGGCCGCTTTATGGCGCAAACCCTATCGAGAATAAGCGAAGGTAAGCCTATTACCATATTAACCGCAACCTCTGGTGATACCGGTGCGGCTGTGGCTCACGCCTTTCATGGTATCGATAATATTAATGTTGTTATTCTATTCCCGAAAGGCAAAATCAGTGCCCTGCAAGAAAAGTTGTTTACCACCTTAGGTGGAAATATACATACTGTTGCCGTGGAATCTGACTTTGATGCCTGTCAGGCGTTGGTGAAAACGGCATTTGACGATGTTGACGTAAGAGAAGGGCTGCACCTGAATTCTGCCAACTCTATTAATATTAGTCGTTTACTTGCGCAAGTGTGCTATTACTTCGAAGCCATGGCGCAGTTGCCAAAAGACAAACGCGACCAGCTAGTGGTATCAGTACCTAGTGGAAACTTTGGTAACTTAACAGCGGGTATGATTGCTAAGGCTATGGGCCTTCCTATTAAGCGTTTTATTGCTGCAACTAACTTAAATGATACCGTGCCGCGTTACCTTAAAACGGGCGAGTGGGCGCCGAAGCAAACTGTGGCAACCATGTCCAACGCAATGGATGTTAGCCAACCTAACAACTGGCCGCGAATTGAAGCGCTAGTAGAGCAAGGTTACATTGATAAAGCTTGCCTAAAAGGTGAAATGGTCGATGAGGAATATACGCAGTTAGCCATGCGTCAACTATCACAACTGGGTTATACCAGTGAGCCTCACGCAGCCATTGCCTACAGAGCCGTGAGTCATGATTTAGAAGAAGGTGAAATTGGCTTGTTCTTAGGAACGGCGCACCCGGCTAAGTTCCGTGAGACGGTGGAAAATGTACTGGGTACGCCCATAAGCCTTCCTCAAGAGCTTGCCGATGTCGCCGGAGAAGATAGCTTAGCGATAGATTTACCGTCTTCCTACGAGGCATTAAAACAGCATATGATGGATTTGCTTAAAGCATGATGGATTGGGCTGAAGCCTTAAGTGCAGAGAAAGAAAAACCGTATTTTTCTGCACTTATGGATAAGGTGAATGCTGAGCGGAGGGCGGGGAAGCCTATCTATCCGCCTGCGGGGCAGGAATTCAATGCGCTCACACTTACCCCTCTAAATCAGGTTAAGGTGGTGATTTTAGGGCAAGACCCTTATCACGGCCCCAAACAAGCTCACGGGCTTTGCTTTTCTGTACCAGAGGGGGTAAAAACGCCGCCTTCACTTAAAAATATCTATAAAGAACTTGAGAGTGACATTACCCATTTCTCGGTGCCAGAGCATGGAAATTTAACGTCCTGGGCAAAGCAGGGGGTGTTGTTGCTGAATACTGTGCTGACTGTAGAGCAAGGCAAGGCGCACAGCCACGCTAAATGGGGCTGGGAAGTTTTTACCGATGCAGTTATTGCAGCCGTAAACGAACAGCAACAAAAGGTTGTATTTTTGCTGTGGGGCAGCCATGCACAAAAAAAGGGTAGACAGATAGACCGCGAAAAACACCACGTTTTGCACGCGCCTCATCCTTCACCACTTTCAGCACATCGTGGCTTTTTCGGCTGTAAACACTTTAGCCAAACGAATCAGTACCTTACTGAACACGGGGCATTACCCATTCAGTGGCAGGTATAAATACGTTGGACAGAAAGTAAAAAGGCCGCCTGTACATGCAGGCGGCCTTTTTTTATCTTTCGAGTGTTTCTAGCTCATATTCGAACCCACAATCGAGTTCTGCGAGCTCTTTTTCTAGTGCAAAGCGATCTTGCAGCGCTTCTATTTCTCTCCACTTGCGTTTCTTGCTTTTTGTTTTTGCTGGGCTTGCTTCAATGTCTAACATGGCAAATAGATCTGACTTATCCACTGGGATCTCCTTTTAATACCACTACAACAGTACAGAGTGCTTTTATTTCCCTCTGTATATTTTTGTATCACAGCCACATCTAAAATAAAACAGGTAAATTTACCTTTTATTAACAAAATGTGACAGTATGATGACAGGGTATCCACCGTTCAAGGGCCGAGCGAAAAGCGATACGAGAAAAATGCATTCTCGTGGGAGAAACAAAAATGGCCGGTATAAGCCGGCCATTCAGTCTATTTATTGCACCAAAGGTGAATGGTTAATTCACACTAGTTTCCTTACTTTGGTGCATTCGCTGCTCTGAAACGGGCAATCAATTGTTGGGTTGATGCGTCGAAGTTCTCTTTTTCTGCTTCACCCTGAATGCCTGCAAGCACCTGGTTTCCAAGTACTTTTCCTAACTCTACGCCCCATTGGTCGAATGAGTTAAGGTTCCAGATAACGCCCTGAACGAATACCTTATGTTCATACATTGCAACCAACGCGCCAAGTGTTTTAGGCGTAAGGCTATCGAACAAAAATGTGTTACTTGGCTTGTTACCAGGCATGGTTTTATGCGCCGCTAGACGTCTGCGTTCATCGTCGTCTAGCCCTTTGTCCTCAAGGTCGGCATAACAGGCTTCAAAGCTTTTCCCCTGCATTAATGCCTGTGTTTGTCCAAAACAGTTTGAGGCAAGCATGGCATGATGGGTATCGTCTTGATTCGGTACATTTAGCGGCAACATAAAGTCTGCTGGAATGACTCCAGAACCTTGGTGAATAAGCTGATGGAAGCTGTGCTGGCCATTTGTTCCTTCACTTCCCCAGATGATTGGCCCAGTTGGGTAATCAACCTGCTCGCCGTCTTGGGTTACTTCTTTACCGTTACTTTCCATGTCCAACTGTTGAACATACGCAGGAAGGCCACGTAGGTAATGATAATAAGGCAGCAAGACATGAGATTGCGCATCAAAGAAGTTACGATACCAAATGCCTAATAGCGCCAGTAAAACAGGCATGTTCTCTTCAAGGGGCGCTTGTGTAAAGTGGGTGTCCATCTCAAATGCACCCTCAAGCAATCCTTTAAAGTTCTCAAACCCTAAGGCAAGAGAAATAGGAAGGCCTATTGCTGACCAAAGTGAATATCGGCCGCCGACCCAATCCCACATGGGGAAGATGTTTTCTTCCGCGATACCGAATTCTGTGGCTGCTTTGACATTTGAAGATACGGCCACAAAATGTTTAGCGATGTCTTGTTGCGTACCGCCCGATTTTAAGAACCATTCTTTCGCAGTAAGCGTATTTTGTAACGTTTCTTGGGTCGAGAATGACTTCGAAGACATCACCACTAAGGTTTCTTCGAAATCTACACGGGATAGAACATCGTGGATGTGGCAGCCATCAACGTTTGCCACAAAATGAACCTTAACCGAATCCACCGTGTGGGGCTTTAAGGCTTCTGTCATGATTTTAGGCCCTAGGAAAGAGCCACCGATACCAATTGCCACTATGTCTTTAACCGGCTTGCCCGTATAACCTGTGTGTTCGCCACGATGAACAGAGGCAGTGAAGGCTTCTATTTTCTCTAAGGTGGCGCGAACTTCAGGCATCACGTCTTTACCATCAACCACGACTTCGCGGTCGGAGAAATTCCTAAGCGCGGTATGCAAAACTGCGCGGCCTTCGGTACTATTAATTTGCTCACCAGAAAACATGGCATCGCGAAGCGTCTCAAGTTTACAGGCGCGAGCAAGGTCGAACAGTGCATTTAATGCATCGTCATTAACACGGTTCTTAGAATAATCTAAAAACAGCCCACAAGCTTCCAGTTGCATTTTATCCGCACGAGACGGATCGTCTGCGAACCAATCACGCATATGCGCGTTTTTCACTGAGGCAGCAATTTCAGATAGTTTTGTCCATTCTGGCAATGAAGTGAGTGCACTCATGAATGTATGTCTCCCTATGCGCTTAGCTTTTCGCGAAGTAGTACTTCTAGTTTTACTTGGTCTGCGGCGAAGTTGCGTATTCCTTCAGACAGCTTCTCTGTGGCCATGGCATCTTCATTCATTGCCCATCGGAATTCAGACTCGGTGAGTCGGTCGCCAGGGGTTTTACTTGCCCCTTTGTCCACCAGTTTTACTTCAAGTTCGCCTGGTTCGTTCGCCAGTTCTTCAAGAAGGGCAGGGCTAATGGTTAATCGATCACAACCCGCTAATTGCTGAATTTCGCCAATGTTTCTAAAGCTTGCGCCCATTACAACCGTTTTGTAACCGTGTTCTTTATAGTAGTTGTAAATACTGGTGACAGACACCACGCCCGGATCTTCATGGGCAGCGTACTCTGTTTTACCGGTAGATTTCTTATACCAGTCAAGAATACGACCCACAAAAGGAGAAATGAGGAAAACCCCCGCCTCTGCGCAGGCGCGAGCTTGTGCAAAGCTAAATAATAGGGTGAGATTACACTGGATACCTTTCTTCTCAAGTTCTTCTGCGGCTTGAATACCTTCCCACGTAGACGCCATTTTAATAAGGATTCGAGACTTATCTACGCCTGCATCTTCGTATAACTGAACAAGGCGCTCTGCTTTTTCAATGGTTGCGGCTTTGTCGAAAGACAAACGGGCGTCAACTTCAGTCGAAATACGGCCAGGTATCGTCGATGAAATTTCTTTCCCGATAGCCACAGAGAGTTTGTCTGCCGCGTCGGTAAGTTGTTGCTCGCTGTCGTTAGATTGCAATTTGGCCCATGCCACTGCATCGTCGATTAGGCTAGCGTACTGAGGCAAGCTTGCCGCTTTCAATAATAATGACGGGTTGGTTGTTGCATCGACAGGCTGATACTTTTTGATGGCATCGATATCACCGGTATCGGCAACAACGGTAGTGATGTCACGTAACGAAGCTAACTGATTGCTCATAATTCTCTCTAATCAATATTTAAAAATTCGGACAACTCGCCAGAAGAGCAAGTTGAATAAAACGGTCGCGTTTGCGTATGTAGGGTGTTGCCGCTTATAAACTGATGAAGCGTTTATGCGTTTAGGTGTAGTTATACCAAACCCGTGTGACAATTTATAGCTAAGGCGACGCAATTCGCGGCTAATCGGATTTCTCTGTTAAGACGATTACATGCTTTACTATGTCTTTTCGCACTTTTTTCAATGGGCAATGGTATAATAACTGTGTAAATAATTAAGGAGTCGAGATGTTAGTTGTTGTTTCCCCAGCGAAAAATTTAGATTTTGAGTCTGTAGTGCCTACCCGCGAATATACGCAACCGGCGTTACTTGATGAAACGGAACGATTAATGAAGGTTTGTCGTACCTTATCGCCAGCCGATCTCTCTTCGTTAATGAAAATCAGTGATAAGTTAGCCACCTTAAACGCCAACCGTTTTGCTGAATTCTCCACACCATTTACCCCTGAAAATGCTCGTCAGGCAATGTATGCGTTTAACGGTGACGTGTACACCGGGTTAGACGCTTACTCCCTTGATACTGACGCGGTAGCCTATGCACAAAACCATTTACGTATTTTATCAGGCCTTTACGGGTTATTGCGCCCACTAGATTTAATGCAAGCATATCGCCTTGAGATGGGAACTAAGTTGGCTAATCCTGCTGGTAAAGACTTATACGCTTTTTGGAACGACACTATTACGCTTGCACTCAACAAAGCGTTGGAAGCCCAAGGCGACAATGTGCTTATTAACCTTGCGTCTAACGAATACTTCAAAGCAGTGAAAAAGACATCGTTGGATGGCATGATTATCACGCCAACCTTTAAAGATTGTAAAAACGGTCAGTACAAGATTATTAGCTTCTTTGCCAAGAAAGCCCGAGGGTTGATGGCGCGCTATATTTTAGAAAATCGTGTAGAAGACGTTGAGGGCCTAAAAGCTTTCGACCTTGATGGCTACCAGTTCAGCGAAGCGCAAAGCACCTCTACCGAGCTTGTATTTCTAAGAAATCAGGAAAGTTAGTTTTCAGGGCTAACGCATTGTATGATGTTGGTAAAAGGTTTACTCACGTAAACCTTTTTTCCCTCCTACGTTTTTTCAACGCAGCCGATTAAGCCAATAAGCCCATCTGCTCGCCACCCATTCCGTTCTCTTTTCTCAATCTTCCAACGACTAAGGTTCAGCTGAGCTTTTGACGTCTGACTCATACCCTTAAAAAATTCCGTTACTTAGGACAGTGTCGATAATCCTTAATTTCCATTTAAATGGAATTGGGTGACGTGAAGAGTGACCTAGTTAGCAACTGGAATCTGGTAATGGAAGCGTTAAGAATATGGCAATTTATAGTCACGACAAGCAGTGTTTTTACCTTAACTTTCTCCTTAGTCGTACATCACGAAAAGAGGTATATGCCTATGCGTTGTCCAGAAACGTAATGAAAGGGTACCTAACCGTGTTGTATCTCTGTATGGCGTTTGTCGCTTGGGTTTTCGTTAAAAATATAGCGATGATTTCAAAGGTGGGATTGCATGTAACACCCAGTGAATTGAAAACATTGGGCTTCTTGTTTCTGTATGGCTCGGCGCCCCTCATACTCTTAGGGATATTCAGCCCATTATTGAAAAAAAAGAAAGTGGTATTGGCAACGCTACCACTTTGTATTCATCACTCAGTTATATTTTCACTTACCTTCTTGTTGTCTTTTTCTAATGCGTCGTTAGCGCTTACGTATTTCATCGTGCAAAGTGCGAGTAGTAATATGATGGTGTATATAGGTTTGCTATTCGCATTCACGGCAACCATTTTCTCCCTTTGTTCTGTCGTCAAAATAGCTAACGACAAACGCCTGTAAAAAGCATTGGATGAGAGTATTCGCTTGACTTTCACCTGTTCTATATATAGAACGTTCAATAAATGGAACAAATGTGAAGGTAGGCACGGTGAATCAATCGACGTTAAACATCCTAGGCCGGCATTTGCAAAAGTTGCGACAGGATAAAGGCGTGTCTTTGTCTCAGTTGGCAGCCGGCGCAGGCATTGCTAAATCTAACCTTTCTCGTTTAGAGCAGGGAGTAGGTAACCCCACCCTCGATACTATTTGGCGGCTAGCTAAGCAGCTTGATGTTCCTTTTGGTGAACTTGTTCAGCCTTTAAGTGCAAGCGTAGGTGAAAATGGTGTTGAAGTTAGGCTAATAGAGCAGGGCAAAGGAGAGCCTAATGTTGATGCTTACTGGATGTCTATAGCGCCACATACGCTGCGTGAAGCTGAATCCCATGCTACGGGTACGCGAGAGTGTATTACTGTCATCAGTGGTGCGATCGAGGTCGGAAACCTCGGTAAAACAGCGCGGCTTACACCGGGGCAAACCCTCTCATTTAACGCTGACCAACCCCATATTTATAGTACACAAACGCAATGGGCTACATGCCTTATTTCTATCGTTTACCACAAAGAGGCAATGTCATGAGTAGTTCCACTCAGCGAAGTGGTTGGAAGCAGGGAGTTTTAGATGGGTTGCCCTTATTGGGGGGCTACATTCCTGTGGCAATATCCTTTGGCGTTATCGCCGTACAAGCTGGGTTTACCACCCTGGAAGCCACGCTTATATCGGTATTCATTTATGCAGGGGCATCACAATTTTTATTGGTGGCAATGGTCGCCGCAGGCTCTCCTTTGTGGTTGGCTGTTTGTATGACTATGTTGGTCAATGTGCGTCACGTTGTTTATGCCCCTAATTTGGTGCCCTATTTAACACAGAGTAAGGCTTGGCCATTGCTTATGCATGGGCTTACCGACCAAATATTTGCTATTGCTCATACACGACTGCCGCAAATGGCTGACGCCGAAAAAGTCGATTGGTTTAAAGGTGTTTCCCTGGTTGCATGGGTAAGCTGGATTGCGGGCACGGCACTGGGAGGTATTGCTGGAGATTCATTGGCACAAAAATGGCCCGTTCTAGACAGTGTCATGCCGTTTGCGCTTCCTGCCTTATTCCTTGTATTACTGGCGCCTAAATTTTCGAATAAAACTTGGAGTTTGACCTTGCTGGTAACGATAACCGCCGCGTTACTTATGGCGCTCACGGTAATAAAAAATGCGGCTATCCCCATGGCTGCGCTTTGCGGCGCACTCACCTTTTTTATTCTTACGTCCAACTTTGGCAGGAAACACTTTCATGCAAACTGATATTTGGGTGGCTATTATCCTTGCCGCTATAGGGACATACGCGTTACGAGTTGGACCATTGCTATGGACTCAACGCCACTTTAATAAACACAAAGCGAGCAACACCGAAGCACGTTTACCCACATGGTTGAGTGTGCTTGGACCATTGATGATAGCTGCAATGCTGGGAACGTCGCTTATCCCTAAGGTACCATCAGCGTCTAGCTGGTTTGCCACGGTAGTAGGTACCCTGGTGACGATTTTGGTGTGGCGAAAATTCAAATCATTGGGACTGCCTGTTTTTTGTGGCGTATTGTCGTTTGGCCTAGCGTTAACGGCGACTTTCAATTGGCTTTAGGGGGCTAGGAGGGGATACTTCTTGTCCCCTCGAGTATTTCATCAGCGCAGTGATGTCCATGAAGTACTGAAATATCGCCGGTTGTTTCCAATACCACGGCTTTCACTTGCTGAATGTCCAACACATTGGCCTCTCGTAACTTGGCCATAAGATCGCTGCGTGCCACCCGAGTTTCAGCCAGTGCACTTTCAATAATCTGACCGTTGCGCATTAATATAACGGGCGTGTTCTGCATTACAGCTTCAATTGTGTCTGACTGTCTGCGCATTCGAGCCGTCACCGACTGCACTAAAAACAATGTCGCCATCGCTATCATCGCTTGTAAAAATGCCTCCCAGTTATTGGTTTGAGAGGCACTTGCTAGTAATGACCCCACCGCAACAGTCATGACAAAATCGAAATTAGTCATTTTGGAGAATGAACGTAACCCGTTTATACGTACCAGCACCACGACCCAAACCATCCCCATCGCCGTTAACAGCAGGCCTTTTAGTATGACATCCAGCATGGGATAGCTTGTAAACATAATTATCTCCTAGGTTTGTGGGGGCAGTAGCGCTTGTGCTTACCCGCGACAATTTTCACCACACTTAACGCAGCGGAAAGTAAGTCTATTCGCGTTAGTAATAGGTACTGAAAACGCCATGAATTAGATGACAATAACTGAAATTGCGCGGGGCGTGTTACGTTAAGGTGATGCTCTGCATTGCGTCGCATCTGTACAGATGTTTGGTGGGTTATATTTTTGAAACTATTTTGTAATTGGTATGTTATGGTGTTAAATTGGTATTACATTTTTTATGTATTGGTCAATTTGTTTGGTCTGCTTTGATGTCTAGGTTTATTCCCTGATGGG
Organism: Alteromonas australica; assembly: GCF_000730385.1. Classification (NCBI taxonomy): domain Bacteria; kingdom Pseudomonadati; phylum Pseudomonadota; class Gammaproteobacteria; order Alteromonadales; family Alteromonadaceae; genus Alteromonas; species Alteromonas australica. Next base: position 3,270,064 of record NZ_CP008849.1, on the reverse strand, counting down.
GTGACCAGTGAGGCAGATTAAAAGAAAACATGCTAACAATAGAGGTTAATATGGGTGTTAATTACCGCCTAATGGCGAGAAGCAGTGTGCTCGCGTGCATTATGCTTGCATCAACTGGGGTGAGCGCAAAAAACAGTGCTGTACCCGCGGATAAATTTGATTTAAGTGAATGGTATATAACCCTACCCACTGATGAAAACAATGATGGTAAACCTGATAATATCTCGGTGAAAGACATTCAGCGCTTTTCTCATCCTGACTTTTTCTATTTAGATGATGAGGGTGGCATGGTGTTTACTTCACCCAACAAAGCCCTTACCACCAAAAACTCTACAAATACGCGCAGTGAATTACGTCACATGTTGCGTGGTTCAAATACAAAAATTAAAACCCAATCGCCCAAAAATAGTTTTACAGTGGCAAGTAACCCCATTGCCAATAGGTTTGCTCGTGTGGGCGGAAAAATGGAGGCGACGTTAAAAGTAAATCACGTGGCGCTTCGTGCTAAATATCCAGAAAAGCCACCGGCGTTTTCTGTGGTGATTGGACAAATCCACGCAACCAAGTGGGAAAAGAAAGTAAAAGGGTTTGGTTGGGGTAACGAGCCACTGAAAATTTACTATAAAAAATGGCCTAATCATGAAACTGGCTCGGTGTTTTGGACCTACGAACGCAACCTCCCTAAATCTGACCCCAATCGAAGAGACATTGCTTATCCTGTTTGGGGTAATTTATGGAAAAACCCTGCTGATCCGGGGGAGCAAGGTATCGCGTTGGGTGAAGAGATAAGCTATGTGGTCAACGTTCACGGTGACGTTATGTACCTGACGTTTAAAGCCCAAGGTCGAGAAGATGTTGAATACAAGATTAATTTGGCGAATGCAGTGGATGCCCACGGGAAATTAGACCCCCATGATCATCCGTATGGGTATACGTTGGATTGGAATTATTTTAAAGCGGGAGCCTATAACCAATGTAGCACCAAAGACGATCCCGCGTTCTGGTATCCAGCATGTTTAGGTACAGGAAACTGGGCGGAAGATAAGGCTAACGGCGATTATGCCAGTGTTACCTTCAAGCGGCTGGTCGTGGGCGAAAGTACGCCGCCAAAAGCCAACCACGGTGAAAAGCCTAAAATAGGTGCCACGCTAAATAATAAAGTCTCGTTAAACTTAGAGGAATTACCGCCAAGTGCATTGCAAGCCATTATGGCCATTGAACCAAATTTTGCCATGCAGGAAGCTGAAAAAGAATCTAAGCACGGAAAAACCTACTTAGATGTAGAAGGCCACTTACCGAATGGCGACGAAATAGAGTTTGATATGCTAGAAACAGATGGCATATGGCAAGTTGTCGAAGTGCAACGTGACTTAACTTGGGAGCAATTGCCGGGAAATGTCGCTTCAGCACTGACAAGTCATGACTCTTCTTTTACCCCCAAGCGTATCATAGAAAGCAAACAGCACGGTACGCCGGTAACGGTTTACGAATTCTATGCGGTGGACAGCGACGGCAAAGAGTCTCGTAAAGAGGTGAAAGTGGAAGGTGGCGAAGCCACTGTGCTTAAAAAGGAATGGCAACACTAGGCCTATTCACTTTTCAGTGATATTTCTTTCCCCTGTTCATCGCCAGATTACAGGGGAGAGAAATGATTTGTTACTTAAATAGTTTTGACTGTTCATCGCTCTTCTTTTCTACTTATCCTTCCTATAGCCATCAGAGTAAATGACAGTGAAGTCTTATTGGCGATATATTCTTTTGTTTGTTTTTGCGCTTGTCGTTATTTATTGTTATGCCCGAGGTTTCTTTACTGGCGCATTAGTCTTTATTTTGGCCGCGATGGTATTAGAGATGCTTTTTTGGACGGGATTGTTTTCTCACCGTTTTCGTGGCAAAAAACGGCAAGGTAACAAAAACGGTTTATCTTAATTTTTGCGATAAGTGGCCGTGATCTTCGTTGGTGAGTTATTTAAAGTGGTGACTCATCACATCAACGTTCATGGAGAACACTGTGGATTTAGGACTTTTTTCATTAAGTTTAGCGGTTAAAAATATTGAAGTATCGAAGGAATTTTATGAAGCGTTAGGCTTCGAGGCGATGACGTCCTGTGGTTCAATAGAAGAAAAATGGCTAATAATGAAGAACGGGCAGACCATGATAGGCTTGTTCGAAGGTATGTTTGAAGAGAACATTCTCACCTTTAATCCAAGCGATGTTCGTTCAGTGCAAGAGAAATTAGCGGCTCACGGTGTAGACATTGACGTGCCAGTAAAAGGCGATAGTGGGCCGGGGCATTGCATAGTAAAAGACCCTGACGGCAATACCCTTATGTTCGACCAATTTTAGTTGCGCAAGGCGTGCTGCTTTAGCACTACCGCTTTTGCGGCTGCTTATATCGAGGCTGCGAACTCAGCACCCTGACGAATAGCTCGCTTGGCATCTAATTCTGCCGCAACGTCTGCGCCACCAATAATATGAACGCGAAGTCCTGCTTCTTCTAACGGCTGCTGAAGGGGTTTGAAAGGCTCTTGGCCCGCGCAAACAATAATGTTGTCCACCGGCAAGCACTTCTCTTCTTCGTTAACCACTATGTGTAAACCTTCATCATCTACTCGTTTATATTCTACGCCATTCAGCATTTGAACATTATGGTGCTTAAGTGATTGCCTGTGGATCCATCCGGTGGTTTTACCTAAATTTTTACCTACCTTAGATGTTCTTCGTTGTAGTAGGTAGACCTTTCTCTGTGAGGGGGTAATGTCTTTTTCAGCGAGGGCCCCAGGGTTTGAGTAAGTTTTATCAATCCCCCAGTGTTTTAACCAAGCGTCTTTATTGGTGGTTAGGCTTTCATTCTCAACAAGAAATTCTGCCACATCGAAGCCTATTCCCCCTGCGCCTATAACCGCAACCTGCTCGCCTACCTGTTTATGATCGCGAAGCACGTCTAAATACCCCATGACTTTAGGGTGGTCGTGGCCTTCAATGGTCAGTTGTCTTGGTTTTATTCCTGTGGCTAGCACCACATCATCAAAGCCTGCATCTATAAAGGTGTCAGCCTTAGCTTCTACCCCGAGGTGCAAGTTAACGCCGGCTCTATCTAACTGGTTTTTAAAGTAGCGTAAGGTTTCGTAAAATTCCTCTTTACCGGGAATTTGTTTCGCATAGTTAAATTGCCCGCCTATTTCGACGGCCTTATCATACAAATGAACCTCGTGACCTCTATCGGCGGCATACATAGAAAAAGCCAGTCCGGCTGGACCAGCACCCACCACGGCAATTTTCTTTTTTGTATCCACAGGAAGAAACGTAAGTTCGGTTTCATAACAGGCCTGAGGGTTAACCAAGCAACTGGCACGCTTTTGTGCGAAAGCATGGTCGAGGCAAGCTTGGTTACAGGCAATACAGGTATTAATAAGAGCAGATTCGTTTCGCATGGCTTTTGCCACGAAATGAGCATCGGCAAGGAAGGGACGCGCCATAGACACCATATCGGCATGCCCCTCCGATAACACGGCTTCAGCCACTTCAGGGGTGTTTATTCGGTTCGTGGTCACAAGGGGCACGGTCACTTCGCTTTTCATCCGTTGTGTTATCCACGTGAAGGCCGCGCGGGGGACAGACGTCGAGATGGTGGGGACTCTCGCTTCATGCCAGCCAATGCCGGTATTGATTAATGTTGCACCGGCACTTTCTATGGCTTTTGCAAGATAAACAACTTCATCCCATTCGGCGCCGCCCTCTACCAAATCCAACATAGAGAGGCGGTATATAATGATAAAGTTTTCACCCACCTTTTCGCGAATGCCTTTCACAATTTCAATGGCCATACGTGCGCGATTTTCTAAACTACCGCCCCATTCATCATCGCGGTGGTTGGTGCGTTTACAAAAAAATTGATTGATTAAATAGCCTTCAGAACCCATAACCTCTACGCCGTCGTAACCGGCTTGCTGGGCTAAACTTGCACATTTTATGTAATCTTTAATGGTACGTTTTACCGCATTAGACGATAACGCCCGCGGCTTAAAAGGCGTGATAGGAGATTTTACCGCCGATGCGGATACCGCTAGAGGGTGGTATCCATAACGACCCGAATGCAAAATTTGCATACATATTTTGCCCCCTTCAGCGTGGACGGCATCTGTGATCACCTTATGTTTTTTCGCGTGTCGCTTACTGGTCATACGGCCTGCAAAAGGCGCTACCCAGCCAGATAAGTTTGGGCTAATGCCGCCGGTTACGATGAGTGCTACACCCCCTTTAGCGCGTTCCGCATAAAAGGCTGCAAGCTTTTGAAAGCCGCCCTTTTCTTCCTCCAACCCCAAATGCATAGACCCCATTAAGGTGCGATTTTTTAGGGTGGTGAAGCCAAGGTCTAAAGGGGCTAGAAGGTGGGGGTAGGGCGTATTCATGGCGGTACTCATTCTCGTTATTATGCATTGCGGGCTGTTGTGACACCTTGTGTTAAGAAGTAGCAACTAGCCCGACCAGTTATAACGATTATTTACCACTCTACGCGTAGCGTAAAGATAAAGAGATGTTTTTTATTCGTCTACGTACATTTTTTGCTGAAATTTTAGTGTTTGCGCCGCGTTTCCTTTTTGAACATCGATGGTAAACCGATAGGTTTCTTGATCCCTAAAAGGCAAGACGGCCAAGTAGTAAATCGCATCGCCTTCTTCCACTTTTTTGAATGAGAGTTTTCGGCTATTGCCTATGAGGTTCCTTGCGTCTCCAGTCATAGAAACCCGTTGCGCTTCACCTGTCTTTGCATCCAGCACAGAGATATTCACCAGGGCATTAAATTTACTTCTAACGATGCCATAATTAGCCGCCACTTCAGGGGTTAAAAATGGCGTACTTACCACCATGTAATGTACATCCCAGTCACCCAGTTTTTGCTTTTGTTCTCCCAACGCATCACTGCTTACCAAGGCTGCAAACAGGGTGGCAAGAAGATAAAGGCGCTTGGTTAACGCTGTCATGGCTATTACCTCTTTTGGGTTATTGTTCAATATCAATTAATAAAGACGAAAAGTGTCTTGTAATAAAAGTTGCAAAAACTGCAAGGCAATAATGGCAATTAATACCGACAGGTCTAAGCCACCCAATGGCGGAATAACCCTGCGTATGGGGGCGAGAAAGGGCTCGGTAAGCTGATGTAGGACATAATCAATAGGAGATTGCCCTTGAGACACCCAACTTAATATGGCGCGTAACAATAGCACCCAAAACATCAAAGACAGAGCCTCTTTCACCACGGTGATAACCGCTAAAATTAGGATGGTTACTGGGTTTAAGCCAGCGCCAGCCATGGCACCTAGTGCAATAAGCTTTAACGCCGCTACCACAATCGCGAGCACGAGTGTTGCCGTATCTAAGCGGCCAATGGAAGGCACAATTCTGCGTAACGGCCCCACTATGGGATGTGTCGCTTTCACAACAAATTGACTCATTGGGTTGTAAAAGTCGGCGCGGGCTAATTGTAGCCACAACCGAAGAATAACCACCATTAAATACAGAGAAAATAGTGTATCAACCAGAAAAACCGTTGCGCTCATTGTGCTTAATTCCTACAAACGTTAAAGCTGTTTTGCCATTTCTTCAGCGCGGGCTACAGCCGCACGCATAGATTTACTAACTATGTCTTTTAAACCTTCATCAATAAAGGTATTCACTGCCTCAGCTGTGGTGCCCCCTTTTGATGTTACCTGAGCCCGAAGCTCGCTTAATTCTAAATCAGGATTATGACAAACCATTTCCGCTGCCCCTAACATGGCTTGTTGTACCATCAGGCGCGATTGTGCTTTGTCGAAGCCCATTGCCATCGCTTCTTCTTGCATGCATTGTAAAAACAAGAAGAAGTAGGCTGGGCTGCTGCCCGCCGCGGCAATAACGCCGTTAATTCCCTCTTCTTGTTCAACCCACACAGTTTCGCCGACGCTATTCATCACGTCGTCAACATACGTGCGGTCGTCTTCGCAAACCGTGCTATCAGCGTACATGCCCGACATACCTTTGCCGAGTAAACTTGGGGTGTTAGGCATGATCCTAACAACAGGATAGTCTCCCCCCAGCATTGCTTGTAATCTAGCCACAGGTAACCCTGCTGCAATACTGAGAAATAGTTTACCTGACAAGTCATTATTGTGTTGTAAATCAGCGCACATATCGCCCATGATTTGAGGTTTAACTGCAAGAACAATAGCGTCAGCGAACTGGCAGGCTTCATCATTAGATTGCGTAGTTTGAATACCAAATTCGCTCTTCAATTGGTCCAATTTAGGCGTAGATGGGTTACTCGCAAGAATGCGTGATTTGTCGTAACCTGACTGAATTAACCCACTAATGATGCTGCGGCTCATATTGCCCGCGCCGATAAATGCCAATTTTTTCTGTTGCATGTATATCCTTTTGAGTCGAGATTGTATTAACAGTATTTGCGGTGATGTATTTACGCCTTCAATGTCGCGTAACTACCTGTAAATCTTAGGAGGTAGTGTTGTTCCGTTGACCAAAAATAGCCGTCCCTATTCGCACCATTGTCGAGCCGTGATAAATGGCTTCTTGCATATCATTGCTCATTCCTACGGATAGGGTATCAAAATTGCTCAATGATGTATGGTATTGGTCAAATATTTCCTTTAACGCGCTGAGGGTTGCTTGTTGCTCTTGTGTCGATGGATTAGCTTTGGGGATGGCCATAATCCCACGCAATACAAGGCGGGGTAAACCTTCGATAAGTTGCGCTAAATAACCAAATTCCTCTTTGTTAATACCTGATTTACTTTGTTCGTCATCAATATTGAGCTGTATACACACGTTTAACGGAGGCAGGTGTGCTGGGCGCTGGTCATTCAATCGACGGGCTATTTTTTCCCGGCTTACCGACTGAACCCAGTGGAAGTGTTCAGCCACTATTTTGGTTTTATTCGACTGAATGGGGCCTATCATGTGCCACTCTATATCGCTAAGGTGGGACAGTTCTTGTACTTTGTCTACGCCTTCTTGAACATAGTTTTCGCCGAATAAACGTTGTCCTGCTTCATACGCTGCAATGATATCGGATACTGGTTTAGTTTTACTCACGGCTAGCAATTTTACCGAATTTGAAGGACGATGAGATTTGGCAGTCGCGCTTGCGATCTCCGCGTGTGCGGTTTCCAGTCGTTCTGCTATTGTTTGCATTGTTCACCTTGGTGTTAAGGAGTGGTTGTGGATATTACCGAACTTTTGGCTTTCAGTGTTAAGAATAACGCCTCAGATTTACACTTGTCAGCAGGTTTACCCCCTATTATTCGGGTAGATGGCGAAATGAGAAAGCTTAATGTTCCCGCCCTCGACCATAAGCAAGTTCATGGGCTTGTGTACGAGATCATGAATGACAGGCAAAGAAAAGAATACGAAGAAAACCTTGAAACAGACTTTTCTTTTGAGGTGCAAGGATTATCACGATTTCGAGTGAATGCGTTTGTACAAAATAGAGGTGCGGCCGCGGTGTTGCGCACTATTCCAAGCAAAGTGTTGACCTTGGAAGAGCTAGGTGCCCCTGATATTTTCAAATCTATTATTAATCAACCTACAGGCATTGTGCTTGTAACTGGCGCCACAGGCTCGGGTAAAAGTACCACGCTGGCTGCCATGATTGATCATATAAATACGCAAAAAAGAGAGCATATCTTAACCATTGAAGACCCCATTGAGTTTGTGCATGAAAACAAGTTAAGCCTGATAAATCAGCGAGAAGTTCACAGAGACACCCACTCATTTAACAATGCATTACGCTCGGCGTTACGTGAAGATCCTGATGTAATATTGGTAGGTGAATTACGTGATTTAGAAACCATACGGTTAGCAATATCGGCGGCTGAAACCGGCCACCTTGTATTTGGAACCTTACATACAAACTCAGCCCCTAAGACCATCGACCGTATCATTGATGTATTTCCTGCAGAAGAAAAGTCTATGGTACGTTCAATGTTATCGGAGTCCTTGCGTGCGGTGATTTCGCAAACTCTGCTTAAAAAAGTGGGCGGGGGCAGGGTTGCTGCTCATGAAATAATGGTGGGGATCCCCGCGATTAGAAACCTTATTCGGGAAGATAAGGTGCCACAAATGTACTCAGTCATTCAAACAGGTCAAGCCCATGGTATGCAAACCATGGATCAATGTTTACAGCGCTTGGTGGCAATGGGTGTGATTACTCAGCAGGATGCTGCAGCCAAGTTAATGGACAAATCTGCCTTGGCGAATTTTTAGGGGGCAGTCATGTTAGACACATATCTACAAAAAATGGTTAGCGCACAGGCTTCAGACTTATTTATTACTGCTGGGTTTCCAGTTAGCGCAAAAATTAACGGTAAGTTAACCCCATTGAGTGAACAGGTCACTACAGAACATTCCGCGCTTTCTCTGGTTGAAGATGCTATGAATGACAGCCAGAAAGCGGCGTTCCATTCCACTAAAGAATGCAACTTTGCCATTGTACGAGAGGGCATAGGCCGATTTCGTTGTTCTGCGTTCTGGCAGCGGGATCAAGCGGGAATGGTCATTCGTCGTATTGTCACTGACATCCCGCAAGCAGATGATTTGGGGCTGCCGCCAGTGTTAAAAGACATCATTATGGCTAAACGTGGACTGGTTTTATTTGTGGGCGGGACAGGCACAGGTAAATCTACCTCTCTGGCGGCACTGATTGGTCATCGAAATCAGCACTCTCACGGGCATATTCTCACTATTGAAGACCCCATTGAATTTGTTCACGAACACAAAAATTGCGTGGTCACACAACGGGAAGTGGGCATAGATACACAGTCCTTCGACGATGCGCTAAAAAGCTCATTGCGCCAAGCACCCGATGTCATTCTTATTGGTGAGATTCGGTCTATGGAAACCATGGAATACGCAATGTCCTTTGCTGATACCGGCCATTTGTGCGTAGCGACGCTACATGCAAACAATGCCAATCAAGCCATAGAACGCATTATGCACCTTGCGCCTAAAGATCAGCACGATAAACTGAGGTTTGATTTAAGTTTGAATATCCGTGCAATTGTGGCGCAGCAACTTGTCCCTACTACCGACGGGAAAGGACGAGTGGCAGCGATTGAAATTTTACTGAATTCCCCGCTAGTGACAGATCTTATTCAACGAAATGAAATCGGTAGTTTGAAAGAGGCAATGAAAAAAGGGAAAGAGCAGGGAATGCAAAGCTTTGATATGGCGCTCTATTCACTTTACCGTGAAGGCAAAATTGATGTGGAGCAAGCGTTGCATCATGCGGATTCACCGAACGATCTGCGGCTAATGATTAAACTTGATGCCAATACAGGGGCTTCGTTAGGCACCCTATCTAACGTCTCAATCGACATGGATGATTAATGAGAATAGGTGTGTCGCGTTGGACAAGGTATGATGAAGGTACTGTCCACACCAGGGTACTATTTTGATTAAACTCTTTTCCTCTGATGACATGTTTTTAATGCAATCTTTAAAAAGCGAATTAGATGCGCTTGCCATTCCTTACATGATTAAAAATGAGTACGCCAGTGGCGCAATGGGAGAACTGCCTTGGCAAGATACTCAGCCAGAACTGTGGTTGATAGATGATACCTGGCAGGCAAGAGCAAATCAGGTGATGGACGCTTTAATGGCACACAGTGTTTCGTCACCGGGGGATAAAGAGCAAGAGTGGGTTTGTCGCAACTGTAAGGAAAAAAACGGCGCTGCCTTCGATTTTTGCTGGCAATGTGAACATCAAAGACACGAGGTGTAGGGCGTGGTGAGATGAGTACTAATACGCCCTAATACTGACTTTCAATCCAACTGGTAAATATAACGCAGGCAGATACACTGTCTATTTTGTCTTTCGTCAGTTTTTTGTAGCCGCCCAGTTCGAAGAGCATTGATTTGGCATCAGTGGTGGTTAAACGCTCATCACAGGTTTCTACCGCGACTTTGAATCGCCCATGAAGCCGATTGGCAAACTTCTTCGCCCTTTGCGTCATTTCTTGTTCGCTACCGTCCATATTTAGCGGTAAACCCACCACGACTAAATGTGGCTGCCATTCCTCATATAACGCAGCAATCTGCTGCCAATCTGGGATACCATCCCTCGCTTTTAATGCGGCAAGAGGGGACGCTGTGCCCGTGACTTCCTGCCCAACAGCCACACCGATACTTTTCGTGCCAAAATCAAATGCCAGTACTGTTCGTTGACCTATATCAGGCATGACCAGCTCCGGGAGCTAACTGCCACACATCGACCCCAAGTTTATTCACCGCAGCTTGCCACTTTTTGTGTATAGGTGTGTTAAACAGAATCTCTTCATCTGCTTCTATGGTTAGCCATGCGTTTTCTTGCATTTCTTGTTCAAGCTGGCCTGCGGTCCATCCTGCGTAACCCAAGGCGATGAGGGCTTCGTCAGGGCCTTGATTGCTACCAATAGCCGTAAGTATATCCCGGGAGGTGGTAACCATAATGCCAGGTGCAAGGGTTAAACTAGAACCCCAGCCTGGTTGTTCAGTATGAAGGACAAACCCTCTTTCTTGACTCACCGGGCCACCGGCGAGAATAATTTGCTCTGCTTTATCATCGCTTACGGTAAGCGCTTTATCGGTTTGTTCAAGTAATTGTTTGAGGTTCATTGTGGAAGGCTGATTGAGAACTAAACCCATTGCTCCTTCATCGTTATGTTCACAAATATAGGTGAGAGAACGAGAAAAGTACGGATCGTCCAGCGTTGGCATGGCGATGAGAAAGTGGTTTTGTAAGCTTTTCAATTCAGTCATTTGTACCTCTTACTGACGGATGACGGCCTAATTACTAGCCAGTCGCTTTTCAATTGCATCAAAAAGCATTGCCATAATATTAATATTATAGTGCCCTTCAATTTCTCTTACGCAGGTCGGGCTGGTAATGTTTATTTCGGTAATTTTATTGCCAATCACATCCAAGCCTACAAACATGATGTTGTTTGCTTTCAATGTGGGAGAAATCGCATTTGCCAGCGCACGATCTGATGCTGAAATTGGTTGAGGGCGTCCCGTGCCACCAGCCGCTAGGTTGCCCCGTGTTTCCCCTTTGGTGGGGAGCCTAGCAAGACAGTAAGGAATAACTTCGCCGTCCACAATAAGCACACGCTTGTCACCGTCTTTAATCTCCGGAAGGTATTCTTGTACCATCATGTAGCGCTGACCCAATTGGGTAAGGGTTTCAATGATGACCCCTAAATTATTCCCATCAGGCTTTACGCGAAAGATAGACGCACCACCCATACCATCGAGGGGTTTGCAGATAATATCTTTGTGCGTGGCATGAAACTCACGAACCAGCGTCGGATTATTGGTAACAAGTGTATGTGGAATATGCTCAGGGAAGTAAGAGGTAAATAGCTTTTCGTTGTAATCTCTTAATGCTTGCGGATTATTCACTACCAAGGCGCCGGCATCTTGGGCTAATGATAAGATTTGAGTTGCATAAAGAAACTCACCATCGAAAGGCGGATCTTTACGCATAAGTAAAACGTCCACATCACCTAAGCATAACGTTTGCTCATCCTCGATAGCGTAGAAGTCCTCGGCGCGATCAATCACGGTGACTCGCTTGCCCCGTCCCATGGGCTTACCGTTATCTAAATACAAATCTTTAAGTTCAAAATACAACACAGTGGCGCCACGGCGCTGCGCTTCCAGCATCATCGCAAAACTCGTGTCTTTGTGTGGCTTTATCGCCGCAATGGGATCCATAATCACGCCAACGGTATAGTGCATGTATTTTCTCACTTACGCATATTCATTAATCATTGAAGGAAAGCAGGGTGAAACCGGAGTTCACCCTACTGAATCTGTTTATGTATGTTGGGGCGTCACAACATTCTTCAAGCGTGCGCCCCGGCTTTTTCGCATTTATCGCCGCGCGGAAAATGTTTCACATAGTGCGCGCTAAACCTCGCCTTTTATGTGCTTTAACCTACCAATTACAGGTCGCCATGTTGCGCTTGCAGGATGGAAACACTGCTTATGGCGGCGGTTTCCGTGCGAAGAATGCGTGGCCCTAAACTAACAGAAAGAAAGCCCTTTTCGTTCGCATGATGTATTTCCGTTTCTGATAAGCCACCTTCTGGGCCGATGAGTAACCGGTAACCTTTGGTGTTGTAAGGTTGACGTGCTAACGAAGAGGTAGCGCCAGGTGCTAATACTAAACGAGTGGAAGACGTGGACTCGGCTAGCCAGTTAGACAGAGTTACCGGAGGGTTGAGCGTAGGCAGCACATTCCTTCCGCTTTGTTCACATGCACCAACCATAATTTTTTGCCACTGCTGTTGCTTTTTTTCCCACCGCCCGGCATCTAATTTCACGGTACAGCGCTCTGTCAGGATAGGGGTAATTTCAGTCACTCCCAACTCCACACTTTTTTGTAAAACCGTATCCATTCTGTCGCCCTTGGAGACCCCTTGGCCAAGATGTATCGGTAAGGGAGACTCCTTAGTCAAAGACAAGCACGCATCCGCTTCAACAATCACGTTTTTACGCTGAACACTGATAATTTGCGCGCTATATTCATTTCCATCTCCATTGAAAAGCACAATGGGACGATTCGCTTTCAATCGAAGGACGGTGGCTATGTGGTGACCCGCGTCATCAGTTAATGGAAACTCTTGTTCCAAAGGAATAGGGTGAGGGTAATAAACTCTTGGTATGCGCATACGTAACAATCAAAAATCAGATAGGGGTATATAATACGTGTGAGAGCAGGGGGCATGCAATGCGTTAAAGGATAAAGAAGGAAGGGAATAACCCGCGACGAAAAAATTGACAGCACTACACGGGAATATTAAGGGCAATGCGCTGCATGTTAGGCCAGCGTAAACCGAGAAGAAAGGCTTATAGGGCTTTTAGAGTTCGAGATAGATGGGATGCTATTGTCATCAGTGTTAAGGGTTCTAACGTGGCTTTTACGCGCATATTTTGTGTTTTCGCCGGAATCTGAACGTAAGGCGTAAATAAAAATCACTGACACAACGAGATAAACAATCACGAGAAAAAACATAAATGAATCCTTTTTTAATTTAACAGCCCGTTAAATCTATGAAATAGTTGAAATAACCAAGGTTATTATCTAAAAACAAGAATAAATGGTTCACTTTGACTTCAAATTTATAAAAAACATCAGTGATGATGCTATTAACATTTTATAAACATTTAGTGTTTGATTTCTAAGTAAATATTACCAAGTTGATGGCGTAAACCAACTCAACTTTAGGATAAAGTTTTATCGCTGCAGGCGGCATTCTAATTAGACTTTAGGGGAAAAATGAACCTTTTTAGGGCAAAGCGATTGGCCTAACCTAAAAAGCCTGTTAGTTTAATTCGGCTTGAAATTAGCAACTAACTAAAAGGACAATATGATGGAAGATAATTTATCGCTTTTCTCAGCAAGCGACATCGAACGCTATATAAATGAATACGCAATTCCATGGGGTATTAACATTGCCATGGCGATTGCTATTTATGTCATTGGTAGAATAGTAGTTGGGTTTATCCTTTCTATTTTCCGCCGAGTTATGGCGAAATCTAAATATGATGCGATGTTGGTTGATTTCTTAGAAGCCATAATAAGTGCGATTTTGATGCTTTTCGTCATCGTGGCCTCGTTAGATCAGCTAGGCGTGGATACGACCTCGTTGGTTGCTATATTGGGTGCGGCTGGTTTAGCGATTGGTTTGTCTTTGCAAGACTCGCTGAAAAACTTCGCTGCTGGCGTTATGTTACTTGTCTTTAAACCGTTTAAATCCGGTGATTTCGTAGAAGCCGGCGGTACAGCGGGTACTGTGAATAAAATTGGTATCTTTACCTCTACAATGACTACCCCAGACAACAAAGAAATCATTGTGCCAAATGGGGCTATTTACAGCGGTACAATTACCAACTTCTCAGCAAAAGAAACACGTCGTGTAGATATGGTTGTGGGAATTGGTTATGACGCTGATCTACTGAAAGCGAAGCAAGTATTACAAGAAATGGTGGAAGCCGATCCACGAATTCTTCAAGAGCCTGCACCGACTATTGCCGTTGCGGAACTGGCTGACAGCAGTGTGAACTTCGTGGTTCGTCCATGGGTACAATCGGCTGATTTCTGGGATGTGAAGTTTGACTTTACAGAAGCGGTAAAACTTCGTTTTGATAAAGAAGGTATTTCTATTCCATTCCCACAAATGGATGTACACCTTCACAAAGACGCAAGCGAGTAACACTTCCCTTGCATTAAAAAAACACCACCTTTACGGTGGTGTTTTTGTATCTGAATTTCGACACTCTGTGTTATCGACCCTTTGTGTTATCGACAATTGGGTCGGTAAGGCGCTGACTGATAACTGGCATAAGCAGATGACATGTTCGCCTCTAAATCTTCTATACGTGTTTGCGGTGCTGGGTGAGTCGATAACAGTTCAATTGGCCGCTCTCCGTTACTTGCGGCGTCCATATTTTCCCATAGGTTAACCGACTGGCGAGGGTCAAAACCAGACTGGGCCATTAGCTGTAAACCGATGATGTCTGCTTCAGACTCATGCGTGCGGCTAAAAGGCAATTGAACACCCACTTGCACGCCTAAACCTATTGCCGCCATAATGGGCCCAGATTGGGGCACCTCATTGGCCGCAAGAATTTGCCCCATCGCTTGTGAACCAACATTGATAAGCGTAGATTGAGACATACGCTCATTACCATGCTCGGCAATGACATGGCCAACCTCATGGCCGATAACCGCCGCCAATTGGTGTTGATTTTCTGCTACCGCTAATAGGCCGGTATACACGCCAATTTTACCACCGGGCAGGGCAAACGCATTCACCTGTTCGTCGTCAAATACGACGACTTCCCACTGCCCGCTAAATACCGTATTGGGTACTTGCGCAGTAATCGCATTGGCAACACATTCAACATAGCTATTTTGTACCGCTTTATTAGAAATTTTGAGCTCTTCCTTCATGCCGGTAAAGGCTTGATCGCCCATTTCTGCTAGTTGAGATTCTGAAAATAACAAGACTTGATTACGTCCTGTGGGAGATGTAGCGCATGCCCCTATGGTTAGTGCGAGGGCGGCGAGGGTAACCTTGAATCTCAATTTCATCATGTCTTCCTTTGTGTTTGTTAAAAGGCAACTACGCCCTTACTTTAAGCGTTATTTTAGATTTATTTAAGACTATTAGTAGCAGATAGTGTGTTTTAGGGATATTTAGATCACATGGGTAGGCGTCAAACGTTTGGTTTTGGTTAAGGCTCAGTTCAGTTTACCTGCTTTAATTTGCAACTTCACCGAAGATAAATTGAGGAAACACACATGTTGCCATTGAACAACTTTACCCGTGCCCAATATCGCGCGTTCAAATTAACGAGTTTATGCTTAACCAGCCTGTATTTAGTCGGATGCGCTAGCCAGTCTGGGGTGCCTCACCACGCGGCAAACCAGTTTGTCACTACGTTTTACGCCAGTGTCTATGATGTCACCCCAGTACAGTTTGAATCTCACGCACAAGAAGCGGCGCTATGGGGAGCGTTAGATGGTGCGTTGTTAGGTTGGTCGGAAGATGAAGCCTTTGTTGGGGCGTTGTTTGGGGCCGCGATATATTCAGTAGCGACTTCAATCGCCGAAGGTGACCTTCAGGGCTATGAAGTCTCTTTAAAGGCTGTTGATGGCGATATGGTCACGGTTATTCTTGATAATTTTGAAGGATATCCAGGGCAATGTGTGTTTGTTAAAGTTGCTGGGGAAGTCACCACAGAAGTGGTGAATACCTCTAATTGCGATGAGGTAGACCTGTCTTATTGAGCGTTAAATTGTCATGGATAATAACGGTTTATATTTGTTGAGTAGGGCTTTTGCTAAATTAATATTACTGTCATACACTGGCTCTAATTTATACAAGACGTATATCATCGCCGAGCAATCTATTTCTAGGGCTGGAGTGACATTTGTTCAATTACAGGAAGTACAAATGTAAGTCTTATTGATTGCAGACGGCGCTATCAAATAATAAATAAGGATTAGAAAATGGCCGCTCAAAATAAATTTAAATACGGTTTGTTAGCGTTACTCGTGTCTGCCGCCCTTACTGGCTGTGGCCTCGATGGTGACGACGGTGAACAAGGAGAAACAGGGGCTCAGGGCGAGCAAGGTGAACAGGGCGAATCCGGTGCAGATGGTACAGATGCGTCTCTCGGTATTACACTAGATGTGGTTGCTCGTGCTTATCTTGGCAATCAGACTGCCGCAGAAATTGTACAGTATCATGCCGATACCCAAACTATTTACGCCACAAACGGTGACATCAATACCATTGCTGTTATTGCGGCAGGTTCAGACAATATTCCAACTTCTGCCATGGACGATCCTATTGGCACTACAAACCTGACAGTGACCGACATTACCTTGCCAGAAGAAGTTGATGGCGTCACTTTAGGCAGCTTAACAAGTATCGCTATTAGCGGTGACTTAATGGCGGTAGCGGTACCTGCGGACACAAAAACAGACAATGGCTATGTGCTTTTCTATAACGGGCTAGATAGTTCATCACCGGTATTTTTAGACCAAGTAGAGGTAGGTGCACTGCCTGATATGGTTACTTTTACGCCAGATGGCGGCAAGGTGCTTGTTGCTAACGAAGGCGAACCTTCTAGTGATTATACGGTTGACCCAGAGGGGTCTATTTCGGTGATTAACATTCTTGCCAGCGGCGAGCCCGAAGAGTCAGCAAGTACGATTAGTTTTACCGATTTTAACGATGAGCAAGAGACATTGTTATCTCAAGGTATGATGTTTCCGAACCCAAGTGGTCGTACTATTAACGGTGTTGAAATTGCAACCACAGTGGCACAAGACCTTGAACCAGAATACATCACGGCAACCAACGACATAGCTTATGTTAGCTTGCAAGAAAATAACGGCATTGCGGTTGTCGATTTAGAAGACTTGTCTGTTGAGATCGTCGGTTTAGGTGTTAAATCTTGGTCTGGCTTGAACATCGATATTCAAGAAGATGGTTCGGTAAGCTTTGGTCAATACGAGGGGCTATACGGTGTATACCAACCAGATACTATCGCTAATTATACTTGGAAGGACGCCACGTTTGTCGTTACTGCAAATGAAGGTGATGCGAGAGAGTATTTCTTCGACGCCGATGATGAAGATGCGTGCTTAACCGCAGGAGGCCTTGAGTTTGATGAAGATGATGGTTGTCTTGCTTACCTTGATGAAGTGAAGGTTGAAGATCTAACCGCCGAAGCAAATTCAGAGTTAGCCACCTTGCAAGCCAATGGCGAAGCTGATGATTTACGTGTCACTATTGGCATGGGCGATGCGGATGGTGACGGTGAATATGATGCGGCGTATGCCTACGGTGCTCGCTCATTCACTATTTGGGATCAAAACGGTTTGGTGGTGTTCGACTCGGGGGACGACTTTGAGCGCATCACCGCATCAGTTCATGGCGAATTATTCAATAATGGCGATGATGAAAACGAAGGTGATTCACGTTCTGAAAATAAAGGCCCTGAGCCAGAAGCACTAACAGTGGGTGTCGTGGGTGATCGCACTTACGCGTTCATTGGCACCGAGCGTATGGGAGGTATTTTTGTTTACGATGTGACAAACCCTTACGATGTTGAATTTTCAGAATACATTATTAACCGTGACCTGACTGAAGGCCTAGATGCAGACGACGGCATTGGCGACTTAGCACCAGAAAGCCTAGTATTTGTCAGCGCTGATGATAGTGCTACAGGGGTTCCATTGCTATTAGTAGGAAATGAAGTCAGCGGCACTGTTACCGTATGGCAGATTACTGAACTGTAAACTTTTCCGCTCATTGACATAAATGACGCGCCGACTGTATCGGCGCTTTTTTATATGAGTTGGCATTAAAAAAGCCCCATCACTGGAAAGTGATGGGGCTTTTTTTTAAGGACATAATGTGAACTTTAGTACTTCACGGTAATTCCAGCAAATAAACGTGGGCCATAGTCATTAACTTCGCCCAGGTTGCCCTGCACGTAGTAGTCTTGTGACTTAGGTGCGCTAAAGAGGTTAATAGCAGACACTTTAAGTCGAGTATGCTCGTTAATCTTATACGATGCACGTGCTTCCCATACACCCACCTCATCGACATAACGTAAACGCGTTCCGTTACTGGTATAAGGTTGGAAGTAATCACTACGATACTTATAGATAACGGCTGTATCTAGGTCGCCAATTTGGTAATAAACTTGCGCACTAAATACATGCTCAGAGAAACCAGGTACAGAAGCTGGTGGAATGATACCGTCGGTTAACTGAGTGGTATTGCCGTCCACGTCAGTAATGAACGTATCACCATACAAGCTATCTTCAAACTCATAATCAGTGTCAGCATAGTTATAACCAACCTTCACACCAATACCAGAATCCCAGCGATAGGCGATAGAGGTTTCAATACCTACCAGGTTACTTGCATCATCAGTGGTGACTGAGTTAGTGATAGGCAGTGAATAACTTTCGCCTTCAATAACAAACGTTTCGAGCTCGGTTTGTTGTTGGAAGCCACCGGTGAAGCGTTTGTAGTAAACGCCAAATGCAAAAATGGAATCTTCGTTAGGGTACCATTCAATCGCTGCATCATAGTTCCATGACATAAGCGGCTGAGTATTTGGGTTACCTGAACCGTTAACACCCACTAACAAGTCAGACAGAGACGTTGGCGCTAAATCATCATCGGTTTGGAAAGTTCGGCTATAGCCTAGATCACTTGGATCGGCACGAGACATACCGCGATAAATACCTGCACGTAGCAAGATGTCATCGCTGTAATCCATGACAAAGTTAACGCTAGGCAGTACTTCAGTGTAACCACCACCACCTTCGATGCGTTCTAGCGAATCGCCAGTGACTAAGCTCACTACGCCTAAGTCGTCATAAACCACATCAAAAGAACTTCTAAAGCCAATCGCAGTGACTTCTGTATCAACCACGCGCACACCAAAGTTACCGCGAACAAACTTACCCCACATTTCTGTGTCGTAATTCGCCATTAGGTACGCAGCGTAGGTTTTTTCGGTCACGTCGATGGTGCCCGCGTTCTCATATTCAACTTCAGGGAAAGCGAAGTCACCACCGTTAGACGCTGCCACGGCTTGGGCAAAGCAGTTGTTGTCGTAGGTCGCCCAAGAAGAACCTGTGCCACTGCTGTTTACATTGCCGTCGCTATCTACGTTGGTAATGATGTCTCCGTCTGAAACACTGGATAGAAAGTCTGTTTCCGGGAAGTCTATTTGACAAGATTCAAGTACATCGAGTGCTGCGGTGTTCGACGTATCTAACGTGTACTCAGTACGCGAACCATTACCTTGTGTCCCACCATATTGTAAGAAGCTAAGTTCAGAGGCTCTCAAGCCACCTTCAATACTGGTGAATACATCACTACCTAGCATGTATTGGAAGTCGAATTTAGCGGAAATAACTTCATTTTCACGGCTGTTTTCACGATCTAATCGCGTACGCAGGCTATCAGTGAAGTTGGTAATATCGGTAACATCAAAATCAGTAATGCTGAAATGGGGAATGTTATCCCCCATATCCCACGTGAACGGGATACGGTCTGCGGTGCGAGCCCTGTTTGAAATTTGTAGTTCTTCACGCTCAGTATTTGAGTAGGCTACGTCAAATTTCAGTGTTAACAAATCAGTGGCATAGTGTTCAATGTTGAGACCGATGCCTTTGTAGATTTCTTCCCGAGAGAACTGCTCCCCCGATGATTCAATACGATCTTGGCCTTCCCAGTGCAATATCCCGCCCACTGAGTTTGTCACTAGGGTAGGCCCAGTTAGACCTGGAATAGCGCGCTTTTGAAGGAAGATAAGGTCGTGTCTTGCTTCTCTTTGCACACGCTTAGAGTATTGAGTATCAATATTGATGTCCCATGACTCATTAGGTTGGTATTGCATAGCAAGGAAGAACGCGTCACGTTCGTCTGACGTTTCGTTCTGGCGATAGCTACGGCTACTGCCAGTCCAAGCATAAGGGGAGCCTGCGCTTACCGCTTCGCCAGTTTCCGGATCAATAGTCGTGTCGTATCCTTGGTTACTGCTACCGCTCACCTGGTCTTCACAGTCCCCAGCGCTGCTGCGGAAGAAACCTTCATTGGTGTTAGTGGGGTCGTTTAAACAGGCCCATAGTGATGACCCTGTAGGGCTAGAGCTTCTGTATTCAGCTTCGGGCTGTGTAATATCCTGGCGCTGAAGGCCAACCGAGATACCGAAGGCAGAACCATCATCGAATTCAAATTGGTCCACATAGCTTACCGTGCCACGGTAACCTAGGTCGTTTTCTAATGAGTTTTCAACGTTCGTTTGATCAGGGTTGTAGTTGCCCTTAATTTCACCCTGGATGCGCTGCTTGCCGTAATCAAGGGGTTGAACGGTTTCAAGGGAAATTACCCCGGCAACACCGCCTTCAATCATTGAAGCGTCTTGGGTTTTGTAAATGGCGACTTTTTTCACCAACTCCGACGGGAATTGTGAGAAGTTTACCGAGCGGTCACCACTACCATTGGTGGCTTCTCGTCCATTAATATGTGTGGCACTTAAGAAGGGGCCTAAACCACGGATTGTAATTTCAGTGGCGCCACCATTTTCACGGTGCGAGGCTGCCCCTGTGATAGATTCTAACGCTTCACCAATTGATAAAGCAGGTAAGTCGCCAATATCTTCAGCAGAGAGGCCATCTACCACTGTGGTTGATTCGCGTTTAATTGAAATCTGATCTTGTATCGTACGGCGTGTACCGACAACATCAATGACCTCAACAGCTTCATCAGCTTCTTCAGTAACTTGCGCTTCTTGGGCTTGCAGTGTGAATGCACTAGTGCTTGCTAGTCCTGCGAAAATGGCCGTTTTCACCCACTTCGCAGTGGGGTGAAGGGCAAACTGTTGGGAAACCGACAGTTCCTTTCTTGGCGTGTGTAGTTGTTTATTTTTCAACGACATTCCAATATCTCCGTTGTGTTTTGTGTGGCACAAAGGGCAATCGCTTGCCCTTGTGACTTTTATGTGTAGGGTTATTCTTTATTATTCGTTGGTGGCTACCCAAGTAGAGCCGACACCAACATCACTTGCTTCTATGTAGTAAAGTCCTTTTGCACCTGCTACTGCTTGAGCACCAGAAGAATCTGTTTCTACAAGCCCGTTAGCTGCAGTGGTGAATTCAGGCACTTCTTTACCATTCGCTGCAGGGTCTTGGTCTAGTGCACCGTCAGAATCAAAGTCACCGTTACCGTTAAGCTGGCGGATATCTACCCAAGACTCATCTTCAACGTCACCGGATGCGTAGCTATCCATGAAACCAAAGTTATTTGAGAATAGAGATGCTTCGTGGTCGATAAGGTCACAGTCGTACTCAAAAGCATGGTCGCTGCTAATGGCTTCTGAATCGAAATACAAACCTTGTTTTGAAGCATCATCGTCGAGGCCATTGGCAATAAGATTGGCGTCAAAACTAATATCAAAGAAGTTTTTGGTAAGTGAATAAAGTAACGGGGCGTTATCTGCGGTGAGTTCGTCACAGTCGTCTACCGGCGCTTTACTGCCAATTTCAGTACTAAATACGATAGGTTGTAGCGAGTTAAGCACAGTGTTGTTGGTGACCGTTAGCGATAAATCACCAGAGCCATCAAGCACAGCCTGGTTGCCTGCATTAGGGACACCACCATCCGCTTGTGAGAATGGGTTCGCCGTAAACACGATACCACCGGCTTCTTTGTTGCCAGAGCGAATACCCGCAATGTAGTTATTCACCACTGTATGACCTAAAGGCGTGACTAATACACCGCTAGGTCTATCATCAGAACTGGCGATATCGGTAGTGCGAATGATGATGTTGTCTTCAACCACGTTGAAACCACCATCTTCCAAGGCAATACCCCCGTTGGCGTTAACAATGGTGTTGCCTTTAATTGTTGCCCCAGAGGTTTGAACACGCATTAGGCGTCTACCACTGACGAAGCTGTCTATACGGTTATACTGCACGACAAAGTTAGCTTCCTCAGCGGCATCTGCACCTGTAGTGCTACCTAAGTTAAGGAGTAGTAAGCTTGATTCATCAAAGTTAGGGTTGTTTGCATTTTCAAAAAGGTTGTACTGAATGACATGGTCTGAGCCTGATGAGGCAAGTTTAATGACCGAGCCGTTAACGGCGTTGTTTCGGTTGGTAAAGGTGTTGCGCTCAATAAGTGCGCCTGAGCCTTTAACCATTAACCAATGATACGTTTCCTCATTCAGTGTCTCTTGGTCACCGTCCATTGTATTCTGTGTAAACTCGAAATTATCGCCTTCCGAGTAAATCACCGCTTCTTCTTCAGCTTCACAGTAGGAATCGGCTTTTGTATCAATATTCTGGAACGTAAGGCCGCGAATGGCCGCGCCATCAACGCTACTCGCGATATTAATACAAGTTTCGCCCGAAATGACCGGTTGATTATCTTCTAAAGCGGTGAGTGTGACCGCGCTGGTTAGCATGATGGCGTCTAAGTCGGTATACACGTTCGTGGCTAATCCAATGACATCGCCATCGGCTAGGCCGCCGTTTACTGCACTCACTAAGCTTGCAGCATCAGAAACGACCTGTGAATAAATAATGGAATCAAGGGCTGTAGAAACAGTTTCAGGAAACGCATCTTGGTCGGTATAAACGGCACTCACTGAAATAATTGCGCCAGCATCAGTCGTCGGCGTGTAAGTACTACCGGTTGCGCCGTCGATGGCTTCACCATCTGCATACCATGTATAGGTCACATCCGCTTCATCAAACCCGTTATTGTCGGTGATAACGGCAGTGAGGGTGGCATCTGCAAGGTAGGGGGAAGTACCGCTAATTTCGATGCTGCCATCTTCGTTTACCGCTTGTGCTGATACAGGAATAGTGGCTTGTGAGGTAATTTCTTCATCAAAACCATTATCGTCTACGTAAGTTGCTGTTACCGTAATGACAGCGCCAACAAGGGAAGATTCAACCGTATAACTGCTGGATGTTGCGCCGTTAATGGCGGTATCGTCAGCGTACCACTGGTAAGCAATGCTGCCTGATGCACCATCTTCGTCAGCGATGGTCGTGGTGAGTTCGTTGCCCACAGTGGGCGTACCTAGAATAGTGATAGCGCCTTCTGAATTTGTACGTGCAACAGGGTCGGTGGCGGCCGATGTTGGCGATTCGCTGAATCCACGGTCATCTTCGAAGGTAGCCATCACGGTAATGACTTTTCCAAATTGTGCTTCTTCTAGCGTAAGAGTAGAAAGCACTTCACCTTCAATTTCTTCGTCGTCGGCATACCAAGTATAAATGATGGTCGCATTCTCAATGCCGTTATCGTCTTCAACGGTGGCAGTAAGCGTTGAGCCTATGAGTGCATCGCCACTAATTGATACGGTAGCATCAAAAACAATAGCAGAGACTTCATCGGTGGGATCACTAATATGTGATTCGTTAATACCACCATCATCAGTGTAAGACCCCTGAACAGTGATTGATGAACCAATATAATCATCGGTAAGCACAAAGGTAGAATCGTTTTCACCTTCGATGACCGCATCATCTGCGTACCAGTAATAGCTAACAGTACCAGAGATGCCATCAGGATCGCTTACCGAGGCGGAAAGTGTTTGTCCTGATGTTGGTGTACCAGAAAGTGATATAGACCCCAGTGTATTAGGGTTGTTGTTATTATCCACATCCGAACTACATCCAGTAATGGCTGCAGCAATAGCGCACAGGGCAAATGCTTTAATCTTCATGATGGCGTTATTCTCCAGGTTTTTTGTGCTAGGTAAGAGTCTTACCTGTAGGGTGCTTTTGTTATTACCAATGTCGATTATCTTTGTTACCAAAATATCGACTTAGGGCTAATAAGAACACAATTATTTTACATTTGCCACTGGTTTTACATTTTTTTCTTAACATTAAGTACAAAAATAACACTTAACTTACGGTTAAGAGTGTTGTTGTGTTATTACCAAAAGTTAATATTTGGTGTGTCCAATTGTTAAGTGTGGTGGTGATGCTGTGGTCAGTGAATAGCGTAAGAAGGTTACAGGGGAAGTGAGAAATAAAAAAAGCAGCTGTTGTGTGACCACATCAGCTGCTTCTTATTCGTGATTAAATCAGTAGGTGATTACGCTTTTTTCTTCAAGGGTTCAACTTTTGGAATGAAGACCCAAATAGCCACCACGGCGATAATGGCAAGGGACGCACCAATCACAAATGCAGGGGTATAGTTACCGTCGGCAGTAAGATAAGGCACCAGTGAGGTTAAACCTACAGCGCCTAGCTTTGCGGCCATACCTGAGAACCCTGAAAGGGTACCTACCGCCTTTTTACCAAATAAGTCACTTGGTAAGGTCTGCACGTTACCAATGGCAGTTTGGAATCCGAAAAGAATGACAGCCATAATGAGTACTGCTACCGTTGGTGCGCCTGGGTTAGACATGGCTATTAATGCCGGTAGCATAATTAAACAGCCAAGTGTAATCACAAGTTTCCGGGTTTTGTCTGTGTTCCAGCCCGCCGCAATTCGGTTTTGCGCTAACAAGCCGCCAAACCATGCGCCTAGCATGGCACCAACGTAAGGCACCCAACCGTAAATACCAATCTCGGTCACGTTCATGCCGTACACTTCGTTCAAATAAATAGGGATCCAGAACACAAATAGCCACCAGATAGGGTCAATGGCTGCAGAAGCAATAATGACACCCCAGCTTTGCTTGTGAGACAGGATTTGACCAGAGGTAGGATTGTATTCTTCTTCTTCCTCATCATCGTCGTTTTCTTTGACGCGACGTTGACCCGTTAGAATGTATTCACGCTCTTCGTCGGTAATCCACGAATGCATGCTAGGTGGCGCTTTAACGATAATGATCCAAGGAAGTAACCACAATAAACCGATTGCACCAACAATAATAAAGACCATTTGCCAGCTAAAATGTAGCGTTAAGAAGGCAATAATTGGAAATGCAATGATACCGCCAATGGCTGCACCAGAGTTAAACAGGCCCTGTGCGAGTGCCCGCTCTTTGGTTGGAAACCACTCTGCATTGCCCTTTGTCGCGCCCGGCCAGTTACCGGCTTCTGCGATACCTAAAATGCCACGGAATATGCTGAAGCTAACGACGCCCTTAGCAAAAGCATGGGCAATGGTAGCAAGAGACCAAACACCAATGGAGAGAACAAAACCTACTCGGGTGCCCACCCAGTCAAAAATCTTTCCGAAGATGGCTTGACCGAATGCATAAGAGAAGACAAATACAATAGAAATATTCGCATATATCTGTTTACGTTCTAAAGCGGATTTGTCGGGAAATAAGTCTTCAACGATGGCGGGCCATAGTACACTCAGCGCCTGCCTGTCGATGTAATTGATAATTGTAGCTAGGGCAATTAATGCAATAACCCACCAACGTAAACCTTTTATCTTCACGGTATCACTTCTCTATGTGGCTGTTTACTATTTTGCTACTAAGGTGCTTTATGGAAAGTCTTAAGTGCAGGCATCAAACCCATCAAAAATTAAATTATCTATTTAGAGAGAGGTTTGAGCGCTTACCATAAAACCCAAAAGTAGAGTAAACATTAAAATAGGGTTTTATTCAGTGGAAAAGAAAACGACGACCTTGTTGCTATCTTTTCCACACCGTAATTACAGTCGTTATTGTTATTTGTTTAACGTAAGAAAGTAATCAAAAATTTCAGGTACATTGCCATTCCCCATACCTGCATCAAAGGCTGCTTGCAGGTTTGCTGAAGAGCCTTCGGCAATTTTAGACTCTGTGCCTAAATCTTCTACCATCTTAAGGAAGTAGCCCAGGTCTTTATTCGCATTTGCGATTGAGAAGCCTAAGTCACTTACGTTGTCGACAGCGTAGTTCTTACAGAATTGCATAAAAGGAGAGCTTGATGGTCCTGTTGACATGATGTCAAACAATTGCTGGCGGTCTACACCTGCACGGTCTGCGACTGCAAATGCCTGAGACATAGCACACACGGTAGTCATGCCCATAAAGTTATTAATTAATTTAGTCGTGTGACCAGCACCCAGTTCACCTAGGTGGAATACGTTCTCGCCTTGGTCTTCTAGTACTGACTTCACTTTTTCAAAGGTGTCTTTGTCGCCAGATGCCATGATGTTTAATAGGCCATCTTTTGCATGAGCAGGCGTTCTGCCTAGTGGTGCGTCAATCATGCCCACACCCTTTGCAGCAAGGTCAGCCCCAATTTTGCGCGTAGACGCCGGAATAGAGGTGCCAAAATCAACCACTACAGCACCTTCTTTAACGCCCGCCATAATACCGTCTTCAGCGTACATGACCGACTCAACAATAGCTGAAGTCGTTAAACAAAGCATAACGATGTCAGCGTTTTCCGCTAGCTCTTTCCCTGACGATGCTGATTTAGCGCCACGATCTACACAGGCTTTAACTGCATCGGCGTTCAAGTCCATAACGGTAAGTTCGTAACCTTTATTTTGAAGGTTCTCGACCATATTGCCGCCCATAAGACCTAGACCGATGAAACCGATAGTGGGTTTTGACATATTTATATCCTCAAATACTGATACGCATGCGCCAGATCGCCTGCGATTAATTTAACGGTGTAGGGCGCTAAGAGTAAATTTGCGCCTTTGTTATTACCAATTCTTAAGTTAAACGGTATTTCTATCTTTCCAATTTGTCAACCAATTGCGGGTCAATAACCGCGTAAATTGTAAAATAATTGTTTCTTTGGTCTATTTTTAACCGTTGACGCTGGGTTTTAATTAACGTTTTATTAAAGTGCCTGAAGATTCCGTTGTGTGTGGGTTGGCCATAAGCTAGGGCAATAGCCGCATGCATTCTTGTGTTGTCAGTCGAGGTTGAGTTTAGGGGGGCGGCTACTACAATGTGTGCATGCCGGCTAACCCTTGCAAGAAAATTAACCAGGATTGGACTGACCTCCCTGAAACAAAATTCGTTAACTGGCAGGGAAATACGTCAGTTTAGAAGGGGCGAATAGTTACAGTGAGCAAGGATTGCGGTAAGCTATTATCCCTATAAGAGATCGTGAAGTACCCATAGCGTGCCCCATGAAGCACCCACGATACATATCGGTTTGTCTTGGTTGTTAGGACACGAACTGACCAAGAAGATGAGAGAACCGAGATGGATGATTGAGCCGAATGAAACTCGTCATCATTTTGTGGGCAGGGGGAGCACTGACGAGGCGCTAGGCGACAATAGTGCCAGTGTAATAAGATAATAGATTAACGAAGAGAAAATTATGTCTCAGCAGATCGTAATAAGCGGCGTGGGTGTTTGGCACCCTAAAGAGAGTATTACAAACGAAGAATTGGTTAGCAGCTACAATGCCTATGTAGATAGCTTCAATGCCCAGAATGCTGACAAGATAGCGGCGGGTGAATGTCAAGCCATGCCGTACTCAAGCGCAGAATTCATTGAGAAAGCGTCAGGCATAAAAAGTCGCTACATTTATCAAAAAGAAGGGGCGTTAGACATCACCCGAATGAAGCCTCTTATCGCCCCTCGCGAGGATGATGCTTTATCTCATCAAGCTGAAATTGCTGTAGAGGCCGCTAAGCTCGCCTTGGCTTCTGCCAATAAGTCAGCGCAAGACGTTGACGCAGTGATTGTATCTTGTGCCTATACGCAGCGCGCTTACCCCGCCATCGCCATTGAAGTGCAAGAAGCCTTGAATATCGAAGGTTTTGGTTTCGACATGTTGGTGGCATGTTCTGCCGCCACCTTTGGGATGCACCGTGCCTATGAAATGTTAAGTGCAGGCAATGCAAAATGTGTATTGGTAATCAATCCTGAATTGGTTTCTCCGCAAATTAATTACACGGATAGAGACAGTCACTTTATTTTTGGTGATGTTGCCACTGCCACCGTCATGGAAATGGCAGATACGGCAACCAGTGAACACGTATTTGATGTACTCAGTACGCAAGCGGTGACTAAGTTTTCTAACAATATACGCTCTAATTTTGGCTATATGACCCGGGCTGAAGACGTTGACCCTTACGGGCCAGACAAACTATTTCATCAAGCGGGTAGAAAGGTGTTTAAAGAAGTGTGTCCAATGGCGGCAGATCATATTGAGTCACACTTGTCTCGACATAACTTAACGCCAGCCGATGTGCGTCGATGGTGGTTACACCAAGCTAATATCAATATGAACACACTTATTTGTAAGCGCCTACTGGGGCGTGAAGCAAGTAAAGAAGAAGCACCTATTGTCCTTGACGAGTATGCCAACACTGCCTCAGCAGGGTCGGTGATTGCATTTGGACTTTATCATCAAGACTTAGACGCAGGCGATGTTGGTATTTTGTGCTCGTTTGGGGCAGGATATTCCATCGGCTCTTTGGTTGTGCAAAAACGGTAAGGTAAGCCTATCGCAAGCCATGGTCGCTGAATAATAAAAATAAACAGGCGAAGAAACGGATGATTTCAGATATTGGCTACGGCCTGAACAGTTTGGCGCATTTTTTATTGTTGCTGCTTTTGTTTACGGTGCGTAAACCTGGCGTGGCCAAACATTTATTGGTGCTAGCCACAGCCACCACGGTGTTTTGGTCATCCACCATGATTTCCACCGTGTTTGGGCCCGTCAGTTTATCTTGGCTTCTCACTGCTGACGCGATGAAACAATTAGCATGGTTGCTGTTTCTAGCGGGCTGTATTCAAGATAACTTTACCAGTATCAGGCAGGTCTTGTTGAGGCCTGTCACCATGTTCATCGTTCTGCCTGGTTTATTTGCATTTATTATTCCCAACCTCATTTGGATAGATGCCTCTTGGCGCTATCTCATGCTGATTGTATTGTCGCTAGAAATACTCATTTTGCTTGAAGTTTTGTATCGTCAAGCCGATAACGATCAATGGGCATACAAGCCTTTAGTCCTGTATTTGGGCGCCACGCACCTCTTTGAATTTGTAACGTATGCCAATGCCACTATGGTCAATCAAGTGGAAGTAGGTTATTTGGCGGCGCGGGGATATATTTATTTTTTACTTATTCCATTTCTGGTGGTAGCGATAAGACGAATAAGCCATTGGGGCGTAGACATCTTTATTTCCCGGGATGTAGTGCTTCATAGCTCGCTTTTGCTGGTGGCTGGCGCGTACTTATTTATTATGGCGGTCATTGGGTACGCCATTAATTATATCGGTGGCAGTTGGGGGGCAACGATCCAAATCATCTTAGTGGTGATGTCGTTTGCGTTATTGGCATCGGTGTTTTTGTCGAATTCATTTAGAACGAAAATAAAGGTATTCATTACCAAGCATTTCTTTGCAAACCAATATGATTATCGTGTGGAGTGGATTAAATTAACCAAGATATTATCTTCTTCCATGACCTCAAAAAGTGCGGTTTACGACAGTGCGTTACAGGGTATTTTACAGGCCATTAAATACGACACTGGAAAACTCTATAAATGCAAAAACGGTGGTTTTGAATTGCTGGCTGAATCGCAGCCTTTGCCGTTAGATGGGCAAGAAAAGAAGATCTTGCGCACACTTACTGATTACAGCATGTCTCATTCTTGGTTTATCGATTTAAACGAATTTATTGTTAAACCTTTTAATTATAAAGGGTTGCAGTTAGACAGAGAGTCGGTAAAAGGCTGGGGTTATCAACTCTACCTGCCCTTATTTGATAACGATAAAATTTGGGGGTTTGCCGTACTGGCAGCGGGTGAAAAAGAAAAAGTGCACTTGAACTGGGAAGTGCGTGATTATCTCACGGCGGTCACCGAGCAAATTAGTATGTATATATTTCACCATGAAGCCGCTGAAGCGGTGGCAGAAAATGCGCAATTTGCCGCTTTCAACCGCATGTCAGCTTTCGTGGTACACGACTTAAAAAATGTTTTGGCCCAAGTCGACCTGATTTTAGCGAATGCACAACAACATAAACATAATCCAGAATTTATAGAAGACACCTTCGACACGCTCACTCATACTAAAGCTAGAATGGATCGTATGCTGAAGCAGTTGACCGATAAAAGTGTAGAAGATAATCAACAAGCGAATGCCGCATGCATGTTATCAAAAGTGGTTGATGAGGTTGTGAAGAATCGCTGTGCGGGTAATTTGCCTTTACCTAGTTTGCATAAGCTGCAAGAAGGTGAGGTGTCAGTGGACAAAGAAAAAGTGGCGAATGTGCTTTACCACATTATCAGCAATGCCCAGCAAGCCACAGACGATAGCGGCACCATTGATATCGTATTAACGAGAAACGCACAGCATAATCAACAATTAATCTTAATTGAAGACACTGGCATTGGCATGGATGCAGATTTTATCGAGAATAGGCTGTTCAAGCCCTTCGATACCACCAAAGGCAATGCAGGGATGGGTATAGGTGCATATGATGCAAAAACCTACATGGAGTCGATTGGTGGTAAACTGACGGTACAAAGCGTACCAGGGAAAGGCAGTTGTTTTACCCTCGCTTTCCCTCTTGTTTAAGCAAAAACGTGGCGTGTGAAACGCGCCAGTATATGGACGACGTAACATAGGATAATGCGCATGACAGATACCATTTTAGTGGTAGATGACGACTTAGGTATTCAGAAACAATTAAAGTGGAGCCTTACCGATTACAACGTGGTGTTCGCTGATGATTACGATTCTGCAATTAGGCAAGTTCGTCGTTATGAACCTAAAGTGGTCACCTTAGATTTAGGCTTGCCACCGGATCCCGCCAACGCGTCAGAAGGGTTACGCATACTGCAAGATATAGTGTCGCTGGCGCCGCGAACCAAAGTTATCGTAGTGACAGGGAACAATGAAAAAGAAAATGCATTGAAAGCGGTAAATTTTGGCGCTTATGATTTTTATCAAAAGCCCATAGACTCAGACACCATCAAGTTGCTGGTTAATCGCGCACTCAATTTAGCAAAACTTGAGCACGAAAATAGCATATTGTCGAAAATCCGCACCGGCATGAGCCGTATTGTGGGAAATAGCGAAGCCATTCAAACCGTGGTGAAAAAGGCAGAAAAAATTGCGGCCACCGATATAAGTACCTTGTTATTAGGGGAAAGTGGGACAGGTAAAGAAGTATTTGCTCGCAGTATTCATGAACATAGTCCTAGAAAGGATAAACCTTTTGTTGCAATAAACTGTGCGTCCATTCCCGAAAACTTACTTGAGAGTGAGTTGTTCGGGTACGAAAAAGGGGCATTTACAGGGGCCAATAAAACCACCCTTGGAAAGATTGAAACCGCACAAGGGGGCACGCTTTTTCTTGATGAGATTGGCGATATGCCCATTGGTCTGCAGGCCAAAATGCTCCGCTTTTTACAAGAGCGTGTCATTGAGCGGGTGGGTGGCCGCGCCGAAATCCCCGTGGATATTCGGGTTATCTGCGCCACCCACAGGGATTTACAAGCTATGGTGGCAGACGAAACCTTCCGTGAAGATTTGTATTATCGGGTGGGGGAAATTCCTATCTTGATCCCACCGCTTCGTGACAGAGATCAAGACATCATACTCCTTGCTCGAACCTTCTTGAAAATGTATCGGGAAGAATTCAATGCGAAGGCGAAGAGCTTTTCAGAACCCGCGATTCAAGCCATGCTGGCCCACAAATGGCCCGGTAATATTCGTGAGATGCAGAACAAGCTGAAATCGGCGGTTATTATGGCGGAAGGGTCGGTCATTCAGCCGGATGATTTAGGTTTAATGCCTGTTAGTGGTAACGCCGAACCTGAAACGTTGAACTTGCGAGAAGTGAGAGAAATTGCTGAAAGTAGAGCTATTCGGCGGGCGTATCAAAAGTCAGATAGTAATATGTCTAAAACCGCCGAGTTACTTGGGATAACGCGCCCAACGCTGTATTCCTTGCTCGACAAATACAACTTAGAAGATCTTAAAACAAATACCTAATGGGCAGAACGGTCGGGTGAGCCTTTTAGTTCATCAAGGTACCTTGATGAACTAAAAGGCGGATTAAGCCGCCTTTTAGTGTTTTACTATACACCCACAATAAAACAGTGAGTTATTAATTAGTTGCTCCAAATCTCACTGGCAAATTCCGGGTAGTCGATGAATGGGTTGCGGTTGCCCTGAAAGCTTTCGGCAGCGTCATTCCTATCTATCTCTTTCTGGCTAACTGGGTCTTGTGTATGCCATGATAGCAACAGGGTTAAAAACCAATCTTCGAATACCTGATCACTGGTGCCATCGAGAACAGCATCACCGTAGGTACTGTGGGTTTCCCAGCCAGAAATTTGATTTTCATAGCGAGTGGCCATGTAGAAGTAAGCGCGGGCGATATCCCCTTTAAAGGCATCAATAGGTTCAAACACGGTGCCACTATATCCAAGCCCACTGGTTGCTGAGCCTACTTTAGATCCGTTATCAGACGTATAAGTAGCACTGCTTACCTCACCATAAGGATAGCTGCTGCGCTGTGCATTCACATAACCGTCGGTTGGAAAAATATGATGGACGTCGGTATTCATAGGTGACACAGCGCCACCGAACCAACTGCGAGGAAAGCTGTGCTCTCGGTTGTAGCAGTCGCCTTCTCCACTGTAGTTACCACATTGATCACTTGATGGCGTGAAAGTATAAGGGTCTGTTCCTGTCGGATTTTCCGAATAGATATCGATAATAGTGCCGTCATTTTCGTAAAAACTGTCTAGGCCGTAGGAAAGATAGAAGGTCCATAGCGCAGAATAGCTTTGAGTACTGTGGTGACTGATAATATTATAGAGCTCAGTTTTTAGTGCGAAGCCGCTTAGGCCTTCAGCACTGGAATAGTAGTCTGATAGATCATTCGTGCCGCTTCCGCTGCCTAAGTCGCCTAGGGTAAATGAGGTCGCTTCTACGCTTTCAAAGTCACCACCGCTTGCGTAGGTGGCGCCATCAAAGGTTATCGCATAACTACCCGAACCAAAACTACAGCAAATACCGTCGCCATAGGAGTCTGAAATAGTGAAAGTATAGTCGCCGTCATCTAAGCATATATCTTCGCTATAACTCGTATTACTTGTGTATCCGCTACCAGAATACAGTGATTGATTACTACTGTTCGTGATTTCCCAGCTAGTTTCACTGCCATAATTATCTGTCGTTAACGCTACGTTTCCACTGTGTGTGGAACAGGTAGTAGAGCCACTTCCGCTTCCTGCCTCTGTGGGTTCAAAGCTATCTACGTAAACCACCTCTGAACCATCAAAACCAGACTGATCGTAGAAACGCAGCCCTACTTCTATACTAGAGGAAGAGGGCGTAATCGTGTGGCTTATTTGTTGCCACTGACCCGTAGTACTAGGGTTAGAGTAGCCTTGGTATCCGTCAACATACAGACGCGCTGAAATGCCACCTTCGGTATGATAAACCCAAACACTGAATGTGTAGCTTTGGCCGCTAGTCACACTAACGGTTTGGCGAAAATCAGTTGAGCCTTGAGTGGCGGTATTCACGGTAATCGCCGCAGCACTGCTACCATTGTATACAAGGCTGGAAGACGGGGTGACGCTTATTCCAGAATCAATGGTGGTCCAATTGTCAGGGACGCCATTGCTCCACGACTCAAAATTGCCGTTGCTTACCTGAGATAACACAGGTGCGGAAAGTAGGAGTGCGCACAGGCTTAGCGCTGTCGCTATTTTATTTTTCATTGTGTTCCCTATTGTTGTTACTGCAAAAGCGCAGAATGTGTACTGTTGCATGTTAAATCAACAATGTGAACGAAATTTGACCGCGTAGTCAGTTTTTAGGATATTGGCAATAGAATCAACGTATTAGATTGAATACGTTAACGAACTCACTTTAAAAAAGGGCGTGTAGGATCAGCGAGGCAAAGGCCCACTTAACGCTGGTTTAGGGCAGGTGAAATTGGCCATGGTGTTCTGATAACAAGTCATGCCCGTAAAAGTTTACCTGCAACTGAATTTTACCTTGAGGGTTTTCGCTAAATAGGTGGGTAGAGCATAGATTGCAAAAGTACTGCTTCACGCCGGGAGTCGATTGCATAGACCCTAGCACTGACGGTTCGCAATCAATAACAATTTCTTCACGGTGAGCCTCTAAAATGAATGACTTGTCGTCACTACAAGATAAGGTTTCAACATCAAGGTCGTTTAGGCTGCTACCGTCTATTTCTAACTGTACGGCCTGACAACTACAACAGCTGCGATACATATTTAACGCTCCTTTCACTCATCTGGCCAGGTTATGCTGGCAATGTTATTAAATGAAGTGGCAATTTTTGATTGGCTAAAGTTAAACTTCTTATCAATGGGTAATGAGGAAGGGGAGGCTTTCCGCTGTGAACTTGAGTCGGTAACACCCACCCAGCCATTTCTTCCACTTAATTTAGCGGCGTATAAACAGTAATCTACCAAGGCAAATGTTTGTTGCCAATTTTCATCAAATTGGGTGTTATGGTGCGGTGGCAAAACACTAAACCCTATACTGCATGTCACTTGAATGGGGATGTCTGCGTTCACGTCAAAAGTGGCCTCTGCTACAGCTGCTCGGCAACGTTCGGCTAATTCTGGAAGCTCTTGCTTGCTTGATTGTCGGCATACAACCAGAAACTCCTCGCCGCCCCAACGTATGATAAGGTCGGTTTGCCTAAAGACTTCACGCAAAATTTGACTGAACTTCACCAATACTTTGTCTCCCGCGATATGACCAAAATCATCGTTAATACGTTTGAAGTGGTCGATATCAATAAGCAAGCAAAGTAAGTCTTGGTTCGCTTTAACGCCTTCTTTATTTTGGCGAATGGCAAATTGGCTACGCTTTATTTCTGCGGGTAGTTGAGACTCGAGGTAGTGTCGATTATATAAACCGGTCAGTGTATCCCTTAAACTCACTTGCTCGAGGGTTTTATAAGCGTTCTCCAACTCACTGTTTTTATTCTCTAATTCAACGGTGGCTTGGCGCACTTCCCGCCGTAATACGATATTTTGCTGGCGCTGTTTAAACCGCCCCCAAATCAGAAATAAGGTGAGTACAGCGGCTAAGCTAATGCTCCATGCTAGTGTGGTGGCAAGGTGTCTATGTTCTGCCTGAGCCAGTTCCATGGCCTTGGTTTTCTTTAGCATTTGTAGGGCTTGGGATTGGCGCTCTAACTCCACTTCTGCCTGTAATCTTCCTATCACGGCTTGGTTTTCACTTTGCAGCATCTTTTCTCTGATGGACTGCAAAACTGACTGGATATCTAAGGCTTTTCGAAAATCGCCCTTGGCTGCATAGGCGTTAACTTGCAGCGTTAAAAAGTCCATTTGGCTGCGTATATCACTTACTTCCCGCGCATGAAGCGTACCATTTTGGGCATACTTTAACGCTTGATCAAAATCTTGAATCGCCAGCATGGCATTTGCAAGGGCAAGGCGGGTTTGCTTAATTAAAGGGTGTCGATTTGTTTGTAATGCATAGCCATAGCTGTTGTTCAACAAGGTCAAGCCGGCTTGAGTATCACCATGTTTTACCAGTGCTTCACCTAACAACATCTTGGTTTCAGACGTTGCGGCAGTATCGCCGTCTTGATGAAGTAGCAATAATGCTTGGTTGAAAAGGTCGATGGCCCGGGACGTTTGTCCTTCGCGTAGTTCTACGGCGCCAAGTTTCGCCGTAATATCTCCTTGAAGGGCGGTAGACTCTAGCGTTTGCGCCATGGCGAAGGCATCTTCGTAATAGCGCCGTGCATCAGAAAAATAAGACAGCGTAAGATAAACATCCCCAATATTCGCTAAACACGCACTAATACGGTGTAACATTTGTTGCTGGCGAAATAGTGCTAAGGCTGATTTTAAGGTGGCCAGTGCCTGCTCAATCTCTCCTTGTTCTTTTTGCATAATACCCAGTTGCATGAGTATTTCGGCTTCGAACGCTCTATCGCCTTGCATGGTTGCGATAGACCTGGCCCTGTGAAAGTAGTTAGATGCGCTAGCATACTTCGCTAGGTGATGTTCAGACGTACCAAGAGCTAATAGGGTACGAGATACCATGTTGAGCTCGCCCAACTGAGTATATTGCTCTAATGCCAGCCGAAGCGCCTGGTTTGACGATTGGTAGCGGTCGGCATTTTGAAGAATGGTACCTAATTGAAAGAAGGTATAAGGGGAACGGATGTTTCCCTGTTTGGCCTTTTCTATGGACAGCAACGTGAGTTGTTCCGCTTGCTCATAGGCATGTTTGGCGACATATTGCGCGACTTGCTCTACTGAAACTTGCTCAATTTTCTGAGGCGAGGATTGGCGTGAATCAGCCGTTGCGGGGTTGCCCATGGCCGCAGGCACAAAAAGGCATAGCACACTGAGCGTTAAGCACTTAATTTGCACAACAGGGGCGCGGAATAGCATGAGATTTGCCCACCTTTATCTTGCCAATTTATTAGCAACTTACGGTTTGCGTACCCTAACATCTGGTGGTGGCAACCCGTACTACACATCACCAATATTGACTAATCGAACTAAGAAAGTGAAGGGTAAAAGCGGCCAGAAGGGTATGTGTATTTAGACCAAAGTATAAATTCGCTGGCCCGTGATAGGGGGTAGACAGTGCAAAAGTGGGGTTCGCCCGCCATCCCCAGAAAAACACGCTCCTTTACCTTGATATCGGCTACGAAGCGCTGTTATTTTCCTGCAGAATTCTCTATGCTTGAACGCAAATAGCTAAGAATATAGAGAGCGTTATGTCAGAGAGTCGTTTTGTAAATAAAGAAGGGCAAACGGTGCCTTCCGTGTCGTTTCCGGTGCGAGAGGGTGAAGTATGGGTAAGCAAGCACAGTGACGACATTTTTAAAGACAGAACCGTAGTGGTATTTTCCTTACCCGGTGCTTTTACGCCTACTTGCTCATCTACGCATTTACCTCGTTACAATGCGCTAGCAAAAGTATTTAAGAAGTATGGCGTAGATGAAATTGTTTGCGTCTCAGTTAATGATACGTTTGTGATGAATGCATGGGGTGCGGATCAAGAGGCGGAAAATATCACCCTTCTTCCTGATGGAAATGGCCAATTCACAGACGGTATGGGAATGTTGGTTGATAAAGCCGATTTAGGTTTTGGTAAACGAAGCTGGCGTTATTCCATGTTAGTGAAAAATGGCGTAGTTGATAAAATGTTTATCGAGCCAGATGTGCCTGGCGACCCATTTGAGGTTTCCGATGCTGACACTATGCTTAAGCATATTGCACCGGATGAAGAGACAAAAGCACCCGTGTCACTTTTCACCAAACCTAACTGTCCATTCTGTTCAAAGGCAAAAACGCTTTTGACTGAAAAAGGGTACGACTACGAAGAGATTGTCCTAGGTAAAGGTGTGTCGCTTACAAGCCTTTCAGCAATAACGGGAAGAGAAACTGTGCCTCAAGTCTTTATTGGCGGAAAGCACATCGGTGGTTCAGACGATTTAGAAGCGTACTTTGCTTAGATTTTTACTTTCTCGTTGTTAATCATCCAATGAAGGCCATGGTAACATGGCCTTATTCATTTAAGCTCATTGGTACACTTGTTGGTAAGTGGTAATAGGTGAGTGCAAACAACTATGTTTAGGAGAGCGTTCGTGCGCAAAAGGCTTGCAACGTATAACGTGGTGGTTGCCACCACCCTCATGCTATTTTCGTCCTTGTGTATTGCAGCATCAAGTCAGGTTCTAGATGAGTTCTCTGCAATGTATAAGCAGGAGTGGGGTGTCACTCAGCCGTGTAAAAATACCCGTTTAAACCGTAAAAGTGTGTGTTCTGCAGTACTGAGAAGTGAAGGGAATGCGCCTTTTGTTTTACAGCATGATACGCCAAGCAAGAAGGTGGCGGTATTGATTCACGGGTTAAGCGACTCTCCGTTTTTCATGCGTGAAATAGCCAACATCCTTTACGATGAAGGTTTTGACGTACTGGTTCCTTTGCTCCCCGGCCATGGTTTGCGTGATGCGAGCGATGATATGTCTGACAGCGATT
Organism: Alteromonas australica; assembly: GCF_000730385.1. Taxonomy (NCBI): domain Bacteria; kingdom Pseudomonadati; phylum Pseudomonadota; class Gammaproteobacteria; order Alteromonadales; family Alteromonadaceae; genus Alteromonas; species Alteromonas australica. The sequence goes on along the minus strand of NZ_CP008849.1, from coordinate 3,232,060 downwards.
TGGCCGAGCGTTGGCAAGCCCATATCGACGACGTGCTTAATCTTGCTAACAGTGTCGCTGACACTGTCATTGTAGGTGGCTTTTCTACCGGCGGTGCCTTGGCGGTTGAACACTATTTAGATACTGACACAGGCGTGGATGGCTTGATGCTATTTTCCGGCGCACTGGCGTTGTCTGAAAATGCTGAGAGTATGTCCCGTATTTGGGGCATTAAATGGGTAGCCAAAATTATAGACGGAAATTATGTTACCCACGGGCCGAATCCATACAAATACCCACATGTAGCTGGGTTTGCTGGCCTAGAGCTTATGGACATCATTAACCAAGTGCGAGATCAGTTTGAGCAAGGTAAGCAAATTGAAGTGCCGTTGTTTGCAGCCCATTCTCAAGCAGATGCGACGACGCCTATTCATGGTGTTGAGTCTGTCATGGAAAACAGCAAGGGGCCAAATACGTTCTTCGTCATCGATAAATCCTACGATTTATGCCATGCAGATTTAGTGGTAAATACGCCCTTACTTCATCAAATGAAGTTTAATGCTAATAGGGTAGATGAGAGAGAGCCTTGTGCTATTCCTAAAGCAAACCCGTTGTTTGATAATATGGCGATGATGTTGCGGGTTTACGCCCAACAATTTTAGGGTAAAATAGCCCACCTCGAATACGTATTCATTCATTTTATTGGAGTTGTGTGCACACTTTAACTCAGCGAGTCACCCCAAATAGCCACGGGCTATGGGGGGTGACTTTCATACTGGTTATACTGATACTGGGGCAGTCTCTGCCGCAGCGCACACATGCGTCTTCCAATATGGCACTCACTGGCACTAAAACGTCCACTGGGTTAAGTGAAAGTGCGAACAGTAATGGGCATTGCGATCCTGTGTCGATGCAGGCCAGTACCATGAAAAAGAGCAAGGTGACGTCTGAGCAGGTGCATGAGCCAATGATGGCAAACCACACCAGTCGTGCATCTTCTCATGCATCTAGCGGGAATATTTCCACGGATTGCTGTGGTGAAGATTGTCAGTGCCCACCGAGTCTTTGTGGTTCAACCATTGCCTACATTCCCGCCCGAGTGCTGCCCGACGTCAGCTTGAGTAGCGCGACGCATTTTGGCTTTCTTACCGGTACGCCGGTGGCCGCAACGTCCTCTCAATTCAGACCCCCCAAACACGCTAACTTAGTCTAATTCTTGCTGATTTAGTAAGTAAGTGCTTACTAATGTTTTGATTTTTTCTGATTAAGTTGGTGTATATATGCATCGTTTTCATCTTCGACCCATTTACCGAGGGGGGAATGGGTATATGGCAATGTTAGCCTTTGTGGCCCTTGCCAGTCATGCCGATCCAATGGCACTAAATGAGGTGCCGTCCCTTGAAAAAGTGCAGGAACTTGCACTCGCTTCCGACCCTTACCGGCAGGGTAGTCAAGCGAGAGAGCAGAGTTTACGCCAAGAAAGTAACGCTGCAGATACGTGGGATAACCCGGTGTTGACCACGTCTATTCAGAATGTTCCTGTAGACAGTTTTTCAGCCTCCCAAGAGGCAATGACGCAATTCAAAGTTGGCGTACAGCAATCGCTTCCCAGAGGAGAGAGTAAAGTGATAGCAGCGAAGCGTTTCGACGTGGCCGCGGATAAAGAGTTTGTTCTTAGAGCGCTGCGAAACGCTCGGGTTATTCGTCAGACTTCTATCGCCTGGTACGACGGCTTTTTTGCCCAGCGGCGACTGTCGCTTTTGACACAGAAAATAGAGAAAATGCAGCAAGTGATTGCTGCCAAAGAAGCCTCTTTCGCCAGCGCCAGTGAAGATGACAGTCAACAAAGCGTATTAGATTTATCGATCCAATTAGTGGCAGTTGAAGAAGAATTAGCACAGGTTGAGCAGCGTCGAGCTTCTGCGTATGCACGTCTTCACGAATGGCTCAATATACCGTTTACTTCTTATCCGAAGTGGCCCGAACAAAACACCAATATGCTTGTCAGTCAGGCGTCAGAGTGGCTTAACCGAACAGAGAATATTGATGTTACTGGCTTAATAGCGAAGCACCCACACGTTAAAGCGCTTAGCGTTGACGAAACGCTCGCGCAACAAGACTTGGCGTTCGCTACGGAACAAAGCAAACCAAAATGGACAGTTGAGGCGAGTTACGGCTATCGGCATCATGATGATATGGGCCACGACCGTGCCGACTTTTTGTCTATTGGGGTACGGGTAGATCTTCCCTCGCTTACGCCCACACGGCATCGTGCTCAAGCCAAAAGTGCAGCGTATAAGCTATCCGCTGCTGCTATTGATAGGCGACTTGAAATAAAGCGTTTATCCGCTGAATTTGCGAAGGTGCGAAACCAATTGGTATTTGCGGTAAAAAGGCACCATTTGATACGCCAGCGTATGCTTTCAACCACCGAAGCATTAGCACAAACCGCATTGCGAGGATTTGAACAAGACACCGCAGACATTGCAGACGTATTGCTTGCCGGTATTGCAGCCATTGATGCCAAGCTAAAACTCAATGAAATAAACGCGGAGATGGCGACGTATTTCCAACACGGCCAGTTTTATCTCTTGCCAGACTCGTATAGCGCTGTATCTCAGGTAGCACGCACAAGTCAATTGTCACGCCAACACTCATCACCCTCAAATGGCCAGTTAGCTCACCGCGCTGATGTTAAGGAATAGCCCAACATGAAATCATTTTTTACTTTCTTTTTCATTCTTGTGATGGGGTTTTGTCTAGGCGCCATCGCTTTTAATTGGTCACAGTTGTCTTCACAGCTGATGTCACATGACGATCATCAAAATCACTCAGTGAGCCGTGACGATGAACCTTTATATTGGGTGGCACCTATGGACAGCAGCTACCGCCGAGATAAACCAGGTAAGTCCCCTATGGGTATGGATCTGGTGCCCGTTTATGCGAAGGACAACGCGACCAAGTCGCAAGATAACAGCGTTTGGATTACGCCGCAGGTGCAGCATAATATGGGGGTGAAAACCCAGCCAGTGCAAGTACGCCGTTTAAACCCCAAGATAGAAACAGTAGGGCGAGTCACCTTTAATGAGAATGCGCTAACACATATGCATCCACGGGTCGAAGGCTGGGTAGAAAACCTGTATATCAAGGCGAAAGGCGAATCGGTAAAAAAGGGCCAGCCTGTATACACCCTTTACTCTCCAAAGCTTGTTAGTGTGCAAGAGGAGTTTTTAGTGGCCTTGGCATCGGGCAATGAATCGTTAATCCAAGCAGGGCGAAACCGATTAGCCAACTATCACCTTGCTCCCAGCTTCATCGAATCTTTGGAAAAGTCAAAAACCGTCTCGCAGAGTGTCACTTTTTATGCCCCCAAGTCGGGCGTGGTTGAGCATCTTAATATTCGCGAGGGCTTTTTTGTGAAGCCAGGTACGGCAGTGATTAGCATTGCGCCTATCGAATCTGTATGGGTGATGATAGATGTGTTTGAAAAAGACATAGCAAAAGTGGCGTTGGGGCAGCCTATTACCGTGACCTTCGACGGTGCCCCTAATCGACAATGGCGAGGTGACATTGATTTCATCTATCCGGAATTAAACCCCACCACCCGCACACTCTCATTACGGGCCAATATCGATAATCCTCAGGCTGTTTTGAAACCTGATATGTATGTAGATGTGTCTATTCAAACGCAAACCGAGGCATTACCTGTGATAGCAGTGCCTATCTCTGCGTTAATTCGTACCCAAAATCAAAACCGTGTGGTGCTGCGTCAAGGTGAGGGCAAGTTTAAATCGGTTGAGGTGAAAGTCGGTCAACGAGATAATACCCATGTGGAAATTCGTGAAGGTTTGCTGCCAGGTGACCAAGTGGTGGTCTCGGCGCAATTTCTTATCGATTCAGAGTCGTCCAAAAATGCAGACTTTACACGAATGTCTGCGCCTCAAAATCAAGCCAGTGTAACGGGTAAGGTTGTCGCCCTCCATTTTCCAGAGCATCCAGAGGATAGCGCGAAAATAACCATTGCACGAGAAGCGATTGAAAAGTGGCAGCGCCCTGCTGCCACCATGCAGTTTACGGTATCGCCGCATATCGACCTTGGGCAATTTCATCCGGGGGATGATGTGGCATTTACCTTTGTTGCCGCGGATGAATTTCGTATTTTAGCCCTTCGCAAGATAGCCATGCAGCACAGTATGAAAAAAGAGATGCAGCACAGTATGAAAGAGGGAATGCATCATGATTGAAGCTGTAATTCGCTGGTCTGTTCAACATAGAATATTGGTGCTACTCGCAGCGGTCACACTAACATTGAGTGGATTGTATGCAGTGAAGCACACGCCAATTGATGCCATCCCCGATTTGTCGGATGTGCAAGTCATCGTAAAAACCAGTTACCCGGGGCAGTCTCCCCAGGTCGTTGAAGATCAAATTACGTATCCGTTAACCACGGCGCTTATGTCCGTTCCCGGTGCACGTACGGTGCGAGGTTTTTCATTTTTTCAAGATTCTTATGTTTACATCATTTTTGATGAAGACACGGATATCTATTGGGCGCGTAGCCGGGTTTTAGAATATTTAAATCAGGTTTCTGACCAGTTACCACAAGGGGTTAGCCCTGCATTGGGGCCAGATGCCACAGGGGTAGGCTGGGTATACCTTTATGCGTTACTTGATGAAACTAATACCCACAGTTTGGCCGATTTACGAGCAATTCAAGATTGGTTTTTAAAATATGAATTGCAAAGCGTGAGTGGTGTGTCTGAGGTGGCCAGTTTAGGCGGAATGGTAAAGCAGTATCAGCTGCAAATATCGGTGCCTAAACTGCGCGCCTATAATATACCGCTGTCTCATATTAAGCGCGCCGTTGAAAGAGGAAATCAGGAGAGTGGGGCTTCGGTTGTTGAATTGGCAGAAGCAGAGTACATGGTGACAGCCACAGGATACTTGCAAGATATAGCCTCAATAAAGCAATTACCCCTTGGGGTGACTCACCAAGGGGTTCCGCTTACGGTGGGCGATGTGGCCACTGTGGTAGAGAGCCCAACCCTGCGTCGCGGTATTGCGGAACTCAACGGCAAAGGTGAAGTGGTGGGGGGCATTATTGTTATGCGCTATGGCGAAAATGCCCAAGCCACTATTACCCGGGTGAAACAGAAACTGGCAGCCTTGGCAGACGGATTGCCAGACGGCGTGCGTATTATACCTGTGTACGATCGTTCTACACTTATTGGTGACGCCGTAAATACACTGTGGAGCAAGCTCATTGAAGAGCTCATTGTGGTGGGTGTGGTGTGCATGGTTTTTTTGTTTCATCTACGCTCCTCACTGGTGGCGATTATCTCGTTGCCGGTGGGCATACTTTGCGCTTTCATCCTTATGAAACTACAGGGGCTGAATGCCAATATTATGTCTCTTGGAGGCATTGCTATTGCGATTGGTGCAATGGTGGATGGTGCTATTGTCATGGTGGAGAACCTGCACAAGCACATTGAGCAGGAAGAATTACGCACCCAGGGCGCGCCTTTAACCAACGAAAAACGCTGGTCTCTCGTCATCGCATCAGCCAGCGAAGTGGGGCCAGCGTTGTTTTTCTCATTGCTTATTATTACGGTGTCTTTTGTGCCCATATTTGCCCTTGAAGCACAAGAAGGGAGACTTTTCTCGCCCTTGGCCTACACAAAAACTTATGCAATGGCTGCTGCTGCCGCCCTAGCGATTACCTTAGTGCCAGTGCTGTCTGGGTACTTCGTTAGAGGGCATATTCGCAGTGAGTCGCATAATCCTGTTCACCGAGGTTTGCTTAAAGCCTACTTGCCATTGCTAACACAGGTATTAAACCACCCCAAAAAAACGCTTTTTATTGCGCTAGTATTGCTGATTTCCGTGGTGTGGCCCCTTAATAAAATGGGCAGTGAATTTATGCCTACGCTTAACGAAGGAAGCTTAATGTATATGCCGAGTACCGACCCCGGTATTTCCGTCGGCAAGGCGCGCGAATTACTGCAGCAAACCGATAAGCTTATTGCCACTGTCCCTGAAGTTGCCCAGGTATTTGGTAAAGTGGGAAGGGCCGAAACAGCCACAGACCCTGCTCCGCTTACCATGATGGAGTCATTTATTGAGCTTAAGCCAAAGTCACAATGGCGAGATGGCATGACCATGGAAGATATTGTTGAAACGCTAGACGCGCGTATTCAATTACCCGGCGTAACGAATGCTTGGGTGATGCCCATCAAAACGCGTATTGATATGTTAGCTACGGGCATTAAAACCCCTGTGGGCATTAAGATTTCAGGGCCTGAATTACAAGGCATTGAAGAAATAGGGGAGCAAATAGAAGCCTTAATGTCGCGCTTCCCTAACACTGAATCTGCCTATTTTGAGCGGGTGGTGGGGGGCCGCTATGTGAATATCGATATTAACCGAGAAAAGGCGGCGCGTTACGGCATTAACGTGGCAGATATCCATGAGGTGCTATCCATTGGCGTGGGAGGTGTAGCAATAGGAGAAACCTATGAAGGGCGAGAGCGCTATGCCATTAGCATGCGTCTGGAAGAGGCTTATCGACACCAGCCAGAAGCCATGGGTAATATTCCTATTATTACGCAATCAGGCTTGCATATTCCGGTTTCCGAGGTGGCGACGATAACTATTGAAAACGGACCTGCGGCGATAAAAAGTGAAAATTCGCGCCTAAATGGATGGGTACTGGTGGATACACAATCGCCAGATTTAGGCGGCTATGTCACGGGTGCAAAAGCCTATATTGAACGTGAAATTACTCTGCCTCCAGGCTATGCATTAACCTGGAGCGGGCAGTTTGAATACTTAGAACGCGCTAAACAAAAAATGATGGTGGTGATCCCTATTACCTTCATCATTATTGTTATATTACTGGGTTTAAGTTTTAAACAAGTTAGCCAGATTGCCATTGTGTTAAGTGTAATACCGCTTTCTCTGGTAGGGGGGATATGGCTACTTTATTTACTGAACTTTCAATTTTCGGTCGCCGTCAGCGTGGGCTTTATCGCGCTGGCCGGCGTCGCGGTAGAAACCGCTGTCATCATGCTGGTGTACCTGTCGCCAACCACAGAGGGTGAAACCATCCCTATAGTGGCAGATAAGCAGCATCTCAAGCAGCGTATTCTAACCGCCGCGTCCAGGCGGGTTAGGCCAGTAATGATGACGGCAATGTCAATTATAGTGGGTTTGTTGCCCGTGCTTTATGCAACAGGTACTGGGGCTGAGGTGATGCAACGCATTGCTGCGCCGCTAGTGGGCGGTATGATTAGCGCCTTACTGGTAACACTCTTCATTGTTCCTGTTGTTTATTACCTTGTTGAAGGGGCTCGCCGGTCATAGGCTTCATGCAAAAAAGGCGCTATAACCCAATAGGGATTAGCGCCTTTTTTAATCAGCATTTATGACTTAAAAAGTTGAAATACCTACCCGTGGGTTGCCGCATACTGCTCGACCTGTTCCCACACTCGTAGTAGATTTCCACTGAGTATTTTCTCAATATCCTTGCGGCTATAGCCTCTGTCAAGCAAGCCTTGCACGAGATTAGGGAAACTGGCCACGTCTTTTAAGCCAATTGGCAAAGAGTCGCCCACACCGTCATAGTCAGACCCAATCCCCACATGTTCAATACCTATGAGTTCTACCACATGATCAATATGATCTAGCACTTCATCCAGTGTTGAATACGGGTAGGGGACTTTTTCTCGGTAACTTTTTTCAAAGTTTTCTAGCTTAGGACTGTCTTCACCTTCCTTTGCGATAAGTGCTTTGCGAGCCGCCGTGAGACCTTTACGCCATTGACCCGCTTCTTTGCTGACGAAGCTAGAGCCAAAGTTAATCATTATCACCCCGCCATTCTCACCTAGGGCTTTAATCATGTCGTCGTTCATGTTGCGTTCAAAGCCGGGCGTAAATTTACGTAGAGAAGAGTGTGACGCAATCACGGGGACCTTGGTAATATCTACCACTTGATAAAACGCATCGTCGGAGACATGGGAAATGTCCAGCATGATCCCGATGTTATTCATTTCTGTTACCAGCTTTTTACCAAAAGGACTCAAGCCTTTCCACTGGCGTCTAAGGTCGTAAGAGGAATCAGAAATGTGGTTAGATTGACTGTGCGCAAGGGTGATGTAGCGAATGCCTCGCTCATAAAAATCACGCAAGTTATCCAAGTCACCCTGTAGCGGTGAGCCGTTTTCCATTCCCATAGGCAATGAAATTAAACCTGCTTCAAAGTGTTTTTTAACGTCATCAGTACTTTTTGCAATTGCAAACTTATCGGGCGCTCGCGCCACAATAGCCTCGACAGAATCGATAAGTAAGTGAGCCAGTTGAGTGGATTCTGGTGAATTATCAAGGCTAGCAGGTACGTAAATAGACATAAAAGGCGCATTCAAGCCGCCTTTTACCGCACGAGGGTAGTCAAAATCGCCATCTTCAGTGGCTTTAGTCACATCTACCCAGGCATTTTTTACCCGATAGGGAACATCTATGTGGCCATCCACAATGATGGTTTCTTGAGCAATCTTATTGGCGAGTTCAGACGCCGAATAGTCAGGTGTATCAGCAGCAAAGCTGGGTGCACTGACAATGGCAGAGACAGCTAAAGCACAAAGGTGTAGAGGTGAAAGCCTCTTCATAGTGGAATTCCTTATAGTCGTTGTTGTGAGTTGTTGGTGTTTTTGTCTTTTTCCATAGGCCTAGAAAGTCACGTCATGGAGGGTGTCATTCTGGCGTTTATTTGCCTTTGTGTTGGGTGAACACAAAAGACCAACAAGCCATAAAAGACTAAGTGAATTGCGCATGCCACACAATGGTTTATAAAGGGTTCTTTTGTTGTTCATCGCTTTTTATCGCAATAATTTACCCGCGAAGCGAAGTGCTCATGCCGTTTTTGTTCGTTTTTTCAGCATTCGGATGGTTTTACTTTAAGTTTACATTGCAATAAAAATTTAAAACTTGTTATGGTGATGACGCGTGACTTCACAGCGCGAATGGGTAATACTCCCAAGCGCCTCGCCGAAGAAGGGGGACAATATGTTCATCCGCGCGGCCAACGTAATTTAAGTGGTAACCCACCAATCCTCAGTTTTTAAATCGGGGCCACAACAGACAAGTATGAGAAAGAAATATGGCTATTAATTTTGTACCGCTAGATAAAGAAAAACACAAAGACTTGAAAGTCGCGGTAAGCAACTCATTTGCATTTGCAAAAAATACGCACCTTGCTGCAGCAACAATTCGCGAATTCGCGCAACTGGCGGCAACCATGCCTCTTGTGTTCATCGAAGACCCTCAATCTAAGCGTCACCACGTAGTAGCAATGCTAGGTATGGAACAAAATCAAAACTTGTTCCTTACCGGTGAAAGCTGGCAGGGGCCTCATGTGCCTATGAACATCCTACGTTACCCTTTCGATGTTCGCCCAGACGGCGACAAGCTAGGCGTTTACATTGATGAAAACAGCGAACTACTTTCTGAAGAAGGGCAACCGTTGTTCACAGAAGCGGGTGAGCCATCAGAATTTTTGGAAAATCGTCAAAAGTTCTTAGCAGACCTTGCTAACAGCGAAATGATGACTCAGCGCTTTGTTAAGCAGGTAGTTGAACTTGATCTGCTTGATCCCATTCAAATTCGTTTGACTTACCAAAGTGGTCAGCAACGTAATGTGACTGGCATGCTAAGCATCAACGAGAAGAAATTACTTGAGCTTCCAGAAGAGAAGGTTGTAGAGCTACATAAAGCCGGTTTGCTTGGCGCTATGTACGCGGTAATGATGTCTGTCGGCCAGCTTAACCGTTTGGTTGAATTGTCGAACGGCACCGACAACCCAATTCGCAACATGCAACTTTCTGTTGTTAAAGCTGACGCTGAAGAAGCGGCAGATGCTTAATATCGATGACTTAACGTGTTATTACATCGTTAGGTAAGACAATACCAAAGCCTCACTTCGACGTGGGGCTTTTCTTTTTGCCCTCAGTGATTTTCTCACTCTTTCGTCTATTTAGACTTTAGTTGTACAACGCTATTTCCTATGGCTAATCAGCCACTTTCACAAAAGACTGTATAAGTAAACAGTGTAAAGCCAGTAAATACGTGGCCTCTACCGGTATTTTCCCTTGACAGTGGGGATCATTGGTACCTAAACTGTCAATCAGTGGGTAAAAGTGGCAAATAGTGGATCGAGTAATCATCGTTTTGCAGTTCAGTACTCAAAAAACAAGAAATCTAAGAGCAAAATATAAAAGGCTAGGGGAATGTTCCGCGGCGCTAATGCAATCAATCTGGACACAAAAGGCAGACTCGCGATACCTACACGCTATCGTCAGTCGCTGCTGGATGATTGTAACGGACAACTGGTCTGCACAGTCGATAATCAGCAAAGCTGCTTGCTGCTTTACCCACTTCCCGAATGGGAAGAGATAGAGCTTAAATTAATTAAGCTTTCTAGCATGATTCCAGCCGAGCGCCGCATGCAGCGTTTGCTATTAGGTCATGCTGCCGAAGGGGAAATGGACAAGAGCGGAAGAATTCTTATCCCCACCCCGCTCCGTCATCACGCAAAGTTATCCAAAGAAGTCATGTTAGTTGGTCAGCTAAACAAGTTTGAAATTTGGGATGCCGAAACATGGGCACAACAAATTGAAGACGACATAGACACCGAACGCAAAGGCGAATTTGAACTCACCGAACGTTTACAGGACTTCTCGCTATGAGCCACACCAACGAATTTAAACATATTTCTGTATTGTTAGAAGAATGCATAACGGCGCTAGCGATAAAGCCTGACGGCATCTATATTGACGCTACCTTCGGGCGTGGTGGCCATTCGAATCATATTTTGAATACATTGGGTGACAGAGGACAACTTATTGCCTTTGACAGAGATCCACAAGCCATTGAAGCGGCAAAACGTTTCTCGTCTGACCCCCGTTTTTCTATTATCCATTCGCCGTTTGGTGATATGGCAATGGAAATTGAAAAGTTGGGACTCACCGGAAAAATAGACGGTGTGCTTATGGATTTGGGTGTATCGTCACCTCAACTTGATGATGCCGAACGTGGGTTCAGCTTTTTACGAGATGGGCCTTTAGATATGCGCATGGACACCTCCCGTGGTGAAAGTGCTGCCGATTGGCTAGCGAAGGCTGAAGAGCAAGATATTGCCCAAGTGATTAAAGAGTTTGGCGAAGAAAAGTTTGGCAAACGTATTGCGCATGCCATCGTTAATACCCGTGTAACGACGCCAATAACCCGCACCGCACAGTTAGCCAAAATAATTGATGAAGCTGTGCCGGTAAAAGATAAGTTCAAGCACCCCGCTACACGCGCGTTTCAGGGCATACGTATCTACATTAATGCCGAGTTAGAGCAGTTACGTGTGGGGCTAAAGGCAGCGACAGAGGTGTTGGCGAAAGAAGGGCGTCTGGCAGTGATTTCCTTTCATTCCCTTGAAGATAGATTAGTGAAGCGTTTCATAAAAGAGCAAAGCAGAGGTAAGGTTGTGCCTCATAATTTGCCCATCACGCAAGCGGAAATTGATGAAGACAAAGTATTAAAAGCCCTTGGGAAAGCCATTAAGCCGTCGCAATATGAAATAGAAAACAACGTGCGTTCTCGCAGTTCGGTGCTAAGGGTGGCAGAAAAATTATGACGACCACTAAGCCCGAGCAGGCCAATACTAACTTCAGTTTACTGCTCATTATCGTCTCAGATTTGACCCGCAACAAGTTGCGGGTTTTGTTGTATTTAGCGGTTATCGTGAGTGCTATGGCTGTCATTTTAGGTAGCCACCACAATCGTCAGCAAGTTATTGCCCTTGAAGACCTGATGGAAGAGAAAGATCAACTTGATGTTGAGTGGCGCAATTTGGTACTAGAACAACGCGCGCTTACCGAACACAACCGCATTGAAACCTTGGTAGAGAAGCAATTAGACATGTATCGACCTACCGCCGATGACGAAGTGGTGGTGAAGCTAAAATGAGTACATCGGCTGTAAAACGCAATAGAAAAGCCTCTGGCGCTAAGCAAAATGTAGCGCCTAGCCTAGTGCATTGGCGTTTTGTGGTTGTGTTAGCAGTGGTCATTTCTGTGTTTGTGGCGTTAGCCGCTCGGGCTGCATTTATTCAAGTGATTGAGCCGGACGAGCTTATTCAACAGGGCGACAGCCGGACACTTCGTACCCGAAACATGCCTACCTATCGCGGTATAGTCACCGATCGTAACGGAGTTGAATTGGCGGTAAGCGTGCCGGTTCGTGCCATTTACGCCGACCCTAAAGTGATTCACGAAAACGATGGGTTTAATGAGCCTCGCCGCTGGCAAGCGTTAGCGGATGTACTGGGGCAAAGTGTCGATAAACTGCAAGACAAGGTTGCAAACCCTAAACGTCGTTTTGTATACCTACAACGTCAAGTGTCTCCGGCGATGGCAGACTATGTCGATAAGCTTGATATTCCGGGTATTTATTTACGCCGCGAAAGCCGCAGATACTATCCAACTGGGGAAGTATCTGCACAGCTCATTGGCATCACTGATGTGGATGATACCGGTGTTGAAGGGTTGGAGCGCATGTACGACGAGTGGCTAACAGGTACCCCTGGCTCACGAAAAATTCGTCGCGATGCGAAAGGCCGTCAGGTGGAAATTCTAGAAACCACCTCGGGAGAAGAGGCTGGTAACTTACAACTGACCATCGACCAGCGCATTCAGGCATTGGCTTACAAAGAAATTAAAGAAGCCATGATTTACTATCAGTCTAGCTCAGCATCAGCCATTGTTATTGATGTCAAAAGCGGTGACGTGCTTGCCATGGTTAACGCCCCCTCGTTTAACCCAAACGACCGAAGCGATATTTCACCTCACCGAATGCGTAATCGCGTCATTACCGATGCGTTTGAACCGGGTTCCTCCCTCAAGCCATTGGCGGTTCTAACGGCACTAGAATTTGGAGAAGTCACCCCCGATTCCACAGTAGATACTCATCCGGGGTGGATGCGCTTGGGCGGCAGCTTAGTGAAAGACTCCCGGAATTACGGCGAACTAACCCTAGAAGAAATTATCCAGCACTCAAGTAATATGGGGACCTCAAAGCTTGCCCTGTCAGTGCCAAAACCTTTCTTACTTGATACGTATTACAACATGGGGCTGATGTCTGACACCGGATTGAATATGGCCGGAGAAAGCAGTGGTATTTTTCATGAGCGCAGTCGCTGGTCTGAGTTTGAACTGGCGACGTTGTCGTTTGGTTATGGTATTTCCGTTACCACCGCGCAACTTGGACGCCTATATGCCACATTAGCGAATGGGGGGGTAAAACAACCCCTTAATATTATTCAGTCACCTAAGCAAGCCGGTTGGCAACCACAGTCTGAGCGTGTAATTAGCGAAGAAAATGCCCGCGCCATTGTGAATATGATGGAAAGTGTCACGCAACGGGGAGGCACAGCGAAAAAAGCGGCTATTCCTGGCTATCGCGTGGCCGGTAAAACAGGTACCAGTAGAAAAGCCGTGGCAGGGGGCTATGGCGAAGAATACGTGAATATTTTCGCTGGAATAGCGCCAGTGTCAGATCCTCGACTTGTCACCATCGTTTTAATTAACGAACCTGGCGGTGATTTATATCACGCGGGCGACACAGCAGCGCCTGTGTTTTCGTCAATCATGGGCGGCGCCTTACATATGCTGAATATTCCCCCCGATGACAAACAGGTAACGTCTAGCCCCTGGCTGAAAGGAGGCGAAAGTGGTAGTTAGCGCTTTTATCCAAAGTATTCGTGCCCTGTTGGCCAAGTTTAATGTCGATGCGCCTGATATTCGTATTGAAGGGCTTACTCTGGATAGCCGTGAAGTGAACACCCGATTGGCATTTGTGGCATTAAAAGGGCATCAGCGTGACGGCCGTGACTTTATTCCACAAGCGATAAGCTTGGGCGCCCGAGTCATACTGGCGCAAACTGACGACAGTTGTGGCCATGGTCAGCTAGAAATGCGCGACCATACGGTCATTATTTACCTATACGAATTGCCCAAAATGCTGTCGGCCCTCGCTGCGGCATTTTATGATTATCCCGCCACAAAAATGACCACAGTGGCGGTGACGGGAACTAACGGTAAAACCTCTACAGTTCAAATGCTTACGCAGCTAAAAGATGAACTTGGAACCCGTAGTGCCAGTATAGGAACCTTGGGCAGTAGTATTTACGATGGTACTCACACACAGTGGCAGGCAACGCCAGCGGCCAACACCACGCCAGACCCTATTCGTGTGCAGTATTTGTTGGCAGACTTTGTGCAAAGTCAGGTTCGCCATACGGCATTTGAAGCAAGTTCCCACGCGTTAGTGCAGGGTAGGCTAGCGCAAGTGAATACTGACATCGCTGTTTTTACCAATCTTACACGAGATCATTTGGACTACCACGGCAGCATGGAAGAGTATGCACGGGCTAAGCGCCTGTTAATGACTCAACCTGGTTTGTCTACCTTGGTGTTAAATGCCAACGACCCCGAAAGCCAACGATGGGCCGCGAATGCGCCGAGTGATATCGACATCGTTTGGGTGGGAGTTGCGCAGCAACATGAACTACAGAAACTAACTCAGGATCGCCATTGTTTCGCCACAAAGGTTAATTACCATGACGCGGGATGTGGTTTTACGTTGCAATCTTCGTGGGGACAAGCGCAAGTAAACATTCCCTTATTTGGCGCATTTAACGTGTTTAACTTGTTAAGCGCCATGGCATGTTTGCTGGCGGAAAACGAGCGCTTCGAAGATGTTATACAGGCGGTTAACCGCATTTCTCCGGTGGCAGGGCGAATGGAAGTTTTTCAATTTAGTCATGCCGCCAATGTGATTGTGGATTATGCCCATACCCCAGATGCATTGGAGAAAGTGTTATCCAGCGCACGCGCACATACCCACGGAAAAGTGTGGTGCGTATTTGGTTGCGGGGGAGACAGAGACAAAGGTAAACGCCCACTAATGGCAAGTGCCGCCGAGTCCGGCGCAGATTTCCTGGTTATTACCACGGATAACAGTCGAAGTGAGGCAGCAGAAGACATTGCAAAAGACATTATGGCGGGGTTGAGCAACCCTGCCATTGCGATATCGGAACCTGATAGAGAACGGGCTATTAGGTATTGCCTCGATAACGCCAGCCCCGAAGACATTGTGATTGCGGCTGGCAAGGGGCATGAAGATTATCAAATTATTGGAACACAACAGACAGACTATAACGAACGTGCAGTAGTCGCGCGACTGCAACAGGAGTACAGCAAATGATAACAACAACGCTGTCGTGGATAGCAAGTCAAATTGACGGCACCTTAGAAGGTGACGACAGTACCGTTACCGCGGTAAGTACGGATACGCGAGCGCTGACTGAAGGGGCAGTGTATTTGGCTTTGAAAGGAGCGAATTTCAATGGTCACGACTTCGCCGAAGCCGCAGCCAATGCGGGCGCTTCTGCGATTATCGCCAGCGAAAAAGTGTCCGTAGCAATCCCTGTTATTTATGTGGAAGATACAAAGCTAGCGTTAGGTCAATTAGGGGCGGCGGTTAAGCAACAGGTTGCCCCCAAAACGATTGCCATCACTGGCAGTAGCGGAAAAACCACAGTAAAAGAAATGTGCGCGGCGATTCTTTCTCGTCGCGGTAAGGTGCTAGCCACCCAAGGCAATTTCAACAACGATATTGGTGTGCCACTCACGCTTTTACGCCTAGAAAACGATCACGAGTATGCGGTGATGGAACTAGGTGCAAACCACCTCGGTGAAATTGCGTATACCACGCAGCTGGTTAAGCCCAACGTAGCCACCATAGTGAACGCTGCGGCGTCTCACCTTGAAGGCTTTGGCAGTTTGCTAGGTGTAGCCCGAGCGAAAAGTGAAATTTTCAAAGGGTTGGACGAAGACGGCACCGCAATTGTGAACGTAGATAGCCAATTTGCCGACTTCTGGTTAGGCAAGCTTAAGCGGACTGCTGTACTCACTTTTTCTCCACAGCAAAAAAATGAAGCGGATTACAGCGCCGAAGATATTACCTTGGGGCTCGATGGATGTGCAGAGTTTATGTTGTGCTCACCTGAAGGTGATGTGGCGGTGCAGCTTACAATCCCAGGTTTGCATAATGTGGGGAATGCCCTCGTGGCAGCTGCACTCACTATGCAACTTGGTGCTACCTTAGAAAATGTAAGAGATGGTTTGCTCAGTATGCAGCAGGTCAGTGGACGGTTAAATGTAAAAACGCTCACTGATCAAATTCGTCTGCTAGACGATACCTACAACGCTAATGTTGCCTCTGTAAATGCAGCTATTGATACACTAAGCACCTTCTCGGGTATCAATGTTTTGGTGTTGGGGGATATGAAAGAGTTAGGTGAAAAGTCTCGCTATTATCATGAGCAAGTGGGTCAGTATGCGCAGCGCCAGGGGGTGGACTATTTATACACCATGGGGGTGTTAAGCCAGTCAGCAAGCGATGCTTTTGATGGGCCAGGTGGCCACTTCACCAGTGTCGAGCAGCTTATGTCTGCTTTAGAAAATGATTTGTTGCAACAGCAACGTAATATTTCAATTTTAGTAAAAGGTTCGCGCAGTTCTCACATGGAACGCGTGGTAGAGGCGATCGAGGCCTCTCCTTTGGGAAAGCTTGAACGCCGTCGGGAGCGCATCGCATGTTAATTTGGCTAGCCGACTGGCTGACACAATTTGATGCAGGGTTTAATGTATTTTCATACCTCACGTTACGGGCTATTTTAAGCACGCTAACCGCCTTGCTTATCGCTATTTTAATTGGCCCTAAAATGATTCGCTATTTACAGCGTATGCAGATAGGTCAAACCATCCGTGACGACGGGCCGCAGAGCCATTTGTCAAAGTCGGGTACACCGACAATGGGTGGGCTACTGATTCTTGCTGCAATTGTCATCAGTGTTCTGATGTGGGCTGATTTATCCAACCGCTACGTGCTAGTGACACTCACTGTCGTGGTGTCTTATGGAATTATCGGTTTTGTTGATGATTACCGCAAAGTGATCCGAAAAGACTCAAAAGGTCTTATTGCTCGATGGAAGTATTTTTGGCAGTCGGTGGTGGCCATTGGTGTGGCCTTCTATCTTTATAGCAGTGCTTCACTAAGTGCCGAAACATCCTTACTGGTGCCATTTTTCAAAGAGGTGTTCCCGCAATTAGGTGCCTTCTTTATCATCATTACGTACTTTGCCATTGTGGGCACCAGTAACGCGGTAAATCTTACTGATGGTTTAGACGGTTTGGCGATTGTGCCCACTATTTTAGTGGCAGGGGCATTCGCCATTTTTTCCTATGTGACGGGCAACGCAAATTTCGCCGACTACCTTAATATTCCTCACATCCCCCTTACTAGTGAGTTGGTTATTGTGTGTACCGCCATCGTGGGAGCCGGGTTAGGCTTTCTATGGTTTAACACCTATCCTGCCCAAGTGTTCATGGGCGATGTTGGCTCCCTTGCCTTAGGAGGCACCTTGGGCGTTTTGGCGGTGTTAGTTCGACAAGAAATAGTGCTGATTATCATGGGGGGCGTGTTTGTTATGGAAACCGTCTCCGTTATTTTGCAGGTGGGTTCATACAAGCTTCGCGGACAACGTATTTTTCGCATGGCGCCCATCCATCACCACTATGAACTCAAAGGGTGGCCTGAACCGCGAGTCATCGTGCGCTTTTGGATCATTTCCATCATTTTAGTGCTAGTGGGCTTAGCCACACTTAAACTTAGATAGAGAGACGAGTATTTAATGAGCTATAACGTGCGTGCACAAACATATGTTGTCGGTGGCCTAGGTGTCACCGGGCAGGCGTGTGTGCGTTTTTTACAGCAGCAAGGGGCGCAAGTTAAAGCCTTTGATACTCGCGCGAGTGTTTCATTACCTAACGAGATAGACGTAGAAGTGACACTAGGTAGCCTAACCGCCGCCTATTTTGATGGTGTCGACGTCTTGGTTTTAAGCCCTGGGCTGTCTCCTGCAATTGAACAGGTGCAGTTGGCGCAACGTGCTGGGGTTGAAGTCATTGGCGACGTAGAGCTATTTGCTCGGTTAAACGAAACCCCCGTTATTGGCATCACCGGCTCAAACGGTAAAACCACCGTGACCTTGCTAACGACGCATATGCTCAACCATTGTGGGCTAAAGGCCGTGGCTGCGGGCAATGTGGGCTTACCCGTACTAGACACATTAGCAAATGACTATGATGTTATTGTGTTAGAGCTCTCTAGTTTTCAGCTTGAAACAACCTCAAGCTTAGCCCTGCAGGCGGCAACTATTTTAAATATCAGTGATGATCATTTAGATAGACACCAGACCTTCGAAAACTACGTGCAAGCTAAACAGCGTATATTTCTTCACTGCAACACAGCTGTAGTGTGGCGTGACACAGAACATTGCGCACCTCAAAGCACAGTGAATAAACTTAGCTACTATGGGTTGTCTGATGTATCAGAAGGCATTGGGTTTAGAGATAACGCCATTACCTTGCACGGTGAACCGTTACTTGATGCAAACCAAATTCAGCTTGCAGGGACTCACAATGTACTCAATGTGATGGCTTCCCTAGCACTGTGTGAAGGCCTTCAGGCAACCATGAATGTTAATCTGATTGACGCGGCGCAATCGGTAACCACCTTTAAGTCTGCGCCCCATCGTTGTGTTGAAATTGCCAACATCAATGGGGTTCGTTGGATTGATGACTCTAAAGCCACAAACGTAGGGGCAACCCTTGCAGCGCTTCAAGGTTTGGCACCTTTGACTGAAGGTAACATTATTCTTGTTGCCGGTGGCGATGCCAAAGGAGGCGATATTAACCAGCTTGCTGATGTTGTAAAAAACGAAGTGAGCCATATTGTCGCCATGGGCAAAGACGCCCATCAGTTTGCTGCCATGTTTGAACGAACCCAGATAGTAAAGGATATGGACGAAGCCGTAGATTACGCTTTTTCCCATGCTAAGCCTAACGATGTGGTGTTACTGTCACCGGCGTGTGCAAGCCTTGATATGTTCGATAACTACATTCACCGCGCGCAAGTTTTTGCCTCGGCCGTCAAACAAAGGAGCCAAGCATGAGTAATGCTCCTATCTCAACGGCTAATGCGCCAACAAAGTTAAGCGAGTTATTCGCCGCCCGTCACGATGAAAATCGTACGCAGCAGCCTTACGACACCAGTTTAATGTTGATTGCACTGGCACTGATGAGCATTGGTATTATTATCGTGACGTCGGCGTCTATGCCTGTTGCAGACAGGTTGCATGACAATCCATTTTATTTTGCTATTCGTCACGGTATTTATATCGTGGGTGCGCTCATTGCCGCCATGACAGTATTACAAGTGCCCATGCGATTTTGGCGCATGAGCAACCCCTACTTATTGTTGGCCGCTATTGGATTGTTGGTTGCGGTATTGCTAGTGGGCCGTACGGTAAACGGAAGTACCCGTTGGTTAGCACTAGGGCCTATCACGATTCAGGCGGCCGAGCCAGCCAAGCTATTTTTCTTCGCCTATTTAGCCGGTTATTTGGTACGCCGGTATGAAGAAGTCACGGAAAACCTAAAAGGCTTCATCAAGCCATTAGCGGTATTTTTCGTGTTAGCTATGTTACTGCTTATTCAGCCCGACTTAGGCACTGTGGTGGTGATGTTTGCGACCACTATCGGGTTATTGTTCTTAGCTGGCGCCCGATTATGGCAGTTCTTTGCCTTGGTGTTTGCTGGGCTAATGGCGGTGGTTGCACTGATTGTATTTGAAGAATATCGCTTAAAACGGGTAACGTCATTCTTAGACCCTTGGGCCGATCCTTTTGGTGCAGGCTACCAGCTTACCCAGTCGTTAATGGCTTATGGCAGGGGGAATTGGTTTGGCCAAGGGCTGGGTAACAGCCTACAAAAGTTAGAGTTCTTGCCTGAAGCCCATACCGATTTCGTGATGGCAATTTTGGCAGAGGAGTTAGGCTTTGTTGGCGTACTAACCGTCCTTTG
This sequence comes from Alteromonas australica, assembly GCF_000730385.1. Taxonomy (NCBI): domain Bacteria; kingdom Pseudomonadati; phylum Pseudomonadota; class Gammaproteobacteria; order Alteromonadales; family Alteromonadaceae; genus Alteromonas; species Alteromonas australica. Next base: position 3,212,051 of record NZ_CP008849.1, on the reverse strand, counting down.
TCTAATTTTGTGCATGGTGATTAAAGCACTGCAAATTGGCAATAAAGCTCTAGAGAAGTCGCGACCTTTTGAGGGCTATCTGGCCTACAGTATTGGCATTTGGTTTAGCTTTCAAACCGCAGTGAATATTGGTGCAAGTGCAGGTATTTTGCCTACTAAAGGGCTCACGCTACCGTTGGTTAGTTACGGGGGCTCGTCACTTATTATTATGTCAGTGGCTGTGGCCATTTTATTACGAATCGATTTCGAGCTTCGCGTAGAAGGTGTACAAGCGCTCGATCGCAATGAGCGAAAGCGCAATAAAGTGAAAGCAAAACCTAAAACCACCGCATCAGACAAGGTGAACGAAACACAAGAGGTCGCCACGCCAGCCACCAAAATTGAAAAGGTAAAGCCTGCTACCGCGGAAGAAGAAGGTAAAGCAGGTATTAAAGCCATACTCGCGAGAGTGGCGCAGGAGGCCGATAATGAATAGACGTTGTCTCATTATGGCGGGTGGTACCGGTGGTCACGTATTCCCTGGCCTTGCTGTCGCAGAAGCATTAGCCCGTTCCGGTTGGCATGTAGAATGGTTAGGCACAGCAGAACGAATGGAAGCTGACGTGGTGCCCAAACATGGCTTCCCCATTCATTTTATTCCTGTGAAAGGAATAAGAGGGAAAGGTCTGAAAGCCAAGTTAACTGGTGGCGTTGCCCTTATCAAAAGTTTGTTTTCGGCACGGCGCATAATCAAGCGCATTCAACCTGAATTAGTGATTGGTTTTGGTGGGTATGCGAGTGGGCCGGGCGGTGTGGCCGCGAAAAGCCTTGGAATTCCCCTCATTATTCATGAGCAAAATGCGGCTGCGGGTATGACCAATAAACTACTCGCTAAGCTAGCCACTCGGGTACTGCTTGGCTTTGATGATGCTAAAGACCAATTTTCAGTGCCTACCGAAAAGCTGCATACTGTAGGTAATCCGGTGCGTGCAGCCATTAGTGCTGTACCTCCGTTACAGTATCGCGAACCGCGTCCGTTAAACTTACTTGTGGTTGGCGGCAGTTTAGGCGCACAAATTCTAAATGAAACCGTACCAGAAGCGGTGAAAGGGGTATCTCATTTAGCCATCCGCCATCAATGCGGAAAAGGAAACCAAGCTACTGTTAAGGGGCTATATCAACAATGGGACGTAAACGCCGAGGTCAGTGACTTCATTGACGATATGGCCGATGCCTACACATGGGCTGACTTTATTGTATGTCGTGCTGGCGCACTGACTGTTGCGGAAGTTGCTGCGGCAGGTCGCGCAGCGATATTCGTCCCTTTGCCACATGCAGTAGACGATCATCAAACGAAGAATGCCCAATCATTGGTAAAGCATAATGCAGCCGTAATGATTGGACAGTCTGTATTAAAACAAAATTTAGGGCAGGCAATCAGGCAGTGGACTACCCACCCCCTCGATTGCATAAAAACGGGTGAATTGGCGCGAGAACGCGCGAACACCCATGCTACTGAAGAAGTCGTTAGCCACTGCAAAGCAGTGGTGGGAGAAGGGGACTAATGGTTTTTAAAACCCCATTTGAAAGCCCGCAAATGCGTCGGGTGAGCAACATCTTTTTTATTGGAATTGGCGGCGCCGGAATGGGTGGCATTGCTGAAGTGCTACTAAACGAAGGCTATAAAATTGCGGGTTCAGACATTCAAGAAGGGCCAATGACTCAGCGTCTAGCAGAACTAGGTGCTGAGGTGAAAATTGGTCACAGAGCTGAAAACGTAGAAGGCATGGACGTAATCGTCGTGTCGAGTGCGATTAACGAGCAAAATCCAGAAATTATCGTGGCACGAGAACAGCGTATTCCTATTATTCGTCGTGCTGAAATGTTGGCGGAGCTCATGCGTTTTAGACATGGTATCGCGATAGCGGGAACCCATGGCAAAACCACCACAACAAGCTTAATTTCCACAATTTTTGCTGAAGCAGACTACGACCCCACATTTGTCATTGGCGGCCTGTTAAACAGTGCCGGAACAAACGCTAGGTTAGGTAAAAGCCGTTACCTTATTGCAGAAGCCGACGAAAGCGACGCGTCTTTTCTCCATTTGCAGCCTATGGTGTCTGTGGTAACTAACATTGAAGCAGATCATATGGACACGTATGGCGGAGATTTCTCAAAGGTAAAAGACACCTTTGTGGAGTTTTTGTCTAATTTACCTTTTTATGGTCATGCAATTGTCTGCGGCGATGACGCCAATATTCAGGAAATTATCCCCCGTATTGGGCGTAACATCACCACCTATGGTTTTAATGCACACAATGATGTTCGTGCTGACAATATCAGTTTGTCATTTGGTAAGGCGAACTTTACCGTTCATCGGCCAGATAAAGCGCCTTTGGATATTACCCTTAACCTTACCGGCAACCACAACGTACTTAATGCATTAGCTGCCATCGCCGTGGCTACAGACGAAGGTATTGATGACCATGCTATTGTGAAGGCATTGGCAAGCTTCGGTGGTATAGGGCGACGGTTTGAACAACTAGGCAGCTTTGCGACTTCAAAAGGCGAGGTCTGTTTGGTGGATGACTACGGCCACCACCCAACGGAAGTAAAAGCGACCATTGCTGCCGCGCGGGCTAATTGGCCTGATCGGCGGCTAATGATGGTGTACCAACCACACAGGTTCACTCGAACTCGCGATTTGTATGAAGACTTTGTCGACGTGCTTTCAAGCGTCGATGCCTTGCTGCTGCTTGATGTATACGCCGCCAGCGAACAGCCCATTGAAGGAGCCGACAGCAAGTCTTTATGCCGTTCCATTCGTCAGCGCGGTCAAATTGAGCCTGTGTATGTGGGCGACAAAGGCGCGTTGCCGAGCATCCTTGCCAATATGCTGCAAGACGGGGATATTGTGATGACACAGGGCGCAGGTAACATCGGTCAAATTGCCAAACAGCTCGCGCGCTGTGAAATGGAACCTAGCGAATTGCAAAAGGAAGGTAACCGGTGACTAGCTTTTCATTAAAAAACGCCATCGCTGCTGATGTATTTGGCAAAGTTGCCGTCATGTTTGGAGGCGACTCAGCAGAGCGTGAAGTGTCGCTAAGTTCGGGTACCGCTGTGCTAAATGCCTTGTTGCGCCAAGGTGTAAACGCGGTGGCCTTCGACCCCGCCGCCCAACCATTGACAGATTTACTCACCCAACAAATAGACCGCGTACTCATTATGCTGCACGGTCGGGGGGGAGAAGATGGCTCTATGCAGGGGGCATTACAACTGCTAAATGTGCCCTATACCGGCAGCCGTGTATTAGGCTCAGCACTGGCGATGGATAAAATCCATACTAAGCAAGTTTGGCAAAGCTTGGGGCTGCCCACCGCAAAATATGAAATTGCTGATAAAAGGCACTTTGAAGCTGGATCATGCGGCGCTATAATGGATAAATTGGGGAATGAAGTCATGGTAAAACCGGCCAGAGAAGGGTCGAGTATTGGCATGGCAAGAGTGACAAGCGCTAAACAACTCGATATTGCGATTCAGAACGCATTCAAATATGACAATCAGGTTCTGTTAGAGGAATACATTGACGGCCCAGAGTTTACTGTTTCTGTGATACAGGGGCAGGCGTTGCCGTCTATTCGCATGTCCACCCCTCATACGTTTTACGATTACGCTGCGAAATACCAGGATGACACAACGGAATATTTCTGTCCAAGTGGTTTATCGCAAGATCAAGAAGCCCAGTTAGCCGAATTAGCTACCCGTGCATTTGACGGAATTTCAGGTTCGGGCTGGGGGCGTATCGATGTCATGCAAGACAGCCAAGGGCAGTTTTACTTGCTTGAAGCGAACACGGTACCCGGCATGACAGAAAAAAGTTTGGTTCCCAAAGCCGCGAAAGTGGCGGGATTAACGTTTGATGAGCTGGTTATGGCGATTTTAGCAACCAGCATGGAAGATGAACAAGTAACTGTCATGGCAGGAGCATAACAGGGTGACACAGAACGCAGCCAAAACCCGTTCGAATCACGCGCTTTGGGGTGGCGTTGCCTTTTTATGTATTGTTATTGCGGCATTGGTATTTGGCGGGATTAAAGCCAATCAGTATTTGCAAGATGAGCAGCAAATGCCAGTGCAAGTTATCGATTTTTCTGGTGATTATCAATATATCGATATCACCAAACTAGAGCGCCTTATTCGAGAGGCGCAACCGGGCAGCTTTTTTGCCCTTGATGTAAACGATGTGTTTAGGCTAGTGGAAGCGCAGCCTTGGGTTTATCGAGCGTCTGTTCGCAAGAAATGGCCAAACACCTTAAAGATTTATTTGGTTGAGCAGCAGCCAGTGGCAAAATGGAACGAGGATTTGCTCCTTAACCCTTACGGCGATACGTTTAACGCTGAAGGAAAAGCACTGGTTTTACCCCGTTTATACGGGCCAGGCGGTAGCGAAAAAACCGCACTGGAAGGCTTTAACGCCATGCATGCGTTATTGGCTACCACCAATATGGATATTGCAGAGCTATCGTTGAGTGAACGATTTGCATGGCAGGTTCAGTTAAAAAACGGCATTGAATTGAATTTAGGGCGTCAAGAATTCATCGACAGGTTACAGCGTTTTATTGATGTATACCCGTTATTGACGCAACAAGAGAAGGCAGTGAAATACGTTGACCTTCGCTATGACACTGGGGTTGCCGTGGGTTGGAAAGCGCCACGTGACAACACCACAAAAGAAGAGAGTTAAATAAACCATGTCAAAACCTGCTGAACGCAATTTGATTGTAGGCTTAGATATCGGCACCAGCCAAGTAAAGGCTGTGGTGGGCGAATTGCTTGATGATGATCAAATCAGCATCGTTGGCGTAGGCACCCATGCCGCAAAAGGCATGGATAAAGGTGGCGTTAACGACTTAAATTTGGTGGTTAAGTCGGTACAACGTGCAGTGAACGAGATGGAGTTAATGGCAGATTGCCGAGTGTCTTCAGTTTTCATGTCTATCTCGGGACGTCACGTAAAATGCCAGAATGAAAATGGTATGGTGCCCATTAACAATCAAGAAGTCACACAAGAAGACGTAGATAATGTAATACATGCCGCTCGAAGTGTGCCCATTGCAGCGGAAAGAAGATTACTTCATGTGTTACCTCAAGAGTTTACCATTGATGTGCAAGAAGGAATTAAAAACCCAATTGGCATGTCAGGCGTACGAATGGAAGCCGATGCGCATATCATCACCTGTGCCGATGATATGGCGAAAAATATGGTGAAATGCGTTGAGCGATGTGAGCTAAACGCTGATCAATTAATTTTCTCAGCGTTGGCATCGAGCTACGCGGTGCTCACCGATGATGAACGTGAGCTTGGCGTGTGCGTTGTGGATATTGGTGGTGGCACCATGGATATGGTGATTTACACAGATGGCGCTATTCGTCACACTGCGGTTATCCCTGTTGCAGGGAATCAAATTACCAGTGACATAGCGAAAATCTTCAGAACGCCAATTAGCAACGCAGAAGAGATTAAGGTTAACTATGCTTGCGCGCTAAAAGACATGGTTAGCATGGAAGACAGTATTGAGGTGCCAAGTGTAGGCGGTCGCCCAGCTCGAGTGATGTCTCGACATACGCTTGCTGAAGTGATTGAGCCAAGATACCAAGAACTGTTTGAACTGGTTCACGATGAAATTCGTGCCAGTGGACTGGAAGAGCAAATTGCCGCCGGCCTTGTGCTAACCGGGGGTACCGCCAAAATGGAAGGCGCAGTAGAGTTTGCAGAGGAACTCTTTCAGATGCCTGTAAGGGTAGGAACACCCATTAACGTAAAAGGCTTGTCCGAATACGTTGAAGATGCAGGTTTTGCCACTGTCGTAGGGCTACTGCAATACGGCAAAGTGCAATCAGATAATAAGAAGTCCAGTAAGCAGAAAACCGGTGAGAGTTTATTTCATCGCGTGCAAAGCTGGTTTAAAGGCGAATTTTAATTTATTTGGGGGCGCTAACGCTAAAACATCACGATATGCAGGATGCAGATAATCGATAGACTATGTTTTAGTGTAGTGTTAAAAGACGTACAACCGGAGAGTAAGTATGTTCGAATTAATGGATAGTCACGGCGAAGAAGCCGTAATAAAAGTCATTGGTGTTGGTGGCGGTGGTGGTAATGCCGTTGAACACATGGTTTCACAAAGTATTGAAGGCGTAGAATTCATCGCGGTAAATACCGATGCGCAGGTACTACGCAGCTCAAGCGCTGACGTTACACTGCAAATTGGTTCTAGCGTAACCAAAGGGTTAGGTGCAGGTGCCGATCCTAATATTGGTCGCGATGCAGCACAAGAAGACAGAGAAACCATTCGTCAAGCCTTAGATGGTGCCGACATGGTTTTCATCACAGCCGGTATGGGCGGTGGTACAGGAACAGGTGCAGCGCCAGAAGTGGCAAAAATTGCACGTGAAATGGGTATCTTAACGGTGGCCGTTGTCACTAAGCCATTCCCATTTGAAGGTAAAAAGCGTACCACGTTCGCAGAGCAGGGGATTGTTGAATTAGCGAATAACGTTGATTCATTAATTACTATCCCTAACGAAAAGCTACTTAAAGTGATGGGCCCGGGTACGCCGTTGTTACAAGCTTTTAGTGCCGCAAATGACGTATTACGTGGCGCGGTACAAGGTATTGCAGAGCTCATTACGCGTCCAGGTTTAATTAACGTGGATTTTGCCGACGTACGTACCGTAATGTCGGAAATGGGTAAAGCAATGATGGGAAGTGGCGCCGCGAGCGGTCCAGACCGTGCTGAAGAAGCCGCCGAATCTGCGATTGCTAGCCCACTACTGGAAGACATCGATTTATCAGGCGCGCGTGGAATCTTAGTGAATATCACCGCAGGGCCAGATTTTGCCATCGACGAATTTGAAACGGTCGGTAATGCCGTAAAAGCGTTTGCGTCTGAAAATGCCACCGTGGTGGTAGGTACAGTTATCGATATGGAGATGACTGACGAACTTCGCGTGACCGTGGTTGCTACGGGTATTGGTGCTGAGCGTAAACCAGACATCTCTCTTGTGAGCTCTGAAGGTTCTCGTTTAACTACACCGGCAAAAGAATACGGTAGCAGCACCGCTGCAGAACCACGTTCAGCGGTGGGCGGCACTGAAGGCAATCAAGCGTTAAAAGCGGAAGACAGTGCGCAACCGGATAACGATTTAGAGTATCTCGATATTCCAGCGTTTTTGCGTAAACAAGCTGACTAATTCATTTTTTCTATGAAAAAATGAATTTTTAGTCTGTTTAGTTGTCGTAACTGATAACGAATCAGGCTAACAACTGTAAATTTTTATTAAATTTTAGGCTAAGTTTTTGAATTTATAATATTTGCAGTATATAAAGGCAGAGTGAACCTGTGCATATGGTTGTGGGTTTCACAATCCTGTGCGGGGGCAAAACCTTGTAAACTTTGGAAGCGTTTGTAGCCAAATTGCATCGTTTTTGACAAGTGAGTGGTAACTCACTATAATTCGCGACCGCTTTTTTTGATAGGTAAAAGCTAAAGCAGATGATTAGACAACGTACAATCAAGCACCCGGTTCAAGAAACCGGAATTGGGCTTCATAAAGGGGAAAAGGTCACAATGACTCTCCGGCCTGCGCCTGCGAACACGGGAATCGTGTTTCGGCGTGTAGACCTTGAACCTCATGTTGATATTCCATCGCGTGCAAACGCTGTGGGTAATACCATGCTGTGTACCTGTTTGAATAATGAAGACGGCGTGACAATTCAAACCGTTGAGCATTTGGCGTCGGCTTTAGCAGGTTTAGGTATCGACAATATTATTGTTGAAGTGGATAGCAATGAGTTGCCTATTATGGATGGTAGTGCCAGCCCATTTGTGTTCTTGCTGCAATCAGCAGGAATTGAAGAGCTAAATGCACCTAAACGTTTTATCCGTATCACTAAGCCGGTGCGTGTTGAAGACGGAGATAAATGGGCTGAGCTTGTGCCTTATGATGGCTTCAGAGTGGATTTTGCTATCGACTTTGACCATCCCGTTATTAGCCAGACACGCCAACATATGACCATGGATTTCGATTCATGTTCGTATGTGAACGAAGTCAGTCGCGCTAGAACCTTTGGGTTTATGCGTGACCTAGAATATATGAACGCAAATAATCTGGCGTTAGGCGGCAGCATGGAAAATGCAGTGGCACTTGATGAGTTCCGCGTCCTTAACCCAGAAGGGCTTCGTTACGATGACGAATTCCTTAAGCATAAAATACTCGACGCCATTGGTGACTTGTACTTAGGCGGTCACAGTTTAATTGGCGAGCTGCGTGCTTATAAAACCGGGCACGGCCTGAACAACAAACTACTAAATGCTGTGCTTGCGCAGAAAGAATGTTGGGAATACGTCACCTATGACTCCCAAGAAAAAGCACCCATTCGCTACGCGCAACCAGTGCTGGCATAGTAGAAAAACAAGAAAATGCAAGGAAGCCGCCTCTAGGCGGCTTTTTTACAGTTAGCATTTAGTCTAATTAATGGTACAGTAGCTGTATAACAATATTAATAATTCGTTTTGCAGCAAAGATTAAAGCGAAAAGTAACCTAGATTACTTAAAGCAATACTTTTCCTGCAAACGTAAACAACCTCCTTATTTGTGGTATGAAGCTAACAATAACTCTAACAGGCAAAAATAAGCGATATCGGCACAGTATCAGTGTACGCACTCTCGTCAGTGCCACAGTGCTGTCTTCTATTTTTATGCTTGTCTCTAGCCGTTCCACAGAGTCTGTGTCTGAAGACATAGCGCGGGTGCGCCTTGCTCAATCAGAAGTGAAAGCCACTCAGCAAGACGTTGATGCGCTTAAGCAACAGACAGCCAACAAATTAAATGCTTTACTTACTCGGGTTGCAGAACTTTCTGCACAAGCGTCTATGCTTGACGAGAAAGGAAAGCAAATCGCAACAGAATTAGGTATGACTGCGACTGACCTGGACGCATTTGTACCCGTATCGATACCGGACAACCTCCAAGGTGACCCTTTACTTGATGACATTGCAAAGTTACAGCAATCTCTTGATGTAAAGTCTCAGCAGCTTTCTATGCTTGAAAGTTTGGTGCGGGGACACCATATCCACGATCAGAGCCAATTATCTGGTCGTCCGATAGAGTCGGGATGGTTGTCTTCTTATTATGGTATGCGCGCCGACCCTTTTACAGGCGAACCAGCATTGCACAAAGGTTTAGACTTTGCCGGTAAGGCAGGTGATAACGTGATTGCAACGGCCTCGGGTATTGTCACCTGGGCTGGTGAACGCTTTGGGTATGGCCATTTAGTCGAAATTGATCACGGTGATGGGTATGTATCCCGTTACGGACATAACGATACGCTAAAGGTTTCAGTGGGTGATGTGGTGACGAAAGGTCAGCCTATTGCTCAAATGGGAAACACGGGGCGTTCTACAGGTGTTCATGTTCACTACGAAGTAATAAGAAACGGTAAGCAAATCGATCCTCTGCCTTTTGTTTATAAAAAATAAAAGGTAGCAGCCAGGTAAGTAAGCAAATACGCTTACGCTCTAGAAATCGCATGGCAATACGCATACAGTATTGCCATTAACGTATTAATTCAGCTGTGCTATACCGTGCGGCGTCTCGACAAGTAGTGGAATAAACAAGCTAATGTTTTCAAGCATCCTTAGAAAAGTATTCGGTAGCCGAAACGACCGACTATTAAAAAAATTACGCAAAAACGTAGATGCCATCAATGCACTGGAAGCAGAGTATGAAAAGCTTTCTGATGAGGCGCTAAAAGCCAAAACCGAAGAATTTAAGGGTCGTATTGAAAAGGGTGAAACCCTTGACGACATTTTAAACGAAGCCTTCGCTACGGTTAGAGAAGCCAGTAAGCGTGTTTACGGCATGCGTCATTTTGACGTGCAAATGCTAGGTGGGCAAGTTCTTCACGAAGGTAAAATCTCCGAAATGCGTACCGGTGAAGGTAAAACCTTAACCGCCACGTTGCCAACTTATTTAAATGCGCTTTCAGGCAAAGGTGTTCATGTTATTACCGTGAACGATTACCTAGCTACCCGTGACGCCCAATGGAGTAGCCAACTATTTACTTTCCTAGGCATGCGTGTGGGTTGTAACGTACCAGGCATGTCGCCAGAACAGAAGCGCGATGCTTATCAAGCCGATGTAACCTACGGCACTAACAACGAGTTTGGTTTTGACTACCTACGCGACAACATGGCGTTTAGCCCGCAAGACCGCGTACAGCGCCCATTAAACTACGCTGTAGTGGATGAAGTTGACTCCATCCTCATTGATGAAGCACGTACGCCCCTTATTATTTCTGGACAAGCAGAAGACAGTTCGGAGCTATACCGTCGCATTAACACCATTATTCCTCAGCTGGTACAGCAAGAAAAAGAAGATGAAGAAGGGCAAGAAGGCGATGGCGATTACACCATCGACTTAAAGGCTAAGCAAATTCATCTTACTGAGCGCGGCCAATTGCATGTAGAAGAAATCTTACACAAAGAAGGTTTACTACCTGAAGGTGAGTCTTTGTTTGCAGCCGGAAATATCTCACTTCTACATCACATCAATGCGGCACTTCGTGCCCATAAATTATATGCAAAAGACGTAGATTACATTGTTAAAGACGAGCAGATCGTCATTGTCGATGAACATACCGGCCGAACAATGGAAGGACGCCGCTGGTCTGAAGGGTTGCACCAAGCCGTGGAAGCTAAAGAAGGGGTTCGTATACAAAACGAAAACCAAACCCTTGCGTCTATTACTTTCCAAAACTACTTCCGTTTGTACAACAAACTGGCAGGTATGACAGGTACAGCCGATACCGAAGCTTTTGAATTCCAGCACATTTATGGCTTAGAAACCGTGGTTATTCCAACCAATAAGCCAATGCAGCGTAAAGATAAAGCGGACTTAATCTACTTAACGGCAGAAGAAAAATACGAAGCCATTGTTGAAGATATTAAGGCATGTGTGGAACGCGGCCAACCCACCTTGGTAGGTACGGTATCGATTGAAAACTCAGAATTGCTTTCGCGCATCCTGAAAAAATCAAAAATTCCACACAAAGTACTGAATGCCAAATTCCACGAACAGGAAGCCGACATTGTGGCGCAAGCGGGTCAACCCGGTGCGGTTACTATTGCCACTAACATGGCAGGTCGTGGTACCGATATTGTACTAGGCGGTAACTGGCAGGCTGAACTGGAAAAAATTGAAAACCCAACCGAAGCACAAATAGAGAAAGTAAAAACTGAGTGGAAGAAACGCCACGATGCAGTACTTGAATCTGGTGGTTTACATATTATTGGTACAGAGCGACACGAGTCTCGTCGTATTGATAACCAGCTTCGAGGCCGTTCAGGTCGTCAAGGCGACCCTGGTTCAAGCCGTTTCTACCTGTCACTAGACGACGCTTTAATGCGTATCTTCGCCTCTGAAAAAATGGGCAACATGATGAAGCGTTTGGGTATGGAGCGTGGTGAAGCCATTGAGCATCCATGGGTAACTCGTGCTATCGAAAATGCGCAACGCAAAGTGGAAGGGCGTAACTTCGATATTCGTAAACAGCTACTAGAATACGATGACGTTGCGAACGACCAGCGAAAAGTTATTTACGAACAGCGTAACGAACTGTTAGATGAAGGTGATATTAGCGAAACCATTGAAGCCATTCGTGAAGACGTTATTAGCGGTGTGGTAGACGAATATGTTCCTCCTCAATCACTAGAAGAAATGTGGGACGTGGATGGCTTAGAAGAGCGATTAAGAGCAGACTTTGCTGTAGATCTTCCAATCAAAACGTGGTTGGAAAACGACGACAAGCTATACGAAGAGAAGCTAAGAGAGCGTATACACAGTGAAGTGGTACAGGCTTATAAAGCAAAAGAAGATGTGGTAGGCGAACAAGTCCTGCGTCAGTTTGAAAAAGCGGTGATGTTGCAAAACTTAGATAGTCATTGGAAAGAACATTTGGCTGCTATGGATCATCTACGTCAAGGTATTCACTTACGTGGTTACGCACAGAAAAACCCTAAACAAGAATATAAGCGCGAGTCTTTTGCATTATTTTCGCAAATGTTAGAAGCCTTGAAAGTGGAAGTGATCACCATACTTTCACGGGTAAAAGTTCAAGCAGAAGAAGATGTACAAAAAGTAGAAGAGCAGCGCAGACAAGCTGACAATGTGCCCAAGCACTTTGAGCACAAAGAAGCATCTGCCACTCCTGAAGAGAAAAGTGACAAGGTACGCACAGAAATGCGTAATGGCCCTAAAGTTGGCCGTAACGACCCTTGTCCATGCGGTTCAGGCAAAAAGTACAAGCAATGCCACGGTAAGCTTAGCTAATGAAGCAAGTGCATGTTGCCGTGGGCGTTGTTACGCGCGGCAGCGATATCTTTATTACTCGTAGGCCAGACCATGCTCACCAAGGTGGGAAATGGGAATTTCCAGGCGGAAAGGTTGAGAGTGACGAAACCGTCACTCAGGCGCTGGCCAGAGAGCTTGCAGAAGAGATAGGCATTACCGTGGGTGAAAGTCAGCCATTAACCGTTATCGAGCACGATTACGGCGATAAACGGGTAAAGCTTGACGTTCATACGGTTGAGTTGTTCGACGGCGAGCCTTATGGCAAAGAAGGGCAGGAAGCCAAATGGGTAGCAATAGGTGCGCTAAATGCGTCTGACTTTCCCGCTGCGAACGTTGCCATTATCGACGCGTTAAAGTAACTAACCTGTACGGGCTTGAGGCTTAACGCTTAAGCCAATTAACCGCGAAAAGTTCGAAGCAATAAAAAACGGTCATGAAGACCGTTTTTTTGTGCCTCACGTTCGGGCATGTTAAAGCGTGAATCGCTCTGCGGTAGCAAAAGCCACATCCAGCTTATGATAGGCCGCCTCATTAATGAAATGAGGGTAAGTCTCTTTATCACCTTCCCAATTGATATCCTTGCCATCAAAGGTTCGAAACATAGGCATGCCAGGCAACAAAGGGGCGAAATCTGAATCCTGAAAACTGTGATGAATCATTGCGGTACGTTGGCCTTTTTCAGATAGCGGGAAAGAGATATTTTCACCTAATCGAAACGCTTCGCATGGGGGCAGTGCATCGGTGCTAATATCGCCTTGATTATAGGCCACGCAGAAGTCCAGAATCACTTCTGCCATGGTTTGCGTGAGTAAGTATACGTCTTCACGTAACACACCTTGTGGCTGACCACCCACCTCTATCATCACACCTTTTTTGCCAGTTGTGCACAAGTAACCATGCTCTAAATACGGTTTCTCGTCTTCAACCAGTATGTTTGCTTCTGGCATATGTTGTTTAACATAACGCCCCAATTGTGTGTGAAACTCATCGGCTTCAAGCAGAATCAATGTTGCGTCCATCGCACTGGTTGTGTTGTGGATATCAATAACAAAGTCCGTTGCTGAATTGCCCTTTGGGCCAAATTTCTGGTTAAGTGTTTTAGCCAGCACAGCTTCTTTAGACGTATTAGACGACGCTAAACCATCAAAGGTGAACTGGCGATTCAAATCTTCTTCAACAAAGCGAACATTGGCCTCAAGGGCGGCTTCATTGGCAATATTCAAAGAAACGTTTAATGTACTGAATCGCGAAGGTAATCCGAACGCTTGCCAATTTCGGATAAGTTGAATACCGCTGGTTTCGTTGCCATGGGTACCACCAACAAGCGCGATCTTATTAAACATTCATCTTCCTTTTTTACATTGAGTTGAAAATAGAGGTATTAAAAAGCAGCCCTGATATTACACTACCCAGCGATATCCGAGAATACGTTTAACCTCATTATTAAAACGAAATTGCCATAAGGCATGACGACCTTTCAATCACGTTGCTATGTACAACGTTAGTATCTATTAAGCTCCATTTAACCACCTTATCCGTCCATAGTTTAGAGATTATTAAGCGTACTTTTATTTGCAAAATACTCACTTGATAAAGGTTTGGATGGAACAGAATTGTAAATTCTTTTGTTAATTATTTGTTGAATAATAAATTAAGAACGCGTATAACATAAAAAGACAACGTTGTTTATTTGCTGGAATTACACCACTTCAACTATCGGGACGCGATATGAAAGACTACAAATTGAACCCATTAGCTCGTCAGCTACGTGCGGCTTTTACGCCAGCGCCTCTGGCTTTAATGCTAATGGCAACGTCGTTACAGGCACAGGAAACTGAGTCTGACGCAGTACAGGCGGAGACGCCGAAAGAAGTAGAAGTAATAGAAATTTCCTACGGTTACAGTGCTGTGGAGAAAACAGATTTGACTGGTGCTATAGCCACGGTTGATATTGAGGATGTTATCGACTTACCCGCTGGTAACATAATGCAAAACTTGCAGGGTAGGGTGCCAGGTCTTCAAATTACCACTACGGGAAACCCGAGCTCCACCGCCACAGTGAGAATACGTGGACAAGGTTTAGGCCCATTGGGCAATAATGACCCGTTATATATTATCGATGGTATACCTACCAAGTCGGGTTTACACGAGATTAACAGTAACGATATTGCTGATGTGCAGGTGTTACGAGACGCTGCTGCCGCCAGCATATACGGGGCTCGCTCGGGAAATGGTGTCATTGTTGTCACGACGAAGAAAGGGCATAAGGGTTTAGACTTTAATTTTCGTTTCAATCAAAGCATTGAAGAGTACGACTATGACCTCCATCCCCTAAACACGCTAGAGCGTGGAGCGGTTGTTTGGCAAGCCGCGGTAAATGATGGCTCGAACCCAAACTCAGCAAGCCCTTTATACACCTTTGACTGGAATCAAGACTTCGAAAACCCAGAGCTATACTCAGTCATATTGCCTACCTATACCGATCCGGAAAACGTGCAAAGACCGGCAGATACACAATGGTTCGATGAAGTGACCAGAACGTCGAAAATCTCTGACATGAATTTCTCTGTAGCTGGCGGTAATGAGGTGTCTCAATTCTATACCTCTTTAGGCTATTTTGACGCTGAAGGCATCGTCGATGGCTCTAAGTTTGAACGATTGGCGTTCAGGTTTAATTCTGAGCATGATGTCATCGAAGACAAACTAAAAGTTGGCCAGACGTTTCTTATTACTGATCAAAAAGCAAACTTGATCAATGATTTAGCTGGACAAATTCTAGGGTTATCAATTGAACAGCAGTCTATCGTCCCCGTTTACAATGATGTTGGTGGCTGGGGTGGGCCAGTCCCAGGTATCACTGATAGAGACAACCCTGTCCGCATCATCGAGCAAAACCGCGACAACGGCCATACTTACAATAAGGTAATGGCTAACTTTTTTGTTGAATACTCGCCCATTGAAGATTTAACCCTAAGAGGGAACGTGGGTCTCGATTACAGCCAATTCTATTTTCGTAATTTTACGCGTGCATTTACCGCAGGCTCGCTAAGTAGCGGAGATCGTTTAACAGTAGAAGATAATTGGAATCAAAGCATTATTACCGGCGCTACGGCGACATATAAGTGGGTAGTTAATGATTTACACAAGTTCAACTTCCTCGCAGGTGTTGAGCAAATTAACTACGAACGAGAGTTGTTCAGAGGGATTGGATCGGGTTTCGCTTCTGATGACCGTTCGTTTGCCTATCTATCTCAAGCGACGTCAGATGTACGTGTTGAGGGTGAGGGAGAAACCTGGTCACTCGATTCTCAATTTGCTCGCGTAGATTATAACTACGATAACCGCTATTTAGCCTCATTTACTATTCGTCGTGACGGCTCCTCACGGTTTGGTGATGCTAACGAGTACGGTAATTTCCCGGCGGCTTCTTTTGGTTGGGTAGTGAGTAACGAAGACTTTTTCGACGTTGAATTCATTGACACGCTGAAACTTAGGGGGAGCTGGGGAGAAACCGGTAATCAAGAAATACCCACCAATGCCACCGTGACGACGTATGTACCACGTTACGCCACCCAGTCACTTTTCACGAACGAACAAGATGAAGGTACAGCCTACGACATAACCGGCTCGAATAGCGGTACATTGCCGTCTGGTTTTGTACGAGCTCAAACCGGTAATGCTGACCTTAAATGGGAAACCTCAACTCAAATAAACTTGGGTGTCGATTTTGAACTTTTCCGCAACACTGTTTACGGGAGCTTCGATTGGTATGAAAAAGAAACCCGCGACATTCTTACGTTAACCCAGCCTATAGCAACACTGGGTGAAGGCGCGCAAAAGTGGGTTAATGGCGGCACGATAGAAAATGCGGGTGTAGAGCTGGTATTGGGCTATGAGAAGTGGATTGAAACTGGCTTACTGGAAGACGAATTGCTGGTAGATATCAACTTTAATATTTCATCTACGGAAAACACGGTTACAGCGCTACCAGAAGATGTGGTGAACTCTTTTGGAGGGAATGGGCAAGACAAAACAATTTTAGGTCGCTCCATTAACTCGGTGTACGGATATGTCGCTGACGGTATCTTCCAAAGCCAAGAAGAAGTTGAAGAACACGCAGTACAATCTGGCGCTGCACCAGGACGTATCCGCTGGCAGGATCTCGACGGAAATGGCGTAATTGATGAGAACGATCAAGACTTCTTCGCAGACACTGACCCCGACTTTATTTATGGCATGAACTTTACGTTTAAATATAAAGCTTGGGACTTCAATATGTTCTGGCAAGGAGTGAAAGGCGGGCAAATTCGTAATAACTGGAGACTGTTTACCGATTTCACATCATTGAACATTGGCTCAAACTATGGCGCGCGCACCCTCGATGCTTGGACGCCAGAAAACGCTAACAGTGATGTACCTGCATTAACCCTTATTGACAACAATGGCGAAGGCCGTCAATCCAGCTTTTTCTGGGAAGAAGGAACGTATCTCAAGCTGCGTAATATCAGTGTAGGTTACACACCAACACTGGACTTTATCGAGCGCATGGGTCTTAACGATGCACGCATCTATTTACAGGCTCAGAATCTTTTGACCATCACCCCAGATGGAACCTTAAGTGAAGATCCCGAAACCCCCAACGAAGTATTTCCTGTCCCGCGCCGAATTACTTTCGGACTGGAATTTTCTTTTTAAGCTAACAGGATAATGGATTTAATATCATGAATCGTATAAGCAAATTTTTAACTAGTAGTCTTGTGGCTCTGTCGGTTGCTTCCTGCGGTGGCAGTGGAGAGTTGGATAGTGAACCTCAAGCTGTTTTGACAGAAGATCAAGTGGCAACCACTGAAAATATTGACGCTTTGGTCATCGCTACCTATTCATACCTTGGAAACGACCACTACACCGCGCCTAATTATCTTTGGCCCACGGGGAACCTGCGTGCAGGAGATGCGCATAAAGGCGGTAACGGTCCGTCAGACATTTTTGCCTATCATGCATTATCCATGTATGAGCCACTCGTGCCTGACATGGAGTCTTTCCCACCGGATTTGATTGACCTGAATAACAAAAAGTGGACACGAAACTACACGGGTATTTCACGGGCTAATTCGGCACTTAACGTTATTCAAGATACGCCCGCTGACGAGCTTGCCACTGCTGACGAAAAGTCTGCAGAGTTACGCTTTCTCAGAGCTGTTTTTTATTTCGACCTGAAAATTCATCATAAGCATATTCCGTGGATTGATGAGACGATGACACAGGAAGAGATATTAGCTACCACCAACCGTGACCTTACTGATCAGCAGTTATGGGATAAGATAGCGGCGGATTTTCGCTTCGCTTCTAATAACCTTCCCGCTGTTCAACAAGACGTTGGGCGTGCCTCGTCGCTCTCTGCAAAAGCCTATTTAGCGAAGACTTTGCTATATCAAGCGTACGAGCAAGATGAGTTACATAATGTCGTTAATATCAATCAACAAAAACTGGAAGAAGTAGTGAGTTTGGTTGATGAAATTGAGGCTAGCGGAGAGTATGGGCTGTATGATGATTATGCTGAAAATTTTCTCGCTGAATTTGAGAATGGTCGCGAGTCTGTTTTTGCAATCCAACGTTCATTAAATGATGGCAGTCCAGATGGGCGAGGAGCCTGGTCTAGTGCGTTGAATGCTCCAATGTCAGGAGGATTTGGTTGCTGCGGTTTTCATGTTCCCACTGAAAATTTTGTGAATGCATTTAAGACAGACAACTCGGGACTGCCCCGCTTCTCTAACTTTAACGAGAGTGTGTATAACGTAGCAAATGACTATGTTGACCCTCGCCTTGATCATACAGTCGCCATGGAAGGAAAGCCGTTTAAGTATGACCCTGATCTTATTCACGGTGGCGATAGCTGGGCGCGAGCACCAGGAATATACGGTAACTACACTGGCATGAAAGACTTAGAACACCCTGACTGTGATTGTCGAGGAGAAAATGGGCCCTTCCCTATTTTTTCATTAAACACCGTGCTTGTTCGCTATGCCGATGTATTACTGTGGAAAGCTGAAGCGCTTATAGAACTTGATCGCTGGGAAGAAGCTACCCCTATCATTAATCGTCTAAGAGCACGTGCCGCGGCAAGTACTGGCAGACTTAATGAGGCGAGTATGTACCGTATTGGTACCTACGACACTTTCGCTAATAAAACTGAAGCTCGCCAAGCATTGCGCTGGGAACGACGGGTTGAATTAGGTTTAGAGGGGCATCGCTTCTTCGACTTAGTTCGATGGGGCGTGGCAAAAGAAACCATTGATGAGTACCTCACAACCGAGCGCGGCAGAAAGCCTTATCTAGAAGATGCTGCATTTACCAAAAATAAACACGAATACCTGCCTATTCCTAATCAACAGATTAATTTGAGCGGCGGTATCTATGTACAGAACCCGGGCTACTAAGCCCGGCGTTTCGAGAGTGTCCAATAGGTAACTTACACATCATGAATAAAATAGTTTATTGGTCTTTCACTGTTGCTATCGCCGGGTTCCTGTTCGGTTTTGATACAGCGGTGATTTCTGGGGCCGACCAGTCCATTCAGGCATTGTGGGAGACGCCACCGCTCTTTCACGGTCTCTTTGTTATGTCTTCAGCGCTGTGGGGAACAGTATTAGGCGCGTTAATGGGGAATTGGCCTTGTGACCGCTTGGGCCGCAAAAAAACGCTAGTGCTTATTGGCGTGCTTTATTTACTCTCTGCGCTAGGCTCAGCGTTGGCTCAAGACCCTTATACGTTTGCCATTTTAAGGTTTATTGGAGGTGTGGGAGTAGGGGTGTCCTCCATCGCTGTACCTGCTTATATTTCAGAGATTGCGCCGGCGAAAATAAGAGGTCGTTTGGTAGCAACTTACCAATTTCAAATTGTATTTGGCATATTGGTCGCGTTCCTTTCCAATTATCTACTATCTGGCGTCATAGTTGAAGACTGGCGCATGATGCTAGGCGTAGAAGCGTTACCTGCTCTGGTTTACTTTTTGATGGTGCTTAAGGCACCGGAAAGCCCGCGTTGGTTGCTTTTACACCGCAACGATGAAACAGAAGCAAGGCGGGTGTTTCTCGAGTTGCAAAGTGAAGATATTGAGCAAACGATTAATGCTGTTAAGCGTGATAGCAGCAGCCAAAGTAAAGAGTCATTATTTAAACCAGAATACCGTTTTCCAGTGGTATTGGCATTTTTACTTGCGGCCTTTAATCAACTCTCAGGTATTAATTTTATTATCTACTATGCACCGCGTGTGTTCGACATGGCTGGGCTGGACGGCAGTGCAGCGCTACTTTCTACGGCAGGGGTTGGGCTAGTTAATCTAATCTTTACTATGCTTGGTGTCAGCTTGATTGACCGTATAGGCCGTAAATCACTGATGTATATAGGCTCATTCGGTTATTTGCTCTCACTCGCCACAGTGACTTGGGCCTTTAGTAGCCAAATGGGAGGTACAGTGGTGGTGGGTGCCGTGTTTGTCTTCATCGCGGCACATGCCATTGGTCAAGGGGCTGTTATTTGGGTTTTCATCGCAGAAATTTTCCCTAATTCAGTGCGCTCCAAAGGCCAATCTTTAGGAAGCGGCACCCATTGGGTTTTTGCTGCATTAATTACCTTAATAATGCCACAAGTCTTGGCCAGTTTCTCCGCTCCCCAGGTCTTCGGATTCTTCACCTTTGCTATGTTCTTACAACTACTTTTCGTTCGCTTTTTGATGCCGGAGACGAAAGGGAGAACCCTCGAAGATGTTTCCGCAGCGTTATCAAAATAGAGGCACTTTTTTATGAAGTCAGTGTTAAGTCTTATTATTTCTACAGCTCTTGTTGGATGTTCCATGAATCAAACTAGTCCACTCCCCGTTAGTCCGACCTCTGCTATCGAGGCAGATCGTAACGAAGATTATCGCCCGCAAATTCATTTTTCCCCTAATGAAAAATGGATGAATGATCCCAACGGCATGTTCTACTTGGACGGTGAGTATCATTTATTTTTTCAACATAACCCAGACGCGTCAGTGTGGGGGCCTATGCACTGGGGGCATGCCGTCAGCAAGGACCTAGTGCATTGGGAAGAGCGCCCAATCGCACTTTATCCAGATGAGCAGGGTACAATATTCTCAGGAAGTGCCGTGGTAGATTGGAATAATTCTAGTGGGCTGGGAAGTGATAACAACCCTCCCATAGTCGCGCTGTATACCTATCACAATGCAGAAATGGAAAAGCAGGGCCGC
Source organism: Alteromonas australica (assembly GCF_000730385.1). Lineage (NCBI taxonomy): Bacteria > Pseudomonadati > Pseudomonadota > Gammaproteobacteria > Alteromonadales > Alteromonadaceae > Alteromonas > Alteromonas australica. The sequence goes on along the minus strand of NZ_CP008849.1, from coordinate 3,191,407 downwards.
ATCGACTATCAGACCCAAGCATTGGCGTATAGTTTGGACAAAGGTCAAACCTGGCAAAAATACACAGGTAACCCGGTGATTGAAAATCCTGGTATTAAAGACTTTCGCGACCCTAAAGTCATGTGGCACGAACCCACACAAAAGTGGGTGATGGCGCTAGCACAAAAAGACCATATTGGTTTTTATAGTTCCGATAACCTTATTGATTGGTCTTTAGAGAGTACATTTGGCGAAGAGATAGGCAGTCATGGCGGCGTGTGGGAGTGCCCAGAATTATTACTTATGCCAGTTGAAGGGACCAATGAGTCTCGTTATGTACTGCTGGTGAGTATCTCGCCTGGCGGCCCGAATGGTGGCTCGGCAACACAATATTTTGTTGGAGATTTTGACGGTAAAACCTTTGTATTGGACGCCGACTGGGAAACGGAACTTGCGCCTACGGTAGCAAAATTTCCTACCGGTAAGGTATTTGATGATTTTGAAAATGGTGTGAATCAGTGGCGTGCCGAAGGCAGCGCTTTTTCTTCTGCGCCAACCAATGGCGGTCATACCAACCAGCCTCCACCTACAGGGTATACAGGTGTCAGTTTAATCAATAGCTTTGCTGATGAAGACCGTGCCACCGGTTCACTGACTTCTCAGTTATTTACGATTACAGAGAAGTTTATAAACTTCAGAATTGGCGGCGGCCATCACCCCGACAAAGTGGGTATTCAACTTGTTGTCGATGGCGAAGTAGTAAAGTCGGAAACTGGGCTTAATCGTGAAACACTTCATCATGCAAGTTGGGATGTCAGTGAATGGATGGGTGAACCTGCATTGTTGAGAATTATCGATAAAGAGGCAGGAAGCTGGGGGCATACCTATATTGATGATATTGTGTTTGCTAACGAGCCTGCCGAAAATCGATTAGAGCCCGCCATTTGGCTAGATCACGGCACCGATAATTATGCGGGCGTGACGTTCTTCAATACACCTAACAGTAATGAAAGACGGCATGTTTTCATGGGGTGGATGAGTAATTGGTTATACGCCAACGAGGTACCGACAAATAAATGGCGTAGTGCCATGACGTTACCGAGAGCGTTAAAGTTATTAAACACCCCGAAAGGACTGCGAGTTCAAAGCCAATTAGTCGAAGAACTTGATTCACTTGTTGAAGCCACTGAGCAAGCCACGTCACTGGCGCCAGGTGAAACTATAAACTTATCCTCGCTGGATAGCTCAGGAAGAATGTCAGCTTTACGTTATTCTTTTAAGGTTGACGCTGAACTGGCATCACCTGTGTTAGTGGGTTTTGAAAATGATCAAGGAGAGTTCGTAGATATTGAAATTGATCACAAAAGGTCGGTGGTTTCCTTAGATCGCAGCCAGTCAGGAAAGGTTGGGTTTAATGAGCAGTTTAGCAGCGTACAAGAGGGCACTTTAACGACGATTAATACGCAATACTCGGTTTCGATTGTGATTGACAGGTCTTCACTCGAGTTATTTATCGATGATGGTACCACCGTTATGACATCGTTAATATTTCCGGCATCAGTGTACGATACGATGAGCGTCAAGACCGATAGCCAACCTCTTAAGCAGGTTTCTGTAGAGCGATTAGGATCTATATGGTCGGCTAAATAGCGTCATTTAGGCTTAGGGTATTATTATGAAGTGTCAGCTAAATTCGGCGTATTGGTCATCAGCGATAACATTTTTTTCGTTCTTTCTGACCTGGTCGTTTTGTTACTCGTTGTTTCCTCTATGGTTAAACCAAACACTGGCGTTAACCGGAAAAGAAACAGGTGTAGTATTCGCCACCAATGCGTTAGCGGCTCTTATAATAATGCCCGTTTACGGTATTTTGCAGGACCGGTTGGGAACGGGCAAACAGCTATTATTTATGCTGGGACTATTAATGGCTGGCGTTGGCCCTTTCTTTATTCTGATTTACCAACCCCTGTTAACGTCTTTCTTCATAGTGGGCGCTATCGTCGGCGCACTATATAATGCGCTCACCTTTGGTGCTGCAGTAGGCACACTTGAGGCTTATATAGAGCGTCTGGGTCGTCAACATGATGTCGAATTTGGCAAGGCGAGGCTATGGGGCTCGCTGGGCTGGGCATGTGCTACTTTTGTGGCTGGTGTAACATTTAACATTAATCCTAAGCTTAACTTTGTTTTAGCGAGTGCCACGGGAGTCGGCTTCATTCTCTGCCTATTCTGGCTGCCAGCGTCTACGAAAACGCCACGCACAAAAAAGAAAAAAGTGGGAGTGAGCGATGTGCTTTCGCTCTTTAGTCAGAGCCGATTTTGGCGTTTAAGCCTCTACGTGATGGGGGTTTCTTGTCTCTATCAAATATATGATCAGCAGTTTCCTATTTATTTTTCTTCGCTTTTTCCAACCCCTGAAGAAGGCAATAGATTTTATGGATACTTAAATTCACTGCAGGTGTTTATCGAAGCTGGAATGATGTTTATCGCTCCGTTTATCGTTAACAAAATAGGGCCAAAGAATGGACTATTGCTAAGCGGCGCAATCATGGCCCTTCGTATGCTGGCTTCGGGCGTTGTTGCAGACCCTGTTTCTATTTCGTTGGTCAAATTACTTCATGCCCTAGAATTGCCTATTTTGCTAGTGGCGATTTTTAAATACATTGCGGTTAACTTTGATACTCGGCTCTCTGCAACGATTTACCTGATTGGGTTTCATGTATTCACCCAAGTTGTTACCACACTGTTATCGTCAGTAATTGGTGAACTTTACGATGATCTTGGATTTGCCGACACTTATTTACTGCTTGGTACAGTAGTGACGGCTAATCTTATCTTTTCGTTTTGGATATTAGAAAACAACAAACCGAAAAATGATGTAGCAGCTAGAACGACTGGCGGCTATTAAGGGTAAACCGTGCAGTTTCTTTCACCGGCTCGGTGCGCTCCTCAAGTAGGCAGTTGAATGCCCATTGGCCCATTTCGTAGTGGGGGAGTGCCATGGTTGTTAACTCTGGTTGCAATAGGGTAGGAATGATATCCCAGTCATCGAAACTGCCGACGCCGATATCTTTACCTACTTTTAATCCTAACGCCTGAACGACAAAATAAACCTCAACAGCCATAGGATCTTGCCCACAGAGTATTGCATCGGGCTTAAAGTTCTTAATAATATTTTCTACCCTACTGCGGGTGACAGAACGTTCATTATTCTCTTCTCCGAAAATAACGGATTCTACTAGGAGGTTATCAAGGTTTATATTGGCGTTGCTAAAGGCTTGTTCTACGCCTTCTTTGCGCAGTTTTGCAGCAATGATATTCTCATTCAGGTTTAAGAATGCAATACGCTTATAGCCTTTACCTATAAGACTTGCCGTGATTTCTCTGGCCGCCTCTTTTTCGTCGGGAACAATAGAAGGATACCTTCCATAGCTGTCATAACAGTTTGCTAACACTGTCGGTACTTCTTTAAATTGCAAGGGAAGAGAAACTTCACGATGATACATAGCCGCATAAATTATGCCTTCAACGCGATGCTCAAAAAGATGATTGACTGCGCCTTCTACACTGTATTTATTGACGTTTACGTTCAGCACCATCAATTCTTTATTGTGTTTCCAAGCGAGATCCTGCGCGCCTCGAATAAGATCAAAAGTATAAGGTACACGCAATAGTTCGTCGGCGATAAATCCAATTACGCCAGACTTTTTGCGACGTGTCATTTGGGCGGCTCGGTTTGGGCGGTAGCCAAGCTCCTCAATGGCTTTAAGTACCTTTTCTCTGTTTTTAGGCTTGACGGTAGGGTCATTGTTCACAACCCTTGATACAGTTTTAAACGCCACACCCGCGTGCGCAGCCACGTCCTTTATTGTAACCATTCCATATGATTCCTAATTTACGTACTTCATTTAATTGCCTAAAGCTACACACTTTTACCAAATTTTGCCATAAGCCCGCCCGAGTACGCGATAATTACTTTCATATCAAAAATGTAAAATAAATGTTGTATTTGTGTTTGTATAACTCTAATCTTATTAAAAGACAACGTTGTTTAATTTGGGTTTCCCAGTAAAGCGTGTCGAAAACTGGTCGTGTTTTTTCGGCATACTCAATTAAAAAATTACAACATAGCGCATTTAGATGCTATGGAGGATAACTATGAACACTTCACATCCATCTCCTCTACGGGGACGGCTTTCGGTCATCTTTTTATTGGTGAGCGCCTCCCTTATGGCGTGCTCAGACGATGATACACACAAAAATAAAATCGAAGCAGAATTGATTGTTTTGCAAGAGGGGCAAAGTCCTTCTGATGTTATTGGAGAGGGCAGCGAGCCCGTCGATGAAGAGCAAGAAGAAGATATTACTCTGACCGAAAATCCTGAAAGTGCAGGCTTTCCTCTGTTTAATAACCCTGAAAATAGTGATCAAACTTTATCTGGGTTCGAGTTTTGTTGTGGCCAATACAACACCTACGCAGAGCACGGTTTTGAAGACGTCACAGGAGATTTTGCCAAGCTTGATGGTGGATGGTGGGGCGCAGATGTGGCGGGCGTAGTAGGAGAGCGCGTGTTTTCTAGCTTCGGGGATGGCTTTGACAATGAAGACGAAAGCTTAGGTTGGGTAGGGTTTAGCGCTGTTGGTATGATGGACAGCCCTGCTTTTGAAATAACAGAACGTTATATCAACTTTCTCATTGGTGGGGGAAGCAACGGCTTTACAGAGCCAAATACGACAGCATTGGTATTGGTTGTTGATGATGAAGTCGTATTGCAGGCCAGCGGAGATGACACGGCGATGAGTATGCGGTGGGTAACGTGGGACGTCACTAATTATGCTGGAATGACAGCAAAAATTCGCTTCATAGACAACCATCCGGAAGATAACTCAGATACTGCTCTGCCTTACTTACTTGTCGACGAGATACGGCATGCAGGCGAAGCTGCTGCAATGCCTGACGAAACTAGTCACTTGCAGATAACAGCAAGTGCGTCAATTGAACCAGAATCGGATGGCATACCTGCTTTTACTCGTGTTTCTGACCAGGGACAACATATTGCTGGGTTTGAGTTTTGTTGCGGACAATTTAATACCTATGCCAACCACGACTTTAGAGCTACAGGTGATTTAGATAAGCTCGACGGCGGCTGGTGGGCTGCAGATATAAGCAATCACCAAGGTGAGCGAATTTTCACAAGTCGTGGCGACGGTTTTAGTGCAGATGGCACGTCGCTGGGTTGGATTGGCGACGAGGCGACAGGAACGCTAAGTTCTCCCCCTTTTACCCTTAGCCACAACTTTTTAAACTTTTTGGTGGGCGGTGGTACTCAAGATTTTGCGTCAGATAATGCTACGGCGGTGGTATTGCGCGTAAATGGCAAAGTTGTTCGTCATGCCGTGGGAAATGGAGAAGAGTCACAGCTAGATTGGCACACATGGGATGTAAGTGCATTAAAGGGAAAAACCGCAGTGTTGGAAGTTATCGACTATCACGAGGGGGGACAAGAGAATGGACTTGGCTTTATTATGCTTGATGAAATTCGCTTAGCAGAGCATCCGGCTGCGACGCCCAATAACGCTGAAGTGGTGAGTGTGCCTGATGGCCATGATATTCCTTTGCCTTTAGTCATGGCAGATCCGAACCCCTATTATCATGATGGCGAGTTTTATCTTTATTACTTAATTGATACGGCGTTCCACGACTGGTATCTCACCAAAACCAGTGACCTGCAAAGGGGGAGCTTCCCACAAAGAGTTCTTGAAGCCACCGGTGATACGAATACACAAGACCAATGGACCGGCTCCGGAAGCGTCATAGAAGATGCAGAAGGTCAGACACATATCTTCTTTACCGGTCATAATGCAGACTTTAACCCTGTTGAAGCGGTAATGCATGCGACCGCCACAGACGGCACGCTAACTGAATTTACCAAAATACCTGAAGATACGTTTACTGGAAGCAACGGCTATAGCGACTTTGATTTTCGAGATCCTAAAGTATTTTGGAATAAAGAAACCAATAATTATTGGATGTTGATTACTACCCGTTATAACGGTCAAGCGGCTATAGGGCTTTATGTTTCGGAAAATCTTACCACCTGGTTACCTCAGGAACCCCTCTTTGTTATGGATGCTCCTCTTAATTTAGAAGTGCCGGATTGGGTAGATTTTGGTGACGCGCAATACATGCTATTTTCCGATCAGAATGACGGAGAACGGGATATTAAGTATCTTCGACAAAACGGCGAGGGTTGGCAACTGGCAAACTTCACTTCCCTTGATGGCAAATTTTATTATGCTGGACGCACAGCCGCTTCAGAAGAGTCAACGTTATTGTTTGGATGGGTGCCACATAAGATAGGCAGAACTAATGCTGGTGTAGGGACCTTTGGTGGCGATCTGGCCATTCACCAACTCGATACCACAACATCGGGAGAGTTGGCTGTGCACATTCCGCAGAAGTATAAAACCGAATTCGCTAGCGCTATTGATACTACCTTTCAAAGCCAACAGGGTTCAGTTTCTGGCGAGTCGCCTATTACTATGATGGCATCATCTGCTATTACACTGGAAAAGCGCGGCGACAAAAATCGCCTATCGCTGTCGGTTACCAGTGAAAACGCGACTGGCAGATTTGGTATCTACTTTCCTACCGAGGTTGAAGGAGAACAGGTTGCGAGGCTTGAACTGGATACCAATAGCAATCAAGCCTCTTTTTACTTCGGTGATACCCCACCTACCGGCGGCGCAAGCGTCACGCCCACACCTGCGCTAGCGGGCGAGCCGCTTTTCTCTCGCGAGAATGAACCTGAACAGAATGTATCGGGTTTCGAATTTTGTTGTGCGCAATACAACACCCTTACTGCACATGAGTTCACGAACGTAAGCGGCGATTTTTTGAAGCTAGATGGAGGCTGGTGGGGCGGCGATATTGCGAACAATGTTGGCGAACGCGTGTTCTCCAGTTTTGGAGATGGATTTGATGAAGACGGCACTTCCCTTGGCTGGATTGGTTATAACGCCACGGGATCCGCTGAAAGCCCTTCATTTGAAATTAGCAAACCCTATATTAATTTTCTCATTGGCGGTGGGTCGAATCCTTTCGACAGTGCTAATGCGACAGCAGTCGTGTTGGTGGTAAATGGTGAAGTTGTGAGAAGCCAATCTGGTAGAGATGCTGAAAAATCCGCTGACGATAAGTTTGTCATGGATTGGGTTACATGGGATGTCAGTGAGCTTATAGGACAAACTGCGGTGATAAGGTTTATTGATCAGCACCCTGATGACGGTTCGGATTCCGCATTGCCTTACTTGCTTGCTGATCAATTTAGAGCAGCTGACTTACCCGCTGTTAGTGAGGGAGAAGACGTGGACGCGGGTAATTTAGATGCACAAGTGGCGGTACCTATGAATCTAACTGAGGGGGTAAATCTAGATGTTTGGTTAGATCCTGAGGCAGGTATAGGGACTTTGTATATAAACGAATTTAGAGCACTCAGTTTCAGGCTCTATGACCTCAATCAGCGCCCGGTGGGTATTTACGCACGAGACGTGCCACTATCAGTGAGTGATCTTCAGAGGTTTATTCGACAGTAGAACGGGTAATGAAACAGCAGGCCACTTCTATGTGGTCTGCTATTTTTATTTAGAACGCGTTAAGCAATCTTGAAAGAGTGATACATGTACACGTGAATCTTTCCATTAGCCATAGCTCTAATTAATGCTTAAAAAAATCTTCTGACTGCTCAGCAAGCATGGCTTCAATATCTTCCACATCGATATCTTGAGGCGTTTCATTTTCTGCAGGTTTTGCGGGAATAGTACGTTCTTCCGAGGCCCATTCGCCAAGGTCGATAAGCTGGCACTTTTTACTGCAAAAAGGACGATACTCACTTTGTGGGCCCCATGGCACCGATTTAGAACATATTGGACAAGTGACTTCCATCATGGTCTCCAGTTAACGCTAAATAATGGGGGAAGTTTAACAGGCAGCGAGTCTAAACGATATGTCTGTTTCTACTGAAGCGGTTTGCCCTTCATTAGGAGAAAACAGTAAGAAGCGTAAGGCATAGCGGTATTTATTTCCGCTTAAGGTGGGGTAATAGCCTTCGTCTACTTTACAACGAATCCGAATTAACTCGTTTTTGTCTTCTGCTACGCCTTGATAAAAGCCGCCTTGCGCCACCACCGTTTGAAACTGCCCCCGCTCGCGAATAAATGACAAACTGACGGCTAAGGTATCGTCTAACAAGCTTAAGGTTTGCAACCAGCCATTAATTTCTGCTTGGCGTTCAGCAAGCGGTTGCTGCAGCCAAAAATACAAATTGGGTAAATCGAAGCTACAGGCGCCGCCAGGAATAGCAAACCGTTGTCGAATAGCATTGAGAAACTTATCTTCTTTAAGCGCACTACCAAAGCGGCGTTCGGTTTTCAGTTTTTGCTTTAAGGTGACAATGGTTTTTAGAGCCTGCTCTAACGCAGCACTGTCAATTTTAGGATGTTGCGACCAGTAAACCAGGTTTTTTTCATGGGCATCTAAGTCTTTGCTCATGTCCGACCGCAAATCAAGCCGCTCAATCAAATCGAGTAGTTCAAACAGCTGTTCAAAAAACACCGTTTGAAGTTGGGGGCTTTCGGAGGAAGCGCTACTTTTTAGTTGGCCAAGAAGCTGCTCTACCCGTAGGTAGTTTCGCACTTTCTCCTTTAATGGAAATTCGAATACAGCTTCGCTCATGGATATCCTTGGAACACAATTACTTAGCATTAAAGCCTAATGCATGAATAGCGCTAAGCCAAGTACAGTGAGGCATACAATTGAGGATTTTGACACTTTTTGAGCAAAAAAGTTGCCGGTGATGCTTTATTAAGCACTTAAGTTAAAATGTTTAACATACTGCTGATGCAATAAGGCGACTTGTTTGTGCAACTCATCCAATGAGCCGGTGTTATTAATTACATCATCCGCCTTTTCAAGACGCTCACTGCGACTGGCCTGAGACGCCATAATACTTTCAATGGTTTCCCGTGAACTGCCATCACGCTGTAAAGCTCTGCTAAGTTGTAGCGATTCAGGGCAATCAACCACAATCACTCTATCACACAGGTTTTCCATGTTGTTTTCTATCAACAAGGGCACAGACAAAATACAATAAGCGCTGGGAGCGGCACCGATATCAGCCAGCATTTTTGCGCGAATTAGCGGATGTAAGAGTTGGTTTAGCCAGTGTTTGTCACCTTCATGACTAAACACTCTTTCTCTTAACGCTGGACGGTTTAATTGACCATCTTCAAGCAATATACCTCTGCCGAAGCGGGCAACAATATGCCGTAAGCCTTCGCTACCCACCGCGACGACATCGCGGGCTACTTCATCAGCATCAACGATACTAATGCCCAATGATTTAAAGGCCTCTGTAGCCGCTGATTTTCCGCTGCCAATACCGCCAGTTAACCCGATTACATGCTTTGTCATCAACCTAATATCCAATCTAAGTAGGCTTGAGTAATGTGTGATTTAAACAGCAAAGTTATCCACCCTGCAACGGCTAAGTAAGGGCCAAATGGAATCGCCACCGACTTACCTTTGTTTTGGAACATCATAATTGCCACACCGGCAATGGCGCCCACTAAAGAAGAAAGTAAAATAATGATAGGTAAGCCTTGCCAGCCTACAAAGGCGCCCAGCGCTGCCAGTAGCTTAAAATCGCCATAGCCCATACCTTCTTTTCCAGTGGCAATTTTAAACATCCAATACACTAACCACAAACTCACGTAGCCAATGGCTGCGCCCCAAATGGCTGATTGCATATCAACAAAGACAGAGTGTGTACTCAAGAGTAACCCTAACCATAGCAAGGGCAGTGTGAGCTGATCCGGTAGCAGCATTTTATCTAGGTCAATAAATAGCATGGCCACCAAAAAGTAAGTCAATACCATTGCCCAAAGCGCTTGAGGAGAAGGGCCGAAATAAAAAGCCGCGAATGTACAGGTGAGGGCAGTGAATAACTCAACAAAGGGATAGCGCAACGAAATAGGGGTTTTGCACGATGCACATTTTCCTTTCAAGCATAAATAACTGATAACGGGAATGTTCTCCCAAGGGCGAATTTTATGTCCGCAGGCAGGGCAGGTGCTATCAGGCTTAACTAAATTGAAGGGGCCAGAAGCGTCGTTTTGGGGGATGTTTTCATTCGTAAAATAAGCGCTATATTCGTGCTTCCAGCTATTTTCCATCATGATAGGCAGGCGATGAATCACCACATTCAAAAAGCTTCCCACCATCAAACTGACGAGAAAAACAAGGCCATAAAAGAAAGGGGGATAAAGCTGGCTTAGTGAAATAAGCGCTTCCATAGAATACAAATCTCTTTATTTTTAATTATGATGGCAAAGAAAGCTAATGCAGCGCAACCGAATTTTCAATTCATCTGACCGGGGTAACAGCCTAATGGTTCACACTACATTACCCATTTCAAATATAGGCAGGTACATGGCCACAATTAAGCCCCCAATAACGACACCCAGCACCGCCATAATAATAGGCTCAAGTAAACTTGTTAGTCCATCAACCATATCGTCGACTTCAGCCTCATAAATAGTGGCTATTTTGCTAAGCATGCTATCTACCGCGCCAGACTCCTCGCCAATCGCCACCATTTGCGTCACCATATCGGGGAATACATTGGTGGCGCGCATGGCAGTATGCATCTGCATGCCGCCCGCTACCTCTTTGCGCATAAATAAAATGGCATCGCGAAATACCGCATTACCTGAAGCGCCTGCGGCAGACTCTAATGCGCCAATCAGTGGAACACCAGCAGAAAAGGTGGTGGCCAAGGTTCGGGTAAAACGCGCAATGCTGGCCTTTTTCAGTATTTCGCCCACTACGGGGGCTTTGAGAATGGCCTTATCTACATTGTCTCTTAGGGATTGGCTTTTTTTATGGGCACGCACAAATAGCATGCCTGCGCCTACCGCAGCAATGGCCATCACGAATCCATAATCTTGCACAAAACGGGAAATGGCTAATACGAATTGGGTAAAGGCAGGCAACTCTGCACCAAAGCTACTGAAAATATCTTCAAATTGTGGCACCACAAATATTAAAAGAATGGTGGTTACCACAAATGCAACCACTACCACCGCGATGGGGTAAAGCATGGCTTTTTTTATTTTTGATTTAAGGGCTTCGGCCTTTTCTTTATAAGTGGCTATACGGTCGTAAATGGTTTCAAGGGCACCCGATTGCTCCCCTGTGTAAACCAAATCACAGTATAGATCATCGAAATAATCAGGGTGTTTACGTAACGCGCCAGACAAAGGGTTTCCCGATTTAACTTCGTTAGATATTTCGTGAAGCAGCTTACGCATAGACGCTTTAGCATGGCCTTGCGCTATCATGTCTAATGATTGAATTAGGGTAACACCGGCCCCTAACATGGTGGCAATTTGCCGCGACATCACAGAAATATCGGCAGCTACTATCTTTTGTGCGCCTCTGCCAAATAGCGGTGTAGCCAGCTTTTTCACTTTATTGGCAGAAATGCCCTGGCGTCGCAAAAGGTTTTTAGCTTCGGCAAGGCTAATAGCAGAAATTTCGCCTTTTCTGCTGTTACCTCGGCGATCTTTGCCTTGCCAAGTATAGGTGGTTGCTGCCTTCGCCATTAAATACCTACTCCGCCAAAAAGAAAATCAATATTGCGCTGTGTGAAAATGCAATGTGGAAAGACAAAAAAGCCCAGACATTGCTGGGCCTTTCTACACACTAAGCGCGACAACTTAACATAGTGTGGCTGGGGTACATGCTGCAGCCCAAGTTACACGGCCATTTGCCAAAGTCGGCGTTAGCACGTAAGTTGCTGCGTTACCTGAATCATCTTCGATACCTGAATCACCAGAAGCGGTCGCTGTGATAACGCCGTTAGCGGTAGTTAGGCCAACAAGGCTAGTATCAGACGAGTTATCAATATCAGATGGAACACCGTTTGAGCCGCCGTCACAGTTGGCCAAGGCACCGGTGGTTTGTGCGCAAATCTCTACCGCTGTTTTCGCTGCTGCGGTTGAGTTAGTCACTTCAGTGAAGCTGGCTTTCTCTGTGTAGTTTAAATATGAAGGCAGAGCAATAGCGGCAAGAATACCGATAATAGCAACCACAATCATAAGTTCGATTAGAGTGAAACCTTTTTGATTTGACGCATTCATGTTTTTCATATTTGTTCTCCGGGAGCTGTGTGTCACGCAATAGTAAAGTCGTGTTCAAATTAACATTTATACCCGAGACGTGAATGACGACCCCGGTACTTGATACTCAGTATAGATTTCAATTTCTAACTGACAAGTATCGGAAATTATACCGGTGTGTTGCTTTCGCAGGTTATCGCACAGCTAGCGCCCAGCACCTATGATGCATTTAATCTTTTGTATAATAATCTTGTAGTTACAAAAGTTATGGCGAACAATACGTGTGTGTTAACTGGCGCTGATAAGTAAAGAGCGAGGGAGAGAACTCCCTCAATTAGGATGGAATTATTTATCGCTATCTATATTAATTCGAAGCGAAAGATCTATGGCTTGAACATGTTTGGTTAATGCGCCAGAAGAAATGTAATCCACACCCAATTTACTTAACGAAGCAAGTCGTTCATCGGTAATGTTTCCAGACACTTCCAGTTTACTGCGCTTATTCGTGAGCGCTACTGACTCTTGGATCTGTTCGTTAGTGAAATTATCTAACATAATAATGTCAGCGCCAGCCTCTAAGGCCAGTTTTAGTTCGTCTATTGACTCCACTTCAACTTCAACTGGCGCGCCTGGCATCATCGCCTTAGCACGTTGAATGGCAGGGCGAATACCTCCGCAAGAAAAAATGTGATTTTCTTTTATCAAAAATGCGTCAAAAAGCCCTATTCGGTGATTTTGTCCGCCGCCGCAGCGCACAGCGTATTTTTGCGCCATACGTAGTCCAGGCAGGGTTTTTCGCGTGTCGAGGATCTTCGTTTCGCTATCACTGAGTATGTGTGCATAAAACGCGGTGGTGGTCGCAGTGCCTGACAAGGTTTGGAGAAAATTGAGCGCCGTACGCTCTGCCGTTAAAATGGCGCGCGCCGACCCAGATAAGCTAACAAGTACTGTATCGCCATCCACCTTGTCGCCGTCATTCACATGCCAAGTGACAGACACATTAGGGTCGACAAGGGCAAAAGCTTGGTTTACCCACGCGACGCCACACACCACACAGGGTTCTCTGGTAATAATTGTTGCGGTGGCTTGAGTGTCAGCATCAATAAGGTTAGCGGTAATATCATTCGCGGCGTTTAACTCGCCGCCTAAATCTTCAATAAGCGCTTGCGAAACCTGTTCGCGAATTGCCTGTATATCGGGTGATGTCATCTTCATCGCAGTCATTTTTCAAAGGGTACGCAATATTAACCATTCTCCGCGCTGAGTAAACTCTAATTGCTTTAAAACACTCATGCCTAAAAGAATATGGTCGTCTTGCATACCTGGGTTTAAATTGGCCTTAACGTTATGCACAACAATGTCGCCAATACGCAAGGTGTTAATTCGAGATTCGGCCACCCGTACCACGCCATTGGCCGTGCTTGCCAGTCCTTCTCGGCCCGCCTGCAATTGTAATTTCGACGCAAGGTGCGCAGGCACGGCGACGTCCGTAGCCCCAGTATCTACTAAAAATACAACTTCTTCGCCATTGATGTAGCCGCTAGTAACATAGTGTCCTTGCCTATTTTGCTTTAAGCGAACTTCTGTCTGAGTGCCAATCCGTTGAGAGGCTGGTTCGGTATTTGGGTTAACTTGTTTTTCCAGTAAATCCGAAAAAACAAAGACCAGAAGGCCAAGGCCGCAAATCCATGCAAGGGCTACCATCCACTTACCCGCTGAACGGGTATCCTGGTGTTCGTTGTTCATGTTATTAACTACTCTGTTATTTTGGTTTTGTTCTTGGCTTTCCTTGATTTCGCAAGCAAGGCAATGTCACACTTTAGAGAATGTAGACGATTGCACGAAAAATCAAACATAATGGTGCTATACGACAACGCCACGCAAATTAAAAGCACACACTACGATGCGCGACCCAACGCCGATGATGTGAGCTTATTGGTCATTCATAATATTTCTCTTCCTCCTGGCGAGTTCGCCACTTCTGGTATTCGAGATTTATTCACCGGTCAGTTAAACCCCCATGCTCACCCCTTTTTTAAAGAGATTGCTCACATCCGTGTGTCGGCGCACTGCGTTATCTACCGAACAGGCGTGATTGAGCAATTCGTGCCTTTTGATGCGCGGGCTTGGCATGCGGGCATTTCATCATTTCAGGGGCGACAGCGCTGTAACGATTATTCTATTGGTATCGAACTTGAGGGAACTGATACCTTGCCTTACACAGACGCTCAGTACTTAGCGCTAGAGAACCTCTCTAAATTTATCATTCTGCGCTATCCTCGGATCACTATCGGGCGTATTGTGGGTCATAATGATATTGCACCAGGGCGAAAAACCGACCCAGGATACGAATTCGATTGGCCAAGGTTTCGACAAAGCCTTTTTACTGTTGAGCCCTAACACTTTCATTTATTTAAAAAGGAAGCGCGTAATCTCATGATTTTAATGACTTTGCTATTAGTATTGAGCCTAGAGCGTGTGGTGAGTAAAGACGCGAATTGGCATATCGAAAGGTATGCTGCTCAGTATCGAGCTTGGCTAGAGAAAACCCAGTGGCTGTCTGACAATACCGCGCCTATTTCTTTGTATGCCGCTTTGCTTCTACCGCCAGTGGTATTGGGGTTAATTGAATATTGGGTATTAGGAGCCTTCTTTACCTTTATAGAACAAAGTATCGTGCTTTTTGTTTGTATTGGCTGCCCTACGTTACGCGCTATTTATAAGCGCTTTTTAAATGCCGCAGAGCGCAACGACTTGCAAGCCTGTAGCATGTATACCGATCAGCTTGGTCACTGCGCTAGCACAGCGCAGAGCGATGGCACAGCAAAAGGTGAGGGGAAAAGTTTTGGCCAACATCTTACATGGTTGAATTATCAGCACTATGCGGCGGTTATGCTGTGGTTCATTGGTTTCGGCGCACCTGGCGCGTTATTTTACTGTTTAAGCCGAAGTGCTACCGAAGCCTTGTGTAACGCTGATCATCCATTAAAAGATGGCGCTGGACGGCTTATGTTTGCGTTAGATTTTATCCCAGTAAGAATTACCGCTTTTGGTATGTTAATGATGGGGCACTTTTCGCGAGCACTACCCGAGTGGATTAAGTTCGCCATTAAATTCGACGTACCCGCTTACGATGTTTTAACTCAGATTTCCGCAAAAGCAGAAACACTTTCGCCGGAAGAATATGCACAGCAGAGCGAAAATGCAGCAATTGAACCCAAGGTGTTAGTAAAATTAGCAAAACGTAATGTTGTTTTCTTGCTGGTGGTGACCGCTTCTTTGACACTCGTGGGTAGCCTCGCATAACCACTATTTTTTACATTTACTGAAAACGTCAGCACTGGTCTGCAAAGAAACCATTTGTAGATCAGTTGCTTTAGCACACTTTCCGCAGTTGCTAACCTCATCAGACCAGTTGTAGTTCGATAACTTTTCTTAACAAATTCAACAATAAAGCTTAACACCAAGCAAACTGCATTAGGTTTGCTATGCTTGAGAGTATTTACCTCGAAATCGATCTGCCTTAAACTGTATAGGTAAAATGGTATTACCAATTTGATGAATGTTTAAATTAACCCCGATTATTTTTTACATTCATCAGAGTAATATTCAGCGCGTACAATAAGAAGGATAGATACAACGCATGCGTCAGCAGCGAAAAAAACTCTCTGATGTGATTACCGAGCAACTCGAGTCTATGATACTTGACGGTACATTATTGGCAGGGCAAAAGTTGCCACCAGAAAGAGAGTTAGCGCTAGAATTTGACGTGTCTCGTCCTTCATTAAGAGAAGCCATTGGCAATTTACAGGCCCGTGGGCTTGTCGAGCGTAAACAAGGTGGCGGTACCTTCGTAAACCGCAACCTGAACGCGGCGATGAAAGACCCATTGATGGACCTTGTGAGCCAACGCCCTGAAACCCAATTCGATTTACTTGAGTTTCGTCATGCCCTTGAAGGTATGGCGGCATACTACGCGGCGCTACGTGGCCAGCCAGAAGATTACGAAGCGCTAAAGCAAGCGCTTAATGAACTGCCAACGCCTAAAGCCAGTGAAAGTAAGCGGGCTCAGGCTGAAGCCTTAGGGCAGTTTTATATCATTATGGCACGAGCATCACACAATATGGTGCTATTACACGTAATGAGTACCATGCAAAGTATGCTGGTAGACAACATTGAACGAAATTTTGACATGCTGGCAGCGCACCCTGAAGCGGTGGAAGACATTGCTAAGCAGCGTCGCGAAATTGTAGAAGCAATTGCAGCACGTGACCCTGAATCTGCGCGTCAGGCATGTAATACGCATTTGGCGTTTATTGAAAAAACGCTATTAACCATTAATCAGCGTGATACTCGCGTACAGCGTGCGTTACGTCGATTAGAAATTTAGTTATTCAGCCACCGTTAAATGATAAAGGTTTGGATAGCTATTCATTCGCAGCGGCCGGTCAGGTGAAAACCTGTGCCAATGCAAAAGCAGGTGAGCCAGATTGGGTCACTGTGAGTACAACGTAATTTAGTTTTCCTTCTTTTAGCGCTTTTAAGTTTAGGGGCAATGCTAAGGGAGGATTTTCTATATAAGCAAAAAATAGGATGGCACCATGTCTGATATGATGCACCAAGATGTAGATCCTCAAGAAACTAAAGAGTGGATTGATGCGCTTGAGTCGGTTTTAGAAGAGGAAGGCGTAGAACGCGCCCATTATTTACTCGAAAAACTTATTGATAAAGCACGTCGCAGCGGAGCGCATCTACCGTATGACGCAACCACTGCCTACATCAATACTATCCCTGCAGCGCAAGAGCCAAACATGCCTGGCGACTTGACCATCGAAGCGCGCATCCGTGCGGCAATTCGTTGGAACGCATTAATGATTGTATTGCGTGCATCGAAAAAAGACCTAGAGCTTGGTGGCCACATTGGTAGCTTCGCATCATCGGCTATGCTTTACGATGTAGGTTTCAACCATTTCTTCAAAGCGCCTAATGAAAACCAAGGCGGCGACTTTATTTTCGCTCAAGGCCATATTTCTCCAGGTATTTACGCCCGTTCATACATGGAAGGCAACTTAACTGAAGAGCAGTTAAATAACTTCCGTCAAGAGTGCGCAGGGGAAGGTTTATCTTCATACCCACACCCTCACTTGATGAAAGATTACTGGCAGTTCCCAACAGTATCTATGGGCTTAGGGCCACTTCAAGCTATCTACACAGCCCGCTTCCTTAAGTACCTAACCAACCGTGGCATTAAAGACTGTTCAGGTCAGCGCGTATACTGCTACATGGGCGACGGTGAGTGTGATGAGCCAGAAAGCTTGGGTGCAATTGGTCTTGCGTCTCGCGAAGGCCTAGACAACCTAACGTTTGTTATCAACTGTAACTTACAGCGCCTTGACGGCCCGGTACGTGGTAACGGCAAAATTATCCAAGAACTTGAAGGCACGTTCCGCGGCGCAGGCTGGGAAGTCGTGAAAGTCATTTGGGGGAGTTACTGGGATGAACTGCTTGCCCGCGATAAATCTGGCAAGCTAATCCAGCTTATGGGTGAAACCGTAGACGGTGAATACCAAAACTGTAAAGCCAAAGGCGGCAAGTACACCCGTGAAAACTTCTTCAACAAGTACCCTGAAACCGCGGCACTTGTAGCCAACATGTCTGACGATGACATCTGGCGCCTAAACCGTGGTGGTCACGACCCAGTTAAAGTATTTGCGGCATACCAAAAAGCCATTGATACGAAAGGTCGCCCAACGGTAATTCTTGCTAAAACCGTTAAAGGTTTTGGCCTTGGTGCATCGGGTGAAGCGCAAAACGTGGCGCACAACGTGAAGAAAATGGACGTTGACTCTATCAAGCAGTTCCGCGACCGTTTCAACATTCCAATCGCCGATGAGAAGATTGAAGAACTACCTTACTTCAAATTTGACGAAGACAGCGAAGAAATGAAATATCTTCGTGCACGTCGTGAAGCACTCGGTGGTTACCTGCCTTCTCGCCGCGAGCAGGCTGAAGAACAGCTTGAAATTCCAGAGCTAAGCGCCTTCGATGCTATCTTGAAAGGTTCAGGCGACCGTCAAGTATCGTCAACCATGACCTTCGTACGTGTACTTAACGCGCTATTGAAAGACAAGAAAATTGGTAAGCGCATTGTGCCAATTATTCCTGATGAAGCCCGTACCTTCGGTATGGAAGGCTTGTTCCGTCAGGTAGGTATTTATGCTAACGAAGGCCAAAAATACGTGCCTCAAGATGCAGACCAAGTGGCTTACTACCGTGAAGACAAGAAAGGTCAGGTACTGCAAGAAGGTATTAACGAATTAGGTGCAATGGCATCATGGGTGGCGTCGGGTACGTCTTACTCAACCTGTAACGCCACCACTATTCCGTTCTATATTTACTACTCAATGTTTGGTTTCCAACGTGTTGGTGACCTTGCATGGGCAGCAGGCGATAGCCAAGCACGCGGTTTCCTACTAGGTGCAACTGCAGGTAGAACCACACTTAACGGTGAAGGTCTACAGCACCAAGACGGCCACTCACATGTTCAGGCGAACCTTATTCCTAACTGTATTACTTACGATCCAACGTACGGTTACGAAGTCGCGGTTATCGTTCAAGACGGTCTGCGTCGTATGTACGGTAACAACGAGAACGTGTTCTACTACCTAACGCTGATGAACGAGAACTATCAGCACCCGGCAATGCCAGAAGGTGACGATATTGCTGAGCAAATCATTAAAGGTATCTATAAGCTAGAGCGTGTTGAAAACGACAAGTCTACGCTTAACGTTCAGCTAATGGGTTCAGGTACTATCTTGAACGAAGTGCGTAAAGCGGCACAAATTCTGTGTGAAGACTACAACGTATCGTCTGACGTGTACTCGGTAACCTCGTTCAACGAGCTAGCCCGTGAAGGTCAAGACGTAGCACGTTACAACATGCTTAACCCAGAAGCTGAGCAAAAAGTCCCTTACATTGGTCAGGTTATTACGAAAGATGCAGGCCCTGCAATTTCTGCCACTGACTATGTGAAGAACTACTCAGATCAAGTACGTGCGTTTATCGATACTGAATACCGCTGCCTAGGTACAGATGGTTTCGGTCGAAGCGATAGCCGCGAAAACTTGCGTACGCACTTTGAAGTTAATGCGTCATACATTGTGGTTGCATCACTTTACGAATTGGCTCAACGTGGTGACGTTGAGAAGAAAGTGGTAGCAGAAGCGATTAAGCGTTTTGATATTAACGCTGAAAAACTTAACCCACTTTACGCGTAGCCAAAGAAGGTATTTTACATATGTCAGATATTCAAAAGATTATCGTACCCGATGTAGGCGGTGACGAAGTTGAAGTTATCGAGCTATGTGTTGCCGTAGGCGACACCATTGAGGCAGACGAAGGCGTTGTTACTGTAGAAAGTGACAAAGCGTCGATGGACATCCCGGCACCGTTTGAAGGTGAAATCGTAAGCTTGTCTGTCGCTGTCGGCGATAAGATTAAAGAAGGCGATGTGATTGGTGAGATGAAGGCCGCTGGCGGTGAAAGTGCATCAGAAGACACTGCTTCTGATGATGCGCAAGAAGCGCCGAAGCAAGAAGCTCCTGCTCAAGAAGCCCCTAAAGAAGAAAGCAAGTCAGACGCAGCGCCTGCTGCTTCTGGCTCCAGCGAAGTGATTGAAGTCGCTGTACCTGATATTGGTTCAGATGACGAAGTTGACGTTATCGACGTGTTGGTTTCTGTTGGCGATACCATCGAAAAAGAAGATGGTCTTATTACCCTTGAAACTGATAAAGCTACCATGGACGTACCTTCAACTCACGCGGGTACAGTGAAAGAAGTGCTTATCAGTAATGGCGATAAAGTCAAAGAAGGCACGGTGGTCATTAAGCTAGAAATAGCGGGTGAAGGCGGTTCAAGCGAAAGCGAAGCAGCGCCAGCTCAACAAGAAGCCCCTGCAAAAGAAGAAAGTGCGCCTCAAGCAAGTGCATCTTCAAGCAGTGAAACCATCGAAGTTGCCGTACCTGATATTGGTGAAGACGGCGAAGTTGATGTTATCGATGTGTTGGTTTCGCCAGGCGATACCGTTGAAAAAGAAGACGGCCTTATTACGCTAGAGACCGATAAAGCCACTATGGATGTGCCTTCTACTCACGCGGGTACTATCAAAGAAGTCTTTATTAAAGCAGGCGATAAGGTTAAGCAAGGCACTTTGGTTGTTAAGCTTGAAACCAGTGGCGGTGAGGCACCGGCACCAGCGTCTGAAAAACCTGCGGAAAAGCCAGCTGAAGCGCCTAAGAAAGAAGCGCCTAAGAAAGAAGCGCCTAAGCAAGAGGCGTCTGCGAGTCGCTCTCCTGTGCCTCCAGCGCCAGAAGCGAAAAGTACAGGTAAAGCTCACGCGTCACCTTCGGTACGACGTGTTGCCCGTGAGTTCGGCGTAGACCTAACTCAGGTTAAAGGCTCAGGCCCTAAAAACCGTATTTTGAAAGAAGACGTTCAAGCCTATGTGAAAGCGGAACTGGCTAAGCCTAAAACTGCTGCCGCGTCAGGTAATGCCCCTGCGGGTGACAACGTACTTCAAATTGTGCCGGTTAAACCTGTTGATCACAGCAAGTTTGGTGAAATTGAAGAGCAGAAACTTTCGCGCATTCAGAAAATCTCTGGTCCGTTCTTACACCGTAACTGGGCGACTATTCCCCACGTTACCCAGTTCGACGAAGCCGATATCACAGACGTTGAAGACTTCCGTAAAGAGCAAAATGCTTACCACGCGAAAATTAAGTCTGGTCTTAAGATCACACCACTTGTTTTCGTTATGAAGGCAGTCGCTAAAGCGCTAGAGAAGTACGAAGTGTTTAACTCTTCACTGTCTGATGATGGCGAGAGTTTAATCATTAAGAAGTTCATCAACATTGGTATTGCGGTAGAAACACCGGGAGGCCTTGTTGTTCCTGTTATTCGCGATGTGAATAAGAAAGGTATTGAAGAACTTTCTCGCGAGCTTATCGAAACGTCCAAGAAAGCCCGCGAAGGTAAACTTAAAGCTGC
The DNA here is from genome assembly GCF_000730385.1 of Alteromonas australica. Classification (NCBI taxonomy): domain Bacteria; kingdom Pseudomonadati; phylum Pseudomonadota; class Gammaproteobacteria; order Alteromonadales; family Alteromonadaceae; genus Alteromonas; species Alteromonas australica. The sequence continues at coordinate 3,170,203 of NZ_CP008849.1, read as the reverse complement.
AGACATGCAGGGCGGTACATTTACTATCTCTAGCCTAGGTGGTATCGGCGGTACGGCGTTTACGCCTATTGTAAATGCACCAGAAGTCGCCATATTAGGTGTGTCTAAGTCTGAGATGAAGCCTAAGTGGAATGGTAAAGAGTTCGAGCCGCGCTTAATGGTGCCGCTAAGCCTGTCTTACGACCACCGAGTAATCGATGGTGCGGTAGGTGCAAGATTCTCTACCGAGGTGGCTGCAAACCTAACTGACTTACGCAGAATCATACTTTAAGTAAAAGGTCGAAAAAGTTTACAATATCAGTAACATTTTCGACGATTTTATCAGCCCATTTGGCGGCATTTAGGTTATGCTATTACACAAAAGTAATAGCATGACCCTACAAGAACAGGATTGAGGTTCACAATGAGCGAAATAAAAACGCAATTGGTGGTACTGGGCGGCGGCCCTGGCGGTTATTCAGCAGCTTTCCGTGCAGCTGACTTAGGTATTGAAACAGTTATCGTAGACTCTCGTGACACCCTAGGTGGTGTTTGTCTAAATGTAGGCTGTATTCCTTCAAAAGCCCTTCTTCACGTTGCTAAAGTAATGAAAGAAGCAAAGCACCTTGCAAGCCACGGTGTGACTTTCGGCGAGCCTACCATCGACTTAGACAAAATCCGCGAATACAAAGACAGCGTTGTTAGCCAACTAACTAACGGTCTTGGCGGCATGTCAAAAATGCGTAAAACCAAACACGTTAAAGGTTACGGCAAGTTCACAGGCGCTAATACCCTAGAAGTAAAAGATGGTGACGACGTTACTACGATTACTTTTGAAAAAGCGATTATTGCTGCGGGTTCTGAGCCAGTAAGCCTTCCGTTCATCCCTGAAGATGACCGTGTAATTGATTCAACTGGCGCTTTGGAAATGAAAGACATTCCAGAGAAAATGCTAGTACTAGGCGGTGGTATCATCGGTCTAGAAATGGGCACAGTGTACGAAGCACTAGGCTCAAAAATTGATGTAGTAGAGTTCTTAGACCAGCTAATCCCAGCAGCTGACAAAGACATCATGAAAGTATTCATGAAAGACTACAAAGACAAGTTTAACATCATGCTAGAAACCAAAGTAACTGCGGTTGAAGCAAAAGATGATGGCTTGTATGTGACCTTTGAAGGCAAAAAAGCGCCTGCTGAACCCGTTCGTTACGATAAAGTATTGGTTGCTGTTGGTCGTAAGCCAAATGGCAAGCTAGTTGGTGCTGATACTGCTGGCGTAAACGTTGACGAGCGTGGCTTTATCAATGTTGATAAGCAAATGCGTACTAACGTTGACCACATCTTTGCAATCGGTGACCTTGTTGGTCAGCCAATGCTTGCACACAAAGCGGTGCATGAAGGCCATGTTGCAGCAGAAGTTATTGCTGGGCAGAAGCACTACTTCGACCCACGTGCTATTCCTTCAGTTGCCTATACTGAGCCAGAAGTCGCTTGGGTGGGTTTAACGGAAAAAGAAGCGAAAGAGCAGGGCGTAAGCTATGAAACTGCAACTTTCCCTTGGGCTGCTTCAGGCCGTGCGATTGCCTCTGATGCAACTAACGGTATGACCAAGATGATCTTCGAAAAAGAAACTGGCCGCGTTATTGGTGGTGCAATGGTAGGTACCAACGCGGGCGAAATGCTCGGTGAAATTGGCCTAGCTATTGAGATGGGTGCTGATGCAGAAGATGTTGCATTAACTATTCACGCTCACCCAACACTTAACGAGTCTATCGGCTTAGCGTCTGAAATCTTTGAAGGTAGTATTACCGATTTGCCTAACCCTAAGGCAAAGAAAAAGAAGTAAGTTAGCTTAGTCGCTAACGCAGAAACCCGCCAAATGGCGGGTTTTTTATGTTTAGCGTCGCTTTTGACTATTTACTACTAATGGACTTTGTTTTTAATAGCACTAACTTGGCGCAATGTAAAAGTAGCGCCTAATATTAGAGCAGGTCATTTGCGGTTAGTTTTAAATGAGACATTATGGTCCCGAACAATATTCATACGCTTGGCAAGAATACCTCTCATGCAGAAACCAAACATGCCGAATATGATATTGAGCTGATCGGGAGCGTGCTGCGAGTAGACGGTCGAGGCGTCGTTAACGAAGCGATTTTGAAGCAATATCACGACGATGTTAAAGAGATTGCGTTGAGCCTTAGAGGGCAACAATGGGGCTTTTTAGGATTTGTTCAAGGTACGGGTATTTTAACCCCAGCGGCAGAAGCTACCCTAATAGACTCAATTAAACTTCGCAAAATCTATGGTATGTCAGCTTGTGCTTTAGTGGTGACAAACGCTGATATTCCAGCGCTGGTTCGCAGCCAGTTTGAACGGGTTTATATAGCTGCGGAAATCGATTACTTCTTTTGTGCTGATGAAAAAGAGGGGTTACAGTGGTTAGCCTCAAAGGGAGCTAAGCGGTAGGAATTGCTCAACCAAATGGTCAAGCAGTTAGGCGTTAATTTTAGGCGCTAGTCTTTTGATTGATGCCATGCAGAACGCGAAATAGGTGCTAGCTTCTGGTTGTTGTTTGTCGCGACCAAGGCATCGACGTTAACATTTTTAGTATTGTGCAATACTAAGTGCGTATCGTTAACAGCGTGTAACGTTACGTCTGAAAGATTAATGCCGTTTACATCATCAAATACCAAAGCAGGTCTAAAATCGTGCTCTCGTGCGGCTAATGAAACATCGTTAAGCGTAATGCCCTTCACATGCCTGACAAACAATCCCCAGCTTGGTAGTTCTCCAAACATGGTGTATTCCGGATAGGCATCGCGTTCTTGGGGAACCAAAAATAATTGATCGTATGGCCGATATGCCAAGCCCTTGTTAGCTCTTCCCGGATAGCTAATAGAAATGTGCTCAAGTGTAACATTTTCCACCAATGCATCGGGAAGGCCTGTTATTGAGGCTGGGATAGGGTTGAAGAACGTGTTTAGACCAGGACCACGCAAGTCATAATTAATATCTGCGCGCCCAAAGCTAATATGCGCATTTACATTGGTGATGCTGATATTTTTAATGCTGCCAAGAGGTGTGTTTGTAGGTACATCCCGGTTACGTTGTCCTAAGCGAATGAAAATAGCACAACCTACGTTCTGGGCATTAATATTATTAATTGTGACGTTTTCCAGTTTTGCTCCGTCCACCGTTTCCAATGCAATTGCACTTCGGTACGTATCGAATACAGTAATATTTTCTATTTCTACATTGGTAAAACCGTTCTGGCTTTCGGTACCGAACTTAATTCCGTTGGAACTGGATCGTAGCACGCATTTGCCAATATATATGTTGTCATTATGTATATCGCCTTTGGTCGTAGATTTTAGGCAAATAGCATCATCGGCAGCGTTTACAAAGCAGCCAGTAATACGAACATTTTCACAATCGTTTATATCAATGCCGTCATTATTCCAAAATGTATCGCTTTGTACCACGATATTGTCGATATGTAGGTTTTGACAAGCTGCATAATGTTGAACCCAAAATGCGCCATTCTCAATAGTGATGTCGTAAACTTTGACAGTATTGCAGTGATGAACCGCTAGCACGCTGGGGCGATGGCGAGAACGGTTTCTTCTTTCATTAAAATCGCTTTCAATACGCTCTTTTGCATGATGCAAGCGGTTTATATTGAGCCCTAGTTGACGCCCCTGGCCATTAATAGTGCCCTTTCCAAAAATCGCAATATTGTGACAGTCATTAGCTTCTATTAACGCGTGAACTTTGCCGTTCGCATCTTCGTAGTCACGTATATTCGTACTGCCAAGCAATATGGCATTTTCGTCAATTTCTAAGTTAACATTGCTCGCTAGGTGAAGGGTGCCGCTTAAATATACTCCAGCAGGAAGCCAAACCGTGCCTATATCGCCACTTTCGCTGATAGCGTCGATAGTAGATTGAATAGCCTTAGTGTCGAGTGATTTACCATTGCCCGTAGCGCCGTATTTTTTTACGCTTATTCGCTTGCCTATACTCGGTGAAACCCGGTTGCTCGGTTGTCGCGAAGTGCTAAATTGTTCGTAGTAACGTTCAAGCATTTTCGCTTGCAGAGTTCCCGAGAATAACGAAGCAGCAATCACACCCGATAGGGTGGTTTTCATAAAATGTCGTCGAGATGTAAGGGTAACCATGGTTAGAATCCTCTTTCGGCGTTTTTGACTAAGATTTAAAGAGTAATGTGGATTGACCTAAGCTAATTAATTTTGCTTCCTTTTACTGCATACCAAGCAATATATAGGTAGCTAATAGCCGGAATTAAAAAGCTCATCTGTAACCCCATGGCATCTGCTGCAAAACCTTGCAACAAAGGCAAAATTGCACCGCCGACAATACCTTGGCATAAATAACCAGAACCTCGCCCGGTATATTCTCCTAGGCCCCGAATTGCCAATGTGAAAATGGTGGGAAACATAATTGAATTGAAAAAGCCCACTGCTAATATAGACCACATAGCAAGACTTCCTTCCATATTTACCGCGATAACTATCATGCTAATAGCAAGTACAGCGTTAATGGCCAAGAGGGTTGTCGCTTTGATGAAGTTGAGGATGGCTGCTCCTATGAACCGTCCTACCATGGCGGCGCCCCAATAATACGAGACCATCTTACCTGCGGTGACTTCATTCATGTTGTCGATACCGAGCTGCATAAATAGGTTTACCAAATAACTGCCGATGGACACCTCTGCACCTACGTAAAGGAAAATCGCCAATACACCTAAATACAGATGTTTGTGCGCAAACAACGAGAAAGGGGGGGATGCCTGATCTTTTTCAACATGTTCACTAATGTTTGGGAGCTTCATTTTTAGAAACAATAACGCAACTATCACTAACGCCCCTGCAATAATAAGGTAGGGTGTTTGTACTGATTTTGCCGAACCTGCCTCACTGGTTGCAGCCAAAATAAGCAATGCACCAAACATGGGGCCTGCAGTATGTCCAACTGAATTAATAGCTTGCGCTAAGTTGAGTCGACTCGCTGCTGTGCTTTCTGGGCCGAGAACAGCAACATAAGGGTTAGCAGAAACCTGTAGCATGGTTACCCCTGATGCCAGAACAAATAAGGCAAATAGAAAGAGTGGGTACATGGATATCTCGGCAGCGGGATAAAATAGAACACATCCGCTAGCAATAGTTAAAAGGCCCACCACTATGCCTTTTTTATAACCAATTTTTTCGAGGAAGCGGCCTGCGAATGGTGACACAATGAAATAAGCGCCAAAGAAGCAAAATTGAACCAATCCAGCCTGAAAATACGTTAACGAAAATGCATTTTTTAAGTAAGGTAGCAAAATATCATTTAGTGCAGTAATAAAGCCCCATATGAAAAAGAGTGATGTCATTACCATTAATGCAAATCGGGCATTAAAGGCCGCGGGGGAGGGTTGGCGTTCAGTACCAGAAGTCGAAATATGCATATTTATAGCCCTTCTGTGGTAGGTGGCATATGGGCGAGTACGTCGAAACAGGCACCCAATGTATGATAATCGCACTTGGCGCCAGCACTACTTTTTTCTTTTGAATAGGCGATATTTTCACGGGTGAGAACCCTAAACCACGCACCATACTTATGGTCGACCATGTTCGTCCAACTGTATTGCCATAGTTGTTGGTACGCACTTAAAAATTCGTGGTTATCGGTTTCACTAAATAAGATAGCGGCAGCCGCAAAGCTTTCTGCTTGCACCCAAAAATATTTATCATCGTCACACCATTTACCGTCAGAATCGAACCCGTAGACTAGTCCTCCATATTGGTGGTCCCAAGATAAAGAGAAAGCTCGCTCAAATAGGGTTTTGGCACGTTCAAGTAGTTTCGGCTCTTCTATATGTTGGTGTAAGGCTAGCAGTAACTTACTCCACTCAGTTTGGTGGCCTGGTTGAAATCCCCAAGGTCGATAAAGGTTTTTGGGGTCGTGTTTATTGTATTCCCAATCTATATCGAAGTGCGTTGTGTAATGTTCCCATATCAGCCCATCAGACAGCGCAGCTTGGCGCTGCGTAATGTTCTGAGCAATTAGATAAGCCCGATTGAGATACTTTTCGTCATTAGTTGCTTCATAAGCCGAAATCATGGCTTCACAGATATGCATATTCGCGTTTTGTCCGCGATAGTCACTTAATAGGTCATCGACACTGAGCTCATCGGCGTATAAACCATAATCTTGTTGCCAAAAGCGACGTTCAAGTAATTGGAAAACAGCATCAATGTTTGACGTCACTTCTTTAAGACCCGCTTTTTGAATAGCGGCATAAGCTAACAAAACAAATGCGTATCCATAAGCTTGTTGGGTCATGTCTTCGGCTTGTTGATTGCGAATGGTCCACGCATACGACTGTGTTTCTTCATGCCAATGCGCTTGCTCTAAAAAATCTAATCCGTGCAGTGCAATGTCGGCATAATTGGGTTTATTAAAGACTTGGCTCGCCCTTGCAAAATTGACAATAATTCGTGTACTACTCACCAGCTGTTTGTATGTAGGGTCGAATATTTCTCCATCATCAAAATAATTTTGAAAATATCCTCCTTGAGGGTCAATCACCCGAGGCGTGTAAAAATCCAGTATTTTTTCACTGTGGTTGAGTAAGAACGCGCGCGAGTAAAAATTGTCTATGTGTTGAGGGGTCATATTATTACCTATAAACCGTGTCTAAAATAACAGCACAACAGGATGATGTTGGCGTTATTGCTAAAGCATGGCTGAAAATAGTTGTTAATGCTATTTTATTGGTCAAGCCGATTTGTAAAAGGTATCATTTGCTCGTACAGAAACGCAATGTTTACTTTCATATAACATTTTTTTTCACCAGTATAAGTCTATTTATTATGGCTTTATCGTTGAGTGGTAAACATTTTCGGGTTTACAAAAGCTATAGGAATTCAGGTTTTATTGGTTTGTCCAATTAAAGTGACTAGTCGAGCGTTAACAAATTTACTGAGGCCAACGTGTCGACTGTTAACTACTATATGCTAGGTTTGACACCGGTGTCAAAGACGTGGTAAAAAATACTCGTTAAAATTTCGTTAATAGCGGCTAGTTCCACAATTAGTTTGCGCTTAAAGGTCACATTAATGCTCAATTTGCTGAAATCTACTTTATTTCTTTCAATATTGCTTTGTTGTTCGATGAGTTTCGCTAAGGACAACTACCATGAATATATCGACCCCTTCATTGGTTCAGAAGGTTTGGGGAACGTGTTCGTTGGCCCCAGTAACCCATTTGGCATGGTGAAGCCAGGGCCAGATATTGGCACTCACAGTAATAGTGGTTACGACCCAGATTTAACCAAACCCCTCGTTGGCTTTAGTCAAATACACGTCAGCGGTACAGGTGGCGGACCTAAGTACGGTAATATTTCTATTATGCCGTATTCAGGAGATTTCGAGTCGGTTGCGCAAACGAGTTTACGTGCCAATGAGCATACCAGCGTAGGTTACTATGCGACTGATTTGGTTAAGTGGGGAATAAAAGCAGAGCTAGCCACCGCCGATAGAGCCGCATTTCATCAATACACGTTTCGTGATAATCGCAACAATGCGATTAAAATAGACGGTGGATTTTTTCTAGGTGAAAAAGCCGTTCCTGATGCAAGGGAAGCACAGCAATTTGTTGGTTCTCAGGTAGAAGTCATTTCGCCAACTGAAATTCGAGGCTATAGTCGAATTCGCGGCGGTTGGAATAATGGTAATGCATACACGGTGTATTATCATGCCCAGGTTAATCAACCCTGTGATAGTTTTAGCACGTTCAAGGGTGACACCCTTTATCCGTCTATAAAGAGTCAATATGACTCGGGTGATAAAACGGGCGTAGTTTGCCGGTTTAGCGACCATAAAAGTAAAACAGTTAAGCTGAAAATAGGCATTTCATTTATTAGCGAAGCCAAGGCAGCTGAGAATCTTCGAGGTCAAATACCGCATTGGAACTTTAATCTGGTACGAGAGCAAAGTGAACAAAAGTGGGAACGGTTAATTGCGCAAATCGAATTAGATAAATCAGCAAGCCGAGAACAGCGCGTCATGTTCTATACAGGGTTATATCATACGATGTTGATGCCGGTAGATCGTTCCGGTGAAAACCCGCTTTGGACGGCAACACCTTACTATGACGACTTCTACGCCATTTGGGATACCTTTCGTACATCTTCACCTCTCATCACCTTAATTGCTCCAGAGCGCCAAGCTGATATTATCAATGGCATGTTAAATATCTATCGCTACGATGGTTATTTACCTGAAGGGCGCAGCGGTAATACAAATGGTCGCACTCAAGGCGGTTCAAACGCTGATGTGGTCATTGCAGATGCTTACGCTAAAAATTTAAGCGGCGTTAATTACCACCAAGCCCTTAAAGCGATGATAAAAAATGCCACAGTTTCTCCTGGTGGAAATAGCGAGAAAGAAGGGCGAGGGGGCTTAGAGGATTACAACCATTTAGGTTATGTATCTACCGATTACGTGCGCGCGGGAAATCGCACCCTAGAATACGCATACAACGACTTTGCGTTAGCCACCGTTGCAAAAGGTTTGCATCGCATGGGGGAATATTACCGGTTTATTGATCAATCAAATAATTGGCAAAACTTATGGCGTGATACCGAGCACGACGGCGCTCGTGGTTTCATTATGCCTAAAGATGCTGATGGAAAGTGGGTAGATGAAGTTCCTTGTACTATCAAAGATGGTATAGCGCAGAACATTGAGTACACGCCGCTTGCGCAAGACTGGCCAAATTGTGTGTGCTGGTGGTGTGGTTTTTTCTACGAAGCTAGTTCATGGGAATACTCATTCTATGTACCTCATGATATTGCACAAGTGATAGAGAAGAGTGGCGGTAGCGGTGCATTTGAAGCTCGCTTAAACACATTCTTTGAACACAACTATTACAATGTAGCCAATGAACCTTCGTTTTTAACACCAACGCTTTATCATTGGTTAGGGAAGCCACATTTAAGCTCTGACAGAATTAATAAAATCATCCAAGAACATTACACCAGCGCGCGAGACGGTTTGCCGGGTAACGACGACTCGGGCGCCATGTCATCTTGGCTGGCCTTTCACATGATTGGCCTATTTCCCAATGCGGGACAGCCATATTATTTAATTAACACGCCACAAGTGAAGTCGGCTACCTTGCATCTTGAAGGGGGGAACACCTTTAAAGTGGTCGCCGATAAGCTTAGTAAAAAGAATCGGTACATTGTTTCTGCCAGCTTGAACGGCAAGCCATTTAATAACACTTGGATAGCGCATGAAGATGTAATAAAAGGAGGAGAGCTGAAATTAAAAATGGCATCTAAGCCATCTGACTGGGGAAAGGGTAAGTTCCCCCCTTCGTTGTCGACCATGCAAAAATAATAAGTGGCTCTGCCAACATACGATAGTGAGTATGTTGGCAGGCCGATAGGGCTAATTTAAAATAATAAATACAGGGTTACTGTAAAACCATAAGTCAGACCAAGGATCTTCACCTGGCGGGTCTATTTCAGGTTCAAGTTCATCTGCATTGTTGGTGCCTCTAACACGAATGTAATGCCCTTGTTGAATATCGTTAAGTGATATTTCGATAACCCCATATTGTCCATCTACCCTCCACTTATCGGGTGTAAAACGATGAACCACCGGCGCTACATCAGGTTCATCGCCACTCGTTACGTTTCCAATAATCACATCCACACGTTCGACCTTTGGGTTCTGACGGCCAAAATTGTGATTGTCAGGGTCATGAAATCGTATTCTTACTGTGGCATCGCCACCCGACGTAATGGCGATTGTCTCTCCTATATTGGCAGTCAGATTGGCGTTACTTTTCACTTCAACTGACAATGAATCTATTAGATCGCCAGTGGTAACAAATATTTTTCCGTCGCGCATTGCTTGCATAATATCGGCGTATTGTTTGTTAGCAAAAACATAGGTTTTTGAATATTCACCCGGCCAAAAGTCTGTTCGCCCTTCTGTGTAATGCATATGGCTATCGGATGCTGCGGTTATCCACCAATGCCTACCTTCACTGAGCATACGATCCCATACACCACCTACAATAGCGGTCATCTGATCGAAGCCACCCATAGTAGGGAAATGATCGTAGCCGCCACGCTTTCCAGATTTCTTTATTGAGCCATTAGGGTTCAGCGCGTTGGCCTGGTGTCCTGGCGCACCCTCCATCCCTATCACTACATCAGGTGCGGCATCTTGCCAACCTTTTAGTTTCTCGGGGGTGACCTTTTTGAAGCTAGCGAGCTTGTCTGCTAAACGAGCAGGGTGGTTTACAATTAAAAGCGGTTTATCTTTCTCGGCTTGCATGGACTTTAGCGCTTTTAACATAAAGGCATTGGTGTCTCTGGGGACGGAATTGGGTTCAACCTCACGTCGATTAAAGTTTTTTTCTATACGAAAAAGTTGTTCAGCTTCATTCGCAGTATGTGGAATGATTAAACTACAGTGGCGTGCTCCTGGTGTGTCAAATTCCATTCCGTAAAACTGCAATACTTCAGGTGTGGCCTCGCGCGATGCAACAAGCTCTGGATAGGCTTGATGTAAATTTACCTTACTATGAGCAGGGCCACCATGATCTGTGGTAACCATCCAACTAAGATTGTGATGTTTTGCCATTTGCGCGTAAATGGCGGTGGCGTACTGTGCATCTCCTCGTAAAATAGGCGTAGGTGGGGTGGTACTCCAATCCCATCTAGCACTATATTTACCATGGATATGGTGATCACCTGCTAGCCACTCTGGTGTTGTTGCCTGCTGAGTGGAGCTCGGCGGGATATTACTTTGGGGCTGGTCAACAGTACTTTTGCATGACGCTAAAAGCGGGAAAGATAAAATCACTGAGTACAATGCTGGGTAGCGCATTACAGGCTCCTAAAATTATGACCAAAATAAAAACGTCAACGTTACAATATATGTAGTAATAAAAAAGGCGCCAGAAAATTCAGGCGCCTTTGACAATAAGTAACAGATTAAAACTTATAAGTTACACCTGCCATATAGGTTCTTCCGCTCGTCGTGGTGTTGTATTGACGATCACTGGAGTCACTATACTGAACTTCTTGTTGATTGGTTAAGTTAATACCTTCAATGTTCAGCTTAAGTGCTTCACTGAGCTGATAGAAAGCCGAGAAATCGACATAAGTGGTTTCATGGAATCCACGTTCGTCTTCGTCGCCAAGGCCAGACTCAACGCGACTAATGTAACGGTCACGGTAGGCTGCAGCAATGCGAGCGCCCCATGTATCTGTTTCATAATAGACAGTTAGGTTGTAGCTACTTTTTGATAGCCCTTGGAATGCCTTAACTTGATCTTCCCCGCTACCTTGTACATTGCGGTACTTACTTGTGCCATCTGCCCAAGTGTAGTTAGCAATCATCCCCATATTGTGGAAAGGTTCGGGCAAGAAATCGAAATCACGTTGGAAAGATAACTCAAAACCTTTAATAGTGGATGCGTCGGCATTCTGCGGTGTGGTTACATTAAATTGAGTGTCCGAAGTGCCTCCGTTTGGCAACAAAGATTCAGGCAACGACAATTCTGCAAGGGTTTTGGTTTCAGCTGCTGTTTCCGTGACTATAAAATCTTCAATATCTTTGAAGAATACCGCAGCAGAAAGGTAACCAACGCCTTCAAAATAAGATTCAATAGAGGTATCAATGTTGACTGATGAATACGGTTCTAAATCAGGGTTACCTATTGATACTGAACCAATGTCACCTTCTGCCAAGGTAGCTTGCGATACACTCGCTGAGACCGAAAGCGCGCCTAAAGAGGGACGAGTTAGATTTTTACTTGCACTAAAGCGCAGCAGTACATCTTCGCTTACCTCATACACCACATTCAGGGTAGGCAGTACGCCTGAGTAGTCGCGAACCATGGTAATGTCTTCACCATTAGAAACACCGCTAGAAGTCAGTTCTGTGTTGTAGTAGCGCAAGCCTATACTTCCTCTAAAGGTCGAATCACCCAGTATGCTATCCCAGCTATATAAGCCGTAAAGTGCTTGGGTTTCTTCTTGCACTTCGAAGGCATAGGTCTCTACAACAGTATCGTCTCCTAACGAGAGATCAGATAAGCCGTAAAACGCTTTAACTGCATCCATGTCTAGTTGTAACCAACTTTGATCTGGGTGATCAGAATAGACTTCAGTGATATCAGAAGAAATAGTATTTACGCCAGTATTAAGTGGAGTATCTTTGCTTTGCACATAGCCTGAATCACGTCTGCGTTCACCGGAGTTAGTGAATTTTTTATAGTTTGCGCCAAAACTGATTGTGCCAGAATCACCAACTAAGTACCTAAAATCAACTTTGGCATTATCGTAGTCGGTATTCATGTAGTCTTCTTGGAAGTACAAGTCTTTAACTAACCAACCGTCAGTCGATGTAGGATCGAAATCATAGGTATTTACGCCATAAAAACGGTCTTGGGTGAAATCTGTGGTGATGCCGCTTCCTTCGCGCATAAGGTTAGCTTTATTAACCTTAGGTTGATTGTATTCAGAGGAACTTGTGCCTATTTGTGCTTCTACCGATAATGCATCTGAAATGACCCAATCTGCATTGAACGTAACCTGAGTAAAGATTGACTCATTATAATCTTCACGCGACTCTGTTCGTACAGTGGTATCAGAATAACGGGCGAATACCACTTCTTTATCACCGTTATTATCAATATATTCAAGCTCTTCCACGCGACCTAATGCGGTACTACTTGAGCCGCCAGTAGATATATGGTGCTCATCTAAGGTATTGTTCAGTTCGCCTCGCATGAAGTCTAGGCTTAAGTCTACGTCATCTGATGGACGGTACTGCAAAGAGGCAGTAATACCTAAGCGTTCTTGTTCGTTATTCCAGACAGAGTAGCGGTTACCTCTAGAAAACCATAAATCGCCGCTTTCAAGCAATGCAGCAGTGCCTGAGTCGATGCTATCACTATAGTCTGAAGTGCTTTTTTTACGCCATCTATAAGTGTTGTAGCCGTGCTCGCTAGACTTCCTTGTACTATAAGCAATAGAGGCCAGAGCGCCAAACTTATCCCACGTATTAGACACCATGCCTACAAAGCGATTGTCAAAATTGTCAGTATTAGTATTTGTGCCACCTTGTACACCAACCACCCCTTTAGGGCCGCTGAAATCAAAAGGCTTGGCCGTTTTCAAATTAACAGTACCACCGATACCGCCTTCTTCGATTTCGGCAGAATACGATTTCTTAACATCAATTTGGTTAAATAATTCAGATGCGAAAATGTTAAAGTCAAAAGCCCTTGAGCGGGTAACTGCGCCCCGGCTGTCCATAGGAGATGAAGACGAACCTAAGGCTTCCATACCGTTAACTTCAACCCGCGTGAATTGAGGGCCCATTCCGCGAAGTGATATTTGTCGTCCTTCTCCACCTTCACGGGTAATTGCTATCCCGGGAACACGCTGTAATGAATCAGCTAGGTTTAAGTCGGGAAAATCAGCGATGTCTTCTGCAACAATTGAATCTTGTGCAACTAATGATTCGCGTTTTAAGTCCTTGGCTTTTATTACTGCGCCACGAAATCCTTTTACTTCAATTATTTCTAGCGTGTCATCAGCCGATTCTTGGGCGATGACAGGTATAGCATATGTTGTAGATAGGGCAGTAATTACACCCAAAGCTATTGCGGTTTTTACTTTTTTATTCATGGTCGTCCCCTGATTAACAATTAACTAACATGAATTTATAGGATCAATGACACCGGTGTCAACAAGTAATCAAAATTTTTACTATTTTTTATTCCATTGTTAACTTTTGTGTGTTTTTTAATCCGCTTTTTCTTTTTTGTCTGAAATTTCGGCTTTTTGTGTGTGTTTATTCGCCTGTTTGGCTTGTTTTTTGTTAATTTTTTGTACGGGGAGGCGACTTTTTGAAGGTTAATGATACCGGGGGCAAGCCATTAAAAGTAGGGGGCGGTTTGAAAAGTCTGGGTAATTGAACGTTATGTTAACTCTTCACATGAAGTGGCCTTAGCGTCGCACTAAGGCCTGATATTGTGTTACTAGGTAGAACCATTTACGCTGAGTTTTGTACAACATTTAAAACGTCTAGCTTGGGGTGTATTCGTTCGCCGTTCTCGTCAAACAAAAAGCATACTTCGGGATTTATTATCAATCCAACCCTTTGACCTTCTGCAACGTCGGTATTTCCTTCTAGCCTCACAACCACTTGTTGCGCGTTATTTGCTTTAACATGGATGAATGTTTCTACGCCTAAACGTTCCACTAGAATAACGTTCCATTCGTTACCCTGATGATCAATATTGACATGCTCTGGTCGAATACCTAAATTCACCAGAGTGGCATTGTGATAAGTTTGGGTTAAGGAGACATCTTGATTACACTCTCCCAAGAAGCGATTATCTTTTATTGCCCCCGGTAGCAAGTTCATCTTAGGAATGCCGATAAATTGTGCCACAAATTGATTGTCAGGCTGCTTGTACAGAGCCATAGGTTTGCCGACTTGTGCTACTTTTCCTTGATTCAACACAATGATTTTTTGTGCCATAGTCATGGCTTCTACTTGGTCATGTGTAACGTAAATCACCGTTGATCCGAATTCCCTATGTAATCGCATAAGTTCAGCGCGCATTTGAACTCTAAGCTTGGCATCTAGGTTAGATAACGGTTCATCAAACAATATGAGTTGCGGGCGTTTTACAATTGCACGGCCGATGGCAACCCTTTGTCGTTGACCACCAGAGAGTTCAGCCGGTTTGCGTTTAAGTAGCGCAGTAAGTTCTAGCATTTCTGCCGCTTCTTTCACGCGTTGTTTAATTTCCTGCTTGTCCACTTTTTGAAGACTAAGGGCAAACCCAATATTTTCTGCTACCGTCATGTGTGGGTATAGGGCATAAGATTGAAATACCATGGCGATACCGCGTTTATCAGGTGATACATGGTTAACAACCTGTCCCCCAATTTTTAATTCTCCGCTAGAGATATCTTCAAGGCCAGCAATCATCCGCAGTAGGGTAGACTTGCCACACCCGCTGGGGCCTACAATGACCGCGAATTCACCTTTCTCAATGTGAATATCCACACCTTTTACAATTTCAGTATTTTCAAATTGCTTTTTTATATTGATCAATTCAATTTGTGACATGTTGGTAACCTTTCTATCCTTTTACACCGCCAGAAAAAGTTTGTGTTAGAAACTTTCTGGCAAACGAAAATGCAATAACAGCGGGGAGTGTGTAAATAACCGCAAGGGCGGTAAGAAAGCCATAATCAATGGCATCAACCCGCAGAAAGGCTCTAAACATACCCAGTGGTAACGTTTGCAGTTCTGGAGAAGACGTAAACATTAATGGCATCAGAAAATCTCCCCATGCATTAATAAATGCAAATAAGCCAGCGGCGGCGAATCCTGGGAGTGCAAGTGGGATAAGTACATGACGTACCGTCTGAATTTGGCTGGCACCATCAAGTGCAGCGGCTTCTTCGTAATCTTTAGGGATAGCGTCAAAAAATGTTTTCATTATCCAAATAGCCAGTGGCAGCTGCATGGCTGTATGGATGAGTATCAGTCCTAGATAGCCATCAACAAAAGAAAAAATTCGACTCAATACTAACTGGTGTTCAACGTTATCGGTAATCGAGATAATAACGCTGTTTACCATGTCATTTAACGCTAGCATAACCTTGTAAACAGGAACGATGAGCGCCGGAGGTGGCACTATTCGAACGAGAATAATGGCGTATAGCAAAGGGCGTTTCCACCAGGCTTTTGTTCGAGATAACGCATAGCCACCAAAGCCGGCGAATATTAAGGTAAGTAGCGTGGCCAACCCAACAATCAGCACCGAGTTAACAATCCAACGCAGGCCACTTTCATTAGCAAACAGGTTCCAAAAATGGGCGACGGTAACGTCCTTAGGGATCGCGAGAAATTGCGTTGCATTCGGGTCGAAAGCGGCAAGTAACACCCAAAAGAAAGGAATTAAACAGAAAAACGAAATCATGATAAGTGTCATGTAGGCTTTTCGATTTGAAGCACTCTCTGGCAGGCTGTGTGTGTGAGTCATAATAGTCACTCCAGTTTTCATACTATACTTCTACCTTCAATGCGCGCACGTAGACTGCACCTAGAATCATAGATACCACCAAACTCACCACGGCTACCGCTGCGCCATAGCCTAGTTGAAAAGAAGTGAATGACTGATTGTAAATATAGATACCCAATATTTCGGTGCTATTTGCAGGTCCCCCTCGGCTGAGGGTGTAGACAAGCCCGAATATTGCAAAAGTGGTTACCGTAGAGATAAACATGTAGAGAAATATGGTCGGCATCATAAGCGGTAACGTAATACGGGTGAAAATTTGTCTGTCTGAGGCGCCATCCACTTTGGCCGCTTCGTAAATATCTTTAGGAATAGATGCCAAACCTGAGGTTAACAAGATCATCGAAAAGGCTATACCTCGCCATGTGTTCACGATAATAATTGAAAACAAAGGAAAGCTATAAAGCCACTGCTGCGGCTCAATGCCAAAAGAAGTTACGATACGGTTTAACGTGCCATATTCACCACTGGCAAACATAGATATCCATAAAAAGCCTACGACCATTTCTGGCACCGCATTAGGTAGGCATATGATGGCATTAAAAATAGATTTGTATTTTACAGGGCGCTGAAGACAGATGGCCGACGCAAAGCCCAATACAAATTGCCCAATAACCGCAGAACCTATTACAAAGATAAGTGTAACTTTGAGCGAGTTCCAAAATAGTGGGTCGCTAAATAAGCGGCTGAAATTTCGAAGCCCCACAAACGATGACTCTTTTGCTGCAAAGCCAAGAAGTGCATCATTGGTTAAGCTTAACGAAAACGCGTAAAAAGCAGGAAAAACAATAAATGCACCCATTAGGAGTAGCGCGGGAGCCATCATAATGCGATAGCCCAATTGCCTTTTTGATTCGAAACTCATTGCCATACCTAATCCTCACTTACCGCGTTGTCACCCAACACACTTGCCACGTACGCTTTCAATAATTGTTGCGCTCCTTTTGCATCTTCTCGACCAATTAAAACTGCTTCTGTTGACCTTGCTACCCCAGCCATTACTGCATTCGCTCCTACGGTGGAGCGCAAAGCGCGGGCCTCTGGTAGTTGAGCATGTGCTTCCATTAAAGCACCTAGCTGATGAAAATCTGCGTGCTCTCGTGCATCCATGCGGGCGGGAACATTACCTAAGTTTCTCGCGTAGGTGAGCGCTACATCAACCGACCCTAGCGCAAGTGCTAGCTCTGTTGCCATGTCGAGCTGGCGGCTTTTTGCATTAACGGCCCAAGCATAAACCATAGATGCCAGCACGAAAGGTGGCGAGCCATCGGCTGTGGGTATTTTCCAATTGCCTACTGCCTGTTCCACGTTCTTAATAGGATTACGACTACTGGCTCCCCAATCGAAAACCCGGCACCAAGTACCACAGGTTGTGATCATAAGCTCCCCTTTGGGAAACATTTCGTACTTGGGAATAACCCAAGGTTCTGGGTTGAGCAGCGGAGTCACGGGAAGCAGTTCTTCTTGTACCAGCGTTTGATAGAAACTAAAGGCCTCAAGGACAGCGCTGTCGTTAAGTTGGTATTGCCCCTGTTGGTTTATCAAGCGGTAATCTGAAAAGCCAGCCAACAGGTAGCGTAGCCCTTCGGTATAGGAACCCATTCCCCACGTTAAACCTGCTGGAAACAATAGAGGGAATTGACCGGTTACCTGTTTAATCGTACGCGCGCGGTGAAGTAATTCTTGCCAGCTTTTCGGTTGGGTAGTGTCTATACCGGCAGCCTCAAGTAAATCATGACGATAATAAAGTTGTTCAATCGCTACAATGGAAGGCACGGCATAGGTGCGATTGTCGAAACTCCCTTTTGCCAGCGAACTGACCAGCTTGGGTAATTGTGAATAGCCATCCCAGTTGTGCATCGCCGTCGTTAAATCGGCTAAATACCCAGCTGCGGCTAAATCGTCTAGTTGCACATCGCGGGGGATAGAAAAAATGTCTGGGGCGTTTCCTGCTCGTAGCTCAGTAACGAGTTTGGTGAAATAATCTTGTGCTGGAGCTGGATATTCTACAATTTTCAAGTTGATTTCTAGGCGCGCTTCAAGTCCCTCTTTTAACTGATAGAGCGCGTTTAGCCTGGCTGATCTATGTTCGGCAATTACGAGAGTTGGTTTGGTGGGATGACTTTTTTGTGAAGCTTGAACCATTGCGCAATCGCACATAAAACAACTAAAAACAATAATAGCGACACGATGTGCAAAACTACCTTTCATCGCGCGTAACCCCTGAACTGAGAATAAAGAGTGCTAATTTAATTACATTGTTCGTCAAAATCATAACAATATTATTTGCCTGCATTACATATAATTTACATTTTTAATATCACGAATATTGACACCGGTGTCAAGATAAAATTTAATATAACAAAGTTTGTTAAATTTAACCGAAAGCCAACACGTTAAATCCGGTAAGGTTATAACGCATTAGCCAATAACGGCTAGCTTGGTGATGAGAAATTCAAGGAGATAATAGATGGCGCTTAAGTTAGCGGTAATTGGTTGTGGTAAAAAAGCCTCTCAGTACATTGAAACGTGGATTTCACGTTCTGATGTGTCAATAGATGCAGTAATGGATCCAAACGAAGATGCCATGACGTTGGTCAAAAGTATCGCCGATCAGCAAGGCCAACCTCAGCCTGCGTGCTTCTCAAGTTGGGAGACCTTGTTACAAAGTCAGAGTGACAATCTAGATGCTGTTTATATTTGCACTCCCCATGCTAGTCATGCTGAACAAGCTGAGATGGCGCTTACACTTGGTCTGGATGTGTTATTGGAAAAACCAATGGTAACCAGCGTAGATGAAGCGAATCGACTCATCGCGGCACAAGAGTCTTCAGGTAAGGCCTTAGTGGTTGCTTATCAAGGCGGGCTTTCGCCTCTAGTACAGCAGCTAAAACAAGATATTTTGGCTAATACATATGGAGAGTTGGTGAGTATTACAGCGTCTATATGGGAAAACTGGGCCACCACATACGCTGGCCATTGGAAGCAAATTCCTGCTGTTTCAGGAGGGGGCTTTATGTTTGACACTGGCGCGCATATGATGAATACCGTCTCAATGTTAGCCAATAGCCCGCTAACCAACGTAACGGCAAGTATGCGCAATCTTGATTATCCGGTAGACATTGTTACCACGGTAAGCGGTGAACTTGAAAATGGGACTTTGTTCAATTTGCATGCCTGCGGTAACAGCATTCGTTGTACTTCACGCATTGAATGTTACTTTACCGATTACGTGGTGAGAGTTTGCGCCTGGGGACGCTGGATGGAAATAGAGGACAGTGATGGCAAAGTGGTTAGAAAGGAGCAGGAGTCTGCGAATAACCTAATGAACGTTTTCCAGCAAACCATAACGGGTGAAATTGATAACCCTTCAGATGTGCGCCAAGGTTTAGCGATGGCAAAGCTGTGGGATGCAATCAAGCTTTCTGCATCCCAGCAAGGTGCAATGGTTACTGTTGATTAACCTAATAAGGTATAAGCCAGCGTTAGCGCTGGCTATTTTTCTTTTCGGTTTTTTCGGCAATCATTAATTTACGTGGCTTCTTGAAGTAAGTTTGCTTCGGGGCTCCTGTTTCTAACGGAACTGGGCGCCCCCAATTTTGCATTGTCCAGCCACTTTCGTGGGGTTGCTGTGCCCAAGCGACCGCATTGGCTAAAATCTGAGTAATGGTTGGGTTTCGGTAAATGGGGAACGTTTCATGGCCTGGCGAGAAAAAGAATATACGCCCTCTTCCACGTTGAAATGTGCAGCCACTTCTTAGTATCTCACCCCCTTGATACCATGAGGTGAAAACCAATTCATCGGGCTCAGGAATATCAAAAGGCTCACCGTACATTTCCGATTGCGGTAGCTCCACTTGAGGTGGAATATTAAAGGCGATTGGGTGAGAGGGCTTCAAACACCAAACCCGTTCACGTTCTCCGCCATCGGCTTCTCGCCAACTCAAGTTACAACTTGTTCCCATTAAGCGTTTGAATATCTTGCTGTGGTGACCACTGTGCAAAACAATTAACCCCATTCCGGCGAGCACACGGGCTTGTAGTTTATCAATAATGGCGTCATCGAGCTCATCGTGATACCGGTGGCCCCACCAAATGGCCACGTCAGTTTTTTCGATCAGCTCATCAGGCCAACCTTGATGAGGATCATCTAACGTGGACAACGTTAAATTAAAACCAAAGGGTTTAAGCGCGTCAACGATACAGCCACCAATGGTTTCTGGGTATACTTCTTGAACGTCTTCATCTTCTTTTTCATGCCGACATTCGTTCCAAACGGTAACATTAATCATGATAGCGCTCCTAACGGTTTGATACTGTAATCTTGTACTTCCAGTAGCAGGCTTTGTAGTGCGGTTTGCACGCCATTCGCCAAAATATAACTTAACCAATACGTGACGCGCTGACTGAAAATATCGGATTGCGATAGGCTTGCTGGGAACACGCTACTGACATCAAGATATTGGCGAATTAATTCATCAATATGATCCCAATGTTGTTGGCGAATAATTAGCAGCGTGTCGGCTAAAGGATCTTGTACTTCAATGGTGTCGCCTTTTTGATCAAATGCCATGGTATAGCGCAGCCAACTTGCTATTGCAAAGCTCAAGCCTTCAATTGACTCCTGGCTTGCAATCCTATCAATAACGGTATTAAGAAGGCGTTGAGGCAGTTTTTGTGAGCCATCCATCGCGATTTGATACGTACTGTGATGTAGCACGGGGTTGCGAAATCTTTCCAATAGATCATTGATGTACTGCGTTAAATCTAAGCCGGGTGGGGCGGATAATGTAGGCATGATCTCATTGTGCATCACATGCTTTAAGTACTTTGTTAAATACTCATCAGCCATGACTTCATGCACGTACTGATAGCCGCTAAGGAAGCCAATGTATGCTAAAGCAGAATGAGCACCGTTAAGTAATCTCAACTTAGCGTTTTCAAAAGGTTCCACATCTTCAACAAGGGTAACACCAACGTCTTCCCACGCTGGTCGACCGGCCACAAAGTTATCTTCAATCACCCATTGGCTAAACCGTTCTGATTTCACTAGGCCCAAATCCTGGATACCGTCTTGCTGAAAGTCTTCAATATCCTGGGGGGTAGTAGCAGGTACAATTCTATCTACCATGCTATTTGGAAACGAAACATGAAGCTTTATCCATGCTACTAAATTGGGATTCAGTTGTTCAGCAAATTCGCAAATCAAACCTTTTAACGTTGTCCCATTTTGCGGTAAGTTATCGCAGCACAACACTGTGAGCCCTTGTCCATGAGAAGTGAATCTTTTCTGCAAGCTTGATGCAATAAAGCCTATTGCCGATTTAGGCTTATCTAGGTTTTCTAAATCATGCACAATACTTGGATTGCTGAAGTCTAGTTTATTGGTCGCGGGGTCGTGGCAATATCCTTTCTCTGTTACGGTTAACGAGACAATTTTAGTGTCAGGCTTCGTCATTAAAGTAAGTACAGCTTCAGGGTTTTCTGGGGCGACAAGTAGTTGCTTTACTGCTTGTATAAGCGTTGCAGATTTTCCGTTTTTGTCCGACTCAATAACGTGATAAAGCCCATCTTGTGGGGCAAGTTGTTCGCGGACACTGGCGCTACGCAAAGATACCCCC
The DNA here is from genome assembly GCF_000730385.1 of Alteromonas australica. NCBI lineage: Bacteria > Pseudomonadati > Pseudomonadota > Gammaproteobacteria > Alteromonadales > Alteromonadaceae > Alteromonas > Alteromonas australica. The sequence goes on along the minus strand of NZ_CP008849.1, from coordinate 3,148,466 downwards.
GCGATATACCATGGAGCGCTCTTGCTCGTTAGGTTTACATTGTCGGTATACCAGGCTTGGTGTGCGCGATGGAAGGCACCAATACCTAAATGCACAATACTAATCGGGGCATTTTTACTACGATAGTTAGCTATATCTAGCGTGGTGAGTAGTGCGTCGTTAAGTCTGTTCGTAGCCATTGTTTCCCTCACAGTTTGTATGCTTCCTTCGCTAGGTTGTAGGCTAAATCTTTGGCCAATGTCACGGCTTCTGATTCATCTAACATGTGTCGTGCAACCAATTCAGCTAAATAGGTGCAGTCCATGCGTCGCGCAACATCATGTCTTGCTGGAATAGACAAAAACGCACGGGTGTCGTCGTTAAAGCCTACCGTGTTATAAAACCCCGCCGTTTCGGTTACTGAGCGCCTAAAGCGCATCATACCTTCTGGACTATCATGGAACCACCATGCCGGGCCCAGCTTTAAACTTGGGTAGTGGCCAGCTAATGGTGCTAACTCACGGCTGTACACTGTTTCATCAAGAGTAAACAGAATGATACTCAGATCAGTGTTGTTACCGAATTTGCTAAGAAGTGGTTTTAACGCATTGACATACTCTGTGTTGGCTGGAATGTCCGCCCCTTTATCTCTCCCATAGTGTGCAAAGAGTTGCTGGTTATGATTTCGATGAGAGCCAGGATGTATCTGCATAACGAGTCCGTCATCCAATGACATCTCTGCCATTTTCACTAACATGTGGGCGCGGAAAAGCTCGGCATCGCTAGCGGTTGGGGTGTCTTGTACTTTTTGAAATAGTACGCTTGCTTGTTCATCGCTTAGATTGGCTGTTGCAGCAGTTGGGTGACCATGATCCGTTGATGTAGCGCCCATCTCCTTGAAAAATAGACGGCGTTGGCGAAGTGCATCCAAATACTGTGAATACTCTTGACAATCTAAATTAGTTAATTCGCTGAGTTGAACTAATTTGGCATTGAATTTTTCATGCTCAGGATCTACCACTGCATCGGGTCTAAAAGCGGTAATAACCTTGCCTGACCAATCACTGTTTTTTATTTTCTGGTGGTGTTTAAGGTTATCAGTCGCACATTCTGTTGTGGCAATGACTTCAATATTATAACGATCGAATAAGCTTCTTGGTTTGAAAGCTTCTGTTTGAAGGGCATCGTTAATGACCTGATAGTAGTGCGAAGCTGTGCTACTGTTTAGTTTTTCGGTAATATTGAAAGTATTCACAAATACATAGTCTAACCATATCCGTGAAGGCGTGCCTTGAAATAGGTGATAGTGATCGGCGAAAATTTGCCAAGCTTTTTCGGGGTCGGCGTTGGCATGGCTGCCATCTTTTCTAGGAATGCCCAATTGGTCTAAATCAACCCCCTGGCTATACAGCATTCTAAACACATAATGGTCGGGGTGAATGAGTAATTCTGTAGGGTTTGAAAAGTTTTTGTTCTCAGCAAACCAAGCAGGATCAGTGTGTCCATGAGGACTAACTATTGGCAATTTTTCAACGTGTTGGTATAGATTTCTTGCGATATCTCGCTCGATCTTATTCGATGAAAAGAGGCGGTCAGGGTGCATAGTTAACGTGCTGGCCATAGAGTCTCCAAAACTTTTATTTATTGGTTCATTGGCTTTCACTTTGAAAAAGTAGGAAAGTCAGTAAACAGTAAATTTAACGATATGTGTGTGTTATAAAGATATTTGACACCGGTGTCAAATATAGTGCAATAATAAAGCGGTGCCAGTAGGTTCTGCTTTGCGTCTTACAAACGCTGTGTTATTCAATATGGTGTGGCCAGTTAGATAGGTACGTAAAACACGGTTGGCGCAAGGGTAAAGTGAAACGGTCATCGGTGTTTCGTGAGGGGACAATGAAATATAGTCGAGGTGCACACTTTAGCCTTGTGTAAAATTGAAGTAAGGTAACAATGCTTATCAGCGGTACTTTCATTTTCGTTTAATCGTAAGGGTAAATAACTCTCAATCGAAACGTCATTGTCGTTAATGTTTAGGCTTTAGCGATATAGCTCGAAATTAAAATAGGAATATAACTTAAAACTTATGCGTTCGGTTACTATAAAGGATGTAGCTCTACATGCTGGAGTTTCAAAAAAAACGGTGTCTCGCGTTATTAATAAAGAAGCGAACGTTAAAGATGAAACGCGTCAAAAAGTGCAGGAGGCTATTGATCATCTCGGCTTCAAACGTAATCCATTAGGAATGGCCTTAGCTAAGAACCGTTCGTTTTTTATCGCGTTGCTAGCAGATAACCCCAGTCCTGGCTACATAATGAACTTACAGAAGGGAATTATGAAAGGCTGTAGAGAAGAGCAAATGGGGGTGTTTTTATATGACTGCAGCTATCGCTCCCCCACACTGGTTGAAGAGATAGAATCATTTATTGATAATACCTTGGCAGATGGTCTTATTCTAGCTCCTCCCTTGAGCGATAAATCTGAGTTATTGGATATGTTAGATCGCAAAAATATCAGTTACGTTCAAATAGGAGCTAAAGACAAAACGCGAGGGGATTTTGTTGATATGGACGCTGTAAAAGCGGCCTACGATATGACAAGTTACCTGTTGCACTTAAAGCATCGCGATATAGGCTTTATTTTAGGCCATCCAGACCAGTACACCAGTCAGCGTTGTGAGCAAGGCTATAGAATGGCGTTTGCAGACGCAAACTTAAAAGTGGATGAGTCACTTATTGTCCAGGGCTACTACACGTATCAGTCAGGTGTAGATGCCGCTTCCGTGTTACTCAACAGAAACACTCCACCATCGGCAATATTTGCATCGAATGACGAGATGGCCGTTGGTGTATTGTATACAGCGCAAAGTCGCGGGATTAGCGTACCTAAGCAGCTTTCAATAGCCAGTATCGATGATACGCCCATCGTAACAAAAGTATGGCCTAATATTACTACTATGCGCCACCCACTAACCAGCATTGGGTATCGCGCAGCTACGTTTTTAATTGGCCGTTTAAAGCACAAGCATGCTGGCGCTAATAGTAGTGTGAATATCAGCGAGAGCAATGAGACCTTTCATTGTGACCTTGTTATTCGAGAATCAACCACTTTGTTTACGGGTTAACAATCCAAGCGTGATCGGGATCATTGTGAAAGATCCATTCTCTTTTTGGACCCGCCATTACGTTTAAATAATACAGCTCGTATCCATGCGGAGTTCCGACTGGGTGATACCCTTTAGGAACGGTAACTACGCTGTTATGCTCTACACTAATGGTTTCATCAATGCTTCTATCGTCGGTATAAACCCGTTGAAAAGCAAAGCCTTGTTTAGGGTTAAGCTTGTGATAATACGTTTCTTCTAATGCACTCTCTTGTGGTATTGCGTCGGTGTCATGTTTATGAGGTGGATAGCTTGACCAATGACCACTGGGGGTAATGACTTCAGTGATCAGTAAACGTTCTGCATCTACATTGTCCATCATTATATTGCGAATGTGACGTAAATTAGTGCCACTTCCCCTTGTCATCGTAACACAATCTTGAGGCGTAATAAGCTTTACAGGGTAAAGGCCCTTTGCGGGGGCACGGCAAAGGGCTACCTCTAATGAGGTTAGCGCGTTTATCGTCAATTCCTGTTTTGGCGGAGCATAAACGGCGTAAGGGGCTATACCATCAAATGCTGAAGCTCTATGGCCGATATTACTAAACAATTGCTCTTGTGTCGTAACGTCTGCGACTCCAGAGATAATAACTGCACAAAGCTCAGTATTTTGGGTGTTGACCACCAGGGTATCATCAGCTTCAAGCATCACCACCTCAAAACCAACAAACTGCCAGTTCGCCGATTCAGGGGTTATATTAATAATACGTTTGTCTGCGCCTGCTTCTTTAGGGCGTATATGTAAATGAGACATGCCAATTCCTATCAGGTTTGAGATGGGTGGTGAATAAGACCAAGCATTAATGCTTGAATAATATTAAAGCTGCTATTAAGCGAACGAAATGAGTGGATCTCCGCTTCTTTAACTTTTATGCATACATCAGCAATTTCTACCATAGGGCTTAATACACTATCGGTTAAGGCAATTATTTTTACGCCTTTTGATTTGGCTTGAGTGACCGTTTCGATTGTTTCAGGGGCATAAGGTGCGAAACTAATAGCAAATAACGCGTCGTCTTTTGTCATTAATCCACATTGGGCTCTGTCCATTTGCCCCACACTGTCGAGAAGGTGTGCTCGATAACCTAAATTTCCAAGAACATAGCTGAAGTAACTCGCAATTGGGAACGCACGTCTTACCCCTTGTACATGAATAATACTTGCCTTTTGTAGTTCTACTATGGCTAAGTTTAAGGCTTCAGGGTCAATCTTATCTAACGCACTTTTTTGTGCAGCCTCGTTTGCCGCTGTAATTTTTTTAAGCCAACTCAGCCCACACTGGTCATCATGGGTTTCTGGCGCATCTAATACCGATTGCACTCGAGATTCATAGGTAGGAGTGGAAGAAATGAGCTTATGTTTGAAGACCTGCTGCATGTCGCTAAAACCTTCGAAATCGAACGCATGGGCGAATCGAACTAGCGTAGAACCATGTACCCCCGCAGCTTCTGCGATACTCGCCGCAGTCCCAAAGGCAATACTATTAGGATTATCTAAGATAAACCGAGCAACTTGCTGAAGCCGATTGCTCAACGAAGCAAATTCCTGTTCGATTCGGTGTTCTAACGTTAACTGATCTTCTGCCATTGGTTTGATGGTGTCATCATAATTTCATACTAGGTGTTCTAAATTTAGCATGTAAGGAATAAATATTCCAGTGTTGATAAATTGGAATATTTGTTCTATTTTGTTTTTAGAAAGTTAATTATCCAATCAATTGAGAGTACCTGTATCAATGCAAGATGCTAAAACATTAGATCTGATCTGCCTAGGTAGAGCGTCTGTGGATCTGTACGGACAGCAAATCGGTAACCGCCTTCAAGATATCTCTACGTTTGCAAAATCTCTGGGTGGTTCTTCGTGCAATATTTGCTTTGGTGCAGCCCGCTTAGGATTGAAATCTTCTATGCTTACCCGTGTAGGCGATGAGCAGTTTGGGCAATTCATTCGTGAAGAATTAGACCGAGTTGGCGTAGACACAAGCCACGTTGTTACCGATAAACAGCGTCTCACAGCGTTGGCCATTTTATCAATAAAAAGTAAGGAAGAATTTCCGTTACTATTTTATCGTGCTGATTGCGCCGATATGGCAGTAGATATCAGTGATTTTGATGAGCAGTATATTGCATCAGCAAAGGCTTTATTGATTACCGGAACACATTTTTCAACTCCCCATGTTGACGCTGTTGCTCGTAAAGCAATTGAATATGCACGAAAAAACAATACTAAAGTTATTTTGGATGTTGACTACCGACCGGTGCTTTGGGGGTTAACCCGCCCAGGTGAAGGCGACAATAGATTTGTCTCCAATAGCAGCGTTTCTGAGCATTTACAGTCTATTATTCCACTGTGCGATTTAATTGTTGGTACGGAAGAAGAAATACATATTGCTGGTGGTGTGACAGATACATTAGCAGCACTTCAAAACGTGAGGCAACTTACTGACGCCACCATCGTGCTAAAGCGCGGCGAGAAAGGATGTTCTATTTTCGATGACGCCATTCCCCCCCACATTGATGATGCTTTTTTTGCACCAGGGGTGAGGGTTGATGTCCTTAATGTGCTTGGTGCGGGCGACGCTTTCATGTCTGGTTTCTTGCGAGGATGGTTGCGTGAAGAAGGGTTTAAAAAAGCATGTGCCTACGGCAACGCCGCTGGTGCACTTGTGGTATCTCGCCATGGTTGTGCCCCCGCCATTCCTTCGGCTGACGAGCTTGACTATTACATTGCCAATCAACATTCCATTGAGCGCCCCGATATTCATCCAGAGCTTAACTATTTACATAGGGTTACCACGCGTCAAACTTCGCAGTGGCAAGACTTGTGTATTTTAGCATTCGACCATCGTAAACAATTTGTCGAAATGGCAAATGAAGCGGGTGCCGATTTGTCAAAAATAAGAACCCTAAAAGCGCTTATTTTACAGGCGTTAGAGCAGACTGGCGTACAAGGTAATAATCAAGTGGGGGTTTTGATAGATGATACCTTCGGTCAAGATGCATTGAACGCTGTTACCGGAAAACGCTGGTGGGTGGGGCGTCCAGTGGAAGTGCCGGGTTCCCGTCCTATCGAGCTAGAAGGCGGGCGTTCTATAGGCTCTCGCTTGGTCAGTTGGCCACAGGAGCATATCGTTAAATGTTTAGTGTTTATGCATCCAGATGACGACGCTGCCATGTGGGAAGCACAATCTAAGCAGATTGAAGAGCTTTATGCCGCGTGTTGTCAAAGTGGTCATGAACTGCTACTAGAAATAATTCCGCCTAGTGATATTCCCGCTGACGATACGTCTGTCGTAAGGGCAATGGAAATGATTTACGACCTCAATGTAAGGCCCGATTGGTGGAAGCTGCCTCCCCCTTCGCCTGCCGCATGGAAGTGCATTAGTGACCTGGTGAATAAGCGTTCGCCACATTGTAGAGGCATTATTCTTTTAGGTTTAGATGCGCCAATTGATGCACTTATAGAAGGGTTTTCTAATAGTGCTAAATATCCGCTATGTAAAGGCTTTGCAGTAGGCCGCTCTATATTTTCCGCACCCAGCAAAGACTGGTTGGCGGGAAAAATCGATGACGAGGTGCTGATGAAGGTGGTAGCTGAAAACTATCTTACTTTAGTCTCAGCATGGAACACGCGTAAGGATATTTAGATGAAGACCATTAGATACACTGCTGCGCAAGCAATGTTGGCATTTCTTACACAGCAGTACATTGTAATTGATCACGAAGAGTTCCCTATATTTGCCGGAGCCTTTGCTATTTTTGGTCATGGGAACGTGGCTGGCCTAGGTGAAGCACTACACGACAACAAAGCGACTTTTCCAACATACCGAGCGCATAACGAACAAGGCATGGCGCATGCCGCAATTGCGTATGCAAAAGCTAATAACCGTCGAAGAATGATGATGTGTACGTCATCAATTGGGCCCGGCGCAACCAATATGGTGACCGCCGCTGGGCTTGCTCACGCAAATCGCTTACCGGTGTTATTTGTGCCGGGCGACAACTTTGCGAACCGTAAACCTGATCCTGTTTTACAACAAATTGAGCACTTCAGTGACCCGAATATTTCAGTGAATGATTGTTTTAAACCGGTAAGTCGCTATTTCGATCGTATTAATCGACCCGAACAGCTTATTAATAGTTTACCGGTGGCCATGCAAACACTGCTCGACCCGGTGAATTGTGGGCCCGTTACTTTGGCATTTCCGCAAGATGTTCAGGCAGAGGCATTCGATTACCCAGTCTCATTGTTCACTAAAAGAGTGCATAGAATTCGTCAGCCTTTGGCTGAGCTTTTTGAAGTTGAACAAGCCGTGTCTGCGATAAAGAAATCGCAAAAGCCGTTAATTATTGCCGGTGGTGGAGTGCTGTATTCTGGCGCAGCAGCAGCCCTATCAGAATTTGCTGAAACTCATCAGATTCCGGTTGCAGAAACCCAAGCGGGTAAAGGCTGCCTATCTTGGCAACATCCTTGTGCATTGGGTGGGGTAGGTGTGACAGGAAGTGAAGCTGCAAATAAAATTGCCGCTGAAGCAGATTTAATTATTGCGATAGGCACTCGGCTACAAGATTTCACCACGTCATCTCGAACCCTTTGGAACCGCGACAATACAGTGTTACTTCAATTAAACATAGGGGCTTTCGATGCCAATAAACACGATGCGGTGTCTTTGGTAGGTGATGCGACGCAAACGTTAACACAGCTGCATAGCGCGCTAGCGCAATGGTCGGCGCCAACAACATGGTTGGAAAAAGCCCAAGTACTCAATATAAAGTGGCAGCAACATTATGAAGATGTGACTTCAGACACCGAAGGTTTACCATCCGATGCGCAAGTATTAGGGGCGGTAAAGCGCGGTTCAAATGCTGGCGATACGATTGTGTGTGCAGCAGGTGGATTACCCGGCGAACTTCACAAACTATGGCGAGCAGAAGGACCCGGTAGTTATCACGTAGAGTATGGTTTTTCTTGCATGGGGTATGAAATAGCGGGCGGTTTAGGCGTTAAATTAGCCAAGCCAAACAATGACGTCATAGTGGTGGTTGGTGATGGCTCATACATGATGCTTAATGCCGAATTAGCAACATCTGTGATGCTTAAGCAAAAGATTATCGTCATTTTGTTAGACAACCGAGGTTTTGGTTGTATCCACCGATTGCAGCAAGGAACGGGCAATGCACCGTTCAACAATTTATTGGACGATTGTGAAGGTGCGCCTGAGTTGATGCAAATTGATTTCGCTCAACATGCTCGTTCAATGGGCGCGAATGCCGAACATGTTCACTCATTAGGTGAATTAGAAGCAGCGTTAACCAAAGCTAAGAGTAATACCACCAGCACGTTAATCGCGATTAATACAGACCCACATATCAGCACCGTCAATGGCAGTTGGTGGGATGTCGCAATACCCCAAACGTCTAAAAGAAAAGCTGTTGCTGATGCGCATGAAAACTATACACAGCAGCAAGTTAAACAACCGTACTAATTCTTCAGGATCTAGGTTTAAAAGGTAGAGATATGCAAACGTTAGGTAATTATATAAATGGTGAGCGGGTCGACAGCACAAGTGATCGCGATAATTCAGTTTACGATCCGGCCACAGGTGAGGTAATCAGAAAAGTAAGCCTATCTACAGTTGAAGAAACCCAAGCGGCCATTACTGCCGCTAAGCAGGCGTTTGTGACATGGAGTGAAGTAACTCCGCTAAACAGAGCCCGAGTTATGTTCAAGTTTAAGGCGTTGTTAGAAACGCACAAAGATGAACTTGCTACCTTAATTACCAAAGAGCACGGCAAAGTGTTCTCTGATGCTCAAGGTGAGTTAACGCGGGGTATCGAGGTGGTGGAATTTGCCTGCGGCATTCCACATTTACTCAAAGGTGAGCAGTCGATGAATGTGGGGCGAGGCGTAGACAGTTTTAGTCTAATGCAGCCTGTAGGTGTTTGTGCCGGCATTTCCCCTTTTAATTTTCCTGCGATGGTACCACTTTGGATGTTTCCTGTAGCGATTGCCTGCGGAAATACGTTTGTCATGAAGCCGTCAGAAAAAGACCCCAGTACTATATTAAGAATTGCCGAATTACTTACCGAGGCCGGTTTACCCGATGGCGTATTCAATGTCGTCAACGGTGACAAAACATCGGTCGACGTACTAATTACAAATGAAGATGTTGATGCTATTAGCTTTGTCGGCTCAACCCCCATTGCTGAATATGTTTACAATGTGGGAAATCAGCACGGTAAGCGAGTACAAGCATTAGGTGGCGCAAAAAATCACTTGGTTGTAATGCCCGATGCCGATCTTGAGTTGGTTAGCGGTGCACTGATGGGCGCGGCGTATGGTTCAGCCGGCGAGCGCTGTATGGCAATTTCAGTTGCTGTGTGTGTGGGTGACGAAGCCGCAGATGCATTAATTGCAAAATTGCAGCAAGAAATAGCGCAAATGCGAGTAGGCCCGGGTTTAGGTGAAGGTGACGAACCTCATATGGGGCCGCTAATCAGCCGGGAACACGCCGCTAAGGTGCAAGAGTATATCTCAGATGGTGTGGAAGAAGGGGCCACACTAGTTGCTGATGGCCGAAACTATCGCGTGTCTGGATGCGAAAAAGGCTATTTTGTGGGGCCGACACTGTTTGATAACGTGACCCCTAAAATGCGTATTTATAATGAAGAAATATTTGGGCCAGTACTCAGCGTTGTTCGAGTGAGTAGTTTTGAAGAAGCGCTAGCACTGGTTAACCGTCATGAGTATGGTAATGGCACCTCTATTTTCACTGCAAATGGTGAAGCAGCCCACGCTTACTATCACAAAGTGCAGGTGGGTATGGTAGGCGTTAATGTGCCTATACCAGTGCCAATGGCGTTCCATAGCTTTGGTGGTTGGAAAAGATCTATTTTTGGCCCACTAAATATGCACGGGCCAGATGGCGTTCGTTTTTACACTAAAATGAAAACGGTGACGGCACGTTGGCCCAAAGGTCAGCAAAACATCAATCACTTTACGATGCCTACTATGAAGTAAAACCCGGGCATTTATCATCTATTAAAAGCCAGTCAGTTTCTCCTGACTGGTTTTTTTGCTTAACAGTGTGAATGATGGTAAGTGAATACTAACTTACGTTAGCAATCATTTTAGGCAATTGTTTCATGTCGTTAAAGCTGGTCACGTGGGGTAATGAAAGCGTTTCATTGTAGCGATTATAAAACAGGGTAGTAATCCCAGCGCGGCTGCCCGCCTCTGCGCCCACTTTACTGTCTTCAATAACCACACATTGATTAGGCGATACCTTCATCATAGCGGCCACATCAAGGTATATCTGAGGATTGGGTTTGTAGTAGCCTATGTCGTAGGCACTAAAAATGTTGTCGTTAAAGTAACCGCGAAGTTGGCAAACATTTAGGGCATGCTCAATTTTCTGCCGTGGGCCATTAGATACTACGGCTTTTCGATGATGGAGGTGGTCAAGTGCGTAAACGACACCTTCAATAGGTGTTAAGTGCTTATCGAACAAAGACGCAACACGCTTACGATAAGACGAGATAAAATCGTCAGGCAATTCTACAGAATACTGCCGTGAAATAGATGCCATTATTTCAGACAGTTTCATACCGCGATAGTGTTTTACCAAGTCATCTGCATCTAGTGTTACGTCGAGTTCAAGAAACGCGTGGGCAATACCTAAATTACAAAGATACTCACTGTCTACCAACGTACCGTCATTATCGAATAACAGACAAGATTTCGACATTTAATGAAGCTGCTTATTGGGTCGGTCAGACATATCTAGAACAAGTGTTCCACCGTTAACTATTTCACTGTGGAGCAGATAGGTGCGAGTCAATGGCTTGCCGTTCAGTGTTATGGCGCTGACATATACATTGTCTGCACTGTTGTTACGCGTTCGAATAGTAAAGGTTTTTCCGGTGTAATAGTGGTCATCCAACGTAATGGTAATAGTGTCAAAAAGAGGGCTACCAATATAATAAATAGGATCCTTTTCTACCCCCCCGGTAAGCTGGAAAAGTCCAATTTTCATCAGTACGGCCAAGCTACCCATTAGTCCTTGGTCTTCGTCACCACTGTAACCACGCTGTGGTGACAAATCAGAGTAGACTTTATTGACGACTTTTCGCGACCAATATTGGGTCTTCCAAGGTGCGCCAGCCGCGCTAAAAATGAATGCGGTTTGCATACTTGGTTGATTACCATAGTTAATAGGAATTCTTCTATACTCGTCTTTCGCTTCATCTGCATGTGCGTTACCTGCAGTAAATCCTTGCTTTTCAGCCTCGTTAAAGGCGTTGTCGAGCCTTTCAATCAGCGTTGTTTTTCCGCCCATTAAGGACGCGAGGCCATCAATGTCATGCGCCACATTCCACGTACCTTGTGCTGGGTTAGATTCAACGAATCCATTTTCATATTGAAATGGATCGAAAGGGGTTTGCCACGAACCATCTGGATTTCTTGGTCTCATATAACCGCTACTTGCATCGAATACGTGACGGTAATTTTTTGAGCGCTTAGCGTACATATCATAGTCGTCGTTATAGCCTAGTGCACCGGCTAATTGTGCTAGAGCATGATCCTGGAAAGCGTATTCCAGCGTCATTCCTGGGCCACGTTTGTGATTACCATACATACTTTCGCCTGTAGGAAGTGGGAATGGAACATAGCCATCATTCTCATAAAAGCGCATGCCGCCGCCAGTATTGGTGTAATGCTCGTAACCCGCTTTTGCCATCATGCCAGCAGTGCTGTGGTTCTTCTTGAGTCCTTCATAGGCAAGTTCAACATCAAAGTCTTGAATGCCTTTCATATAATTTGACACGATAAAAGGGGTGGAAGACGCGCCAGTCATCACATAGGTGTAATTTCCGCCTGATGGACCACGTGCAATCATACCGCCGTCTTTGTAATAGTTGAGTAAGCTATTTGTCATTTCTGAAGCAATTTTTGGATAAGCAAGTGGCCACAACGTTGATATTGTCCATTGAGCTCCCCAGAAAGAGTCTGAATTGTAGTGATTAAACAGGGGCTCTCCACTGTCTAAAAGCGGTATCTGTTTCACTCTGGGGGTACTAGAAGTTTGATCCATATACTGACCATTGGCATCAGAAATGATGCGTCGCCCCTGTAATGCGTGCCAAAGATCAGTGTAGAACCTGCGCTGCTGCTGGCGGGTTCCACCAGACACCGAAATTTTACTCAGCTGTTGATTCCAAATTGCAAAAGCGTCTTCTTTCACTTTATCGAATTCCCAGTGTGGGAGTTCAATATCAATGTTCGATTTTGCATTTTCTTCTGACACGTAGGATATCCCTACTTTCATTAGCAGCGGTTGTTTTGACGGTGATATATTGACCAGTAGGCCTGCGTCTATGCCATTAATAAAATCTACTTTTTCAAAATGGTGCTCGCCGCGCCAACTATCCATATCCTCAATAGGACGGCTGAATTCAACGTGAAAAAAGACTTTGGTTGGACGGGATCGACGGTAAGTGGGTAAATTCGTTATATAGCCATTAATAGACGTCTGCGAAACCTTATGCGCTTCAGCATGGCCAAGATGACTAGGGCCCAGTTGCCCACCTAAATTAAACAAAACCTGCTGGTTTTCGCTGTTAGCGAATTGATAACTATGAAATCCCACCCGTGTTGTGGCCGTTAATTTTACATCGATGTTATAGCGGGATAACTGTAGCTGATGAAACCCAGGTTTTACAATTTCATCATTGTGATTGAACGCAGAATAGTAGTCCGATTTTAATTGTGTAATGGGGAGCTTGGTTGATACGGGCATAACTGACAAGCCTGCAAGCTGCCACGCGTGAACATGGCTAAAACCTTTTACTTCGCTGGAATTGTAGCGATAACCGCTTCCCCATGCGCCGCCCGTTTCTGTATCAGGGTTTAAGTTAACCATACCAAAAGGTAACGATGCAGAGTCAAAGAAAAACCAGCGACTGTTTGCCGTATCGGCAAAAGGATAAACCAAATCGACGGGTTGCTGGTTGGCGAAAGACGGTGTTTGCCAACACAACGACAATGTAACGGCCAATAAAGCCACCATACATTTAAAATTTTTTTTCATGACAATGCTCTGCGTTATCAAAATCTGGACGCACAGAAATATCAATATTGCAGACCAATGTCAAATTGGACCGTCCAAATTAAGCGTCTCCAATCATAATTATAAACATGTCTTCTACGTGTTTGAGATGGCTTTCCATTGCTTGCCTTGCTCCATCTCCGTCGCGCCTACATAAATTTTCGTATATAGCCTGATGGGCTTCAATGTTGGGGTTGGCGCCATGTCTTCGCATTTTTTCAGCAAAGAGACGACTAATTTCAGATGAATCTCGCAAGGTCCACAGCCAATCAACCATAGTGTAAATAGCACTGTTTCGTGTTGCGTGCGCAATTAACCGGTGAAACCTACCATCAAACTGTTCTGCCCCGGTTAAATCTTGCTTACCAACTAACACCGACATTTGTTCGATATAAGCTTGAAGCTTACGTAGTTCCTCGTTGCTGATACGTGAAGCCGCCATTTCGCACGCTTGCCCTTCTAGTAGCCGTCTCGCTTCCATAATTTCTAAAGGGCCAGGGGCATCTTCGGTAATTAGGGCGGGGCTTAGGGTTGATTTCTTTAATACGTAAATGCCAGAACTAGGGCGTATTGCGACAATGCCTGACACTTCTAATGCAATTAATGCCTCGCGTACGGTTTGTCTGCTCACATCATAGCGGCTGGCTAATTCACGCTCTGCTGGCAAGCGTTCGCCAGGTTTTATTATTCCATCACTGATAAGTTGAGCGAGTTTGTCCGCAATTTGCAAATACAGACGTTTAGCACCTGTATTGTCAACGGATGAAAATTGATCTTGTAAATTGGTCAAGCCGATTATACTCTAGAGTTAATAGTCCAGACCAATTTAAAGGTTTCCCTTAGTAACTTCAAGTTACTCTCCCCTAGATTGGTGTACGTTAATGCTTAAAGGTACTCGTATGAAAATAATTGAAGCAAAAGTGATTGTTACTTGCCCCAGTCGTAACTTTGTGACGTTAAAAATTGTTACCGATGAAGGGATTTATGGAATTGGTGATGCTACGTTAAATGGTCGTGAACTCGCGGTTGTTAGTTACCTTGAAGATCATTTAATACCTTGTTTGTTAGGCAAAGATGCTAGCCGTATAGAGGATATTTGGCAGTACTTCTATAGAGGAGCGTACTGGCGCAGAGGGCCTGTTGGAATGACAGCCATCGCGGCAATTGACGTCGCACTATGGGACATCAAAGCGAAAGCCGCTAATATGCCATTGTATCAATTACTCGGCGGCCGCAGCCGTGATGGGGTAATGGTCTATGGCCATGCAAATGGCAACACCATTGAAGAAACCGTCGAGGAAGTGGGCAGGTATATTGATATGGGTTATAAAGCCATTCGTGCGCAAACAGGTGTTCCTGGCCTTAGTAGCACGTATGGTGTTTCCAAGGATAAACTGTTTTATGAACCCGCTGACGCTAATTTACCGTCGGAAAATATTTGGTCTACCACTAAGTACCTAAACAGTGTCCCTAAATTATTTGAGACATTGCGTGATACCTATGGGTACGATCACCATTTGTTACACGATGCCCATCACCGTTGCACACCACTAGAGGCGGCTCAATTAGGTAAGTCTCTAGAACCTTACAAGTTGTTTTGGCTAGAAGACGCCGTTCCCGCTGAACTGCAAGAAGGGTTTAGGTTATTCCGACAACATACCACTACCCCAATTGCCGTTGGGGAGGTATTCTCCTCTATTCATGACTGCCAACAGCTTATTAGTGAACAATTAATCGACTACATTCGCACTACAATTGTACACGCTGGCGGAATTTCACACTTGCGCAGAATTGCGCATTTAGCCGAGCTTTACCATGTTCGCACTGGATTCCATGGTGCTACCGACTTAAGTCCAATTACCATGGGAGCTGCGGTACATTTTGATACCTGGGTTCCTAATTTTGGTATTCAAGAATACATGCGTCATACCGAAGAAACCGACGCTGTATTCCCCCATGACTATCGTTTCGAAGAGGGGGTTATGAAGGTGGGTGAAAAGCCCGGACATGGTGTAGATATTGATGAGTCGTTAGCGGCCAAGTATCCCTATAAGCCAGCTTACTTACCTGTGAACCGACTTGAAGATGGCACTATGTATAATTGGTAGAAACCCTATACTGCGCTAATAATAACGTTGAAATCAGCAGCTGAACCTATGCTTTTACCTTGCTGATTTCATCGTTACTTGGCACGTTTAAGTGGGCTGGCGAAAATTCGCTACAGTCCATATTACGCTGGTCCATAAAGCGTTTAACCGTATCTGCGCAATAGGCTTTTCGGCAACACTGGGAAAGCAGCATTTCATGGCGTTGAGCGCGTTCCCGAATAAATTTCACCACTAAGCCACGCAACCACTGCAAGCCTGCATCTTGATCTTGACGTTTATGCCACATAACAGAAAGGGGAGAGCTGACGATTTCAATGGGCGTTTCAAACACCGCTAATTCGCCGGAAAATATTTCTCTTTCCAAGACAAGAGAAGGCGCCACGCAAATGAGATCGCTTTCCCTCAGTAGTGGTGTGGCGTTATAGAATTGATTAACCGACATGGCCACGCGGCGCTTTAAACCAAGGTTTGCAAGCACTTGATCGGTAGGACCAGTCACATCACCGGTAACCGACACCAATAAGTGATCGGCAGCCACAAAGTCTTCTAATGTGAGTTGCGATTTTGCCAGCGGGTGATCGGGGCGCATTACCACCACCCAGCTTGGGTCGAGCACGTGTTCTGCGCGAATGACTGAGCCAGGTTCAAGATATTTTGAAAACGTAAGCTCGGCTTCAGCATCTTTGAGAATTTTATGGCTTTCCATATCGTAGTTGGGAATAGCGTGGATGTTGATACCCGGTGCTTCGTTTTCAATCACTTTACGAAGGGGTCCCCACACAATAGAAACGATACTGTCGGTGGCGGCAATACGAAAGGTACGTTTAGCGGTAGCAGGGTTGAAGTCGGTAGGGTTGACGGCCACTTCAAGCTCACCTAAGGGACCTTGAATTTGGCTCCACAGGTTTTTAGCAAAGGAGGTGGGTTGAATACCGCGACCGTCCTTCACAAACAGCTCATCGTTCCATGCTGTACGCATGCGCGAAAGGGCATTAGATACAGCAGGCTGTGTCATCGACAGTCTATCGGCAGCGCGCGTAATCGCACCTTCTGTCATGATGGCATCAAATATCATGAGTAAATTTAAATCATGTGGACGCATCTTCGTCTCCTTTGGTCAAAACGGGGCGTGGACGTAACGCATTGATACCACGAACGGTGAGTTGTTCATAACTTCATCAATAAATCTGCTTCCTAATATATAACATCATGTGATGTGTTGCATATTAAAAGATAATTATTTTTATTGTTTGAGGGTGTGCATAATGCACGGCATCAAACTTTAGTTCAATTTTTAAGAGTATCTTGCAATGAAAACTTTTACCCGTTTATTGGCAATGGTAAGCCTTACTTTGCTGGTCGCTGCATGTGGCGGCGATGAAAAAGGGCCAGCTCAGACCATGCAGGCAAATACTGGTGTGCCTGTTGATGTGGCAAAAGTGGTATCTCAGCGGTTAACCGAATGGGATAACTTTACAGGTCGTTTAGAGTCTCCACATATTGTTGCGTTGCGTCCTCGCGTGTCCGGCTATATCGATTTTGTGGCTTTTGATGAAGGTGAATATGTTGAACAAGGTCAAACCTTGTTCCTTATTGATAACCGTACGTTTAAGGCTGAAGTTTCTCGTTTAACTGCGCAACTTGAAGAAGCGAAAAGCCGCGTTCAACTTGCTGAGCAGAACTATAATCGCGCCTTCAAACTTCGCAAAACCCAAGCGGTGTCTGAAGAAGTGCTAGATGCCCGTTTAGCAGAAAAGAATCAGGCGTTAGCCAGTTTAAATCAAACCCAAGCGGAGCTTGACGTAGCGCGTTTAAACCGTGGTTTTGCCCGTGTTGAAGCGCCAATTTCAGGGCGTATTTCTCGCGCGAATATAACCGAAGGTAACTTCGTCACGGCAGGGCAAACCGAGTTAACGCGTATCGTGTCAACAGATCGTCTTTACGCGTACTTCGACATAGATGAACAAACGTATCTTAACTACCTATCTTCTACTAATAAGGCGTCAACGGCCGTTAGTGAGCAGCCTGTTGCTATGCGTTTGGCAAATGAGTCTGACTATCATCACTGGGGGCAAATTGATTTTATCGACAATCAAGTGAATAGCAGTACAGGCACGCTTCGCGTGCGCGCCGTATTTAACAATGACGAGGGTCGTTTAATCCCCGGTTTGTTTGCCCACCTTAAACTGGCAGGCGACACCCAGGAGCAAGGCATTCTTATTAAAGAAAAAGCCATAGGTACAGATTTAAACAACAAGTTTGTCCTTGTAGTAAATGAAGAAAATAAAGTGGAATACCGCCCAGTAACATTAGGCGATAAAGTGGGTAGCATGCGTATTATTAAACGTGGCTTAAACGCTAACGACAGCATTGTTGTGGACGGCTTGCAGCGTGTTCGCCCTGGTGCGTTGGTGGCAGCAAACGAAGTGCCTATGGGTGATGAAGACGCTTTGGCTAATTTGTCTAATTGGCAGTCTCGTGTGGATAATGCCACCGAGCTGACACAAAACATGGCGCAGTTTGATGATGTGCTTGCTGGTGGTTCAGTGTCAGCGCCTACGGTTACGGCAGGTCTTAAGTAATGAACATTTCGCAATTCTTCATTAGCCGCCCGATATTTGCGGGTGTGCTGTCGTTGCTTATTTTCATCGGCGGGGCCATTGCGGTGTGGCAATTGCCTATTACAGAATACCCTGAAGTGGTACCGCCCACCGTTGTCGTGACGGCAAGTTACCCTGGTGCCAACCCAGAAGTTATCGCAGCTACTGTTGCAACGCCGTTAGAGCAAGAAATTAACGGTGTTGAAGATATGCTGTATATGTCGTCGCAGGCAACCAGCGATGGCACCATGACCCTTACTATCACCTTTGCTATCGGCACCGATCCTGATGATGCCACTACGCTCGTTCAAAACCGTGTGAACCGCGCCACGCCCCGCTTGCCCGAAGAGGTACAGCGCTTAGGGGTTGTTACCGAAAAATCATCACCAGATTTAACCATGGTGGTGCATTTAACCTCGCCAGATAACCGTTACGACATGCTGTATTTGTCTAACTATGCTGATCAGTTTGTAAAAGACGAGCTGGCTCGTATTAACGGAGTAGGGCAGGTGCGTATGTTTGGCGCCGGTGAGTTCAGCATGCGTGTGTGGCTAGACCCGAATAAACTTGCCGCGCTACAACTAAATCCTGGCGATGTGGCCGCAGCTATTGCCGATCAAAACCAGCAGGCGGCAGCAGGAAGCTTGGGCTCTCAACCCACGGGTAAAAGCGAATTTCAGTTACTGATTAACGTTCGCGGGCGATTAAAAGATGAAACCGAGTTTGAAAATATTATTGTCAAAACCGGCGAAAATGGGGAAATAACCCGTCTTAAGGACGTGGCCCGTGTGGAGTTAGGGGCAGACAACTATTCATTGCGCTCGCTGTTAAATAATAAACCGGCCGCGGCTTTACCTATATTTCAAGCGCCGGGTTCAAATGCTATTCAAATTTCTGATGACGTGCGCGCCCGTATGGCTGAGCTGTCGACAATGTTTCCCGATGGTTTGGAGTACGACATTGTTTACGACCCCACGGTGTTTGTTCGAGGCTCTATTGAAGCCGTAGTCGACACCTTGCTGGAAGCCGTATTGCTGGTTGTATTAGTGGTAGTGCTGTTCTTACAAACCTGGCGTGCGTCTATCATTCCCCTTGTTGCAGTGCCTATTTCATTAGTGGGGACCTTTGCGTTCATGCAACTTATGGGCTTTTCACTTAACGCTTTATCATTGTTTGGTTTGGTGTTGGCAATAGGTATTGTGGTAGATGACGCTATTGTGGTGGTGGAAAACGTAGAGCGAAATATTGCAGAGGGTAAGTCTCCTTTTGATGCCACCGTGCAAGCCATGAAAGAGGTGACTGGCCCTATTATTGCCACAACTTTAGTGCTTGCCGCGGTATTTATTCCTACTGCATTTATGAGTGGCTTAACCGGGCAATTCTATAAGCAGTTTGCCCTTACTATCACTATATCCACAGTCATATCTGCGATTAACTCGTTAACCCTTAGCCCGGCACTGTCTGCGCTATTGCTTAAGCCTCATGGTAAAGCCAATGATTGGTTAACCCGTGGCATGGACAAAGTGTTTGGCCGTTTCGTGTTTGCCCCGTTTAACCGCGTATTCGAGCGAGGCTCAAAAAAATACACCGGCGCTGTGGGTGGGTTAATTCGTAAAAGCGGTATTGTATTGGTGTTGTATGCAGGTTTAATTGCGCTTACCTATAACCAATTTGCGTCTACGCCCACCGGTTATGTGCCAGGGCAAGACAAGCAATATTTGGTGGCGTTTGCACAGTTACCCAATGCGGCAAGCTTAGACAGAACCGAAGAGGTCATTCGTGAAATGTCACGGATTGCCATGGCGCACCCCGGTGTGTCTGACGCCGTGGCGTTTCCCGGGCTTAATATCAACGGTTTCACTAACAGTCCAAGCTCAGGTATTTTGTTTACGCCACTTAAACCCTTTAATGAACGCCAGTCACCCGAGTTATCAGCAGGGGCCATTGCAGCAAAGCTAAATCAGCAGTTTGGCGCAATCAAAGGGGCTTACGTGGCTATATTTCCGCCTCCGCCAGTGATGGGGCTAGGGACTATTGGCGGCTTTAGACTGCAAATTGAAGACAGAGGTAATCTTGGCTTTCAAGAACTAGAGCGGGTCACTCAGGAAGTGATTGGCAAAGCGTGGGCACACCCAGCCTTAACCGGGTCGTTCACCAGCTTTACCGTGGCGGTGCCTCAGCTTGATGTAGACGTAGACCGCGAAAAAGCGGTAAGCCAAGGAGTAAATATAGACACCTTGTTTACTACTATGCAGGCGTACCTAGGTTCGTTGTATGTCAACGACTTCAACTTATTTGGCAGAACATACCAGGTGAACGTGCAGGCCGATGCGCAATATCGACAGGAAATTGGCGATATTACGCAATTTAAAGTGCGTAATTCACAAGGCGAGATGATCCCCTTAGGCTCATTTTTAAATGTTGAGCACAGCGCCGGCCCAGACCGTGTTATGCACTACAACGGGTATGTGACGGCGGAAGTGAATGGCGCGCCAGCAGCGGGCTATTCCTCTGACCAAGCCAAAGCGGCCATTGAAGAAATTTTGGCAGAAACCCTACCACTGGGTATGACCTACGAATGGACCGAACTAACCTACCAGCAAATACTGGCGGGTAATGCCTCAGCCTTTGTTTTCCCATTGGTGGTGCTGTTGGTGTTCTTGGTGTTAGCGGCGCAGTATGAAAGCCTACGCTTGCCATTGGCCATTATTCTTATTGTACCTATGACTCTGTTAAGTGCCCTTATTGGTGTGCAAATTTATGGCGGCGATAACAATATCTTTACCCAAATAGGGCTGATTGTATTGGTTGGGCTTGCCACCAAAAACGCCATTCTTATTGTGGAATTTGCCAAAGAGCTACAAGACAGTGGTATGGATGCTCTGTCGGCGATTAAAGAAGCCAGTCGCTTGCGTTTACGCCCTATTTTGATGACCTCTATTGCCTTTATTATGGGGGTATTGCCAATGGTTCTCTCAACCGGAGCGGGGGCGGAAATGCGTCAAGCCATGGGGGTTGCCGTATTCTCCGGCATGATAGGTGTGACCTTCTTTGGCTTAATTCTTACACCGGTCTTCTACTACTTGCTAAAACGCAAAGGTTAACTCTCCCGTCTACCCAAGCGTTGCCCTCTTAAGGGGCATTTTTAGGCCACTCAATTGAGTGGCCTTTTTTTGTTTGGCCTATGTTTTTGCTATCTACAATGCGCCAGCGCCTACGTGGGAAATGGTCATGACACACCGATGGTTTATACCCGTGTATAGATACAGAGTTGATATTTACCGGTAAATCCACCATATAGAGTACAGCTGCGGCTAATGTCTACTGGCACAAATACGTGACCTGGGGTTTAATTGTCCCTAAGCACATTCATTACGGCACTAATGAACGATGACGGATCATTCAAATCAAGGGCAACAACTCGAGTTTTTTGCTATCCCTAGCCCGTGCATTGGTGTGTGTGAATCAGGCCCCCGAGGATTTTGTAAAGGCTGTTTTCGTAGTCGTGAAGAACGCTTGTATTGGCTAAAAATTGACGATGGTACCCGTAGGAAAATTATCTCTGCGTGCCATAAACGAAAAGCGGCGGCCTACGCGCGGGCGCGACGTAAAGACAAAGAGCAGCAAAACGCCAGTGGAGTGGGTGAGCAGCTAGGTATGTTCGACGGATCCGACGATACAGGCTCAACCTAATAGCAGATAAGCCGGGTACTCACGGTAGCCTCTGTAGTTGATTATTAGAAATTAAGTAGGTCTATTCATGACGTTAAATAAGTACGTGGCCTTGGCAGCTAAATCCTTTGCTTTGCCTGAGGTTTGTATTCGTATTAGAGCCGTATTAGACGACCCGCGTTCTAGCGCGGAGGATTTAGGTGCGCTAATCAGTGTAGATCCATCCTTAACTGCCAAAGTGTTAAGGCTTGCCAACAGTGCCTTGTTCCGTTTTCCCTCGCAGGTAGAGTCAATTTCTAAAGCCATAAGCGTGATTGGTGGCGAAGCGTTGTACAATCTGGTGGTTGCAGAAACCGCTAACTCTGCATTCAAGTCTTTCAATACCCCTCATATCGATTTAGATAAGCATTGGTATCAAGCTGTATATTGCGGCATGGTGGCTAAATGCCTTGCACGTCACCTTGGCATTCGCGGCAGCGAACGATTCTTTGTCATGGGGATTTTGCAGAACTTGAGTGAATTAGTTGTAGCTAAACATTCTTCAGATCTTTATAAGGTTTACCAAGATGATAAGGTTTGTGAACTGCCCTATGTAAGGCAAATCAGACACTTCGGATTTACCTTTTCAGAATGTAGCGGTACTATATTGGAAAATTGGAAGTTGCCGCTTGTGCTTTACTACCCTGTAATGAACGCAAACGACCCTACCAAACAGGATGCAGACACTGACATCGGCATTTTAGCATTGGCCTCACGCATTACCGCCATGCAGCACAATAAAGAATGTTACGGTGAAATTGAACTTTTCTCTAAAGAAATAGCCAATAGTGTAAGTGCCGATATGGATGCTATTTCAAATGCGATCACTTTTGCGGATATTGAAACCACAAAAGTTGCAATGTTGATACACTAAGCAATAAGGTACAAACTTAGCTAAAAGCTGCGTGCAGCGAATGTAGCGCCTCCCACGGAAGGGCATAATAAGGTGTTTATTGACCCCGCTCAGTAAACAAAACCAATTAAATAGACTAAACCTAATTTAAATTATGCTTAATACGTTTTCCCGTGGCTGGTTGTTTTTCACGCTGATGAGTGTTTCTTTTGGTGCCTTGGCCACCGATAGAGACCTCATTCAAACGCTATATCATGCCGATTTTACGCCAGATACCGATGATGAAATTCCCCGCTTTTCGTTAGATGGAGAGCTTGGGGTATTGGTGAATACGGGAAATACTTCTGCTGCCAGCGTTAAAGCGGGCGTCAATGCCGATCACGAAACAGAAAACTGGAGCAGCTTGTATTTTGCCGAAATGCTGTACAAAGAAAGTACCGTTGATTCAGGCGAAAGAGAAGTGACCGCAAAGCGTCTTTATGGCAGTGCTCAGTTCGATTACAAACTCAACATACCCGGCCGTCGCCTTTTCATGTACGGCGACTATGAAGATGATGACTTCAATGGCTACGATCAACGAGCCTCATTGGCGGCGGGTTGGTCGCAACGCTTATGGCGTGACGAAGAAAGTGAGTTCAGGTACAGCATTGGGCCTGGCTACGCATTTGTTGAACCTGAAGAAGAAACCACCGACTCGGTGAACGACGGGGTGATTGTTCGCGCCTCCGCCGAATATAAATATCATTGGAATTCAGGGGCCAAGCTTCGTCAGTTTTTAAGCACAGAAGCGGGCGCTGAAAATACCAAATCTCGCTCTGAAACGTCGTTGTCGGCCAATGTCTTTGGCTCACTTGCGATGAAATTGTCGTTTATTTTAAGTCACGAAAGTGACACGGCAGAAGATATTGACCCGTTAAGCACCGAGACATCGGTGGCGTTGGTATACCAGTTTTTTTAAAACAGCCCGATTTATCTTATCTTTTAGTGTAAATATTGCGTTTTTTGGCGATTTTTTAGGCTAACCTTCATTGACTGAGAATGTGAGGTAGGTACTATTGCCCGCAGTAAATTTGCGCCGTACAGCCCGTGTGTAACAGTTCACTGGCCTGCTACGGTAAAGGATAGTAAACCACTAGGATTGCCAATGAATAAACAGCTTCTTGCAACACTTATCGCCTTATCAGCTTCTTCAGCAGCCTTTGCGCAAGACGAAATAAAGCCTTTCACAATGGACGGCGAGCTCGGCTTTATCTCTACAACAGGTAACACCAAGACTACCTCAATCAGTGCAGGCATTACTGCTCACCAAGAGCTTGAGAAATGGAGCAACGATTACGCAATCGAAGGTTTGTATAAAGAAGAAACGGTAGATAATGACGATGGTACAGAAGAAGAGTACACATCAGCACAAAAGTTCTACGGTTCTGCACAGGGCAATTACAAGCTAGAAAACCCTGATAACCGTTTGTTCGGATTTGCTTCATACGAAGACGACCGTTTAAGTAACTTTGATTACCAAGCAACCCTCGCAGCGGGTTGGAACCAAAAGGTGCTAGAAAACCAGCGCCACACGCTTGAGTACTCAATTGGTCCTGGTTATTCATGGGCTGAAACACAAGACGGTGAAGACCAAAGCAGTGCCATTGTTCGTGCATCAAGTGCTTATACGTGGAAAATTTCAGACACAGCTAAATTTACCCAAACGGTAAGTACAGAAGTAGGGTCTGAAAACACCAAGTCGCGTGCTGAATCAGCACTTACCGCCACCATTAGTGGCAACTTGTCTATGCGTTTGTCGTTCAAACTTGATCACAACACCGACGTAGAAGACGATGTAGAAAAGCTAGATACTGAAACAGCGGTTAGCTTAGTGTATAACTTCTTTTAAACCCTGCGAGATAAAGCTAGGTTCTAACACCTAAGCGCAGGCAAAAAGCAAAAAAAAACGCTGCACATTGCAGCGTTTTTTTATGCCTAATTAGTCGGCTTTTTGCTTAGTGCAAAATGCGGGTTTTAATTGTGCCGTCAATTTGCTGCAGCTGGGCTAAGGCGTCGTAAGCTCGGTCTTGTTGAACATCAACCACCACATAACCAATTTCTGCAGTCGTTTGTAGATACTGGGCTTCAATGTTAATGCCTTTTTCCGCAAACGCTTGGTTAATTTGAGTAAGAATACCTGGCTGGTTTCTGTGAATGTGCAGCAAGCGAGAACGTGAGATATGCTCAGGTAATGATACCTCAGGGAAGTTCACCGCAGACAGGGTAGAGCCATTGTCGCTGTACTTCGCCAGTTTTCCGGCCACTTCAATACCAATGTTTTCTTGCGCTTCTTGGGTGCTTCCGCCCACATGAGGAGTAAGAATACAGTTATCGAATTTACGTAGAGGAGATTGAAACTCTTCTTTATTCGATTTTGGCTCAACAGGGAATACGTCAATGGCTGCGCCGTTTAATTGGCCGCTTTCAAGCGCGTCTGCCAGCGCGTCTATGTCTACCACTGTTCCGCGAGAAGCATTAATGAATATGCTACCTTTCTTCATTTGTGCAAATTCTTTAGCGCCAAACATATTCTGTGTCTGCGGGGTTTCAGGTACATGCAAAGAAATAACATCAGCGGTGTTTAACAGCTTTTCTAGCGACTTAACTTGCGTAGAGTTACCTAATACTAGTTTGTCTTCAATATCAAAAAACTGCACGCGCATACCAAGGTGCTCTGCCAGAATGCTAAGCTGCGTACCGATATGACCGTAACCAATAATCCCCAGGGTTTTACCACGGGCTTCGTATGAACCGTCGGCAGTTTTTTCCCACTCACCACGGTGTGCTTTCGCGTTTTTGCTTGGCACTTGGCGAAGTAGCAGAATGATTTGCCCCAGCACTAATTCGGCGACAGAACGCGTGTTAGAAAAAGGGGCGTTAAAGACAGGGATACCACGACGTTGCGTGGCTTCTAGGTCTACTTGGTTTGTACCAATACAGAAGCAGCCAACGGCAACCAATTTCTTCGCTGCATCCACCACTTTTTCAGTAATTTGTGTACGAGATCGAATTCCAACAAAGTGAGCATCTTTAATTTTCTCAATTAGCTCGTCTTCGGGCAGAGAGGTTTTGAGATACTCAATATTCGTATAACCGTTATTCTCTAGGGTTTCCAGCGCACTTTTGTGAACTCCCTCTAACAACAATATTCGGATCTTATCCTTCTCTAGTGAAACTTTGCTCATGGATTCGCTATCTCTTAAAAAATTAGTATTTACAGAGCGAAAGGTGGGCATTCCATCTACCGATGCACACTCCACCTTTCGCTCTCAAAAGGCCATCTAGACGTCTAAACGGAAGTTAACAGAAAATGGGCTAACTTAAAAGAAGAATTTTACTTAAAGGTATCTACCCCAGTGTTGGTGGCAGAAAGTACAATGTCTGCGCCCCGTAAGGCAAATATACCGTTTGTAACAACGCCTGGAATGTTATTAATGGCTTGTTCTAACTCACGAGGATTCAGTATTTCTAAGTTGTGCACGTCAAGTATGACATTCCCGTTGTCAGTGACCACGCCTTGGCGGTACTCAGGGTCTCCGCCCAGCTTAACTAACTCTCTGGCTACAAATGAGCGTGCCATCGGGATAACTTCCACCGGTAGTGGAAATTTGCCTAACACGGGTACCCGTTTGCTCTCATCGACAATGCAAACAAAGGTAGTTGCTGCGCCGGCGACTATTTTTTCGCGCGTCAGCGCTGCGCCACCGCCTTTAATCATATGTTTGTGCTCGGTCACTTCGTCCGCACCGTCGATGTATACTGAAAGCTGGCTGACTTCATTGAGTTCAAATACCTCAATGCCAAGTGCCTTCAGCCTTTCAGTAGATGCTTCAGAGCTAGACACGGCACCTTCAATTTTATGCTTAATTTTACCAAGCTCGTCGATAAAAAAGTTCACGGTAGAACCTGTACCTACGCCCACAATGCTGTCGTTTTCAACGTATTCAATAGCGGCTTTAGCTACGGCCAGTTTTTTTGCGTTTTGATCCATCGTTACTCTCCAGTGGGTTTTGTTAGAGTCTAACAAAAAGCCACCTTTTCACCTATGGCTCAATTTAGCAATTGCAGGTTTTATTTCTGATTGAAGGTAATGGTTTGCGTAGGAGTAACAATTGCATCAAGGGGAACATCCCAAGATTGTACAGGTAACCTATCAACGTGTTGACAGTCGTGGGCAATACCGACAAGGGCTGGACGGGTGTGTGCTTCGCGCACCGAGGCAAGGGTTCTATCGTAAAAGCCGCCGCCCATGCCCAATCGGTTACCTTGACTGTCAAAGCCCACCAGCGGCATAAAAATAACGCTATGGTGTCGCATAGGAACAATATTTTGGCACGCCAGTTCAGGCTCGGGAATGGCAAAGGTGTTTTTCACCATGTGAGTTTGCGCATCATAGCCAAGAAACAACAGATGGCCCTTACACACTGGATGAAGCACAGGCAAGGTGGTGTTGCATCGCATAGGGTGAGAGGTGGCTTTGCTCTGCCAACAATGCTTAATAAACGGGGTAAGCGAAACTTCCCCATCGTTGGGTAAATAACAGGCTGCGTAGGTAGCGTGGGATAATAGTGGAAGGTCACACAAGCGCTGAAGCACAGCTTCTGCGGCCTTGTCTTGCTGAGCGCGTGTTAGCTGCTGACGCGCTAGCCTTAGTTGCTTTCGTAATTCAGAGCGCTGCATAAAAGGCCATTCGACAATGGGAATTAAATGAATAAAAAAGGTGGCCTATTGCCACCTTTTTTCATGCACTACAACGCGTAAGTATCAACAAACAATTGTTCCAACTTAGCGTGGTCAACTTTGGTGGCAACCTTAATGGTATTTGCTTCAGTCCACAGCGGACTTGGCGTAGTACCTAAAGGCGCAACCACGGTTTGACCGCGGTCTAGAGGGCCTGTACCTACACGGACGTGACCTTCAGTTAACTCAAAGAGCTCTGGGTGACGTAAGTGAGCGATAGGGAAGGCATCGTGGAAGAAACACACACGATCTTCGCGGTTCTGAGAATAGAAATCCATATAGAACTGCGCGCTTTCCTGAACAAAACCACCTAGTTTAGGGTTTTTCTCAGCAAGAACGTCAACGAATGATGGCTTAAATGGCACATCATTGGTGACGTCTAAACCAAACATGGTTAAGTTCCAATCGGCACCAAACACAATTTCTGCAGCGTGGGCATCATTCCAAATGTTGGCTTCAGCCACCGGCGTGACATTACCACGAACAAATGCTGCGCCACCCATAATGCTTACACCTTTCACTAATTTAGGTAAGTCAGGCTCTAAGCGAAGTGCTAGCGCTAGATTACCTAAAGGGCCAATAGCCACGATAGTGACTTCGCCTGGGTACTTGCGTGCGGTATCTACAATAAACTGTGCTGCACTACGAGGGTCAAGCTCGCCCTTAGGGGCTTCAGGTTTCATATGACCGAAACCGTAATCACCATGTACGAAGTGCGCATAAGTAGATTCTGGACCTACCCAAGGCATGCCAACGCCTTTTGTTACAGGAATATCTTTACCTGCAAACTCACAAAGGGTTAGCGCGTTTTGGGCTGCCATCGTCACAGGCACGTTACCATAAACCGTAGTTAAACCCAGTACGTCGATATCGGGTGATTGAAACGCGAAAAAGATAGCCATGGCATCATCAATGCCAGGATCCGTGTCTAAAATGATTTTATGTGCCATTAAAAATACTCTGTGCGTTCTGCAATTAGCTGTGTTTTGCTAAAAAACGATCCACTTCTTTTTGAGTGGGAATACTTTGAGCTGCGCCTTCTCTCGTTACGGCAATAGCTGATGCCGCGCAGCCACGAATAAGCGCGCGCTTTGCGTCAGTGTGATTGCTGTAAGCCGACAAGAAATAACCGATAAAGGTGTCGCCCGCTGCCGTGGTATCAACTGCGTCTACTAAAAATGCGTCGACTTTAATGCAGTCGTTATTTTTTAGCATCATGACACCGGCTTTGCCTAGTGTAATGATAACTTCGCACTCTGACCACTGCTCTTTAAACACCGCCACAATATCATCGAGTGAATCTTTTTCAGTAAGGGCGGCCGCTTCCGTTTCGTTCACAATAAGTAAATCGATACATTCAAGTGGAAGCGATTTTACTGATTCGCTCATAGGGGCAGGGTTAAAGGCAACTTTTAACTGCTTTTCTTTTGCCTGACGCAATACTTGGTCAATACTGCTGGTTTCATTTTGTGTTAAAACCCAGTCAGACGGCTTAGTGCCATCAAGCGCCTGCATGACAGTTTTTGCGGTAATGGTTTGATTAGCACCGCCAAACAACACTATCGCGTTTTCGCCACTTGGCGTAACTTGAATAATGGCATGGCCAGATGGGGTTTCAGAACACTTAACGCCACGACAATCAACGCCTTTTTTAATTAGCGCTTGTTTAAATGCCGCGTCATTTTCGTGAATGCTGCCAACATGGCATACATCAGCACCAGCTTGTGCAAGGGCAATAGATTGATTGGCGCCTTTACCACCTAGAAGCTGTTGGTAGTGGGTAGAAGCCAAGGTTTCACCAGGTTGAACAAAATGATCTACCTGATAAACATGATCGATATTAATAGAGCCAAAATTTATAATTGCCATTTCTTCTTCCGTCGAAAGAGGGCGTCTCCCAGAATGCCGCTGTTCATCGTTCGCCCGTGAACCGAAAAGTTCAGGGCGGAAGAATCACAATAGCCGTAGGCTTCTCGATACGCGCCGAGCTTGCACAATAGCCATCGTTTCAACTTCCTAGTTTTAAAGCATCGGCCAGGGACATGAATGAACTGGCGTACATCCCAGGAGACATTGTTGTTGTGTAACGCAACAGGGTATATCAAACGCGGTACTTCGTGAAGTGGATCACTAAGACGCCTTTCAAACCTTTGCGAAGTTATTCATCACTGCTAAGCAAGAAAGGTAAGTTTCTTGACCAGATGGTCAGCAATTATACACGCAATTGAACGAAGCTCAATCATTGTACTGTTACGTGGGGAAATCCTTATCCTGTGTCGGGGATCATAGAGCAATTACATCAGCCTTACCACCCTAAACCCTTTATTTACTACACGTTCGAATACACATTAACCAATTTGCTAAAAGTAGGTTTTAAAGCATGAATTTGCTAGTATGAAGTATCACCGAAAAAGGAACAGTATTTGTGGAAAAACAGCTCGATTATGACAGCGTAAGCAATAAATTGTCACAGCACGGTATTATTGTGGATGGCGCTGAAGTGCACGGCATACTCGTGGGCATGTTGTGTGGCGGTATGTCACTGACCGATCGCAACTGGTTAACGGCGCTAAGTGAAACGATTAACCAAGGCGACAAGTTTAACGACGCAACAGAATATTTGCTGACTAGCTTATTCAATCAGGTATGCCAGCAGCTTCTAGAGCCAGAATTTGCTTTGCAATTAATGGTACCTGACGATCAAACGCCTATTAACGACCGAGGTACTGCGTTAATTAATTGGGTTCAAGGGTTTATGTTAGGGTTTGGTTTGCACCAACAAGACTTAATGCAGTGTTCTGAAGACGTTAAAGAAGCACTTGAAGACTTTGCCGATATTTCGCGTATGGAAGAACCCATGGACGCTGATGAAGAGTCTGAAAAGGCCTTATTCGAAGTCATGGAATACGTAAAAATATCGGCCATTTTGTGCTACAGCGAATTAGGACAGTCGCTTTTAGATGATCAACAAGAAAAGCCATCCGTACATTAAATACCAACCCAAGACCATTAACGTAGCGTGATAAGGCCAATAATATGATTAGTGCGCAAGAGTTTATTGCTCGCCAAGATAGGTTATTAGCTCAGTGCTTACCTAATAGCGTGTGCTTAGTGCCCGCGGCATCAGTGGTAACTCGCAGTCGAGATACCGAATATGTGTTTCGCCAAAATAGCGACTTTTGGTATCTCACTGGATTTCACGAACCAGAGGCATGGCTTCTGCTATCAAATCACCCACGCTATGGCGAAAGCTACCGTGCGATGGTGGTGCAAGATAAAGATCCCGACGCTGAAGTATGGCAAGGGCGACGGGTAGGTGCAGAGGCAGCGTTATCGGTATTTAGCTTAGATGAAGCGTTTGAGTTGTCTGAATTAAACGAAGCATTACTTGAAACATTGCTAGGTCACGACAACCTTTATTTTGCATTGGGCGAAAATAAACAAGCCGATGCACTTGTGCTTGATGCATTACAAGCATTGCGTGAGGCGCCTAAAGCGTCACTCGCGCCTTATAGCATGCATGACACCCGGCCCATGTTGCATGAAATGCGTGTATTTAAGTCGGCATGCGAAGTGGCAGTGATGAAAACGGCAGGTCGAATATCTGCTGCGGCACATAAACGTGCCATGCAATTTGTAAAGCCTGGCTGCTATGAATATCACCTAGAAGCGGAGCTGCACCATAGTTTTGCCATGCAAGGTGCACGCACCCCAGCTTATAGCACCATAGTGGGAAGTGGGGAAAACGGATGTATCTTGCATTACACCGAAAACAGCGCGCAAATTAAAGACGGCGACCTGGTACTGGTGGATGCGGGGTGTGAATACCAAGGCTATGCTGCAGATATTACGCGCACTTTTCCTGCCAACGGGACATTTAGCAAACCCCAAAGAGACATTTATGAATGGGTGCTAAAAGCACAGGAAGCAGTACTAACCACGCTGGGGCCAGGCAGCACCCTAGGCGAAGCCATGCAACAAAGTGCCGAGGTAATAACAGAAGGCTTGGTGTCGCTAGGATTGCTTGGCGGCACTATTGCAGAAAACCTTCAGCAAGAAACCTGGCGACAGTTTTATATGCATGGTGTGGGTCATTTCTTGGGGTTAGACGTACATGATGTGGGCGACTACAAAATTGATGGCCAAGACAGACCCTTGAAACCCGGCATGGTATTGACCATAGAACCGGGTATTTATATCGGCAGCCACCTAGATGTAGATGAACAATACAAAGGTATTGGGGTAAGAATTGAAGACAACGTGGTGGTAACCGCTACCGGTGTTGATGTACTTACTGCCGATGTACCCAAAACGGTGGACGCCATAGAAGCATTAATGAAGGGCGCATAGCAGGTGAATCAAACTGACATAGTGATAGTGGGTGGCGGTATTGTAGGTACTGTGTTGGCCAAGGGGCTTAGCCAACTTACCGGTTTCTCGGTGGTATTGGTTGATGCCCAAGATAGCGCACAAACCGACGGTATTCATCCTCGTGAAGATAAGCGAGTTATTGCCCTGGCAAAGCGCACCGTCAATGAATTAACCGCGATGGGCGTGCCACTGCACGACTTAGCTCAGCAAAACCCCGGTAAAATAGAGCACATTGAAGTTAGCGATAAAGGGTGGCTGGGCATGACTCAGCTGCACTGTAACGACTTCAATTTAGATGCATTTGGGCAAGTGGTGTCGCTATCGGCATTAGCGTCGTTAGTTGAACAGCACACTACCAGTGAAGGCATTACCCATATTGCACCCGCTAGCGTGTTTGCCATTGAGCGAACTGCCAATGATGCGCAGGTGACATTGGATTCTGGCGAGTGTTGGCAAGCCAAACTGGTGATAATGGCCGACGGGGGGCAATCTTCACTCATTGAACAAGTGGGAATTAGCCGAACGCAAACCCCTTACAACCAAGTGGCCGTGGTGGCCAATGTACATACCCAACTGCCACATAATAACAAAGCTTACGAACGTTTTACCCCCAACGGGCCGTTAGCGTTTTTACCCTTCGACAGCAGTATTAACGGTGAAACGGCCAAGGGGAATGGATTTTCAGTGGTATGGACAGTCAGCCCAGATAAAGCCAAGGCATTGCTTTCGTTATCTGATAAGCAGTTTTTGGCCCAGCTTCAACAAGACTTTGGATTCAGGCAAGGTGTCATTAATGCCATCAGCGATCGCGTGAGTTACCCGCTTTCGTTGCGCGTGACAGACAGCCTTTATTCCCACCGCACCGTGGTGGTGGGGAATGCCGCGCAAACCCTACACCCTATTGCAGGGCAGGGGTTTAACCTGGCGCTACGAGATATTGTCACCTTAGTGGGGCACCTAACCCAGTGCAAGGATCCAGGCGACTATTCGCTATTACGTGAATATGGGCAAAACCGCCAGCGGGATCGTGAAAATACCATAGCGCTTACCGATACCCTAGTGCGCACATTTTCAAATACCTATTTCCCATTAGTATTGGCAAGAAATGCCGCGTTGTTAACGTTAAATATTGTACCAAGTTTAAAGCGCCGCTTTGTAAAACAAACCACAGGTTTTGCGCCTTCAGTAAAAACCAAGCACGCTAGCTAATGCGAGCAAGCCGTTATTATTGGCAAAAACAAATAACACAATGAGAGAGCTTTTATGCAACATGTTGATATAGCAATAATTGGTGGTGGAATAGTTGGCTTAACATTAGCCGCAGCACTAAAAGATGCCCCATGTAGTATTGCTGTGATAAACAAACACCCTCTCGTTGTGCCGTTGTTAGACACACCAAGCCCCAGAGTAAGCGCCATTAATCAGGCCAATATTGAGGCTTTGGATTCACTCGGTGTTTGGCAGTTTGTTCAACAAGACAGAGTTAACCCATACAAGGCAATGCATGTGTGGGATAAAGACAGTTTTGGTGATATACATTTTAATTGCGACGACATGGGTAACGACAGCTTAGGCGTGATTGCGGAAAATGCCGCGTTAGTGAACGGTCTGGCAGAAAGCGTAATGCAACAAGCGAACGTGACGATAGTGACTCAAAGTATTGAACGCATGTTAGTGGGGCCGTCGCAAAGCATGCTTATGCTAGATAATAATGACGCCATCAGTTGTAGGTTGTTAGTAGGCGCAGACGGCGCTAACTCCTCTGTGCGAAAGCAGGCCAACTTTCCCATTACCTTTCGTGATTACGAACACACGGCCATTGTGGCCAATATTCAAACCGAGCATCCACACAATAATGTTGCGCGCCAAGCCTTTACGCCAACAGGGCCGCTAGCACTTTTGCCTATGGCTAACCCGCATGTTTGTTCAATTGTTTGGTCGCAGACACCGGATGCTGCAAGTAAGCTGCAACAATGCAACGATGACGATTTCTGTCACGCCCTAACTGTGGCGAGCGACGCTGCCTTGGGAAACGTTAGCTTACAGACCTCGCGCCATACTTTTCCGTTAACCATGCGTTACGCGCGAAGCTGGGCGAAAGATGGGGTGGTGTTAGTGGGCGACGCCGCACACACCATTCATCCACTGGCGGGGCAGGGCGCCAATTTAGGCATGCAAGACGCATTGGCCTTAGCCGACACACTCTCTGCATCATTAAACCGTCAAAAAGACATTGCGCAACATCGTTATTTGCGCCCCTACGAGCGAGCGCGCAAAACCGAAGCGGTGAAAATGATAGCGGCTATGGACGGGTTTAAGTTTTTATTCGACGGTAACGACCCTGTGAAGAAACTTATTCGTGGAGTTGGGCTAGCCGCCACCGACAAACTCACTACGGTAAAGCAGGCCTTCGTAGCGCATGCTATGGGGCTTTAACGGGCTTGCGGGAAACGACGTAAGCCCTCTTTGCAACCTACAAGTGAAGACATAGAGAAGGAACGCTAAGTGAGTTGGGTGCTATTTACCTTAGGTGCAGTTTTTCTCCAAACCGGACGCAATGCCCTGCAAAGTAAACTTAGCGATAAGGTAGACACCTTAGGTGTAACCTTGTCGCGCTTTTTATTTGCGCCCCCTATTGCATTAGCGTACCTGCTGTTGCTTTCCTATTTATCTCAACCATCTTTTGACAGCCACGCTAATGTTCAGCCAGCCTGGCTAGAACTGCCTCAG
This sequence comes from Alteromonas australica, assembly GCF_000730385.1. NCBI lineage: Bacteria > Pseudomonadati > Pseudomonadota > Gammaproteobacteria > Alteromonadales > Alteromonadaceae > Alteromonas > Alteromonas australica. The sequence continues at coordinate 3,114,064 of NZ_CP008849.1, read as the reverse complement.
TTTTCCCTTTCTTTCGTACTGGTGGTGATACTTGCAGCGCTTCTCCAAATTGCCGCCACATCGTTTATGGTCATGCTTTTTAAGCAGCGTAACTTTGCCATAGGTGCAGGCTTGGCAAAAAGTGAAGCCTTAGTGGCGGGCATTTTAGGGACTTTGTTTTTTGGCAGCTATTTGAGTGTTATCGGCTGGTTAGGGATTGTACTGGGGGGCGTGGCGGTATTTGTATTAAGTGCAGGTAAAAGCGTTCAACAGGGTGCAACCCGTAGCTTAAGCACAAAAACCTTGTGTATTGGTTTGGCCAGCGGCGCGTGTTTTGCGCTTACGTCGCTCTTTGTTCGTGAAGCCTCGCACTTATTAGCTTTGCCGCTTAAACAGGCGGCAGCCTGGGTGCTACTTTGGGTGGTAAGCATTCAAGCCGCAGGCCTTAGCCTCTACATTTTCATTCGTAAACCCAACATACTTAAACAAATGCTAGCCAATGTTCATACCGTTCTGGTGATTAGTACCGTCAGTTGTTTGGGCTCTGTGTGTTGGTTCACCGCTATGGCGCTACAGCATGTAGCCTATGTAAAAACACTCGGTCAAATAGAGGTATTGCTTACCTTGCTGCTGGCACATTTTTGGTTAAACGATAAAGTGTCGAAACGTGAGATTATTGGCCTTCTGCTTATTGGCGTAGCCGCTACTATGGTGATGTGGGCTTAAGCACTTATAAAAACGATAAATGAAAAACGACAGGGAACAACCATGAATAAACGTGATTTTTTGAAGTTTACCGGCGCAAGTCTGGCGTTGACGCCATTGGCTGGCATGGCCGCTGGCAGTGATTCAGGTAAAAATGTGACTGAATCTTTAAGCAATATAACAGGCTCGGTAAACCCTATTTCTGTTGCAGAGCGAAAGGCGCGTATCGAAAAGGCGCAGCAACTTATGAAGCAGTACAACATGGCTGCCCTGTTAATTGAACCCGGCGCAGCCATGGACTACTTTTCAGGAATACAGTGGTGGCGCAGCGAACGCTTAACTGCGTTAGTGATTCCTCAAAAAGGCGACATTGCCGTGGTAACCCCGTTTTTTGAAAAGCCCAGCGTGCTAGAAAGCTTAAAGGTGGGCGACGATGTGCGGGTATGGCAAGAGCACGAAAGCCCGTTTGAGGTAGTATCGGCAATATTAAAATCTCGCGGTATAACAAGCGGTAACATTGGTTTTGAAAGTAGCGTACGCTACTTTGTGGTTACGGGGATCGCAAACGCATTGCCCAATATGAACATTGTGCCCGCTGAGCCTGTAACCCTAGGCTGTAGAATGTACAAAACCGCCGCCGAATTAACCCTAATGCATAAAGCAAATGAAGTAACGCTGCGCGCCTATGAGTATGTGTTCAGCCAGCTTAAAGAAGGCATGAGCCAAGCTGATGTAAAAGGCTTAATGAATGCGGCGCAACGAAAATTAGGCGGCAGTGGCACCTGGTGTTTAGCGTTATTTAATGACGCCAGTGCGTACCCCCACGGCACCAATGCGAAACAAGTTATTCAAGAAGGCTCTGTTATTTTGCTTGATAGCGGATGCAGTGTACACGGGTATCAAAGTGATATAAGCCGCACCTTGGTATTTGGCAAAGCGTCGCAAAAAGTGGAAGACGTGTGGAATACCGTACGCGAGGGCCAAAATGTTGCTTTTGCCGCCGCTAAAGTGGGCGCACCTGCCGGTGGTGTTGACGACGCGGTTCGCCAATACTACGCAAGTAAAGGGTATGACAAAAATTATGCCTTACCTGGGTTAAGCCACAGAACCGGCCATGGTATAGGTATGGAAGGGCACGAAAGCGTGAACTTCGTAAGGGGTGAAACCACGCCACTTAACAAAGGCATGTGTTTTTCTAACGAACCCGGGTTATATATTCCGGGTGAGTTCGGCGTGCGGTTAGAAGATTGCCTGTACATGACCGACAAAGCGCCTGTTTACTTTACGTCTCCACCAGACAGTTTAGCTAGCCCGTTGGGCAAGCTTATGCCACTGCAAGCATAATATATGGGCTGGCTGAGTTGCCCTAGTGGCTATTCGGTAAGCCTCGCTTTAAAAAACTCAGCCAGCGTTTTACTGATAACCGGGTGTTGAGTGTCTTGGTTAAATAGGCAGATATTCACCCTGCCTAATTTAGGGAGTTTGGGGTGGTTAAGGGGCGATAGGTTTAGCGGCAAACTAGAGCGGGCGAGGGCGGTAATGCCCAGCCCTTGCTGAATAGCGGCCACCAAGCCCCCTAAATCGGCGTTCGTGTAAGTAATTTTCCACGCATAGGTTTGCTGCTTTAATTGCTCAATAACCCGGCTTCTGTACATACAGCCATCAGGGGCCAGTACCAAGGGAATATTGTTACCCACTAGTGTGTGGCTAGCATCACCTACCCATACCACTTCATCTTCAAGTACCACTTCCCCTTCCGTATCTTCACTGGGGTTTACCAGCGCCAATATTAAATCGAAATGATTGCGCTGACTGGGGTGAAGTAGATCGCGGCTTAACGCCGACGTGACCTCAAGTGATACATCGGGGTAACGTTTTGAAAACTCCCCAATTAAGCCCGGCAAAAGGGTAGAGGCAAATTCGTTAGGTATGCCTAACCGTAAGCGGCCACTTAATGGGGCAGGTGTTAGGCTTTTAAAGATATTGTCGTTAAGCTCTAGCAATTCTTTGGCTTTTGGGTAAAGCCAATTACCGTCGGCACTAGGAACATGGCGCTGACCTACTTTGGTAAATAGCTTTCGGTCTAATTGCGACTCAAGCTTTTTAATTTGCAAGCTAATAGCGGGTTGAGAGCGACCTAAAAAGTCGCCCGCTTTGGCGTAGCCTCCAAGCTCAATAACGCTAACAAAGGTGCGCAAGGTATCTAAAGAAAGCTGTTTCATTGTTGAATATGGGGTCCGACATCACCGGTATTAAACACGTCTTTAAAGAATAACACTTAAGCGTATGGTAAACCCACAACCTCGTCGCCTAAATCACCATTCTCTTAGGCGCCACCCCTTCAGAGCGTAAAAAAGAATAAATGCATAGCAAGGTATCGTTGTCCAGTAAGCATTTAAAACGCCAAAGTGATCAGCCGCAAACCCGAAGAGTAACGGAATAATTGCTCCTCCGGCTATGCCCATTATCAAAAGTGCAGAACCGCGCGCGGTGAATTTACCTAGCCCTTCTAATGCTAAAGGCCAAACAGCAGGCCAAACAATGGCGTTAGCAAGACCCAATAGTGCGATAAAGGTGATAGGGTCTGGTAGCGTTGTAATACCAGTCCAGCCCCATAAAACACTCGCAAAGAAATGACTTTCAGCGTTAGTGAAAGGTATACCGATGGACAGAGCAATACCCAAAACCGAAGAAAGAGTGAGTAATTGGTGCTGTGTGCAGACTCTCGGCACTAGTACTAAACCTAGGCTATACCCGACAACCATAAAAAACATGGTATAGGAAGTAAGACCAAGTGCTCCGGGCACGCCTAATTGTGAGCCCGCTAGGCCAATAGTATCCCCTGCAATAACCTCAACACCCACATAACAAAAAAGCGCAATCACACCTAATACGAGTTGAGGGAATTGTAATACCGAGCCTTTGCTTTTTTCGCGTTCTGCGAGTTTTTTATCCTCCACATCCAGATCGAGTTCAGGCAAGCCTGAAAAACTTAGCGCTATTGCAAGCAATACTAACGCTGCGGCCATGCCTAAGTAGGGCATGATAAGACTTTGCGCTAACTGTTGTATTTGTGCACTACGTTCAGCTTCTGGCAGGGCAGCAATACTTTGTTCGGTGATACCTGATAAGTCTCCGAGCACAAGAGCAATAAACACCATAGGTGCGAGCCAACCTGCCCCTTTATTCAGGAGTCCCATAATTGATATTCTTGCGGCCGCACTTTCTGACGGCCCAATTTTTACCAAATACGGGTTCGATGCAGTTTGTAAGATAGTTAACCCAGAACCGACAACGAATTGAGCTGTGATAAACAATATGAATGTTTGCGTTTTAGCGGCAGGAACAAATAAACAGCAACCTGCAGCAATCAATAAAAGCCCAAAAGTCATGGCATTTTTATAGCCCAACTTATTAAGCACGAATGACATAGGAAGCGCCATAACAACATACGCGATATAAAAACTAAACGCGATTAGCAGTGCCTCTGCTCCGTTCAAATTGCAAACAATTTGCAAGAAGGGGATGAGTGCTCCATTCAACCATGTGATAAAACCAAAAACGAAAAACAATGTGCCTATTATCACCATGGGGAGCATTGTTGACGGGGGGGGCTTAACTGCAGTTTGCATCACGTTTCCTTCTTATAATGTTTTTATTTCGCTGTATTGTCTTGCTTACATAATGTTTAATTTTTCAAAGTACGTCTTGCTTGTTATTTATAAAACAACAGGCTTTTCATTTCGGGTGCTTACTCAACAAACAAGCTCGCCGTTGCGCCAACAGCGAGTCACTTTTAGCTCCTTACTCAACGTTAAGAAATTAGCGATAGCACCTGTGCGCAGCGTTCCAATATTCTCTTCGCAATTAATGAACGCAGCGGGGGTAGACGTTGCCATTCGAAGCGTGGCGAGCAGGTCAACGCTTAGGTCGAAATGCGTATGCTGTATGGCTTTTTCCATGGTTAAAAGTGAACCCGCCAAGGTACCGTCGTTAAGACGTAATGCATCATTTTTACGCATGACTTTAACGCCTTGATACACAAAGTGGTCGACGTCACTCGCTGCCGGTGCCATAGCATCTGTTACCAGCATCAAGCGTTCATCACCTTTAAGCTTTATCGCTAGCTTTGCTGACACAAGATGAACGTGATGATGGTCAACAATTAACCCGCAGTAGACGTCGTCTCTATAAAGTGAGGCCCCAACCACACCAGGTTCTCTGCTGGTAAACGGTGACATGGCATTGAAAAGATGTGTAGCACCGGTAGCCCCTGCGTCAAAAGCGGCAAAGCAGTCTTGGGAAGTGGCGTTCGTGTGGCCTATAGACACAATTACGCCTGCATTGGTTAGGGTCTCAATATCTAAGGGTGAGACCGCTTCTGGTGCTAGCGTGACAATGACTTTACCAAGATCATTTCGAGTAAATAAGGCCAATTCTTTGTCGCTAAGTGTACGGATGTGCTTTGAACTATGCATGCCCTTCTTGGTTACGCTGAGATGAGGCCCTTCGAAGTGGACACCCGGGATAGCACCTGGATCCCATTTGTGACCTAAAGCTATAGCATCAGCGCCTTTATTCATAACGTCGATGTCGTCAGTGATAATGGTTGGCATTAAGCTGCCCGTACCCACTTTTAAGAAGGCTTCTGCCATTTGCTGAAGCGTACACAGTGTAGGCGTTTCGTTAAACTGAACGCCGCCTCCACCGTTTACCTGAACATCTACCATGGCGGGTATGACTAGCTCATGGATGACCTCAGCATTGCTATCATCTTCACTGTCCGAGCTGAAAGCGGTCACTCGGTTGTTACTCACTTCAAAACGCACGTTTGAATGAAATGAAAAGCCGTCAAACAGGTGTTTGGCAAAGTAAGATTTCATTGCTAGAGGGTTTCCGTCACTTTTTTAAGCCCGATAGGGCTGTCTGGATCCATATTCATCTCGCGCGCAGCTTTTTCAATATCTAAGTAAAAGCGTTGCATAACGATGAGCGCCGATGTGAGAGGATGTACATCCAATGGCACCTCAATTAAAGGGAAAACTTGGGCTCCTCTGCGGATCACTTCTTCAATTTGTGACTTATGCACGCTACTTGATGCGTCAGGAATATGGGCATCGATAACCGCGGTTTTGCGGTTTAGAAGGGATATGGGCCCGTGAAGGAATTCAGCACTACTGAAAGCCTCAGCCTGTATTCCACAGACTTCCTTCATTTTAAGCGCTATTTCTCTGGATATGGCGTAACCAAAAGCGCGGCCTAGTACAACGCATCGTTCAAGCGGAGCTAGGTGCTCTGCAGTAAGTACAAAGGAGGACGCTATTACCGACTCTAATTGTGTAGGTAAGGCAAGTAAAGCTTCGTGAAGGTCGCTACGTTTAGTGAAGTTTGCAACAATGCTTAAAAGTGCATACAAGGTCGCCAGATAGCTTTTAGTTGCGGCAACGGCAATTTCTGGCCCGGCACAAAGTGGTATAAATATATCTACGATATCTTTAACTGGTGATGACTCATCATTTACCAGCGCAACACACAGCGCACCTTTCTCTTTTGCCATTTTGGCTTGCGCGAGTATATCTGGGCTTCTACCAGATTGAGAAATGATAAAAACCAGCGCTCTATTTAATCGAAGCGATTTACCGAAAACGCTGTTTACCGATGGCGCGGCAGAAGCAACAGGCAGACCCATTTCGGTTTCAATCAGGTATTTTCCAAACACGCCGGCATGATCTGAGGTGCCGCGGCCAATAATATACACAAATTCTGGGTCATGCTTTTCTATCTCTTCAGATAGTTTGTTATAAATATGGCTATTGTTATCCAGTTGTCGTTTCAGTACTTGTGGCGTTTCTGCAGCTTCAGACGCCATTTTGGTCACATAAGCCATATCAACTCTCCTTTACCAGATGTTTTACTAATGAAATTGCACCAAATTCAGGTGAGCACTTCGCGGGCTGTAAACGTTGTTGAATATTGTCAGGTAGCCACTTAGCCCATTGCGAAGATATGCCACCAATCATTGAAATGCGTTTAGCGCCGAGTTTCTCTAGTTGAGAAATAACACCAGTAAGGTATTGCTTTCCTTCGTTCACAATACTAAGAGAAACGGGTTCATTGTCGTTAGCACACTTCACAACAATTGGCGCAAACTTACCGAAATCACTCGACTTGTAATGCAGCGATTTACCGACTATTGCTTGAGGTTCGTCTGTACCCAGAGCTTCGCACATATCTTTGACGAGTCGAGATGTAGGCACCAATGCATCGAGTGCTTCAAGGGTGTATTGCAACGCCCGCAGGCCAAGCCATGCGCCCCCCGCTTTATCGCCTAAGGGGAAGCCGTGGCCACCGATGCTGGATAAATTCTCACCTACACTTGCAAGTGCTGAACTACCGGTACCGGTTATTATAATTGCACCATCTTGACCTGCATGAGCACCTAAACAAGCAATGTGTAGATCGGTCGTTATATGTGTGTGCTTAAATGGAAAGATCCAACGTTGTGCAGTTTCTCGATAACGCGCAACGTTTACACCGGCAAGACCCATACAAACATTAAGGTCGCTCATTTTTGTTGCTGGCAATGAGGCAGCCTCTAGTGCCAGTGTCGTAGCTTCAATTATTGAAGCGAACGCGGTTTCTGCTGATTGAGCAGGGTTGCATGGACCTGACAATCCTTCGCCCAGCAATTCGCCTTGTGCATTTTCAAGTCGCGCTTTGCATTTAGTGCCACCGCCGTCAATGCCGACATAGTAATTCCGAGTCACAGGTTCCACCTTAAATCTTTATGAAAATTTGTTTGCGATAAAGGGCATATACAGGGATAAAGCATACGCAGAGAAACAGAATGACCCACAGCGTTGCACTTATAAAATCACTTGCTCCCATATTGGTCATCAATACGGTATAGCTGTTGTGTATAGATACACCAGCTACCTCCCAATCAAGAAGTTTTTCTATGATTACGTGCAGGATGTACGCGGTGATCGCGTTGGCCCCAAAGATGGTGGCTATTTGAGTGCCGCTTCTGAAACCTTTGACATCGGTGTACCACATCATACAGGCCAATATCATGGCAGCCATGCCGCCGGTGGCTAATACAAATGAGCTGGTCCACGCCTGTTTGATGAAAGGAAAACCTAGGCTCCAAATACATCCTAGAGAAAAAGTAACAAAGCCGAATACAAATAAATTCATCACCGTGGTAGGTAAGTCGTTCTTGCCTTTAACTATAATCTGGCCAATGAGCATACCCATAATACCGGTAACAATGGCAGGAAAAGTACTGAGCAGTCCTTCAGGATCCCAAGTGCCACGCCATAACATACCTGGTACAAATTGATCGAACCAATTTATAATATTCTCTCCACGAGCAAGGTGGCCGCTAGGGAGGCCTGGAGCGGGAACCAGCAGGATAAATATCCAGTACAGAAGCAAAATACTCATGCCCACTTTAACCACGGTCTTTGGTTTGCAGTAAATTGCCAAATAACAGCAAACAAGGTAAACAATACCAATCCGTTGTAACACCCCCAGTAATCTTATTTGTTCGAAGTGGGTGTAGAACAAATTAACAATGAGCCCAAGTCCAATGAGTGTAAAGCCTCTTCGCCACACTTTTTTCAAAATACTGGGCAATTGTGGTGAAGATGAATCAATATTCTTGAACCCCAAGCTTATCGCTACACCCACAATGAGAATGAAAAAAGGAAACACTAAATCGGCGAAGTTAATGCCTACCCAGTGTGCGTGCGAGAGTTCACCGTAAGTATTCGGACTGTTTACCACAATCATTGCGATTATGGTGAGCCCGCGAAATACATCGAGAGACAAAAGTCGTGCAGATGTCGTGTTTGATTTCATGTTTGTTGCTTTTTTTATGATCAGTTCTTTAACATTAACCCTTTTCTTTAATTGTTGTCAACGTTGTCAATACTGTTTTTTGAACAATAGTGAAATTCTATTTGCTACTCATTGGTTTACGAAGACTAGGAAATTTGCTTAAAGGTGGGGTTCACTTTATTCTTTCTAGCACTCAATACCTCTCACCGAAAAAGAATTTCATGAAAAAACCAACTATTAAGGATGTCGCGAAACTAGCGGGAGTATCGTTTAAAACGGTTTCGCGAGTGGTTAACCAAGAGCCAAATGTAAGTGAATCGGTAAAGAAAAAAGTGCTTGAGTCAATAAAACAATTGAACTACCAGCCAAACCATACAGCAAGGGTTATGCGTAAAGCACCATTTTCTCTTGCGTTTGTTTATGACAATCCCAACAGCCATTATGTGATTGAAATGCAAAACGGAATTATTTCTGAATGCAGGAAAAAAGGCTTTGAATTAGTCATTCACCCCACCGATTCTCACTCTGATGACGTAGGAAATGAGTTGGCGGCTATGATTGGTTCAAATCAGATTGGCGGAATTATTCTCACCCCGCCATTATCGGAAAATAAAGAGCTTGTTACGTTTTTACTCAGTAGGGATGCGAAAGTTGTGAGGATCTTATCTGGTGAGCAACCGCCTGATAAACTCGCCCCAGTTTTACACATAGACGACATAGATGCGGGATTCAAGATAACGCAATATTTGCTGGAGTTAGGCCATAGAGATATTGCTTTTCTTGGTTTTCATGCCTCGCATGAGTCTAGTTTAGGGCGAGTAAAAGGTTTTAAAAAGGCTCACGAAATCGCAAATTTCCCCTTCGATAAGAATTTTATCATTGATGGGGAGTTTACCTTTGAATCTGGTATGGAAATGGCCAAACAAGTGCTTGCCATGTCCAAACGACCTACCGCTATTTTTGCATGTAATGATGAAATTGCCGCGGGTGCTGTATTCATGGCACGTCTTAATAATCTTAAAGTTCCAGAAGACATTTCGATTGTCGGATTCGAAAACAGTCCTTTCGCCATGCAAACGTGGCCTCACCTTACCACGATTGACCAGCCCAACTTTGATATTGCAGCAACCGCTGCAGCAATGGTTATCGAAATGATGAAATCTAATGACATTCATGCTGTTGATTCAAAAGGATTTTCTCTTGATGTTGTGATAAGAGAATCGGCTTGTAGATATTCGCTTGAAAGCGCAGTTTAGCGTTTTTATCCTGCCGTAGTTTCAACTTTCTTTTTACTCAATTTAACCATATTTAGTTTTTATTTTTTGTTGACAACGTTGACATTGGTTGATAGCGTCAATGGCAGGTGATGAAAAAATCACCGCAAATAATAAGAAATTTAACTAATCAGCTGGTTGCCTGGAGCTGAACAACAACCACTACAAAGAAAATGGGAACCACATCATGAATAACGCTCGCCCAAAGAAAACGTTACTCGCCAGTGCTATCGTAGGAGTTCTTAGCTCTCCCACGCTAGTTTTCGCTCAAGCTGCTCCAGATGCTAATAGCACTGAAGTTGAACGCATTGACGTGACTTATCGTTCCAGTTTGGTCCAAGCTGCGGCACTAAAGCGCGATGAAACGAAAGTTGCAGACATTATTACATCAGAAGATATCGGCAAGTTTCCTACCGAGAATATTGCAGAAGCAATCCAACGAATCCCTGGAGTACAGATATCAAATATCAATGGTAGGGGGTCTACAATCAGTGTTCGCGGTTTAGGCTCGCAATATGCCAGAACGACGGTGAATGGCCAAACTATGGCAAGTGCGGATTTTACTGGTGGCTTTCGTTACGACATTATTCAGTCTGAACTTGCTTCAAGTATCTCGGTAATTAAATCTCCCAGTGCGGACATGGATACTGGCGGTTTGTCAGGTACCATTAATATCGACACCACGAAGCCTCTATCTTACAGTGAGCGTAAAGTGGTTGCTTCCGTTAAGGGACAATATTCGGAATTTTCACCAACCGATGATGTAACTCCTAAAGGTAATATTACCTATATCGATCAATTTGTTGATGACACAGTAGGTTTATTTTTGAACGCAGGTTATCAAGAACTTGACGATAGGGTAGATAACTTTTGGATGGGGAGATGGTTTAGCGACGATGACGGCAATGATATCCCTCGCCGTCCACGTTACCGCCGTATTGATCGCGAAACCAAACGCTATCTGATGAACGGCGCATTACAGTGGCGTCCTAGCGATAATTTCGAAACAACGTTTACGGCAATTTATGCCGATGACGACACGGTACAAGATTTGAACCAGCAGGTTTTCTTGTTCGATCGCGACGATATCACGCTACTCGGCGAACCAGTAAATGGCGTATACAATCAAGTACGTATTGAAGACTTTACACTTGAAAATAACCGACAAGCTGAAGACAAACAAGCTACGAGTAAAGCATTTACGCTTGAAACGAAGTACGAGACAGATAATTGGACTTTATTCGGTATCGCTCACTACACAAAAGGTGAGGCTGTACACGCAGAAGAGGCGGTAATCTTAGCGACTACAGTGTCTGCGAACATGGATATATCAGACCGCAATAACGTTGTGTTTAATGTGGATGAGGATCTAACCGACCCTTCTTTATACCCTGCTGATATGCCAAGAAACGAGTACCCGAATGGTGCAACTCGATATATGGATTCTTCTGAAAGCGCGCTTCAATTTGATGCAATTCGCTCGCTTGAAGGCGACTTCTTTACTGGTTTTGCTTTTGGAGGAAAATTCCGTAAAGAAGAATTCAACAGAGAAGTTTTTCGTACTGACAGGTTTGCCATTGGTGAAGCTGACCCAAGCGACCTTCCGTTAATGAGTGACTTTAACTATATGGTCACTGATTTCTTAGACAACCAAATGTCTATAGAGCATGGCTGGGTGGCACCTGATATTCAGGCCTACCGAGATGCGCTTGTAGCTGAGGGGGTAACGGTTCCCACTTTATTCGCTGCTCAATCTTCATATTCGATAGAGCGAGATATTCTATCGGTTTACGGAAAAGTTGATTTTGAAAGTTACGTAGGTGAAATGACGTTGAGAGGAAATATTGGTGGTCGTTATGAAACTACCGATAGAACGATTAATACCTATTTGACCGGAGAGGATGACCCGACTAACTCTGAAATCAGTTTAGTGATTGGCGAAACGGCATTCGACTACGATTACAACAATTTTTTACCGAGTGTAAACCTTGTGCTTGAATTGACAGATGAAGTACAAGCGCGATTTGCTGCCGCTAAAGTATTAGTTCGTCCACTATTGACATCTCGCACACAAATAGCGGCCTCGGAAACGTCAGTAAACAACTCTTTCGGTACGCGAACCTACACCGTAGACCTTGGCCAGCCTAACATGAAAGCGTTGACAGCTGATCAAGCCGACTTAGGGATAGAATGGTATTACGGCGAAGGGGATAGCGTAGCACTTACTCTTTTCTGGAAAGAAATTAAGAATGGGTCGGTTTCTGAGTTTGTTTGCCCTGATAGCTACAGTGATGTTGCCCTAAGTGGAACGCCGGAAGACTGCGTGGACACGCAAGGTAACATCTATGAAATCACCAGCACCTACAACGATGATAGCGGTACGACTATCAAAGGGTATGAGCTAGGTTGGAACCAGAGCCTTGACGCATTGTTACCTATCGATGGTTTCGGTTTCTCGGCAAACTATACCTTCATTGATGCAGAAGACAGTGAAGACTTCGTGCTAACCAATTCTTCAGAAGAAACGTGGAATTTCATTGGATATTGGGAAAACGACACCTTCAGTGCACGGGTCGCTGTAAATAATCGAAGCCCTTACGTCCAAGATAATACCGATGCGTTTTTTGCTCGCGAGGGAAGGGTAGTCGATGGTAGAAATCAAGTTGATATTCTATTGAGCTATAACGTTACTGAAGCTCTTAATCTTCGTTTTGGTGCACTAAATCTCAATGGTAACAACGAAGAAGCCTATTTCACGGAAGAAAAGCCGGTTTGGCAGACAACAAGTATTATAGGTTCTAGCTACTATTTGAGTGCGGTGTACTCATTTTAAGTCAAAGGTGCTGCGGGTAACCGCAGCATTTTTTCTACGATTTATCAGGATATTAAGTAATGAAAAAAACGTGGTCACTCTCGATAAGCGCCTTATGCCTAAGCTTATCTGCTGTATTAGTTGGCTGCGACAAGCAGCAAGACGTTTCAGACGTTGCCCCTAAACAAGCAGAACCAGCGGTAAGCGCTGTGTTAGAGCGAGTTACGCAAGGACAAGTAAAAAATATATCAACAATTAAAGTGGCTGATGATGAGCCAGAATGGTTTGAAGTAAACGTCATTGATGGACAAGCAGAAGTGCTGGCAAATAGTCATACCGCACTAGCGTATGGCGCTTATCAATACTTGCGAGAACAGGGCGCTTTGTCAGTAAGTTGGGAAGGAAAGCGCGTTGCGTTCCCTGATGTGTTTGAAGACTTTGATGGTGCAAAAACAACAACCCCATTTGAGCAACGCACTTACCTGAATGTTTGTGCTTACGGCTATACAACACCTTGGTGGGGCTGGGAGCGTTGGGAGAAAGAAATAGACTGGATGGCGCTTCACGGAGTAAACAATCCTGTAGCCATGGAAGGGCAAGAATTTGTATGGCAAGCATTATGGAAGGATTTCGACGTTACCGATAAAGAACTAGCCGATTACTTTTCTGGCCCAGCATTCACGCCATGGCAACGCATGGGGAATATCGAAGGGCACGAGGGGCCTCTGCCGCAAAGTTGGATAAACAAAAAACATCAACTGCAAAAACAAATCCTCAAGCGCATGAAAGCGTTGGGTATGCAGCCCGTTGTACCTGCGTTTAGTGGCTATGTACCTAAAGCGTTTGTTGAGCGTTTTCCCGACGCCAAGGTTTATGAAATGCCACGCTGGACTGGATTTGAAAATGCTACCTATTGGTTAGACCCTGCTGACCCGCTTTTTAAGACGGTAGCTAAGCGATTTATTGAGCTTTATACCGAGATTTACGGTGAGCAAAAATATTACCTATCTGACGCATTTAACGAAATGCTACCGCCGGTTTCTGAAGAGAACCGACACGCTGAGCTAGCATCTTATGGAAAACGCATCTATGAATCTATCGCGCAGGTTGCACCTGATGCTGTATGGGTAATGCAAGGATGGATGTTTGGTGCAGACGAAGAGTTCTGGGACCTCGCGTCTATTGAAGCTTTCTTAAAAGATGTTCCTGATCAAAAAGCAATGATCCACGACATCGGCAATGATAGATACCACGTGTGGCAGCGAACAGAAGGCTTTAAAGGCAAGCCGTGGGTATTTGGCTTCATTCACAATTATGGTGGTTCTGACCCTGTATACGCTGATTTTGCAGACTATGTTGAGCAGCTGGACGTGGTGACAAGCTCTATTAAAAAAGGCGCGTTGACCGGTTTTGGTGTATTTCCCGAAGGGATCCATAACAATTCTGTGGCCTATGAATTTCTGTTCGATTTGCCTTGGAACGCCAAGCCCGATATGAAAGAGTGGCTAGCAAATTATACTAAAGCGCGCTACGGAAAGACTTCACCTGAACTTATCGCAGCATGGGAAGAGCTGATTAACGGGGTATTTTCTGTTAGCTATTGGAAAAGCCGCTGGTGGGAAGGCTCAGCTGGCGCGTACTTGCTGTTTAAGCGCCCAACAATCGACATTGTAAATTTTGATGGGCATCCGGGCAATTTAATGGCGTTAGACGATGGTATTTCACAGCTAATTGAGCTGGCACCGTTGATGGATAATGCGTACCTATATCAGTACGATATTGTCGATTTTGTGAAGCATGCAGTATCTTCACATGTTGACCTTATGCTGCAAGAGGTGGTTAACGCGTATTCATCAAAAGACTTTGAACGTGGCGACGAACTTATGGCCTCAATTGACGTTGCCATCACTAAATTAGACAACTTGCTAGGGTTTCATCAAGAAAGCCTGCACACGTGGTTAAGTGACGCCGCAGCTTATGGTGAGACTGCGCAAGAGTCTGCTTATTACGTAAATAATGCGCGGCTGCAAGTAACGCAATGGGGAGGGCCAAAGCTGAAAGATTATGCATCTAAAGCGTGGCAGGGTATGTACAAAGACTACTATCTACCACGCTGGAAAATGTACTTATCCGCGTACCGCATTGCACAGGAAACTCAAACACCGTTTGACGATGCTGCGCTACAGGAAGCGCTGATAAACTGGGAGCGTGATTGGATAAAACGATCTGATATTCCAGTGCAATATACCCCTGAAACACCAATCGAAGATGCGCAAGCGCTGATGGAAACCATACCGCGATAATAAAAACGCGTCTATTCACTCATACTGACAGCCCCGTTACTATCTAAGTACGGGGCTTTTTACATTTGCATACCTAATCCAGCTGTGCCAATACATTTGTTTTTCAAATGTATTGATAAAAATTTCCAATTTGTTGCATAAACGCTAGCTCACTATACTCAATCTCGTTTTCTACCTTTCAATTCAAAAAGAGTAAGTGGAATGTCTAACACTACCGCCTTACACGCCAAGCACCTAGAAGCTGGCGCGAAAATGGTCGATTTCTTCGGCTGGGATATGCCCATTAACTATGGTTCACAAATTGAAGAGCATCACGCGGTGCGCAAAGACGCGGGTATGTTCGATGTGTCTCACATGACCATTGTTGATGCAAAGGGCGCGCAAGCGAAAGCCTATCTTCAGTATCTACTTGCAAACGACGTAGCGAAGTTAAAAGACAAAGGCAAAGCGCTGTACAGCGGCATGCTGAATGAAGAAGGCGGTGTAGTAGACGACCTTATTGTTTACCACTTCGACGAATCCAACTACCGCCTAGTGGTTAATTCAGCAACCCGCGAAAAAGACATGAACTGGTTAATGAGCAAAGCCGAAGGGTTTGACGTAACCATTACCGAACGCCCTGAGTTCGCCATGATTGCCGTACAAGGCCCTAACGCAAAAGAAAAAGCAGCCACCTTGTTCAGCGCAGCGCAAAAAGAAGCGGTAGCAGGCATGAAGCCATTCTTTGGCGTACAAGCGGAAGACTTGTTCATTGCTACCACAGGTTATACCGGTGAAGCAGGCTACGAAATTATGGTGCCTACTGAGCAAGCCGCAAGCTTCTGGCAAGGCTTATTAGATGCTGGAGTACAGCCTTGCGGATTAGGTGCACGTGACACGCTGCGTTTAGAAGCGGGCATGAACTTATACGGCCAAGATATGGATGAAACCGTATCGCCACTAGCCGCCAACATGGGCTGGACAATTACCTGGGAGCCGGCCGATCGCGATTTCGTAGGGCGTAAAGCACTAGAAGCACAGCGCGAAGCAGGTACCGACAAGCTAGTTGGCTTGGTGATGACTGAAAAAGGCGTGCTTCGTCATGGCCTTAAAGTGAAAACAGAAAGCGGCGAAGGCGTTATCACATCAGGTACTTTCTCGCCAACACTAGGTCACTCAATTGCCATGGCACGAGTACCACGTGATGTTGGTGAAACAGTAGAAGTGGAAATGCGCAAAAAGTGGGTTACAGTAAAAGTGGTTAAGCCCTCCTTTGTTCGCAATGGAAAAAGTGTTTTATAAAATAACTTCTTAAGTTTACAAAGATTAACAGGAACGATTATGAGCAACATCCCAACTGATTTACGCTATGCCTCCACGCACGAATGGGTACGCCCAGATGGTGACGGTGTTTTCACTGTAGGTATTTCTGAGCACGCTCAAGGCCTACTTGGCGACATGGTATTTGTAGAGCTGCCAGACGTTGGCGATGCCGTAAGTACTGGCGACGATATTTGTGTTGCTGAATCGGTAAAAGCGGCGTCTGACGTTTATGCACCTATTTCAGGTGAAATTGTTGAAGTTAATGAAGACCTAGAAGACTCACCAGAGCTGGTTAACTCTGACCCCTATGGTGACGGCTGGTTATTCAAAATTAAAGCTGACGATGCGGCAGAAGTAGAAGGCCTACTTGACGCAGAAGGCTACGAAAACAGCATAGACGAAGAGTAATTCGTTACGCCATTTTCATGTAGTACATTTTGAAAAAGGGGCCTATGTATAGCGCCCCTTTTTAAATTTAAGATTTAACGCGCCCTTGCGGCAACCATTACGAGTGCTTAACAACGTTATGTCGAATACTTCCCCAACATTGGCTCAACTAGAGCAAAAAGATACCTTTATCCGCCGTCATATTGGCCCGGGAAAAGGTGAAATTGAAGAAATGCTGTCTGCCATTGGTGCAAGCTCATTAGACGATTTAATTGAGCAAACCGTACCGGCAGGTATTGCGCTACCAGAGCCATTAAAATGTGGTGAAGGGGCGACAGAAGTTGAAGCATTAAATGAACTTAAAGCTGTTGCACAAAAGAACAAAATCAACCGTTCTTTCATTGGTATGGGTTACTACGATACCCACGTACCCAACGTTATTCTTCGCAACGTGCTAGAAAACCCAGGTTGGTATACCGCGTACACGCCCTATCAGCCAGAAATTGCCCAAGGTCGTTTGGAAGCTATCCTTAACTTCCAACAGGTAACTATCGACTTAACTGGCCTAGAGCTAGCATCAGCATCGTTGCTTGATGAAGGTACTGCGGCCGCAGAAGCTATGGGCCTTGCTAAGCGTGTATCTAAGAACAAAAAAGCGAATGCGTTCTTTATTGCCAATGATGTTCACCCACAAACCGTAGACGTGGTAGAAACCCGCGCTGAAATGTTCGGTTTTGAAATCATTAAAGGTGAAGCAGAAGAAGCAGCTGAGCACGATATTTTTGGTGCGCTACTTCAATACCCAACTTCTACAGGCGAAGTAAAGGACATCAGCGACATCATTGCTGCGGTACAAGCGAAAAAAGGGATTGTGGCAGTAGCCGCTGACCTTATGAGCTTGGTAATGCTTAAGTCGCCAGGCGAGCTAGGTGCAGACGTTGCACTTGGTAGTGCACAGCGCTTTGGTGTACCTATGGGCTACGGTGGCCCGCACGCCGCATTCTTTGCTACACGCGACAGCTACAAGCGCTCACTACCAGGGCGTATTATTGGGGTAAGTAAAGACACCCGCGGACGCCCAGCACTTCGCATGGCGCTACAAACCCGTGAACAACACATTCGCCGTGAAAAAGCCAACTCGAACATTTGTACCGCGCAGGTATTACTTGCCAACATGGCAAGCTTCTATGCCGTTTACCACGGCCCACAAGGCTTAAAAACAATCGCCGAGCGTATTCACCGCTTTGCCGACATTTTGGCGACAGGATTAACCCAAAAAGGGCTAGCACTTAAACATAGCACCTACTTCGACACCTTAACCATTATGGTTGACAATAAAGAAGCGGTACTAAACAAGGCTTACGAACAGGGCTTAAATTTACGTGCCGACCTTGAAGGCGCGGTAGGTGTGTCGTTAGATGAAACCACCACCCGTGAAGACATTATTGCACTATTCGATGTGCTTCTAGGTGAAGAGCACGGCCTAACGGTTGAAGACTTAGACGCTAGCGTAACCACACAAGGCGTTAAGTCTATTCCTGACACGCTAGTTCGTACCAGCGACATTTTAACCCATGAAGTGTTTAACAAGTATCACTCTGAAACAGAGATGCTTCGTTACATCAAAAGCCTTGAAAACAAAGACTTGGCACTAAACCACTCAATGATTTCATTGGGTTCGTGCACCATGAAGCTAAACGCAACGGCTGAGATGATCCCAGTAACTTGGGCTGAATTCGGCCAGCTTCACCCGTTTGCACCACTAAACCAAGCCGAAGGCTATCAAAAAATGATTGCCGAGTTGGCTGAGTGGCTCATTAACGTAACAGGCTACGACAACCTTTCAATGCAGCCTAACTCAGGTGCACAAGGTGAATACGCAGGCCTATTGGCTATTCAGCGTTACCATGAAAGCCGCGGCGAAGGGCACAGAAACGTGTGCCTAATTCCAAGCTCAGCCCACGGTACCAACCCTGCGTCTGCACAAATGGTTAGCCTAAAAGTGGTAGTAGTGGCTTGTGATGCTAACGGTAACGTAGACCTTGACGACCTTCGCAAAAAAGCAGAAGAAGTGGGCGACAACCTATCGTGCGCCATGATCACATACCCGTCTACCCACGGCGTGTACGAAGAAACCGTACGTGAAATGTGTGACATTGTTCACCAATACGGCGGCCAGGTGTACATGGACGGTGCGAACATGAACGCGCAGGTGGGCATTACATCACCGGGCTTCATTGGTTCGGATGTATCGCACCTTAACTTACACAAAACCTTCTGTATTCCACACGGTGGTGGTGGCCCAGGTATGGGGCCCATTGGTGTTAAATCGCACCTAGCACCGTTCCTACCAAACCATACTGTGGTGAATATTGAAACCGCTGGCAAAAACTGCGGCGCCGTTTCAGCCGCGCCATGGGGCAGTGCGTCTATTCTGCCTATTAGCTACATGTACATTAAAATGATGGGCAGCGCTGGTTTACGCAAAGCCACTGAAGTAGCAATTCTAAATGCCAACTATGTAGCTAAGCAGCTAGAAGGGCACTTCCCCGTGCTTTATAAAGGTAACAATGGCCGCGTAGCACACGAATGTATTATTGATCTTCGCCCGCTTAAAGAAGCAAGCGGCGTTACCGAGCTAGATATTGCAAAACGCCTTAACGACTACGGCTTCCACGCCCCAACCATGAGCTTCCCAGTAGCGGGTACGCTTATGATTGAGCCTACAGAGTCGGAAGCGAAGTACGAACTAGACCGTTTCATTAACGCCATGGTTAGCATTCGCCAAGAAATTGCGAAAGTAGAAAGCGGCGAGTGGGATGCCACAGACAACCCGCTACACAACGCACCACACACGCTAGCTGACATCTGTGACAGCGACTGGAACCGTAGCTACGACCGCATGTTAGCGGCGTACCCAGCACCAGAAGTACACAGAAATAAATTCTGGCCAACGGTTAACCGCATTGATGATGTTTATGGTGACCGTAACCTGATCTGTTCTTGCCCTAGCATTGAGAGTTATGTTGAGGAATAGGTTGGTGTTCTAGCAGCATTGCTGTTAGTGCTTAGTTGATTAGAAAGGCGAACCTGTTGGTTCGCCTTTTTTGTGTCTTTTAAGGTCTAGTGTTTAAACGCCTATTAAATGCAAAGCAGGCCTTCATCAATGGAGTCTTCAAAGTCTGCTTCAGACAAATTGCGGTCATTTACTGGCAGTTGTGAAACTGAGGCTGACAGACTTTAATCGGCCGTTGGCAGACACTGGATGATGTTTAGATAAGTGGCAGCAAACAACCTATAGCCGTCATTAGCAAATTTATGAAGTCAGACTGTTTTGATTGAATTATGCACATACAGCTTGTATGGGTTGTCGATCTGCTCAGGGTGGAAAGCGGACGGTCATTACTCACTGTCTTAGACATAACTTTGTGCCAAAAGTCTTCAATCATGGCCGTAACCACAAACACTAAAAAGCAGCTAAATCGAGCTGAGGCTTATCAATTAAGCTTTCCAGCATTACTTGATGTCCCTTTGCGTTCTCTCAGGCTGATATCAATGTCGGGCTTTCAACTGCAAAGATATCAATTTAAAAGTTATAGCGTCTCAAGAAAATTTACAATTGAAGATTTCAACTCTTCGTCATCTTGGGCTATTAGCTTTAAAGCTTTTGTTCCGTATTTTTTTGCTAGTACCAAGTCTTCACGTTGCTTGTGACCCTTGGCTAAATTAAAGTTAACCCATGCAGAATCTGGATATAACTCAGCGTTATACTCTAATAGCTTCATACCTTTCCGGGGAGAGTGGATACCATTTGTCACATAGTCGGCAGCGAAATTGATTGGCCCCATGCGTGGTTTAATTTCGTAATAAAGGTCAGCTGATAGCTTTTCATAATGTTCAGAAATTGCCTCAGGCCCTTTCTCCATTGCTTTGAAAGGTAAAACCCAGTTTCTATAAAGTTCGTTGGTCGCATTTACCAACCCGGTCATATTTGTTGCAACATGAGGCAGGGTGGCGAAAACTTCACTTTTAACTCTTAATCCTGAAACACTATTTTCTTTGAAAAAAGTTTGCAACTTTAAAAAAGAAGATGCCATTGTGTTTTCTGGTTCATACTCACTTTCAACAATTTCATCTCCTAAGTTCATATATATGAATTGCTCTAAAGACTTACGTGATGCAAGGTATTCAATTATTTTTTCAACAGTCTTATTATCTCCCCAGTGAAGAGATGGGCTGAAAGCATAGTGTGCTGTAAATAGCTCAGGACGCGCTTGAACAGTATATAACGAAAATAAACCACCCAAGGAGTGACCTTCCAAAATTCTAAATTCAGAAGTCTGATAATTCGAGTCCACAAAGGGAATGAGTTCCTTTTCCATGTAATCTAAGAAAGCATCAGCTTTACCGCTAGGTACATCAGCAGTTGGGTGTGGGCTAGGAGTATAGTCTCTAATACGGTTTTCATTATCAATAGTGACAACAATAGTTTCAGGAATTAGCCATTCACTATAAAAATGTGCGATGACCGCGCTAACCGTTTTTTTGTAATACTTGCCGTCCAAAGCATATAGGACAGGGTATCTATGATTGGAATCTTTTTTATACTCTTCAGGAAGGTACACACTTATTTTTTGTTCTTCATTGAGTATTTTTGAATTTAACACATGCTCTTTTAAAGTAAGCTCTTGCGCTAGTATCGAACTTGAACAATAAAACAATAACAGTAAGCAAAATGAGAAACTCCCTAGTAGATTCATGCTTTCCCTAACTTTTTGAGGTGATTTGATATTTCAATGTACAACTTCGCCTATCAATATTCAAACTTACTGACGCTTTGGCAGTGGTAATAATATTGGAAAGTAAAAAGTCATTGATTTGCGCCTGAGCTATTTTTACTAGCAGTAAGACAGCAAATTTCATCGCTATCACCGGCCACAATCCGCTCAAAATGTGCGCTCATGTCTAAAGTAGCGAGCGTCAGCTTACCACCCAATGTGATCAGTCAATCCTGAGATGCTCTGCGTCTGGAACTGGCACTAAGCCGGTTATCATAAGAAAAATCCTTATGTCTGCAATGTCGGATTAGCTGACGTTTATTGTCGCTTACCTTTTCCAAGTATCCAGTCTAAACCTTGAATTGCAATGGTCGGAAAAACAGTTGCATGCGAAGCACCATCGACAACGACAAACTTCATTTGAACGTTACCATCTGATTGCTTTGAAATTTTTTCTGCAAGCATGTTACTCCCTTGGACCATATCTTCTCTCTCACCAAACTCAGGAGTTTCTAGAAAACCGACAGATAAATAGACTTTTGTGTTTGCAGGTGTTTTTTGCGGAGCTAATTTCAGCAAATAGTTATCATTAAACCAAACTGACGGGCTAGCTAGAATGTAGGAAGAAAATATATCTGGGGATTTAAATAAAATGTACGCGCCGAATAGTCCCCCCAATGAATGGCCTATAAATATGCGACTGTTCGCGTCAGCTCTGTATTTCGATTCAATGAAAGGAAAGATATCAGACTTCAAGAATTCTATGTGGGAATCCGCATTCCCTGTTTCCATCTTCCAACTATCAGCTTTTATGGGCGTATAATCTCTTACTCGGCTTTGAATGCCTCTTGAGTCAGTTGAATATGAAACACTGACAATGATTGCCTCTTCCATAACCCCCGAATACATTGGATTTCGAGTGGCTCCAACAAGTGTGGGGAAGCTATATGGAGCATCGGTCGTGTAGATAACAGGGTAGTGTTTGCTAGGCGAAGTGCTATAAGAACGCGGCAGTTGCACATATGTCGGATAAATTCGTCCGGTAGCCGATTCCTCTAGCTGGATTATAGAGCTTCTTTGCGGACTATATGGCACAGATGAAACATGTGTCTCAAGCCATGACTTAATGGGCGATATCCAAGCCTCAGTGGGGCGATAAAAAGCGCCGTGCTCCAACCCCGTAAAAATCTCGATTTCCTTGAATGAACTTACTGCCTTTGGATTTCGCTTGATGACTTCATCACAAGAACCGACAGAGTCTGAGCTTTCGTGAATAGACAATACATGACCAGTTAACACAATATCTTCATCTCGACTCATGCTCGTAGTGCAAGCAGCAAGGAGCACGTAATTAATATCAGTTTTTTGAATGGCATTTGACGCCAAAGCAGTAATGTAGCCACCACGTGAAAACCCTATCAAAGTGATATTGCGTTGAGGAACTCCCATTTCTAAAAGCGTGCTTACTTGGTTCTTCAATTTCTCAGCATGTGTGGTGGGGCTACTTTTTGCTTTTCGATGCTCGGAGATGACCACAGCACCAAAACCAGTCAGTTTTTCTAGTATCGCCGGATAGTCATACATGCCCCAACCCGGATGAACAGGCGTCGGATCCTCGCCTTCAACAATGTAGCCATGAGAGTAGAAAATGTACTTTGCGTTCAGATCAATTTCGTCAGGTATTTTATCGAATATAGGGCTAGCGAACGCATCACAAAAGGCGAAAAAAGCAAGGCAGAACAATAAGGTAAAACGCACTGCAACAATTCCTTGTGTTTTTTAGTCTGAGAATTCTAGCTGTTAGATCAGTAAAGTAAAGAAAAACGAAGCAAAATAACTTTAACTGTTCCGATTGTCAGTTGAGCACGAAGGTGAAGGTCCGAAATACGTACGTTTCAGCCCCAGAGAGTCACTGGCTCAAAAAGCAAAGGAGTAGACCTTTAGGGGGTAGGTTTTAAACTTCCGAGTTGTGCCATCAGCGAATTTTAATTATAACGATTTCGATGTAATTGAATGGGACAAAAGCTTGCTTCCCATTATGCAGAAATGTTTATGCTCACCTGCGATTATCGCTTTCATCTGTTATGAATGATGTGTCCTAAAGATCACATAAAGCCCTAAAATGGTTACTCTAATAGGTTAAAAGGCACTTAACGTAACCAAAAGTGCACTTTATAGTGAAAGGTGTGACAGCTACAGCATTAGCAGAAGAGATCGGCGACAGATTGAAGCAAGCTCGACTAAATCGAAACTTAACACAATCTGAAGTTGCGGAGCTTGCTGGCATTGCTCGCAAAACGGTTTTAAATGCAGAAAAGGGAAAAGTTCAGCTCAACATCATGATTGCTATATTAATGGCATTAGACCTCACGCAGCAGATTGATCTATTTCTTCCTAAACAAGAAATTTCTCCCTTACAGCTGGCCAAACTGCAAGGAAAGAAAAGGCAGAGAGCCTCTGGCCAGCGCAGTAACAAAGATGAGGAAACACCAGAATGGTAATGGAAGCCATTACAATAACATACCAACACGATGTTGTTGGTGCAGTGAGTTTTGACACTGAAAAGGGACTTGGGTCATTTGAATATGATCCAGGCTTCATTAAAAAAGATATCGAGCTGTCCCCGATCAAAATGCCATTATCGAATCGTATTTATAGCTTTCCCGAACTGGATTTCAATACCTTTAAACTCGACCTCATTAAAGAGTTTCAGCGATGAAAAGAACAAAAATTCCTATAACTGCGCGGGAATATTCGCCGCAATCTGGCGAAAGTGAATTACCTTATTTACACCGATGCGGTAAAAGGGCATCTCACTTCGGAAACGCTTAGCTTTACCGCTGACTATTCCCTAACACCCCGAATATTCCCATCCATAACAAGCGTCTTAGCCAGCACGCCTTCAGCATCGTCTTCAAAACGAACACTACTACCATTCTTGGCAAAGAATCGCCCGCTTCCCTCATGAAAATATTCTTCATTTTCAACGTAGGGTAAGGCGTTAAGCACAAAGCCATTGCTTGTTTTTTCTAGCACCACATCAACATTAACAGGGGTAGTCACCACATAGGTTCCAATATATTTAGTTAGTTCCTTTTGGCTTATGGGTACTAACTTCTTAACCTCAGCTTCCGAGTAGCCTACATCTAACGCTTCTTTTAAACGTATTTCTAGCTCGCTTATTAACTGCATGCCATTGTTGCCATTAGTCATGATGGCGTAGCCATTGCCGGTATCTAACTCAAGGTATAGCTGCGACATAAATCCAGCATCTGCGCCGCCGTGACCAAAGCCCAGAGTTTTACCGTCTTCATCCATGTTGATAAAAAAGCCAATACCAACATTAGGTGCTTCATTGGTTGGCGTATTGTTGGTTAACATTTCTCGTGCAGTAGCTTGCGATATCCAATCTGTTTTTTGCCCCAAATACGCGCTACGAACGCCGCTTGCCATTTTCAACATGTCTGATGGCGTGCTCCACATGCCTGCTGCTGCAAGCGTAGCGTAAGTATGCGCGCCACCTTCTACTGGTGCACCGTCACCGTCGTATGGCGTAGCCATATTGTTTGATAGGTTTTTCGATATGGGCTGTTCGAAGCCAGAGCGCGTCATGTCTAAAGGTGTAAATAAAAGCCGTTGTGACATAACTGGCAGGGGCTCGTTAGCTACGTCCTGCAAGGTAAGTTGAGCAAGCGTAGTGCCGCCACCTGAATAACGCATTTGCGTACTGGGCTTAATATCAACAACAACGGCGTCGGTATTGGCTGGAAATGCACCTTCTAACACTTGCTGCAAAGTAGGTACTGGCTCACCAGCTGCGTAACCAGGGAAGCCGTGTACGGTGGTGCCAGCCGTGTGGCTTAATAATCTGCGTAATGAAACAACCTCTTGCCCAGTCCATTCGTGTTCGGGCAATTGCCAGCTGGTAAGCAAGTTATTTACGTCGGTATCTAAATCAATAGGGTTATCTTGGCGGTATTTCATTAATACCGAGGCAAATGCGGGTTTAGAAATACTGCCTGCTTGAAACACCGTGTTTTCATCAACAACCAATCCAGTGGTTAAATCTTTAACGCCGCTTTGCATGGTCCAAGCTAATTGCCCGTTTCTCATAAACGCGACAGACACACCGGGCACATCGTAATGCGCTTGTCTTTGCTCTAAAGATTGGTAATCAACCTCTTGCCCTTCAATTCGAATGCGTTCAGTTAGCCCGGTTTTCAAAAGGTTGGCTTCTTTTGATTCTTCAGCAGGGGAGGGGGAGGCGGGTAAGTTTTCGGGTTCTGCGCAGCCCAGTAAAGATGCAAAGCAAAGTGAGAGTGTTAAAGAGGCGAAGATCTTGGTTGATGTCATTTTTTGTATTCCATTACACGTGAACGTACCAGCGTACGCTCCTACTAATATTCGGTCAATTAATCTTATTTGAAAAAGATGAAAGGCAGACTGTGCGACACAGATCTCATTCACGCTGCACATTCCCCCCTCAACGGCTCATTCTTATTTCTATAGCAGTACCGATTCGTATGCCTACCATGCGGGTTTTACTCTGACCCCATAACTGGCTTTAATTAGTGGGCAGTTTAAACAAATTCTTTTTCCCCACCTTTGGCCGCCGATCGATAAATTGCGTTAAGTAAGGCAATAGAGCGGCGCCCTTCGAAACCGTCGACCAGTGGCTGCGTATGGTTTTCAAGGGCATGTAAAACGTCTTCAAAGTTTCTCTGATGCCAAACAAAATCAATGGCTGAAGGGTCGGCTGCGCCTGCTCCAGCTTCGTTTTCGTTAAGGCCATATTGTTGCCTAATTTCATCGTCATGCGCAGTTTCATTAGCAAACTCCCACACTCGGAATTTATCATCGCTCATGAATACCGATCCCTGAGAGCCGGTGATTTGTATTTCTGCTGGATGTCCGCTTTTAGACCAACACGCCGTTGAACCCTGAATGACACCCAGCGCGCCATTTTCAAACTCCAGCATGGCAATACCCACATCTTCTACTTCTATTCCCTTATGAGCCACAAGCCTTGTTTCAGCCCGAACGGATTTTACGTCACCCATCACATAGAGTAATAAATCGATGGTATGGATTGACTGGTTAGTTAATGCGCCACCGCCATCCAGTTTCCAAGTGCCACGCCATGCGCCGCTTTCATAGTATTCTTGCGTTCGCCACCATTTAATATAGGCGTCGGCCATGGCAATTTTGCCAAATCTACCTTGCTGTAACGCCTTTTTAAGTAGCTGCGATGAGACATTAAACCGCCGAGGGAAAATGCCCGCTAACATCACATTATTTTCTGTGCATGCCGCTATCATTTCATCCACTCGTTCGGCAGTCACTTCAAGGGGCTTTTCGCAAATAATGTGTTTTCCTGCCTTTGCAGCGGCGGATATAGGCTCTAAGTGGAACCCTGACGGAGTACAAATAGTCACAATATCAATATTGGGAGAGTTGATAAAAGCGGTATAATCGTCGAAAGGTGTGCAGTTGTGTTTTTGTGCAAACGCATTCGCTTTATCGATTGAACGTGAATAAATCCCTGTTAGCTCTGCATTGGGTATAGCGTTAATGGCCTGAGCATGAAAGTCCGCAATCATGCCTGCGCCTACAATGCCAAATCGATACATTCCCTGTTCCTTTTTTAAACGATTTACAAAAAGTATAGGGAAAGTTCGCGCAGCACACTAGCTTTTTAACGAAGTAAAAGTCATATAACGAGGAATCAATGGGGTTACCAATAAAAAGGCCCGCGAAACGCGGGGCTGCACATGAATAAACAAATAACTGGGTTTAAATTAGTCACGCTTTAAAGCTTTTTTAAATCAAACGCGCCCTTCGTCTATCGCGTTAACAATATGTTCAATAAAGGCTGCAATTTCGCAGAATTCGCGCTTAACAAGTGACGAACTTGCACGAAAATGATACTAATACTCAAAGTGGGTGAGTAAACTGTTGAGCAGTGGCTTATTCAGTTTCATACGTCATTCCATTGCCTTAAATGGAAATGTCTACTAACGCGAAAGTACAAATTGTACCCAAAAGCGAAAGCGGATGAAGTTAGCAAATTACAGAATAAAGAAAAAGGAAAAGATGGTGCATAGAAAAATATCAACATTGGGTAACGTTGCTTACCTAAAAAGTACTTTTATAAAACATGCAATGTTTACACTTTTCACGCTAGCGAGTTTGTTATTTTCGACTACAAGCATGGCGTCGATTGACGAAGATATAGAACAAAAAGCGAGGGAGCGTCACGAACAAAAATGGAATGAAAAGATTGATTATGACGTAGCAAACACAATCAGAAGATGCGGTGAAATCTACGCTTCTCGTAATAGAGAAATAGATAATTACAATAATGCGGTGAAAGAATTTCGACGCTACGAACATGACAAAAGTGAGGTGGGAAGAGCTATGCGTGCGCTAGCGCGGCCAGCTATTTTGCGTTTAGAAGTAGAGATTGATGAAATTGAGCAACAATATCAATACTCATGCGAGAATGTGACGAGTGAACCTAATATCCAAACTTTGTATCACGCTTGTCAACACCGAGATGTTATGGCAATGTCGTATGAGATGTGCGGAGAAGCTTTTACGATTCGTGATGACTATGACAATCAGCTCTGGCAAAGACTTTCCCCTCAAGAAGCAGTCAACTCATACTCAGATTTTATAGATTAAACCTTAAATGGAATGAAGGTTTGCTAGAAGGCCTTATTATAGTGTGGAATTTCTAATCACTTTTATCGAGTTGATTGCTCGGAGCAAAAAATTTGAAAGTTATGTTACTCACCATGATTAGTTTACTTGTCAGTAAAGTCGCTTTTGCTTCGGCTACAGCTGACGAGTTCATCCGTTGTAATAAACTTGCAGTAACCAAATTGGAGTATTGTTTAGATAACGGTGGAGAAGCTTGTTGGGCCCAATCTAAGGCCAGCTATGATACGTGTCACGAACAGGTCATTCAAAATCACCTACCAAATCGTGAGCGCATGGAAGCTGAGAAATCAGCGCACCAAACCATCAATAACGAGTACCATAGCCAATAAAACAGCAACCAGTGACGCCAATGTTGCCAGCAATATCAATATGGTGAGACGCTGCTTTTTAACTGATCAACGGCAACTGAATGGATGCTCTAGCCCCAGCCTGGGGTGCATTCGCAAGGGTAAATTCACCGCCGTGATTGAGAATGATTTGGCGACACAATATCAACCCTATGCCACTGCCGTGTTGCTTAGTCGTGTAAAAAGGCACAAATAAATTTTCCGTATTATGAATACCTTGGCCTTTATCGGTAACATGAATCGTGAGGGTTGTATCGCTGGTTACCCAATTTACGTGAATAGGGGAGGCGGTATTCCCTGCAGAAATATTAGCCTCATTGGCATTTTTAAATACGTTGATAAGTACTTGTTGTAGCTGATCGCGGTCGGCATATAGTGACACATCTTGTTCAGGTATAGAGATGTGACAGCTATCAAACAATTGGCAAATTTGCTGTACAAGGGGCGTTAACTTAAAAACGCTTTTGGTAGGAGGGGGAACTCGTGTGAGTTGCTGATAATCCTGAATAAACAGATTTAGGGCATGTGCGCGTTCGGAAATAACAGACAACCCTTCTTTCATACTTTCTGAAAGCTGTGGCGAACCGACTTCTGGGTCGTCTTCCTGTGTTTTTACTAACTGATGCAGAGTTTCGGCAATTGAAGCAATTGGCGTAAGAGAGTTATTAATTTCGTGGCTAAGTACACGTAATAAACGCTGCCACGCCATACGTTCTTCGTCACGTAAAATATGTTGGATGTCG
Source organism: Alteromonas australica (assembly GCF_000730385.1). Classification (NCBI taxonomy): domain Bacteria; kingdom Pseudomonadati; phylum Pseudomonadota; class Gammaproteobacteria; order Alteromonadales; family Alteromonadaceae; genus Alteromonas; species Alteromonas australica. The sequence goes on along the minus strand of NZ_CP008849.1, from coordinate 3,084,869 downwards.
GTGATGAATATAAGGTAGTGAGGAATGCCAAGTTCAAAAAAAGTATCGGTTCTCACGTACATTTTTCGCTTGTTATCTCCAATTTCCAGTTCACTCACTTTATTAAGATTTTCCTGCTGAGTTGCCGCAACAAGATTTTGCAAACCAAGAGATGTAATCGGCCAGCCTTGACGATCTTCGAAGCGTTGTTTAAAAAGTCGCTCGGCAGCTGGGTTCATAAGGGTGATATGGCGCTGATCGTTAACTGCTACTACTGCCACATCGATTTGATCGGTAATTTTACTTAGTAGAATTTGTTTCTCTCGCGTAATTAGACTCTGTTCAGATAAACGAGATGCAAGGGTATTTAGTAGCTCGTTAAAATCAGCCAATGCCCCTTTCACGTCTTTGTTGTTAGCGCGCATGCCATAGTCGCCAGATGTCATTGCTTCCACTAAATTAGTTGAAGTGCGCAACTGGAAAGTCACAGTCTGGCGAATACTCAATAGCGTGATGAAGATAATCGTAAATATGAGTATTAAGAGCAATAATTTGAAGTAAATAGATACATCGGCGTAAAACAGCATGACTAAAGCAGCTATTGTTGGCAACATAAAGCCTTTAAGAGCAATACGTACAAGTTTGTCTTCAAAGGCTGTTTTGGCGTGCTGAAAATTTTTGAGCATGAGGTGATTAGTTCAGTTGATACTTCTCTAACCTACGATAATATGCGCTGCGACTTAACCCAAGCGATTCTGCAGTTTTCTGTGGGTTGTGCTCGAATTGTTCTAAGCGCTGTTGGATGATTTGCTTTTCTAGTTCATCGAGGCTTTGGGTCATCCACTCGGGTTGTACGTCAGCGACGGATGTGTGTTCGTATTTTAAAGCAAAATCATCTATATCAACAACCGTGTTCGTACTCAAAAACATTGCCCTCTCAATAACATGGCCTAACTCACGAACATTTCCTGGCCAGCTATAGTTAAGCAATTTTTGCTGAGCATGCGAGCTTATTTGTTTGATTGGAAGGCGATATTTTTTGGCGAAATGTTTAATGTACTGATTGGCTAACGGCAAAATATCATCTACGCGCTGGCGTAATGCAGGTACGTGAATGGTAATGGTATTGAGGCGATAGAGAAGATCTCGCCTAAAGGTCTTCAATGCCACTAAGGCTTCAAGATCCGCATTGGTAGCGGAGATCAATCGAACATCAATACTTTGGGTTTTACTGCTACCTACACGTTCAAATTGACGTTCTTCTAATACACGTAATAACTTTGCCTGTTGCGATGCCCCTATGTTGGCAATTTCGTCTAAAAAAATGGTGCCCGACTGCGCTAGTTCAAAGCGACCAATGCGATTAGAGCTGGCATCGGTAAATGCTCCTTTAACATGCCCAAACATTTCACTTTCAAATAAAGTCTCAGAAATAGCGCCCATGTTTACTGCAATGAATACACTGCTTGCCCGCGAGGAACGCTTGTGCACGTAATCAGCCAACAAACTTTTGCCTGAACCATTTTCGCCGGTAAAAAGGATACTCATATCACTCTTTGCAAGTTTATCGAGTTGCGCGATGAGGTCCTTCATGGTTTGAGATTGCGCAATAATATCGGTGCGTTCAGTATCCATTTGTTGCTTAAGTAATGCGTTTTCTTGCGCTAGTTTATCGCCTTCATGACGTACGTGATTTAGTTTTATTTGGGTGCGCAATGTGTGCAGTAAGCGCTCGTTAGACCAAGGCTTTTGGATAAAATCCGCTGCGCCAAGTTTCATCGCCTCTACCGCAATCTCAATACTACTGTAGCCAGTCATGGCGATGATAGGTAAATGCTCATCTAGTTTTCTAATTTGTTCAATCAGCGACAAACCTTCTTTACCCGACGTAGTATCCTTCTGGTAATTCAAATCAATGAGGGCGGCGGCAAACTCTTGTTTGTTAATTTGCGCTAACAATGCCTGAGGGGTGGTGACCGCTACCACATCAAACTGGTGGGTTTGTAACATTAATTTGAGTGCTGCGATAACGCTGGTATCGTCATCGGCAACCAGTATCGTGTGTCCGTTCATGCAATATTGTCTGAATTCGGTTTTTGGGTTAGTAGGGCGTTATAGTGACATAAAAAAGGCAGGGCATCGAACTTACGCTCAATGCCCATTATGCTAGTTGTGATGAAGTGCGTCACTGGGCTCCATCTCAATCACCTTTTTAGTGGGGAGGTAAGTTGCAGTGAGTACCATAGCAATAATTAACGTAGGCATAACCAGCATACCTAAAATGTAGCTGGTGTTACTGAAAATCAGGGTTTGTGACATGAGGCTTAGCAGCCATAAGGCAACGCCAATGCCAATGGATATACCTATCAGCAGTTGCCAGCTTGCTTGCCCCATGAATAGCTTAACAATACGGCGGTCGGTGCTACCGAGTGCGCGACGCACTCCAATTTCCTGAGTACGTTGTTGTATACTGTTAGCTGCCACTGCGTAGATGCCAGATGCTGCTAGAAACGCGGCTACCAGTCCACATAGCAGGAAAATTTCACTCACAGCTTCAATAAGTAGTAGCGGCTTTTTAATTAAGGCGTCGTAACTTTGTACGTGATACAGGCCCACATTGGGGTTCACTGCGTTAATTGCATTGGCTAAGGTTTCACGCGCTTGCGCTGCGGTACCGGAGTAATGAATGGCAATTTGCATTCTAAAAGGCCCCCAGTTATCAATAGGATGATAGCTATTGTAAGAGGCACTTGAGAAATCCATATAGGTGCCGTGATATGTATCAGACACTACGCCAACAATGGTAGCCCAGCCGGCATCTCGACGGTCGGGCCTACGAACGCGCTGACCAATTGGGCTTTCATTTGGGAAGAAGTCGCGTGCAATGGACTCATTAATAATCATACTGTTTGCTTCTTTGGCGGCATCTCGATAGTCGAAATCTCGACCTTCGATAATTTCCATGCCTAACGTTGACCAGCCGTTTTTAGTTGCCCCTTCATTGTTGCTGTAAGGGTTTTCGCTAATCACAGGGTTTTCCCGCCCTTCAATTTCAAAAAAACTGGTGCCTCCACCTGTCCCTGGTAATTGTGTCATCAATACTGTACCCAGCACATTCGGCTGGGCTCGAAGCTCTTCTTCTAGGTCAAAATAAAACTGTGAACGAGCCAGTCGGTCGGTATATTCGAACTCTGTGCCTTGACGAATGGGGTAGTCTGATGGGGATATTTGAATTTGCGCAGTGAGACGATTTTCAGTTTGTACACCGTAATCCGCTACACCCGCACCATAGCTAGATACTAGAAGTACGGTCGCCATAATAAGCACCACACAAGAGAGTAAAATCTCTGAGATGACCAGTGCCTTTGTGGCGCGAGCAGCACCTTTCCCCAATGCTCCGCGGGTACCGTCTCGAAGTACGGCGTTAAAGTCTCCATTTAATGAGCGCCATGCTGGGATGAAACCGGTAATCACAATCATAGATACGATCGCCACAACTAAAATAGTAAGAGATTTAGTATCTAGCGATGCGTACCACCAATAGGGTTTTAGATTGTCAATTTCATACGCATTTTGGAATACAGCATTGGTTACATCAAGTCCCCAGCCCGCTAACAATATAGCCAGAATACCGCCTGTTACGCACACGAAGATACTTTCCCAAAGCATTTGCAATACTAAACGCTTTTGCGGCACACCTAAGGCAATGCGAATTGCCACTTCTTTAACTCGTTCGTTAACACTGGTAAGTAATAGGTTACCTACGTTGATGCACGCTAGCAGTAATATAAGGAATACCACAATAAGTAGCGCCATAAACATACCGTAATACTGCGTTAGTGCCGCCTTTTTAAATGGTTCGATAGAAAGGTATTTGTCATTATCACGAATGAGCCACGCGTACTGCTCACCCACTTCTTTTTTAATTTCTAAGGATCTTGCATCTAGCGCTGCCCGCGCTTGCTCCAACGTGACGCCGTCTGCCAGCTTAGCAAAGGCGTTGACAAAATACATTCCACGTTCTGTCGGTTTAATGGTGTTGTACGGGAGAGGCTGCCAAATTTCGGCAATGCTGGGGAAAGCGAATCCCTCTGGCATGACGCCCACGACACGCGCAGGTTCTGCGCCGTCTATGGGCACAATTTTGCCAACAATATTGGGGTCACCGTTGAAGTACCCTTGCCAAATTCCGTAGCCCAATACAACTACTTGCTCAGCCCCTTCAAAGTGATCGGATTCTTCAATGCCCCGTCCCATGATTGGAGTGACGCCAGTAAAGCTAAACAAGGTATAGCTAACGTAGCTTGCGTTGTATTTACGAAGCCCCGCATCAGTGCCCCCTACAAACGTGGTACCTTCATTATAAAATCCCATTTCAGAAAATATCGACGTATCTTGTTGTAAATTGAACAGGTCGTACGCCATCGCAGGACGGCGGGATAAGTGCGTATGGTCGTACATAGATTCCACCGCATACACCGCTTTACCATCGTTAAAGGTAATTGGGGTAAATAGGAGACTGTTTAACAGAGAGTAAGCGTACAAGGTTAAACCCAAACCAATTGCGACAATACTAATGATTAACGCAGTAAACTTTGGTTTTTTAGCCAGCAGTCTGGCCGCATATTTTATATCGAGTGAGAGTGACATAATTAATTCCTCTTCACAGATTAAGCAATTATTGCTGCAGGCTCATTGACCATTTGATCAGATACAATCTGACCATCGAATACTTCTATAGTGCGTTGAGCGCGAGAGGCAGAGTGTGGATCGTGGGTTACCATACAGACGGTGGTGCCATTTTTATGTAACTGGTCAATCAACGTCATTACAGCCTGCGCATTTTTCGAATCTAAATTACCCGTTGGTTCGTCAGCCAGAATAATGGAGGGCTTTCCTGAAATGGCACGCGCAACCGCAACACGTTGTTGTTGACCGCCAGATAATTGCGAAGGGTAATGATTGGCTCGATGAGACATATCGACGTGGGCAAGGGCATCAGTGACCCAATCTTTGCGCATTTTGGCTGTGAGATCTTTGCGGTAAGTAAGCGGTAACTCTACATTTTCAGCAACTGTCATGTCGCTAATCAAATTAAATGCTTGAAATATAAAACCGATTTCTTTATTCCGAATACGGGCACGCTCGTCTTTGTCGAGGGTTTCAACATTGTGACCAGCCAGTGAATATTGACCAGCTGACGCCACGTCTAACAGACCCAAGAGCGATAGCAGCGTTGATTTGCCGCAACCTGAAGGCCCCGTGATGGAGATGTATTCACCTTGGTCAATCTTTAAGTTAATTTCGTTTAACGCATGTGTTTCGATGTCGTCGGTGGCGAACACCTTTGTTATGTTAGTTAAGTTTACGAGTTCGTTTGCTGACATAATTGCATCCCCATTTTAGTTAATATTGATTTGTTGATGTTGTTCGTAAGACGACACGTCTGACACAATGATTTGTTGTCCTTCATTTAAACCGCTGATGATTTCGATGTGACTGGTCGAGGATTTACCAAATTCTACTTGTTGTTTAGTTGCGGTATTTCCTTCAACCTCTAAGACATACACGAATCCCTTTTCATGGCTTTTGGCAAACATAGGGCGTTTGACAAATAGTGCTTCAGTCATACGAGCAATTTCAATGACGCCTTCAACTGTAAGCTCTGGACGGGCTTCCTTTGGAGCTTGACCTATCAAATCGATATCGACTTGAACCACACCATTTTCAACAGAAGGGTCAATGCGATGCACCACGCCTTCAATTTCACTGGTACGCGTATCGATAACCACACTTTGACCAATAACGATGTTTTGAATTTGATTTTCCGGAATGCGAATCTCTGCAATAAACTCATCCCGTTTGGCAAGGCGCGCAAGGTTACTTCCCGCATTCACTTGTTGCCCCAATTCGATTGGCATTTCTTGAACTAGAGCATCAATACTGGCAATAACTGTCAGGTTTTTGACCTGTTCATTGACTCTATTTAGCGTTTTTTCTATACGCTTAACACGTGCTTCATTAGCCATTAATTGTGCGGCTACTCTTTCCTTTTGCTTGACTAATCGGGCTTGTTCAAGCTCCCAGCGGCGTTTGTTTTGTGCCATTTGGATTTTGATGTTTTCATGGTCTATTTGCGAAACGGCGTTAAAACCTTGGCTAAGTAACTTATGTTGTGCCTCGAAGGTAAGTTTTGTGCTTTCGAAGTTCAGTTTTTCATTGAGTACCGCCGACTCTTGGTCTAATAATTCAGACTCTAGCGACACTTTTTCGGCTTGCATTTGTGCTTTCAGTTCATCCAGCTCCCAACGGGTTTCTTCTAGCCGCTGAGCTAACTCTGGGTTGCTTAGCACCATGATAACATCGCCTTTTTTAACTAATGCACCGGGCTTAACAAGTATACGTTCTACCTTGCCAGCCACGTTGGTGGCTAACCAACGCACATCTTTAGGGGCTAAAACACCCATGCCACGGACAGTAATCAAGAAATTACCGCGACTTACGTTATCGGTGAGAAGTCGGTCACTATTCACACTGTGGCTAGAAGTGGAAAGCGACGCCCATGCGTAAGTTAATGTTACTGATAAAAGCGCTATACCCAGTAGTGCCCATTTCAGCTTTTGATTAATGCCTGTCTTTTTATTGATAACAATATCCATAGGGAGCTCTAGTTAACATTGAAAGAAATCATGTTGCTAAATTAGGGCAAGGGTCGTGCCAAATGAATTACTGTTAATATTCATTTGGTTATGAGATTTGTTAATGAGGGATAAGCGCGTTGTTGCGATAGTGGGACTCGCGGTTTTGGGATTTTGTCCCATAAGTGGGACAGTTAAATACGAAACAAAAGCTAAATTTGCAGTCTCTGCGCAGCGAATAAATAATGGGGTGAGAGTCTGAGGGATCCCCACGAATTTAATTCCATGTGCCTGCGGCCCAGGCAGCGTCTACTATGGAGCTGTACCATTTAAGTGCAGCTTCCCACTGTCGCATGGTAAACCGTATTCGACAAGAGATAGCTCTGAGACCGAGGTAGTAGAATGAGAGGACGTTTCTTTTTTCGGTATTGGCTTGGAATCGACGATGTTTGTTTGAAGAGACGAGCACCATACCCAGTAGTATAGCCACAAGTAACGCTAACGTAGTCAGTAATATCAGTATTGTTAGACGCTGCTTTTTCACGCTTTTATTCTGTTCATAGCCAAGCCCGAACTTGGTGCTTTTCATGTCTCTAAACCCCTCTTCAATTAGCATTCGTTGCCTGTAAATGGCTACAACTTGTTTCGATAAGCTTCGGTGGGACGTCAGTAATGTGGCTAATAGCCACGGGTCTTTCGCGCCTTGCGCATGCACTTTTGAGCGCTTTGAGGCTTTGCGTGTAACATCTGGATTTGAAGCATGTCGTCCTTTCGTTTTCTGTTTAAACAGAACTAGCGTGCAGGTAAAGCGGTTACTCCTTACTATTTGGCTGTTATCAAAACGCTTCGGTCGACAGGTTGCTTGTCCGTAAAGATGACGAATACATTGCCACGTATTTCCTCTATCAAGGGAGTAAAAATGTGGCTTGCGGATACGCCCAACAATATCCCACCCTAGTGCTAGTACTTCTCTGAACCAAGGCGATTTATACCCTGCGTCGGTGACGATAATGGGGCGACGACTATAGGGCGATAATTTGAAGGAAACATGGTGTGCAATGTCTTTAAGAATGCTTTGTGTGTGGCTGGTTGCTCTTTAGTCTTGTTGCAGTGCAAATCTTGATACAGTGTGATGGGCCTACCTTTAAGAGATATTGCCGCGCGTAAAAGAAAATGCGCTTTGCGGTCGTCATATAGCTGCCAAACTCCGTGCATTTCACCCGCTAAATACTTACCGGCTTCTAAAATTCGACCGTGTTCATCAAGCTTTTGATATTTACCAGACTTGAGTTGATTTACGTAAGTAACCTCTTCGGCCAAATTTCCATTTGAATGATATTCGTAGTTCCTCCAAATACCCTTCTTAAAACTTTCAAGACCGTTGCCATCGAAGTCTTCCTGAGAGTAATATCCTCGCTCTGCTATTTGACTATCTTCGTAAAACCTAACATAAAGGCCACTTTTTAAGCCGTTGTAGGTTTCTGTGTGCGTTTTTAGTTGGCCATTGCTGTAAAACGTGTTTACCTCGCCTGGACCTGACTCTTCTCCATTCTTAATCGTGTACTTTTTTATGATGTCATTATTGGGTGTTAGGTATAGAATTTCTCCGTCTTCCTCACCGTCAACAACGGCGCCTTTATAGGCGACATTCCCATTTGGGTGATAGCTAACTAAAGTACCTGATGTGTTTTGCTGAATGTATTCTTCGGTAAAGTCACTGGCGTCACGCATTATGTAATCTAGCTGCTTTACTTCGTTATTGAACTCTATTGTACTTTCAGCTTTAATTTTTCGGTTGCTGTAATATTCCTTGTAAGTCAATTGTGGCAACGTTGACGAACCTTTTATTCGTGTCTGCAATTCGCCGTTTTCAAAATAATCGTTAAATACGAAGTCACCTACAAGCTTTCCGTTTGCCATAGTATGTTTCGTCGACAATAAGCCTGGGGCAACGTAATCCACAATTGTGAAGTTTTGTAATCCTTGCTTACCTGGAACTGTGACCAAGCGAGTTTCTAAATCAGCCGTTTTAAAATAACTTCTGTAGTTCGCTATAATATCGTCTTCATTCTCTACGTATATGCCTTCGAACTTGAGGTGACCACTATCATAATAGTCTCGTTCTATCTCCTGAGCGTGGGTAAAACTGTCAAGTAGCATGGTTAAAAAAACAACTATAAAACATCGACGCATGTGCTTTCCCTTCGGTAAGTAAAACAGGTACCCCCAAAGCTAGGAGGAAATTCATTATTATTCTAAAAATTTTCATTGCCACTAGTGCTCTTTAACAGCAAGAGCGCTATAAGCTTTTAAATTAAAGTCTTCAGTGTAATTTCTGCTACGTATTCAATTTATTGTTAAATTCTGAGCGAATACTAACGCAGTACTAAAAGAGTATTTGAAAATGGGGTCAGAGTACTTTTTTCAGCCGCACTTACCTTGTTTTTATTCGTTTGTTTGAAAAATATGTCTCGTTTAAATGCTCTACATAACATTCTTCGTATTTTCATCAGTCATTGCATGTGGTCTCATAAACGCGTGTACTGACCAACTTCTCAAAGTTTAGGGGCCCTTAGATGGCAGATATCGATGCTGAACAAGAATTACGAAAAGACCTGGCTGCCGCTTATAGGCTGATGGATTTAGAAGGCTGGAGCGATATGATTTTTACGCATATTTCCGCTCGTATGCCCGATGAAGCAAACCGTTTTTTGCTCAACAGTTACGGTTTATTGCCAGAGGAAGTTTGTGCGTCGAACTTGGTCATGGTGGATGTACAGGGAGAAAACGCCGATAACAGCCCGGCTTCTGTTAATCCAGCGGGCTTTACTATTCACAGCGCATTGCATATGGCCCGGCACGACGCCCACTGTGTAATGCACACACATACTATGGCGGGTATGGCGGTATCGGGGCTGGCCGAAGGCCTACTGCCGCTTAATCAAACCAGTATGGAGTTCTTTAATCGTGTGGCCTATTACGACTATCAGGGCATTCCTTTGGAATGCGATGAACGCGAAGCAATCGTGGCCGCCATGGGCGACAAAAACAGCATGATTCTACGCAACCACGGGTTATTAACCGTTGGCCGTACTGTTGCCGAGGCCTTCTATCGCATGTATTACCTCAATAAAGCCTGCGAAATTCAGGTGGAAATGATGCAAACAGGCGGGAAACTACTTATCCCCGCTGATCATATTTGTGAGCATGTTGCCCAACAGGCTTCCAACCCGCGCTATATGGCGCAAAGTGTTGATCTTATCTGGCAGGCAATGTTGCGTAAATTAGATAGAATCGACCCTGCTTACCGTTCGTAACCTGTTTGGACCTACCATTAAGACCAGCGCTTACTTATCAAGCAGGGTAGTCCAACTACTATCGAGTTAGGCGCATAGTCTATTTTTGCTTCAAAGCGCCGCTTCTTACAATCTCACTACGCAAAGGTTAAAAAGTTTTAATGAAGTGCTAATCTGTTTTGGTCAGTTGCCCGTTTATAACCTCATATTCCTTCGCTCACGTTATGTGATGTAAGCCATGTTTATGAGGAGAGGCTGGTTTCTATGGACGACCCTACACTCATTATCCTGATGTATTTCATCATACCCATCTGGTTTCTGGCGGGCATTGTTGACTGGTATTGTCATAAGCGAAGCAATATTTCCGGCACTAGCGGTGCAAAAGAATCCCTTATCCATTTACTTATGTTCGCCGAAGTGGGCATTCCGCTTTTTATGGTACTGATTTTTGAAGTCAACAGCTTAATTATCGCTATCAGTATTCTGCTTTTTTTTGTGCATGAGGCTACGGCAATGTGGGATGTATCCTATGCTGTAACCAAGCGCCATGTTGGGCCAATCGAACAGCATGTTCATAGTTTTTTAGAAATGATCCCGCTGCTTGCCTTAGTACTGGTGGTGGGGCGACATTGGGAACATTTCATAGCACTTTTTGGTGTTGGCAATATGTCTCCCGACTTCGCGTTAGAACTGAAAGAGGACCCTTTACCCACATGGTATTTAGTTACCGTATTATTGATAGCACTCGCTTTGGAGTTTGTTCCCTATCTGGAGGAATTAATGCGTGGTTTAAAAGATAAGAATCAAAAAAGTAGGGGCGAGCCCGGTGACATACGCACCAAAAACATCAGCCCTGTTTCACATGAGCAAGCCGAAGCGGCTAGCCCCTATGATACATCCGTGGCAGGGGAAGAAGACCCCGGTGTGGCATTAGAAGAATTGGTAGAGGATAGAAAGGTGAACCCGATTCACCCGAAGCGCTAAATTGCTTTTATCGCATGCAAATTGCTTGATGTAAGGCTGCACATAGCGCGGTGCGATAAAGCGTAGAGTGTGCAATCGCAAACTTTGGTTTCGATTTTATCGTAGGACAAACTCTAGCATACCCCGCAAAAATTAATGGGGTCAGAGTACATTTCATTTTTTCAAAATGTACTCTGACCCCATTTTTTCCAATGACTAAGTAAAGAAAAATACCTATTAATAAGTATCATCAGCGAAACAGGTTATAATGGACGATAAATGTAAATAGGAATGAATATGAAAGTTTGTGGTGTAGATTTAAAAGGTAACGAAGCCGTTGTGAGTTTGTTATCGCTTGTTGACGGTATGTTCCACCTTCCCGACTGCCGTGTACGCCGATTAACGCTAGCCGATACCAGTGCCAAAGGGCTAAAAAGCTTTCAAAGTACTTTTGCTAAACTCGTAGCCGACTATAAAATTGATGCGGTAATAATCCGCCAGCGTCAAAGCAAAGGTAAGTTTGCGGGCAGTGCCATTGGTTTCAAACTAGAGGCGGCTATTGAATTAATTGAAGGGTTAAACGTTGTTGTTATGAGCCCAACAGATATTAAAGAGTCGTTACGCAGAAACCCAATCGCTGTACCCTTTTCAGAGACAGGCTTAAAGCAATTTCAAGAGACTGCTTTTACCAGTGCATACGCGTGGCTTATGAAAAATGAGTATGCTTCGCAAGATTCAGGTGAGCTCTAAAAGCTGAATGCTAGTAGCTTAGTTTTAATCGCGGTGTAAATGAAATAAATGGGGTCAGAGTACATTCGCCTATTTCAAAAAGTACTCTGACCCCATTGTTTAAGCGTATCTTATTAGCGGCGTTTTCTACGTCCTTTCGATTTGCCTTTGCGCTTTGTTTTATCGTCGGCTTCGAAATTTCCGTATAAGTCATCTTCCTTTTCAACAACGGGCGGCTTTGGCATCGGCTTTGGCGTAAAGCCAGCAATAAACGTCTTCTTAAATTGTCGACCAAGAAAGCGTTCTATAGCCCTCAATTGTTTCGCTTCATCATCGCTAAATAGTGAGATAGCTAACCCCTTAGAAGACGCGCGGCCTGTACGACCTATTCTGTGAATATAGTCTTCGGGTACATAGGGTAGGTCGATATTAATCACACATGGTAATTGTTGAATGTCGATGCCTCTGGCGGCTAAGTCTGTGCCAATCAACACTTTTATACTGCCACTTCTAAAGCCATTCAATGCCAATGTACGCGCATGTTGCGTTCTATTGGCGTGAATAGATTCTGCAGTAATCCCTATTGCTTCAAGATCATTTCTTAATGTATCTGCACCGCGTTTGGTACGTGTGAATACCAATATTTGAGACCAATCATGGTTTTCAAGCAGTTGAATCAGTAGTTCGTGTTTTCGCTCCTTGTCCACCGGGTGCAAAATTTGTGTGATGTTGTCGATGCGATCCTGCGCTGTGGCTAATTCAATTGTCATGGGGTTGCGTAGCATCGCGGTGGTGAGTGCTTTTATTTCTTTTGAAAAAGTAGCCGAAAATAGCAGCGTCTGACGTTTTTCTGGTAACAGACTTTGTATGTGATGAATATGGTCGATGAAACCCAAGTCCAACATGCGATCGGCTTCGTCTAGCACGAGTATTTCGAGATTCTCGAAGTTAATTGCACCTTGCTCATATAAATCGACCAAGCGCCCAGGTGTTGCAATGAGGATGTCGACACCTTTTTCCAACGCAAACTTTTGGGGCTCGATACGTACACCACCAAATACGGCCGTTGAGCGAACATTCACGTTTTGACTGTATTTATCAACGTTATCGGCAACCTGCGCTGCAAGCTCCCGAGTTGGAACAATAATTAGCGCCCTTATACCGTGAGCTTGCGGTCTTTGCGTGGAAGCCAATAAATGCAAAATAGGTAAGGAAAAGCTGGCCGTTTTTCCGGTGCCTGTTTGCGCAATCGCAATGACATCTCGCTGGCTTAATATGGCTGGAATAGCTTCCTTTTGAATAGGGGTAGCGGAGGTATAGCCTTTTTCAGCAACAGTGTTCAAAAGTTCGGCACATAGGCCTAAAGCGCTAAATGACATAAGAGGAAAGCCCACGACACATTAAAATTGGCGTCATAATACGTGTTGTTGGAAATTTTTGTGTCACTATTTTATCCCTAGCCTAACTATTCACCACAAGCTTTCTAAAAATACATCTCACTTAAGCATTCGGCTGAAGTTCTAAAAAGAAATGGGGTCAGAGTACATTACGATTTTGCAAAAAGTACTCTGACCCCTTTTTTACGCTCCAGCATTGGAAATTTAAACTATTTTGAAAAGTTGGTGAGAGAAACTGCTTCATTCTTTCACAACCAATATCGAGACGGGTAAACAAACCAATACTTTCAAGGCTTGAGATTAAAGTGCGATGGTTTTAGATTAAGTGAAGCTGAAGTTAGTTCATGTGAGCATTATTGCGGCTATATAAATGATGCAATGACCAGCACTGGAGCACTACTCGCACAAGTTAGAATGGATTGGGTTTTTATGGTTCTGAGGCTATAGGATACTAGCTGTATGGCTTTCTAGAAGTGAAAAGCCTTACTGTAGTCCGAAGCACATATATCAAACTAGGGACCGAGTACAATTATGTTAAACGGTGCTGTCCCCCTTTTGTTTTTTAATTTATAAGTAAACAACAATATATGGGAAAGGATGATGAAAACTACTTTTAATAATAAATTGTTAGCCACCTTAATGTTCTCTACTGCGATTATTTCATGCAGTGCAACGGGAAAACGACAAGATTTAACCGTTGTAGAAACGAGAACTTATATTAGCAATCAGTGTTTGGTTACTTCCAATAATAGCGCTATGGATAAGGGAATAGGCGCCGTTGTTGCTGCCACACTCATTCCAGTAGCGGTTAACTGGTTTATCGATCAAGTTACTGAATCTCTGACCAAAGTGAAGAAAGTACAAAAGGTAAGCACTACTGAATTTTACTTATACACCTATGACAAAGAGGATAAATATCCAAAATGGAATAGTGACTTTAAGTGTATTACTAGTATCACTGGCGTTTTTGAAGACGAAGCGTTGGAAAGCGGTTTACTTGATGAATTAGACAATACCTCGTCACAAGTTACTCTTGCCAATATAGACACGCGTGACAACGAAGTTCATCAAAGGCTGAAGGATAATGAGATCTTTGTTAGTGAGGTTTACTCTATTTTTGAGAGTAAATTAGAGTTCTCCAAAGATGCGTCTGCATTTAAGTTTGTTAGTCAGTATCTTGATATTAAGAATCTACTTACCAACAAAAACTCAACAGAATTGGTTTACAGTTATGAACTCGTTGGCCCTGGTTCGACTCCAGATTCAGTTGTATTGGCGTCTGCAGCGTTTAATTTTGGTACGGTAAAACCAGGCTTATTCTACGCTCCCTTAAAATTTAAAAAGGGCAAAGAGTCTGGGTGGATTCGGACAGTGGGGATGTCAAAAGAGTCGCTGTTATCTTTTATTAGCCAGCATCACTTAAACGCAGAGAATAAAATAACGCACTACTCTCCCATTAAATTGAAAGCTTCCAATATACAAACAAATAAACCTAGTGATGGAGCAAAGTTAGTGGCCGCAATACTGGGTGAAGCCAAAGAGACACTGTCAACAGCGGCGGTGGCGAAGCTTGTTCCGGAAGATAAAGATGAGGTAGCAAAGAAGCTTCTCGATGCTCAGATTGCTTATCAAACAACGAAAGTTGCCATCGTCGATGCGTCTGGCGAATCTGAAGACCACCAGCGCTTAGCTGAGCTCCAAGCTAGGAAGGCCTGCGAAGCATTGAAAGAGTTGGATCCTACTACTTTGTGTAGCCACCAATGAGTAGGTGGAACGCGTTACCGTATCTTTCATTTATTTGCTTATCTTCAATTTGCCTAAGCCAAACTAACGAAGATTTGATAATTGAAAAGCCTTTTCAATTGAGTATTTCAAATTACCAATCGCTGGAAGCGCTGTGGGAGAAAGATGTTGATGATGCAAATAACTATAAATACGTGTTAGATGTGGCTGCAAAGTGGGCGTTGTCTGATGTACCTTTGACCGTTTGCTTTTTGGATGGCGACAAGGGCGATCGAGTTCGAGTTAAAAAGGCAGCAGAGCAATGGTCAAAGGCAATCAAAGAGGACTTGTTTGATTTCGGGCCGCGACGAAAACCACAGGATTGCAAGGGCGAATACCCTGGTGAAAATATACGGATCTCGTTTAGTGGCAGTTCTCTTTCAACCTATCGAGGTCAACTAGGTATACGGAAAGTTGCAGCGCACAATCCAACAATGATACTTGGTGGATTTTCAAAGTCGAAGCCTTCCGGCGATGGCGTTTTTACGCATTGGGTGCTACATGAATTTGGACATGCTTTAGGGTTGGTCCATGAGCACCAAGGGGAAAATAGTGCTTGCGAGCAAGAATATGATTTAGAGAAAATTTACGAGAAACTTGAATCTCCGCCTTTTCATTGGAGCAGAGATGAAGCAATTGCCAACATTAAAACGATGTATTTAGACGACGTACAAACATCGCCGTTTGATGAAAATTCGATTATGTTGTACCCGTTCCCTACGGAGTATTATAAGCAAGGAGAGAAGAGTCACTGTTACGCAGAAGTGCACGCTACTTTATCTGAAAAGGATAAGCTATTTGCGAATTCGTTTTATTCTTCCATTGCCAGTACCAAACAAAAAAATATGATGTTACGAAGTTTATACCCCGAACAAGTGACCGTTGCTACTAAAGGGCGTATGGGAGAGCAGGCTCTTCTGACACAGGATGTTGAATTGTCGAGAGAGGCAGCACTAGAGGTACTCAAACTTAAAATTCAGTCAGAGAATATCTCTGTTAAAGAGAAAGAGTCTTTGCTGGTCCTACTTGAGTAAAAACAAAGAAATGGGGTCAGAGTACATTACGATTTTGCAAAAAGTACTCTGACCCCTTTTTTGCGCTCAATTCCATTAAAATAGCTGGTTTTGTGATTTTCTTTATTTTTCAATGTATTGAAGTCTACGTTAGCGATTTTTGACTTGCTTCCATTTGCAAAGTGTTGAACAAATTTTGCACTTTGTTACAACTTTCATATTAACAATACAAAAAATAGTGGGTAGGTTGGAATTTCAATAATAAAAAACCATGGAATGATCATGCTCAATATAAGCGGCCTTACCAAAACCTATCCAAATGGGGTTAAAGCCCTGAACGGAATAAACTTGTCAATTCCCAAGGGAATGTTTGGGCTACTTGGCCCAAACGGCGCCGGCAAATCGTCATTGATGAGAACTATTGCGACTTTGCAAACGCCCGATACCGGCACTATTCAGTTTGATGACATTGATGTATTGGCAGATCCCAACGGGTTGCGGCAGCGCCTAGGTTATTTGCCACAGGATTTCGGTGTTTATCCGCGCATTAGTGCTGAAAAGTTACTTGATCACCTAGCGGTGCTAAAAGGGATCAATAATAGTTCGGAGCGCAAAGACGCAGTAGAAAGCCTATTGGTTCACACAAACTTATGGCAACACAGAGATAAAGCCGTGAGCGGGTATTCTGGAGGTATGCGTCAACGTTTTGGTATTGCTCAGGCGTTATTGGGCGACCCTGATCTTATTATCGTTGATGAACCAACGGCAGGACTCGACCCTGAAGAGCGAAACCGGTTCCATAATTTGCTGGTTAGCCTGGGTGAAGAGAAAGTCATCATACTTTCTACCCATATTGTTGACGACGTGTCAGAGCTTTGCCCGAAAATGGCGGTGTTAGGGCAGGGTAAAATATTACTGGAAGGTAATCCCATCA
Organism: Alteromonas australica; assembly: GCF_000730385.1. NCBI lineage: Bacteria > Pseudomonadati > Pseudomonadota > Gammaproteobacteria > Alteromonadales > Alteromonadaceae > Alteromonas > Alteromonas australica. The sequence goes on along the minus strand of NZ_CP008849.1, from coordinate 3,068,138 downwards.
GTTTGACCCATGAGCTGACTGGGCGTATCTGGCGCAAACAGGTTAGCCAAGACGAGTATCGAGAGCTTGAGCAGCACCTTAACATTATCTCTGCTCGCCTCATTGCCGGTAAGCACGTTATACACGTGATGGCAGACACTTCGCCTGAAGGCTTTGAACAGGCGCCCGCTAACCTTGAAGACGTCTATTTCTCTACGCTGCATAACAGCCGCGCTGCGACTGCTGCGTAAGGAGACCAAAGATGTTTCTAAATAGCCTAACTTTTGAGTGGCGTTATTACCTTCGCCAACCTTCGTTTTACGTCACTATGTTGGCGTTTTTCTTACTTCCCTTTATGGCCACAACCACCGACAATGTGCGTATTGGTGGTGGCGGTAATGTGCTTTATAACGGCTCGTTTGCTATTACACAAACCACGCTCATCATGGGGATTTTTGCGTTATTCCTCTTGGTGAACTTTGTTTCAGGCACAGCCACACGAAATCACTCAAGCAATATGGGGGAACTGGTCTATACCCGCCCCATAACGCCGTTGTCTTACCATTTGGGCCGTTTCATAGGCGCTTATTTGATAAGCATCAGTGTGTTTGCCATGGTTCCCATCGCTATATTATTGGGCTCTTTAATGCCGTGGGTAGATCAAGAGCGAATAGGACCAACACACTTAAGCTTCTATCTAACAACCTTTTTCTACTTCTCCGTGCCCAGTATGCTGGCACTAGGTATGATTTTTTATGCCATTGCCCAGCGCCTGCGTTCTATGATGGCGGCGTATCTGGTCGCCATGGGTATTTTTATTTTTTACCTTATTAGCGGAGTGGTAACGTCTGAGCCTGAATACCGTACCATTGGCGCATTGCTTGACCCATTTGGTCTGCGCACGTATGCAGAGATAACCCGATATTGGACGGTATTTGATAAGAACACCGCAGTTGTGTCGCTGGAAGGAGTGTTGTTACATAATCGTCTTATCTGGCTAGGTATAGGCGCACTGATATTGGCCACAGTCGGCAGTATTTATCACATGCATTGGCAGCAAAAAGCCCGTAACGAGAAGCCATCCAAAGCCTCTCAAGTTCCCCCGCCTTCAACGCTGAACCTCACCATAAAAGCACACAGTGGCAGTCAATTTGGTAAGTTGCTAGCGCGTATTGGCTTTGAAATGCGCCAGGTGATGTTTAGCCCAGCCCTTCTTGTACTGATGATATTCACTTTGTTTAACCTTACTGCGGTTTTCTTTGTGCCCATAGGCGGTATTTACGGTACACCTGATTGGCCGTTAACTTACAAGATGGTGGAGTTCATTCGTGACAGCTACGGGCTGATGATGCTTATTGTTATCACCTACTACAGCGGTGAAATAGTGTGGCGCGAGCGTGGTTCAGGTATGGGCGATATCGTCGATGCGACCCCAGCATTTAACCTTGTATTTTGGGTGTCTAAGCTACTTGCGATGTGGGCTGTAACCGCTTTATTGTATGCCATTGGCATTATCTTTACGGTGATTTTCCAGGCCACTCAAGGTTATTTCAATTTTGATTTTGGTACTTATCTGATTGGCGTCTATTTTGTGTCTTGGGTTCCTTGGGCCTTACTGGCTGTGCTGGCATTTTTTATTCAGGTATTAAGCCCGAATAAGTTTGTGGGCATGTTACTGTTCGTTGCTTATTTTATTATTAGCTTGGTGTTTGCTGAACTTGGGCTTGAGCACAATATGTGGAGCTTCAGCGACGCCCCCCAGGTATTGTATTCCGACTTAAATGGCTGGGGCTGGTTCCTAGGGCCGTTCGCTTGGTACATGCTGTATTGGAGCGCGCTATCGCTTGCGCTTTTCACTATTGGCTATGCCATGTGGCAGCGTGGCCCAGAGGTTTCGCTAAAACACCGATTCAAGCTATTGAGCTATCAGTTGGGCACCTCTGGAAAGACACTGCTGGCTGCTAGCCTTATCGTATTTGTACTTACGGGCGGCTATATTCATTACAACACCAAGGTAGTGAATACTTTCCTTACACAGGATGAAACCTTCGAGGTGCAACATGAATACGAACGCCAATTCGTACAATTTGAGGATGACGCCATTCCAGTGGTCACTCGCATTAATGCGAGCGTAGACATTTATCCAACCGCGCGTCGTATTGAGGCATCAGCTGACTTTACCGTTAGCAACCCATTCGATGCGCCGATTTCACGCACTTTAATTTCCGTACCGCGATTCACCACACAATGGGATATGGAAGTTACGGGGGCGAAAATTACCGAGCGGTTCGACAACCTTCGTGCGGCCTGGTTGTCGTTCGATGAACCATTACAACCAGGTGAAACGCGAAATGGTACGTTAACGGTACTGCGTGAAAGCAAGGGTTTTAAAGACGGCAATTTCGACCTTCAGGTAGCTGAAAATGGGACTTTCATTGATAACGCCTCGTTGTTTCCTTCTTTCGGATTTAATGCACAATACCTGATAACAGACCGACACGAGCGACGTAAACGTGATTTACCACAGCGCCCTCGTGCAAATAAACTGGAAGATACCTCTCGTTACCGCGAAAGTGGCTTTGGTAAGGGCGTCACCTTTATCGACTTTGAAACCACCGTGTCTACCAGTAGCGACCAAATAGCTATCGCCCCAGGCTATTTGCAAAAAGAATGGCAAGACAATGGGCGTCGCTATTTCCATTATAAAATGGATGCACCCATCGTAAATTTCTTTTCTTACCTTTCAGCCCGTCACAACGTTAAAAAGGACGTTCACAATGGCGTGAATATCGAGGTGTATTACCACCCTGAACACAACTGGAACGTGGATGTGATGGTAAAAAGTGTGAAAGATTCACTTGATTATTTCACTCACGCGTTTGGCCCTTATCAGCACCGACAGATGCGGATTATTGAGTTTCCAGGCTATCGCTCATTTGCACAGAGCTTTGCTAATACTGTGCCGTACTCTGAGGAAATAGGGTTTATTGCGGACCTGCGCGACCCAGAGGATATCGACTACGTGTACTATGTTACGGCGCACGAAGTTGCTCACCAATGGTGGGGGCATCAGGTGGGCGCGGCAAATGTACAGGGCCAATCAATTATCGTTGAAAGCCTGTCTCAGTACAGTGCCATTATGGTGCTACGTGAACGCTTTGGTGAAGAGAAAATGCGTCGTTTCCTCAAATACGAACTCGACCGGTATCTGCGTGGTCGCGGCAGTGAACTGATTGAGGAAATGCCGTTTATGCGAAGTGAAAATCAGCAGTACATTCACTATCGCAAAGGCTCTGTTGTCATGATGGCAATCCTCGACCGTTTAGGTGAAGAGCGGGTTAACACCGCGCTTAAAAACTTCTTAGAAGACTACAAGTTCAGTGATGCTCCGTATCCAACTACGTTAGATCTTCAGGCTGCTCTAAACACACAGGCCACAGAAGAAGAGCAGCAGTTTATTGCAGATTTGTTTGAACGCATTACGCTGTACGACCTGAAGATGCTATCCGCCGAAACTGACGAAACCAACGAGGGCAAAATTCAAGTCACCATGACAGTTTCAGCGGCAAAATTTGAAGCAGAAGGCGATGGTCGCGAGACAGAACGCGAAGTAGATGAGTACATTGATATTGCGCTGTTTAGCGGTGATCCTGAGGATGTATCTGGTGACACTAAAGTGCTTTACAACCAAAAGCACAAGCTAACGAATGGGGAAAACACCATTACCGTTACGGTAGAAGAAAGGCCTGCATATGTGGGCGTTGATCCATTCGTGAAAATGATCGACAGAGACAGCGGCGATAACGTTATCCAACTTTAAACCTCGCCAAGTAAAAAATAATGGGGTCAGAGTACTTTAATTTACTTTAAAAAGTACTCTGACCCCTTTTTTGTTGCCTTACATTCGCTAATCCTTGTTTCTTTTGCACAAAATAAATATACATTCACGGCAAGATGTAAGTTAGGTATTATACTTTGGTCTACGTAGTGTGGTCGTTGCGTTAAACCGAAAGGATGCATAGTGTTCAAAAAAGTATCAAAGTCCGATCTTGTTATTGCTGTTTTCTGCGCCATTTTTATCTGTATTTTGGCTGTATTAGCCAACATTTTATGGATTGAAACTAAGCGGTTCAGTAACGACGCAATCGACCAACAATTCGATGTGTTGCGTAAGGATTTCCAAAACCAAATTAACAACGTCGTTTTGGATGCGCGTTCAATTGCTATTCAAGAAAGCCAAAGCACGCTAATAACCGACGCACTAGTTGAAGAGAAAGCGAAAAGCTATCTTACATCTCATTGGTCGGCGCTTTTTAATGTTTACCCTAATTTGCAGCAAATTCGTTATATTACCTTAGATGGGCAAGAACAATTACGCGCAGAAAAATCCTCTGATGCCCTTATTTGGCGAGACACGCAAGACTTGCAAAACAAAGCTGATCGGTATTATTTTATTGAAGCGGTGGAGTCGCCAAAAGACTTTTATATTTCGCCCTTAGATTTAAACAAAGAGCGGGGTGTTGTAGAACTTCCTTACCGCCCCACGATTAGAAGTGTAGCCAAGTATCGTGTGAATGGGGAAGTCGCGGGTTTAATTGTGCTCAACTTTGACCTTCGTCAGGTGTTTATCCGCTTAGACAGCCTTCAAAAGCAAAATGCGCATTGGCTAATTAACCCCGATGGCTTCTTTCTCGCAGCGCCTAACGATACTGCATGGGGTTGGTTGCTAGATAGGCCCGAGAACCAAGTTAGCATGCAGTTTCCTGGCTTTGAAAGTCGCTTTAATGGCAATGAAAACCAAGCCCCAGAAGCGCATTTTTCATCCAAGTATACCGATGGAATCATTCCGATTAGTAACAGCAATACAAAAGATACGGATATTGAAGACGCTTATTACTGGCTAGTGATGGAAAAGCCCACTGATGTCGTGGCATACATGCAACGAACGAAACACTTTATTACGCTTGGGTTTGTGTTGGCGGCGTTGTTTTTAATTGGCTTAGCGTATTTGTTAATTAGGCTGCTTAGGCAGTTGAACTTGGAAAAAGAGCTAGCAATAAAGGCAAAGAATAAAGCCACAAATGCTGAGAAGGCCAAGGCCGACTTTCTGGCAAGAATGTCTCATGAAATCCGCACACCGATGAATGGTGTTTACGGCTTACTACAAATTACACAAGGCGAGCGTAATTACAAAAAAATAAACGACAACATTGAACAAGCCATCACGAGTTTTTCTTTGCTAAGTAGAATTATTGATGATGTGCTCGACTTTTCAAAGATAGAAGCCGGAAAGCTAGATATGGTTGAGGCGCCGTTTCGGTTAGACAGTTTGCTCAATCAGGTTGGAAAAATGATGAGCCGTGCTGCATACGGTAAACATATAGAGTTGTGGATTGATGTCGACCCTAAATGCCCTAAACATGCAGTGGGGGACTCCGTCAGGCTGAATCAAATTATCAGCAACTTGATTAGCAATGCAATAAAGTTTACATCGCGAGGGGAAGTAAACTTAAGCGTTGATTTACTCGCGGAAAATGATGAGACGGTTCAGCTGGGCTTTGAGGTTCAAGATACCGGCATTGGTATGACTGAAGAGCAAGCTAGCCAAGTATTTGGTGCATTTACGCAAGCGAGTAGAGATACCAATAGCAAGTTTGGTGGCACTGGGCTGGGGCTCAGTATAGCCAAACAGTTGGTTGAAATGATGGATGGAAAAATTGGTGTGGTTAGCCAAAAAGGCAAAGGCAGCAAATTCCACTTTAACGTTGTACTGAAAAAAGCCTCTAAGGCGCAAGAAGAAGACGCTAATGAGCAGGATGTAGTGTCTTATCAAGCCATTATATTTACCCAAAATGTGAATGTCGAAACAGGTATTAAGCGCCAATGTTCAGTGCTTGGGTGGCCCTCATACGTGGCTACGAGTGTTGAAGAATTAGCGTCGCACAAAACAGCTAAAAGTTTGCCCCGAGTCATTTTAATTGATGAAGCTATTTTAGATGTGATTAACAAAGATGCGCTGGCGTCTTGGCAACGAGAGCAAAAAGAAGCAACGCACTTAGTGATTGTTTCTCATAACAGAGAAGGGTTTGATGATCACTCTCTTGTTCTATTTGATGATCTGCTTTATAAGCCATTTACGCCGTCTACGCTCTACGATACGGTAATTTCTTGTAACTCATCCTCTACTAGCCTTATGGAGAGTGTGTCAATAGAGGGCGATGAAAAGCTGTTGGCTAAAACCCTTATTCTAGTGGTTGAAGATAATCCAATTAACCAGCAAGTGGCAGGCTCTATGTTGAAGGGGGCGGGTGCCATTGTTAAGTTCGCTGAAAATGGGCAAGAGTGCTTAGAGCTTTTGTCCAGCGGATTTAAACCTCATTTGATATTGATGGATATGCAGATGCCGATTATGGGGGGCATAGAGGCTACCGAGCATATTCGTGAAAACGCAATGTGGGACAATATTCCTATTTTGGCCATGACTGCCAATGCGATGGAAGCGGATAAAAAACGTTGTATAGATGCTGGCATGCAAGGGCATATCGTTAAACCTGTGGTTAAACAAGCGCTAATCACCGCCGTTAAATCACGGCTATAAAAAGCTAAAAAAATGGGGTCAGAGTACATTTTTCATGACGCACTTTGGCGAAAAGTACTCTGACCCCATTTTTTCTGGCTAAGATTTGCCAGTCGCTTTATCTCCCCAAATTTCTTCTAAGCGTTTATCGCGCCCACAGTTCCAGCGGTATAATTTGTAGCGCACGGGGCTTTTTTTGTAGAAGTCTTGGTGGCCAATTTCATCACCCTTAATCGGGTAGAAAGTGGATGCGTTTAGTATTGGTGTTACCACGGTTTGTTTAGGAAATTGTGCCTGTATGGCATTTTTGGTTTCCTCGGCAATTGCTCGTTCTTGGTCGTTGGCCACAAATATTGCGCTTAAATAGCTTGGGCCTTTATCACAAAATTGACCGCGGGCGTCGAAAGGGTCTATGTTCACCCAATAGTGATCGAGTATTTGTCGGTAAGATACTTTGCTTTCGTCATAAGTGATTTTTACCGCTTCATAGTGCCCTTTGTGATCTCCATTGTAAGTAGGGTTTGGCGTAGTACCGCCAGTGAACCCCGAAATAACACGGGTGACGCCATCTAATTTTTCAAAGTCTGATTCCATACACCAGAAGCACCCACCCGCTAAAACAGCCTCGTCAGCGTTGGCCACAGGCGCAACAAGCAGGGCGCTTAACAACAATGCAGATAAAATAAATTTCATTATTAACCTATAAGAGTAACGTTTAATTAGAAAATACGGCTTACTCATACAGAACGGATTAAGTTGAAATAGCTTTCAATGGTTTTCGGGTGATTGCGCGTAAAATTTTCAATTGACTATGTAGGCTACACGTACCACCTATATATAGATACTGGTAATGGGGAGGGGGAAATGTCTGTAGCCTTTATAAAATAAGGCCTTTAGCTAAGGTTTAAGGTCGGCAAAGCACTTGCATCGATATGTTTTTAATATACAAACCGTATCTAGGGTTTGGACGAAAAACGCAAGGAGATAATTGATGAGCATAGTTAAATCAGGCAGCGCAACCTATAAGCCTTTAGGTAAAGAGGGAAAAGGTAGTATTTCTACAGAAACCGGCGCATTAGCTAATCAGCCTTACGGATTTAATACGCGATTTAAAGAAGGGAAAGGAACTAACCCTGAAGAGCTCATTGGCGCGGCACATGCGAGCTGCTTTACCATGGCATTGTCCTTCGCATTGTCAGAAGCGGGCTACGACGATGGTGAACTAAACACCACAGCAAGAATAAGCTTAGATAAAAATGACGACGGTTATGAAATTAGTCAGTCGGCACTTACCTTAGACGCCAGCGTTGAGGGCATTAGCGAAGACGAGTTTGACAATATAGCGCAAGAAGCCAAAGAGAACTGCCCTGTTTCGCAACTGCTTGATACCAAGATTACCCTCGAGTTTACTCTTAACCAGTAACCACAAATAATGGGGTCAGAGTACTTTATAAAGCTATAAACTCTGCCCTCATTTTCCTAGGCTCTGTTAAGCGCTTCGTAAAAATGCAAAGGAGTGAATAAAGTACTCTGACCCCATTTTTTATTCACTCCCCATGTATTACGGATACCTTTTACTACTTACCAGCAAAAATGTTGTCACACTTTTCTCGTGGCGTGTTTCTTAGTTATATGTCCAGCAAATGATTTGCTGTCCATTTTTATAAACGAGAGGAATACGAATATGAAACGGGTCTTACATGTGAGCAAATGGCTATTACAGGGTCTAAAGAGAACTACTTTGGTTCAGTCCACTGGGTTTTGGCAGAAATTTGCTGTGTTTATGCTAATTTTAGGCGTGGTAATACCAACTGCGTTACAAGCCAAAACTATGATCACTCCCAGTGATGAGCGTATTACAAATCTAGGCACTGCTATTGTTGAACAGCACGCAAGTAATACGAATAAAAAAGCGATTATCTTTATCCCTGGTTTGATGTCGAACGCGTCGGTTTACGAGGGGATTACAGAACATTTTAATTCGCAGTTTGATGTTCATATTGTTGCGATAAAAGGCTTTGGGGGCACGCCTCAAAACGGGGAATTTAATTTCGACACGTTAATAAAGGAGCTTCGCGATTATATTGCAGTCAACAAGCTAAGCAAGCCTCATGTCGTTGGGCATAGCATGGGAGGGTTAATAGCGTTAACCCTTGCTGCAGAGCATGAAGAGATAATTGGGAAAGTGGTATCAATAGATGGCTTGCCATTTATTGGGCCTGTTTTTACGCGTAGTAACGATACTGAAGTAAGCCAACTTGAGCCGCAAGCCCAAGCATTTAAGGCTATGTTTAGTGCAATGAAGCCTGACCAATTGGCAGAGCAAACAAAACGCGGTATTTTTATTCAAGCCACAGCGCCTGATGATCAAGCTCGCATCATCGAAATGGCAAAAGACTCTCACCCGCCAACGGCTGGAAATGCCATGTATGAAGTCATGACAAGAGATCTCAGGCAGCCTCTTAAACACAGCCAAACCCCTATACTCATGTTGGGCGCATCGGGAGGCTTTAGTGATGATGCTCAATACCAGCACGCACAGTATTTATATGAACAACAATTTGTTGATGTAAAGAATGCTAAAGTGGTTATGAACACAGAAGCGCGGCATTTCATTATGTACGACCAACCGACATGGTTAGTGAATCAAATTCGCTCATTTTTGGAGAAATAGGGATGTTGAATGCTCAGATAGCACACGCCGAGAGTGCCGACATTATCTTGGCTCAACAGGGCGATCAGCAAGCCTACGAGCGTATTATTCGTCGTTCACAGAATTTGGTAAGTACCATTGCGCTAGCAATTGTGAAAGATGTGGATGATAGCGAAGAAATAGCTCAGCAAGTGTTCGTAAGTGTATGGCAAAATTTGAAGCAATTGAAAAAGCCGGAAAGTTTCTTGCCTTGGCTCAGGCAAACCACGCGATATGCGGCGTTGAATTTCCTTAGAGACAACAGAGTTAACGCCCGCGTAGATTCCGATGAAGCCACTTTACTGTTAGCGCAAATGGCGACTGCCAACGACGTGCAATATGAAAAACTTAGTCAAGAACAACACAAGCGTCTAGTTGCACAATTTATCGACCAGCTTTCTGAGGAGAGTAGAGAAATAGTACTGCTTTACTACCGTGAAGAGCAATCCAGCAAACAGGTGGCACAATTGCTGAACCTCACTGAATCCTCCGTACGAAAAAAGCTCTCACGTGCGCGGGTTGCTTTGAAAAGTGAGATGCTAAAGCACGTAGGTAGTGCTATTTACAGTACAGCCCCCAGTATTGGTTTTAGCGCTGTGGTGCTGGGGTTAATCACCCCAAGCGGGCCTGTTGCCGCTGCTATGGTATCAGGCAGCCTAACGTCGGTATCGGCGGGAAGCAAAGCGGGAAGCAGTTTCTGGTTGAAAGCGTTAAGTATATTGGGCGGGTCGCTCATCGGTGCATTTATGGCCGTATTGGTAATCATGTGGTCGTCGAAGACGGCGCTGTCAAACTTGCCTAACAAAGACAGCAAACGCACTATGAAGCGCTATCGAAACGAACTTATAGCCTGGGTTTTACTTTGGGGGCTGGTTATTACCGCCGCATATGAACTCACTCTTGATTGGGTGGCGCCGGTGGTGACTTACACCATATTTGCTTTTGGTTTATTCGTGTTGATGATAAGAAACATGGCTTTTCTTCACGAAAATGCAGAATTCAATGAAAGTGGTAAAGCAAAAAGGAAAACCACTGGTTCTATGAAGGTGTTGAATTATGCATGTTTAGTGCTGGGTATTGGCAGTGGCTTTGCGGGGGTTATTTGGGGGCTTATCTCTAATGGAAGGCTAACGCTTTAGGCTTTGTTGCTTGTGTGGGGTGATGAGTTTAGTGCTATCTTTGTTGCTCGAATTTTGCGTTCATTTTAGTGAGCTCGCTATGTAATAGATTTAACTGCACGAAAAAGCCTTCAACCTTGTCTTGTTCGTTTTGTTGGATGGTTAACTCTATTGACCTCGCAAGCTCAGCTAACCCATAAGCCCCGATGTATTTAAGCGCTGTAGTGTAAATATGTGCAATCCTTAATATTGACGAGAAATCTTTTTCGTCAATGGCAGTGCGAAGCGCATGTAATTCGGGGCCGAGTGCTACAAAGTCGTTAGTCAATTCTGTATACAGGGATTCATCATTTAGCAATGCCTGCATCGCTTGCTTTTTATCAATAAAGCTAAGGGAATTAGGCACAAACGCATCAGAAGAGGCTAAACCTAATGGCGCTTCGTTGCTGGGTATTGAATGTAACTTTTGATCGTTTAGCACTTCAACGAGCACATCGAAAAATCGATTTGGGTCCACAGGCTTATTGATATGCCCATCCATTCCTGCCGCATGGCTCTTATCTATATCTTGCTGCATAGCGTGGGCGGTCATCGCAATAATTGGAAGAGTGAGTTTCAATTCTTCGCGAATGCGTTTTGCTGCGGTTAAACCATCCATGATGGGCATCTGAATATCCATCAATACCACATCGAATGTGCTATCTTCGCGTAGCGCCTTTAACGCCTCTAACCCATTATTGACAACGCTAATGGTAGCATGAGTATCGGTTAACAAACCCAGTGCTACCTTCTGATTCAGTGCGTTATCTTCGGCAAATAGAATTTTTATGCCAGTGAGATCGGGTACCTGAATAGTGTCTGCTGCTTTTACATTACTCTTCACCGTAAGGCAGAGCTCTTGAAGCTTGTTGACTAAGTCGCTGCTACCAAAAGGCTTTTTAATAAAGGTGTGAATGCCTAGTTGGTTCGCTTGTTCACGCATATGTGGCGACTCAAAGGCATAAAGCATAATCACCTTTGGCTGTTTATTTGGAAACTCCTGGTTAATGATGGCAGCCACTTCCAAACCATCTATATCGGGCATATTCCAGTCTAATATAAGAACATCATAGGGGTGGTTACTGGTGACGGCCTCACGCACTCTCGTCACCGCTTCTTTACCGCCGGTGGCTTTGTCGGCGTGAATATTCGCCATGGATAAGGCTTCGGTAATAGCTTCGCGAGACATACTGATGTCATCAGCAATCAGCACCTTAAGCGCTGACAGTTGCATAGATGGTGAGACAATCTGCTGCGCAGGATCTTGCTTCACATTAACCGTGAAATGAAAACTTGCGCCTTTTCCTAGTTGGCTTTCTACCCAGATGTCTCCACCCATTAAAGTGGTGAGCTGCTTACAAATTGCCAGCCCCAAGCCGGTACCACCGAAGCGACGTGAGATAGACTCGTCACCTTGGTTAAAGGGCTTGAACAGTTTGGCTTTTTGTTTACTACTCAAGCCTATTCCCGTGTCTTTGACTTCAAATTCAAGCTGAATATTTTGTTCTTCTTTTGTACATCTCACGCTCACGGAAACTAGCCCATCTTCCGTAAACTTTAACGCGTTACTTAGCAAATTACTTAATACTTGTTGAATTCGCAGGGGGTCGCCAACTAAGTTATGCGGCACATCTCTGGCAATGTGTTGAATGAGCTCTATGTGCTTTTCATCCGCGCGGGCTAAATGAAGACGAATGGTCTGATTCACCAAGGCATCTAAATTAAATTGGGTCGACTCTATATCTAACTTTCCGGCTTCGATTTTTGAAAAGTCTAGAATATCTTTGATGATGGCGAGGAGCGTTTGCGATGCCCCTTCTATTTGTATAAGGTTGGTTTGCTGCTCTTGATTTTCTGCAGCACGCTGTGAAAGCTTGGTAAGACCGATAATAGCATTTAATGGCGTACGTATTTCATGGCTCATACGAGCAAGAAAGTCAGACTTAGCTTTGGTGGCTTTTTGCAAATCTTGCGTAAGATTATCCAGCGCTTTACGCTGTTGCCTGGTGCGCATTAAAAGGCCAATAACTAATACCAAAGACAAAATAACGCATCCGATAAAATACAGCTGGAAAGTGTTTTGCTTTTGTTGAATGAGATTGCGCTGCTCTTTTAGCTGGTTGTCTTTTTCCAGCAACTCTATCGTTTCTTCTTTTTCGGATATCGCTAGACGTACGCGATTCAATGCCAGCAGTCTTGACTGTTGTTCGTTGAAACTTTGTGTATACACTTCTCTATATTGCTTTGCATAGTTGAGTGCCATGCGATAATTATCTGCCGCTTCATAGAGAGTAATCAACTGTTCTAGCAGGTCTAAAAGTACGACTTTGTCGTTTTGAATAGCCGTTTTATTTAGCCCGGCTTCTAGTTCCGCAATGGCGAGTTCGTTCTCACCTCTCTGCCTATATATCTCGGCTAGTTGAAGTAGGTAAGTGCCTTCGTTGTACCGAAAGCCAACTTGACGATCTACTTCGGCTGCTTGATTTAGCTTTTTCAATGCCTCGTTTAAATTGCCCTGAGCAATGTGAAGGTCTGCCATGGCACTATAAACAATGCCCATAAAGGGATACTGAACCTCGCTTAACAGGTTGTCGGCAAGTAATAAGTTAACTTTGGCTTCTTGGTAGTTTCCCAACCTCTTTTGTGTGTATCCCTGGAAAAAATACGCAATACCTTCATCTTGACGGCTATGAAAACGTTGGGCGGTAGACAGGTATTGCTGTCCGAACGTCAACATTTGTTCATAGTCTTTCAGCGACATGTAGACATTCCCCATACCACTGTATACCAGCAATACCCTCGAACTTTGCACTTTATTGTATAGTTCCAAAGAGCGGTTTAATGCTTCTAACGCATTCGCGTGCTCGCCAGAGAAATCTAAAATTAATCCTTCTAATCGATAGGATTCGGCTAGAGCCAGTATGTTATTGCTGGCATTTGCAAACTCACGAGCCTCTAGAAGGAGTTCGTAACCTGCCAGGTAATTCTGTTTTAGAATGTGGTGGTAGGATTTTAGGTTTAAATAGCGCGCCTGTTCAAAGTCGTTGGTGTTGTTGACAAAGAAGTCTTCTAACTTTGAAAGTGTGTCGTCAACCGAGGAGTCGTTTTCGCGAATTCGATCTCTTAGCCCGTCTAGTAAACTGAGGGGATAGGAAGCGGTATCTGCTAGCGCCTGAAAGGCGAGCAGGGGCAATGCCACCAGAAAAAAGATGGCATTTATGTTACGGCAGATACATCGCATCATTGACTGCAGTGTTTCAACTAATAGTTAACAACACGAATGGCTTTACTTGTATCGTCAAAGCGTTTTGCTACTTCGTCCCAATCTTTGTTTTCAATCAGTTTTAGTTCTTCATCCGATAGGCCATAGTCGGCAGCAATTCCTACGGGATCTTTTTTATACGCTTCCATCAATTTACTGTTTGTGTCTAATTCTACTAAGAAGTCTACTATCGATTTTGCCATTTTTATTTCCTGTTAGTTTATGCTTGGGTTTCTATAATTAATCACTTGTTGTTCCGTTAAACCTAACTTGGCTAAACGGTCCTGTCGGTACTCTGGCAAGCCTAGCGACGGAACAACCAGAGTGGAAATCAATGTAAGTTTGGCGAGCGTTAACTCGCTAAGCAGAATCTTTTGAATTTTGGGCTCGCAGATAGGCAAGGTTGCCGCTTCGTAGATAATAAGCTCATGATTGTCGGGGTAATGCTCGCGCAGGATATCTGCCAACATCACAAGTCCTGGCTGATTGTGCGTGGCATCTAGCACGCTTAACGATGCTTCTCCCGCTAAGCCTATTTGCCATATGATTTGCGTCATATAAGGGTCGATGCGGTAATCGCGAAACAAAAATTGCGTGGCTTCATAAGACTGACAGCCAAAGCGCGATGGGTCTATGCCTAAGTCAGCAATTAAACAATCTTCCGCTGACACGCCCGGCAGCATTTGAGCGTTAAGACCAAGCTCTCTTACCCTGCGAATAGCCTCGTGAGAAGGAGTGACGAAAACGCCGGGGTGGCCATAGAATGCCACGCATACTTTGTGTCCATCAGATACAGCCTGCACAATACGGTCGGCCATTTGGTCATAAGTGACAGCACGTGATTTACCCTCTTGGTAGAGGTCATCCAATGAAATACTGTTAGGATTGAGGTTTTTGACAGCATGTTCGCCAACTTTATTCATGATACCCATGAAGACGATGTCAGCGTTTTCGATGTGGCTTTTTGCAGCTAATGTCATTTGCCCTGCCACACTAATCCCTGTGCCCACAACAATCAACTGTCCTTTTTTGGCGGTGTCCATTATTTCCTTAACCAATAACCACGCTTAATCTGAGATTCACTATAAAATAGATTTCAACTATTTACTATGCCGACAAGTTGAGAATAATGGGGTCAGAGTTAATTAAAAAGTACTCTGACCCCATTATTTCAGTGAAGTGACCTTAAACCGGTGTTTAAAACGGAGTAATTTGAAAAAGTATCGTATTTTGGTCAATCCGGAACTTTGTGTGTATGAAGCCTGTATAGCCTTCAATACTTCATCTGTAACGCTGTTTTTTACAGTATCACTTAGCACTAAATGATTGGAGTTACTCACTTTGTTATATGCGGTTAAGTTGCTTTCGTCTTCACTGTCCCAATGAATAAAGCTGCCTAATTGCAATTTTGGCGTGTGGATATCTCTTTTTCCTGTTGTCATTCTTGGCTTAAATTGAAGAACCCCCTCATATTGATCAACCACCGTTAACGTTTTAATTGTTTGAAATGTCGCTAAGGGAGCAAATAGGTTGAGAAAACCCTTTTCCATTCGTTTATAGAGTAACGGAACGGTGAGAACTGCACCGTTGTCGGCCGTAAGTTGAATGAACGTATTTGTTTGAAACCCGTTTACAAAAAAGCCAATTAACTTCTTTTGTGTGGATATCGACACAGTGTGGCCTTTTTCACACTCCAGATATTGTGCTTCAGTTAATGAATTTTTATAGTTTCTTATTTCGCCTTCATTAAGATGGGTTGAAACTATCTCAAAGTTCTTACTGTAATCTACACACTCAGCTCCGTTTGTTATGTGATCATAGTGATGACTAATAGCCACACCTAGGTAATAACCTATTTTATTTGATATTTCATCTTTAGGGTGTGCGGGGTGATTCGAATACACGTCGTCATATAAATATTGATAAACCTTAAGCAGCGATGAAAAATCGATAAACTGAGCGCCCATGTTATTGGCAAGGTTTTCTCTGTCAGTATAAATAGCGGATGGCTTTGCAAAGAAATCGCGAATCGCAATTCCTAGAACAATTAGTTTGGTTTGCGAGGAGATGGTTGAAACGACTTCAAGCAGAATACGCTTATTTTGATTGCTATAAGAGTAACCCGGCGTTTGTAATGCATATTGTTCATCATTTGGTACAGAATCCAGCACCACTAAATCATAGCTAGTGAAGTCCATCTTGGCATATTTAGAAAACTGTATGCCTGGTGAAGCACCTGAAGATAAGCTGGTCCATGACGCATTAGGGAGTGCTCTTTTCAAGCCACTAACATAACCATTTTTCAAAATAGAATTGGATGTTCCCAGTATTAATATGTTCATTCCTGACAGCCTTTATCCTTTTAATAACAACCGCTTAATGTCGATAAGACAATAAGATACTATCATTCGGGGCAAGATATTACTTCATTAAAGTGAGAAATGGGGTCAGAGTACTTTAAAAGGCTCTTGAATTGAGTGATCTAAAGAGCAGCATACAAAGTGTTGTATCGCCTTTGCTGATATTTAAAATCCCACTACCATTAGCTAGGTTTACCTTTGTTTTACAGTTACCTTCGAATGTATTGAAGAACAACATTCCTAATGAAGTTGCTTCACTGGTATTAAAATGTCGGGCCATAAATAATGGGGTCAGAGTACTTTAATGAGAGTACATTAATGAGGGTAGATTAGTGAGAACATTAATTCCTTGAAAATACGCTGTGCCTTTTTATGGCTTATCTAAATTGCTAGGAGCTAACATGAAACTATGGATTAAAATACTTTTGCTAGTGTTGGGAGCGATACTCATTCTTATTGTATGGGGGCTAACATTAGACAAAAAATTCACTGAAACCAGCACCGCTGCCTACATACAAACTAGCCATGCATTATTTGAAGAAATTGGCATTGACCCTCAATCTCATTTTGTAAATACCCAAGGACCTGTTAAGCGTGTCCACTATTACGAAATGGGGGAGGGCGAACCTCTAATTTTGATCCACGGAGGAGGCGGTTATGCATCTCAGTGGTATACCATTATGGATGAACTCGCTAAGTCCTATCACATATATGTTTTGGATCGCCCTGGAAGTGGATTAACTGATAATTTTATCTATGGTGAAGTGGACCTAACTAAACACGGCGCTGCGTTCATCCGTTCTTTTATGGATGCTCTAAAATTAGATAGTGCACATATAGTAGGGCATTCCATGGGTGGATTATTCAGTGTGAATTTTGCAGGCATCTACCCCCAACGAGTAAAAAAGCTGGTGCTGATTGGGCACCCTGCTGGCGGCACCGAAACCATCCCTCCCCAAGTCGTAATGATGGGCCTACCGGCCGTTAATAAAATACTGTTAAAGCTAATTGGCGAGCCGACAATAAAGGGAAGTAAGGATTTTCACGGCATGATGCTGGTGCATAAACCAGAGCAATTACCTGATATCTATTGGCAAAATGATGTGAATGCTCAACTTATTCCCGGAAGTGCTCGCTCATTTAATTCACTGCTTGAAAACTGCGTGGAGTTTGGCGGGTTCAATGAGGCGTTTCTTATTCAAAATACATTGTTTAACCTGCCCCATCACGTGACCTTTATTGTTGGTGATAAAGATGTTTGGGATACGATAGAAAATGCTGAATATTTAGCATCGAAAATGAATAATGCCACGGTTCATGTAATAAAAAATGCCAGTCACTTGCCATGGCTTGATGCACCTGAAGAAAGTGCACAACTCATCTTAAGTGCCTTAGAAGGGAATTGATGGCACGCCAAAAATGAGGGCAAAAAATGGGGTCAGAGTAAATTAAAAAGTACTCTGACTCCATTATTTCTAGATTAGCTCGCTAACTAGTTGCTTCACATCTGCATAACGGCAGTGTTCACAACTTCCGTAGCCCTTAACTTGCTTCACTTTCAATCGAGTAAAGAGAGGCATGGTCATGGCGGTTAAAAATCGGCAATAGATGGATATCGTGATTGGGTCATTAAATTTTCCCTCTAGGTGTGCTCTTAGTGCTGCCATTGCTGCAGATACTTGTTCTCTCTCTGGTGTTGGTATGGGGCTTGAATAGCTAAGTTTTGCGACTTTGCCTTCGCAAACGCTGCAATGGCCGCATTTACGTGGCGCTTGGTTATCATCGAAATAGGCTGATAAGTTGAAATTTAAACAACTATCTTGTTCAAAAAACTGAACTAGCGCGGCAATTCGCTCAACCTCTTTTTGTTCATTTTCAGCAAAATAGCGCGCCAATTTGTCGGCTAATTCACTTTGTTGAAGTAGTGAATAGTCAACACTGTACACATCGGTAATTAAGCGAGACGCTAGCTCAATATGATTATGCTCGTGTAAATACTCTAGTGCAGCCACAACTCTCGAGCGCTCCGCCCCATATTGTGCGTAGATGCTATCGAAATTTACTACTCCCCATACTTTTTTCATATTTGAATGAGTAAAAACTGCTTCTAAGAATTCTCTTCGTTCTTTAGAAAATAAATTAAGGATGTCTACTTGCTCCGTATTGAAACGGAATTTATATTCGGCAAAGTAGGCGTACAGGGGGCGAATAACGTTGGCTAACTCTAACTGTACCAATAAAGTTTTTAAGGGTAACTGCCGAATGTTGCTTATACTCGATAAGCTGTTAATTTGCGTTTCCCACTGGTAAACGCTGCTACTTGTTGGGGTAGGGGGAGATTTGATATTAGCAGCTTGTAAGTGCACAGGCGCTTGCGCTGAAATATCATCTATCACCCGCCGAATGGCGCTTTTATCGGGTGTGTCGCCATACACAAAATTTTCAATGGTCACCAAACCGTCTAAGTTTGCCAGCACTGTGCAGTTGGCTGTTCCTCCATCTCGCCCGCCTCGACCGATTTCTTGGCTGTAGTTCTCGATAGACTTTGGCAAATCGTAATGTATAACAAAGCGAATGTCAGACTTGTCTATGCCCATACCAAACGCGATGGTAGCCACAACAACTTGCAGCCTATTTTCCATAAAATCTTGCTGAATACTTTGCCTAACATCATTGTGTAGACCTGCGTGGTAAGCTTGTGCGGCGTACCCATTCTGTTGTAGGTATTGCGCAACTTCTTGCGCGGTGTTTTGAAGGGTGACATACACAATACCCGCGCCTTGCTGTCGTTGTAATTCTTCTAGCAATACTTTGTTTCTATTGATACCTGCTACAGGTAACACATTTAAATTGAGGTTAGGTCTATAAAACCCTGTTTGGATAATATTTTCTTGAGCAATATTAAAACGGCTGGCCATATCTAACTTTACTTTTTGCGTGGCAGTAGCCGTTAGCAATAATACTAAGGGAATGTTCAGTTCTTTTTGATAGGCCGGTAGCTTTAAATAGTCGGGTCGAAAGTTGTGGCCCCATTCAGAAATGCAGTGTGCTTCGTCTACCACTAACATGCTCACTTGAACCGATTCTATAAACTGTCTAAAACGCTCGTTTTTAAAGCGTTCTACCGACACCATTAAAATTTTGCAGCGCCCAGAACGCACGTCATTCATCACTTGCTTATTTTGCTCAGCAGTTAAAGTTGAATCGATGCTGGCCGCTGCAATACCTTTGCTGTGTAAAAACGAAAGCTGGTCTTTCATCAAGGCCAATAAAGGTGAAATGACCAAAGTTAAGTGGGGGAGCTGGGTAGCAACATATTGATAGCACAACGACTTTCCAGAGCCAGTGGGAAATATCGCTAGTGTAGAACGTGCGTTGAGTAGGCCTTCAACAACCTCTTGTTGGCCTTGTCGGAAAGCAGTAAAACCGAATAAATTTTGAAGCAATTGTGAATGGGGTGATGTCATCGTTACACGCTTTCCTCTCAATGTTTGAATAAAAATAATGGGGTCAGAGTACATTATTGAGCACCTGAATATTTAAGTTTTAGCTATTCTATTATTGCTAGCGGGTCGGCCGAGTGTTTCATTTTTTAATGTACTGCCAGTTAGCTGTTCTATGTGGTGTTTGAATTTTTTACTTCCTAAAGCTAACTCTTTTCGTGAGCTGGTTTGAATTTTATCTATGACCGATTGCGGTACGTCGTTTTTGAACAGAGTTCGGTAAGCTTTTAATCGCCGAAAGTCAGTTTTCCCCAATGATAAGTAAACAGGGTGCGGGCTGCATAGCATTGATTTAATACCCAATGCATTTATCCGATAGCTTGACCATTTATATTCTGCTGGTGATAAAACCATATTGGCTCTCACGGGGTTAAGTTCAATGTACCGGTAAACCGCAAGCAGATATTCTTCACTGCTCACCAAGCTAGAATTAAATCTCCCTTCCCATAACGTGCCGGTGCGGTTGTACTTATGGTTGAAGTACCTTACATACATTCGCCCTAATGATTGCATCATCGCGCTGACACCACGATTATCTGAGTTAGGCGTGCAAAGTAAATGCACATGATTAGTCATTAAAACCCATGCGTGAATAGCTACGTCAAATTGCAGCGAAAACTTCTTTAACCAATGGGCGTATGCAATGTAGTCGGTTTCATCGGCAAAGCATATAGAGCGATTATTTCCTCGTTGAATGACATGCTGTGCAAAGCCAGCGGGGCCTAGTCGATGTTTACGAGCCATACCTTTATGAGTTACTTTTTGAGTTTTCTTTTTACTAAGATGGGCAATTTAAAAACTATCTACAACCCTGTACCCGCTAAAACTGGTCTAATAGACAGTGAGAAAGAGCTGGAAGAAAAAGATGCCGCGTACGCTCGTGAGAAAAGTACTCTGACCCCATTAACTCAGCGCCTTAATTATAAATCATTGGAACTCATATATATTCGCAATATAAATATTGCTGATAGTGGTGTCGTGTTAGCTTAAGAATATATTTAGCGTTTTATCACTAGGGCGGGAAACACCGATATGAATAAATCAAAACAACTTTTTACGCTTATTACCTCAGAAGGCGAGTTGCAAGTATCTCTTAAAGAGGTTGATGTACCAGAGCCTAAGCCCCACGAAGTTATTGTTCGTATGGAGGCCTCACCGATTAATCCTTCTGATATGTGGCCAATGTTTGGCCCCGCTAGTTTAGATAAGGCGTCGTTTAACGCTGATAAGGGTGCGCTTATTGCGCCAGTTCATAAGCCATTGCTAGCTCGTATTAAATCACGTCTTGATCAAACGTTACCTATCGGCAATGAAGGTGCTGGAACCGTAGTTGCCGCTGGCGACAGCTCAGAAGCGCAAGCGTTGATGGGAAAAACCGTATCTATTCTTACGGGAGCAGCTTACACCGAATACGCATGTGTTCCCGTGCAAGTTTGTTTGCCGCATAGGGAAGGTACTACTGCTCAGCAAGCAGCGTCTTCATTTGTTAATCCACTAACAGCACTTGGTATGGTAGAGACCATGCGAATGGAAGGTCACAAAGCATTAGTACATACCGCCGCAGCGTCTAACTTAGGCCAAATGCTGAATAAGATTTGCTTAGATGAGGGTGTGGAGTTAGTGAACATTGTGCGCAGCCAAAAGCAGGTGGATATGCTTAAAGAAATTGGCGCCAAAATTGTGCTTGATTCTAGCAGTGAGAATTTTAAAGCTGAACTTTACCAAGCCATTGATAAAACAGGTGCAACGTTAGCTTTTGACGCCATCGGCGGTGGCGAGCTTGTTAGCGATATTCTCACGATGATGGAAGCATCTGGCAGTAAAGATGCCAAGGGTTTTAATACGTACGGCTCTGATAGCAATAAACAGGTGTATATTTACGGTGGTTTAGACTTTTCTCCCACCATTTTAAATCGTGCGTATGGCATGACCTGGGGTATCGGAGGTTGGCTGCTAATGCGCTTTTTGGGCAAGCTTGATAAAAAGCGGGTGGGTGAGCTTTACCAAAAAGTAGCTGCAGAAATAAACACCACATTTGCCTCTTCTTACACCAAGGAACTTAGTCTTGAAGAAGCGCTGCAGCCTGAAAATGTAGCCCTTTACAATGCCAAAAAGACAGGCGAAAAATACTTAATTGTGCCAAACAAAGGGTAAAGAAATAATGGGGTCAGAGTACATTTCCCATACCCTTAAAAAGGAATGGGAAAGGGGGCGGCTTAACACTTTTGAGGGTCGAGCTTTAACTCCATGAATTGAACCGTAATAGCGCGTTCAAAAAGTACTCTGACCCCATTTTTAGTTTGTTAGAGGAAACTGGCTATTTCGCTGAGTGATTTCTTTTGCTTAGCATGGGTGGGAAGGGTGGCATCTTTAGCAGGATAACCGGCCACAATTAGCATGTAGGCTCTCTCATTACTCGGGCGTTGGCAAACGTCAGTTAAAAAGTTCATCGGTTTCGGAGTATGCGTTAAGGTTGCTAAGCCTGCGTTGTGCAACGAGGTGATAAGCATACCCACTGCAATGCCAACAGATTCATGGACATAGTAGTTTTGACTTCTTTCTCCTGTATCTGTTTCCCCAAATTTTTGGCTGAATACCGCTATTAGCCATGGGGCAGTTTCGAGATAAGGTTTGCTGGCATCAGTGCCTAAAGGTTTTAGGTCGTTTAACCACTGCTGTCCAGCGCGCCCATCATAAAACCCCCGTTCGTGGGCTTCCGCTTGTTCGCGAATTTGCTTTTTTATACTCGCAGAGTGAATGGCAGAAAAATGCCAAGGCTGGTGGTTGGCGCCGCTAGGTGCGGTGCCTGCGGTTAAAATACAGTTTTCAATAATGGCTTTATCTACCGGTTTATCACTGAAATGACGAATACTATGACGGCGCTGCATGGCTTTTAAAAAGTCAGTGCTTCGAGCAAGCATATGTTCTTCAGGGTATTCGATGAAATCGTTAAGTGGTGAGTGATCGTGAGGTTGCATTTTTAGTCTCGTTTTACGTCACGTAATTGCAGAATAGCGTAAGGGAGAAATCACAGATTTTCAAAACAAATAATGGGGTCAGAGTAAATTAAAAAGTACTCTGACCCCATTTGGGCTTACTGTGCAGTTTTGCAGGGACTTAACCAGCCGCTACCACGCAACGCTTAATCGTCACACTCACTGACGTCGCCGCCCATCTTTTCTTTCATTGCCACACAGGCTTCGTGGGCTTTTTGGGCTGCTGCGTCTTTCCATTCACCGGTTTTTTCCGCGGTTTTGTCATAGGCATCAGAGGCCATATCTTTGCCATCTTCATAGGCATCAGAGGCCATATCTTTGCCATCTTCATAGGCATCAGAGGTCATTTCTTTACCATCTTCATAAGCATCTGATGTGGCATTTTTAGTATCATCCCATGCGTCTGCCGTTTTTTCTTTTGCGCCTTCATAGGTTTCAGCGGTTGCTTCACCAGCCTTTTCCATTTCTTTTTTCATGTCTGTTTTTGCGTCTTCGTTACTCTCAGAACAACCCACTACAGATAATAATAGGGCTAACGCCATTGCTTTAGTTTTCATTGTGAAACTCCTTTTGCCTAATTAGGGGCAAGTGTATAAGCCAGTAAAAGTGTGGTTTTCAATTATTCGCAATCTGCTCATTCAAGTTACCAAGGCCGGATTGCCAACATTCGACGTTTCCAGTCTAGCTTAAATGTTGGTTAAAGTGTAAACAGAAGTTAAGGCGGTGGGGAAGAGGTCGTTTTTTTACTAAGAGGCCGTTCACTCATGCAATAGTGAACAGCCAATGTTGGTAATAAATGATGGCTTAAAAACGTTTGAAAGGAGGGCGCGTCCCCCGTTTTTGCGAAGTATTTTGCGCTTCCAATACTTCAAACTGGGCGACGTCATATACCGGCATCATAGTGACTTTTCTGCGGTACGGCGGTTTGCCACGCATCACGACTTCTTTAACTTCAACGTATTCAATGGCTTCTTGGCCTAGTGTTTCCAGTTGAGCAACATCACTCACGGGAACACTTACCGTTCTACGTTTAAAAGGTGGCTTACCAGAAAAATCGACCAGTTGAACATCAACCATCTCTCGATGAGAAACTTGTTCAGCCTGCGCTGCTAGAGGCAGGGTGGCAGTTATCAGTAGTGTGCCCAAAATATAGCGTAATTTCATGCTGAATCCTCTTTTTGCACCAAATTAGTACCTTTTCATATTGTATTAATGATAATTTTTAAAACAATGATGATTCATGATAGTCATAAGCTATCAGTTTTTTGGGATGTTCGGTTTTATCTTATCAAATGATGATAAAAAGAGGGGGTGATTCTATTTTTTTGCCTGAATTTGGTGCGTTTTGATTTTTGTTGCGCATTATTGGTGCTTTTGCGTAGTGAGGAAAGGTGGGGACGCTATTGAAATCAAGGGATTAACGCCTTGGTGTCCAATTTGCTGTGTTTTTAGACTCTAATAGCTTGGTGCCTCTGCAGTGAAGATTCTTCGGTTTAGCTTAATCAGCATGATGCTAGTTTTCATTAACGCCGCATTTGCCATTGAACAACAGATCCCCCTCGCGCAAAGTGGTGGGGGAACCTTGTATCTGGAGGCAACCCTCGAATCGAGAGTAAAAGCAAAATTCTTACTCGATACGGGGTCAAGCTTGCTCACCCTAAATCAAGAAACCTTTGATGCGCTTACCCACAGAAAAAAACGTATTGCCATTAGAACCTCTGCAGCCAGACTGGCGAATGGTAAAATACTAAAGGTGGCTCAGTACCAACTCAGTTCAATTCGCATTGGTGATCATTGCGAGGTAGGGCCTGTGGAGGTAGCGGTGATCCCCAAGGGAAGTAATATTTTGGGGATCAACACGTTGCTGCGTGTAGCGCCGCTTACAATAACAGCAAATTCGGTGATATTGGCAGGCTGTGAGTAATCTATTTGCAGTCCAAATTAGACTAGTCACTTTGCCGATATTCCCACGCTTACTTAGAGGAAGCTCGAAGGTTTTCCACTAACGCTTCAAGGGAGCGTCGCTTAATTTTTCGTTTGTCTTTTATTAGCTTCTATATTTAATCTAATATCACTTAGCCTTTTTATGAGTTGGCGCGAAATCATGTGGCTTACAATAGAAGACTCTTTTTCACCTTTAAGAATTTTGTCACTCGCGTGACTTATTTCAAATTCAAAGCCGCTACCCTCACGGGCGTCAGCAAAGTGTTCAACAAGCGAATTCCCGTCGTAAAGAAAGCATTCTTTTGCACTCCAAAAATCAGGAATTCTAATGGTGCCTTTACTACCAATGAGCCAGGCATCATTATTAAGCCGGCTTCTAAAACTGGTATGAAGCGTTGATGTAACCTGTCCCCGTTGGTAAATCCAAGTTACATCGTCTTCCACCCCATTGGGGGCTAAATGATGACTAACGAACTCCGTTGTTGGCTCGCTAATATTGAAAAGCGCATCTAGGGCGATAGGGTATATACCCATGTCTAAAAGGCATCCACCCCCAAGCTCTTTTGCATACTCCCTAGATTTTGGCTCATAGTGAACAGGGAAGCCAAAGCTGGCTTTTATATGCAATAGTTCACCAATTTCCCCCGATTCTACCCATGCTTTAGATTTTAGAATGGCAGGTAAAAAATAGGTCCACATGGCTTCCATAAAGAAGCGATCTTGAGTGCGAGCTTCGGCAATCATGTGCTCTAATAAAGGCAATGATGTGGTGGCAGGTTTTTCACATAAAACATGTTTGCCGGCCTCCATTGCTTGTATTGCATTTTCGCAATGAAGGGTATGGGGAGTGGCAATGTAGACAGCGTCAATGTTGGGATCTTCTAGCATCGACGTATAACTCCCATACGCATGGGGTATTTGGTGGTTGTGGGCAAAATGTTTAGCATCTTTAATATTTCTAGATGCTACCGCGTATAACTTGGAATTAGTGCAATGCCTTACGTCCTGTGCAAAGGTATTTGCTATGCGAGCAGTTGAAATAATTCCCCAATTTACGATGTCTTTTTGCACTTGTCGCGCCCTCCCTTCTGCAGTGTTAGCGGCACAACCAACCGCAAGTGTTGTAATGCTTAACAAGCAAGGCTAGTAGAACAGCACTTGTGTTATTCTGAATAAAGGGCGATTGGGGTTATCCCTCTGGCCCTTCAGTAGTAAACACTAAGTGTCTGCGCATGTCTTTTAGCACTACGCCTTTTTTAAGCAGCGCTGCACTCAGGCGTTTTTGCCACACTTTCAATTCAGGCTCTGCTGAACGCATGGCATCTTCACTGTCGAACTGAAAACGCAACAGCAACGAACCTGGAAACTGGTGATATTGTACGTCGAACCAACATTGAACTATACCTGGAATCTCTTCTCGGGCTTGCTCTTCTAACCTATTGGCAATGTCAAATATCAGGGTTTGTTGTTTACGTTGAACCGCAGAAAGCTTTTTCATTACATGTGCTTCTGTATGGCGATTTCAACGCTTTCAGTCACTTCAGTACCCTCAATAGTCAACCACATTTGCCCATCTTGAATAGTTACCTGAATTTGCATAGAACGCTGAACCGCATTAGCGAGCGTACCGGCTAATGATTCAGGCAAGGTGAATACCGATAAGTTTTTTCTTGTGTGCAATTTGTTTTGCTCTTTTTTCCACCATGCCTCAAAACTGTTGTCGGCATAAGCATAAATCATCATATGCTGGCTTTGATTACAGCCCTTTTTAATACGTTGCTCTGAAGGTTGCCCTAATTCTATCCATAACTCTATTTCGTCACTAAAGTTTTTTTGCCAGAGATCTGGTACATCGTCATCAGACAAACCTTTGGTAAACTGAAGGTGCTCGTGGGCGTTAACAATAAAGGCAATGATGCGCAGCATCATGCGTTCATCGTTTTCAGACGGGTGGCGAGCAATAGTCAGGTTATGATCGTTATAGTAATTGCGGTCCATATCGGTTATCGATATGTCTGCTTTGAAAATAGTTGCTTTAAGCGCCATGGTCTTCTCGGTTGCTTTTTTGCGGGCTATTTTAGCAGCTAATACAGCCTTTCGCCCTCAAAATTCCCACGCAAATAAGCGCTTATGGCTATTTTTAAAGCAGGGGATTCGTTAGGTCTACGTGAACGAAAAAAACATTTATTGTCTCGCCAGTATGTATTGGCGTCCATGTGCTATTAATCATTTTAAAATGAAAAGGAAATAATGCATGGCGCCGCCACGTTTTCGTTTTACCCATCGCTAAGCGTATTTTACTGATAAGCAGCGAAACAAGACTGAGCGTATGCATGTGAAAAGTAAAAAGGAAAATGCGAAAATCGCGAGTGGGCGTGGCGCCGCAACTAAACGGGGCGTTTCTGTGGCATCAATGAGTGCAAGGGTTAAGGCTTGTTCAAAATCGGCGTAGCTGTTTGCTTGATAGCATTGGCCATCCGCAGTAATAATATTTTCAAAATAGTAGCCGCCGGGTAAGCAAGCATCAATGAAGTACCCTGGGTCATCCACTGCCAGCCCATTAATGGTGACGCCGTTCGCCTGAGCGGCATCACGTGCGGCACCGTCATTATGGTACGACCCATAGCCATCGCCTACTACCAGTGCCAACAAACTTGGGCTTTCCCAAACGGTACTGTCCAGCAACCAATCACTGGCCAAGATCATGCCATCAGCTGGAGAGGTGCCTTCGCTGAAGGGGCGAGTTAACGCGCCTATCATTGTACTAAATACGGCGGCATCTGCGGCAGAGGTTAAAAGCATATCGATATCCGCGCTAACCGCACTTGATGAAAAAAAGAATACCTCTACCAAAATACCTTCATTTAAGGCATCAATATTCGCTAAAACTGTGGGGTGATTAAATGCGGTTTCAAAAGCCTGTATTTGAAATTGGTAATCGCTATCACTAACACTGGCTGACACATCAATGACGAGGGCAAGTTTAGAATCGATGAGGTCAGCGCGACAAACAGGGGATAAAAAGAAAAAAACGAGGCAAGTAGTTAAACAAGATTTAAATGCTTTCATAAACTAATTCCATTTAGTTATTGTAAGGACAATTTTAACGTGAACGAGTCAGTTCACCGGCGTGCACAATCAGTAGAGTATTTATATATCAAAAAGCACGGTGTATATAATGCGCACAATTCGGTTGGTAAATCTACAAATTTATCAGCGCTTTACGATATTTTTACGTTCGTAAATGGAATTGTATCCTGGGACAGTTCGGGGCTAAATAAAGTGTGAAATCGCCATTAACGAACGCTAAATCTGGCGTTTATGAAAAGCGGTATCGCACGTCATCTATTAAAAAAGCGAAAAGGGGTTGACAATGTCAACTAATGCCACGGTTTCCCCAATGAAATTTAACGACGCCTTATTTAACCTGCTTAACACAATACGCAATGCGATTTTATTAGAAATCAAAAATACATCGTTAATGTTGCCGCCTATGCAGCTCAAAACGCTGAAAATTATTGATCAATTAGAAGGGTGTACAGGGCAAAAATTGGCGGCATATTTAGGCAGAGACAAAGCTCAAATAAATCGCTTAATCAAAGAGTTGTCGGAAAACGACTTAGTACGAAAAGTGCAATGTGACACCGATAAGCGTAGTCAAATTATTTCGCTTACCACAAGTGGCGAGCGCGCCCTTGCCGTGTTTATTCAAATAGAAGAGCGCGTGTTTTCCGATATGCTAAAAAATGTAAGTGTAGAGGATCAAGAAATATTCAAAACATTGGTGCTTACCTTTAAAGAAAATTTAGACAACAGGTAAGCGGCATTCGGCTGATGCTTTCCGCCAATATTTTTTTTGGTTTAGGGTATTTACCTCTGATTTCTTCTCTTTGGCGTTAAAATGAAATACCTATCGCCAAGCCCGCCACCACTGCACTTTTGTGATTTCTGTGGTAATCGTAATGCAGTTGGGGTGATACCGTAAAGCCAGCCCACTCGAATTCATACAGCATACCTAGCCTTCCTACTTCCATTTTGTGGCTGCCGTGAAATTCTACGCCGGGGCCTACTTGAATGATAAAGTTGTGGGTTACGTGAAGGTCTGCAACGAGCAAATAGGTGTAGGCGTCGAGGTCATCAGCTGCATATTCGGCCACTACGCCTACGCCTAAAAAGTTGTTTAAACGGTATTCGTAATCAAGGCCAAGGGTGAAGGCGTTGCCGCACTCTTTTGTATAGGTGGTGCCAATTAAAGCTGATAGATGGTGTGGTGAGGTTTGCCAGTGGTGGTGAGCATTTCCTTTTGCAGCATCGTGGTGGGCAAACGTCACTGCTAGCATAAAAACCATGATTGATTTTATTCGCATGTGAAGCTCACTTACATAGAAACGGTGACAACCTAAAGCATGTCTGCTTTAGCACTTCTTTATAGCGTAGGTGCGTTAGCGTATTTTCACCAATGAACTTTAGTTTTAGCTCTATCGAGCATAGCTTGGCGACTTGAAAGTTTTCTTTTTACCTGTCGGTCTAGTAGTAGGTAGCGCAATACGCGCGAAAAAATAAATAGGGAGACATATGTGAGAAATTTTATTGTTATAGCTGTGGTGGTGCTTAGCGCTATATTGGGTGCAAATCAGGCGTTAGCTTTTGAAAGAGGTGGGATTGCAGAATCTGCGAACGCAGTGACTCCATTGCTGAACGGTCAGTTTGCGCCTAAAACGACGTTAAAAATGGCCGATGGTACGCCGGTTAGCTTACAAGCCTTAACCTTACAAAAGCCGACTATTGTGCTTTTTTATCGCGGGGGATGGTGTCCCTATTGCAGCCGCCAACTGGCGCAGTTAAAAGATATTGAAAAAGAACTCGTTAACCTGGGCTTTCAAATTCTCGCTATTTCGCCCGAAACACCAGAACGGCTTCAAGAACAAAAGCTTGAAACTGAGTTTTTGGTTACGCTTCTTTCCGATGAAAAGCTAGCCACCATTCGTGAATTCGGTGTGGGGTTTTATGTGGATGAATCAACGTCTGAAAAATATCAAACCTACGGCATTAAACTAGCAAAAGATGAAGCAGGCCGTGAAGTTTTGCCTGCCCCAGCTATTTTTATGCTCAATACAAAAGGGCAAGTGCTGTTTAGCTATGTTAATCCAGATTACAAGGTACGCCCTTCTGCTGAATTAGTGCTATCTGTCGCGAAGGTGCTAAAAGCGGAAATGTAGCAGTTACAGTGGTGTGCTGCCTCTCAATCACAAAACACTAAAAGGAGCGTAAGCTCCTTTTAGTATTCTGATGCCTGTGATGTATTCGACGCTACATGGGAGGCAGGGTGTTTTTTGTAGTAATAGGCTCAGGGGCTAGCTTAAAATCAAGCTGAACGAGTAACCCTTTTTGTCTTATTGGCTTACCCCCTTTTGTGGCTGGTTTGAACTCCCACTGCTTAAACGCTTTTAACGCATTTTTATCGAACACGCCTTTAGGTGAGGACTTTACCACCACGATTTTGTCGGCCGCTCCTTTCTCTGAAATGTCGAATTTGAACACGACAAACCCTTCTAGGTTCTCCTTAATGGCTTTTTTAGGGTAAATAGGTTCTACACGTTTGATAGGAGCAGCACTATTTATTTGCGCTTTGTTTGACTCTACCGGTTGTGATGGCATGTTGGCCAATGCCGTATTCGCCGCCATTAGTATTGCCACGGACGTTATCGCCATGGCCAGCATTTTATTTCCCTTGCTAGGGGTTTTAATTGCATTTATACGTTTAATCATTGTCGTTTTTTCTCCAAAAGTAGGATACAGCGTTAAGGGTGTAGCACTATGCTCTGCACATTGAACCAATGCTTTCGCATAATTGAGTTTATCGTTGTCT
Organism: Alteromonas australica; assembly: GCF_000730385.1. Lineage (NCBI taxonomy): Bacteria > Pseudomonadati > Pseudomonadota > Gammaproteobacteria > Alteromonadales > Alteromonadaceae > Alteromonas > Alteromonas australica. The sequence goes on along the minus strand of NZ_CP008849.1, from coordinate 3,037,799 downwards.
GATTTTAGTTTTAGCACGTTGAAGTCGCAGGCCAATTCCTGGTTTAAACGAAACGACTTAAGCGCTATCCACACAAGGGGGTTAAACCAAAATACGGTGGCCAATACCAATGCCAATGCATTCCACACGTGATCTAGGTGCCGTAGATGCATATTTTCATGTTCTAAAACGAGGGCTTGCTGTGAGTCTGTGAATGTAGAGTGGAATGAATAAGGCAAAAGTATTTTGGGGGCTATAAAGCCAAATAGCATTGGGGTATTCGCTTTACGGGAAAAATGCGTGTTTGGGAATGCTTTCTCTTGTTTATCTATGGATTGCCATAAAGTGAAATGATGCAAGCCAACGTACAAAACGATGCTGCAAACGCCCAATACCCATACAGAAAAATACACAGTAGAAGGTGGGACGGTGACTTCTGTGTTCATCCCCACCACATAACGGCTAATCGTGTTGCTGGCTAAAGCCACCACATCCGAAGGTAAGTTGTTCAATATCAGTACAAGCGGCACTAGCGCCCATAATCTATAGGTGAACATTGGGTTAAGCTTCACCGCGGCGAGTCGCTCGTTTGCGATGAGAAGGGCAAGGGCAATAGACAGTACGCCTTGCTGCGCTATTATCCAATCAATCATTGTTCTGTTCCCACTGTTCGATAAGTGCTTTAAGTTCATCAACATCTTGCTGAGATAACGCATTTTGGTTAGCAAAGCCTGCCACTAAAGGTGCTACTTTCCCTTTGAACAAGCGACCAATGAAGCTGTTTGCTTCTTTTTTTGTATACTCATCCCGCGCAATAAGAGGGTAATACAAGTACTGACGTTGCTGCTTTTCGAATCGTAACACCCCTTTTTTTACTAGCCGCCCCAGTAAGGTTTTTACGGTTTTTTCGTGCCAATCTTTGTGTTTGTTTAACCTAGCAATCACGTCTGCCGATGTGGCTGGGCTGTCTTCCCAAAGGGCGTCGAGCACGTCAAATTCGGCATTAGAAATATCGGGTTTATCTACTGAATGAGTCATTGTGTTTAATCTGCATCTTAATGAATTACAAGTGTAGTCTTTATTTAAGATTACATGTGTAATCCATTTGTGCAAGCTTTTTGTTTAAATATTGAACGCGGCGGTTTGAGGCGTGTTCGCTGGAGCGGACACGCACTTAACGAAGGAGAAATGGAAAGGCGAAATAATTAAATGATGAAGTGGGTGGTTAACCCTTTAATACTAATGGGAACTGTTCGAACGTGACACCAGCATGCCCTGTTTGCATGAAATTTCTAATGTTTCCGTGGTCGTCCCCTTCTGGGTGGTTGAGCACATCGTCTCGGTAAAAGCTACCAAACAACGCCAGAGTTTGCTCATTTGAAAGGTCAAGATATTGGCCTAATGCCAATAGCTTACATGAACCATTATTTTGGTTTTCCTGGTTCTTTATGACACCGTTTTCAAATGCTGTGGGGGTAAAGAAAAACGTATTATCAATAAGGGAAATCACATCACCAAACGCTATAGTATTGGGGGCTTCAGAAAGGTGTGCGACTAATTCTTCCAAACGCGTGTACGACACAGTTAACTCCATAAGTAAAAAGTAGACAGTAAAAAATAACCCCAATCTTTCTAACGACTATTCTTCTGCATGACAGTGCAATCATACCAAGCCAATATGGGGTGGATAAGGGCAAAATGGCAGTGAACGTTAAATAGCGTCAGGATATCTACAGCAACTGTAAATTACCGCTAAAGCCATCAACTTACGCATTAAATAACAGTCACTAGGGTACGTAAGGTTATTGATGACAGAGTACCTGAAAACAGTGATTATTTCTCATAAGCACAAATTTATCTTTATCAAAACAAAAAAAACGGCGGGCACAAGCATAGAGGTATTCTTATCGCAGTTTTGCGACGAAAACGATGTGCTGACACCTATTTACCCTGCGGTTTCACCTCATACGCCTCGCGGATACAAAGGATATTGGAATCTCTTTCCTGAACTGGCGAGATCTTCATTGTGCGAGAAATCGACGATTATGTGGCATTGGGTAAAAAGAAAAAAGTTTCGTAATCATGCATCTGCATTAACGATAAGTCATCGTGTGCCTAAGCACATTTGGAATAGTTACTATAAGTTTTGTGTCGACAGAAACCCGTGGGATAAAACCCTGTCTCATTATTATATGGTTAAAAGTCGTCGCTATCCTGAAATGACGTTAGATCAGTATTTTAAACGGGGTAATTTGTGTTTGAATTACCCTAAGTACTGCGATCAGAAGGGTAACATCATGGTAGATAGAGTTTTAAACTACGAGAACCTAGATCACCAATTCGCACAGGTCTGCAAAACCCTTTCTCTCCCCTTTAATAACGGGCTGACGGTCCGCGCGAAAGGCGACTATCGCGTTGATCGAAGGCCCTATCAAGAGGTGTTTACTGCTGCGCAGAAAGGTTACGTAGCAGAAGCATTTTCACGGGAAATTAGCATGCACAATTATGGCTTTTAAGCTAGCGGTTAGAAAGGGCTAAGGTGGTAAGCACTAAACATATTGTTATTAACGTCAACGATATCAACGCCCCAGCTTTCGTGTTCATTGCCCCACGATAGAGGACGTTTCTCAGTGGTGGCGTTTGCCCTTTTCGCCATTTAAACGTGCGGTGTGCATAAATAATAGTGCCGGTAATAGATAAACTGCTCATGAGTAAGCCAAACATGAAGTAGAGGGTTTTACTCCAGTAACCTCCCCAAGTGCCAAAGTGAAGTGGGTCGGCAGCTTCTGATATTCTTACGTGGGCTGAAAGATCCTCGGCATGACGTTGAGAAAGTAGCGCCCCTGATAGGGGGTCGAATATGAGGTTGTTTGCACGATCTCGCACTAGAATTTGGTTTTCTTGGCCGTCTACCCTAATGGGTTGCCCCGCTTTAATGGGTAAGTAAATCGACTTTATTTGGAATGCGGGGCGTAAACGAGCAACAGTGTCCAGCGCGGTGTCGAGCACCTGTGGTTGAACACTAACGTGGGTCTTCATGGCTAGCTCGCTTTTTGGCTTTCCATTTATCGGGTAATTTGCACCCAAGCCATATTTTTCCACAAAATACCAAACTCCAGTAACACTAATAATGAGCAATAAGCCACTTGTCCATAGGCCGGTTAAGCGATGAATGTCACCCCAAAATACCCGTTTATTGGCGCGCCGGGGAGCGCGCCAAAGCCCTCGCCACCATTGTGGATGCAGTATTAAGCCTGAGACTAGGCTAAACAGTAAGGGAAACGCTAATGCCGAGACAATGGTTAAGCCGAGGTTTAATGGCATCATCAAATGGCGGTGTATTCGCCTTAACGTTGTTTGCCAATTAAACCACGCCCCATTGCCGGTATATTGGTAGTCATTGGGGTCAACGTATACGCGGTAACGCTGATTTTTTGCGTCATAGAGGATGGCCTCGGCGGCGAATCCCTCATGTAGAGGTGCCGATAACTGATAAATTTTATCGCCGTGGGAGACGCTTTGTACTTCGCGATAGTATTCTGACCAATTAAACGGTTCGGCTTGATGAGGCTGGGTGCGAATGGCGGGGTTAGTTAACCAATCGAGTTCGTGAGACATCACCGCGAGGGTGCCAGATAGCATGACGAAGCAACAAAGCACAGCTAGCGGAAACCCCGCCCAGCTGTGCCATTTGTACCAGTGTTGTTTGCTCATGGGGAATTAGAAATCGTAACTTACCTGCACAACAACTTCTCGTGGCTCTCCAGGGAAGTGACCATTGCGCTCACTAAAACCGCTCACTGCGTATTCTTTATCGAACAGATTTTTCACGTTAATGCTTAACAACATGGCATTCCATTGCGTGGTCCAGCTAGCATCAAAAATGGTATAGGGTTTCACTCGCTGCCCATCTAAGCTTATTTGTTCACTCACATAGTCTACGCCCATGGCAAAAGAAGAGTCGATAGATTCAAGGTTATACCGCGCCCAAAATCCTGCCTGATGACGAGGCGCATTGGCGAAGCGGGTTCCATCGTAGGTATTGCTGGTACTGCCTTCTTTTACAAGGGTGTCGTTGTAGGCATAGTTGGCAGTAATACTAATATTGTCGGACACGTCACCCACAAGAGTGAATTCAGCCCCGCTGCTTTCGACTAAACCGAAATTAATTAATGCAGGCTCAACATCGTCATTTTCCCCTTCAATATAGTCAGGGTTACTGATAACAAGGTTTTCTTTTTCAATTTGATAAACGGCGACAGTGGTCATAATGCTGCCATTTAACCATGACTGTTTCAGGCCTAATTCCACCTGGTTGCCTGTTTCTGGGTCAAGCGGGGTTACCCCAGCGTCTTCGTAATCAGAGGAGTCTACAGGGTTAAAGCTCTCAGAATAATTGAGGTAAACCGTGGTTTCTTGCGTTGGGGTATAAATTAATCCCGCTCGAGGCGTAATATCCTTGTCGTTATATTCCGTGTCTGTATCCATACTTTGTTCATCAAAGTAATCGAATCGCGCCCCTACCATTAGGGCCCACTCAGGCGAAAATGCAATTTTATCTTGAACGTAAATACTGGCTCTGTCACGTTTTAAACCGTCACGATCTAAATCGGTAAGATTGTAAGTGCTAGGATCGGTTTCACCATAATTTAAATCAAAGATATTTAAATTACCTACACCGTCAGCTTCGTAGCGGGCGCGCAAGTAATCGTATTGCGTTTCTACATTGTGCCAATCTCCACCAAACAATAGCTGGTGGTCAAGGCCAAGTAGGGTGGTGTCGTACACAAAATCGAGGGTTAAACTGAGTTCTTCATTTGCGCGGTATTGCTTGCGGTATTCTCGCTGAATGGTTTCATCATTAATGTCGGCCACCCCATCACCGTTCACATCAACCCAACTACGGGACTCATGATATGCCTGATCGCGTTCGTTATCTAAATATCTCAATGTGCCGTTGAAGGTAAAATTATCATTAAAGTTGTGTTGTAGATTGGCTTGTAAAACCAGGGCTTCTAAGTCTTGGTAATCGCCTTTTTCATTCGCGTTGTAGCTAGGGTCAACTAAGAAGTTACCATCGTCATCCACGGGTACCCCGCGTAAGCGGTTGCCACCCAAGTTTTGAACAATATAATCATAGGTGGTGGTCAGCTGTGTATTGTCACCAAGGGCAAATAATGCGCCACCTGCAAATTCAATGTTTTCTGAGTCAGCATTGTTGCGGAAACTGTCTTGTGCTTCGTAAAATGCGCCGAAACGATACGCCATGGTGTCTGTTACTGCACCCGTTAATTCAGTAGACGCACCTAATAGCGAAAAGTTTCCGCCCGTAACCGTGATGTTCTTTTCTTCATTGAAAGACGGCTGACGACTCACATAGTTAATCATTCCGCCGGGTTCGCCACCACCGTAAAGGGCAGCCGCAGGGCCTTTCAGTACTTCAACACGCTCTACATTAAATAATTGGGGGACCGAAAATCCTGAGAAAGGGTCGCCGCGTACGCCATCGTAAAACACATTGGCGTCGTCTCTGAAACCTCGAAAGGTAACCCCTGAGTAACTAAACTCACTAACACCTGCAATAGAGCGGTACAAATCTGTGATATCACGAGCGGCTTGGTCTGCAATGAGCTGATGGGTTAGCACCTGAACAGACAGGGGAATTTCCATAATATCCGCATCAGTTTTCGTCCCTACTCGAGTATTACTGTCTAAGTAGAACTGCTGCGCGCGCCCTGTAACCTCAATTTTTTCGACGTTTTCTCCGTCGGTTTGTTTTTCAGCTACCGCTGAGAACGAAGCGCCTAAACCACCGATTACCGCTATGGCAAGTGTTGAATATTTCATGAAGCTCCTGCTAACGTAATATTTTTGTAAATGAAAACTATTTGCATTTGTGTTTTGGGGATTGTACATCAAATTCAAATAAAATCATCTACATTAAAGTGTCTTTACGTTGTCATATGATGGCACCATGAAAACCTAATGGCATGTAGCTATCTAACTTAACTTGGGCAACAGGGCCGTCCGCAATATGTTGTGCATTGAATACGTAGCAGTAAGTATTGCCTGACACGAAATCTAACCCTGTATTGACTAAGTAGCCTTCACTTGGCTTACTGCTCACAGGCACAAAAAGGGGTTCTTCGGTAATAACATTATTGCCAAAGCTATAACTGTCAATATGCCCTGTTTGGGTGTTCACACTTGCGATACTGTTATACTCGCCATGGGTAACATGTTTAGACGCGTGAACGCCAAATTGCAGTTGTGTCGCCTTGCCGGTAAAGCGGTTATCGAATTGCACAAATTCCATAGGCGTAGTGCTATTATCCAAGTACGCGGTCTTTTTACTTAAATTGATGCGTATTTGCGCCGCTGTGCTTCTATCGTGTTTACCTATTGTCCCGTCACTAACCATTTTTACGTCATTAAGCATAATATCGGCGTTGTGATACCAACAGGCATTCACGGTAAGCGTGTTGCCTTCTTGCCAAGCATTGCCAAAATGGAAGACGAACCCAGCGTCAAAAGGCACTCGCAATACCGGGGTAAGGGTGTTTTTGTCTACCACTAATATTTCGCCTTGCTGGTGACCCTGCCAATTCATGCTGCTAATTAATGTCTCTCCTCTGCCTTTTTGGATGGGCGGGAAGTAGAACACTAAATAATTGTCGGTGACCGCGAAGTCGTGAACATAGCTTTTGGGCGCATCTACCATGGCGTATCGCGACAATTTTCCCTGGGGCGTAAGCTGATAAATCATCAGTTTTGCATGGCCAAAAAACGAGAGGTCGCCAAAATTCCAAAGGTTACCTGTGCTATCGGCATGAGGGTGAGCTGAAAAGGGCATGCCATCTAATGCCGATTCAAGCGATACTTGTCCCTCGGTGACTAGGCTATTCGGGTTCAGCTTATAGGGCATCGCCGCCTCCCATAATGCCCATAGTTCATTGTTCACCGGCAACAGTGCAATGTTTGCTGTGTTTACCGCTTCGGCGTTTTTAGACAATTTTGAATTCGGGACGATAGATCCAGCCCCGTTATATAAGAAGCGGTTGGCTTTTGTTTCTTCAACAAACTTTTGCGTGCGAACGAATTTTCCCGAATGGGTAACACCTTTAGCGTCGAAGGCATAGCGGTGAACGAACCCGTCGCCATCAAACCAATGTGTGTAGCGTTCGCCACCTAACACCACGCGGGCAGGCCCATTCCTATAAAGGCTTTTTCCTCTAAGTTCCTCGGGGAGTTTACCTTCCCACGAGAAATGGCGAGGGGAAATATCTTGGGTAAGTCCTTCCCAGCCTCGCAATATAGGGTGTTGCTGTAGTTGTTGGTTGAACGCTTCATTGAATGAAGGCCGCTGCTCAGCAAACGCATGGAGGCTGAAAGAGGGGGCTAGGGTACTGCAACCAGCAACACCAAGTGCTTTAACAAAGTCTCGACGGTTCATCTTGGTTATTCCATATTTATTGTGAGGTGTACGGGGGTGGTGGCGACATCAAATTGAATGTCGGAAAAGGACGGAGGCCCCATCACTCTAGGGTTGGTACTAAACCCGTAGGGTTCCGTTGGAATGCCAATTAGGTTCGTGTTTAAATCGCGGTTGCCATCTAAATCTTGAAACACCATCACACCATAGTGGCCGCTAGGTAAATCAGCCAATACCGCTTTTTGATCAGCGTTGTGGACCGTAATAATTTGACTTTGAATGGCCTTGCGAGATTTCATGTCTTCTTCCGATGCATACACCGCCAGGTAAAGCTGACCCGAGAGGGTATTTACTCCAGCAAAATTTACTGTCACATCGGCTGCTTCTGAAAAAGGCGTCATCATAGTGAATAGGGTGAGTGCGGTAAGGTGAGTTTTCATGTTTTGTCTCCTGTTAAGTTAATAGCAACTTTATACAGCAGACATAAACGTGACATGTGCCAAAAGTCATGGCGACAAAAAACATGACTTTTGGCACCTGAGTAGGCAAAGTGGGCCTTGTATTCTGCCGTTACGTTCAATAAAGAAAAAAACTATGCCTAAGGAAGATAAGCAAATAACGTTACTCATCGCTGGCGTTCTCGCTTGGTTTGCAGTACTCATGATTACGCAAGTAAGAGCTTCATTTTTATTGGCAAATGAGTTTTATTTCGCGGGGTTCGGTTTTTTTCTCGCTGGCTTTTTGGCGATTAATTTTTTAACTAAAGCTAAGCAACGAACATGGTTGGCCAGCGGTTTTATTTTGCTTCAACTCATCGGGTTTGTTTTTGTCTTCATGACCTCTCGAACCTCTGATGCATTAATTCTATTGGTTGTATTTGCAGGTCAATTGCCTTTTTTTCTGTCACAGAGGCAATCTATCGCTGTATTGGTGCTGATTGATGGGCTGTGCCTCGCGACTTTTCTTTTAATGTGGGAGCGGGGGGTTAACGCATCCCTAATTGCAATAACCTTGAATTTGGCATTCCAGTGTTTTGCACTGTCGGTGGCGCATATTGCAGTACGTGAAAGCAATGCGAGGGTGGCGTTAGAGCAAGCGAATGCGGAACTGGTATCCACGCGATCATTGTTAGAGCAAACCTCACGGCAGGCCGAGCGCCTTAAATTAAGTCGAGATTTACATGATATTTGTGGCCATCAACTCACCGGCCTACTGCTTAATTTAGAATATTTAAGCAAAACCGTGCCTGAGCCTCAGCAAAGGGGGATAGATGAAACAAAACAGATTGCAAAAGATTTGCTTAATGATATCCGTGCCGTGGTCAGGCAAAACAAACAATCGGCACAATTAGATTTAAATGCCGCCATCGATAGTTTGTTTGCCCATTTACCCCATGTCAATGCTACCTTTAATCAGCGGCTAGCTGCGCCTTTATTATCTGTGCACCATGCAGAGGTCTTGTTGCGAATTTGCCAAGAAGCGGTGAGCAATGCATTGCGCTACGGCAGTGAGAAGCGCCTGGCTATTTCACTCACCAAGCTCCCCGATACCATATTACTTGACGTGACTAACCCTTATAAGGCGCGCACTCAACCTCGGCAAGGTTCGGGGTTGCAAAACATGCAGGAGCGCGCCACCGAATTGGGCGGGAAGGTGACAATTAAAAAGGACGAGAACCAATGGAAAGTCAGTGTAAGCTTGCCCTACAAGGAGCAACACTATGATTAATGTCGCCATTGCCGATGATCAAATTTTGGTGCGCCAAGGTATAGCAAGCTTATTAACGTTATGTGCGGATATAAACGTGTGTTGGCAAGCTGATAACGGTGAAGATGCACTGCAAAAAATAGCGGCGCAGCCCATCGATGTAGTGTTGATGGATATTCGAATGCCGTTAAAAAGTGGCATTGAAGCGCTCAGTGAATTGCGAGACGCAGGCAACGACACAAAAGTGATTATTTTAACTACGTTTGATGATCCAGCCCTTTTTACCCAAGCTATGCACGCTGGGGCGAATGGTTTCTTACTAAAAGATGTGGATGCCGAAAAGCTTGAGAGTGCTATTAATATCGTGTTTAACGGCGGAATGCTGGCCGAGCCCGTTCTTTTAAATCAGCTGAGTCACGACCAGCTAAGCACCTTCGCCGACCCCGATATCGAGCCATTAAGTGGGCGCGAATTAGACATTTTAAAGCTAATTGCAGGAGGCTATTCGAACAAAGAAATTGCAGAAACGGTGTTTTTAGCAGAGGGCACAGTGAAAAACCATGTTTCGAATATTTTATCAAAACTAAACACCCGAGACCGAACCCGCGCCGTACTAAAAGCACTAAGCGCAAAACTGATTTAGGTGGCTAAGTATCGCGTAAATCAGCTGGGGTGTTGTCGGCAACGACGGCATTTCTATGCCCCATAGGCTTATCTTCCCCCACTGTACTGTCGGCGGTAGTTTGTAATTCAATGGATGAATTGACTTCAGCGCCAATCAGTATGATATAGGCACTTAAATAGAGCCACATTAGCAGCACGATGATACCGCCAACAGAGCCGTAGGTTTTATTGTAGGAAGAAAATTCATTCAGGTAAATTGAAAACCCATAGGAGGCTATTACCCATAATATTGTGGCAAATAGAGAGCCTGGGGTGACCCATCGCCATTGTGCTGAGCGACGGTGAGGGGCATACCGATACAACGCCGATAACCCTAAGTTAAAAAATATCAACATGGTAGGCCACGATACCCATGCGGCTTGTTTAGTGCTTACTGTGTTGTTTGATAACCAACTGATTAATTCAGGTAATATGGTAATGGTTGCAAGGGCAATAATAACGGTGGCTATGACGCATAAGGTTCCCGTTAATCGGGCAAGTAGCCCTTTAAAAAAGCCCCGCGCATTGGTTTCGTTATAGGTGATATTGCAGGCTTTAATAAGGGCATTCGCGCCTTTGCTGCTGCTCCACAACGACAATAATAATGTGAGTAAGAAGCTCCAGCCTAGCGCTGAATTTGTTTTTTCCGTCAGGTTGGTTAACTGTTCTTCAATGATGTATCTGCTGTCTCTAGGCACCACATCCACTATCAGTGCCATGTGCTTTTGTAACTCATCAGCCGACACCACTAGTCCGTATAGGGCAATGGTTGCCCCCAATAATGGGAAGATAGCGAGCAAACAATAAAATGCGACGCCTGCTGATATAAGAGGGATATTGTGCTTTTGCACATTTGTCACAATACGTTTGCTGATTGACCACCAACTGCGCAACGACATTTCCATGGCCGATTGCGCCTTACTGATATGCTTTTGCTTCATGGTAATAAGGTTGTTCCTAATATCTAATGTAGATACTAGGTTTAGCGTATGAAAGATTACTACTGATGTGAACAAGTGAGCTAAGGTGTTCGGGATGTCATTTAAGCGTCAAAAAACCTTCATAGTGTTTATTGTCCCCCATTGACGCCTTTTTGCGTCAATAAAGATGAAACCGGTTGCCCCTCTCTATGTTTATTCCGATGATGGGGGGAACCTCTGAGTGAAATGAATTTGTCATATAGCAAAGGTACACTGAAAAGACTCTACGCCAATGCATTCAATAATAAAAATGAAGCCTTCAGATGATTTAAATTGGCACGGCCTATCACGTTCAGAGGCCAATGTGCTTTGGACATCCTTGCGGGCATTTATTCGAAGCTTAACCTTTGACAGTGCTCAGGTTGATGACATTTTTCAAGAAACGGTGTTACGCACCCGTAAAAGTAAATGTTTATCTGAACTGGACTCACCGCTTGCTTACATGATTACGGTGTCGAAGTCGGTGCTGTATGATTTTCAGCGTAAATCAATCCCTCAGGCCGACGATATTCAAACGCTTGAGCTGCAATCTGCGGATGAGTCTCCTGACGTTGCTTATTTGAATCAGCAAAAATTAGACGAAGTAGAGCGCATTTTGTCTGCGATGGCGCCGCTGCGTAGACAGGTATTTTTACTACGGAGAATAGACGGGTTATCGCGGGACGAAATTGCAGAGAAGCTTGATATAAGCCTAGAGGCGGTAAAAAAACACCTTACTCGTGCTATGGTAGAACTCACCGTAAAGCTTGAAGAAGCGGGCTGGTCGAAAGACCACTAACACCCAAGTAGCCGAAGAGACGTACGCCATTAATGAACGCTTATACTAATCAATCCTCCCCCAATGCATCTGTTTTAGAAGAGGCCGCTGATTGGGTTGACCGCTTTGACTCTCTTTGTGAAGCGGAACACCGCGCGTTCACCGAATGGCTGGAAATTGAGCAAAACAAAAGGGCGTTTGAGCGGGTATCTCGCATCATGGGGCAACCTGAAATTGTTGCCAAAGGGCAAGCGCTTCTCGCGGAGCACCGAGCGGCCAGCCGTTTAGCGCAAACGCCCACGTCATTACAATGCAAGGCTAATGTAAGTCGCTTTCCTCACCTATCTAGTTGGCTTTATGCCAGTGCGGCGTCCTTGCTGGTGGCCGCAATCTTTATTACCACAAATGTATGGCAGCCATCTGAATCATTATCACCGGGCGATGGCCTAGTTAATCAGGTACCCGTTAATCAATGGCAACAGGAAGACGTCACCACGCAAATAGGTGAACTACGCTCTACGGTACTCAACGATGGCTCCATTGTTTATTTAGGCGCAGACACTGCATTGGTAGTGTCACACACGGCAGACAAAAGGGCGGTAAGGTTACAACAAGGCCAAGCTTACTTTGATGTTGCCCATGCCCCTCATCGTCCATTTGAAGTCGAGGCCGGGGATGTGGTTATTACAGTAGTTGGCACCGCATTTGACGTAGAGCGCTTAGGCAGTAAAACCGATATTCAGGTTTACGACGGTACTGTTAACGTGGCTGCAGATAAACGATTAACTTTGTACAAAGGGGATGGGGTGGTTCTTGAAAATGGGCGCGTCATACAAGAGACCCACGTCAATAACCGACAACTGCCCACGTGGCGCACTGGATGGCTTGAAGCTGAAGGTAAGCCGATTAAAGATATTGTGGCAACATTAAATCGATACCTGAAAAAGCCCATTTCGTATACCGGTGATGAACACTATGCGGTATCAGGTCGCTTTCCACTGAACAATCCGAAACGTGCACTTAAGCTACTGGCTTCCATAGACGAATTGCAATTACAAGAACGCCAAACTAGCTATACGCTTACTCTCACTGATTAGGTGCATACATGGCACTTAAGCATTTAGGGTGGCGAGCGGGTTTATTTGCCCTTTCATTGGCAAATAGCGAAGCCATTGCCAACGTTAATCACGATAATGTGCCGCAGTACCTTCATATTCAGGAGGTAACCTTAGACAAAGCCTTACAGCATGTTGCCGAACGTTTTGCCTACGCCTATGTCGCCAACCCCAAGTTACTCAGCCATTCTGATACGGTTTCACTTAACGGTAATTACGGGCTGCATGAAGCCTTAGCTTACCTTTTAAAGGCCACCCCGCTTACCTATATTATCAACGATCAGGGCATTGTCATTAAGGCGAAACCTGCTGTTGAAGCAACGGCGATAGAAGAGGTTAGGGTGAAGGGTATTCGGGGGTCCTTAAACCTATCTCGAAAAGGCAAACGAGAAAGCAAGGCAATTTCCGATGTGATTGCCGCACAAGACATTGCTGCTTATCCTGACAGGAATTTAGCAGAGTCTTTGCAGCGTATCTCGGGCATGTCTATTACCCGTGAAGCTGGCGAGGGCCGACAAATTATTCTGCGAGGGCTTAATCCAGACTTTACCCTTGTTACGTTAAACGGCATGCCCGTACTTGCTAATAATGACTCCCCCATGGATAGTCGAACCCAACGAGATAGAGATCGTTCTTTCGATTTAAACCTGTTTACCTCTGATTTATTCAATCAAATACAAGTATTAAAAAGCTATTCTCCCACACTTCCAAGTGGTGGAATGGCTGGGGTGGCCGCGTTGAGTACGGCGCGACCGTTTGCAACGCCCGGTGTTCATGCCACCTTCACTCAACAGGTGGGAGCAAATCAGTACGCCAATGGGGTGTCATCGCGCTCTTCTGCGGTGGTGTCTGCCACGAAAGGAAACTGGGGCGGACTATTTTCCATTTCCTACGGCGCTAGAAACTCTCAAGAGCAGGGCGCGAATACCTTTAGGTGGCGACAAATCCCCCCTGATGGTGCGGATATTTCATTGCTAGACGATGACATAGCCGCAGCCTGGGAAGCGCAGACACTTTGGATCCCCCGAGGAAACCGCTATTCAGTTTGGCGCAGTGATATGCGCAGGTTGGGGGCGGGGGCAGCACTGGAATACAAAGATACCCAAAGCCACATTACCCTCGATTGGATATATGGAAAATTAGCCAGCACACGGCAAGAAAATCATCTCTATCCGAGAGGGTTTAATTCTACCCCTATCATTGAAGATAAAACCCTTGTGACAGCGCTAGAGGTAAATGAGCAAAACGAAGTCGTGTTTGGCAAATTCGAAAACGCGAGGGTAGGTACCGAAAATCGATATCAGCAGGTTGCTACTCGGTTTGAGCAATGGGTGGTTAATTCCGAAAACGCCTTATCCAATACATGGCGTGGCCTGGGAGTTTTTGGTGTTCAGCAGGCCAGTTATGACATGCCAACCAGCATACGCGCCTACATGCGCGGCGAAAGTGATGTCACATTAGATTACACTCAAGATTACTATTTTGCTGATATTCGCTATGCCGACGACCTCACTCAGGGAGGTTTTTGGCAAATGAATGAGCTTGATGCTGAGCAGTATGGGTCAAGCTCTCATTTTGTGTATGGGAAGTATACGCTTGAATATCAACCAAGCAGCCATAGTGTGTGGCAGATGGGAATGGACAGAGTCCACTTTGAAAGTAAAACCAACTACCTAGACATTCAGGATATGCTGAAGGAAGAATGGAAAACGACTGCTGTGGAGGTACCGTTAAACGCAAGCTATGGGTTTTCAGCGCACCCTAAAGTGTCTTGGCTCGCATTGCGCCCGCGCGCTGCATTTGAGGCGTTTGATGTTTCTACATCAGCGCAAGCACTCGCTTCCTCTTTTGAAATTGACCGCCAAGAAGACAACACCGTGAAGGAAATACGCACGTCGGCGTTTGTTCAACATCAGTGGCAGTCAAACCGTTGGACTTTCCTAGCCGGCATTCGAAGTGAGCTTGATGAAACTCACGTACAGGTGGTTCAAGATGACATCAAACGTAGCTACACGATGAATAACTTTATTTGGCTGCCTCATGTAGCTGCTAATTTGCGTCTTCATGAAAGTGTGTATAGGTTAAGCGTCAGTCAGTCAGTAGGTTATCCACAGTTAGATACCTTAACGTCGCAGGTGGTTTATAACCCTCTCACGCAAATGCTGTATTCACCTAATGAGAATTTATCGCCCTTTACGGCTTACAACATCGATTTAAGTGTTGAGCGATACCTTGCGGGTGTCAATAGAGTGTCTACCAATGTGTTTGCCAAATTAATCGATGATATTGTGGTGAGTCAGCGCGCAGCGTTAAATATAGATTCGTTATCGGCGTATGAGCAGTTTATTATTGCTGATATTGACCCTGACACGATTAGGGGTAAAGTGACACCGCAAAATGCAGAAGAGGCATTTATTTACGGTATTGAAGGCACCTTGCAATGGGAAATGCCGGTGGCAGAGATGTTGCCGCTAGCTTCACCTTATCATTTAGGCCTAGTGATTAATGCCAGCTACACCCAAGGAGACGTGCGCTACTACAACGAAAACACGGGTGAAGCATTAGAGCGAAAAGCCCTACCGTATCTATCGCCTTGGCTTGCCAATGTAACGGGATATCTAGAAGGATACGCATTGAGTCTAAGGGTGTCTGCCACCTATCGTGATAGTTATATTGCCCGGGTAGATAGCAACACATTAACTGATGAAGACGAAACGGGCTTTGAACCAAGTTTGTATCTAGACGCGGTTTTCGCTTATCAAATGGACGATCACTGGGAATGGCGTATAGAAGCGACCAACTTAACCAACGAGCGCGAAATTCAATATTCCAATTCAAATCATCGGCCCTACAACACCACGGTAAGTGGCAGAAACTATACGCTTTCATTGTCTTATCGATTATGACCAACTACCTAAGGGTAGTTGGTCACTGATTCACTCATCCCTTAGAACTCGTAAGTTACCCCAAGGTAGAAGGTTCTGCCGCTTACCGTGGTGTTATATAAACGGTCGTCAGAGTCACTGTACTGTTCTTCACGCTCATCACTTAAGTTAATCCCTTCAAAGGAGAGTTTGATTTTCTCACTGACATCATAAAAGGCTGAAAAGTCCCAATACGTTGTGCCATGAAAACCGGCTTCATCTTGATCAGAACTAGAGGTTTCTACCTGAGTAAGGTAATCATCACGGTGTGCCAAGGATACACGCATACCCCAATGACTTGTTTCATAGTATAGGGTTGCGTTGTACGTGTTTTCTGACAGCCCATAAAACGGGCGATAAACTTCAGTACTTTCACCATCAACCAGCACATTGTGAAGGGATTCACCTTCAGCGTAGGTGTAGTTTACGATGGCGCCCATATTGTTAAACGGGGCAGGTAAGAAATCGAAATCACGCTGAAATGCGAGCTCCCAGCCAGAAAAGTCGCTGTCATCAAGATTTTGCGGTTGGGAGAACGTATACAGGGTATTGGCGGTTTGTGGATTGCCATCTTCATCGACCATACCTTCGATAAGGTCGAGAGGATAACCGGTATCACCATAAGCAACCGGCACGATGGTGGTGGCAATAAAGTTATCAATGTCTTTTTGGAAATAGGTTACAGACGCGTATCCCACTTCGTCAAAATAATACTCTGCACTGACTTCCATATTGAGGGTTTCAAACGGTTGCAAGCCGGGATTACCCGCATTAATGTTTAAGCCGCTAGAACCAAATAACGGGTCGGTATTCACAGTACCAGACACTGACAGGCTGCCTAATGTAGGGCGCGTAACGTTTTTACCCGCGCTAGCTCGCAACACCAGTTTTTCTGTTGCATACCAGGCTAGGTTGAAGGTAGGCAGTATGTCGTCGTACTGGCGTTCTACGGTGACATATTCAGTGCCGTTCACTAAGCCGCTAGACTCAATGTCGGTATCAAAATAGCGCAAACCAAAACTGGTTCGTACTTCCGAGTTTTCAAGTAAGAAGTCTTTTTCGTAGGTGATGTACAGGGCTGTAGTTTGTTCTGTGACTTCGTCGGGTTGGTCAGAGTACGAAAGGTTTCTGTCTACATTAAAGGTAGTTAAAACACCGGTGACGTCTGTGCTTAACCAGCTTTGTTTTTCATGCACATTATTAACGTAAACTAACTCAGGGTTAATGACGTCGCTTATTTCGCCACTTTGCCATTCGCTTCGTAACGCATTGCCAATCTGTTCAGAGTTATTACTATGCTCGAAGTCTTTAATAGACACCCCAAACTTTAAGGTGCTGGTGTCAGAAAGTAAGTAGTCGCTATCGAGCTTCGCGATAGCGAAACTGTTATCCACCTTGTCTTCGGCTAAATCAATTTCGTGGAAGCGGTATTCGTCAATATCGGTAGGATCAAAGCCGTTTACGTAGCTGTTAGTGCCGTAAAAACGGTCTTCGCGGTAGTCTATTGTCATGTCAGCAAATGACTCTAAATACACTTTGGCACTATTACTTTCGTACTCACTCTTCATATAACCGAGTAGGCCAGAGACAGAAAGCGCCTCTGTGACTGTCCAATCGGCGTTAAATACCATCTGAGAGATATCGGTAGTGGCGCTTTGATCGCGGCTTTCCGAGTGCAGCGCGGTGTTTTCCCACGCCGAGTAAATCACTTCGTTGTTAGCGTTAAACTCAATGTCGGTTAGGCTAGAGCAGTAATAACGCGCACCCTCGTAATCGGCGCCCGTACACCCTAAAGCTGTAGAGCTTGAGCCTCGGCTTTGGAGGTGAAACTCACCTCGATCACTATCTAACGTGCCGTAAAGGGCGTCTAGGCCAAACGAAAGATTGGCGCTTGGGCGATATTGCAACGCCACGGTAGCCCCAACACGGGTTTGTTCGCTGTTAAATTGGGAATAGCGGCTGCCGCGAGAGAATCGTAATTCCCCACTGTTAACAGCATCTTGGTCGGCAGCTGAAAGGGCTGATATGTCAGAGCCTTGCGCATCTCTTGGGCGCCAGCGATAGGTGTTATAGCCTTGCTCAGCGGTGTCTCGTTTACTATAAGCTAATGAGAAAAGTGCGCCGAAGTCGCCCCACGTATTTGATACCAATGCGGCTAATCGAGGGCTGGTGTCTTCTGTGAGTGAGTTGTCACCCGCTTGCGCGCTCACCACCGCTTTCATGCCATCGTAGTCGAAGGGTTTTGCGGTATAAAGTTTCACAGTGCCACCAATACCGCCTTCATCCATTTCGGCGGAATAACTCTTTTTAACATCAATTTGATTAAAGAGTTCAGAAGCAAATATATTAAAATCAAAAGAACGAGAGCGGTTAGTGGTGCCACGACTGTCCATGGCTGAAGACGACGTACCTAAGGCTTCCATTCCGTTAAGTTGTACCTGGGTAAAATCTGCGTTTAGGCCTCGTAGTGAAATTTGTCTACCTTCACCGGCTTCTCGAGTAATGGTGACACCAGGAATACGCTGAATAGATTCGGCTAGGTTGAGACTAGGAAAGTCAGCGATATCTTCTGCAAGAATGGAGTCTTGAGATCCTAACGCATCTTTTTTCAAATCTTTCGCTTTAATCAAAGAGCTTCTAAAGCCACTGACCACAATTTGCTCAATCATGTCGTCATCAGCTTCTTGTGCTAAAGACACCTGTGGCAGCGAGGCGAATGACGAGGTGACCGCAACGGCGATCAGGGCTTTTTTGAATGTGTGTTGCATGTGTGTTCCTTATTGCGTGTTAATTGACGTTATTGTTTAAAAAAGGATGACTTCGTACGAAGGGGGGTGACTCAAAAGAGACCACATGACCCCTTTGCCTTGACAGCAAAGCGCCTGCGTAAAAATCGGTAGAAATAAACTGTGCACCACTGGCGAATGCCGCTTGCTTTTGTAATGCCATGTCGTCAGTGGTGGCACTTAGGTTGGCATCTGCACGGGTGCGCACTAAAAAACCTTGCGCCACCAAAGCCCGAATATCGTCTAGTTGGTTGCGGGGGTTGTTGCGGATAAAAATAGCCGCTTCGTCCCACTCCTCAGGCACCGAGATAAACATGCTGCGTCCTTTCAGTGAGGGGGCGTGTTTCACGTATTGCGCGCGCTGGTGGGTGTTGGCGTCGAAGATAAATAAAAACTTACCGCGCAGGCTGTCTAGTTGTGGCCAACCTTGCGTTAGCACTGCCCGCTTGAGGGAGTTAAATTCACCGCGAATCTCGTCGGGCGTAACCAGTTTATGTTTAAGTAACTGCGCTATTTCGTCATCTAGGCGCTTATAGGCTTGTGCTGAAAAGGGCGCTGGTGAAGGTCGAGAGATAAAGTCAGGCTGGGTTTCTTTCGCGTTCACTAAAATGGTGATGGGGAAATGATTAGGGTGCGCATTGGACCAAGTCACAAGACGCGTCAAACAGGTGCTAAAGAGAACGCAGTGAGTTTGCATATCCAAATGAGGGATATGCATAACCTTAAAACCGGGTTGTGCCAGGTGTTCTCGCTGCTGATCATTGAACCAGGTGTCGTTTAACAGTAACTCTGTTTCAGGAGCGTGGTATTGCCCGCCTTGGGGGTCGTTTACCACATCGATTTCAAGCTGTCGCAACCCCATATCAAGTTGCTCGGTAAGCGATGGGTGGCTGTAGTTGAGCTTTGTCCACATACCAGGGGCACGTTTATCTAAAAACGCCAAAAGCGAAACAGGTAATGGTTTTTTGTAGCTATTGTGGGATCCAATAACCTGATATTCATTAAGAGAAGCCGCCTTAGCACTTAAGATAAGACAGCACCCGAATACAAAAGACACGAAACGCATAAACTCACTTATAAGCAGTATTTTTGAAGGTAGAGTGAGTGAGATTTAAAACGGGGACGAGAAAAGTTGCGGTAATGATAAATTTAATAAAAGTGTCATAAACCTGCTGATTTATTTAGGAAAAAATTTATTTTATTTGTCCCCGTTTCGCGGTGAACGGTGTCTTCTTTGTGTGATGTTGTAATTTTGTATTAGGCAAGGATTAAACGAGAAAAGAATGAAAAATCGCCAGCGGTACACAGTGGTTAGCGCCGTATTTCCCCGTCTTTTATTTATCTTTCTGCTTTGGGGAGCCTGCTTATTGCCCTTGGCTAATGCGCACGCCAAGGCGCTAGAAAAAAAACAGCAAATTGCTTTTATCGCCGATATTCATTTGCATGCGCCAGTGGCTGCGGCTAAAGGGATCCCTAGTGCGCTCTTGCCTAAGGATCCCGCGACGAAACAACCCGTATTGTTACGTAGTATGCAAGCACAGCTTCATTCTACTCGGTTATTTAATGAAAATAGTGTGGTGTTGCGTACCGCGTTAGAGGATATTGCTGAACAAGGTATTCAACTTGTCGCCCTGCCAGGTGACTTCTCAGATGATGGTCAACCATCCAATATCGAGGCCTTAAACGCCATTCTCAATGAATATACCGAAAAATACGGAATGCGCTTTTTTGCCATTAATGGTAATCACGACCCTGTTCGTCCGTTTA
Organism: Alteromonas australica; assembly: GCF_000730385.1. Lineage (NCBI taxonomy): Bacteria > Pseudomonadati > Pseudomonadota > Gammaproteobacteria > Alteromonadales > Alteromonadaceae > Alteromonas > Alteromonas australica. Next base: position 3,017,689 of record NZ_CP008849.1, on the reverse strand, counting down.
CTAGGCCTGGGGGAAAGGCCAACTTTTTAGCGGCTGAAGGGAATGAGATTCGTGTTGTTAGCCCACTTCACAAAGACTGCATCAGTGGCAAGGCTGTTCATTGTAGCGATGGCGTCAAAGAGTGGGGATACAAAGAAATTGCCAACGCGCTGGCCGCCCATGGGTTTCAACCTCACAGTAGTGACATTTTGTATGAAACGCCTTTTGGTACTGCCGATTTAGCTAAACGGGCATGGCAATGGTGCGATGATAATGTCAACTGCATCGCCATGCCTGATATGAGTTACCTGGTGGAACCCACCGAAGGGCTTTGGCTATTAGCCATAGATGCCAATGTTTATATTCCAGAAAGCGGCAGTGGAATGGGAAAGTTTAAGGGGTCTAGCAATGCCGGTTATAACGCATTGCGAGAATATAAACCCCAACTTATTGAATGGATAGCGAATCTTGTACAGCGTGCCAAGCGAGAAAACAAACTTTTAGTGAGTTTTAGCCACTTTCCCATGGCCGATTTCTATGATGATCAAGCAAGCGCAATGGCGAGGGTGTTTGGGCAAAACACTATGCAGCTATCCCGTTTACCTACAGCAAAAACCACTGCAATACTTGCCAATACAGGGCTTAAGTTGCATTTCGGGGGGCATATGCATCTGTTTGATATAAGTCGCATACAACCCCAGGGTTTATTAAATGTGCAGGTACCGTCACTTGCGGCTTACCAACCTGGCTATACAGTGCTGAAACTGGACCCTTCTGGAGAGGCGCTAATAGAAACGAAAGTAGTGAAAAATGTGCCACAGTTTACCCGCTGGTTTCCCATTTACGCAAAAGAGAGGCAGTTCCGTCGAGCTCATAACTTGAACGTTTGGGATAAGAATATTCTTAACGCACCAGATTACTCATCGTTTACCGATGAGCACCTAAAACAGATTATTCACCATCGTTATTTAGTAAAAGAATGGCCTGAAAGTGTGGTTAACACATTAACCCAATCAACGATTGGCGATATTGTTGCTCGTTTGGGGTATACCCTGAGCGGGCCGCAATATGATGAGGTACTATCCCAAGACGCTATCACCTTGGTTTATGATTTCTATCGCGCAAGGAATGCGGGTAGCTTTGCCAATTTAAATGGAAGGCGCGCCTTTTACCGCGCGCTCGACCGAGTCTTTAGAAATCGACGACCTTCACTCTCCATCACTTCACAGGCTGCGAATGTGAAGCTAACAGAGCAACTGGAAGCCGTGATATCAATGATTATCGAAACGGTTGAACGCGCGAGTAAAGACACAGCAATACAAACCCTAAATTTAAGGGACTAACAATAAAGCACCCTAGGTAGGTTTAATTTCGCCGTTCTTAATTTCCACTTCTGTGCCTGTGAATTGATTAAATTTAAATACCAGGTTTTCTTTTGCATTATGGGTGAGTGTTTGCTCCTGTAAAATGCCCATCGCAATTTCCTCACCCATTAATAGTGACTCGCGATAGTCACTGTAGTAATGCACGCCTGCCCAATCGCGTCCAATTGAAATGTTAGCGGCCAGCTTGTTGAGCTCGCCTTCTAAGGTGAGCGAACGACTCACTTCCACAACCCTTAAACGTTTTCCATCAGGGGAGGGCACAAAAGCGTAATCACTTTGGTAACTTTGGTCATCCACGCTAATGCTTTCCCCGTTTTTTGAAACATGGAGATAGTTTGCACCATTGAAAAACGCTTTTAGCATGGTGACACATGCACCCGCTACGGTAGCGTGGCCAGCACCATAAGAAGGGTGCATGGGTGACCCTTCCGCAAAGGCCATAGGTAACAGCAAATTGCCTGAGGCGTGCTGTAATTTTTCTGCAAGCCCAGCGTTGTCTATTTCACTCCGCATAGCCGTAAATTGCGGCTTTACTTCGTCGGGTAATATATCGGCTTTTTCAATACGCGCAGCCAGTGCTTCGGGGCGTAAGCGCCGGTGTACATTAAATTTTTGATATCGAACGGCTTTAAGTGCACGGGTTGCCACCTCTGTCACTAAGGTGAGTATGTGTGGGCCACCGTAAAGGGCAAAGCCCTGCTGTCTGTCTTGTTCGTCACTTTGGGTATAAGGAATTCCTTCACTCAAAGGCGCTTTGATATTCAACAGTAAAATACAGGCATTCAAGTAGGCTTGGTAAAGTGCGTCGTAATGCACGAAGGTGGCTAGGTCTCTTGGGGTAGTGATAAATCGCCTATTGTTTCCTTTGTAATGCTCTAAGCTTCCGGTGTCTCCTCCATTTTGAACATGAAGCCATTCGTCCCAGTCGGTAAGATAATTTTCCTCGCTGGCTTGCCGAACACGCTGATCGATTACTTGTGCGCCGTAGCGAATTTTACCGTCGCTAGCATCATGCTCTGGGCTAGTGTCGTTTTTGTGGTTTAAACCGGTATCACCACTTAGCAAAAACTGCGAAAGGTAAGGGCCATCAACATCCCCATGAGTCATCCCCCTAAATGCGGTTGTTAATGTGAAAGGCGCAGCAGCAGCTCGATTTTCAAAGGAAAATTGATTAAGCATAGAAACAATGCTGTCAGCGTTTTGCTGCTCTCTTTTTAACGAACGGTAATGCCGAGAATGCTCGCCAACAAAAGATAAAAAGCTCTCTTTAGGCATAGAGAAGGCCGCGAAATGTACATCTCGCAATAAAGCTTGCGCGTAAACCTCGGCCATTTCGCCTGTTAAAATCGCTTTTTTATTAGATAACCCCGGAGGAGGGCACATGGTTACAGCATGGCTGTCTGGGCCTTGTAAATCGAAAGTTAAACCGGCTGAAGCACTTTCCCAAGCTCGCCATTTGTATTGCCCCGGGTCGCCCACATTGATGGCTTTGAAATCTGCTGGGTCGCCAGAGTCAATAGCCTTCACCAAGGCTGCGTAGTCATCAGTATTAGCCACTAACCCTGTGTTGCCGTGGTGTGATAACCCTTTGGTGAAATTCATTGCTTTGCAAATGAGTAACTCGTCACCATTGGTGTTATGGATAGACTCACCGCCGGAAGCAGCTAACGCTGCGTCGGCTCGGCTTTTCGCGACATCTGCCGCTTTCACTCTGGTACTGAGGCTTTTAAGAGTACGATTGACTTGCGCATTGTAATCATGTGGATTAGCCATGACATCTCCTTATTAATGGTAGGTACAGCCTATTTAATGGTTGCTTTCATCGTTGTTCTATTGCTTGCTAAGAGTGAGTGCTAAGAAAAGGAAATTTCTCTCATTAAGGCTAAAAATTAATCGTTGATATGCAAAAGTGCTTGTATGGCTTAGGAGGAGGTATGAAATGGTGGGCAGCAATTAAAAAGTCCGAACCCGAAGTGCATTTGACCCGTCATTATATAAAAAGAAGAGGGCGCTCAATGTTCATAACACTCCTATTGCTTTTGGTTACCTTTCTAATAGAAGTATTTGAGACTGTTGTAAATTAATGACAAATGCAGACATAGAGTTACTGGTGATAGAACTTCAATTTGGCGATAGGGCTGCGCTTGGCAAACTCTATCAGCATTTTCATGTTGCCATGCGAAAATACGCATTAATGCGGGTTAAAGACAGTATGGTGGCAGACGATCTTGTTCAAAATGTATGGGCCAAAATTGCCAAACGAGTAACGCGATTGAACGACGTATCGCTGTTTAAAAGCTGGTTATACAAAGCGCTGCGGTGGGAAATAATCGACTGGTATAGAGCATCACGCAATGAAGTATTACTAGACGAAAATATCCCTGAAAAAACCATAGAGCTGGTCTTCAGCGAGCCCCTTTCACCCTTAAGGCATTTATTTACACTACCGGCGAAAGAACGAGATGTGGCAGAGCTGTTTTACCTTAACGATTTAAATATTAAAGAGATAAGCCTAGTGGCAGGAATACCACTAGGCACGGTTAAGTCGCGATTACACCGCGCACGCACCTTATTAAAAAAACGCATTTCAGATACGGAGTAAAGCCATGACGACTAATTCAGACGATGAGATTAAGCGCTACCTAAAACAGCAGTCGCAGGAGCTAGACAGCATGCTAGGTGAAGGTTTAACCGATTACCTAAAACTGGGGTTTGACAGTCGCTTTTCTGGCTTGATGAAGCTAGGCTATGCTATAGCGATAGCACTGAGCATAGTGCTATTTTACTGTGGCTATCAGTTTTTCACCGCGCCAGGTGCAGACCAAGTATTTTGGGGGGTATTACTCATAGTGAGTTTTAACGCACAGGTAGCCACCAAGCTTTGGATATTCATGCAAACCAACCGCAACATGCTTTCAAAAGAAATGCGCATGATGGAGGTTAGGCAGCGGGCATGGGTTGAGGCCAAAGGGTTGCAGTAAGGTGTTAGGTCACGCTGCACTACCCAACACCTTTTCATGCTAATAAACACTACTTATTCAGCGCGTTTTTACTTCCCCCTGACGTTTTCATCCACGCATTTCTGCGAGCAAAGAGCGCGGGGGCGGCAAGATTGACTTGCTCAATCAAGGTTTGGATATCGTGTTCTAGCAGCTTTCCGTTTTTAACCAGTACCTTTCCCGCCACCATGGTCATGTTCACGTCTTGCCCTTGTACGGCATGAACCAAATTGTGGTGAATATTCATTAAGGGGCCTGAGGCAATGAGAGGCGTCATTCTTGGGGTGTTCAGGTTAATACTGATCATATCTGCTGATTTACCTACTTCTAGTGAGCCTGTGGTTTGCGCTAGCCCTAAGGCTTTTGCGCCATTAATAGTGGCCATTTTGCACACATCCCAAGCATCCAAGGTGGCGGCATCAAGTTTGACAAACTTCGCCAACAGCGACGCAGTTTTCATCTCTTCAAACATATCTAGGTTATTGTTTTCTTTTTCACCGTCAGTGCCTAACCCTACGGCAATACCGGCTTTTAGCATCTCAACCACGGGGGCAGCGCCAGACGCGAGCTTCATATTACTGATAGGGTTGTGCGCAACGCCGATGTTTCGGTGCGCCATAAGGGATATTTCACTTTCATCCACCCATACGCAATGGGCAAGTAACACCTTGGGAGCTTCTAGCAAACCTTGTCGCTCTAACGCGTGTAAAGGGCGGCACTGATAGCGCGCTAACGTTTGTTCTACGTCAAATTGACTTTCATTGCTGTGAGTGTGAAACCCTACGTTGTAGTCGTTACACATTGCCGCTATTCGGGTTAATGCGTGTGGCTCTGCGTAAAACAAATGTTCTAACCCCACCCAAACTTGAATGCGACCATCACCTTTTTCATGCCATTGATTGATTAACTGTTCATTGGTATCTAACGTTTCAAAATAGTTGTGGTCGGGGTGTTCGGCGACATACGGCACTAAACACGCGCGAATGCCTAGTTGCTCTGCAGCTTCGGCGCTGCCATGCATGTATCGCCACATATCCACTATGCAAGTGGTGCCAGACAATAAAGCTTCTGCATAGCATAACCATGAAGATAACGATGCGTCTTCAGGCAATAGCACACGGTGCATAGGGTCAATATACTGTTGTAACCAATCCCAAACAGGCAAGCCTTCCGCCGTTCCTCGCAGCATGCCAGAGTGGCAATGCGTATTAATTAAACCCGGCATTAGGAGTTGATTCTCAAGGTATACAACCTCTGCATGAGGAAAAGTTACGGTTAACTCTTCTGAGGCATCAATGGACTTAATTATGCCGTCTTCAACTAGAATGCCTCCGTTTTCAATTAAGGTATTATCATCGTCCATGGGGAGAATATAGTCGGCTATATAAATTGTACTTTTTTTCATTTTGTTGCCTGAGGGGAGTGATGTGAATTTGAGTTAAGCAGTGCGTTCAACAACACCGCAGTGATGACGCAAAGAATAATGCCGCTATCGGTTATCATTTTGCTCCAAGCTGGCATGTGCTGGAAAAAGTGAGGCGCAATGGTAGGGATGAGGCCAATGCCAACACTGGAAGAAACAATAAGAATATTCGAACGGTGATGGGAAAAATTCACGTTAGATAGAATTTGAACGCCCATTAACGCCACGGTGCCGAACATCACCATGGCGGCAGCACCCAACGCATAGAGCGGAAGCGACGCAATAATAAACGCCATTTTAGGGAAGCACCCAAGTAAAATCAGAATGAACGCCCCGGAGGCGGCCACATATCTACTCGTTACGCCGCTAATGGCAACGAGGCCAATGTTTTGAGAAAACGAGGTGTAAGGAAAAGCATTGAATATGCCGCCGAGTAAGGTACCAAGCCCGTCTGATCTTAGACCCCGAACTAATCGCTTTTCGTCAATCTCTTGATCTACCATTTTGCCTAACGCTAAAAACATGCCGGTGGATTCAACCATGGTCACCAGCATGACGAGGCTCATAGACACAATGGCCCAAGTATCGAAGGTAGGCAGGCCGAAACTAAAAGGTTTAATCATGCCAAACCACGCTGCTTCATCAAGCCCTTTTAGTGAAACGTCACCCAGTGCGGTTGCACAAATAAAACCGCAAATCATAGCAATGAGAATTGACGTGTTGGCTATTAATCCTTTTGCATAGCGGTTAATAAGTAGAATAAGGGCAAGCTGAAAAAAGCTAATAGCAAGGTATATGGGCTTACCAAAATCAGGGTTAGGGCTGCCATCTGGCAATCTTGGTTCGCCGCCTGCTGCCCATTCTATGCCCACTTTCATTAAGCTAAGACCAATGACCAAAAGCACTGAACCTGTTACCACGGGCGGGAAAAAGCGAAGTAATTTTCCCATAAGTGGGGCGCAGGCAATTCCAATTAAACCCGAGGCAATAATCGCCCCGAAAATACCAGTAATACCTAAATCGGGATTAACGCCAATGGCTATCATGGGGGCTACGGCGGTAAAAGTAACGCCCATCATAATAGGCAGGCGAATGCCAAAAAAACGGTTGCCGAAACATTGGACAAGTGTGGCAAGTCCGGCTGCAAACAAATCGGCGTTGATAATAAGTGATAGCTTATCTTTCGGTAAATCCAGTGCGGCGCCAAGAATGAGTGGAACAATAATACAGGCTGAATACATCACTAAAACATGCTGTAGCCCCATAACAAAGGTTGGCCAAAGCGCTAATTTTTCATCTACGGGGTGAACACGACTTTTTCTATTTATTGTGCTGTCCATGGTTTTTGGTTTTCCATTACAGAGAAGTACAGAGGGCTAGCGAATTAACTTCACTGTTTTGCAGCGCAAGTTGAAGAATAATTTACGCCGCTAGTACAATTATGCAAAATGGGACCTATTGAAAAAATTAATAGGTCGGAGAGAAAGTTGAGACTTTCTATAGAACAGTTAAACGCGTTTTACGAAGTAGCCAGTGAGCGATCATTTTCTGCGGCGGCTCGAAAATTGAAAAAATCTCAATCTGCGCTGAGTATTGCGGTTGCAAATTTAGAAACTGACCTGGGGGTGACGTTATTCGACCGAACTGGGCGATACCCTGTGCTAACCCATAACGGTAAAAGCCTATTGCGGGATGCTGAAGCTATCTTGCAGCAATGTGCATCTATGGAAAATCGCGCTTATGGATTGGCTGCTGAATTAGAAAATGAGGTCACATTAGCCATAGATGACACCATCCCTTTTGCGCTATTGGCGTCAAATTTAAATGAATTTGCTCACCAGTTTCCTTTTGTTGACTTAAATTTACTACACCCTTCATCTTCCTACGTACAAAATCTCGTTGAGCAAAAAAATGCGGGGTTAGGCATTATGTGTGCCGGCGAAAACTATCCTGCACATATTATTTTCAAACGGCTCGGCTATGTTGTATTTGCTAATGTGGTGCATAAAGATCATCCGTTAGCTAAATTCGAGGAAGTCACCTTTGAGCAGTTGAGCCAGTACAGAAATTTAGTGTATAGCCCGTTACAAAATGTGCTTCCCACCAGTGAGTATTTGAGTGGACCTCGACAATGGCGAATGGAAAGCTACCTTAATTTGATACATATGCTAAGTAGTGGTTTAGGGTGGGCTACAGTACCTAAGCAAGTACTGAGTGATAGCAAAGTTAAAGGAGAGTTAGTGGAACTTCATTTAACGTCTTACCCCTTTACCGAGTGGATGGTAGGGGTGGATTTAATTTGGTCTACTGAACATCGCTTAGGGAAAGCGGCAGAGTGGCTAAAAGGCGCATTAGGGAATACGCCTTTATAGCCAGTATTACCCGCTATGGGGTTTCTACGTAGGGGATAAAGCGGCCTAAAATAATCACGCTTGACCATAGCGCTAACGAAAGCCAGGCCACCACTTGGGCTTCTGAACTTGGGGGTTGCCCATGGGAATTGAAGTGCAATTTAGGTTTAACTCGCAGTAAAAAATAAAGGGTGTTAAGGCCAGCAAAGACAATCATTAGCATTTTTAGCCCAAATGCGAGATTAACCAAGTACCGGTCTGGATCGCCCGCCACAAACAACGCACCTGAAATAAGGTTGATGGCAAAACCAATAAGCGCAAAGCGAAGAAACGCCTCTACTTTTTCTAACGGCAATTGTTTAGCTATACCGACGAGTCTCAAATCCACGATGAGTAGCGCCCCAAAAAGTAAACTTAGCCCGAGAAAGTGCAGCATTTCTAGGGTGGGGAACACCACCGCATTGTCCATCACAAAATGGTTCAGTTGGCTATTATTCAGTGCGTCTATAATCCACGAAAGGCATGTGTTCATTGTCTAAAACTCCTTAGGATAAATAGCCGATGAGACGGCCTGCCACAATGGCTAGAACCCAACTCAATAACGTTACAACGGCAAGGGGCTTGTGCGACGATGAAACAGAAGGTGTCTGCATTATCGCTTTGTTGACCAATTGCCACGTTAGCGCTATTCCCAGTGCTACCAGGAGAATCTTGCTTCTAAATGCCCAGTTGTAAAATAGCTCAGACGCATTTCCAAAGAAGAGGGCGGTACCCGACAGTAGATTGATAGCAAAACCGATTAATGCCACATGCCAGTATGGGGCGAGTGAAGAAAGTGCAATAGAAGACGCAAAACCTAGTGCTCTTAGGCATATCATCAAGGCTACACCTACCATGGTGGCCATTCCTATGGCATGCAGCGATAGTACAATGGGGTAACCCCATTGCGTACTCGATATCGCCATGCCCACGCTGGAGTCTTCTAGCCAGTAAAGAAATGCATTTTCATGGTTATTCATGTTGATTGAGGGTGAGGTCGCTCGCGTGACACCTATGCCGCCTAGACTGTCTGAACCGCGCTCTGCCGTAAGATCTTCACACTCGTAAGCCGTAAACTTGTCGTGGGTGAGCGTAACTTCGTCCGATCCTGTCATAGGCGACTTAAGATAGAGAGGGTCGGTAATAGTATATTCACGTTTCAAAACCGTTCCGTCGGCGTTTAAAGAGAAACGCTCGACAATGGTCATTTCGGTGCTGTTTTTGGCGGGTGAGGGAGGCCCACGTCTGCCTTTAGGGCGTTCACCTTTCGTACCTGGAGGGGGGCCGCCAGCATTATCAGGGCGAGGGGGGCGCTCACCTTTTTCTCCCCGCTCGCCTTTACCGCCAGGGGGCATGCCACCTGGGTTTCCCCCCAACGGCGCCATAATCCAACCCTCGTCAAAACCGGTAGTGGTTACCACTAAGGTATCGCCTTCCCACTTTCCGGTAGAAAACCCGGCTCTGTTGCGCTGATAGTCACTAGGCATTCGCGTACCATCGAGGTAAATGGTTCGCTTCAGGCTCATGAAGCCATAGCTTAAGGTCATCTGGCTACTCGACTGCTCAATTTTATTCACCATTAAATCGAACCACCAATCCATAATGATATTAGTGGGTTCACATTGAAAGCGAGGGTTATCCGCAGAGCTAGCGCCGGCAATGGCGGCCTTACCAGCTTGGGTGAGTTCTGCCATTTCGCCCCCTGCGCCTGGAGGTGCGCCCGCTTTTCGAACCATAGCCCAATTGCCGGCAAAGTTAGGTGAACCATCTTCGCGCACTAAGCTACGTATTTTTTCACTCTCTTCATCTTCATGGGTGTCGTGGAATTCTGCGTGATCGTCGTCATGATGATCCTCGTTTATTGCTTCTTCTTGCATGTCGAGGGTTGTACTGATGTGGCCGTCGTCGTCAAACTCACTGTTGCGCGTGGCAGTCATACCATTTTCAAACGTAATTTCTTTCATATAGCAGGTGGTAGGGTCGGTTCTATCTGGCGACCCTTTGATGGAAATTTCGCTGCCAGTTTTGAATAGGTCGGCTGTCCAGCCTCTGCGTTTAAGCAAAGAACCTGATTGCAGTTCACAACGCATATTGGTGACAGTTCCGTTGGTATCTACGGCGTCAAAATAGACATAGGCATGGGGGTTAACCAGCCTAATACGCGTGATTTTCCCGCTGAGTTCTACGGTAGCGTTGGTATCAAATTGACCGCTACTTCCGTGATGAGCGTTGACGGTACAAGAAAATAGCAATGCTACAAATACGCAAAGGCATCGTAGGTTTCCCATTGTGTTATGTCCTTAGTTTACAAAAATTACTGTAGCCCTCAGTGGCGATGAAGCGCGAAGTGAGTGGCATACAATATGAACCTTGAAAAGAGGTAGGGAATGATAATGAAAGCAAGGAAATGTCGCTACTAAGCAAATGTAAAGACCGTTTAAATTTTTCTCAGAAAAAGCTAAAATTTAGCCGCCCTGCGTTTTCTGTTTTTATCCCTGCTTTCATTTATGCCTTGTCGAGTACGCCAAATTTTTCGGTGTGCAGGGTGTAATTCTTTCATTACAGACTCGTTTCTTCACTCAGTGTATATCACTCTCTAGGTGTATTTCTGGTTTTTTGTATTTTAATCAGTTGGTTGTGATAGTTTTTCTTTAGGAGTGAAAATTGCTTCGTTAATGTTACTGAAACGATGCCAGCCTTTATATCAAGGTACTCGTTGCACTAACCATGAGAGGAGTATTTTTACATGAGTGACAATCAAAACCTTTTTGGAAAGAAAATCGCTATTTTGGCCACCGATGGATTTGAACAAATTGAACTCATCCAGCCTAAAGACATGTTAATGGAAAAAGGGGCGCAAATTGACATAGTCTCAATCGACCAGAAAGACACCATTCAGTCATGGGATGAAGACAACTGGGGAGACAGCGTGAAGGTTGATGCGCAAGTCACCGATGTGAGCCCCAGCGATTACGATGCCTTAATTTTGCCTGGCGGCCAAATTAACCCCGACTTACTTCGTGCCAACGATGAGGCGGTGGCTTTTATTAAGCAGGCCCATGATGAATCTAAAGTGAAAGCTGTGGCGGCAATTTGTCATGGCCCTTGGCTGCTTGCCGAATCGGCTCTCATTGATGGCTGTGAAGTGACGTCTTTTCCCAGTATTAAAACCGACCTGATAAATGCTGGTGCAAAATGGGCTGACAAAGAAGTGGTGACTGATGGAAAATTGGTGACCAGTCGCAACCCTGATGATATCTCAGCCTTTGTGGCTAAAATTACCGAATTGGTTGCGTAACTAAAAGACTAAGCAGGGGCGCGCTCGTGCCCCTGAATGATTATTTTCAGTATTCAAGTACCACTTGCTCACTCGTTAATTAAGCAGTGCTGCTAATCTTGCTGCCCACGTATGGTTTTTCTCAATTTCGTTCACCGTTGACTTTCGGTGCTCGAGAGGCACGTCAGTTTGCACCTTATTACTTGGATAAACCGCAGGTAAACCTTTCAGCATTTGACGTTGGTTAACATTGGCGTCAAACAAAATCGGCGTGCCTTTAGCTAGCGGGTAAACCATTCGCTCGTGTAGCGCGAATTCGAACCCTGGTGAGTTATGAACCACAAAGCTGGCGTTAGCCATTTTTTCAAGCATGTCTTTGTACGGTACTTCGTCATGATAACGGTGGAATGGGTAAGCTTGCTGGTATTGTTTTACATTTCTACCATAAACATCTAAAACGATATTTTTTTCGGTGTAAGATGCAAGAATTCTCTCTCGAGCGAGTGCACGTATGTATAAATCAGCTTCGCAGGTTATTTTGTAAATAGCTTCATTGAGCTGTGCTCTTGCAGGCTGGTTGCCATTGGGTAACACCCCTATCGCCATTAAAAATTCATTGATGCTTCCCACGGCGGTAACCACTGGCTTCAACTGGTCCCACACGCCAATTTCCTGTAGCTTTTTCTGTGCGTTATCTTTATTGATATGGCTTGCAGGAAATAAAATCTCCCCCGATTTTGCTTCATTTAATGACTCGGCTGAGGCGATATCTGCCCTAGAGACGGCATGAAAGAAGTCGCGTGCGGGAATATTAAGAAGCTGAGCGAACGCGGTATGTTCTTTTGCAACGCATAGAAGCTCGAAACCTTTGTATTGCTGGAGGTGAGGCAAGATAAGAAGAGGGTGGTCGACGGCAAGCGCATAGGCTTTTCCGAACGTTAATGCGGTATCGAGGCCAGACCCATTAATACATAGACTAAACTTAACGTCTTTCTTCGATATTTGGTTCAATAATTTAGCTGCGGTTACGCCATCATCAACGGGAAGGACTAAACAGGTTTCTCCCATTGTCTCAAGGTCGTGCTTAATACCTTCGCTGAAATGGGAAAGTACGCCATATTGATTGACCACGCCAAAAATTAATATCATAAAACATCCTTGTGGGGTGTTGAGTAATAAAGTTCTGTAGCATTATAGACTTGCATGATGAAGAGTGTATCGACTGATCGTTTTCTTTCATGAATTTTCTTCAGTGACCAATGAAATTTTAAAGGGTAGCTAAGGAAGAGTTAAAACAAGTTATTTACATTTGAACTGATGATTGCTATTTTACTCCCGCAAACTTAATCGATTAAGTTTGTGTTGGTAAAGGTAAAGATACGGCGTTTCTTAAAAGCCTAAAGGCGCCACGTTTACCGTATTTTGGAGAAATTTTCATGTCTATACGCAACGGCGTTCAATTAATCACCTATGCCGATAGGTTAGGTGATGGCAATATAGAAAGCCTTAACGGCCTTCTTAACGGTAAGCTTAGTGGCCTATTTACGGGTGTTCACATTCTGCCGTTTTACTATCCTTACGACGGCGAAGATGCTGGTTTTGACCCTATTGATCACACCATTGTGGATGAGCGTTTAGGCGATTGGAATCACATTAAGTCGATAGGCGAGTCAAAAAATATTATGGCCGATCTCATCGTCAATCACATGTCGGCACAAAGCGCTCAGTTTAAAGACGTGCTAGCTCATGGGCGTGAGTCAGAGTTTTGGCCGCTTTTCCTGACTAAACAAGATGTTTTTACCAGTGATGATGACGCTGAAACCGCGGCGCAGATCGCGCAAGTTTTTAGACCTCGCCCCACTCCGTTTTTCAGCGACTATGAAGTAGCCGGAAAAGAGATGGTGCCCTTTTGGACAACGTTTACATCTAACCAAATTGATATAGACGTAGAGTCAGATTTAGGCAAAGCGTATCTTTCTTCTATTCTTACTTCGTTCACGCAAAGCAATGTAGATTTAATCCGCTTAGATGCTGCGGGTTATGCCATTAAGCGCGCCGGATCGAATTGCTTTATGTTAGAAGAAACCTTCGAATTTATCGAGTCGCTTAGCACTCGTGCCAGAGGCATGGGAATGCAATGTTTGGTTGAAATACATAGTCACTACCAAACACAAATTGATATTGCCGCACGTTGCGACAGTGTTTATGACTTTGCGCTACCACCATTAGTGCTGCATACGTTATTTACTAAAGATGCGAGTGCGCTAGCGCATTGGTTATCCATTTCCCCACGCAATTGTTTCACTGTGCTAGATACTCACGATGGCATAGGTATAGTTGATGTCGGGGCAAGTGGCGATAAGCCGGGTTTGTTAAACAACGACGAAATAAACAATTTAGTTGAGCAAATTCACATTAATTCGCAAGGGGAGTCGAGAAAGGCTACCGGCGCAGCCGCTAACAATGTGGATTTGTATCAAGTTAATTGCACCTACTATGATGCCTTGGGGCAGAACGATCTTGAATATCTAGTAGCCAGAGCTATCCAGTTCTTTAGCCCAGGTATACCTCAGGTGTATTATGGCGGATTGCTCGCTGCGGCAAATGACATGTCATTACTCGCTAGAACCAATGTTGGTCGAGATATTAATCGTCCCTACCTATCCAGTAGCGATGTAGACGAAGCCTTTGAAAAGCCAGTGGTGCAAGGGTTGATGACGTTGATAAAACTAAGAAATGATTCATCAGCCTTTGACGGTGAATTTCGTGTTTCTTATACGCACAATCTACTTGAGCTTGTTTGGATAAATGGCGAGGCGTCAGCACAATTGGCAGTAGACTTTGCCGATTTTGATGCCGTTATTCGTATGGTGAGCGCGGAAGAAACCACCGCCTTTTCGCTATCTTCACTGCTTTAACAGTAAAAATGTTATTCTAAAAAAGAACGCCTCCGTACTGAAGTACGTGGGGCGTTTTTCAGTCGTTTATTCAAATCACTGCTATTCTCTCGTTTTTATTCAGTAAATTTACGAAACTTATACCTACTTTTCCGTATTCTTGACGAATTTTTTCTTCGCGGATGACTCAAAGTCACTATCACATTCAATCGTCTAATTTGTTTTATTTCGATGTGAGCTTTCAATTTTTGGCAAGGAAATTATTATGAATTTACGATTATTATCGGTATCGGCCCTGTGTGTCACCTTAATGGCTGGATGTGCTCATTCTCCGCGGGGTGGGCATGTCAGAGTTAGTGGGCATGGTGGCGGCGTGGCTGCGGTTGCCGTGGGTATTGGTATAGGGGCATTGGTGGCAAATGTCATTAGCCGGCCCAAATATGAAGTAGGCCACAAGCCAGCCGAGGTTCCGCGTGACGCGAGAGATATTCATTTTCACGGTGCCACTTACCGTTATCATGACGGGGTTTATTATCGAAAAATGGAGGGGGCTTTTCACGTTGTTCGCCCGCCACTGGGGATAAGAGTGCATACCCTTCCTCCTAAACCTGACGTAATAGTGATCGATGGTGAAACTTATTACGTGGCCGAAGGGGTTTATTACTATAAATCCGGTGACAATTACATTGTGGTGGATGAACCAAAAGTAAGCGCCCCTCGGCGTCACACAACGTATGTTTCAGGCCAGTTTTACAGTGATTTACCTAGCCAGGCAAAGCCGGTGAAAATAAATGGTATTCAGTATTTTACCTATGAAGGTTTGTTCTTTTTACCCCAACCAGTAAATGGCAGTGTGCGCTATTTGGTTGTAGAACTTAACGATTAAAGTCGTTTAAATAGGCTCGTTAAGGTGCGCGCCCTTAAGAAAAAGGGGGCGTTTCATCTTGTTTAATTGATTATCTGCGCGTTTTATAGGTAGTGTTAAATTGCTGGTATAGCCGTTTGTTGGGTTGCCCCTTGTGGCAATCGTTGAGAATGTAACCCTACCCCAAAATAAAACGCAGGTTGATTATGACGAAAGCAAAAAATGAAGCAGCAGAGTCTCGCATTCCCATTCCTCAAGAGGCCTTTGATTGGTACGACGAATACGCCCATGGTGATATCGATAGGCGAACCTTTTTAACGCGTATTGCGTCGCTTTCCATTGCGGGATTGTCTGTTGGGGTCATTGGAAACGCCCTTCTCCCTGATTATGCTAAAGCCGAGCAGGTGTCGTTTAACGACCCTGCTATTAAGGCGACCTATGAAGAATTTGCGTCGCCAGAAGGCCATGGTACAGGGGGAGGGTATTTGGTGATACCCAGCTCCCTTAGTGCAGACCAAAAAGCGCCTGCCGTACTTGTTGTGCATGAAAATAGAGGTTTGAACCCTTACATAAAAGATGTTGCTCGCCGATTAGCTTCTCAAGGTTTTATTGCCTTTGCCCCCGATGCTTTATTTCCACTTGGCGGCTATCCAGGTAATGATGATGATGGCCGAGCAATGCAGCGAAGCTTAGACAAACAAAAAATTGAAAATGACTTTATAGCTGCTGCTCGTTGGCTTCATTCTCATGATCAAACCACAAATAAACTGGGTGTGGTGGGATTTTGTTTTGGTGGATACATCAGTAATTTTCTTGCTGCCACATTGCCAGACGTCATTAGCGCCGCAGTGCCTTTTTATGGCACACCGGCAAAGGGTGAGTTGCAGGCTCGGGTTAAAGGGCCTCTTTTGCTGCACTTCGGTGAAAAGGACAAGCGTGTGAACGCGACGTGGCCAGAATATGAAAAGGTTTTGAAGGACAATGGTGCAGAATACTCAGCCCATGTTTATGCACAGGCTCAGCATGGGTTTCATAACGACTCAACTAGCCGCTATAGCCCGAAAGATGCTGAATTAGCATGGCAGCGTACCCTTGCATTTTTCAACAGCCATTTACGCTAAAATACACGCTTCGCCGAGAACGTTTCAGGCTTGCTTCACGTTCCCGGTCAGGAGTTAGAAAACAATTTTAGTGCTTAAGAAAAGGTATCATCCAAACAATCAAGAAGCTGTTGGTCCCATTGCTCATCGAGTTGGTTATGAATTAGTTCTATTCTGCTTTCTAACGTATCGTTCAGTTCTTTTTCGGTAAGCTTGTCATCGGCGAGGTTATAGCCAAATATACCCTCGCTAGTGATAACCACTGCTTTCAGTCGTGTTGCTCTGATTGATTTTATCCAAGTAATTATCGCCTGACGACTAAACACATTTACTGGGGAAAAACGCCAGCCGATTGATTCGAACCCTTCTCCCTGATTTTTAACCGACAACCTACCATTTTCAGGCAGTGCTACATTGTCAGCTAGCTGAGGGTACCCATGAGCGTCATCGTGTGAATGATCATGTTTGCGTCGATTCTTAACCATATTGAGTTGGTCAGATGCTCCAGAAAGCCTATCGATATTTAAACGGCCATTATCGGTAAAAATGACCGGCAAATGTGCGTGATTGCGTGTAGAAAGGTAGTCTAAAAGCGCCTGATGATCACTTTCTTGATATAAGTCTTGTTTATTGCCAACGACAATATCGGCAATGTCAATTTGTTGATTGAAAGTGGCGTGATTCGTGTAGCGAGGATCACTTAGCTTGCGGGCATCAATGAGCGTAATAGTCTTTTGTATATGAAGTACATCACGGTAATGAGGTTGATCTAACGTTTCTAGTACCTCAATAGGGTGGCCCAGGCCTGTGGGTTCAATGAGTAATCTATGGGGTTTGGCTCTTGCCAATAATTGGTTGAGCGCTATCTGCATGGGTAGACCTGCCGCACAACACATACATCCCCCTGGAACTTCTTTTATAAATACCTGCTGATCTTCTTTAAGAAAGCCTTGCACCAGACTGCCATCAATACCTACCTCACCAAATTCATTAATTAAAATAGCCCAGCGTTCGTGTTTTGGCTTTTGCGCCAGTAAATCTAAAATGGTTGAAGTTTTACCTACGCCTAAAAAGCCAGTAATAATGTTCGTGGGAACGGCTGCAATCATCTAATTATCTGATAGTCACTTAAGTAATAAATGTTATAATATAACATTTATTGTATTCAGCCAATAAAAGCAGGCTAGATGATACTTTCGAGCCACTCAATAAATACGTTTACACGGGCGCTGTATTTCCTGTTTTGTGGGTACAACAATGTAAGGGGGGAAGGGGATGGGGGGACATGAGTCAAAAGAGTGACTAACCTTCCTTCCTTTAGATGGGCTTCGATATGATAACGAGGCACTTGTACAATGCCCATACCTTGCAATGCTAGAGCAACTAACGACTCTGCTGAATTTACAGATATCGATCTGGGTATGCTCAACTCTCTTATAGTGCCATTATCTTCACAAAATTCTAAGGGCATAGGGGCACTCTGATCTGAGGCATAGAATCCGATCATTTTGTGTGTATGCAGATCGTCAATACAACAAGGCAAACCTGCTTTTTTTAGGTAGCTGGGCGAAGCTACGGTCACTTCTTCGAGTTGGCAAAGAGGCTTGGCAACCAAATGCTCGTCGGCGAGTCGACCGACCCTTAACACACAATCTATACCTTCGCTTACAATATCCCTTAGCGCATCGCTTTCACTTATGAACAACTTAATGTCTGGGTACTTTTCAGTGAAGGTGTGAATTTGGGGTAGTAGGAAATGCCTAGCAATCGTGCCATGGGTATCTACCCGCAATAATCCTTGGGGAGTGGAGGTAGAAAAACCGTGCTCCGCTTCTTCCACGTCATTAATTATGCTTATACATCTGTGGTAGAAGGTTTCTCCATCAATGGTGGGGGAAACACGTCGAGTTGTTCTTTCTAACAGCACCACGCCTAAACGTTTCTCCATCGCCTTAATCACCTCAGTTACGGTGGACGCTGGAATATTCAAGTCGAGGGACGCTAGTTTAAAGCTCCGTCGTTCAAATACGCGAGTATACACCCGCATAGCCTCTATTCTATCCATTATTATTCTTAAATCCTGAATAATGAAGTCAATATTTACGTAATTGTTAGCTCGATGCTAAATGATAGAGTGGCCTGTATCAATGTTCATCACCCTTTTAAGGAGCATTTAATGACACAAAAAACGAAAGTAGCACTAGTAACGGGAGCGTCTCGTGGCATTGGGGCAGAAATAGCTAAGCGTCTTGCATCAGAAGGATTTTACACGGTGGTGAATTACGCCAATAGCGCTGGAGCCGCAGATAAAGTTGTGGAAGAAATAAAGGCTGCAGGGGGGCAAGCTCAGGCCTATCAGGTAGATGTTAGCAATGCAAAGCAGGTAAATAGAATGTTTGCTGATGTAAAGGCATCTCTGGGTAGTATTGATGTGTTGATCAATAATGCAGGAGTGATGAAACTTAACGCTTTAAGTGATGCCAAAGATGAGGACATCGACGCTCAACTAAACGTGAATTTAAAAGGTACGATCAATACCCTAAGAGAAGCATCGGTACACCTATCCTCAGGCGGGCGAGTCATTAATCTGTCATCCAGTGTAATAGGGCTAAAACTGGAGCGTTATGCTGTTTATGCCGCTACAAAAGCGGCAGTGGAAGTAATGACTGGGATCCTCGCAAAAGAGATGCGGGGTAAGCAAATTACCGTTAACGCGGTGGCACCTGGTCCAACTGAAACCGAATTGTTCTTGCAGGACAAGTCTGAAGAAATGGTGACAAAACTGGCCAATATGAGCCCAATGGAACGTTTAGGACAGCCTAGTGATATTGCCTCTGTGGTCGCATTTTTAGCCAGCGAGCAGGGTGCTTGGGTCAACGGTCAAACCATAAGAGCAAACGGTGGGGTGGTTTAGCCCTTCGCCGGGTAGGTTGCAAGTAGCGCCTCCACCAGTTGCTCAAGCTTTTGCTGCACGCTGATGCTGTCTTTAGACTCTAATTCAGCACTGCCTGCAGCGCTGTATATAAATTCGTTGTTGTGCACCATATCAATTTGTAAGTTTTGATATTGGGTGACCTGTTCGCCCACGGGTAGGCTAAAAATACTGCCTAAAGATAAGCCACCAGAGCGGCCAAAAATGCCCGTGCCTAGCCCTAAATTTACTCGTGTGCCATTTTCTTTTGATGCGGTAGAAGGGAAAAAGCCAACAATAATGTCTGCGTCCTCTTCTGATGACGGCGTTAACCCTTTCGATTGCAGAGTGCGGGTAATGGCGTTAGCCACCTGATTTTCTATCACTTCGTTGATAGCATTTAATGGGGGCGTTACATAAAACGTATTGAGAGCGGCAAAGTTCTGCGACTCACTTATATTAATTTCAGGTTTGTTGCTGGCACAGCCAGCTAGCGCAACACAAAAAAGAATCGTATAGGCGGCATGTTTGAATACCGTGAATGTTGGATGATTAATTTGCATCGAGCGCTAATGTCGTAATGAATAATGTGTTTAAACGAAGTGACCCAGTGAAAGGGATCGCTTTTTAGGTTGGGCTAATTATTCTTTACGAAATACCTTTAACTTAATGGCGATTTGCGTGCACACAAAACCCACAAGCAATATTACCGCGATGATCATGCTTATTTCAGCCAACTCTCCCATTTCCCAGTTCGCTTTAATAGCGCGAATAAAGGCAATGCTTAGGAAAATGATAGATAGCGCGTAAATGACATAACTTAAAACAGCTTTAATATTCGGCATGAAAAAAATCCTTTGTTTAGGAAAGGAGCGAAAGCTCCTCAACCTATTTCGTTATTTTAATGAGAAAGAGACGGCGTGGAAGAACCTACATTCGTCGTTCTTTCAGACATTTTGTCACCTATTGTGCTACCTGCGTAACCTAGGCCACCGGAAAGTGCGCCTAAGCCTATAGCCGCCGGGCCGCCTCTAAGGCCGCTAATAGCGCCGGCGAGCAAAGATGCGCCAAGTCCAGCCAAACTAAAGTCTCCCCAGCAGTGTTCAGCACATCCGCCCGAGACTCGTTCAATGTCGTTTAACATCAGTTGTTTCATTTTACATTCCTTATGTTTTCCCCCTAATTGGGACACCAAAATTAACCTGAAATGAAAAGGAAAACAGCTGTATCAAAGGACAGTTATTGGTCATTAGCGGGTGAGCTTTTTGATTACGTCGGCATGCTGTGGAAACGCTGACAACATGGCACTTCTTTTCCCTAACTGCATATCTGTGTATTCAAACCCCGGCGCAACCGCTTCACCGATGAGCCCGTATCCATAGAGCCCTTTTTGTGGAATCACCGATGCTTTCCAAGTTCCCCCTTTTACCACCATTTGCAGTTTGTGACCTTGAGTTGGGTCAGGCCCTAAAATATGGGTTTCTAGGCTACCGTCCTCGTTTATCAAATAATAGGTAATGGGGTCACCCATATGAAAATAATGCATGATGTCTGACTGGTTCATATGAAAATGGCCAATGGGAGATTCGCCTGTAAGCAAATAATAGATAGATGTCATCGTCACCCTGTCACCATGACTGGTGGATAACATGGGGCGATGATCGGCCTTAAATGTTTGCTTAAAATAACCACCTTCTACATGGCCTTCTAGTTCCAATGCGTTTATAAGCTGATTAGCGGTTAGCATTCTGGAGGAATGGCTGCCTTTCACTTTGATTGGTTCGCCAGCGGTTTTGAAATAAGGTGTCGAATTTTGACACCCCGTTAAAACCACACTGAAAGCAAATAGAGGCAGAAAAGTAAGACATTTAGGAGAACATTTGAACACTGTGAGATCCTTAGCGATTCGCGATAAAATTTAGCATACCCAGTTCCCGCATTTTTACCAATCCTTTGCGCTTACAATTTCTTACGTATTAGCGCATGCACGTGGTGATGTTTGCTTGTATGTTAGACGTGAAGTCAATTTAGGTGCTTTAATAAACAACACAAGATGCTGCATATGGACAAAAAAAAGCGGAAAAAATACCTCACACTGATCATGCCTCTAATTGGTATTGCCATTGGGGTGATAATAGCGCCTCTTGATCTTCTGCCGCTATGGCTTTCCCCTCAACCTAACACCATAGAAAAAGCATTAGAAGAAGGTATAAACGCTGATATTGATGGCATCTTGCTGTACGTTGAAACAAGCGATAAGCCACCAAGTATTTATAGCGCAGGCGTCAATAATAAAATGGCTGGCTCATCCTTACAGGCTGATACTTTGTTCAAAATCGCCAGCATTAGCAAAATGTTTATGGCAGTAAGCATTGTTAAATTAGTGGATAATCAAAGCCTCTCTCTCGATGATACATTAGCCACCTTATTGCCTCAACGAAGTCAGATTATCAACAATGCGGATAGTATTACTCTCAGCATGTTGGTGCAGCACACAAGTGGTATTCCAGATTTTGTTAATCAACAAGGGCATCATTGGTTTGAGCCAGCCTCGCAGGCCAGTGATTATTTTGCCTTGGTTGCCAATAAGCCGCCGTTGTTCTCACCAGGTGAAGATTATCGCTATTCCAATACCAACTACCTGCTGCTGGGTGAAATTATGGATCGAGCGCTTGGGTATCATCATAGCCGTTTTATTCAACAGCATATTCTTGCCCCGCTTTCACTTTCCGATACCTACTATTCTTTATCTGAAGTAGATAATGACGCCGTGGCGAGTGGTTATTGGTATGGCTACCAAGATGATCTCAAGTCATTAAACTTCGTGGCACCCGGTGGGTCTATGATTGCTAGCGCAGGCGATGTCGCTACGTTCATAAGGGCGCTAAACAAAGGGGCGTTACTATCTCCCAGTGAGCAACAGCTTTATGAACGGCTCTATCCTTTAGAACATGATGGTTGGTTACCTGGCTATCACAGTAAAGCAAGATACTATGCAGATATAGATACCGTAGTGGTGCAATTTACCAATACCACAGGCGGTGAGACATGGGGGCTTGCTAATGTGGTTGGCGGGAAAGCAACCGCCATGGCTAACATCGTGTTTGAACGTGCCGTGAATGTGGTTGAGCGAGAATCGCAGCAATAATCTTTATGGGGCTATTTCGTTCCAACTGGTAACAGAATTCCGACCTTTGTGCTTGGAATGAAATAGCGCAGTATCAGCCTGTTCAATAAGTTCCGATGGCGTGTTAGCGGTAAACGCCATTGATGAAACGCCAATACTACACGTCACCTCTATGTCGTCATGTTTGTATGTGCTTACTTTGTTTTTGATAGTATGAGCAATATCAATTGCACTGTTAATGGTTGATGTGGGTAAAACAATACAAAATTCTTCACCGCCGTAGCGCGTAACAATACCCGTGTCATCAACGGTGTGGGTTAAAATAGCGGCAATCTCTTCCAGTACCTTGTCACCGGCGGTATGGCCATACGTGTCGTTAATTGCCTTAAAGTGGTCAATATCCACCATGATTAGGCTGTAATTTTCAGCCAAGGGAGGATTGGCAAAGTCTTCGTTAAGGTAATCGAATAAATAGCGTCTATTATAGCAACGGGTCAACGGGTCTTGGGTGGCCAGTTTATCAAGCTCAGCATTGCGCTTCTTTGCAGCGCTAAAGCTGCGAAAAATAAAGGCACTAAACAATAAACACACCGCAAGCATAAGTGCCAGCGCTAAACTTGCGTATTTGTTCTTGGTTAATTCAAGCTCGGCAATGGTTTTTCTCTGGTTCGCAATTTCAACTTCATCACTTTTCTTGTCTAATTCTAGCTGTGATAGCTTCGCGTCTTCTCGCAGATCGTTAAGTTCCATCTCAAGGGTTCGGGAATACAAAGAGGCGTTAGACAGCGCCATTTGCTTGGCGATTTCTTCATCTTTTAAGATCGTGAGCATTTGAATTTCTTTTTCAGCATACGCCAGCGAGCCAGCAATGTTGCCTCGCTTTTTGTCTGCTTTTCTAAGTGCACGATAGCTGTAAAGTAAGTAGGCGGTGTCGTTAATTTCTGCTGCTAATTGTTGGGCTCTTAACAGTAAGGGCACGGCCGAGGCTGCCGATTGGTTTATCAACAATTCACCAAGATGCACAAGTGACTTGGTTTGATTTAACTTATTGCCCGATGCTTCTGCATAGTTAAGTGATTCTTCATAACGGGCTTTAGCGAGTTTCGGCTGCCCACTGTCACGGTATATATCTGCAATAATGCGCGTCGTCAATGACAGCTTTTCTACTTCATTTTCAGCCTTGTAAATATCATAAGCACGTTGGGCAAAATTCAACGCCGTTGAATAATCGGAACTGTGCCATTTTGAAACGCCCATTTCTCGTAAGGCTGTGGCCAGTGTTCTGGGTTCTAATTTATCTTTGGGCAACCCTATGGTGGTGAGATAAAAGCGCTCAGCGTTGTCGAATTGCATCAGTCTGGTGTAAACCAGGCCCATTTCATTGGCTGCTTTCGCAATACGGTTTGGCGCGTTAACACGTTTGAAATACTGATACGCCTTGTACGCATGTTCAAGTGATGCATCATAGCGACCTATGTGCCGGTATATGATGGCTGCGCCCATGAACGCCTTCGCTTCCCCTTCAGGATCATCAATTTCGCTGTGAATACGCAAGCTCAACATAGAGCATTGGAGTGCTTTTTCAAGTTCGTTAATATAACGCTCCGCCTCCGCTAACGTATTGAGGGTGCGAGCCATATATTTCTTGTCGTTTAATGCAGTGAAGATAGCCAGTGCTTTTCGATAGTAGACGACGGTTTCTGTTCTTTCTTTTAGGCGCTTATAAGACTGTGCAACATTGGTATAGGTAGTACCAAGCAAACGTTGATCGGTTTTTTTACTCGATTGGGCAAGGATAGATGCTGCGTGTAGATAAGCTGAAATGGCCAGGGAGAATTGCTTAGTATCGTAATAGCCGTCTGCAGAGGCTAACCAATTTTCAACGTCCTCTTGCTGAACGTCAGACAAAGACAATGCGCTTTCTGCCGAGATAGCAGAGAGAGAACCCGAAGGGGCAGGGAGCGCACTTACCGCCTTAGCATTGGCAAAGACTGTAACAGAAAGCACGAATAACGAATCACGTAACCGATTTTGCATCAAACCTCAATTGTCTTAAAAGATATCCATTTCACGATGACAGCAATCTGCAATAAAGACCATAAGGTCACCTTTACTACAAAAATAGCGCAATAATGAGCGAAAAACTGTGTACTACTGCAATAAAGTAAACGACATAGCATGGTTTTCGATGAACTCTCCATGGATGCGCGAGTGTTGATTCCCTCTTGGGATATACACAAAGCAGGCCGCTGGGTTGTTTATATCTTGCATGTCTAACCATAAGGCATCGAGGCTTTCTTCACCATGACACACAAAAGTTTCACCCCAAGATGTACTATAGATCATAGAGATATCTTCAACATTCGCCTTTTGTCTAAGTGTGGGGAAATTGACAATAACCATGCAGCTAATAATGCGCTCTGGTGCCAGTAATTGATTGCGGGTAAGTGCCGATACCTTGACGGGGGGAAAATGCTTACACAAATGCTTCAGCAAATCATTGAGGTCTAATTCGCTAATTTCACCTGAGTTGTAATCTAAAAGCACCTGAGTGCGACTATCAATAATACGGCTAGATACACACCAGGCGATTAAAGAAATTGCATTGTCAGCTTGAGATATTTTCTGATCTTCATCCACAATACCACTTTTGCTTAACTGATCTCCGGCATAAACTCGCCAAATTTGTTCCCCATTTTTGCGTTGTTTTAGGGAAACCGTCACACGATCACAATAGGACTCGGCGTCGAATGCGCGTCTGAGGAAATCTATTTTGTTGGCCTTTTTACTGTAAAAAGTACTAAGTCTGCGGCCTAATACTGTCATGTCTTTGACGTCCATTACTTGTTGCTCTGGCGTCAGTTGGGCAGAAATGCGGCGATAACACTTTAGTAAAAAACGGTGAATCTGGCGGCTGAACTGTAGCTTTTGATGGAAACTCCAACTATGTTGATTATCCAAATAATGAAGATCTGAACGGGTCCATCCCCAGGCTTTCGCGTAGGCCGTTATTATCTTGCGTTTAAAGTTGGGCTTTTGTCCTTGCGGTAAGGGTTCGCTAAGCTTAGCACCACATTTTAGGTAAAAGCACTGCTGTAAAAGCAAAACGTCTTCTTTCTGCCCCTGACTTTTGTAGTGGCTAATGAGCTGATCGAACATTAACCCGTAAGGGTCGATGATGGCCACACTTCCTGGCGCTTCAGCCCCCCTATGAACATGCTTTTTAAGTACGTTACACAAGGGCTGACCGAGTTCAATATTCGCAAGGTAAACTTCTAATTTAGCTATCTTAAGCAAAGACTTAAATGGTGAATCCATGGCTTTACTTAGCTGCCAGATAGTGGCACCAAAAAGCTCACTTGCGTCTAACCGGTCGATGTGGCCTAAATCCATAAACCAGTTAATGTCTGGCGAGCCCCCTTTTTCCAAGGTGCTATACAAGCCTTGATATTGTTTGTGGGTGGCTTTTTCAGGGGTAAGCCACCAAAAAGGCGCTTTTCCCGCCACCACGATATTGGTGTTATAAAATTCCGCTTTTAAGAATATTGCTTGCGCTGAACCGGCGCTTTCACCGTCGGCTATGCCAAAGTTGTTTTGCCGTACGTGGTCAATTTGCGACAAGAAAAAATGCACTTCAACCTTGTATTCATGCTCCGCCCATTGTTCTATTAGGGTTAGCTTTTGCTGTAATTTCTCGAGTTGCGCCTCAGAAAAATCTTGCCCATTCACACATACCCAGTAATCAAAATCTGAATGCTCTGTTTGCGCAATTGTGCCAATACTTCCCATTAATATAAGCGCTTCAATAGACCTCTGTCGTGGCCAAATTTCTTTAATGTTGGTAAAGAGGTGACGCTGTTCAGGAAAGCAGGTAATGAGTGCAGAGGCTATATCTTCACGAAAGGTGTAATTGTTGATACCCATGGGAATAGCGTCCCCATCCACGTAACCAGGTAAGTCAGGATGATTAACATGCAATAAAAAAGGGAGCACATTGAACAGCGGTTGATGTGCTTTGGGCATGAGCGTAATGGCTCGTTCAATTCGAGCTTTGTTATATCTGAGCACCCGCAATAAGCGAATAGTCAGGTTTTGTTGAATTGATAGCGACTGTGGCGCTGTCATTGCTGCCCATATATTTGCTTAGGTAGGGGACAAGAATAGCGCGAATTGGGTAAGCCTGCCTCTTATTTTTCCTCATTAAGATGTTGGATTTATAGTTGTGGGGTATCTAATCTTTTAACTCAAGCCGTTATTATCAAAAAAATATGTAAACTCATTCAAAGGCTTTGGGGCTTATCAATAACCGACCTTGGCTTTACACTTCTTCGCACATTTCGCAGTTACACTCATCAATAGGAGTTCATTGTGTCTCATCAGATTATTAGTGATTTACATACCCGTTACACAGCAAAAAAGTACGACAGTAACAAACGTATTTCAGCCGAAGATATGGCGATTATTACTGAAGCCTTACGCCTATCAGCGTCATCAATAAACTCTCAACCTTGGAAGTTTGTCATCGTAGAAAGTGATGAAGCAAAACAGCGCCTTCACGATACGTTTGCTAATAAGCATCAGTTTAACCAATTGCACGCGAAAGAAGCGTCACACACCGTGTTGCTTGCTTATGACCCTGCCTTTACCAAAGACAAGTTTGTCAAGCGTGTTGATGCAGAGGTTGCCTCTGGCCATTTGCCAGAGTCAATGCGTGACTCTTTTATGGGGGCCTATGCATTTGCCGAAGCAAACACAGATGAACAAGGTAACAATGGAAGTTGGACAAAAGCACAAGTGTACTTAGCATTAGGTAACTTATTGCATACACTTGCCCGATTAGGCATTGCTTCCACGCCGATGGAAGGCGTGGACGCGGATCTCATTGGTGAGTTGTTCAGCAAGGAGCTAGACGGTCATATTTGCGAAGTGGCTGTTGCCATGGGCTATCCAGACCAAGAGCAAGACTGGAACTATGGTTTGCCGAAAGCTCGCTTACCTAAAGAAGATGTGGTTGAGGTGGTGTAATCACTACACTAGACACACGAGTTATGTGATGTCACGCCCCATTCCAAAAAGGCGTCGTTAAGACGCCTTCTTATTTAGCCCTTCAAGCACTTTATCCAACGTTATTGGGAAGTCTCGTACACGCACGCCAGTGGCATCGAAAATAGCATTTGCAATAGCGGCACCTGCTCCTGTAATACCCAGCTCTCCAATGCCCTTAGCGCCTACCGGTGATGCTTCAAAGTCGGGTGAGTCGATAAAGTCTACTGTGACCTCAGCAATGTCTCTATTTACCGCAATGTGGTATTCGCCAAAGTCAGGGTTAACAAAGCTGGCGGAATCGGTATGATGATGAATGGCTTCAGTAAGCGCGTAACCGGCGCCCCATACCATGCCGCCTTTAATTTGGGATTTGGCGGTTTTTTCATTCAGTATTCTTCCTGCCGAGAACATGCCGTACTGTCGCTTTAAGCGTACTTCTGCGGTGAGGGTGTCTACCTCCACTTCAACAAAATGCGCACCGCAAGAATATTGCTCATCATCGCTGGTATCTTCATCACTTACAGCCCCAAGTTCGCTGATAGGAAACTTTGTGCTATCAATAAGGCTAATAAGCGGAGTTTCCTGTATTTTTTCCGAATTCGATTGCCTTACACAAAGGCCCTTATCGGTCACCAATAACTGGGCATCTCGATAATCTTCTGGCAACAGGGATAAAAGTGAAGACTTGACTGCCTCACAGGCTTTAAGTACGGCGGAACCGGTACTTGCCGCGCCGAAAGAGCCGCCAGAACCGCAAGAGGCTGGTGACTGACTATCGCCGAGATTGACGGTGACATTGTCTACTGAGGTGTTAAAAGCGTCTGCGGCTATTTGCGCCAAAATAGTATAAGTTCCCGTGCCTATGTCGGTCATATCTGTTGTGACGGTAATCATACCGTTTTCATCAATAGCAACATTGGCTGAGCTTTGAACTAGCACATTCATTCTCATGGCACTCGCTACGCCATGGCCTATGACTTTCCCTGGTTTGGCGTTGCTCTTCTGTTGCCACCCGAAAATATCAGCTCCGCGTTGTAGGCAGCTTTCAAGTTTGTGACTGGTAAATCGACTGCCATTGACAGGGTGCACTTTTGGCATATTATTTAAGCGAAATGTTAGTGGGTCAATGTTAGCCTTGTGCGCCAATTCGTCGATGGCGGATTCGAACGCTAATGACCCAATGGCATCTCCCGGTGAGCGGGTAGAATCGATAAGCGGAGTATCTGCGCTTTTTACCCTGTGAGTGCTATTAATGTAGTTCGCATGGTAGGTAACTCTTGCGCCCGCCCCAGTGGCTTCTGCGAAGGTATATCCTTTCGCTTTTGGCATTGCACTGTGATGGGCAATGCTAGTGAGGTATCCTTGATTATTGCAGCTTAACTGCATGCGCTGAAAGCTATGACCACGGTGTGGTGTATTATAGAATACATGGCGCCGGCTAAGTGCTACTTTCACCGGGCGCTTAAGATACCGCGCACCGATGCAAGCTAGTATCGCATCGTAGTGTAAACCTAATTTAGAACCAAAGCCGCCGCCGATAAAGGGGCTTTTTACATGAATGTTGTCTTCGTCCATTTCTAGGGTGGTTGCCAGCGCTTGTACTGCTGAGGCAACAATTTGTACGCTGGGGTAAACCGTTAATTTATCTCCATCAAAGTGGGCAATGGTGGCGTGAGGTTCCATTGCTGCAGAAATTTGTGATGGCGTGGTGTATTGCATATCGACATTAATATCTGTCGCGCTTTGTGTTGGCGCAACACCACTTTCCACATCGGGCTCAAATCCACCGTCTAGTGATTCAGGCACCTCAGTTGCTTGGTCTGGCGCCAGTAACAACTGAGCAGGTTGTGCATCAATATTGAATGCTACCAGGCTTGCTGCATATCTCGCTTGTTCTAAAGTGTGAGCAAGCACTAGCGCCACAGGCATGCCGTAATGGCGAATATGGGAATCCTTAAGCACCGCACGGCTTTGGGTGAATCGGCCTTCATCATCGGGTTGACTGAACGCTTTTAGGGGGCCGGCGTTTGTGTGGGTTAACACAGCTTGTACGCCTTCAGCTTTTTCTGCTTTTGAGGTGTCTAAATGAGTAATTTCACCCACCGCAGATGTGGAAGCTACTAAGAAGCCGACAAGGGGCGTTTGTGGCATAGCGTGAGTGTGTTCAGCGGCGTAACGCGCTTGCCCTGTTACCTTTAATACACCATCAACTCGATTGATAGGATCGCCTATAGAATTAGCGGAATGATTAGTTTTCATATAGAGCTCCTTCGTGCTGAGGGTAGGTGCGTTGATGCTGGGCGAGGGCACGTAATACTTTGTGTAAGGTGTTGCGTAAAAGCGGTGGCTTAAAGTTGTTACTGCCGTAAACTTGCGCAGACGCGAGTTCAGCGTCCAGTGCTTTTTCAATATTGGCGTCTGTGAGTTCCGTCCCCACCAAAGCATTAATCGTTGTTTCTGGATACCAAGGCACCGTACCAACGCCGCCGAATCCTAATGTGAGGGCGCTAACTTTGTTGTCTTTCATCACCAGGCCTGCGGCTACTGACACTAACGCGAAAGCATACGATGAACGATCACGCACCTTATGGTAATACTGAGAACCAACCGCTTGCTTGGGCAGAATAACCGCGGTGATCAGCTCGCCTTCTTTTAAGTTATTTTCAATATGGGGTGTGTTCCCCGGCGTACAGTAGAAGTGGCGTAATGGAAGGGTTCTTTTTTCGCCATTTGGAGCAACAAGTGCGAGCTTAGCGCCCAGCGCTATCATGGCGACGGCCATGTCTGAGGGGTGGGTGGCAATGCACTTATCGCTGGTGCCAAAAATAGCGTGTATTCTATTTTCACTATTCACGGCGGTACAACCTGTGCCTGGTTCACGCTTATTGCACGGTTTTGCCGTATCGTAAAAGTAGTAACAACGGGTGCGTTGCAAAAGGTTTCCAGCTGTGGTCGCACGGTTTCTAAGCTGAACGGTGGCGCCACTCAATAGTGCTTGCGACAGTAAAGATAGGCCTGGGGTGGTGCTGGCAAAGTTGGCCAGCTGAGTATTGGTGACCATTGCGCCTATGCGGAAATGCTCGTCATGTTCAACAATGCGTGTTTCGTCTTGCCAGTCACTTAAGTTCACCAGCGTAGAGGGCGTTTCAACCTGTAATTTCATTAAATCGATAAGGTTAGTGCCCCCAGCGATAAAACGAGAGTTTTTTGCCCCAGAGTTGCTGTCTAGCTCTGATGTGTTGTGTAGATGAGTTAACGTAAATGGCAGCATTATTGTGGCTCCAAAGCGATAACGTCTTCTATCGCATCAACAATATTGGGGTAGGCACCACACCGGCATAAATTACCGCTCATGCGTTCGCTAATGTCTTCTCGCGGGCTATAGTCTTCACTAAAGGTAACGGCGCTCGGCGCGTTGTCGGCTAACTCTTTTTGCAGCGCAACTGATGAGCAAATTTGCCCCGACGTGCAATAGCCACATTGAAATGCGTCACGGTTTACAAACGCCCGTTGTAGCGGGTGAAGTTCATCATTCTTGGCTATACCTTCAATGGTGGTTATCGACTTGCCTGTAAGTTGAAAGGCAAAGACCAAACAAGCGTTAATCCTTTCATCATCAACTAATACGGTACATGCGCCACATTGTCCATGATCGCAGCCTTTTTTGGTGCCGAATAAAGCAAGGTTTTGATGAAGAAAATCAAGCAAGGTAGTGCGAGGGTCGGTAGGTAGCGCATAGGGCGTACCATTAATTGTGACGGTTGGTCCCGTATCTATAGACATAATGCAATCCTTTTCCATGTAGTCAGCCTTCCACTGCGTCATACGCCTTAAATCTATCTTAGCGGGGCTGACGGTAGGCATGTGGGTTCATAGCTGCGTACGGGAGGAAAAGGAGATTGGTTTAGCTACTTTGCGAAGATTTTACTCGCGTGATGGCGTGTACGTAGCGAGAAAGCGCAATCTGCGGTAAAATAGACGGATTACCCTTACGGTATGCACCCCCAGTTAATAAAGGCTTTCACCAATGCTCCATAACGATGTGTTACGTCGTCTTCGATACGCACTTGCAATAAATGACACCGCCGCCATCAGTATTTTTAAGTTGGCTGATTATGACATGGACATGGCGTACCTCCATGCCATCATGAAAAAAGAGGAAGAAGAAGGATATTTACCCTGCAGGGATAAAATTATTACCCTATTTCTCGATGGTTTAATTATTAAAAATAGAGGAAAGCAAGAAGGGCAGAAGCCCGGAGAGCTGGCCGCTAATGCAAGGTTGAGTAACAACGATTTGTTACGCAAAATTCGAATTGCAATGCGTTATAAAGATGAAGACATTATTGCCATTTTAAATTTGGCTCAATTTCGAATGAGCAAAAGTGAACTCTCGGCCTTATTTCGAAAGCCAGACCATCGAAACTACAAACCTGCTGGTGACCAAGTTGTTCGTAACTTGCTACAGGGAATGGTGAAAAAGTATCGAAGCGGTGGAAAAGGGGCAAGCACATCAAGCGTTGTAGCATCTCACTCTCCTGCCACGAAATCACAGCGTACAGCACAAGGTAAAAACGAAGGGACAGCGCGTAAAAAAGAAAATACGGCGCCGAAAAAGACCGATTCGCCATCGAATTCCGTATGGGGGAAAGTGTAATTCAACGGGTTTTCTTTCGAAACTCATTTTCCATAACGTGACTAGCGATAAAATAAGGAGTATGTAATGAGCCGGCATTTTGACCAAGCCGAAGGTTTGTGTGAAGAAAAAGATGAGGCTACAAAAGGGTTTGTGTTTAATCAAACCATGCTGCGTATTGCTGAACCAAAGCGTTCTCTCGATTTTTATACCCGGGTAATGGGCATGACATTACTAAAGCGCCTCGATTTTGAGGAAATGCAATTTAGTTTATACTTTCTAGCGGCAGGTGAAGACTTTTCCGATATTAGTGCAAACATTGAAAAGCGCACCGAGCAAACTTTCGCTCGTCCAGCCATGTTGGAGCTTACTCACAATTGGGGTGATAGTGCAGATACCGTTGATTACCATAGTGGTAATAGCGAACCAAAAGGCTTTGGTCATATTGGTTTTCATGTACCTGACGCAGAAGCGGCATGTGAACGCTTTAGCGAAATGGGTGTGCCGTTTCAAAAAGGGTTGAATGATGGCAGCATGAAAGGCATCGCGTTTATCAAAGATCCTGATGGTTACTGGATTGAAATATTTGATGCCAGTAAAGTCGCAGACACTTGCGCCCCACATTTAAAGAAGGCTTAGCCTCGTAAGGGCGTTGCTAAGCAACGCCCTTGTTTAACTGTTTGTTGAACGTTATCGCTTTATTTTAATTGGCCTCAAGCGTTAATTCCACGCCACTGTATTCGCTTTGCAAATGATGTTGGCTGTTCAGTAAAAACACCCGTGTCGTTTCCAGGCCGCCAGTATTCACCAAGTAACCTTTCACCGCCTTTGCCCGTGACTCCGCAAGGTTCGCAAGTTCAGCCTCGGTAATCGTCACTTTATTTCTTAGTGTGTTATACATGGTGATATTCAACACTCGTTGCACGCTTTCCTCGCTAGGTATATAAGGGAGGGCTGCTTCATTCCCCTCCTCTTGAGCTTTTTCTTGTTGTAATGTAGACAAGATATGTTGACGTTCCTGTTGAATGTCACTATTGAATGTTTCGCTGTATAGCGCAGTGAGTGCATCTGTAATTTCGCCGCTAAGCGGTACCGAGCTGGCGGTTAAATCCGCTGGCAGAGTCGACAGATTCGTACGTGCTAATATAGCTTGTTTAACCATAGATTCTGCTAGCGCAGTGGCGTCGCTAACCGCATCGACAGTACCTTCGATATTCACCCTCAATCGAGGCCGCGATTTTAGTGCTTTAGTAAGCGTATCTAAGGTGTCTTCACCTTGCTCGCTAATGTTAGAACTGCCCGGAGCAAAGGCAATGTGGTCGAGTTCCTCGTCGCTGCCCACCAAATTAGCTAATAAGCTAAATGGAGCGGTTACCGCTTTAGTGATCAAGTTGCCAAGGGCGTTGAGAATAATTGAGCCAAAGCCAAATGTGGGACTGTCTAAATCTCCCGATACTTCTAGTCCTAAGTCAATCACGCCTTGGCTATCTTCTAGAAGTGCGATGGCCAGTCCTAACGGGAGACTTAGGGCTTGATCTGAATCGGATTTTTGCCCTAGCGTGAGCTGGTCAATCACCACATGGTTATTCCCTTGGAGTTGATTGTGGTTAAGGGTGTATTCTACATCAAGTGATAAGAGCCCTTTATCTATGTAGTGCCCCATATAGGTGCCAGAGTAGGGGTTGACAGAGGTTAGCTCAGCGCCATCTACAGAGAATAGAAGGTCTAGAAAGATATCTTCTTTTAGTGGGTTAATCTGCCCTTTTAGTTGCACCGGTGCATAGCCATCAATTTTACCTTCTATATTGACGTTTGCTGCGCTATCACTGCGTGAATCTAAGTTATCGACGTAACCATTTAACCTGTCTATTTTTGAGGCAAAACGTGGCGTTAAAGAATGGTCAGCAAAGTAAGCACTACCTTCCTTAATGCCTACATGGTTGACCATTATGGCCATTGCGTCCTTGTTTTGTGTCGTGGGCGCTTGCGCTTTAGTTATCGCATTTTCATTTGCAGAATGCGTGGTTTGCGGAACAAGCAATGCACTGATATTCGTGGCTTTATTTTCATCAATAACCATGCGAGCGTAGGGGCTGTCGAAAATAACATCGTTAATGGTTAACCCGTTTTCTTTGGCGCTATAGTGAATGTCAGATAATGACAATGACTGCCATTTCAATAAAGGAGATTGCGTGTTATCGAGTACATTCAGTGACCTAATATCAGCGTTGGCGTGAAGGTCTATCTGGCCGTCAGCGCTGGCCTTAAAAGCGAGCGTGGACGAAAATGCGCCATCTTCAATGGTGATGCGTGCATATCTTTCTGCGTATTGTTGGAATTGGTCTAACTCAAAATGATGGAGTTCTGCACATCCTTTCACGGATTGCGTGGTGGCGTCGACACTACCTACACTACTAAAGGTGCCTTTTGTTCTTTCACTACTAGCACCTTCTGCGCTATTGCTTGCTGAAACAGCGGTGTAAAAAGAGTAATCGATAGGATTGGCGAGTGTTGAAGAAACGGGCCCCGTTTCTAATGATAATTGGCTAAGGTGCCAAAAGGTATTGTCGTTAAATTGACGCTCTTGAAGTTGAAGACTCCCTTGTATGAAAGAAAAGGTTGATAACTCTACTCGCCAATCAGAGGCGGTATCGTCGGAAGAGTCTGAGGTAGCTGCAGAAGGGCTATTCTGCTGTGCACTATCATCGTTGGTGGGAGCTAAATGAGGTGAAAATAGCCGCTGTAAATTGAGCCCTTTATCGTCATATACGCCCTTTACGGTTAACCCTTCAATGCCAATATGTTCAATGTCTACCTGTTGGATAAGGCTGTTGATACGCATATTTTCAAGCTTTAAAACCGGAAGGTTAACCAGCGCTTCGTCTTGGTAAGAAAAAACAATGTCATTAAGGCTTAATTCACCTTCGTTTAAATGAAACGCAAAGGTGTCTGTGAGGGCTTCAAATTTGGCGATAAAGTCAAGGTTTAGGGTACCTTGATCCAGTTTGGCTGAAATGGCATTGTCGGAAAGCGGCCATAAGGGGGCTAAGGCAATATTCGACAAGGATATTTGCGTGGTGGCGACAAGCGGCGCAAGTTGAAAATCACCCCGCATCGACACATGACCCTGTTCCGCAGTAGTGATATCAAAGGCATATCGATTGTCTTGTTGCGTTTGAGATTCAGTGGCTATCGTTGCACGTGTATCGATATCATTAAGCACTAATTC
The DNA here is from genome assembly GCF_000730385.1 of Alteromonas australica. NCBI lineage: Bacteria > Pseudomonadati > Pseudomonadota > Gammaproteobacteria > Alteromonadales > Alteromonadaceae > Alteromonas > Alteromonas australica. The sequence continues at coordinate 2,982,425 of NZ_CP008849.1, read as the reverse complement.
TAGCTGTGGGTAGTCAAGTTTTGCGCCCGTGATTTGGTCAGTAAATAATGCATGTCCCTGCTGCAACTGAAATTTTGCAATCCTTAGATGGGGAATGTCGCCCACACTTTCCTCGTCTGTGACCTCGTTGCTCTGAGCATTTGATGCCGCCAGTGTTGTAAGAATATCGCTGATATTCAACTGCGTGTTGGCTTTGTCGGCGCGGTTGTCTAACCGTGCAAGGTGAACATAAGGGGCATTAATGTCTATCGATTCTAGGGTCGGCGTCAGCGTAATAAGCGAGCGTAAAAAGGCAACATCAAGGGCAAAACTTTCTACCGTGAAAAAGGGCGTTTTTCCATTTTGTTCGAAGATTGTGAATTGGGAAAGCTCGGCGTTGAGTAAAAACGGATTAATACTAACGTCGTTAAGTTCAACCTGTCTGCCTAACACGTCTGCAGCCACGTTAGGCAGTTTTGCTTTTAGCACAGCAGGTATGACAGCGCCTAGAATAATGGCGTAACACAGATAGGCGGTTGCTAAGTAAGAAGTAATTCGAAACCATTTAGGTTGACGACTAAACGCAAGCTGAGCATTTTTAAAAGACATAAATGTACTATCTGTGAAGGTTGAGTTGTTGCCAAGTGATGGGCGTGAAGAGAGCTGCAGCACTAAGATGTAATGTGTGCAGCCCTTCACTCTAGATTAAAGCGCTGTTAGTAAATTATCTAGGCCTGACGTAAATAAAGATTGGGTTTCTTCGCTGGCATTCGAATTTAAGTAGCTGGATATTTGGGTTACAAAGCTGCTGATCATGTCGGTAGATAAGCCTAACGCTTCGAATTGTTGTTTAAGATCGTTCACTGATTTTAGCGTGTCGCTATATTCGGAGGCTTTATTGAGTAAGCCGGTCAACGATGAGCTTGAACTTGCTGTGGACGTGTCACTTAAGCTAGGCACATTATCTAACAATGAATCTATGCCTGGTATATTGCTAGCCAGTTGGGTGTAATCCGTGCTTGATAAATTTCCTTGTACGTAATTCATTACCGACGCAATCCCGCCTTCAGATTGGGTTTCTGAGACGTCAAGATTGTCTGAAATAAGACTAACAAGGCGACTTAAATCTACGGTACTGTCGGTAGATGTGGCGGCTTCAGCGGTTGTCTGGTTGCCAAGTAAGCCTTTCAGTTGGTTTAACGTATCATTTGCTGACGCCGGCGCGCTCAAAGGTAGGCTGGCAATGGCAATGAAGGAAAGCACTTTAACGTTCATTTATAATCCTATGGTCATTTAAGGGGCAAATAGCCTAGTTTACCCCAAGCCCTTATTGAATGCGCGGGGTTAAATGTAAAGTGTGTTTACATGGGCACTCCTTAAAAGAATCTCTATTGGCGAGGCGTAACCAAGCCGGTGGCGATGATGTCATCAAAGGGAACATGGGCAGGTAACGTACCAAACGCCATTCCATGCTGATGCGATAGCCTGCTTTCGCAAAAGGCGTCCGCTAAAACACCTTCACCATGTTTTAGCAACTGAGCAGCTTGAAGGGCAAGCGCCGTTTTTTCAGTAAGTAAACGACTTCTAACCTCTATGTCTTCATGTTGGTTGAACGCTAGTGTTAGCTCTACAACAAAGTTGTCGTAATGGCGGTTTTTCCCGCGAGCATGCGTTAATTCCTGAAAAAGCGCGTGTTTAGATTGAGGGTCTTTCGCAATGGCGCGCAATACGTCTAGGCACTGAACATTGCCGCTGCCCTCCCAAATGGAATTAAGAGGCGCTTGACGATATAAGCGGGGAAGTATGTTTTCTTCAACATAACCTATACCACCTAAACATTCTTGTGCTTCGTTAATGAAGGTGGCTGTGCGTTTACATATCCAGTACTTGCCAATGGCAGTGGCTATGCGGGCGAACGCGGCTTCAGTATTGTCATTTTCGGCGGCATCTACGGCTTTGGCTACACGCATGGTTAAGGCAACATGGCTAGCACACTCTAAAGTTAAATCGGCAATCACGTTTTTCATAAGGGGCTGCTCAATAAGCCGCTTTCCAAACGCTTCTCGCTCACTCACGTGATGGACAGCTTGGACCAAACCTTGGCGCATTAGCGCAGAGGAGCCAATCATACAATCTAGTCGTGTTAACGACACCATGTCGATAATCACCGGCACACCACGCCCCTCTTCACCTATCAGAAAGCCAGTCGCACCGGTAAATTCAACTTCCGATGAGGCATTACTCCAGTCCCCCAGTTTGTCTTTTAATCGCTGAATACGCACATGATTGCGTTGCCCATTTTCTAAAATTCGTGGTAACAAAAAGCAACTCAAACCGCCTTCCGTTTGAGCCAAAATAAGGTGCGCATCGCACATGGGAGCTGAAAAGAAAAACTTATGGCCAATAATGGAATAGCTTCCATCGTCATTTGGGATAGCTTTTGTCGTGTTGCGTCTCACATCAGACCCCCCTTGTTTTTCTGTCATTCCCATACCTATGGTGACACCCGCTTTATCCATCGCCGGTATGTCACGAGGGTCGTATTGGCCATGTACTAACTTTTCCAACCAGTAAGGTGGTAGATGTTTTCCTTGCTTTAATGCAGGTACAGCGGCATGGGTCATGGTGAGGGGGCAGGTAGTACCCGCGTCTGCTTGGCAATGCATGAAGAGCAATGCGGCTCGCACGATATGGGCACTTCCCTTATTCTTGTGCTGCCAAGAATAGTTATGTACACCCTTGCTCATGGCACTATCCATAAGGCGGTGGTAACTCGGGTGAAAATGTACTTCATCTCTTCGCCGGCCATACCTATCGAAAAGGTGTAACTCAGGTTTATGTTTATTGGCGTGTTCACCGTCATCCATCAAGCTGTGCCCAGCCAGTTGGCCATAATGATGCAGCACCTCTGGCATTTCCCCTATGCTATTGCATTGTGTCCAATGCAATAGCATAGGGTCTTCTGACCATAGGTTATAAGGTGTGGGTGGGGTGGGCTGGTTTTCAACAATGTGGGTATCGAAGCGGTCAGAATAGCTCATGGGGCGATCTCGAGTGAAATAGGATAAATCAACTATTACTCTCAAATGTAATTATTGTCAAATTGTGTAATATTGGTGGTGGGGTAGAATTCTGCATTTGTTGAGCTCTGCTTTTGGGGTACAGTGTTTAAACATCTTTATTTAATAATTTCCTAGTGAACGCAATGCCATTCCTATCATCACCCTCGCACGCCCCTCAAAGCGCTAAGCCTGTTCCCCGCCATTTGCTGCTTAAGCTATTTAGTTCAAGAGACGGGGTGAGAATGGATGTACAAAGTGCGGTGAGAACAGGCGCACTTTTTGGTATTTCACAGAACAACATCCGGGTGACGCTGAATAGGTTAGTCGCCTCAAATTTGCTAAATAAAGCCCAGCGCGGGTGCTATACATTGGGCGCAGAAGGTGTTGCATTTGCACAGCAAGTGAATCACTGGCGCGAAGCCGAGTCTTTACTTTGCTCATGGCAGGGCGATTGGGTGTGTGTGAATACCAGTGAACTGAAAAAAAGTGACAGAAAAGCCTTTCGCGCTCGCGAACGGGCGCTGAGCTTGGTAGGCATGCAGCAACTTTCAGCTGATTTATACATACGCCCCAATAATATCCGCAATGGTGTCAGTGCGGTGAGGAGCCAACTGCATAGCATAGGGTTAGAAAAAACAGCCTTAGTGTTTGCCTTGTCACAACTCGATGATGAACATGAGGGGCAGGCGAAACGACTGTGGAATACCTCGCAACTGGAACAATCTTACAGGGAAAGCGCAGCCGCGTTAGAAACGTCTTTGTCGCAATTGCCGAAGTTGCCTTTAAACGACGCAGCAAAGGCCAGTTATTTAGTGGGCGACAGAGCCTTACGTCAACTTGTTTTTGATCCTCTCCTTCCTGCGCCCCTTATTGATGAGCAGTTGCGTAGAGACTTTACCGAGATAGTGAAAGCCTACGATAAGGTAGGTGAAGATATTTGGTTTAAGTTTTTACGTCTAGACGGTGAATGTAAAACGGGGTAGTTTGGTGACAAGATTTTCATTTTTCAAACGTTATTCTAATTGGAACCAAGCACAAATAAATGAGCCCCAAACGCCGTTCCTTTGGCCGTACCTTTAGCCGTATTTTGGAAGAAGTAGCATGAACGAACACCGCCCGCTTTTTAAACATATAAGAAACCACGCCGCGTTATTCAGCGATTTATCTCATTACCGTAATGCCGCCGTTGCTGAGCTTGGTTTCCCGCAGTATGAATTTCATAAAACACCAAAGTTTGTGACCGATGACGGACAGAGACTGACCATAGAGCCAGAACGAAGTATTGTTTTACCGAAAGTGAATGTTTTAGAGGGGGTAAAATCAAAGTTGGTAGAGCATGTTCCTGGATTGAGCATGGTGAAGCATTCTGAAATTGGATACCGCTATCCCACGGCGGCGCTTGCCGGCTTAGATGCGCCTTTTATTAAACGCATGCGATCTGAATATTTTCATAAAGTAGATGAAGACAGAAGTATTTGTCGTCCTGTTAATTTGTCTTACGGAATTAAAAGCCGTGGTAAAGCTGACAACAGGCAAGAATACGAAGTTTGGATGCCTGACGAAGCGCCAGATCAAAATCCACTTCCTTTGTTAATAGAAAATTATGGCGAAGATTTGCCTAACGATGTGAGGCATTTTGTTGAACAGCCTTCACGCGTGCACGGATGGATGGGGGTAAAACGCGCGGCTTTCGAGGCGTTGTATAGAAATTCAGTCGCCTGTGGCGACCTTATCATTTGCGTGGCGATGAGTGTGGACGCATATAATATTGGTGCCCAACCTGACTTATCCTATTCACCTCAGGTGGAAAGCTCTGTGGCAGCCAGCAATGCAGAATTAGAATGGGAAGTTGAAGGTTATTATGCGCCACGGGGCTGGACGTTCGATCATGATGCTGTTTGGACAGCCATATATCATACACTTGAAGCGGTGGGGGCGCCCCTAAATGACCTTTATAGCCATGCCATTTTACCGATAACGCAAAGCAAGACCGAGCGCATACTTTCTACATTGTCGTCGCTAGGTGTAAGCCAAGCTCATATTGATGAACTGAATTTACAACCGTGGGAGTTCTTACAAACGGAAAGCCAGCATAGAGTGAAGTCCCATGATCCCAGTCGGCCAGTGAACCTCTTGGGCAGACTAAACCGACTATTTTATCAACCAGAGCTGCAACTTCCTTCATTAAACTGGATGCATGATTTAATTTTGTAAGGGATGCATGTGCGCAGTGACGCTTTGTTCAATCCTTCTGTTCTGTAATAAAATAACAAAATGCCCGCCTTTGGCGGGCTAGAAATTTCTGCTTATTTCCCTTTTCTACGGTTTTTTCCCCTCTCATTTTCGTTTTTCATCAGAATGCTCCCTCGAATTTAACGCAGCGCTTTGCCACGAAAGCCCAGAGGATACTAAGGATTGAGGTAACTGAAATGCCATTTTTGTAACAAGTTTGAGGTAAATTATAACTTTTTGTAAATGACTTTCAGTTTTGACGTGATCTTTACGTATAATTCCTATTTTTCGTAATAAAATTACAGAAAATGCTTTATTTTCTGTAATTTTTGGTCATAATGTATCCGTACTTTGATGAAAATCTAATTTAGTTACGAAATAGGAATACAAAATGAAACTGTCTACTCTTGCACTTGCTCTTACCTTCTCTGTTATCAGCGTATCGTCTTTTGCCAAAGATGTGGTACTTAAGCCTGTTAACGCGAATATTGAAACTCAAGCCTGTTTAACTGCGGCGACTGAAGGTTTCGGTCCAGCGCTACGCTTCATCAGAAAAAATGGATTCGATGCAGAAACATTTAGCGCAACAGTGCGTTGTAACGGTGAAAGCCTAAGAACATTTGCACACATGTACAGAAACAACGAAGTTTCTAGCAATGCAAAAACAGTGGCTCTTGTTGCTAAAAATGAAAACGTAGCATCTAAAGCATGCTTAGCAGCAATTAAAGTTGGCGCACGTCAAGCGCTAGCTCAGTACAACCTTGAAGGTGAAAACATCATCTGTAATAACAAGCAAATTGCAGATTTTGCACGTGAATACACTGCACAAGACGTGGTTGTTCGTAACCTGTCTGAATAACCTTAGCCTGGTTGGCTACGTAGTTCATTAGTAACTACTTGTATACAGTTTCATGGCCTGCTCGCCCTGAGCGGGCCTGATACTTAGCCCAATTCTCTTATGCGCTAAACATCTTCTTATCCCCACGCTGTTATTTATCACTGTCTGCCTAGATACATTCAACGACATTGCTCTTATACCCTATTTACCATGTTCTAAAGCTGAGTAAGGTTTATCAATATGATATCCTGTTCACCGTGCTTCATCACTTAATAGCTAGATGGAAGTGAGCCACACGTTTTCCCTTTAAAGCACGACATTCGTGTACTTATTCTTTGTATTGAAAAGCGACTATGCATCCGAACAATGCCCATAAAAATGGATATCCGATGGATAAGCTTTGTAAGCGTCATCCCGCGCTTAAAGCATTCATCACCCCAGCCAAAAGTGGCCAGCCTAGTATCGATTTTGCTAATCCTACAGCCGTTAAGGCGCTAAATACTGCGTTGCTTGCCTACTATTACAATATGACTTACTGGGATATTCCCGCTGGATACCTATGTCCACCGGTGCCAGGTAGAGCTGATTATTTACATGGCATTGCAGATTTACTTCAGGCCGATGCCGCCAATAAAGCCCCAAGAGCATCTGGTAGTGAGGTGAAAGGTTTAGATATTGGCGTTGGTGCAAATGCCATTTACCCTATTTTGGGAAGTCAGCTGTTTGGTTGGCAATTTGTTGGCAGTGATATCGATAAAAAATCCATTGAGAACTGCCAAACTATCATTCAACGCAATCCCCCGCTTTCTTCGTTGTTTAGTGTGCGGCATCAGCCGAATAAAGCATGCATCTTTTCAGGTATCATCCATGAAGATGACTATTTTTCGTTTACTATGTGCAATCCACCGTTTCATAAATCTGCGTCTGATGCGAATAAAGGCAGTGTGAAAAAAGTAGCGAACCTGTCACGACATAAAAATAAACGCGCCAATAATAAAGGCCGGCTCCGTCTATCATCTAAGCCACCGCTGAATTTTGAAGGGCAGTCTAATGAATTATGGTGTGATGGGGGAGAGCTCGCCTTCATTCAAACAATGATAAAAGAAAGCGTTGTGGTGAAAAGCCAAGTGGGGTGGTTTACCTGTTTAGTGTCAAAGTCAGCTCATTTAAAGGCCATTAATACCAGCCTGAACTATTATAATGCTGCTGAAATTAAGACACTAAACATGGGGCAGGGGCAAAAACAAAGCCGGTTCGTGGCCTGGCGTTTTTAAACACTTACGCACTGATAGGTGTGGTCTTGCTCTCTATAAATACCTTGTTGACCTTTGTTCCAAAAAACCATGTCGCCATGACGATACTTTGCCCCAGAGGCGCTTCTCTCTCGGTGGAGTGTCTGGCTTGTTGTTGCTGTGGTGAGTGTGATGGTTTCCGGCCCCACAAACATCATTGATATCATGCCAATATCTTCACACTGGAATAGGTGAGTAACGCCAGCGCTTGCGTCTTGGCGCTTTGGTTGGAGGGAAGATGCATGGGATGTCTTTAGTAGTTTAACTTGAACATTGTCGTTGTTACTGTTTTTCAATAGGATATAAGGCGTATCAATAGACAGTGTATTTACTGTCTCTAAGGAAGATATATATTGTTGCTCTTGGTGCATAAGGGCTTCTGGGCACAGCTTGCGGGTAACGGCAAGTTGCGAAATATGCAGTGCGTCCCCCTGGCTTTCTATACTGCCCGTAAAGTGATTACAGCCTGAACTCCCTGAAACCTGATTTCCATTTACTCGTAGTGTTAACTGGCTATAGTCGATAATTCCCCGTTTATTTACGTCTTCCACCGTGTATTGCCCTTGCAACATTGTGCTTGTTTTCAACGTCGTTTGCTGAGAACGGGTAGACGAGCAACCACCTGATAATACGAGAAAGAAGGCAAAGATAGGGGCTATCAAAATGAGGTGCTTTCGCATAAAAAATCCTTATTTACTGACATAGGAGCGTTGAAAAGACTGAGTATAGCTGGCCTGGGTGAACAGAATATGAATTGTCGTTAAGCTGACAGTTCATGTATGCCTGTCACGGTATGCTCACAGATAATTTGTTAATAGCGGGTGAATACAATGAAAACCTTAGAGCAACATTTATCTGAATACGCAAAATACCATAGGGATCAACGAAACATTTATACGCATTACATAGGCATTCCGCTCATTGTATTTTCTGTGTTTTGTTTATTGAGTCGACCTTATACTCAAGGGGTATTTCCATTTGTTGGTGAGTTTTTGGTTAGCCCGGCGGTCGTGGTGTGGTTCATTGGCAATGCCTTTTACCTCAAACTTGACCTAAGACTGGGGGCGGTAATGGCGCTTATTACGGCTGCCATGGTGTATTTGGCGCAACCGATTGCCATGATGACAACATCACTTTGGCTGAGTATTTCTATTGGCATTTTTGTGGGTGGGTGGATTTTACAATTTATCGGCCACCACTATGAGGGGAAAAAACCTGCTTTTGTGGACGATATTATGGGGCTTGCCATAGGCCCATTGTTCGTTTTGGCAGAGCTAAGTTTTGAGTTAGGGCTGAGAAATAAGCTTAAATCTGATATTGAGGATGTGTCTGGTCCAGTCCACTAGCGCTGGAAAACAGAGGGCGGTTTGTCAAACTGCCCTCTGTTTTCGTTTTCTATAGCAACCTAGCTAACGGGGGAAGGTATAACCTAGACCCCCATTTTTTCTAAGGTTTCTTTTCTTAATTGGCGTTTAGATTCTGCAAATGCACTAGAAGGAAGCATTTTTAACTGAGCCGCATAACTCATGGCAGTGTTTAGCACGTTATCCTGCGGTACTGCCGCATCGAGATACCCCGCTTTCACGGCTTCTTCACCTTGATAAATACGCGAAAATAGTAATGCTTCGGTTAGCGAAGTACTGGCGAGACGCGCTTTGGCTAATTCCATGCCGAAACTAGGCAGCACCATACCTATTGCCGTTTCATTTAAACCGTATTTAGTGTCGCCATCTTTTCCAATGCGTAAGTCTGCAGCCATGAGAAAAATGGCGCCAAGGGCGATGCTATGGCCTTCGGCGGCCATAATAACAGGCTTGGGAAAGGCGTATAGCCGCTTAACGAGAGCCGCCCCAGCGCTGACCAACGCCTGTTGCTGGCCTTTGTCCTCGCCTTTCATGACTGAAAGATCGAAGCCGCCGCAAAATTTCCCCTCGCCGCCATAGATAACCACGGCCTTCGCGTCTGCTTCCGCACTATCGAGTGCCTGATTAAACGCGTCAATAAGGCCGAAACCTACAGCATTGACTTTGCCATCGTCAAAAGTAATAAGTGCAATTTCATTATCAATAGTCATATTGAAAGACATAACGTACTCACATCATTTTTGTGGTTAATGGGTTTACCCTAGTGTGAGAGTTAGTGCGGGTAAGGGCAACTTTTTATTAATAATGCTGTTTAGTTTGAATTTGTGATAGTCGGTGCCACCTCGCTGACCACACGCTATACACGGGGGAATCGCTCAATCTATTTTTAAGTTACTGTTAATATTGTTTAAATCTGCTAAGTTTTGGTCTAATGTAAAGATGTTGTGTAGTGAGCTTGGCTCAATGGTGTCGTAGCAGTATAGATGTAGAAAGGAAAGCAACATGGAAGTAGGTTCGGTCATTCGGGGTCAAGATAACTTCACAGAGGTACTAAACCAATGGGTAGTTAGCAACGATCTTGATAGTGCAAATCAGTTGCGCAGCATGGTGTATTACCATCTTAAACATATTGTTAAAAAACAAATTCGCGGCGTAAAGCGGGTTCAACGTAAGAAGGATATCGCCGATAAACTGCCTAATACCACCTCTATTCTTCACGACATCATCATAGAATTGACCGCGCCAGACGAGATTTTCGACAGTCGGCAACAATTTTATACCCATATCGCTCTTTTTGTTCGTTGGATGATTCAAGATGAATTGAAAAAGCGCCTAGCAAAAAAACGTACAGCAGACTTGCAGTCTGAAGTGCTCTTGCCTGAACTCGCCACTGAATCCTTCTTATTTGTTGAATTTGACAATGCCCTTACCGCATTAGAAAAAGCCAATGAAAGATGCTATCGCATAGCCTTGCTCCACTTTTATCTTGGACAAGAAGTGGAGCAAATACAAACTCAGATGAGCCTGAGTAACTCCACGGTTTACAGCGAACTCTCTGCGGCGAAAGCCTTTCTCAAAGTTCAGTGTGCTCACGCATAAATTGACTTTCTAAACTTGCTCAAAGGCTTTTATGCAGTTTTCAGATGCGCTTTCGTTATTTACCCATTTAATTACGCTTGATGAAGAACGTATGCGTGAAAATGTGTCTCGTTTTTGCGCAGAAGGTACGCCCTTGTTTGAAGAGACCCTCGCTTTAATTGATGCGCATTACACCGTACAAGAAAAAGGTGGGTTCACGTCTATCATTAGTGGGCAAGCCGAGTTTTTTTCTGATGATCACATTGAAAAATCTCTGGAAGGGCAGCAATTCGGCCCCTACAGATTAGTAGAAAAGCTGGGGCAGGGAGGGATGTCTTCCGTTTATCTCGGTGAGCGCAATGACGGTACGATTACCCAGCACGTAGCGATCAAGTTTGTTTTTTCGTCTATTGCGAATATTGCGGGCGAGCACTTTATATTACGAGAAGCTCAGTTTCTGGCGAATCTTAACCACCCGAATATTGCAAAAGTGTTCAATATTGACGTTAGAGACGACGGTGTTCCGTACATAGTTATGGAGTACATTCAGGGTAAACCACTCAGTGAATTTGGCCAGGAAAACCTGACTAAGTCGGCGAGGATTTCTTGTCTTATTCAACTGTGTAGCGCACTCACCGAAGCACATCAAAACCGTATAGTTCACGCGGATATTAAGCCTTCAAATATTGTACTGGATGACAGTCATCGCCCCAAGTTGCTTGATTTTGGCATAGCCTCTTCACTCAATGATGCGGATAGTCAGTACCTTAAAGCCGCCAGTTCAGATTTTTCTAGCCCGCAATTGCGAAACGGGCAGAAAGCCAATGTTACCGATGATGTATTTTCGCTGGGTAAGGTGATGGCGTTTTTATTCCCAGACACCCAAGACAAGGAAGTGGCTGCCATTATCGAAAAAGCCACAACCGCGACGCCACAAGCGCGCTTTAAAAGTGCTGAGCAGTTTAAAGATGCCCTAGATGCGTACCGTGAAAATAAACCCCTTCGCTGGTTTAACAGTTCCCGACGTTACTTAATGAAAAAGTGGTTTCAACGTTCGCCTACTACCGCCTTTTTAACCCTCGCGCTCCCATTGGTATTGCTTACAGGGATAAGTATTCTGTGGCTACAAAATAATAAACTGCTGTTTGAAGCAAACAAGAATGAACAAATTCTCAGTTTTTATCACGAGCTGTTTCAGGCAAATACACCCACGTCGGCGAAAGGTAGTGCATTAAGCGCAGCTGACTTTATTAAAGAAGGGGTGAAATTGGTCCACGGGTCGAAGGTAGTGGATGAAATGAGTAAAGCATCAATTTTATCTACTTTGTCAAATAGCCTGCTTAATTTGGGGTATTTAAAACAAGCGCAAGAGGTAATCTCTCAGTTGCCAAAACAAACCCCTGAGGGGTTCTACATTCAGGCAAAAGCCGCTTATCAGCGAGGCGAGTATGAAGAAGCTAAACTATGGGGGGAAGCGTATAACCGCGCTACTGACGCGACGAATTTTAATGGTCAGTTTTTAGCGCTGAATATTGCTAAAAAGCTTGATGACACCGTACCCTTATTAGATGAGTTATCTCGTATTGAGCGTGAGTTTCCTGGCCATTTAACCGACGACCAAACTTTCTACTTAAATAAAGTCAGGTGGTCACACTGGTTAGCCACCGATCCTGAATTTCTTCTCACGTCATTAAGCAGTATCGATCGGTCAACCTATTCCTCTTATAAAAAAGCCTGGCTTCTTACCTTAAAAGCGCAAGCGGAAGCGGCGCTAGCGTTAAAAGAAGAAGGACGAAGTACCCTACAAGCGGCCTTGTTGAATGCAGAGGCTGCGTTTAATCCTTTAAACCCCGAGCTAGCAGAAATATATGCTGGGTTATCTTATGTTGCCAGCGACGTTGAAGACGAAATCATGCTGGAAATGCTACTCATTCGTCAGCAAACCATCTACAGCAGTCTGCAGCCCCTGTTTGATGAGCAGCTACTAACGGTTCTTGAACAACAGTTTAATTATCACATGTATACCAAACAATATGCTCAGAGTGCGTCTTATATCTCTTTGGCGGTAAAACAGTGTGGCGAAAAGAAAAGTGCAAGGTGTGAACGAATTCGCGTGAAGCATCTCGCTGCTAGCTACTTTACCAATAAATTTAACGAAGTTGTTACCTACTACCAGTTATGGTTTAACCGCCCCAATGAGCTGACTTACAGCGCTCAATTTTATGCTGAATTACTACTGCTAGCGAGTAAGACTGGTTTAGCGCAAGAGGTGTCAAGCAGCGACGTTGATCGGTTAACGCAATTTGCTGTGGCAGAAGAAAATGCCGGATTGATTATCCATACAGCATTAAGGGCTGGACTGACTAAGTGGGCCGTAGAGTATGGTGAAAAATTGCGCAACCCTAAAAGAGCAGCAAAGCTGGCGTTATTGGCGGCATATGCAGAAATCCAACATACTGAAAAAGCGGCCGAAGTTTTAAATTCCCTTAACCAAGGCAACGAAGAACAGGACTTCCTTCGCCCGCTTGCAAGTGCATTAAATCCTGAGAGCCTCCTATTTCCTGCGTTTGACAGTATAAGTGTGAAGACGCTTGTAGGAGAAAACATCATTTTCAGTAATCGACGGGTGACAGGTATAACTGCACCGGGGAAAGCTGAAATGCTGAAAATGGGCGAACTTTACGAGATTAAGTGGCTGCCTCAGGTACTGCCAGGCGATCAAATATCATTGTATATCAATCACCGACATCACTACGACGCAGAAGCTTTTTCTCTGTGGGATGATGTGCAAAAAACGCACTGGCACCGATTTGCGGCAAATATTGAAAATGACGGAAGTGAATGGATAGACCCCCTTGTTATGTCTGCAAACGGTATTCAGGGCTTTAAGGTAATGGCGGTATCAGATAAAGGTTATTGGGCATTAAGCGATGGGTTCTTCGGCATAGAATCCGGCCTGACAGAAAACAATGGGCTTAAGCAGCTCATGAACCAAAATTTACTGGTTGATGCCGTGCATCGGCCCCTTGCTTTTGAGGTGTACCAAGTGGGGAAGGCCAACAGCATTGAGTGGAATAGCAACATACTCAAGGGAGATACCGTCGCGATTTATGTCCTGCATGATAGTCCGCATAATATCGGTAGTGGAAATGGTGCTCATTACCCCACGGTGGTTAAGCGTCGCTGGTACATGGTTAGTGATAGAGTGGAAAACAACGGCAACTATACACTCGACCCAGCGCAATTTAATGGCCAAGGTAACGCCTATAAAATTCTTATCATTTCGAACACCGGATATTGGGCGGTGTCAGAAGAGCGCTTTACGGTGGTTAATCCGCACTAGTCTTTATCGGATACCTTCCGACGCGTTAAATATCAAAAGCGCAGTGGCTTTTAATAAATTCGCTAGGCGCAATGCCAACGTGCCTTTTAAATACCGTAGAGAATGTTTTGTGCTCATAGAACCCAAGTTGAGCTGCAATTACCGAGGGCCGTATTCCCTTTGATAATAGTTTTCTTGCTTTCCTGATTCTATAAATATCAATAAGTGCTTTTGGCGACTTTTGGTAATGTTTTTGGCATTGCCTTCTTAAATTAGAAACATCCATGTTGAGTCTCTTTGCTAACTCCTGAACCCGAATGTCCGAAACAATGAATACTTTAGGGTTTTGCCTTCGTGATATCTCCAAATTCAATTGTTGCTCAAATTTTTCTGCAAACGAACGGTAGAAAAGCGTGTTGTTTCCTTGCATGCCATCTTGCCTTTTTACTACGTAAATTCCGGTAAGGCGTCACTATGCAGAAGTGTCCACTCACAACGTAGTAAGAAAATTAAACGGCGTATTCCAAAAAAAAACAAAAAGATTTTTTCGGTAGAAAAAATAGGCGATTGCGCGAATTGAGGAAGGAAATGCAAGGTAGGTTGCGATTATTATTTGTGCAGATTTCGATGGGTATTTCGTCAGCGTTGAATTGATTTAACCGGAAAGGAAGTAGAATGTTGGTCTCAAAAAAATATAAAAAAAGTGTCATTGCTGCGTCACTTCTTGTGGCCTTGTGTGGCTGTAACGATGACGACAAAAAAGAGCCTGTAGAAGAAATTGCCAACCAAGCCCCCGTGGTAGATGCGGGCGATGATATCACCATAGATGAACTCACAGAGGTGACACTTGTCAGTTCAGTAACGGATGAAGACGGTGACGTTGTCACTTACCGTTGGGTCCAGGTAGCAGGTGCTACCGTTGAATTAACAGGCGCAGATACATCAACAGTGAGCTTCACAGCGCCGGATGTTAACCCTTCTGAAACACTGACTTTTGAACTCACGGTAACGGACGATGACGCAGACACTAGCGCTGACAGTGTGAATGTGACTGTTACCCATGTGAATGCCTCGCCAAGCGTTTCCGTGGCTGCCAAGGTGGTGGAAGAAAAGCAGGCCGTAACCTTAACGGCTGTAGCTTCAGATGATGGGGACGTGGTTTCGTATAGCTGGCAACAAACTCAAGGTACAGAAGTGACTTTAGTCGATGCAGACACGGCAACGTTGAGCTTTGATGCACCGTCGGTTGATCAAGACGAAACACTCACGTTTTCCGTGAGTGTCACCGACGATGAAGGCGTGACAGTCAGCGAATCGGTTAATGTCGAGGTGACGCAAAAGCAAATAAATTTGGAGATTGCAGGGCGAGTTACCGACTCACCGATTGTCGATGCTACCGTGACTTTTTTCATCGGCGACGAAGAGGTTACCAGCTCTGCAGATGGGCAAGGTGATTACGTAATTTCATTAAGTCTAGATGACGATGATGGGGCGCAAATGATTTCTGTTGTGGCGCAAGGTAAGGATGACCAGTCACACGCTAGGTTGATGTCGATTTTGGGTACCGCCGATGCGTTAAATCAGGCTTCAAACGACAATGGCTTACTCACCAAAGATGAACTCTTTGATGTCAATGTTACCAATGTAACGACGGCAAATTCAGCACTTATTTTGCGCGAAAACCTAGGAGAGCCTGTTGTTGATGATGAAATGTTGGCAGCACTTAACCTAAGAGTGTCTCAAGAGGAAATGTTTGCGTTAGCGACGGCAATTAAAGTGGCCATAGATAAAGCGCCAGCGAATAGCAGTTTAGCACTGCCGGAAGGCATTGAAGACACATTGGCTTTAGCGCAAAACACAGACGTCGCGGCAGCGTACCTTGAGGTTGTCGAAAATACTCAAGAATATGAAGACGCCTACCAGGAAATTGTCGCCGACCCTGATCTTATTGAAGTGAGTAGCGATAGTGACCCGATAAGTTTTTATGTCTCTGATTATCATAATCCCCTCATTACACACCCAGGTAGTTTTGTACAGATTATCGATGACAATAGTGCGCGTTTCACTGCCTTCGACACGGACGTTGAGGCTACCCTTACCAACGACGACGGCAAACTGATACTGCGCTTTAACGAGGGCGACTATACTGTTTCATCAAACACGAATATCGTCCTCGATGGTATACAGTATTATGTGCCCGTTGAGTATATTTACCATGAATTGCAGTATCGCTTGCTTTCAGACAAAGAAGGCATTCTTTCCCTTGAATTTTTCTCGGTATATACCACCCATTACCCAAATGGTGAGTTAAGCGACGAGCTTCATAATAATGACCCGGTTAAACAGATAACGGCAATATCGGTAGATAATGTATCTGAGGTTGCGCTAAACAATGACAGTGAAACCATTTTATCCCTGCCAGTTCCAGGGATCTTGTTCCCTTCTCCTGATGACGCGATCACCGCTTACAATAGGGGGGCTGATATATTTAGCTTTTCACCTCAGGGCAGTGGAGAAACTCAGCTAGAACGCGCCGGGTTCACTTGGATTACACAACCTTCCACCGTGGATGATGGGGTGAATGAGCTGGTTATTACGTTTGATGATGGGGCAGAGCTGCGCTATTTACAGTTAACCAATAGTGAAGGGGTGACGTTATATGCAGTATCGGGAACATCTGCTGATGGCGCCGTAAACTCGTTTAAAGTGGATGCTGGTAGCGAAGTTGACAGCAACATTAAATTTGACATTGCAAATGTGCCCGGTGTTTACACATACGCTTTCGACGGTGAAACAATCAATGAGTTTTGGTGGGAATTATGGCCAAATGGAAAGGCCTACAGCATTGAAACGGCCGACGACAATGGTGACGGCGCTATTTCGGTCGATGAGATGCTCGTTATGTATGGGGAATGGAAGGTAACGGATAACGGTGGACTTAGCATTACCCGCAATCGGTTTGAAGATTATAGTTGGCCAGGGTGTTTCGGTTCCGATGCAGGCTGCTACCTTTACAATGAACGCCATTGGAATTTGTTCGCTTTGGAAGGGAACGCATACCACGTAACCAATACCCACAAATTCGATTTTTACACCTCGAGTGGCAGTGATGGATTCGACGGAGTATTCGATTACTTAACCTTCGATAATCGAAGAATATCAAAACAAATCGCGCGACCTGTACCTGTTCCACTGCCTGATAATCAATACCTTCCGATGTCTCCGCCAAAAGCGTATTTGGACTTAATAGACCCTAGAGCGTTTATAGGCTCCGAGCTTTACGGCGTTGCGCAAAATGAGGTAACCGAGTATGACGATGTAAGTTTCACCATTATCCTCAATGCTGACGGAACCTATGCAACAGCGTCTTCGATTAAAGGGAGTGCTGAGGGTGAATATGCCGTAGGTGCCGATAACAGTGTGTTATTCGATGAAGGCGCGACAGGGAAACCTACCTCGGTTGAAACCCTGCTTTACCGAAACGATAACTTCGTCGTGAACCTGTTTAATGAAGCACCTGCAATTGTGTTTTTTGCCTCATCTGATGCCGATGATTATGAAGCGCTACTTAGAGATAAAACATCTGCCGCCTCTTTCGATAGCATTGCCGGCACGCCACTCGCACTTGTCGATGTGCAAGAAGACGGAACGTGGGGTATGGCCTTCGTTGAGTTTGCTGATGGTGAAGTAAATATCTATACCGACAGCCGTTTTGACGAGGTGGACGCCACCTATGCGTTTAGCAAAAACGACGATGGCAGTATAGATTTAGGGGGCAGGTTATACTTATCCCTTAGTGAAGGTGGTGTGCATGTTTTCGTTACCGACGAAGAAGATGCAGAGCACAACGACTATAACTTCCTGTTTGAGGATATTGAGAAGGCAAAAGGATTCGTTGAGAATATCAATAATACCTTAAATGGTGAGTATCACTATTCTGACTATCAGTAGGGCAGCGTAACCTGTTCGCAATAGAGAGCATTAATCTTTCTTTTTAGGTCAGCCTTACGTGCTGGCCTTTTTTCCTTTTCATCTCATGTTTCTTCTACGCCAGATTTCAGTAAAATGCGATTACAGTTAACACGCTATAGTGTAAAGTGTCGCGCTTTTAGCACGTGTCAGTTAACACACTAGCGTGTAACTAAAATGCTCCGCCAATTGAATGCGTAAGTGGTAACCATGAAATTAGATGACGTAAAAAAGCTGCACCAAAAAAAGTACCGAAATCAGTTTAAACACTATTTGGTAGAAGGGGAGCACCTTGTTCTTGAATTGGTGAAAGCCAATTTGTCGTCAATGGGTGATATCACCCTTTATGTCACGGCTGAATACCTATCTTGGGCACAGGCGCTAAATCCCTCTTTTGAACTCGTCGAAGTAACCCAAAAGCAAATGTCACAACTGAGTGATACTCAATCTCCGCAAGGTATTATTGCTTGTGTCCCCATGCCGGCCAAGCCACAAGAGATTGAAGTGACAGGGGGGAGGTATGTTTACTTACACGAAGTGCAAGACCCAGGAAATTTAGGAACAATATTGCGATCCCTAGCGTGGTTTGGCAATTTTAACTTGTTGCTTAGTCCAAATAGCGTGGACCCTTTCAATTCAAAAGTTGTTAGGGCAAGTATGGGGGCTATCTTTCATGTCCCCATTGAACTTGATGTGCCTTTGTTGAGTTTATCAGAAAGGTTTTCTCACTTTGCGTATTTAGATATGCAGGGCAAGGCGATATCCGACCCTGATTTTAGTGAATTCCAATGTTACTTGTTTGGCAACGAGGCGCGGGGCGTGCCCAGAGACACCTTAGTGGAAGTTAACGCTAGTGCATTTACCATTGCCGGCAGTGGTAAAATAGATTCATTAAACCTAGCTAGCGCAGTGAATATATGCGCTTATCAATTGTCTCAATAAGCGGCTTAATCCAAATTTTAATGCGGCGAGAAATGTCATGACGTGATCTCGCTGCCGCCAATAAAAAGGTGAATAACGTGGCGTTACAATGGTTTCCGGGGCATATGCACAAAGCCCTTAAAGAGATTAAAGAGTCTCTTAGTCAAGTTGATATTTTAATTGAAGTGCTGGATGCACGCATTCCTTATTCCAGTGAAAACCCGGAAATTGCAAAAATTCGGGGCGATAAGCCGTGCATTAAAATTCTCAATAAATTTGACCTGGCTGATCCAGAGATGACGGCTCAATGGCAAGCACACCTAGAAGCAGAGCGTGGCGTGAAAACCATCACTACTTCCAGTGATAAACCCGGTAGCAGTAAACAGATTATGGGCATGATTAAAACAATGTTTGCTCACAAAGATGTGCAACACAAATCAATTAAAGCCATGATCACGGGGATTCCCAATGTTGGGAAGTCAACGTTAATTAATATATTGGCCGACCGTATTATTGCTAAAACCGGTAACGAGCCTGCGGTAACAAAAAGCCAGCAACGAATAAATTTAGGGGACGGAATTATTCTGTTTGATACCCCAGGTGTACTCTGGCCAAAACTAGAAAACCCTCATTCTATTTATCGGCTTGCCTCTTCGGGGGCTGTGAAGAACACGGCAATGGAATACGATGATGTTGGTTTTTTTGCTGCTGACTACTTGATCAAAGCCTACCCAGAGGTCATGAAGTCCACTTACAAATTGGACGATTTGCCGGACACTGAACTTGCCTTTTTAGAGGCAGCGGCACGAAAACGCGGCGCTATTATGGCTGGCGGGCGAGTAAACTTACATAAAATCTGTGAAGTTCTGCTTAATGAATTGCAATCTGGAAAGCTCGGCCGTATTACCTTGGAAACCCCCGCTATGGTGGAACAGGAAAAAATAGAAATAGCGGAAGCGGCTGCAAGAAAAGAGGCAGATAAAGCGAAACGAAAACAACGCTTTAAAGAGGGGTCGTTAACGCCTGACAAGCGGGCAAGGAAAGAAAAACGTAACGAAAAACGAGAAGCGCAAAGCAAGAGAATGAAAAAGCGTTAAGCCCAATGTGATATTGAGCCAGTGCTTCATCGCCTGTATGAATTAGTCTTTAGTCGTAATAGATGCGGAATGTTACACCCAGTTACGTAATTTAATGGAAAAGTATTTGTTAATTGCGTAACCTAATTCATACAACCTGCGCCCAAGAGCGTGATTTAACAATAACTATAATCAAGGAAGATATGCTATGAAGCTTTCGCCTGTATTTACCTCTATTGCCCTAGCCTTAACATGCAGCTCTACGTCTGTCCTCGCAAAAGATTTTATCCCTATTGAAACCTTTCCAGAATGGTTTAAAACAGCGATGTCGAGAAGCATTGACGTCACCAAAGAAAGTGACTTTTCCCTTGCGTCCGTTGCAGCCAAAGGCAAAGTGAAAGGTGAGATTTCGTTAGTAGACGAAAGCGAAGGTACATGGTACTACCATATTGATATTGGCACGCCTACGCCTGTAGAGTGCTACGTGTTTAACGAGTACGATGGCCCGGCAAACTCGCTGCATGCTATTGTTGATTTAAGCTTAAATGGTGCCGCAGAATTAAACGGAAAAACCCGTTCGGCACAATTCAACTACGCCATTGATACCGGTGTTATAGGCAATACGCCTTACTTGCAGTTAGATACTCTCTACCACTTAGGCGAAGGAGAAGAAAAGGTAGCTGGAATGATTAAGGCCTATTCTGCGCAAACCAACGACACCTTAGAAATTTGTGTGCACAACGAACTGGGTTACCGCGACATCTTTTTCGACGTCTTTTCTTCATTTGTAAACACCTTTAACAGCGAGCCCGCCGATGCGCCCTTCTTCGAGTCTGTGTATGAAATGCGTATCAATGATATTCCTATGGGCTTCGCTGTAGAAAAGTATACTAAGGATGCCGATGGCGACGTCATGATAGAAAGCGAAACCGCGTTGTTGGTGCCGGTAGATGCCAATACCGTTTCCCGTACTGATTCGGCGGATATTTCATGGAGTCGTCCTGATGGTTCGCTTATTAACGGCAGTACGTACACTATTGATAATGGCGTTTTATCCTCAGAGTTTGAAATTTCAGTGGCTGACGATAAGTGGCATGTAGAAGGGCAGATTCAAGGCAAGGCGGTATCTGCAGACTTAGCCTATGATGGCTGGTTATTATCAGATTTTGGTAGTTATTTAGAAACCGCGGATTTAATAAAAAGTGACGCAGAAAGCGCCCAATTTAAAATGTGGACACCGGATGCTGACCCAGTGTCGGCTATTTCAATTACCTTGAGCAAAGTGACGGGTAACGAAGATGCCAACATGAAGATTGATATGGGCCCAATGGTTTTGGATTTCTATGCAGAAGATAACGGTATCTTTAAGCACGGCGTCATGGCGCAGGGGCCTATCAATATCTTTATGAAATCTATTTATACGCAAGGCGTACCCAGCCTATGATTTCGTGTAGAAAACACGTTTTGCCTTTGGTGTTGCTGTCATGCTTTGCCACTGCCACCTATGGGCAAAGTGACCCCTCCTTTGCGAACGTGGCAATTTCGTTAAGCGAAGATCATGAAGGGGCATTGGGGGAGCGAATTAGTCTCACTTTGTCGTCTAACTCTGCGCAAAAAATTGCGCAAACGTTAACGCAGTGGTCGGGCATAGAAGTGCAGCACGTTGCTAAAGATGCCCTTACTCTGACGATGGTATTGCGCCCAGAGTATCAGGGCGAAGTGATTAAACAGTATACTTCAGCCAGTTTCGTGATTGATTTGGATGAAGATAGCACGACTCAGTTTACCGCTGCTTTTGCCACCCAATATACAGGTCCATTTTCCGTCGAAGAGGCGGAAAAGTACGTCAGTGAATATATTGATGATACTACCTACATTCATGGGTTTAATTTTGCCTCTACAGTGGCGCGCGAAAAAAGCGGAGATTGTACAGAATTTGCGGTATTAACCACGGCATTAATGCGAGCACTGGGCAAACCGGGGCGCGTGGTGTTCGGCACGGTGATCATTGAAGATGAAGTAGGGGTCACCGCTTATGGCCATGCTTGGACAGAGGTTTGGCACGATAATAAGTGGCAAGTAATGGACGCAGCGCTATATGGTTTAGATGCAAATAAGCGCTTCTATTTACCGGGGTCGGTCATTGATAACGAAGGGCCGGGATATGGCATGTCTCTCGCTACCGGTACTATTCTAATGCCGGTGAAATTCTACGATGTAAAAAGCGCCTCTTAGGCGCTTTTTTTATGCCTTATTGTTGAAGTCCTAATTAAATATAGCCCTTTGCCTAATTGCAGTAATTTTCACTACCGGTAGGCTATTGGCTTTATTCTTCTGTGCAATCTCCACCCACAGGGGTTGAGCGGAACGCGCTACTTACAATAATGATTAATGGAGTTTACCAATGAAATATTTATCACCGCTTATCTTAACAGCAGCCTTGGCTGTCACCCCACAAAGTCATGCAGAGGGTTGGTTAGATTCGGTAAAAGACTTTTTCGGTATTTCTGAACAAACCGAGAACGGTCCAAGCATTCAGGCGATGGTGGCGGCAGTAAGTGATAGCGTAGGTATCACAGAAACACAAGCAGAGGGTGGATTAGCATCAATTTTCAATTATGCGCAAAACAATCTGTCTGCAGAGCAACTCACGCAACTCGCACAGTCCTTACCTGGCCTTGATGAACTAGTAGAGCAGGTTCCCGATGTTAGCCAGGTAACCTCTTCTGGCGCGTTAGGCGGATTGCTAGACAAAGCCGCGAGTTACAGTGAACAGCTTCAGTCCGTCAATGAGCTTAAAAAACAGTTTGACGCCTTAGGCTTAGACACTCAGCAAATTATGCAGATTGTTGAAGGGGCTAAAGCCTACCTTGATACTGAAGAAGGGCAGCAGGTAAAATCACTTTTATCTGACGGGCTAACGAAGCTTAATTTTTAAAGCCTTAACCCGTGACCTACCTTTATTGAAGGCGTGCATTTTACAGCACGCCTTTTTTTTTGCTGCTAGGGTACTGCATCAGCTTCCACACACCTATTGCTATAAAAGTAGGATGCGTTATATGGTAAAGGTTTAGGAAAACCAAGCACAGGAAGCACAATGGCAGACGTGAAACTGTTCGACAGCGATGTTTTTTCATCCCTTAAAAGAGACGCCGAGTTAAGCCCCCGAAGACGCGCAAATTATAACGTTCATGAGCATTACGATGACGTGGTTCAACGCTTGTTTATAGCAATGATGCCTGACTCCTACGTCCGCCCGCATAGGCATACGCAAGCCCATAAATGGGAGTTTTTCATGGTGCTGGAAGGGAGTATCGATATTCTGTTTTTCGATGATGACGGATGCCTAACAAAGCGTGTTACCTTGCAAGCGGGAGGAGAATGTTGTGGGTTACAAATACCGCCTTTAACATGGCATGCCACTGTATGTGATGCGCCAGTGATATTTATGGAAGTTAAGCAAGGGCCCTATGATGCCAACGAAGACAAAGGCTTTGCTGACTGGGCACCTCAAGAGGGAAGTCGTGAGGTTACCCAATTTTTAGGCAAACTAAAACATGCGAAAATAGGCACTTCCTTTTTTCCCATCAAGGGTTAGGAAAGTCCAACCTGTCTAGTTCGTTTGCAGCATCGTTGCATTCTCCAAGAATATGTACGCGATCTTCAGTCTCGTGGGTGTCAATTTCAATGTACCCATCACGACAATAGCGAGTTTCAGCAAGTTTTTCATCGAGAGCGTTGTAAAGCATATCCATTTGCTGCTCTTGACGATTGTTTGACCCACCGCGCGATTGCCCTTCTTCGCCATCTGGACGTGGGCCACGACCTTCGCCACGGCCACCACCGCCTCCACCTTTTCTACCGCCAGCCCCTCTTCCTTCAGGTTTTGGTGTACTAATGCTAAATGCGAACAGCTTTGTACCATCAGGGTTTATTTTTGTTTCAAAAAAGGTTTCACCTATTTCAGGCATAGGCGGTTTACTCGCACAGCCTGAGATCAGTGTAGTCACAGCCATTGCTGTAAGCGATAAAGTAGTTAGAGCATTCTTCATGTTTTTTTAATCGTGATTATCGGTGCACTTATGAACGGTAATTTAAGCCAAAGTTGCGGCTAGGTGTGTAAGTTTCACGTAAATTAACCAACAGAATGATGAGATTTGGGCGAAAGATAAAGAAAGCCTAACTGAGACTGGTTGAAAAGTGACAATGGGAAAACAGTTGTCATTACCTAAAATACTGGTATGGTTAAAGACACGAGTAGCAGGACTGAGCCTGCGCTAAGTCACAGAGAATTCATCATGCAAAACGTTTTAAACAATTATTTTTATAATTTTACCTACGCATAGCGCCTTGAAGCTAAGTGTTCAGGGGCTAGTATTCGCTTCTGGGCATTGAGAGTAAAAACGTTTTGTAAGAGCCCAGAAGTTAACAAACATCTGGGCTTTTTTTATGCCCAAAATTGGATGGCAATAAAATGAGAGAATTAACATTAGGCGAGATCAGAAAGCAGCACAGAGTCAAGCAAGAGGTCGTGGCGCTGGCGCTTTGCGTTACCGCATCGGGTGTAAGCAAACTTGAGTCTAAACGTATTCAAGACGTACCGCTTCACCGGGCAGCTGCCTATTTAGCGGCGGTAGGGGGAAGTTTAAAGGTTGAGGTAACCTTGCCTGATGGTGGCACGGTGAGTGTTGACGGAAATACGTCAGCTTGATTTTGTCATTATCCTTGAACGGGTTAGAATAAGAGAAACAGTTTAAAGGAAAGCATTATGGCCGTTCATGAAATTACTCACCCGCTTATTGCACACAAATTGGGTTTGATGAGAAACGCGAAAATTAGCAGCAAAGACTTTCGCGAATTAGCCTCGGAAGTGGGTAATTTGCTTACTTACGAAGCCACCCGAACGCTGCCTACGGAGCGTGCTGTGATAAAAAGCTGGTCAGGTGACGAAGTAGAAGTAAAACAAATTAAAGGTAAGAAAATTACCGTCGTCCCTATTTTACGTGCGGGTCTAGGTATGCTTGAAGGCGTATTGGAGTTAATTCCTAATGCGAAGATTAGTGTGGTGGGGCTTTATCGTGATGAAGAGACGCTTCAACCTGTTGCCTATTTTGATAAGGTTGTGAAGAATATTGATGAACGTACCGCGCTTATTGTCGACCCCATGTTGGCCACAGGTGGCACACTTATCGCGACCATTGATTTGTTGAAAAAGAAAGGGTGTACCAAAATACTGGGTTTATTTTTGGTCGCCGCTCCAGAAGGGATAAAAGCGGTCATTGATGCCCATCCTGATATTGAGATATTTACCGCAGCCATTGATGAGCGGTTAAATGAGAAAGGCTATATTTTACCTGGGCTAGGTGACGCTGGAGATAAAATCTTTGGAACCCGTTAGTGATAACGCTTGGTGACAACTCGCGCGCTTTTACATCATAGTGTTAATCGGTTATGTTAGCGTTCGTGTTAATCGTTTAAGAGGGCAGGTGGCCAGTATGACTTGCCAATATTCAACATCCAGAATGCACGCGTGTATTGCAGTGTTGTCTCACCTTATTGATGAGACCTTAGCCCTCTTGTTTAAGAAGCAAACTAATGAACAAAAATAAGCTTACCCTTAAAGATGTGGCCTTGCAGTTAGGTGTGTCCACCGCCACGATTTCAAATGCGTTTAATCGCCCTGATCAGCTCTCCGCGGCACGACGAGAAGCTATCCTCGCTGAATGTGAAAAAATAGGCTATACGGGCCCGAATAAAGCCGCGCAAATTCTACGCAAAGGTCGCTCTAATATTGTTGCCCTTATTCTGGCAGACAGCATTGCCTATACGGTGAGTGACCCTGTGGCCAGTACCTTCATTAAAGGGGTTTCTCGGGTCTTGCAACAGCAAGGCAAGCATTTACTCCTGTATGCGGGAGATTCTGAGTCTATTCTAGATGTGGTTGACTTTGTTGATGGGTTTATCTGTTACGGCGCACCAAGAAACCCCAAATTAGCGGAAGAAGTGGTTAGGCAAACTAAGCCTGCCATAACGGTAGATTTCAATATTGATGGCTTGCCGTCTATCAATATTGATAATGAAAAAGCCGCCTACGAGGTTGCCTCTCAAGCCATTGCCAATGATGATCATGTTGCTATTTTAGGGTTACGCCTTATCGATTCTCCAAGCACGTGTCGAATCTATGACAGCCCACTTATCGAAGTTGAATCCTCAATATCACACCGTCGTTTAGACGGCTATATTCGCGCCATTGAAGAAAAAGGGCTGATCATTGAAAATGATTGGATATGGCATATCCCAGAGAGTGACAGAAGCTTTGCAAAACAGGCTGCCAAAGAAGTATTACATAGCAGCCCACGGCCTAATACGGTGTTGTGCATGAGTGATATTATTGCGCTTGAGCTGTTACAAAGCGCACTTTCCCTGGGCATAAAGGTACCAGAAGAACTAAAAATCACCGGCTTTGATGGTATCGAAGAGGCGGAACGGACACGCCCCAATCTGACTACTGTTTGCCAAGCGAGTGACAAAAAAGGTGAAATGGCCGCCACTGCGTTATTGGAAAGTCGCGATAAAGACGAAATACTGCCGTTTGAAATAAAACGGGGAGAAACCTTCTAATTGAAGAAGATTTCCTCATGCAAAGCGAGCGTGGGTACCCGTGCATGGCAAGTCGCGTTATTGCCCCGCTATTGCCATACTAGGGCTTTAAAGTGGCGCCTACACATAGACTCGTAACGGTCATTACCGCCAATTTGCACTTGGTCGCCAGCCGTCACCGCCTTTCCATTTTCATCTAAGCGCACCACAAAATTCGCTTTTCTACCGCAGTGACACACGGTTTTCAATTCAAAAAGTTTATCAGCCCAAGCCAGTAAATAGTGGCTACCTTCAAAGGTTTCACCTAGGAAATCGGTACGTAGACCGTAGGCCAACACTGGAATTCTAAGCTCGTCTACCACGTCCACTAGCTGACGAACCTGTTGTTTAGTGAGAAATTGCGCTTCGTCAATGAACACGCAATCTAGCTTTTGTTTGTTATGATCTTCACTGATAGCGGCGTACAAGTCGACGTCTTTGCTGTAAAGCTTAGCATCTGCTTGTAAGCCAATGCGTGATGTAACTTTTCCAATCCCATATCTGTCGTCTAAGGATGCAGTATAGATAAGTGAGTGCATACCCCGTTCGCGGTAATTATATGCTGATTGAAGTAGCGAAGTAGATTTGCCTGCGTTCATCGCAGAGTAATAAAAATAAAGTTGAGCCATGGAGATTAGTAGTTTTCGTTATACCAAGTTATAAGATCGCTCGATTGCATAGGCTTTGCGTAGTAAAAACCTTGGAAATAGTTAACACCTAAGCTTTTTATATGTAGCATTTGGGTGTTGGTTTCTATGCCTTCCGCTATTGTCTTACAGCCAAATTCTTGGGCAATGAGCATAGTAGCGCGCATAATAGTATCACTACCTTCACTGGTATTCTGCACAAATGAACGATCAATTTTTACAAAGTCGCAAGGCATAGACGCGAGACGACTCAATGAAGAATACCCTGTCCCAAAATCATCTATTGAAATCTTTACCCCCAACGCTTTTATGGCAGCCAACTGAGTTGCCACGGCCTTTTCGTTTTTTGCGAATACACTTTCAGTGATTTCCAGGTGCAAGAGAGAAGGGGAGAGCGACGAGGTGTCGAGTGCGCGTTGCAATATAGAAATAAATGTATCATCGATAAGTTGATTGATAGAGACGTTGACCGAAACCGCAATTGAGTTTTCAAAATTCCACTGAGAGGCATCTATACAGGCACGGTTGAGCACCCAGGTTCCTATATCTATAATTAAACCGCTACGTTCGGCTAAGGGAATGAAATCAGTGGGAGAAATTTGCTCGCCTTGGTGTTCCCATCTCAACAGGGCTTCTACAGAGCTAATGCGTTGTTGTTGTGAACACATGATGGGTTGATAGTGAACCGACATTTCGCTTCTGGCAATAGCATGGCGTAAGTGTTCGCACAGATATTGTTCTTGCCTAATTTGCTCGTGTAAAACTTCGCTAAAGACACCAACGGTGCCTCGTTGGCTTCGCTTTTGATCGTACATTGTTAAGTCAGCTTGCTGAATTAACGAAAGCGCGTCTTTGCCGTGTTGGGGGTAAATGGCTATGCCAATGGTGGCGTCTAAAGTGACTTGATTGTCCGATGCAATGATAGGCAGGGTAACGCCACTACGCATGGCATGCGCCACGGCCACTGCGGTATCAACAGTGGCATAAGGAACCACCACAACAAATTCATCGCCTCCCCATCGGGCAAGGTGATCTTTTTCGCAATATTTGGTAAGCCGGGTAGCAATTTCAGCCAAGACAATATCCCCAACTTTGTGACCTAAGCTGTCATTCACCTGCTTAAAGCCATCTAAGTCTATAAATAGTATGGCCAGGTTATTTCCTAGCGCTTTTGATGTATCTAAAAGGGCGTTTAGGTGTTTTAAAAAACCGTTTCTATTCAGTAAGTCGGTGAGAGGGTCGCGGTTCGATAGGCGAAATATGTCTTGTGTTCTTTTCTCAACCTGCTGTTCTAAATTTGCATTTGCGTCATCGAGTTGAGCATTCGTTTCTCTCAACATTTCATTAACTTTTGCTGTTTCCTGTCGATCGGAAACGAGCTGTTCCATTAAGTCGTTATTGTGCTCTCTTAGCCGAACGGTATTAACAATAAATCGATGGGTGCCTAATGAATTAGTGAGTATTCCCACCCAAAAAACCACACCTAATATACCTAATACAATAATACTTCGCTCATTGTCGAGAAGTGCACATAGCGACATGGGAAGCAACAAGGCTGTGCAATAGTAAGTCACTATCCACTTATTTGGGGCTAATACTGACGCAGCGCCACCGGCCATGGCAGCTAAAACCACCATAGTGGAGGCGAGCTCAATAGTGGTCATGGTATTAAAAAGCATTAAGGAGTAAGCCGCCCACACCGCCCCCGTGAGGTATAAACCTATAGCAAATAGTGCCTCTACCGACTTAGGGTTGTAATGGCTGCCTTTTAGCTTTATGTGCCAATAGATACCATGGGTTAAGCGACATACAGAGAGGCAAACCATCACGCCCCAAAGTAGAACTTTTACATCGTGTCCTTCTTCATTTTGAAAGCCAAATACTAGCCCTGAGAAGGCAATTAAGGTCATGGCTAGGCCAGTAAATATGTTTCCTACCAACATATCCACTAAATCACGGTGCATTTGGACGCTAATGGTGGGAGATGAAACCGGAGGACTATATGAACTAGGGCTTTTCACAATGCTTAATCATTCCAAGAAAAGAAGAGACGTGACGAAAATTTAACTAGCTGATTAATTAAACAATAGCACGCATTTTTTAGCACGCCTATTTTCGCTAAAACCTTCAGCCAAACAAGTATCTATTAGTCTATAAATTAACCCGTGTCTTTTTGTTTTTTATTGTTAAAAAATAGTATGTAAAGCGACCATTGAAATTTTTTTCTTCACAGGGTGTTTACAATTGCTGGCGCATACTATATCTTCTTTATCGTCTTCTTAATCGATTAAGTTGGTTGTTAAAAAAATCTGTGCCATGCTTATTAACACAACGGCTCACACACTGCCGGAGAAAAATATGAAAACACAACACACTAAAAGTTTGATTACTCTTGCCGTATGCGCAGCGTTTTCTAGTTCAGTAATTGCTCAAGATAACGCTGACGTCGAACAAAAGAATAAAGAAAAATTTGAACAAATTGTGGTCACTGCCGCTCCTGGAGGTGCCACAATGCAAGAAGCTAGCGTCTCAGTAAGTGCCTTTGACGAAAGTGACATTATTAAACTTGCACCTCGTTCTACGGCAGAAGTGTTTCGCGCACTGCCGGGAATTCGTGCTGAATCTTCTGGCGGTGGCGGTAACGCCAATATTACTATCCGTGGTATTCCACTCGCCACTGGCGGTTCTAAGTTTCTTCAAATCCACGAAGATGGCTTGCCTGTGTTGGAGTACGGCGATATAAATTTTGGCAACGCGGATAACTTCTTACGTTATGACTGGTCAGTAGCCAATGTGGAAGCCATACGCGGGGGGTCTGCATCTACCTTCGCGAGTAACTCCCCTGGTGGTGTTATTAATATGATCAGTAATACCGGCGAGCTAGGTGGCGGTGCCATTGGGACGTCTTTTGGTGTTGATTACGATGAGTTTCGATTAGATTTTCGCTACGGTGGCGAGATTAGCGATGACTTGTACTATCACATTGCAGGTTTTGCCCGCAATGGGGAAGGCCCTCGGGAAACAGGCTACAATGGCGATCAAGGTGGCCAAGTTAAATTTAACATCACTAAGATGCTAGATAATGGTCATATACGTTTCTACTACAAAAACTTAGACGACAAAGTTTCTACTTATTTGCCTTCGCCTGTATTGGTTAAAGGCGATGGTGAATACGGCGCTGTGCCAGGATATGACGCAAGCTCTCAGTCATTGAATTCAGCGTACAACACCAACATCTCAACCTTTGATGCCTATGGCAATGCAGAAAACCGTGATGTCCGCGATGGTATTGAATCGAAAGTAAGCTCGTTCGGCGTTGAGGTGGATTTAGAGGTTGCTGAAAATCTTTACCTACTGAATAAGTTTAGAATCTCTGATATTTCGGGTGGCTTTATAGCCCCCTTCACCGACACTTTTCCAGAAGGGCCGGGTGATGTCTCAGATTTCGCCGCCTCACTGTGTAGCTCTGCACTTGATGGTGATGGTAATGCGTTGAATTGTGACACAACGACAGTCACCTTGGCTAACGGGCCAGATGCAGGGGAAGTTTATACAGGTGAAGCCTTTACGAACTTGCAATTTGATACCCGCATTAACGACTTAGGTAACATGATCAATGACTTTAGTTTACGCAAAGAATTTGATAATGGCTTTGATGTCACTGTAGGTTACTACTACTCAAATCAAGACATTGCAACAAGCTGGTCAAGCTGGCAAACCTTTATTCAAACCCTTGATGGCAGTAACTCGCAGTTACTCACTATTACCAATGGTGATGGCGTAGAACTGGTTTCAAATGGCTTGTTATCGCCGAGCTTTCTATCATGGGAATGGGATTTAAACTATGTGACCAAAGCACCCTACATGAACGTGGGATTTGAACTGTCTGATAACATTCTTATTGATGCATCTGTACGCTACGATACAACAGAGGCGTCAGGTGAATTAATATCCTCTTGTTGTGGTGGGAACGCTGATTACGATATTAATGGTAATGGCGTGATTGAACAAATTGAAGATGCCTCGGCGACAAACAGTGGCTTCATATACGGCGGTGTTATTAACTTAAATCGCGCTGGTGCCAGTTCACAGATTGTAAACTACGATGCCAGTAACACGTCATACTCTGTAGGAGGCTCATACCTATTGAGCGACACCCAAACCTTCTTTGCGCGCTACTCAAAAGGTGGCCGTGCTATCGCAGATAGATTGCTACAAATTAGTGGCACGCTAAACACAGATGGAAGCTTAACTGACACGACCTCTGGCTACGATACGACTAAGCAACTAGAAGTCGGTTTCAAATACGGCACCAAAGACCTGATGGTTAACGCAACCTTATTTGATACGGTAACAGAAGATACTCAGGCAGAAGTCACCAGTGGACTGACCTTTATGCGTGAATATGAAGCGACGGGTCTTGAGTTTGAAGGGCGTTGGACTGCAACAGATAATATCGTTGTGTCAGGTAACCTCACCTGGACAGATGCTGAAATTAGTAAGGACGTAAATAATGCGACACTGGAGGGCAATACGCCTCGTCGTCAAGCTGATTGGATTTGGACCATTACACCTGAATACGTGACTGACACCTGGTCTGTCGGTGCGTCATTACAAGGTTCGACTGAATATTACGTGCAAGATAACAATGACCTGAAGCAAGACGGTTACAACCTGGTTAATCTATTTGCCACTTATTGGGTTAACGACCAATTTTCAGTGTCATTAAACGTGAACAATGCAACTGATGAGTTCATTATTACTGAGTCTGAAGAAGGGTCGGCTGAAGTGGGAAGCTATATCCGTGCTCGCCCACTCAACGGACGCACCACGGTATTGTCGATGAAGTACATGTTTGATTAACGGTTAGAAAACATCGTACATTAAGTTGTTACGCCCGCATTTAGCGGGCGTTTTTATATCTAAGGCGAACGCGTTAAGGTTTGGCTTCATTGAGTTGTTTAGCAATAGCCTGGGATAGCTTATCAAGTAGATGCTCGTGTTTCTTATGAATCACGTGAACAAGCGCATGCTCAACAAGGGGAACATATTCAATGCCTGCGCGCTTAAATTCTTCATGTTCAGAATTATCGCTAGGTAAGATGGCATAGTTAAATCGTCCATTGAGCAATAAAGAAATGACGTGGTGAAAATCATCAAACTCAAATATGTTGGCGGCAAGTTCTGACGGCTTAGCTTTCATGTTATCGAAAAATCGTGTGGTGGCTGCAATGGCACTGTTTGGATCATCGATAATACTTTTATCGCATTTTACCTTGCGCATACATAGTAAATAGGAAGCGCCGTGAGATAACGCGGGTTCGACAATGAGTATATTATTGTCTTGTTGCGATGCGACATCGTAGCGAATAACATCGGCATCCGTCATACCCTGATTGAGTAACCTTAAACCCCGTTCACCACCGACTTCTTCAAAGATTGGCGTAATGCCAATATCTTCATAGGCACGCTGAATAAGCGGCTTATAGAATGCGTTTACACGAGGGTGATTAATATAGCCAATAATGTATTTTTTATCCTCATGAGCCCCGTAGCTATTGGTACTAAATAACGCGAAAAACAGAGAGAAAACGGAGAACGAAACTGGCAACATGAGATATCGCCTGAATAACATGTTCACTACACAAATCCTTGTTTGAGAAACGCTTTTAAAAGCGGGATAGCTTTAGCGTAGAAAACGACAAGAAAAAAGTCTATTTTTGTAAGGTATATTCAGTGGCTTTGTCGTTATAGAAATGTTGCAATCTTATTCATAATGTATTTCACGACGAAAAACAGCGCAAAAAAAAGCCCCAAACTCAGTTGGGGCTTTTTAGATATAACGTGGTGTTACGCGGCGTTTTGCCCGCCGTCAACAGCCTTTAACGTTTGCGACGCTGGCAGCAATTCCATGTCGAACGTATACTCGTCAACGCGAACGGCCAGTTTACGTTTTTCGTTGTAATCGTGAAGTTGCGCTGCTTCTTGCGCGTTCACAACACCTTTCTCTTGAAGCTTATTAAGGGCATGTTCAAAAGAGATGAAAGGTACAACCGGCTCTTTGCGCAGCGCTTTTTGCACTTTGCCAAGTAGGTGCGCTACCGCGTGCTTCGCTTTAAACGCTTGTTCGTTAATGTCGTTACCATCACCTGGGCTAACGCGAACTAAGTGAGTAAGTTGCGCTTTCACACTGTTGTCTTGCATAGATGCCATAGACAATTCACGAACTAGTTCATCACTAATACCTGCAACACTGTTTGAGTAGGTGTTGGTCAGTAAGCGCATTAGGCCGCGAGTCGGCGTGTTCGGGAAATTGTTGATGAAGTTAACAATTGCCTGATCCGCTTGTTGTAATGACCACTGCATGGCGTATTCGAAATACGGTAGTGCAAGTTTACGATCTTCAATGCGCTGCTCGTAAAAACGAATCGCTGCCATTGCACCGTAAAGGTAACTCATTACATCACCCAGACGGGCTGAAAGTAACTCTGCCTTCTTAAGGTCACCGCCAAGTACGGCAAGTGATAAGTCAGCAAGTGGTGCTAATTTAGCTGAGATGCTGTTTACACGCTTTTCGTACTTACGTACTTCAGGCAATGCAGACTCTGAACCGCGTAGGAAAGGTAAGTAACCTTTACCAAAACTACGGAATGCATTCTTAACACTAAAGCCAACCGTTTTACGTAGTACCTTGTTGAATTCTTTATCAGCAGAACTTTCGTTGCTGTGAATAAGGTCAACCATGTCTTTCAAGTAAGGGTGACAACGCATTGCACCTTGACCGAAAATCATGAGGTTACGAGTAAGGATGTTTGCACCTTCAACCGTAATGGCAATAGGAAGTGCAGCATATCCGCCTGCAAGGGTATTTTGCGGGCCACGTTGAATTGCTTTACCTGCTTGAATATCCATCGCCGAGTTCATTACATCACGGCCAAGTTCGGTCATGTGATACTTAGCAATAGCGGTAACAACCGATGGTTTAACGCCTAAGCCTAAGCCTTCTGTAGTTAAAACACGCATAGCTTCAAGTAAGAATGTCTTACCAGCAATGTCTGCCATCTTCTCTTGAATACCTTCGAAGCGACCAATCGGCACACCGAATTGTTCACGAACGAATGAATACTCAACTGTACCTTTAAACGCAGACTGTGCCGTTGCAACGCCCATCGCTGGAAGTGAAATACCACGACCTGCACCAAGACAGCTTACTAGCATCTGCCAACCACGACCGATGTTCTTTTGACCGCCAATGATAAAGTCCATTGGGATGAACACGTCTTGACCACGGGTTGTACCGTTGTAAAAACGTACGCCCATGGGGTCGTGACGGTTACCAAGCTCAACACCAGGGTGAGACTTAGGTAATAGGGCACAGGTGATACCCAGCTCTAATTTGTCGCCAAGAAGTTGCTCTGGATCGAATACTTTAAATGCTAAACCAAGTACCGTAGCAATTGGTGCTAGCGTGATATAACGCTTGTCCCAACTTACTCGCAGACCAAGTACTTCTTCACCGTTGTACTCGCCTTTCGTCACGATAGCGGCGTCAGGAATAGCACCAGCGTCTGAACCCGCTTCTGGGCTGGTTAATGCGAAACATGGAATGTCACGACCATCGGCAAGGCGCGGAAGCCAGTAATCTTGCTGTTCATTTGTGCCATAGTGCATTAGAAGCTCACCAGGGCCTAACGAGTTAGGTACCATTACAGTAACCGCAATAGCGCCACTCTTTGCTGCAATCGTGGCAACAATGGTTGAGTTCGCGTACGGGCTGAATTCTAGTCCACCAAATTTCTTTGGAATGATCATAGAGAAGAAACGGTTTTTACCCAAGAAGTCTAAAACGTCTTGAGGAATGTGATCGCCGTTGTTTAACTCGAAATCATCAATCATACCCAGTAATTCTGACACTGGGCCGTCCATAAATGCCTGCTCTTCTGCACTCAGTTTTGCCTGCGGGATATCGCGAAGCGCCTGCATGTCAGGCTTACCCTGATAAATAGAAGATTCAATCCAGACATCACCAGCATCTAATGCTTCTTGTTCTGTGACTGAAATTGGGGGTAGTACTTTCTTTAAGCTAGTTCTGATACTCATATTAACTCATCCGCTCATCTGACCAGTTGTTGTGGGTTAATAGTACATTAGATTTCAAAAAGATCAAATTTTGTAAATAATGGCTATTTTTCAATTGCTTAGAATTATTATTCACGAATATTTTTACGTTTAACTAACAAAAAAGCCCTTTTGTGTACAAAATTTAATCTCTATGCTGGGGGGGGAATTGGCAGAAAGTGACAAAGCGTGAGGCAAATATACGGGTGAAAGTCACTAGAATGAGTAATCCAAATGGGCCGCGTTTAGGTAATAATCATCACAGTCACAGAATAATGGACCAACAATGAAGAACGAACTTGATAGTAAATTTTTATTACAGGTGTTTGATAAAATTCGTCAACATGGTTCGAAGAATGATGAACACTACCAGTTGAATGGAATAACCGCTTATACAGATTTAGACGGTTACACGCTTTTCGTAGAAGATGCCAACGTTAAACTGCAATTTGGTTTTCATAATCAGTACCATTTCGATTATGACTCGAAAGCGCATTTTGAGGTTTTTGAAAAACGGCTCATGCAAATAGACAAGGAGTATTAGTAGGAAGTCGCTTAATTGGTGTATTAAAACTGAATAGCCCTTTTCGGTGAGAGAGAAATTACCTTACTCCTCTCATCAGACCTTTCTACTCTCATTCCCTCTGGTACAATGTCGCGCAAATCAGCAGTAAGGAATAAACACGTTGGCGGCGGCAATAAAAGCACCTTCATTTAAGATCTCCTATTTAGGCCCCAAATACTGGGGTGTATGGATAGGCGTTTTGCTTCTTTATATTATTACCTGGCTCCCGTTACCTGTGATTCAATTTATAGGGGCAAGAATAGGCAAACTAATTGCCCTCATTGTGCCAAAGCGCGCCAAGGTTGCCCGCCGTAACATTGAACTTTGGGACCCATCATTAACCGACCACGAAATAGACGCATTGGTAAAAGAAAATATCAAACGCACCGGTATGGCGTTATTTGAAACCGCCATGGGATGGTGGTGGCCATCGTGGCGAGTCAGACGCGCTATCGAGATTGAAGGCTATGAACATGTTGAAGCTGCTTTGGAGAGAGGCAAGGGCGTGTTCGGTATGGCACTGCATAATATGAATTTGGAATTCGCTTGTCGTGGGATTGGCTATTTTCACCCGAGTATTGCCTTTTACCGTAAACACAATAACCCTTTAATGGATTACTTACAGTATCACGGCAGAAACCGCTCTAATAAATACATGATTCACAAGCGTAACGCCAAAGCCTTACTTGAAGCACTTGATGAAAAAGAACTGTGTTTATACCTTCCAGATCAAGACTACGGTCGTAAGCAGAGTATTTTTGTACCTTTTGGTGGGGTTAAAGAAACGGCGACCACCACGGCCACGTTAATGTTTATCCGTCGCTCAAATAGTGTGCCTATGATGATCACATCCCAATACACCAAGCGGGGTTATAAAATTAAAATATATCCCCCTCTAGAACACCTAGGCGACATGGATGACATTTCTGCGCTTACTGAACTAAATACCCATGTGGATAGCGCAGTAAAAGAGCAGCCTGAAAGTTATTTGTGGATGCATAAAAGGTTTAAAACGCGTCCTACGCCTGAATCGCCTTCTTTATATGATTGATGCCTAACAACGAGAAAGAGAGAGAAGAGATACTGCGACATTAGGATGAATTATGGTGAGGCCGTATTGAGAACTGACTTATACTGGTATAAGTTTAGTTTATCTTTTCTCTTTTATTTTATTAGGCTTACCTCTTACCAATGGCTCAAAAAAGTTACTCAAGCTCAATGTTTTGGGCGCGTCAGATTGCACTGGCTGTGGTGCTGGTTATCGTTGCTGGCGTAATGATTTATGTGCAACAACGTAAAGAAAATGCACCTTTACCGGAAGGGGAAACGAAAGACAAAACAGTATCCGAGGGTTTAAGTGACTTTTACCGTGAATATCGGATGTCCTCTACCGACCCGCTTAAAGAGGAGCAAGGGGATTTCGTGTTGGATATTGCCGGCGTTGATCCACAGCTCGACACAAAATTAGCACGCATGTCTAGCGAGGCTAAGCCTGTGGATGAAAAATGGACGGGGGAACATAAATTTAGAACCTTTAAAGAAGGGGTTACCTTAAGAGAAGCCATATCCTCTTATGCACAAGCTGAGGGAATGCAGCTTATTTGGAATTTAGAGCAGGACTTTGTCATAAAGTACCAATTTCAACTGGATAACACGGTAGCAGGTTCGCTAGCAAAGATAGCGAGTGCTATCGACAGCAGCTTCTCTGGTACAGTAACCGCCTATATTTGCCCTGAACAACGTTCTTTGGTGGTCTCCGCCAGGGAGACCCCATTTTTAATTGAAAACTGCCAAGTCGTTCAAGGTTAGGTTATTTGCATATTTCGCTAAAAATGCCAGTCCAGTAACCAGTAACCTGCTCCCGTAGCTTAGCGAGTTGATCCGTTTGATCTGCGTATTTGGTATCGGCTAGCGTTAAGTGGTGATATTGCTCGCGTAACGCAAGGTAAGCATCCTGAAGCATTTTCGCCTGCTTGTCGTCAATAACCCCATGTTGGGCGGCTTCATTGAGAATGCGGAGATTGTCAGTGTAGCGTGTTATACTGGGTATTGTACTGGCATTGGCTAATACCCAGTATTGGGTCATAAACTCAATGTCAGTTATGCCTCCCACACATTGTTTTAAATCTACCTTTTGCGCTTTTTCATTTAGAAGATGTTGACGCATTTTTGTACGCATTTTACACACTTCGTCTCTTAACGCCGCTTTGTCCCGCGGTTGACCAAGAATTTCTGCTCTTACGTCAGCAAATTGGGTTAATAAGGTTTTATCGCCGCATACACCACGGGCTCTAACTAATGCCTGATGCTCCCAAGTCCATGCTTCTTCTTGTTGATAGCGTTTGAAACCGTCCAGATGGCAACAAAGCAAACCAGCGTTTCCAGAAGGACGAAGGCGCAGGTCGGTTTCATACAATTGTCCGAACAAGGTTTTCGTATTAAGTAGGTGCATGATGCGTTGAGCCAGCTTTATATAAAACTGTTGGGCTTCTATAGATTTAGCACCAGTGGTGGTGGCTTCTCTTGGCGCGTTATGTAGAAACACTAAATCCAAATCTGAACCATAACCTAATTCGTATCCGCCAAGCTTTCCATAGGCTACAACGGCAAAACCAGAATTGTCTGCGGTTAAGTGATTGGGTACGCCAAAACGTTCAGATATTTGATGCCATGCGGCGTGCACCACTTGTTCTAAAACTACTTCAGCCAACACGGTAAGCTTGTCACTTACATTGGCAATAGGCAGTGAGCCACTGATGTCACTTGCTGCAATTCGCAATTGCTGGCAAAGCTTAAACTGTCGCCAGGTATCCATCATGGCTTCTACATCATCAGGTTCTACTCTCAGCAAAGACTGTCTTAGTTCACTGATGTAATCGTTTTTGCTTGTCACAATGTCGGTATCTTGCTGCTCAAGATACAAAGGCGTCAATAACTCATCTAATAGCAAAGGAAAGCGTTTTATTTCATTGGCAACCCACTCACTTCGTTCACATAAACGCACTAATTGTTTTAGCACATCTGGGTTTTCTAATAATAAATCCAAGTAGGTGGTACGGCCTGTTATTGCTGAAATTACGCCTAACACGCGTTTGAGTATGTAAGGCACACCTTGTGCGTTATGGGTGATAAGCACGTATAAAATTTCGGGAATCAGTTTGTTTAACGTATCTTCGCCCCGTTGCCCTAGCAAATAGCGACGTTGATTTTGGTTAAAATCCAAGAGCAAGTGCTGCACCCTTGACGCATCTTCAGGTGGTAAATAAGAGGCAAAGGTTTGACAAAACTCATGCTCTACCATCTGTAATTGCCATGCGTCGCAGCAGGCAGAAAATAAGCTGTCTTGTGGGTCATGGGCATCTTGAGATTCTTCAATAAGCTCGTTAAAGTGCCCGTGAATTCTCGCCATAACTGCGTCAAGATGGGTTAAAAACTGCGCGTAGTTTGGAAAGCCCATCACCTCTATAAGGGCCTGTCTTTGATCTTCATCTTCTGGCAGGGTCTGGGTTTGTTGGTCACGGTATTGTTGTAAAGTATGTTCTACCTTGCGAAGAAACAGGTAGTCTTGCTTTAATGCTTCAACCACCTCATTTTCTACGATTTCATTCTCCTCAAGGGCCTTGAGTGTAGTAAGTAATGACTTACTTTGTAGAGAAGGTTCCCTTCCACCATGAATCAACTGAAAACTTTGGGCAAAAAACTCGACTTCGCGAATACCGCCGGCACCCAGTTTAATATTGTTGTTTAGCTTTCTGCGTCTGATTTCTGTGGCGATGAGTTTTTTCATGTTGCGCAGCGCATCAAGGGTGGTGAAATCGAGATAGCGGCGAAAGGTAAAGGGGGTCAAAATGGCCTGTAGTGTCGCTTCATAAGAAGAGTCATCACTGTTAATAACCCTGGCCTTTACCATAGCAAAGCGCTCCCAATGGCGACCTTGTTCTTGGTAGTAGTCTTCCATGGCATCAAAATGCAACACTAGGGGCCCAGATTCGCCAAACGGACGTAAACGCATATCTACGCGATATACCTGACCATCAACGGTCACTTTGTTGAGTGCCTGAATCAATTTTTGGGCAAGTCGGGTGAAGAACTGTTGGTGCTCTAACGATTTCTTCCCGCCTTGCGTTTCCCCTTTTTCTGGGTAAGTGAAAATGAGGTCGATATCGGATGAAAAGTTAAGCTCGTGACCGCCTAACTTTCCCATGCCCAATATGTACATAGGCATAGGCCCATGAGAACCAACTGGTGTGCCATGCTTGCTGCATAGCGATGAATACAACCACGTATACCCCTGCTCGATAAGGGCGTTTGCTAACGACGATACTTGCAGCAGAGACGCATCAATACTCTGCCTGTTCAGCACGTCTGAAAACGTAATTGCTGCCATGTGAAATTGTCTGCAACGCCTTAATGCCTTAGCCAACTCATCTTCGGTTTTCGCTTGGCTAACGTACTCACTGACTTTTTGATGATAGTAGCTTTGCGGCATTGATGGCGCGGCAAAGTCTAACAATTCCACTAGCCACTCGGGGTGTTTTGCGCACACGTCGGCAACAAATGGCGAGCGAGAAAATACCCGTTTAATGTCGGCTTCATTCGCTAAAATTCGATTTTTGTTCGGGGTGTGGGTGATTAACGATTCCCAGTATTTTTCCACAAGTTGCGTTTGGTTCATGCTATTTGTGTTGTCTATTGGCATAATATTGGCATCAATAATATTAGTATTAACATAATTAATAATTACAGTTAGTAAGCTGAATTAGTCTGGCATACTTCGCAGCCGGCCTCCAGCCATAACGTGATGTGACCAGAAAAAGGAGATACCGCTTTGGACACGCTAGTAAAGCTCGTACCTTTGAATAGAGATTTGTGGGGATACCTTGCCATTGATGTGGGAATAGCACTCGTCCTTTTATTGGTGATGAAATGGCTGTCAGGCGCTATGCGTGATAATTCTGTGGCCGAAGAGCTTGGGGTAAAAGACAATTTTGCGTTTGGGATCAGTATTGCCGGCGGCTGGCTATCCCTTTGTATAGTGCTAAGTGCAGTGGTAGGGCGGCACATAGGGCAGGGCTATTGGCAGGCGGTTGAAGGTATGTTGCTGTTTGGCGGCGTGGGTATTTTGCTTGTGAAAATTGGCCGATTTGCTCATGACAAGCTGGTGCTAAATAGAGTAGATACCCACGCCATGATTGCGGATAGAAGTGTCAGTATTGCGTTAGTAGATGCAGCAAGCTTGGTGGCAAGTGCCATTGTATTGCACAACATTATGGTTTGGGTAGACGGCACAGATATGAATGCCATCATTGCCATAGTTACAGGGTTCCTTGTAGTCCTTACTATGTTGCTTGTAATGACGAGGATACTTGAAGTGCGCTACGCTAAAGACAACCAAAATGATTCTTTCCAAGGAGCGTTAAGAAAAGGGCAATTAGCGCTGGCGATAGAACATTCGGGCAATCTTCTTGGTACCGCGATGATTGTTTCTGCGGCGAAGGACGTGCTTATTTATTACCCTTCTGCGTATGTGAGTAATGTAACCGGTTGGTTGATTGTCAGTGTTTCTTTAGCCATTGCGCTTCACTTGCTGGTGCTGTTTAGCAAAAAAGTTATTTTGTTTGGCATGAACTTTCGACAGGAGGTAGACCAGCAACACAATGTGGGGGTGGCTGCTTTAGGATTTACCTTAAGTATTGGCACGGCCATGATCATTAATGGTGTATTAGGGGGCTAGCCGAGGTTGCTAGCAAAACCATGCACAACGGCTACCCATGAAATTGCTGCAATACGCAGTGACTATCGTGGAGTACCTTAGTGGTCACTATTTTACGCTTCTGTGCGCCACTCAGCTGTTTAACTTCATATTCTAAC
Source organism: Alteromonas australica (assembly GCF_000730385.1). NCBI lineage: Bacteria > Pseudomonadati > Pseudomonadota > Gammaproteobacteria > Alteromonadales > Alteromonadaceae > Alteromonas > Alteromonas australica. The sequence continues at coordinate 2,940,952 of NZ_CP008849.1, read as the reverse complement.
TGGGCTGCACGAGTTCTGCAGCCAATCTCAAAAAGCACTTTATACACAATGGGGGCTTTGCCTTTTAAGGCCTTTGCGCCGCCTGCTAATAAACCGTTATGTTGTTTAATTCTGCGCTGTGGGTTGGTGGTGATCCCCGTGTACAGGTGACCTAATCTATTTTCTACAATATAAAGATACCAAGTACCTGGCAGGTTATGGGTATTCCCGTTCTGGGCTGTTATACTCTCAGGCAATTTGAAACACATCGATAAAGTTGTCTGATTAATGATTTTACCAGATTTTAGTCAAGCCAAGGTGCTAATTGTGGGTGACCTAATGCTCGATCGCTATTGGAGTGGCGGTACGGGTCGCATTTCTCCAGAGGCTCCTGTGCCTGTGGTTAATGTTAGTGGGTCGGAAGACCGGCCGGGCGGCGCCGCCAATGTGGCGGTTAACGTCGCCACATTAGGGGCGAAAGTTACCCTTTTAGGCATGTGTGGTCACGATGAAAACGCCCGTATCCTTAAAGAGAAACTCAGTTCTTTTGATATAAACTGCGAGTTTTTCGAGGTTCCAGAGCGCGATACCATTACTAAACTTAGGGTGATGAGTAGAAATCAGCAACTGTTACGCTTAGATTTTGAAAAGAGTTTTGCTGATGTTGATAAATCCGCGTTGCTCACTACCTTTAATCAAGCCCTAGACGATGTGGATATCGTTATTCTTTCCGACTATGCGAAAGGGTGTTTAAGTGACCCTCAATCACTGATTCGCGCAGCAAAACAAAAAGGTAAAAAAGTCATTGTCGATCCCAAAGGTAGCGACTTTGAAAAATATGCGAATGCAACCTTAATTACGCCAAATGTGGCCGAATTGTATGCAGTTGTCGGCGAGCAAGATAATGAACAATCGCTAGTGGCAAGTGCCCAATCATTAAAAGCTTCGTTATCTTTAGATGGCCTACTGCTTACCCGTTCTGAAGATGGCATGACGCTATTTGAAACCGGCGAAGATGAATTTCACTTACCGGCTAAAGCGAAGGAAGTGTACGACGTCACTGGCGCGGGTGATACTGTGGTGTCTACCCTAGCGGTAGCGCTAGCGAGCCGCTTACCCATGCAAGCAGCTTGCGTATTGGCAAACTTAGCTGCCAGTGTCGTGGTAGGGAAATTAGGCACATCTACTGTGACCAACACAGAATTGGCGCTTGCTGTGGGTGAACAATCTGTTCATTTAGATGGTGGTGTGATGTCTGAAGAGCAGTTAGCGATAGCAATGCGCGCGTCTAAAAGTCGAGGTGAACGCATTGTGATGACCAACGGCTGCTTCGATATTTTGCACTCTGGGCACGTGAGTTATCTGGAAGAAGCCGCTCAACTAGGCGATAGACTCATCGTTGCGGTAAATACTGATCGTTCCGTTACCGAATTAAAAGGCCCTGGACGCCCGGTTAATAATGTGAATAGAAGAATGGCCGTGCTTGCAGGTTTGAGTGCGGTAGACTGGGTTGTACCTTTCGAAGAAGATACGCCGCAGCGTCTTATCGCCAGGCTTTTGCCGGACATCTTAGTTAAGGGCGGCGACTATAAAATTGAAGACATCGCCGGTGGAAAGGAAGTCATTGAAAACGGTGGTGAAGTCAAAGTGCTTACCTTTGAAGACGGCGTTTCAACCACAGGCATTATTGAACGTATCACTAAAAATAAGCTGTCCTAGTAACGAGTGGCTTAGGAAAGTCCTAGGCCAACTGACCGTTCAATAGTGGGTTCACCTTCATCGTTTCAACATACGGAAATTTTCATGTACGAAAGCTTTTACGGACTATCAGCCAAGCCTTTTCAGTTAACGCCTGATCCCAGTTTTTTCTTTGCCAGTAAATGGCACCAAAGAGCGCTGGCCTATTTACAGTATGGCTTATCGCAAAAAGAAGGCTTTATTGTGATTACCGGTGATATTGGTACGGGCAAAACGACTATCGCAAATAGCCTGTTAGCGGATATTGAAGATGAAATTCATGCTGTTCAAATCGTCACCCCCAAATTATCCCCAGAAGAGTTAGTGAAAATAGTGGCGGCTAAATTTGGTCTTGCCACTGAAGGGCGTAATAAAGCGGAAGTTTTACAAGCGCTTGAGGTGTATTTGCAAAACTTGCACGCTAAAAATAGCCGAGCCTTGTTAATTGTTGATGAAGCACAAAACCTTCCTCTTGAAACGATTGAAGAATTAAGGATGCTGTCTAACTTTCAAGAAAGCGGAAAGCCGTTGCTGCAAAGTTTTTTACTGGGGCAGAAAGAGCTTCAACCTATTTTACGGGCGTCTAACATGGAGCAGTTTAGGCAGCGTATTGTTGCTTCGTGCCACCTGAAACCGCTCACGCTAGAAGAAACCATTTCCTACATTAATTTTCGCCTCAATCAAGCGGGTTGGCGCGGACAAGCGCCCATTGATGAAGCGGCATTTTCACTGATACAAGGGTTTACCTTAGGCATCCCTCGAAAAATTAACACCTTTATGGATAGGGTGTTTTTGTACAGCTTTCTTGAAGAAGAGACTCAGATTTCAGCATCTATCGTTGAGGCCGTGATAGACGAAGTTCGTGAAGAAATGTTTGAGCCAGATGAGATGAACGAGCAGGGTATGCCTGAAGATGAGCAAGTCCCTCTTGTTACACCTAAAGGGCACCGTGTGAGAGACAGTGAGTATTACAAAGGCATGCTAGTGGAGCTTATTGATGCGCTAGACGATGCGGTTCTTCACAAAGTGAAACTAACCCAGTACATGGATAAGTTATTGAAAAAGAAATACCAAACCTATGTTCGCCTTAAGGATTCGGATAAAGCGCCAGATAAAGGTGAGCAGGGAGAATAGTGACATAACGGCTGCTACCTCAAAGCAGCTATGAGTATTATTGAGTGACAGAATGCACTTTATTCATACTCATAGGAGACAGAAAACGTAATACGCCTGTCAGTGTAATCATTTCCATATAAGCTAACCTGGCTTAAATTGCCAGAGGTGGTGAGATAGCTCAAGTTCAATGAAGTGGTGAGGTGCTCGCCAAACGTGCGACTCAGTCCAAGCGTGCTGTTTATATTCTCACTCACTCCTGCCGTGGTGCTTGTGCCTCGTTCTTCAATATTCGCGTAGGTGATGCTTCCCGTTAGGCTGGTATAGCTGCCAATATCATAAGAAAAGTCAGTGCCCGCCGAATAGTTGCGTCTTAGCCTGTCCTCTTCTAGGTATTCACTTTCTGTATAACGCCACGTTAGGCCTAATGTTAGCCGTGAAAATTGATAACCTATCTGTGTATTGGCACTTTTATATATGATGACACTGTCGTCAAATTCTAAATTTTGGGATGTTAGCTCTACAAACTGCTCTCCTGCACCTAAATCGTAAGCTAAGCTACTGGGCTGAAAACAATCAGAAATACTCGTAGCGTCACTTGCACATACGAATACGCCTAAGCTTTCACTGTCGGTCAGTAGTCTGGACGTTGTGGTGACATCTTCATTGTAGGAAAAAGAAGAACGAAAATACTTGGTATTATAGGAAATTTGAGCGGCTGCGGACTCTCCGTAGAAGCGCCTATCGTATGAGCCTGCCACGCTGGTTCGGCTACTTAGGGCCCATGCGATATCAAGCCCTACATAAGTTTCATTCTCATCGGTATCCGAATCACTTCTGTTGGCGGTGAGGGCAATGTAGCGCTCTGCAGATTGTCGATAGGTTATGCCAGCGCCATAGCTATTAAATTGTCGTGTTGCGCTGTCAGTGTTGTCAGTACTATTGATTTGATTCGCTTCATGAAAGGCCGTCACACGAAGTGCCCAGTCACTAAATAACATAGCATCAGCGGTAAACTCGCCTTCGCGGGTAAAGAAGTCACCTGATGACGCGGTGCTTCGGCTGGTGTCCTGATAGCTTCCTGTAAGCGTCCAAAACAAGCGTCTGGCGCGGTCACCGTTAGCAAGCGTCCCCGTCAGGCTAGTACTGTCATTATCCAATCCGGTTGAATTTGTACTTGATTCCTCAGACTCTACAACAGAGTAAGCAGCTGAGCCAAGCGCAGTGATCCAATCGCCGTTGATGAACTGTAGCGTTCCCGACAGCGTGTTCGTGCGGGTTTTCGAAAGTCCTTCAGAATTCGTGACAAAATCAGTCAACAAATAACTGCTTGACGATGTATTTTGATAATTGAGTGCGCCATTAGCTTGCAGGAGTAAATATTCATCAAAAGGTTGCCACTGGGCTGTATAGCGATACTCAGCATAGGTGTCTTCTTCGCCGCTGGTATCATTTTCTCGTTCTAGGTGGGTGACGGTGCTCGACCAGTTCCCAGAAAACGTTCTTGATGAATAAGTGGCTATCAGGCTAGGGACTATACTTACTGTGGTAAGCGAAAGGTTACCGTCTGTTTCCGTTTGCACATCTTGATAAATAACTTCCGCTTCACTCTGCGCTGTTATTTTTAAGTCGGATTGTGCCAAGGCCGTCGTAGAAGAAAATAGTCCTGCGAAGGTAATCGCTAGTTGACTGTATTTAATGCGATTACCTTTAACGGTGTTATTCACTTCTCTCGGCATAATAGTAGCCATAATAGCCGCTGTGGTCTGTATCATTGTGAACAGATTTATTTACTACAAAGCCGATGGCCATTTCTGGGTTCAGTCGTTCAACCGCAAGTTTAATGTCGGCTATTTTTGCTTTACCTTCTTCAACAACAACAACCGCTTGACCAGCAAAGTTAGCCAAAATGGCACTTTCGTTAATTCCAATCAAAGGTGGGGTATCAAAAATAACAATACGGTCAGGGTATCTGTTGGCGAATTCATCTACGGTCTCATGCATCTTGTAGCTGGCAAGCATTTCAGTAGACAGGTGATGGGATTTACCCGCAGGAATAAGCTTTAGTTTATCGACATTGGTGTGATATAGCACATCGGAAATATCTTCTACGTCACCCGTCAGGTATTCCATTAACCCTTTTCTAGGTTTGAGTTCTAGCGTACGAAGTACATTTGGCTTTAGTACATCCGCATCAATCAATAGCACGGTTTTGTCTTGCTCAGACGCAATACTTAATGCAAGGTTTGTGGCCGTAAAGGTTTTACCTTCTGAAGGACGACTGCTGGTAACCATAATAATGTTAGGGTTTTTCAGCGTTTTCGAGAGTGGCCCAAACGCATTCGCTAACAGCTTTCGTTTAATTTCTCGGTACTCTTCGTTAATTTGTTTCCGCTCGCCGCCTAATGTGACGTGGCCATTTTCCGCAAGGCGCTCAAAGTCGATATGAAACGGCTTGGCAGCACGAGTTGGCGTTTTCTTTGTTGCAAGCGGCTCTTCGGACGGTGCCTGTTTCGCCTTAATGTTTCTCTCTTTGTGATTGTCGTCCATCTGTTGCGGTGCAGTATCAGGTGTTTCTACTTTTTCGCGAGTGTCCAAAGCGGCATTTTCATTGGGATCAGATTTGGATTGCGCTTTTTGTTTTTCAAGCGCTTTTTCAATGGTATTTTTCATTACAATAAACCTCCTAAGAGGTGGATGTTCAGTATTTCGGCTGCTGCTAGAACCGCATACATGGCGACGATGGAGCCTGATGACAATAAGAATATCAGTAAGCGATTTCTGTTTTTACGTTTTATTTCACTTAGGTCTAAATGCGTCACTGTTCCCCAAATAGGGTAGTCGGCTATCTGGAGTAGTTGTTTCGGCCTAATTAAAATCGGGTTTAACTGACTGACTAAGAATGCCACACCGATACCAGAACCAAAGCCAATAATTAATACAGCAGTATAAAGTATTAACCGATTTGGGCCAGAAGGTCGCTTGGGCACTAAAGGCGGCTCTATAATTCTAAACTGTAATTCTTCAGAGGAAACTTCTGCGCGTCGAGAAAGATCCGCTGCTTCTTTGCGCGATAGCAACTCTTCATATTTACCTTTAGTAATTGCATAGTCGCGATTCAGCGCGGTATTTTCAGCCTCAATTTGCGGAATAAGGTCCACCTTGGATTCTAAGCGAGCAATCTTGGCTTTAACGTCAGTTTCTTTCACTTCTAACGCCGCTAAATTACTTTGGTATCGGCTGACTTCTAACTTAATTTCTCTGTTTAAATCGTTCAATGGTTGCGTACCATCTTCATCGCTTTCATTGAGAAATGCATCAATCTCTTTGGTACGTGCTGCTTCTAAACTTTCGAGTAACGCTTTGGTTTCAATGACATCCGGGTGTTTATCCGTAAAGCGCAATTTTAGGGTGTCAAGCTGCTCTTCTAAGCCTCTGATTCTATCGTCATAGCGCGTACGCAGCACAGGTTCATTAGCGTTAGTGACCCCAAAACTATCAGAGGATTTCTTCTGCGCCATTTGTGACTTTAAGGAGTCTATCTGCTGCTTAGTTTGTTTTATTTGCAGCTGTGTGTCTTCTAACTCTCCCTGCAGCCGTTGGAGTTGTGCGTAGTAGGTTCCCGATAACGGCAAAATATCATTATATTGGCGCTTAAAGTCAGCAACTCTTTGTTCTGCTTCCGATAATCGAGATTCGTATTCAGCGATTTGCTCTTCAAGAAACTTTCCCGCGGTATCGGTATCGCGCCTGTTGTTGCCTAGTGCACCTTCAACAAACAAATCTAACGTTTCTTTAACCACCTTTTGTGCCACGATGGCATCTTTGTTTTCATACGAAATATTGTAAATGTTATCGCGCCCAGTGGAACTCAATCTAATACTATTCACCAATTCGCTTACAATGCCCTCAAACTGCGCCTCGGTTTGCGCTGCAATGTCTAAGTCACTTTCACGGGCGATAATCTCAACATTACTTCTACTCAGCAGTGTTTTAGCCATCATCTGAATTTCTTGGTCAGGGTTTGTTTGTATGGCTAACCCTCTCAATAAGGGCTGCAATACCGAGCGAGTGTCTACAAATACCTGTGCTCTTGACGCATACTGGTCGGGCAAAGTGGCAACGTAAATAAAACCAATAGGGCAAATGAGCCATGAAAATAACATGACGTAACGCTTCTTTATCCAAATACCTTTAACGTAATCGAGTATTTGTACAAGCGTTTGCTGTAAATCCTGCATTATTTAATTCTTTTCCATAAATACGTTAGATTAGAACCAGGCTTCTGGAATAATCACGATATCGCCAGGCAACATATCCACATTTTCTGCAATGTCGCCGTCGCGTATTAAATCATCTATGTTAACTTCGTATGTCGTTTGTTTACCATCTACCACGCGCACTAATTTAGCATTGTTACCATCAGCGAACTCGGTAAGCCCACCGACTGCAATCATCAAATCGAGTAACGTCATATGTTCAGTATAATTCACTGCGCTCGGGTTGGTAGCTTCACCTATCACTCTGACCTGTTCGCTTAGAGGGCCGGTAAAGTTATTGACACTTACGGTGACACGGGGATTATTGATGTAAGTTGAAAGCTGTTCTTCTATTTGACGGGCAAGATCGGTGGGGGTTTTGCCTGCTACATCAATATCTTCAACTAATGATGTGGTCACCTTACCATCAGGGCGAACAATAAATTGGCCTGAAATTTCAGGGTTTCGCCAAACAAAAATAGTGAGTGAATCACCAGGACCAATCAAGTACTGATACTCATTCACATTGGTTGTCATAGAAGGGCGAGTGGTTGCCTGTGGCAAAGTAGAGGTGTTACTGCATCCTGATAAAAGTATAACGATTATACTAATGTATAGATGAACCGGTTTTTTAAAACGGAACATAAAAATAGAGGCCTATACTCAAGTGGTTAGTTAAAGGTTTCTTGATTTACCCTACGGCAAATAGCACTATAATGCCAACATCAATTCTAGTCTATTAGAATAATTCCGATTATGATGGAATTCATGCTGCAGTTTTTAGGGGGCCAGGGGTGGCATTAAACAAGCGCAATCAAAGTAAACGCTCGAATATATTAGTTTTCACTGAAGCGTTACTCATCGCTTATATGGGTTACATTTCACATTTTATTTTAACGCAAGTTGGGCTTTCGGCTCAGGTTTCAGTAGAAAAGTTAATGATTAATGTGGCTATGCTGACCGTTAGCATTCTTATTTGCTCATTATCTGTAGGGCTATATGAAGCCAAATTACGAGAAACTTTCAGGGGTATCATAAGAAGAATATTTGTTAGTGCTGGTCTTAGCTACTTTTTGGTCGAGATTTTAAGTCGTGCTTTCTTTGACAAACTGGTCATGGATTCATACTTCTTACCTGCTGCTGTAGGGTCGATTATTATCACCCTTGTGATCTTTAGATACTTTACACATCGCTTGGGATTACTGGGTTTAGGCAAAGTAAGAATTGTTGTGCTTGGAGCCGGAGAACGTGCGTCTATTATTGAAAAGCGTATGCGTCGAGATGTGGACAGAATTGGTTTCGAGCTTGTGGGATTCATCCCCATTCCTGGTGATAACCGTGAAGATGGTATACGCAAAGAAAAGATAATCCATGCCAAAGTCGATGAAAGCTTTTTGCGGTTTATTCTTGAAAACGACATTGAAGAAATTGTTATTGCTTGCGATCAGCGTCGCGGCACCTTGCCCGTTGAAGTGTTATTTGACTGTCGTCTTAGAGGTATAGAAGTCACTGAATTGCTTGACTTTATGGAACGGGAAACAGGCCAAATAGTCGTAAACTTAATGTATCCAAGCTGGGTTATTTACTCAAATGGTTTTCAAAGTCAGAACTACCTGAGAGATGCATTAGACTATACCTTGAATGTCGTTTTGGCATTTTTGATTTTGTTATTTGTGTGGCCATTCATGCTGTTTACGGCTCTCTTTATATACTTAGATGATGGGTGGCGTACAGGCACCTCGGTGTTTTACAAGCAAGAGCGCGTAGGGTTGAATGGGCAACTGTTTAAAATTATCAAGTTCAGGAGTATGCGTCCCGACGCTGAGAAAGATGGCGCTAAATGGGCGAGCAAGGATGATGATAGAGTCACGCGAATTGGCCATTTCATTCGAAAGTACCGTATCGATGAACTACCTCAGCTATTAAATATATTTAAAGGTGAGATGGCCTTTATTGGACCTCGTCCAGAACGTCCGCAGTTTGTTGAGCAGCTCGTGCGCGAAGTACCGTATTACAACCAAAGACACAATGTTAAACCGGGTTTAGCTGGGTGGGCGCAACTAAATTATCCCTACGGTGCTAGCGTAGAAGACTCTATGGAAAAACTGAAGTTTGACTTATATTACGTCAAGCACCAAAGCTTGTTGTTAGATATTTTAATTTTAATTCGTACTGTTGAAATTGTGCTTTTTGGAAAAGGGCGATAAAAGCTATGAAATTAGACAATCGCCTAAATGCGATGACAGTGGATGTAGAAGATTATTTTCAGGTTTCAGCATTCGAAGGGGTTATTGATAGAAAGGATTGGGACAGCATTAGCCTGAGGGTGGGGGACAATACCCACCGGTTGCTCGATTTATTTGCTGAGAACGATGTGAAAGCCACCTTTTTTACGTTAGGTTGGGTAGCGCAGCGATGCCCTGATGTAATTAAGCGTTTGATTAGCGAAGGTCATGAGTTAGCTAGCCATGGCTTGGCGCATCAGCGTGCGACTACGATGACCCGTGAACAGCTGTTTAGTGACGTTGCAGAAAGTAAAGCCATCTTGGAAGATATTGGCGGCGTGAAAGTCATTGGCTATCGCGCCCCCAGTTTTTCAGTGAATGACACAAACACCTGGGTTTACGACGTACTTAAAGAGCAAGGTTTTATCTACTCATCAAGTACATACCCTATAGAACACGACTTATATGGCGTGCCCGAATGGCCTAGGTTTAAGTACGATAGGCCAGAGGGAATTATTGAAATTCCAATTCCAACGCTACGTAAAAATAACGCCAATACCGGTATAGGTGGAGGTGGTTATTTTAGGCTTTACCCTTATCGCCTATCTAAAAAGCGCATTCAGCGTTTTATGAATGAAGAGCCTCACCCTTATAATTTTTATTTCCACCCTTGGGAGATAGATCCTGATCAGCCACGCATTGAAGGCGCTTCGCTTCTGTCCAAGTTTCGTCATTACATTAATCTGTCTCGAATGGAAACAAAGATAGTCAAGTTACTTAAAGATTATAAGTGGCAGACAATTAGTCGAACTTACGACATTGTCAAAGAACAAAAGTGAGGGAATGCGTGATTAAGCAGTACAAAAAGCAATACGTCTCTGTCGGAATTATATTGTTACTTTGGCTGTTGTTTTGCCATCAAGGATTATTCTCTGCTGCTCAGGTCTGGTGGACGAATGACATTTTTAATCACGGTTTCTTCATAATTCCAGCCTCGCTTTACTTAATATACCTTCGACGCGCACGCTTAATCGCTGTTGAAAAAAACATTTCATTGCTTCCTCTAATCGTGATTTTCCCAAGCTGCTTTTTGTACATTGTGGGCGTGGCGGGTGATATCCAACTATTTATGCACACAGCAACGTTTGTACTTCTTCCTGCATTGATATGGTTAGCCATCGGGCATAAGGCTGCCAGGGTTATCGTGTTTCCATTGTTATTTATGTTGTTTAGCATACCGGTGGGGGAACAGCTTATCCCTTATTTGCAAGAAATTGCAGCAGATGGCGCTGTCGCATTATTACGAGTAACTGGTATACCGCTTTATCGTAACGGGCTGTATTTAGAAATTCCACAAGGTCGTTTTTTGGTCGCTGAAGCGTGTTCAGGTGTAAGCTTTTTTATCGCTAGTATTGTGATTGGGGTCTTGTACACATACTTGAATTTGCAATCTCGCAAGAGACAAATATTTTTTGTTTTGTTGTCGTTTTTGTTCCCTGTTGCCGCTAATATTGTGCGCATTTATGGAATTATCCTGATTGCTTATTACACCAATATGGAGCATGCGGCGGGCGCTGACCATTTGATCTATGGATGGTTTTTCTTTGCGTTTGTTATTGTTTGCCTTCTTGGTATTGGAGAGCTTATTCGAGACAAAGTAGGGACTGATGAGAGTGCTCAAATGACGACTAGTGCGGGTCATTGGTCTATTCATCAATTAAAAGTTTTGTCGATTAGTCTATTGCTTGTGAGTTTTTCGTTGTGGTCCACTTTTATTCAATCTGCTTTGGGCAACCTAAAACCCAATGATTTTGATCAAGAAACGATTGGCCTCGAGCAGTGTTTTCAACACGATATAAACTTGACTCCGAGCTTCAATAATCCTGATAAAACCACTAAGGCTATGTTCGAAGTAGAGGGCGCTTGTACCGCAGTGCTCTACGAAGCCTGGTTTAGTGGCATTGATAACGAGCTTGTTACCGATTTACATAAGCCATATACGCAACAAAGATGGTCATTATTGAATAGTGAAATCAGCTCTTTATCTCTACTAGGAAAACAGTTGCAGGTGCGCACTATTACTTCTCCTACAGGAAGTAATGTCAATTATGCTAGTTGGTACGAGATTAATGACAGACTTTTCACCAGTAAATTAGAAGCTAAGTTATACCAAACATGGCTAGTCTTATTAGGTGTACCATCGTCTGGAAAGCTAGTAATACTTGGGGTTGATAGCAAATCAAACTTTTCTGGTGCCTTGCATACGTTGGAAATGGCCGCGACAAAGAATAGCCTAAAGACAACGTATTCAATTGAATAATTGGAACACTTGGAAATTAGTGAACTTATACAAGTAGCCGTTTGAGTGCCTGCCTGTATGAACAAGCGAGTTATCACGAAAACAATATAATATTAACAGTGAACCAATAAATGTTGATTCGGACATTTGTTCTACGTTGTCACATGTAACGAGGGTAAAATGAAGCCGTATGTAGTGTACTCAGTTATAACTGGTGCTTATGACAAGTTACTTCCTCTTGATATAGCTGAAAGCGATGTCGACTATATATTAATCGTCGACAATGCTTTTAGTGGTGAAGTACCACCAGGTTGGAATTTGATGAAGCTGCCTGAATCCAGCCTAAGTCATAAAGATTTAAACCGATACATAAAAATGCATCCTCATCTTTTGTTTCCGCAGTACGAGTGCAGCGTGTACGTAGATGGAAATATCCAGGTAGTTTCAGCCCTTAAAGACGTAATAGATAACGCTTTAGCATCAAAAGATATTGCACTTTATAAACATTATAAACGTGATGATGTTTATTCTGAGGCTTCCGAGTGTCTCGAACTCGGATTAGACTACTTTTGGCGGGTTATTCCCCAAATGGCGAGATACAAAGCGAATGGATTCCAAGGCAATGCGTTGTATGAAGCAAGTGTTATTTTTCGCAGACATCATTCTTGCGACCTCAAGAGAGCTATGGAGCTTTGGTGGAAAGAATATTTAGGCAATGCGAGGAGAGATCAACTTTCTTTAACATTCTGCCTCAGCACTGCAAACGTAATAGTGAATAATTTGGGTATCAGCGATCCTAGAATAGAGCAGAAGTACTTCGTTAAGAAAACCCATGCAGTTTATCGGCCTGATAAACTAAGCGTTCGATTAACTGCAAAGTTGAATAAGCTACTTTTAGCTGTTCTACCACAGAAAAAACTAGTTAAATGAAGCTGAACATAGTCATTGTTTTGTACAACAAGGCAATATGCCAGTCAAAGACAGTAAATAGTTTATTAGACAATATAGATTCGTTTTTTGATACTGAAATAACTGTATGTATTTGGAACAATGGTCCTTCATCAATTAGAGATGAGGTCGCTGCTTTCATCGATTCGCAGACATTCAAAAATTTTGTTGTTTGTGAAAATCTTTCAAATAGTCCTCTAAGCTTTGTATACAACTCAATGCTGAATGAAGAATGCGCGAATATATATTTCGATGATGATACCTTTGTCACTCAAGAATATGTCTTATCTGTTAACGATTTTATGAAAGGCGACAGAGAAGTCTTTCTGCCCAGCATTGTTTCATTGAACCAGCGTAGATATCCCAAAGTCAATAAGGTTGCTGGCGACTTTAACGGTGAGTTGAGTGAACTTTCAGTCGTTTCTATATTGAGTGGTTTATTGATTAAAGAGGACACGATAAGGCGATTAAAGTGCAAGTTTGGGGATGTTTTTGACCATAGATTTAATATATATGGTGTTGATACGACACTTTTTTACAGGCTTAAATCGATAAATTTTGATCGTTATTACGTGGGAGGTATATTAGAGCATGATCTTTCAGGTGTATCTGCCGGTGGTGCACAATATATTTCTATGTTTAGGGTACGAGAACGGTTATGGGATTTCACACTACAGACAATTTTTTACCGAAAGTTGGGCGCTTTATTGGGATTAATTCAGTTCTTAAAAACGTATAAATCTAGGTTGACTATCTCTTTTGTATTTGAGGTATTTGTAAAGGCCTTATTTTATATGGGACACCCTAATACAAAGAAAAAATCAACGACACATACCTTATTTCCTTATAACGAGTAAAGTTTTGAAAAGCATATATGTGGGTCCAGAGTCAGATAAGCCAAGCTTTTCTTGGGTTTCCAAGGATATCTTCGATACGCTTAAGGATGAATATAATGTTATTTATTTCAGAGCTTTTAAAGAAATTCCAAAAAGTTTTGATGGTCTTGTTTTTATAATCAAAGAGATGCCACCACTGTCTTTTTTTGTAAATAATTGGAAGAGCAGAAAAATCTACATACCTGTTGATTTTTTTAAGTCAGAGAAACACATTAACGACGCATCCTTGTTACTGAAACTCTTTGACAGGATTGCGGTCCATAATGACTTGCTAAAGCGCTTCATAGACTCAGAGAACGTTTCAAATGTAGATCACTATGTTAAATATCTCGTAGAACGTAAAGAGCCACAAAACAGATACATGTGGCTTGGCGTTGTAGATTATATTCCTGACCTTTTGCGCAATTTGAGTAAATATCCAGTCCTGTCACAAATTCCGCATGTGTTTTTAACTGATCTAGACCATTTGAAAAAGTCGTTGCACTCCGTTGTTGCAGAGGGGGAAGTAGGTCATAACGTGTACGACGTTGACGTGACGGAAGATAAGGTCTTCATCGGTAACTATTGCTTTGAGCAGTGGAGTGAGTCTAGTCAAAGAGCAGCCTTTGAGCGTTCGGCATTCGCAGTAGACTTTAAATCTGATCGTTTTTATCACTCAACAAAACCCCCGACCAAAGTGCAAGTTTACCTCGCTAATGACGTTCCTGTATTTGTTAATGATGAGCATTACGCGGTTGAATACATACGCCAGTTTGGCTTTGATTGTTACACCATGTCTGATTTTGTCTTCCCTCTCACAAATGAAATGCTAACGAGTCAATCCACAAAGGCTAGGCAGATGTGGAGTCTAGAATCTATCGCACAGCAATACGTAAATCTCGCAAACCAAACACTGTCTCAAACGAGAAAAAGCTATTTCGGCTACGGTTCGATCGTATTTAGTTTGATGGTAAAAAAGTTAGTGAAATTAATACAGTCGAGTTGGAACAAGTCGCAATGATTTTCTTCGATATAGCAAAAAGCTCAGGGATTATTACGGCACTCAATTTAATCAAGCGATTTCTCTCTGTGTTCAGTTTGATTGTTCTCGCTAGACTGCTAGACCCTTATGACTTTGGTGTGGCTGCTATCCTGACAATTGTTCTTTTCATATTTGAGAAAATAGCGTCAACAGGTGCTCTCCAATACATACTGCAACTAGACAAAGTTGATGACGTTGATTTGAATTCAAGTTGGAGTTTGGATTTCCTAATTAAGGGGAGCCTTTTTATTGTACTGGTGGCATGTTCAGAATTTTTAGCCCACTTTTACGGTGACCCAAGCATTCGTCTTGCCTTTATTGTCGTTTCATTTAACCTCATTGTTAAATCCCTGAATAACCCAGGGATCCATTTGCAGAAGAAAAGTTTTAATTATAAATCAATATTTTATATTGGAATTATTCAAAAGTTATCGTCTACAGTTGTTTGTATCTCCATTGCGTATTTTTATCAAAGCTATTGGGCACTCATAATCGCAGACTTGCTATCAAATGTGATAATGATGCTAGGCACATATTATTTCTGTAGTTATAGACCAAAATTCGATTTTACTAATGTCGCAAAGCAGTGGACGTTTTCAAAATGGATCATGCTCAAGAGTATGGTCTCTGCGGTAAAAGGACAAATTGACGCAATTTGGATCTCTAAACTATTTCCTGTCGAGTCATTGGGCTTTTTTCACGTTGCAAGAAACTTGTCAATGATGGCCAGTCAAGAGGTCATCAACCCAGCTATGGAGCCGCTGATCAGTGCTTTTTCAAAAGTTGGTCACAAAAAAAATGATGAGTTTATTGATAAATTCTGTGTCACGCTTTTTGCACTGGCGTTTATAATCATTCCTCTTTCTTTTGGTATAGCTCTGTTTTCAGTTCCTCTCGTCCAATTAGTGTTAGGTGATGGGTGGGAGGTCACCGGTGAGCTTATGCAAGTGATGTCACTCTTTGTTTTTTCTTTTTCGATGATGATCTTTTTCAGCAACATTATTATTTCTAAAGGTGTTTCTAAACCGATATTTATTATTGATTCAATGAGCTTTTTTCTCACTGTCATCACTTTTCTTATTTTGTCTTTTGAACCAGTACTCAGTGATTTTGTGCTAGCTCGAAGCATAATTAGTCTCTTCACGCTATGTCTAGCGATTGGGTTTTCTTGTCGCGTTGCAAATATTGATTTTAAATGTATTTTCCTTTCGGTCAGCCCTATTTTGGCTTCAGTGTCGTTTGCTACATTAACTATGTTTTTTATTGAAAGTTATTTTTCGTTGCATGTGATATTTAGTGTAGCCATATTCATGGCGTGTTATTTTATGTATCTGGTTGTGATGTATCTTTCATTTTTCAACAGATTTCATTTTTTTAATAAAATATTTAAACGTTTAGAGGTTTACTATTTCGCATGGAAAAATTGAAGCTTGGCATTGTTATACCTCTAAAATCAAAAGCTATCTCTAAGTGTTGGAAAGTAACCGTTAACTCGCTTATTTCAACGCTTAGATCGGTTTATGCTCAAGACAACGATAGTTTCGTGGTAGCCGTTGCTGGTCACGAAATTCCCCAGGAAATTGAGGATTTATTTCCTAAATTGAAGGTCGTCAAAGTTGATTTTTTGCCACCGGACCGAAACGCACCTGACTTCAATCACAATAAGTTGATTCAAGATAAGAATTTAAAAATTGCTTTTGCTATGAGTGCATTGGTAAACAGTGGTGTTACCCACTGGTATGCTTTAGATTCTGACGATTTGTTATCGAGAAATTTTGTTTCAACGGTACTCAATTTAGTTGATGATAAGTCTGGCGCTGTAATCGACGGGGGCTACCTTTTATACCACGACGTACGTAGAGCAATACCATGCCAAGAAATGAGTCAGCTTTGTGGGTCAACTTCTGTATTGTGTGATGAGCTATTGGATATCCCTACAAAGCCTACGCTGGAGTCTATTGGCTTTATTCCATGGGCGCGATATCCGCATATGCAAATACGCAATTTTTTTGAACAAGAGGCAGCAGCACCTTATATTGTGATTGGAGCTCCAATCTTAGGCTATGTATTGGCCTCTGGTGATAACATAAGTGATAGATGGCGAGATAATTGGTGGAAAGTCGCAAAAGCAAAGATTAAACCATTCATCAAAGGTATGAAGTATTCTCCATCCTTGTTGCAATCTTTCTCAATGAATAATCTAAAGTAACTAGAGAGTTTTTAAGATGTTATCGCCTTTATTTATCATGGGAACGCAGCGTTCTGGGACAACATTGTTAACCAGAATTCTATCAGCACACCCTGAAGTATTTATTCAAAACGAACTTGATTTGCCCAAGGTCTTTGAGGACTCTTCGTCAACTGAAGCGGTTATCAAGGGAATAGAAAAACAGGTTTACATTGAGAATGGTTCAGAGTTAGCGAATTTGGTGAAAGCCGCCCCAATTTGGGGGCTAAAAGATCCTCAATTAACTGAATATATTGATGTATTGCGCAATTTTCTACCAGCGTCTAAGTTCATTATTATTGTTCGCGATGGGCGCGGTGTAACAAACTCCTATATGGAGAACAAATGGGGGCTAGGTACAAACGCCTATTATGGTGCACAGCGATGGAAGCGCGAAGTCGAGCAACAGCTTGAATTTATGTCTGAAATGCCTGAAAACTTTTTGTTTATACGCTATGAAGATATCGTTACAAACTTTAAACCTACACTTGAACAAGTTTGTCAGTTTTTGGAATGTTCACTTGCCCCGGAAATGCTTGAATACGACAAGCAAGCCAGCTATTACAACGTTCAGCGAGAAAATGTTCATACATTTAAAAAACCGGATAAAACACTGTCCGAGAAGTGGAAGTTTAAATTGTCTCAATTTGAGATTGATGTCGTTGAAAATGTTGCGGGCGACTTGCTAGAAAAACTGGGTTATAAAAAAATTGGCCAGCCTGTAAAATTATCTAAACTTCAGTTGTTTTATTTTAAATGGCATCAGAAAATTATTGGAGAGATTCAAATCCAGTACCGCTGGAGACAAGCGATGTGGCGAGCTAGGAAGCAGCAAAAAGAACGCAAGGAACGATGGGATAGACAATGAAAAATATCCTTATTGGAATATTGATCGCCGGCATTCTCTTCGTCAGTTTCCTGTATTTAGATGCCAAAAAAATGCCGTCTCCACAAAGCTATTTCGTGCAGTCTACGCATGTTTTTTATAAACGTTTAGATCGTCAATACTCTCACAGAACAGTGCTATTTATCGGTGACAGCTTGATTCAAGGCTTAGCAGTATCAGAAATCTCAAAAGATGCCATTAATTTTGGAATCGGCACTGACACTGTGGGTAACGTCCGAGCGCGATTGAGTGATTATAAAAGCACAAGTAACACTGATTGTATCTTTATAGGTGTGGGCATAAATGATCTTATAAGAGGTCAATCCTTAGCCTCTACGTTAAGTGAGTTTTCTCTATTACTCGCCTCACTTTCGGATCACCCTCGCGTTATCGTAGGTGAGTTGTTGCCTGTGAACAGCCTGTCCGCCAAATTGAAACGTATAGCTGGAGATATTTCGGCGTTTAATTTAATGCTAGCAGAAGAAATTGACAAATATGACAACGTTTCACTAGTGAAGCAATATGATATTTTCCTTAATGATGGGAATGAGTTGTCTACCATTTATCATGTTGGTGATGGTTTGCACTTAAATACCTCTGGTAATAAGTTATGGATTGAACATTTGAAGCGACAGCTACCTCAGCATCATTGTGAAGTAGAGACGTAATGTGATGAGCAGTGAAAAACATCATTTTAAACCTCTGACTTGGTTGAGAGGAATAGCTGCATTACTCGTCGTGATTTCGCATAGTCTGAGGGCGACTCAAGATACCTACTTATCAAAAGATGAACCCGTAAATTGGATATGGCTAAAGGTCTTCGATTTAGGCACGTTTGGCGTGCTTTTGTTCTTTACTCTTAGCGGTACCACACTTTATCTAAGCCATACAAGTAGGGCGTCTAAGTTAAATGTTTTTCCTTTTTACATCAAACGCTTCTTCAGAATTTGGCCAGCATTTGCTTTGTCATTGTTGGTTTATTTTGTATTTTCATTTGCATTTAGAGAATTCTATGGAGTAGCTACTGGCAATTGGATAGAGCGGCAATTCTTACAGGTACCAACTCCAACTGATTTCCTAACTTATTTAACATTGAGTTTCAATATTTCTGGTCAGCCGGGTTTGTTCAACAATGCCTATTGGAGTCTACCTGTTGAGTTCCAATACTACCTGTTGTTTCCCATTATGATCTTGTTAATCCCTAAGCTGAAATCACTTTCACCAATTTTAATGGGCGTAGCCTTATACATGGTTTTCAAGCTGGATTTAGGTATATTTAAAGATCAAAGAGTCTTTATGCTGGGCTTCACCTTTTGTGGTGGTGTTTTTCTCGGGTTTATTTATAGAAAATATGAATTGCGTTTAAACCAATATATCGGAACCATCACATTTGTTTTTTTGTTTGTGTCTGCTTCAATAGTGAGTAATGGGTTTGTTGAGATTCCAGACCTGCCCGTTATCTCAAACATTTGGGTAATGTTAGGACTCATAGCGCTATCAGTTGTGGCATCTATTCTTTTCGCAGAGGTAAAACTACCGAGAATATTAACCAGTCAGCTATATAAAATGGGTGAATATTCTTACAGCCTCTACCTTTACCACAACTTACTCATCGGGTGCGCCGTTTTGTTACTTATCTACTTTAGTGTGACTGATTCTGTGCAGCGCTATTTCGTGGTCATTACATTTGGTGGATTCGTAAGCTTGTATGTTGCTCATCTTTCGTACAAATATATTGAGTTACCTTTTATGAGAATGGGCAGTAGATTGAGTAATTTGGATAGATTGAATAAATAAGACCTTAAATGATTAATATTTTACTGTTTTTAGGAAGCTATGCTGGCGGAATATTTTACGCAATTTTAGCTTCTCCGATGTTCATATTTGCGGTTTATCAGGCAGTCTATTTTTACAATCCTCAAAATAGATGGTGGGGGTCATCTGTACCAAACTTGCCTTATTCATTTATCGTGGTTGTGGTCATGGGACTACTATTTCTCAAGTCTTTTGGCAAATTTAACCAAAACCGTCTATTTCAAATACCACAGTTTAGATGGATGTACGTGCTTCTGCTGCTCTATGGCATAGCGTCTTTTTACGCAGTGCTCCCCATTGGGCATAATCAAGCACTGGTCTTTTACTTTAAGCTAATGGTAATTATTAGCATCGCATTCAAGATGTGCGAGTCTGATAAAGACCTTAATATTATGATGTACGGCTATATATATGGAGCTTGGTACATTAGCTTTATGGCGATGCAAAAAGGAAGAAACGGTGCCGGCCGAGTTGAAGGTATTGGTACGGTTGATTCACCAGATGCTAATGGCTTAGCTGCTGCGATTGCGCCTAGTGTGGTACTGTGTCTATATTATTTTTGGACAGCGAGTAATAACAAAATTCGCCTACTAATAGCCATAGCGGGCGCGTTTATTGCTAATGGGATCGTCTTGATTAACAGTCGGGGTGCTTTCTTGGCGGTTGCTTTGAGCTGCGGTCTCTTTATGTGGCACATGTACTTCTCTAGTTTTCAAAGAAAGTATCAGAAAGCGGCAGCTGTAGTCATTACGTTGGCAGGGCTAACTGGCGCTGCTGTAATTGTTGACAAAGCTTTTATCGAACGTATTTACACAATGACCACCCAATCAACTGAAAATGTTGATCAAGAATCGGGTGCGACACGATTTATTTTTTGGCAGTCCGCGTGGGAAATGACTAAAGACTATCCTTTTGGTAACGGCTTTCAAGGGTTTAACGTGTTTGCCCCTATGTATATACCAGAAGGTGTAGACACTGGAGAAAGCCGGAAAAGATCGGTTCATTCCACGTGGTTTGAAACGTTAACAGAAATTGGCTATGTAGGCCTGTTCGCATTGATCATGATGTTATATGCCTGTTACCGAACCTCTAATATTACCAAGAGAGCATTAAAAGAACGCGTTGACGTAGACAATTACTTTAAGGTGATAGCGCTTCAATGTGCGCTTCTGGCCTTTGTTGTGGCGATGACGTTTATGAATCGGATGAGAGCTGAAATATTGTATTGGTGTGTATTGTTTATCGCCTGTGCTTATAATATCTACGTCGTGAGATACACCGCTAACCAAGAAAAGGCATCGGTAGTAAAAAAATGAAAACTAACCCCTACACATATATCGCTGTGGTATTAATGACCTTAGGTTTAGGGTTATTCAGCGTGAATATTTACGGTCTTTTCAAGGATGTGAGACCTTCCGTATTTTTTGATGATGAATTGCGGTTTGAAAATGATATTACACTAACGCGAGAGGAAACGTTTACTGCTATTGAACGGGTCGAAGGGGAAACAGACAAAGAATATGCTGAGCGAATTACGAAAGTTATCGGTAGTGGCTTAGCGCATATTCATTGGCGCAGATATGATACTAAGAAGTTTAATCAACTTGTCCCAATATGGGAGAATTACTTTCTATATTTTATGGGTAGATTCTCGGGGATTCCGGAATACGAAAGATACCATTTCGCAAATTATGAAAAAAGCCTTAATAGAGGTATTGGGATTTGTGGCGATGCTTCTATGATTATGTCCCAGCTATTAGACAGGCAAGGAATCCCCAATCAACTACTTACATTTCCAGGTCATGTAATTTTAACCGCAACGTTTGAAAACGGTGAAGAGTTAACATTTGATCCGGATTTTGGCGTTTCGCTCAATTTCAGTCCTGTAGCGCTACAATCTACACCGGATATCGCTGGCGAGGCCTATGCAAATGCGGGTTATCCACATAGTGATGTCATAACAATGAACAAAATATATGATAATTCATTTAAACGTTGGGATGGGGTGTCGCACTTTATTACTAAAAAATACTATTTTGAAATTGTCGCCTATTGGCTTAAATGGCCATTTCCCATAGCGATTATATTGCTGGCTGGTTATTTATTTCATTTATCGGCAAGAAAGAGCAAGGCCTCTTTCCGTTAGGCTGAATTATCTGTCTTAGAACTAGTCAACTGAGTTCACATGTAACGTTTTTGTCCAAGGAAGAGCGAATATCTATGGCTTTTTTTAAATTATTCATTAAAAAGTTTTTGATCGGAATTGCTCAAGGACTAGGTATTGCTGCTGGATTGGGTGCACTAGCTATTATTGGATTTTTTTTTAGATCGGATATTAAAGCCGTTATTTCTGGCGTTACTACCCCCAATTCTAATGTTGTGTCCAATGTTGATATATCCACATACCAACCTGCAGAAAAGCGTGTTAATCCCCATGAACATCTCATCGTTAATCAACTACAGATTGCGGTTCCCGAAAATTACGACAAAGAGTATGTCAATTCGCCTGAGCAACTGCTTAACGTACTGGAGCGCACCGATGGTAATGTGGCGATATATGTTGCTCCTGGGACGTATGATTTAACCAAAACAATAGTATTTAATAAGCCAAATATCATCTTGCTATCTGAAGTCGCTGATAAAAATTCGGTGATTTTTAATGGTAAGGGAATGAGAAGGTCTAAAACTGTTGAGAACTTGATAGACATAAAAAGTTCAGGCGTGGTCATTGATGGTATCACGATGCAAAATGCGGGTAACCATATTATTCAAATTCGTTCTGAGCGTAATGCAGACTTTCCAATTATTCGTAATTGCACCATAAGGGATAGCTATGAACAATTACTAAAAGTCAGCTATGACAAAAGAAACAAACCCAATATTCAGTCTGATTCGGGAATCGTTGAGAATTGCCTTTTTGAATACAGTGCTGGAATTGGCCCCCACTATTACATTGGTGGTATAGATGCACACGGAATCAGAAACTGGGTGATCCGAGGGAACGTATTTAAGCATATTGCGAGCCCCAGAAATCGTATTTCCGAGCATGCTATACATTTATGGAACAATACCGAGAATAATGTTGTTGAAAACAATATCATCATTGACTCAGATAGAGCGATTGGTTTTGGAATGAGAAAACGCGTCAAAGGGGATGAAAATAAGTACATCAAATTCTCAAATTTTGGTGGCATTATCAGGAATAACTTCATTTATCATTCAGACAATCAAGACCCTTTTGGGGATACTGGAATAGTCTTGGAAGACAGCCCCAATACCTTGGTAGAAAACAACTATATCTTTATGGAACATTCGTACAGAAGAGCTATTGAATACCGGTTTACACCAACACAAGATGTGGTAATTAAGAATAACCATGTTAATAGGCTAATATCATCAAGAAATGGGGGCAGAGCTGACTTGGTTGACAACTCAGAAGAGTTGTCCAAGACTGACTTTTTAGTCGAAATCCATGCGTTTAGCGTAAAGCACAACATTCAATTTACATACTAAAAAGCATTTAGATAGTGCCTGAGTTACAGCGTCTAATGTCGTTACCGGAAGTAAATTTCCTGAAGCACAAGTGAAGTTAACTGACATCGTTATTAGCTTTGTGCTTTTAGCTCACTCAGTTTTTCATACATCGTGCTACAGTAAGAATCAATAAGGTCTATTTCTTTCTGTGTGAGTTCGTCCTTCCAAGAATCTTTATTAAACGAGCTATCTCTATAAACACTATAGTATTGGTCGCCCGCATCTTTTAAATAGTTAGACTTTTGTCCGGAACTCTGTGCGATGTAAGTTTCTACTTCATCACATATCTCAAGATGTAGATTTGAAAAAATGTGTTCTATTTCTTTTCGAGGATTTTCCATGATTTCGTCGTAGAAATAAATCGAAGCAGAAGAAAATTCTGTTTTTAATGCTAATGCTTTTTCGTGATACAGCGCCCAGTTAATCGCGTAATACTCTATATCTCTTAACTCGGCATCAAGTTTCTTATGACTTAAGTGTGTTTTAAAGTAATCGCTATTTGAAGCTTCTATCCGTAGTCTATTCTTGACCTTATCAGGCAAGGGGCTCATTTTTTTCTTTTTCACTCCCTTAATATGAGAAAGAATGGTAGCTTGAGGCTTTCTCACTAGAAACAATAGTGCGTTCGGATCTAAGCCGAGGATCATGGACCGCATGTCCGTAAGTGATCGTGTTTCTTTAATTAAAACTTTCCAATCGTGATTGTTGCCTAGTCGATAAAGGCGGTTGTAGAAGCCAGAAGCGCGGGGAAAGACTTTAGCGAGCGACCAGAAAAAATACTGAATTTTGGGAAACTTTCTCAACCCGTATTTCTTCTTAAAAAATGGGGGTTTGTCCGTTTCTACATGCGCTTTTTTAATCACATTCTCTACGACTTCATAATCAGAGGAACTCAAACCATTTGCATATTTTAGTTTAGAGAAAACCCTGTCTCCCATCATGCCATGGTTTCTTCCTATAAGTTCATGTCTGTATATTACGCTTTCACTAGAATTTATTAAATTTGAAAACCATGTAGTGCCAGACCTTGGGAATCCCATTAATAAAAAAATAGGTATATTTTTATTATCGCCCATTTTTCATCTCACAAATTTTGATAAAAGTGTTCGCTAATTTCACTATGACTCCAAGGTTCTACGGTAAATTTTAGAATAACTGTCGAACATTTTTGTTGCATGGAAATGTTCATCAAATCTGGGCTTTGCGTTATTTGAGAGTTTGACGTACAAGTCGTTTGATTGACTAATGGAAATCATCGCATCTTTTAATTCTTGTTCATTATCATTAGTCACCACCAATCCCGTCTCTAAATGAGCTACAATTTCTGGGTTTCCTCCTGCATTGGTAACAATACATGGCTTTCCGATAGACATGGCCTCTAGTAATGTAATCGATGTACCTTCACTTAGCGATGGGAGTAAAAATACGTCCATAATCGCCAGATAGTTGGAAGGATCTAACTTGTATCCTGCGAAGAGGACTTTTTCAGCAATACCTAATTGTGCCACTAATGAATTTAGCTCGCCCATTAGCTCACCATCTCCGACTATTAACAAATAGGCGTTTGGTAGTATCGCGCTAACTTCGGCAAATGCAGTAATCAGCATTTTCTGGTTTTTTATAGGATCTAGTCTGGCAACGGTGCCAAAAACTAATGCATCTTGAGGTAGTTCAAGTTGAGTCTTTAGCTGTGGCAGTTCTTCTTGGTTAGGGCGCAAAGGTTCAATGCCATTGTACACAACGTCTACACTATCGAAGGGAATATATTCGTAAGTAACTAGGGCGTCTTTAGTTGCTTTAGATATGGCAGTAATGACAGAAGTTAACTTACATAAAATAGGGTTGACGAATTTTCGCTTCCAACTGCTCGAATCTGGATAAAAGCGCCCGTGTTCAGTGAAAACAACCTTTGTACTGGTAAAGGCTGTTGCAATTGCACCGTACACCCAGGGCGTGTATTGGTGACAATGAACGATGTCGATGTGATTGTCTTTTATATGCTTGCGTATCGCTTTGATAAGTAGAAGATCAAAACCCGGTTGACGTGCTTTCACACTGATGGAGATCCCTGCTTTTTTAAGCTCTTCCCCCCAAGGTCCAAGGGGAGACTCAATACAAAATATCGACATATCAATACTATCATCAGTATTACTCTCAATGAGGTTCTTTATCACCATCTCGGTGCCGCCTATCCTCATGTCATAGGTGATATGAAGCACTTTCATTGCAAACCTCTTTCTTTATCAACGTTTACATAGCGGTTGTACCACATTTGGTACATGAGCATGCTCCAAAGCACTGTCCCGTGTTGGTGGGTCCCGTTTTGATGCTGTTGCCAGACTTGGTTGACACTATCTCGGTCAAATATGTCGTAAACGCCATAGCTAGCATTAGATAGAATGGATTCAAATAGCTCTTTTAGCTCCCCCCTAAACCACTCATCTAATGGTGTACTGAACCCCATTTTCTTTCTATATAACAATGAGTCAGGAATAAAAGGTTTAAACACTTCTTTCAGTAAGTACTTCTTCTCGCCATTCCGATATTTTTGTGAAGAGGGTAGGGTGGCGGCAAACTCTGCAACTTGGTAGTCGAGAATAGGCGCCCTTACTTCTAATGAATTAGCCATACTCATTCGATCCACTTTCACAAGGATATCGCCCGTCATGTAGGTTTTGATATCGGTGTAGAGAATTTTGCTCAAATGGTCGGGGCCATCGGCTTTGTTGTACATATCTAACGTATATTGACTGGGGTGGTAATCACCAAGCTGTTCAGTCACCTCGGTTTTTACCAAGCTTTGCCACATGTCGTCCGTCATCATACTGTTAGTGATATAAAAGCCCATTGCTGGGTCGTGAGACAAGCTTGTAAGTAATGACTTCGCTTTTTTGCCAACTGTGCCTGGTATTTTCCCTGCAAATTTGCCTAGACTTGGAAATATCGATTTTCGGACCGCTTCGGGGAACTTGTTTCTAAGTTTGTTCTCGATGTCGTCAACCGAGTACTTTTCGTATCCTGCGAACATTTCGTCACCACCGTCACCGGCAAGAGCGACAGTGACAGCCTTTCTCGCCAATTCTGAAACAAAGAAAGTCGGCACGAGTGATGGGTCAGCAAACGGCTCATCAAAAAAGCTGACGATATGCTCTAGTCTGTCGGCAACGTTCTGATGAACAGTATACTCATGGTGTTCTGTTTTGTATTTTTCAGCAATTTCGCGGGCGAAGTCAGCTTCGTTAAAGTCTTTATTGTCAAAGCCGATGGTGCAGGTTTTCACAGGCGTTTCGCTTGCTTGTGCCATTATAGCGACAACACCCGAGCTATCTACGCCGCCACTTAGGAATGCACCGAGGGGAACATCACTTACCATTCTCTGCTTAGTGACTTTTTCGAGTAAGCCTTTCAGCTGTGCTTTGTGGGTTTCTTCGCTATCCCTTGATGTGTTCTTAAAGCTTAAGTCCCAATATTCTGTAAGGGTGAAGCCATCTTTGTTTAGCAATAGGTAATGGGCTGGGGGCAATTTATGAATGTGCTTAAATATGCTTTTCGGGTCCGGCACATATTGGTAAGCAAAGAAGTCGTAAACGGCATCTAAGCGAATTTCTCTTGGAATGTTTTCTAATGCCAATATAGCTTTAATCTCAGAGCCAAAGGCAAATCGGCCATTGTGCGAAAAGTAGTAGAGAGGTTTTTTGCCCAGCCTATCTCGGGCAATAAAAAGTTCTTGCTTGGTTTTATCCCAAATGGCAAAGGCGAACATACCGTTAAGCTTGCCTAAACACTGAGTACCTTCTCGCGCATAGAGTGCTAAAATAACTTCAGTATCAGTATGACTTTTAAACTGAACGCCCTCAGCTTCCAATTCTGCACGTAGTTCAAGGAAATTGTAAATCTCTCCATTGAATACAATAACGAGATTGCCGTCAGCAGAAAACATAGGTTGATTGCCGGCTTCGGACAAATCAAGAATGCTTAACCGTCGATGACATAAGCCAATGTGTTCATCTAGGTAGGTACCACTAGCGTCTGGACCTCTGTGATGAATAGCTTCGTGCATTGAGGTTAACGAAGCTTGTCCACCTTCTTGATGATTAAATAGGCTAAATCCGGCAATGCCACACATCTTTATTAATCCCTATAAACTGATATAAGGCCGAACATACGCGCCCGCTTTTATCGTAAATTCTAAAGGAAGCTTTCTCCAAATACTCTCCATCAAAGGTCGAAATTTACTGGTAGAGGGAGACGTATCTGAGCCGAGTTTTTTATTGTCAGCCCCTAGGGATTGCCAATTCAGCGGTTGAGGCACTGCCCCCCACTGCTTTTTAAATTTGTAAGTCCCTTCTTCGAAGGAAGAGCGCCCAAAATCAAAGGTATCAATACCTGAGTCGGCACAATGGGCGAGTAACGACCAATAAAGTAGCATGTTTGGTGCTAATTTGTTGAATTCACGCAATGTTGATGCCCATGGAATAGAAGCTTTATTTCCATTGATTATGACCAAGCCTGCACCTACGGGCATGTCGCCCTTGTAAACGACACTCACTATGCAATTTTCGTCGTACGCGGCAAGGACACTCTCGAACCACCCTAAGGCGTGTACAGGAGAGCCTAGGTCGCGCATGTTAACTGCGTACACGCGATAAAAGTGTTTGAGTAATTCAGGCGTTTTGCCAAGGGTAACCGTAAGGCCATTTTTCTCGGCTTTTCGAATTTGGCTTCTTAACTTTGATTTGAAAGACGCCATTAAGGTGTCACTCGACTCGGGCAGGGATAGTAGCATTCTCACTTTATGGCCTGCTTGAATGTCTTGCCCGGGGGGTGTTGATTCGGCTTGTCGTATCTCTAACTTTCTACATCCCGCGTTTGCCATTTTAGTGTGCAGGAAGTGCTGCATGTCTTGTAATACCTCGGCATTATCGGCAATACCGTATCCCACATCGCAATAAGGCAGCGCACATATTTGTTTGCCCCAAAACGGCGTTTTCATGAACACAGCGGGGAACAGCCCAACGACTTTCTGAGTTTTAGGGTGCCTAGCAATAACGCCAAGGGGTTTGTGGCCATAGGCATGCTCCACGGCTTCTAGCCAAGCATACTTGTGATAGGCAGTCGTTGATTCATGGGTCAAACTATATGCATCCCAATCAGCCTTGTCATTCAGTGAAGCCGTTGAAAGTTGTGCATCAGATTGCATTATGACGATACCTTTTCAATGCTCACAACACCGTTGTGGGAAGGTTGATTCGCTAAAATAATACGCGCTTCTGAAATGGTACAAAAACGCACATTTGCTTGGGTATTTAAATGATTAACAACACGTTTCATTCGTTCGCATATGCGTGAGCATGCATTGTCTACCTCTAATAGGCCTGTCACGCCATCAATTAAACTGGAACTGTGTAAATACATATGAATAACGGGTTGTTGCTTTTCCAAGCTTTGGTCAACCAGGGCAATCATATCTTCTGTTTTGGTTAGCTCTGGGCTTAAATAAAGTTTTCTCAATAACTTACTGTGCCACAGCACACCTATCACTTTTAGCCAGTTGAATGGCGGCTTAGACAGTGCGTTGTGAACGCGCTCACCAAGGTTATAATTTTTTACGTTAAAGCCAGCCGTTACTGGCAGCTCTAGAATCTGTCTTTGCTGTCCTGGGGCAAGGGCATTTTCAAAAGAAGGCCAGTAGGGCTTTTCTGGTGCCCCTATACAGCTAAAATAGTCATTTTTGTAAAAAGGGTAAACGCTTGAGTCAATCTTGTAGCCTCTAGACGCCAATAAACGTAAAGTCTTTGCATTGATTCCCCAACGCCCGCTTCTAAACGACTCTGGTTTAATACTGAATTTTTCCCACAGCAGGGTGTTTAGCGCGTCTAGTTTGGCAACCACCTGCTCGTGAGGAAGGTTAATGACATGGGACTCTGCTTCGGTGGTCTTTCCAAAATAGGGCGGGTTACACCAAGGGTGTAAATGGGCGCCGATTTCAGCTTTTCGGTCCTCTACGAACTCTCGAAGAATAGTGCTGCCTATATTGTTGCTTGCCACTGCATAGTCAACAAAGTAGGTGGGGCGTATGCCTAACGTTTCACAAAAGGCCTGAAAAGCGGGAAGCTTTTCCACATTTTCTAAGGAGAAGTCACGATCGGGAAAATCGTCATTGTCCCAATGCCATTCTTCTTCCGTGTCTATTGTTAAAACAAATAAAACATCCTGTTTAGGCATCTACTTTCTCTTTTACCAATTCTTCAAATAACACCATGTATTCATCGGCCATCCTTTTTGCCGAGAAATTTGCTTCTACAAAGGCTTTAGCATTGTGGGCCAATGTTGCAGCATATTCGCTATCGTTTAACAGGGTTTCCCAGTCTTTTTGCAGTTGTTCTTTATCATGTAGCGGCGCTAGCAAGCCAGATTCTTGGTGTGTAATGAGTTGGTCAATACCTGCAATATCATACGCAGACACTGGAATTTCCATCGCACACGCTTCCATTAAACAGCGTGGAATACCTTCTAGCGTTGATGTCATTACAAAAAGGTCAAAGTCACGTAATAGCTGAAGCCTATCGTTTCTGAAACCTAAAAATTGAATACTGTCCTTACTTGCCAGTGTTTTGCTATATTCCTCTAGAGAGGGGCGTTCTTCGCCGTCGCCTAAGAGGACTAGCTCAATGTCTTGGCGTTTTTGGTACAAATCATTAAAGCAGTCCAAGATAGCGGTTATGTTTTTTCGGCTTATCATTTGGCCAACAAAGCCGATGGTTTTTTTCTGGGGCTTAACGCCGGATTTTGTTAATCTCACGGCTTCAACTTCCGACAAGTCTACACCGTTTTGAATGTAGGCCAATCTGTCTTTGCTGACGTTATACTTTTCTACGTCACGCATGAGTTGCTTTGACAGCGGTACCACTTTGTCTGCAAATCGCATAGATTGGCAGCCTATCCATATAAACAAGCGCAGTTTTAAGTCGGCGGCATTTTCAAACCCATGTGGGGTGACCACACAGGGAATACCTGCTTTTTTAGCTGCCATGACACCCAGAATATCCGACTTGTACCCATGGGTGTGAATCACGTCAATGTCTTGCGCTTTTATCAATGCGGCTAACTTATTTACTGCAGAAAGGTCAAATCTGCCTTTCATGGGAATAGCGTGAGTATGGCCAATTGCACCAAACTGTTTAACGAGTTCGAGTTCTTCGGTGCCGGGTTCTAAGGTTACCACTAACTCACTGGTAACATGGCGAGGCAAGTGCTTGGCAAGCGCTAATACCCAACGCTCAGCGCCGTAGAAACCTGTTGAACAAATAAACTGTAATACTTTCATAAGTTATTTATGCGAACTGGTGTATACCGAGCCGCTTACTCCTAATACGGTCCCTATGGCTCTAGCCGGGAAGTAAAGTAGATAAAAAAGGGCGCAATGAACAATGGATACTTTTTTTCCGGTCAATTTTTTCAGTCGAGCCGTGTATAGCAGCATAACCAGCAGCATACAGATAAATAAAAAAGTCGCCGCTTCATATTGCGTGAATACTAAGGCTAGGCAGGCTAATAGTAGCCCTCCCGTTACCGCGAATGGCGCAATAAAACTGGGCCATTCCCTCATAGGGATTTTTCTGCCTTTTAGTGAAGCAATATTACTCTGACCACGCCATACTTCTTTTTTCCACATTGGAACAAAGGCTTTATCTTCGCCAAGGTGGATATAGTGTGTATTTGAGGTGTAATACAGCCTTCCGATATTGTTTACTTTATCAGTAAAATAATAATCTTCACAGGTCATAAGGTGCTCTGGAAATTGACCGGCTTTGAAAAAGGTACTTCGGTGCAAAAAGAGATTGCGCCCAGGCAAAAAGCTAACATCAGTATCGAGTTCGGCGTTAGTCAACGCAGTGCGTATTGTTTCCAGTGGCGGTGCATCCCTACTATCTATTTGCATCGCACTGACTAAAGCCGCACTCTTTTCTTGAAGGGTGCAAAGCATAACGTCAAGCCACTCATTGGCTAATTCAACATCTGCATCAAGAAACGCGAAATACTCTCCTTTTGCCGCACTGGCCCCTAAATTTCTTGAGTGTGAAATGGTATTTGCCGCGTCATTGTATATAACCCGCAAAGGCATCGATTTAGTCAATTCGTTTAGTGTTTGCGAACAATCTGAATTTTGACTAACGACAATGACTTCATAGCTGTTGGCTGGGGCCGTTTGATTGGCGATGCTCTCTAGCGTTCGAATCAGCATTTCCTCACGGCCTTTGTGAGGAATAATAAACGAGGTGATGATACTCATGGTTTGCCCAACCACTTTTGTGTTTGCACAAAGCGTTTTACAAATTGTTGTCGCTCACGTTGAAATGAAAAGTGTCGCAAATGTCGAGCAAAGTACTTCACTACGCTATAAGGCTGCCTATGTGTTATGGCAGATTCGTTTGGCTCGTCACGGGTTACCTTACGTGCTTGTTTGGGTTCTATTTTATAGGCCTCGTAGTGTGCATTTTGCATCATTAAACACAAAACGCGAGTGGTGGAGGTTTCGTGGTGGTTTTTCAGTCGCGCTAAAATCGTATCTTTTAATAGATGTATTTTTTCCATGACTCTTTTAGCGTCACTCTCGCGTAACAAGCTTGCTGCAAAATGCAGTACGCAAAGCTTTCTCAAATCCTGACCACTCCACGTTTGATTGGGAAACTCGAGGATCTCGGGTTTGTCTAGATAGGCATACTCGTTATCTAGCATCCAACGGGCGTAATGTTGCAAAGATTTTACCGCGTAGTCGTAGTCACTATCCAAGGTGTTGAGTTGTGTCTTAATCTGTATAAATCGGCACACTGCTTGAAGAAATACCGTATAGAACCAAGTATTTTCCACATCCTCGAGATGCCTAGAGGTAATGTCATCCTGGGGGGAGACCGTGTGACGTATCACGTGTGCGGCACTATCTATTTCGGACTGCGTGCCCAAAAGTTCAAATCGGTCAAATAACGCGTGAAGGTAGTTTCCTGTTCCTCGATCAAGGGGGTAGGTATTGGTCTTTACGCATTTTAGCCCGGCAGAACCGCTGTTTTTCAAGGCGAGAAGGGCGCCAACCATTGTGCCATCACCTTCGTAGTAATGTGTTAGCCAATGTGTAATTGAAAGGGCCGCTTTCTTAGAGGTGGGGCGGCCAGTCAGTAAGTAATGTAGCGCCAAACCACTGGTGTAACCATGTTGGCCGCCAGGTCCTCCCCCGCCGGCGTGGTCTTCATAGACATGGCTGGGTTGTCGTTTGGAATAGGTTCTATGGGTGGCGGTACAGGCTTGTACGTAATGGTCGGTGTGCCAAAATAAGCCACCATTGTATTCAGGTTTGTCCTTGTCAGTATGATAAACGTCAATATCAGCAACATGTTTCGCCAAGGCATCGGCGAGGGTAAACCATGCGCGCTCTCCGGTTAAAATCCACTGACACAGCATGCCAAAGATAGGATCGTATTGATTGTTGTAATGTGAAACGAAAATATCGTTGTCGCTGTTTAGCGCGGTTTCGTGATCAGCGTATAACTCGCCAAAATGACGCCAACCAAATTCATCAATGACTTCCCGTTTATGGAAAAATGATGTGTCGCCTCTAATACCGTATTGAATTAAATCATGAAACTCGTTGGTTGTATCAGGCAAAAAGCTGATTGCTTTGCTGGCGGCAACCCATTCTTTATTTAGCCTAGTTTCAGCATCACTGACGGGAGTGTGACAAAGGCTAATGTCTCGGGTTTTTTGTTCGCCAGGCTGTAATTCAATGGGGTCGGCAAAACGTGAGCCCAGTAAGCTCATGTCTATTGAGGTGGGGGTTGCCACAATCGACGAAGGAAAGTTCTGCCAAAAGTCTTTCACCGTTAACATGCTGCGGGTTTGGTGTGGGGATGCTTGCATGTTCACCCTTGGCACGCACTGCCGCCCTTCGTCCACGAGATGGCCATCTTTGTGCACGCGGTAGCCGCAAAACGGTAATGGAACTTTGTTGTCTCTATTTACGTGGTTGGGGCTATTCCACCGTGGCTTTCCACTTGATGCTTGGAAAACCGATAATTGGTCACAGGCATCGAGGGAGTAGGTGTGTTCGTTAATGAGCAAAGACGCTTGGTTGAAGTCTTTTATACACAAACCTAGCTCAAAAATGTCAATGGAATTCGGGTCACCTAAATCCCACTGGCCGTGAGGGTGGCTAGCGGCGGCTGGGTTGGTTATTGAAATGCTCCCTTTTACCGTTCCGTCGTCCAAAAACAGCGTGTACTGGGCATTCACGTCAAGTTCTATGTGAGTGCCTTCATTTAAAGTGGCGCATTGCTGAATACGAACTGCTTGATAACCTAATGGGTTATCAAGCAGTTCGTAGTCGGTGACTACATTGCTAACGTGGGTGTCTAATGTTTCATTGGCCGTTAGGGAATAAAACTGGGTGTGCAGTTTGCTGGAATACGTTAGTGCCATTAATTGCTGGCCATGCACGTTCACCCAATCACCGTTTTTCAACTGAATGTGAAGGTGTTCGCTTTCCTCTTTTACTGGCAAGGCGTGATTGATGGGGGGGCGATGACTTTTGGCAATTGATACTGCAACACAAGGCCTGTTGTCGCTTAGGACCTCCGCGTCGCATAGCCCCTCTACGCTTAGCCATTTAATTGAGCCATCAGGCCATAATTGATTGACGGTGATGACACTGTTCGTCATGACCTGATTATTGCCGAGCGCCTCCAGCCTATCGGTCACTTGCCACTTGCCTTGGGGGCAAGGTGTACCCAATTTAAAATAGGTACGTGAGAAACCTTCGAAAGACGAAGCTTGGATAGAAAAAACATTTTGCGTCATGACTTTATAACAACTATTAGCTCGTCCATGAATCAGAAAGGCGCATGATAAATTAGCGTTGATGAACCTAGTATGCCAAGGAGAAGTCTAATTGAATAGTATAAAAGTGCATGCCGTTGCTTTGACCTTCGAATATCTTCAACGTACTATCCTGCAAGACTCTCAATTTACGTCAACATGGAAAGCGAAATGCTGAAAATGAGTGTGGTGGCGCAGCGCGTTCCCTATCCGCCTAACAAGGGGGAGAAACTAAGGACATACCATCAAATTGCGCGGTTAGTGCAATTAGGCTATGGCGTTACGGTTCATGCACTGCAAGACAATGAACAAGATATCGCCAACGCTAAGGCATTGAGCAAGACTCTGGGCATTGACGTTCATACCTACCCATTGAAAGCTAAGTGGCGACGCTACCTTTGGTCGCTTGCCCGTGGACAGGCACTCAGTGTGGGGGCTTTCTACAGCAAAGGCTTGCAGGCAAAAGTGAATGACTTGCTCAAGGGGCAAGAAGATGTCGTGCTCTTTTCCGCTTCTAGCTTAAGTTACTACGTGTTTTCTGGTGCAGACCGTGAAGGTAGCCCTCATTTGTTGATGGATTTTATGGATGTGGATTCTGATAAATGGGCGCAATACGCTTCCATGGCCTCGTTCCCCATGTCTTGGGTTTACCGTCGAGAAAGCGCGAAAATTAAGGCGCTAGAGATAAAGACAAATCAACAGTTTGTCCAAACCTTCTTAATTGCAAACGAAGAGGTCACGCTCTTCCATAATAAGGTTTGCCACCACAAAGACGTTAAAGTTTTGGGTAACGGTTTAGATTTTAAGCGTTTTTACCCTGCGAATACCGAAGAACGAAACAGTGCCGAGAATTTTCTTTTTACTGGGGTTATGGATTACAAACCGAATATTGATGCTGTTTGCTGGTTTGTCGAACATTGTTGGCCCGCGATTAAAACACACATGCCGCAAGCTACCTTCACTATCGCGGGGATGAACCCGTCAGAAAAAATAAAAGCATTGGCGAAAGACAAGAGCATTCAGGTTACAGGGTTTGTAGATGATATTTTACCCTATTTTCACAAAGCCACGGCATTTGTCGCCCCTTTTAGAATTGCGAGAGGCGTGCAAAATAAAGTCCTTCAAGCATCGGCGTGCGCCCTGCCTATTATCACCACCTCGATGGGCGCAGAAGGGATCTCATTCGCCTCTGAGCAGACAATGTACTTGGCCAACACTGATGAAGAGTTTATTGCATCGTGTATTGACGTAGTTAATAACCCCGCGGGTGCGAATCAAAAAGCGCAGCAAGGCTATACTGCCATTCGAGAGGCCTATAGTTGGGAACAGCAACTAAAGCCGTTAGAGGATACATTAGCATCACTATGAAAAAGATAATAAAAACTGCTTTTTTTACGCTATTTGCTTGTCTTATGCTGCCTATTGTGGCGCTCTTTTACTTGCTAGCTTTGGGGGGGAATAAAGATGAATTACTCGCAAGTTTCAGCCAGGGATTGTCCCTGATCCCTGGCAAAATCGGTTGCTATTTAAGGTCGGCATTTTACCGCTTTACGCTTACGCACTGTGCGCCTAATGCACTGGTTGGGTTTAATACTCTGCTGTCCCAAACCGATTGTACCATTGAGCAAGGTGTATACGTGGGGCCGCAAGGCAACATAGGCTCTTGTCGCATTGGTGCTAACACCCTGTTGGGCAGTGGAGTACATGTAATGAGTGGCAAAGGGCAGCATAATTTCGAGCGTAACGATGTGCCTATTAAAGACCAAGGTGGACACTTAACGAAAGTTGATATTGGTAGCAACTGTTGGGTGGGGAACGGTGCATTAATCATGGCTGACATAGGTGATGGCAGTGTTATCGCCGCTGGCTCAGTGGTTGTTGATGCTATCCCCGCCAATGCCATTGCTGTGGGTAACCCTGCGAAAGTCATAAAGTTTAGGGGGGAGTAGTCGCTTTTCTAGTGACAGCATGCAGCGCTTTCTTAATGCCGCTCCAACTTTTATCAATCAGTCTACTCAACCAAGATGGATTAACCAGGGTAAGGGTTGCCATGGTATACCCTTCGTTGCTAAGGCTTTTTTTGTACCGAAAGTCACCTGCCATAAAATCGTAAGCCTCATAGCCCTGTGCAGCAAAATGCGCCATGGCAAGAAAATGCAAAACATGCCCTGGTTTTACTTTATTCGTCGCAATTTCTTCGTTTACCCCCGCGCAATAAAAATAGATATTACGTTCATCTTTTAAATAGTAGGCATAGCCTAGTAATGTGCTCCCTGCGGTGACTTTTATAAGCGCAACCCTATCAGGAGATTGTGATATCAGATGAGTATGATGGGCAACAAAATAGGGGTTTTGAAAGCCACTGCCCTCGTCTGTGCCGCTCCATTTCAAAATATGCAAAGGGGATAGTGCCGAAAAGTAGTCACGCTGTTCACTATGTTTTGCTTCAGTGAGCGTGATGTGACCGAAGGTGGAAGTAATTGCGCGCTGAGTTCTTCTCATTTGCTGGCGAGAGTTGGCCGAGAGCGCGTTATATAAATGCGTCTCTATGTCTTGTTTTGCCCCTGGCAGCTTATGTCGATACGCCAGAGTCACTAGCGTTGAGTATGTTATGTTATTTTGCTGGCACACCTGTTCCCAGGGCGCTGTTTTATGACACATAGACACGGTTAGCTGTAAATTTCGATACCGTTTGAAAACAAGTGCGATTAGCGCTTTTATACAGCCGTGCTTCATCGTATCCGGGCAGATGATATCGTTGAATTCTACCCATACTTGGTCTGATTTTGTGTGGCCGCTTTGGTTAACAAGTGATACCTGAAAAGGCAAGTAAGGCTTTATTGCTCGTGTACCCAACAAGGTATATCCCACAGGCGCGGGGTCACCATGATGTTTACCCACAGTATAGAAAAGTACTATGTCAGGGAGTGTAGGTAAACTCGCCAGCCAACTCAGTTGCCAATCATCTGTAAGAAAAACGGAAGTGTCACTTTTGTAGGTCAGCGAGGAAATTATCTGCTGAGCCTCCTCTCGGCTTTCAGGGCTTACACGTTTTGCGATGATGGAAATAGAATGCATTTTTCTCATATTAAACAATAGTGCTATTGAGGAATTAAATAGAGCTTCGCCAGTGCGAAGTACTCATAAAACGCGTGCTGGCAACTCGTGAGGGCACTCAAAGAGGGCAAAGTTACACTGGGCGTTAAGTTGCCATTACTGTGAAAATCGACAGGTTGATACCAAATGTTTTCTCCCAGCGGTTCATACAAAATAGATAACCGGGTTAGGTGCGTTGCTGAAGAGACCACCCAAACATCCCCTTGTTGATAAAACCCTATCACTGCTTTTACTTCTTCATAGGTGTTTTTCCCATTAGGAAGCGCAATGAGATCTTCTTGCGGAACGCCAAGAGAGACAAAAAAATCGACGGCTTTGAGTGCGTATTCAACTTCTTTTTCACGCAGAAAGTTGCCCCCTGTCACGATGATTTTTGCTTTTCCTGCCGACGCGGTATAAAGCCTGTAGGCCTCAATGTTGCGCTGTAGTGAACATTCAGACCAGCGACTAACTTCGGTCATATTACCCGAGGTGTTGTAGTAGCAAGCCAGAACATGAATGTAGTCTGGGCTAGCTGAGTTTTGTTCGACATCGCCATGGCTATTCTTATCAATAGAGATGTTTTGGCCAGAGGTTCTGAACGTATGCTCCAAGGGGTATAGCATGAGATCGGCAAAAAAAGTCTGAGAGCAAAGTGCCAGCCAAATAAAGGCAGAAAAACGGAAAAAACGAGAGGTTTTACGCGCTCGAGTAAATGCAAGTATCCAACCAATGGTGAGAAACAATAAAGCGAGGGTGAGGGGTGAAGTTAAAGCAACAACAATACTTTTTATGATATCCATGCTCGACTACACATTATTCCCGATTGTTGGCGCTAGTAGTGAGCGCCGCCAGCTTCACTAATACTCT
This sequence comes from Alteromonas australica, assembly GCF_000730385.1. NCBI lineage: Bacteria > Pseudomonadati > Pseudomonadota > Gammaproteobacteria > Alteromonadales > Alteromonadaceae > Alteromonas > Alteromonas australica. Next base: position 2,903,181 of record NZ_CP008849.1, on the reverse strand, counting down.
TGCGCTAACTTTGCCACAATATCATCACGCATAACAGCGAAACCGCCAGACAGGCCATATTTTAACGCCTTAAGATCAACATGGTGCGCGGCCCGCTGGCCGTGGTAATCAATAACTGGGCCTATTTGTTTAAATTTAATCCCTACGAGGCGCATATTTTTTGCAAGCCTTGGCTCAACCATCACGTAAACATGTTCAATGCCTTCTTGAATGATCAACGCGGTGGCGGTGAGATATAAACCCACGGCTATGAAGGGGAAGCAGCGCAACTCTGTTTGTGAAAAGGTACTGGGGTTCAGTTTACCCACTTCGGCACCAGAAAAGTGATCCATACTTCTTCTTCTAAAGTGAGCGGGAATGGCTAACCGAGATATTTCACAAATAGACGAGCGTTCAAAATTTGTAGGTAATAAGGCGTCATTGGTAATGGCATGCATACAATATTTTTCAATGGGCAATAATTCTGATTCCAATGTGGGCCTAACCATACGCACTGTACCTGCTATGGTATCTGATGATACGTGGCGTATTAAGCAAGGAATAGAATAGGCGTCAAATTCATCGCTTTCTTGCCTATTAGGGCGGGTGGCTTCAAGCTTTAGCTCTTCACAATACACGCTATGCCTAATGCTATAACTCTGTGCTTTTAGGGCGCGAGACGAAGCAATAACAGGCAACAGATACTCAGAAAAATGCGTGGCAATCTGATTGGCTTCTCTGTATTTACTGTATCCCTTAATCGCTTTGCCTAATTTGTTTTTAGTGCCGACTAAGTGACTCAAACGTTCCAACACGGGTTTATTCGCTTTTCCATCCATAGCGCTATTTAAACTCTAACTGGTTTCATCACATACTCATTCAGTCTATCAGAGTTTGTTCTAATTTCGACCAATATTAGCAAAGGCTTAATTTAATTAATAATCGGTTATACTGAGCTGAGTATTACTTCCTCACGTAAATAGGTGCCTTAGTGTTTAAATCATTCTCTGCGCGTTTTTTCATGTTACTTAGCCTCTTGGCGCATGTTTCCTTTGCTGAAGCTGAAGAGGCTTCTTTTCCCAAAGTGGTAGAATCAGTCTCATCCACCGTGGTTGCTATTGGTATTTACAGCCCACTTAAGCAAGCTGGTAACCAAATTCGTGGCACAGGGTTCGTCGTTGGCGATGGCAAATGGGTTATTACCAATCATCATGTGGTCGACGAGGTTTTGGATCCTAGCGTGGTGGAATATTACGTGGCCGTGCATGGGAAAGGAAAGCAGGTTAACGCGCTAAAGGCCACTATTGAGGCGGTTGATATTAAACACGATTTAGCGTTATTGCGAATAAATGAAGCCTTACCAGCCGCAACCTTAAGTTCGCAAGCTATCTTGCCTGCAGGGCACGAAATTGCAATAACAGGCTACCCAATAGGCGCAGTGCTTGGCCTCTATGCAGCCACCCATCGAGGCTATATTGCTGCGGTGACTCCTGATGCGTTGCCCAATGCGAATTCCAGTCAGTTAACGGTGGATATGCTGGCGCGGCTGGAAAACGCCGACTTAGTTTATCAACTCGATGCTACAGCTTACCCGGGTAATTCTGGCAGCCCACTTTATTTGCCTAAAACAGGTGAAGTGATTGGCGTGATTAACAAGGTGTTTATTACAGGCGGTAAGGAGTCGGCCATTAGTACTCCTACAGGCATTAGTTATGCAATCCCTGTTAAGCATGTACATGCGTTACTACATAGGGTCGGCAACTAGTGTATTTTCTAAGCCGATATGGCTGCCACTAGGCCGCTTACGAAAGAGGATTGTATCGCGTAGGGCTTAGCACAGCATTAGGATCCAGCGCTTTTGCGATTTTTCCTGCGGTTTGCCAGCATACTGCATTTTTGTCTAACTGCCTTTGCTGTTTGATGTTTAACCGGTAAGGTACGAACCCTCGTTTAACCCCTTCTGCAAACAGGGCATCTAAACAGGCGTGTGCGTCAGCTTTGGCTTTCTCGTTAGTCAGGTCGAATATTATGGGTACAGTACTGTCTATATTATGTGCCGACATATGAGTAAAGGTAATTAACGGTTCAATATTGTATTTCACCGTTGTACTACGCACCATGTCAATAAATGAAGTCATGGCGTCTTTGTTTGCAGGTATGAGCGGGGCATACCATAGCAATCCACATTTATCTTTTGCGGGGTGTAAAGTTTTACCTGCCTCAGCGGTATAACTCGGGTTGCGCCAGTACGCTAGCGGAAGCGCAATTTGGTTGGGTTTCCCCAGCATGATTTCAGTGGCGGCAGTTAAACTATCAAGCTGCTTACGGACCGGCGTCAAATAGTGTGAGGGTAGCAGGCTGCAAACGTGCTTTACACTTTTTATCAATAAGGAATTTGAGAAGAAGCACTTATCTGCTAGCCCTTTAACGGTGCGCTTTACTTCTTTTTTAGCAGCCTCCACTATTCCTTTGCTGCCGTAGAGCGTTCCTACCACTGTCCATTCGGGTATATCATGGGCGTCGCTAAGGGCGTTTTTCTGGCTCTCTGACATAACGGCATGTTTATCTCTACCTTGGGGATTGTCAGCTACCATGGCACTGACTCTTGATTTATCCATTAAGTTAATACCGCCCACCACACCATGCAAACAACAATAGAGTTGTTGAATACTTTCATAGGCGCGTTCAAAACTGGCGTCGCCATAAAACCGCAAATAAAAGGAATCAAATCCTGCCGGGCGTCGTGCTAGGCTAAGCGAAACCTCAGTGACCACCATATTGCCGGATTGCGTAAAGAGTCCATCAAGATAGGGGCCATGCTTCCACTTGAAGGCTTTATCGACTAATTGGGCGTCGCTTTTATCCATCGCGCTCAGTGAGGAGGTATAATAGTCACCGTTGGGTAAAACGCCTTCAACACGAGTGATGGCGGAAAAATGATCGGCAATAGGGGTTATGCCATAGCCTCGCTCAAGGGCATTGGCCAAAATGCTGCATGATGGACCGGCGCCTGTGACGGGTACCATAAACGGGTAATTATTTTCTTCAAGGTAGGTAAAAAGTTGCTGCTGAGTAACGCCGGGCTCAATGGAACATAAGCCTGTATTAGGGTCGAAATAGGTAATTTCGTTGAGTTCAATGAGCGACAATAACACCACTGGCTTATCGGAAAAATTAGGCGTGGCACTACCATATCCCCAATTTTGCCCCGTGCTTATGGGGTATAGCGTAAAGCGAGTTACGCGACTAGCCACTTCGTTGGCTAAATGAATTAACGTTTGAATGGCGCGTCTGCTTTTTACCGTTACTGTGCAAACCACAGGCTGCTCAAACCCCTCTGTCCCCTCGATGGGTGAATCTGGCACGGAAATCTCCGCTTCATTTCCTAAGCGAGATGTGAGTAAACTCACAATAGCATCATTCAATACGTCCATTTTTCGCACATGCCTCATTCTAGGTTATTCGCCCACGTTAAACTAAAGTCATCTTTACGGGTAAAGCGCAACTCGATTACTATATCAATGAATTGAAAATAGATTGAGAAGATTGTCTATTTTCTTTACAAATCAAATCTGGGAAAAAACTTAGTTGTTGTTTATCAATGATTTGTTTTTGTGGCCTTGTATTTGCTTAAACGCATAATGGTGGTTTTTCTTCTACGCCTATGAGTGCCGAAGTAAGAAGTTAATTTGAAATAGGTAGAGTACAGCAGTGATGGATGCCAAGAAACAAGAAACAACGCAAAGCAATAGCGTAAAGGAACGTCGTACCTTTGTTAAAAAAGCTATGGCTGGTAGTGTGTTGGTTTCACTTCCGTTAAAAGGAGTGTGGGCAGGTAATCACGGTAACGTTGGCGTAAACACCTCTGCTGCGGCATCGGGAAACGGCTCTGGCGGAAGCAGTGTGCAATCTTGGAATCTAGAAGGTTACGATTACTGGAAATATAGGTTGCCTTCTCATTGTAACTACAGCGATTTCAACGATGTTTTCGGCGTTAAGGCGTACAAAGGATATTCGTACGACTATTATCCTCAGTCAAATCAATACGGTAGTTGGTACACGTTTAACGAGTCTATTTATAAAGTAATGAAGCCTGAAAGAAACAAATATGTCGGCCCAACAAATTATAATAGATTACTGATTGCATTGTATCTCAACGCCAGTGAACACGGAAAAAATGGTATCTATTTTCCTATTGTGGATGGTGTGAACTATTCAAGCGCGACCGAATTTGCCAGGGAGTTAGTTTCTTGGTCGTATTCGAACCCTGGCCATTGGGCACCAAAATTTGCAAGCTTCATTGATGATCCTGCGTCGTTCTTCAGTTAGTCGTGCAACTTAAAGTTTATGAAAATATTGTGCTGCACTGTTTTTCTGACGAAAGTGGTGTGCTTTTCTACAATACAGTAACAGAAGAATCTCTATTAGTGGCTTGTGAGCATTGCAAGCTAATCGAGCAAAATAAGCCTAGTGGCGAACGTTGGATAATGACATCTAACGACGACGTTAGGCATAAACTCACCGCCCTTGGCTTCGCTACCTCGTGACGTACCGCTTTATTTTATCCTGTGCCCCCTACACATTCGAGGTTTCTACCGAGTTTACGAATGTGGCAGAATTCTTACGCGCATTGTATGGCTCTAGACTAATAGAGCCTGCTCATTATCACGGTTTTATTGATTACAAAGTTTCATTGAGTAATACCACAGGAATGCGTGCGTTGGTGAAGCCTCAGGCCCGTTTTCTGTTTGAGGGAATAGAACCCTTTAAGCCTTTTTCAGTGCAGCAGGGCCATGCTTTAATAGAGTGGGGACTCAATTGGGTTGTTTCCTCCCAAGAATTTTCTTATGTCATCATTCACGCAGCGGTGCTCGCCAAGGGCGATAAAGCCATTGTTTGCCCTGCGCTTTCAGGTTCAGGCAAAAGCACCTTAGCGGCCTATTTGTCTAGAAATGGTTGGCGCTTACTATCAGATGAAATGGCGCTAATCTCGCCTAACTCCTCAACCGTTACCCCTTTCGTCCGGCCTATCTGTTTAAAAAATCACAGTATTGATCTGGCTAAACGTTGGTTTCCAGATGCATTTTTCTCTAAAGTGGCGGTCAATACCCACAAGGGAGATGTTATCCACTTGCGCCCAGACCCGCACTCAATAGAGCATTCGACAACACCTGCACAGGTGGTAGGCGTGATTTTCCCTAAGTACAACCAAGACACATTTTTGGATGTTTACAAAATTGATAAAGCGGGATGTTTCCAAGGGTTAACGCAAAATGCCTTTAACTATGGCATTTTAGGTAAAGACGGGGTGTCATCCCTCATAAATATTGCAGAAACAAGTCAGTGTTTTGAAATTCACTATAATGACATGGCTGAGGTCAATAGGTTTTTGTCTGAGGTGGTAGAGGGTGAGTAGTGTAAATTGCAATGACAAAGAAGCTTGTAGCAAGGGGGACTTAAGCAAAGCGTCTATTATCACGTTTTTTAAATCGCCCGATGCATTGCGCCACATGTCTTTGAAGCAGTGGAATGATTTAGTCTTCATTTTGCGTGCAGAGAATATGCTTGCTCGATTTTATGCTCTACTTGTACGGCACCACATGACGGCAATTATTCCCAAACTGGCGCTAAGGCACTTTATTAACGCTTACCGTATGAGTGCAAAACAAAATAACATTACGGCCAAAGAAGCGTTGTCGCTTACCACATCATTATCTGAACAATCTGCATTTGTGGTGTTTTTGAAAGGGGCGGGATATGCAGTTTCAAATAGTCCGGCTTCCATGGGGCGGAGTTATTCAGATATCGATATTCTTGTTCCTCAAAAACAGTTAGCTAGCGTGGAGTCATTTCTCACTATGTTTGGTTGGGTTAGCGCGGAACTAGAAGATTACGATGAGCAGTATTATCGCAAATGGGCACATGAAATCCCCCCCATGACCCACCACTCTCGAGGCACGGTTTTAGATATTCACCATAATCTTATTCCTCCAGTCACTGGAATACACTTTGATATAAATGGCTTTGTGGATGAGTATCAAGAGAAGGTGAATGGGGTGACTGTGCTTAAAGATGTCGCCAAGTTTTACCACAGTGCTATCCATCTTTTTTTTAACGAAGATATGAGCAGCGCTTTTAGAGACATGACCGACTTATACCTGCTTGCTACATCAGGTGATAGTCAGCCTTTTTTTAATGATGTATTGTCGATTGCCACTAACTATGGCTTTGAAAGAGAGCAAATGTTAGCAATTTATTTTCTTAATAGGCAGTATGGTGTCGCCGTTCCTGACGAGTTAGCAGCACGCTTAACACAGATGGAAAAAGGGTTGAGTGGCCTAGAAATTAAGTTGCTTTCACACTTGGTTTTGCCAAAGCATGCATTGTTGAAGGGTGGGGACGTGGGCATGTTGCAATTGATAGGGGAAGTAAGAGGCCATATGAAAAAAATGCCGCCCCATATTCTCACTTATCACCTTATCATGAAAAGCTATCGTGGCCTTGCGAAGTTGTTGTTTGGTAAACACGTATTTCTAAAAGAAGAACAGAAATAAAAAACCGCTTTAATATAATGCGGTTTTTTCGTTGCTAGCCAGTTGCGTATTTTTTAATTGGCTAGTTTTGCCTTCATCTCACGTCGACGGGCATGCAGTAGGGGTTCAGTGTAGCCACTTGGCTGTGTTTTACCCTCAAAGATCAAGTCGCTTGCCGCTAAGAAACCAATAGAGCTTTCAAGGTCTGGCGCCATAGGAATATACTCAGAATCATTGGCGTTTTGCTCATCCACCAATACTGCCATTTTGCGTAGTGAGTCTTTTACTTGCTCTGCGGTCACTATGCCGTGCTCTAGCCAATTTGCGATATGCTGCGACGAAATGCGCAATGTGGCTCTGTCTTCCATTAAGCCAACGTTGTTGATATCAGGCACTTTTGAGCAGCCCACCCCTTGATGTACCCAACGCACAACGTAGCCTAGAATACCTTGTACATTGTTATCTAATTCCCTTTGAATAACGTCTGATGTTAGGTGCTCAGTACTGTCTAGTAATGGAATTTGTAAGATGTCGCTTACGCCGTCAAATGCTATATCTAATCCTTGCTGAATGCCGAATACATCAACTTCGTGATAGTGTAAAGCATGCAAGGTAGCGGCTGTTGGTGAAGGAACCCACGCTGTATTCGCACCTGATTTAGGGTGGCCAATTTTAGCCTTCATCATGTTGGCCATTTCATCTGGAATGGGCCACATTCCTTTTCCTATTTGCGCCCTACCTGATAACCCACATCTAAGCCCTACCGCTACGTTTGCAGTTTCATAGGCTTTAATCCATGGCATAGCTTTCAAAGATGCTTTATCAGCAAATGCGCCGGCTAACATGGAAGTGTGGATTTCATCACCTGTTCTATCCAAGAAACCTGTGTTAATAAATACGACGCGAGACTTCGCCGCAGCAATACAAGCTTGAAGGTTAACGCTGGTGCGGCGTTCTTCATCCATAATACCCATTTTCAGTGTGTTTTTAGGCACGTCGATAATAGGTTCAATGGCTTCAAACAATGCGTCAGAAAACGCCACTTCTTCTGGACCATGCATTTTAGGCTTTACAATATAGATGCTGCCTTCACGGCTATTTTTAAATGCACTATTGCCGAGCAAATCGTGTTTGGCGATAAGCGATGTGATTAGCCCATCCATGATCCCTTCAGGCACTTCATCGCCATCAAATAGCATGGCATCATTGGTCATTAAGTGACCGACATTTCGCACAAACATAAGGCTGCGGCCACTGACACAAACTTCTTGGCCTTGTTGGGCGCTGTGGTAAATTCTATCTTCGTGCATGGCACGAGTAAGTGTCTTGCCGCCCTTGTTGATATCAATGCTTAGGGTGCCTTTCATTAAGCCTAGCCAGTTACTGTACACCAGCGTTTTATCTTCAGCATCTACCGCAGCCACAGAGTCCTCACAATCCATAATTGTTGTAAGCGCCGCCTCTATTGCCACATCTTTTACGTTAGCAGGGTCGGTTTTACCGATTGGATGTGTAGCATCTAGTTGAATCTCAAACCTTAGACCATTGTGTGTAAACAGCAGAGCGTTGGGAGCATTGGCGTCACCTTGGTAGCCCAGCCATTGAGAGGGTGTGGCTAACGCAGATTTCTCGCTGTTGCCTAACTGGATAGATAATTCGCCCTGTTTAATGGTATAAGCAGTGACATCTGCGTGACTCCCCTGAGTTAAAGGAAGCATTTCATCTAGATACGCTTTTGCTTTCACTACCACTTTAGCGCCGCGAACTGGGTTATATCCCTTTGTGGCTTCAGCACCACCTTCATCGCTAATAACGTCAGTACCGTAGAGGGCATCGTAAAGGCTGCCCCAACGAGCATTCACGGCGTTAAGCGCATAACGGGCATTATTGATAGGCACCACAAGCTGTGGGCCGGCCATGGTCGCTATTTCAGCGTCAACGTTTGTAGTGTCAGCATTGACGTCTGCGGGTTGTTCTACGAGGTAGCCAATGTCTTTTAAAAACTGTGTGTAGGCTTGGCCTGAAACTGGATTTCCCGCTTTGTGGTATTCATCAATTTTGTGTTGTAGCTGTTCACGCTTTTCTAGTAGGGCGCGGTTTTGAGGTATGAATGTGGCGAACAGGTTTTCGGCACCTTGCCAAAAAGACGTAGGTGAAACGCCAGTGTCTGGGAGTGCGTGCTGGTTGATGAAGGCATCTAGCTGTTCAGCAACCTGCAAGCGTCCGTAAGTAATATAATTTTGCATAACTACCCCTATACTTATTTTGTGCTACCAGTGTAGAGAGTATAGAGGCAGTTTTTTAATTTATGGTTCCTATTTCTGCCATAAATTTCATGAATGAACTAGTTGCCATTCATTTCAGATGCAACGTCACTAATAAGACGTCGTAACCAAATATGCCCTGCATCATGGTGCAACAACGCGCTCCATGCCATTTTCAGTGCTATAGGAGGGATATCAAACGGAGGTTCCTTTACCACTACATCAGGGTCGTCTTTAAACAATTTTGCAGCTTTACTCGGCAAGGTGGCAATAAGCTTTTGGGTTTTGGCAATTTGTAATGCCGCGTGATAGTGACGGGTGAACACTCTAATGGCCCGTTGTTTACCGATTTTCGTCAATTCTGCATCTACCCATCCGAGTTTTTGTACTTCGTTAGGGTCAATACCCACGCCTACACCAAATCCAGTTTTGCTCACCCAAATATGCTGTGCGCTCAGGTAGCTTTCCAAATCACACCTTTCCACTAATGGATGATCGGAACTCATGACGCAACTGAACGTGTCATACCAGATAACTTTTTGGTGAAAAGAAAGGGGGAGTTCATCGAATCGGTTGATGGCCATATCCACTTTTCCCTGCTCCACATCGTGGAATGTCACATCACTAGGTGTAATTAAGTCTAGGGTAATGTTGGGGGCTAGGTTGGCTAATCGGCCAACCAACTCAAGTAGCAATGTACTTTCCGCATAATCACTGGTCATGATACGAAACGTACGATCACTGGTAAGAGGGTCGAAATCGGTTTCTGGCTGTATGGAACTCTCTAAACGACTTAGCACATCTCGTATAACAGGTTGCAGTTCTAAAGCGCGCTTAGTGGGCGTCATACCATCACTGGTTCGAACAAGTAGAGGATCTTTAAACAGATCTCTTAGCCGTTTAAGGCCATTACTCATTGCCGGTTGAGTGATACTTAATTGGTTTGCTGCCCGTGTAACGCTTCCTTCACGAAGTAAAACATCTAAGTACACTAATAGGTTGAGGTCGACCTTTGCTATATTCATTGTTGTAATGCTCTCAATAAGCCCAATTAGACAAGGCTATTATACGGGCTTTTTACTTGCTTGTCAGATAACCATTTGGTCTTAGGTTTACCTATGGCTAATTTTTTAAGTATATGTAATGTATGGCTATTTGTTTGTTTTTGAATTGGTGCTAATTAACTGAGCTTAAGCATGGAGATGTATTACAGCGATAAATGAAGTGAATGAAAAAACGGGCACCTTGGGGTGCCCGTGACAAAGGTTGGGATACCTTTTGTTAAACGTCGAATTGGTTCATGGTGTTATCTTCACCTGACGCTTTCAATGCAGCTTCGCCAGAGAAGTACTCTTTGTGAGTATCACCTAGATCAGAGCCTGCCATTGCTTGGTGCTTAACACAGGCTAGGCCTTGGCGAATTTCTTGACGTTGAACGCCTCGAACATAGGCCAACATACCTTCTTCACCAAAGTAACCTTTCGCAAGATTATCCGTTGATAGTGCTGCGGTGTGGTAAGTTGGAAGGGTGATAAGGTGGTGGAAGATACCCGCTTCGCGAGCCGCATCAGCTTGGAAGCTCTTAATTCTTTCATCTGCTTCTACAGCCAACTCGGTGCTATCATAATCGGCTGACATCAACTTATCACGGTCGTAGCTAGATACATCTTTACCTTCTTCTACCCATGCATCAAATACTTGTTGGCGGAAGTTAAGTGTCCAGTTGAAAGAAGGCGAGTTGTTGTAAACGAGTTTAGCATTTGGTACTTGTTCACGAATTGCGTTAACCATTTCAGCAATTTGACCGACATGAGGTTTTTCAGTTTCAATCCAAAGTAAGTCTGCACCGTGCTGAAGTGACGTAACGCAGTCAAGTACAACGCGGTCAAAGCCGGTATTTTCTTTAAAGCGGAATAAACCGTTAGGTAAACGTTCAGGCTTAACTAATTGCCCACCCTGTTTAATCACAAGGTCGCCTTCACTCAAATCCTCTGCACCTGCAACGGGTGTTGTTTGCAAGAATGCGTTGTACTGTGCAGCAAGATCGCCTTCAGAGGTAGATACTGGGATTTTTTGTGTGAGACCAGCACCGAGTGAATCCGTTCTCGCCACAATGACACCGTCGTCTACACCCAATTCTAAGAAGGCATAACGAACCGCATTAATTTTCGCTAAGAAGTCTTCATGTGGGACAGTCACTTTACCGTCTTGGTGACCACATTGTTTTGCGTCGGATACTTGGTTTTCTATTTGAATACAGCACGCGCCAGCTTCAATCATTTGCTTAGCCAGTAAATAGGTGGCTTCTTCGTTACCGAAACCCGCGTCAATATCGGCAATAATAGGTACAACGTGTGTTTCGTAGTTGTCTATTTCGGCTTGTATCGCTGTCACGTCGCCGCCGTTAGCCTTAGCATCGTCGAGCTTATGGAAAAGGTCACCCAATTCTCTCGCATCTGCTTGGCGAAGGAAGGTGTAGAGTTCCTCGATGAGTGCAGATACCGATGTTTTTTCATGCATAGATTGGTCTGGTAAAGGGCCAAATTCTGAGCGAAGTGCCGCAACCATCCAGCCTGAAAGGTAAAGGTAGCTTTTGCTTGTTGTGCCTTGATGTTTTTTAACCGACAGCATTTTTTGCTGCCCAACAAAGCCGTGCCAGCAACCTAGTGATTGCGTATATTGAGAGGAATCTGCATCGTATTCAGCCATATCTTTACGCATGATGCTAGCTGTGTAGCGGGCAATGTCTAAGCCGGTCTTAAAACGATTTTGCACCTTCATTCGTGCAGCATACTCTGGATTAATACCTTCCCACGTGCCTTTTGAAGCAGCTTTTAAGGTAGCGAAGTTATCAATGTCTTGTTGATATTGCGACATGAGCGTTTCTCCCGACTATAATTAAAATTCTTTAGGTTATTAGGGTCACGCAGTAGGGCGTTTCCTTAAGTTCCATTTCATCCTAGAGAACCGATTGAGATAATAGAAATATATAATTTGCATTGCGGTCATTTATTTGGTGAATGTTGCTATGCGGTCGGTGCGAGAATTGGCGTCTTGAAACCGCATTTGGGAGTGAAAGAGAGAAAAGGATATTCGTAAAAAATGCGGCTTTGTCTATTCTTTATGCAGTTTATTAGCACAAAGGGTAATAGGCTTACCCGCAAATGCGAGGTACCTTAAAGCATTTGTGCGATAAGTTTAAAATGGTGTAATAAGTGAGCGACAATGAACAATAGTGTGCTTTCTTCAGTTGATCAACGGACAAAGTTGGTAGGTGAAAACCGGTTGGAGCTGCTTATGTTTCAGCTAGGCACCCGCCATATCTTTGCGATGAACGTGTTTAAAATTAAAGAAGTCATCGGGATCCCGACGTTCAACAATATGCCTGGTTCACACCAAAATCTAAAGGGTGTGATGAACTACCGAGGTAGTGCCATCCCTATTATCGATTTGCGTCAAGCTATTAAGCTTCGTGGGGGAAGCATTGGAGAAGACGCGCACAATGTCATCATTACCGAGTACAACCGCAGTGTTCAGGGCTTTATCATTGGTAAAGTCATGAGTATCGTTAATACTTCTTGGGAAACCATTCAACCTCCGCCGTCTGGAATGGGAAAAACCAATTACCTTACCGCTATCACGCAGGTATCTGTGTCCGGAAAGGACGAAATTGTTGAAATTATTGATGTAGAAAAGGTCTTAGCAGAAATTATTGACTACGATACGTCTATTTCAGAAGAGGTATTAGACGACCAAATTGTGAATCACTTTAACGATAAAAGAGTGTTGATTGTCGATGATTCCAGTACCGCGAGAAAGCAAATCAGGGATACCTTGGAGCAACTTGGTATATCCATTATAGAGCGCAAAAATGGGGCCCAGGCCTTAGCGCTTTTAAAAGAGTGGGCCGATGAAGGTAAACGTCCGAGTGATGAAATTCTGCTTATGTTCACCGATGCGGAAATGCCAGAAATGGACGGCTATCGCCTTACCGCAGAGGTGAGAAGCGACCCGAGAATGTCTGACCTTTTCATTGCGCTAAATACGTCACTTAGTGGAAGCTTCAACGATGCTATGGTGGAGAAAGTTGGATGCAATCGATTTATTTCCAAGTTTCAACCAGACATGCTAGTTGATGTAGCACAGCAACGACTGAGAGAATACCTAACGTCTCATAACACCTAATACCCCTTCATTTCTTCAAGAGGGATTAAATGCGCTCAAAGTTTTGAGCTAATCCCTCTACTGTTTTACACTAACCGCCTCGATAAACTCTGCTCGGCACACAGTTTCGTCTTCTAGCGAAATTACATCATAGTGTCATGAGCAAATATTATAATTTTAAATTTTCACACCGTTCTTCTTTTCTACGGTTACGGTGATATTTTTAATACTTCAGGGAAGTTATACATGATCAAACGAAACCTTCGTTCCGCATTTGTTGCCGGGGCAACCCTTGTCGCCTTGGCTGCATGTAGTTCAACAGATACCGATACGGTTTCGACTACGAAAAATGAATTTAATGGGCCTAAGAATATCATTATGGTGGTGGCTGACGGAATGGGGCCAGCATACACCACGGCGTATCGAAACTACGTTGATGATAGTAAAACAGCAATTGTTGAAACGGTGGTTTTTGATGATTTATTGGTAGGAAATGCGTCTACTTATCCTGCACAGGTATCAGGTTATGTGACTGATTCCGCCGCTGCCGCAACGGCGTTGGCAACAGGCATTAAATCGTATAACGGGGCTATTGGCGTCGATGTGGATAAGCAACCGGTGCAGTCAGTGATGCATTACGCCAAGCAAAAAGGTATGCGTACTGGGCTGGCGGTAACCTCTCAAATCGTACACGCCACACCTGCCTCTTACATTGCTCACAATGAAAGCCGTAAAAATTATAATGCGATTGCCGATGATTTCTATGATGTAAGAGTAAACGGTGAGTTTGTTGCCGACGTAATGTTAGGTGGCGGTACCCGCTATTTTGAACGAGAAGACAGAGATGTTCTGGCGCAATTCATAGATGCTGGATATGCATATGCAGATAGCTATAACCGTTTGGCGAGCGTACCCACTGGAAGCAATGTCATTGGCTTATTTGCGCCGGTTGCTCTTCCTTGGGTGTTAGACGATAGCCGTAAAAATCGCCTTGAATACCTCACTAAACAAGCCATACGACAATTAGAAAATGATAAAGGCTTTTTCTTATTGGTAGAGGCAAGTCAAGTTGATTGGGCAGGGCACGCCAATGATATCGCGTCTGCCATGGCTGAAATGCACGACCTCGCGTTAACGATTGAATATCTTAAAGCCTATGTAAGCGAAAACCCTGATACGTTGGTGGTTTTAACTGCCGACCATAGCACGGGCGGGTTAACAATAGGCGCGAGAGGAGACTATCGTTGGACACCCAGTTTCTTGCACAAGTTGGATGCTTCCGCTTCCACTATGGCTAAAGACATTGCAGGAGAATCACTGCCGGGTGCTTATATAGAAAAGACACTAGGGTTTGCGTTGACTGACGAAGAGAAAAAGCACTTTGATGACGTTGCTAAGCAAGAGGAAAGTGAGCGATATACCGCCATTAAGTCTTTCCTTGATGATAAAACCAATACAGGCTGGACATCCACCGGTCACACAGGTGTAGATGTAGAGGTGTTTGCTTTTGGCGCGGGTTACAACGCATTTATGGGGCAGATAGATAATACAGATATCGCTAAAAAGATATTTTCTTTCATCGATAAACGTCCAGTGTTGTCTTCTGGAATTCAAACTAACATTGAAATGACCCCTTCAGATGATAAAAGCGACACGTGTAACTTCAAGGAAGATTGGCGTTGTCAGTAAGTGAACAGCCAAATATAGCGCAATTGCTTGAGGCCATATATGACGAAATAAGGCCCTTGCTGGGGCAGGGGAAGGTGGCAGATTATATTCCTGCCCTTGCCTCTGTCAGTCCGCACCAATTTGGTTTGGCTATTTGTGATGTAAACGGCGAGGTCACCTCCATAGGTGATGCAAGCACGCCATTTTCAATTCAAAGCATATCGAAAGTGTTTAACCTTGTTTTAGCTATCAATCACTACGGTGAAACCATGTGGGAGCGTGTGGGGCGCGAGCCTTCCGGTCTACCGTTTAATTCATTGGTTCAACTAGAGTATGAGAATGGCATTCCCCGAAACCCTTTCATCAATGCGGGGGCGCTGGTGATTAGCGACATGAACGAGTCGCGTTTTGCATCACCGCATATAGGTATGCGGGATTTCGTACGCCGGCTGGCCTGCAACGGTGAAGTGGTAGCCAACAAAACTGTAGCGGATTCCGAGTTCGAGCATAGAGCTAGAAATGCGGCTATGGCTTACTTGATGAAGGCCTACGGCAATTTTGAAAATGACGTTGATGATGTATTGCACAGTTATTTTCATAATTGCGCTATAGAAATGAGTTGTGAAGATTTAGCAAGGGCAACCAATTTCTTAGCTAATAAAGGCTATTCTGTGTGTGCTGACGAACAGGTGTTAACCGCAGATCAAAATCGCCAAGTTAATGCACTTTTGGCGACAAGCGGTATGTACGATGAAGCAGGTAGTTTCGCCTTCGAAGTGGGCTTACCGGGGAAAAGTGGGGTCGGTGGAGGAATAATTGCTGTGGTTCCCCAGCAATTTTCCATTTGCGTCTTTTCGCCAGCATTAAACAAGGTTGGAAACTCTCTGCTAGGTGTCGCTGCGCTTACGTCTTTAAGTAAGCGCATAGGTTGGTCGGTTTACTGATTAATAAAGTTATCTAGCTCTTCACCGGTAATCTTTTTGATTTGTGCAAAAAGGTACCAAAGTGCGGCAATCAGTAAAACCATACTGGGTATAACGATGACAGGGTAGCTCAATGCTGTCATCCTACCTAGCTCTTCTGTATAGGCAGTTGTGCCTGGTTCACTGACTAAAATAACCTTGGCGAGAATATAGTTAAGGGCTGAGGATAGAAAAAATGAACTGGCGACAATATATGAACTTACCGCGACTTTTCGTTTAAATACAGCCTGTTTTCCTTGAGCATCCAGTACTTGATTTAAGTGCGGCCAATTAATGATTTGATCATTTAAAATTAGCATTTTGACTAAAGGTTTGTCGGAATACTGAGTGACCAATACCGCAATGCCTATTAAGCCAGGAATGGCCGCTTCTTTTATAGCAATATATTCAGCAGGTAGCTTTAGCAGGCTAAAGCCGCCGGTGAGAAGCACACTCACTATACCTAATATAGAGAAGCCATTGATTTTCCCCGATTGTTTTAAGTCCCAGAGACCATAGCCAATAGGAAAACTAAGGGCTGCCACAATACTCCAAGCAGGGCCTAAGTAGTCTTCTGAACTGGCGTAGCTCATAAGTACAACGGGAATGATAATGTTGAAAGCGAGGTTGCCAAAAAATCCCTGATTTTTGGGCTGATTTTGTACTGTCGTCATAGGGTCTATTAATTACTCTTCGTTAGCGCCAATTATACGTTATCTCTTCATCGTGCCCAGTACCACGCGGCAATTAATCCGCCAATAAATCCAAATAAGTGATATTCAAAAGAAATAAATTTAGAGGTTGGAAGAATGCCTACCAGCATGCCACCGTAAAGTGCTGCGACCAGAACAGATATTACGAGGTATTTGATTTTTTTGCTTTTAAAACCGGCCAATACCAAGAACCCAAAATAGCCATATACCATGCCACTGGCACCAATATGTATAGCACCCCTGCCAAATAGCCACACACCTAAACCACCTACCATTAATGCACTTAAGGTGGTTATCACAAAGGTACGAGTACCCCACTGCATGGTTAGCCACATAAAAAGCAAGAGGGGAATAAGGTTTGCCATAAGGTGAGAGGGTGAGCCATGCAGGAAAGGCGCGCTAAAAATATACGGTAAATGGGAAAGTGAGCGAGGAATTACCCCAAATTGATTAAGCGCGTTAGCAGTAAAAACGTTGATAACTTCAATGAGGATAAGCAGGGCGCCTAAGGTGAGCAAAACCCGAAGTTGAACTGATAGTGGCTTCATAACATGTCCTTTTCTACAACGCGGTACACTGCATCAGGCTAGCTTAACGTCAGTTTATATAATGACATGGGGCAGGTAGCGAGAGAGGTCTTGCGTTATTGCAGAGCTGTCTTCTCGTACAGAAATACCCGCAGGCATATCATCAACCAACCAGCTTCCAATTAATGTATGGTTGCCATCAAATACAGGTAACGGCGCTAAAGCCTGAACTACAAATCCTTCTTCTCCATACGGGCCTGGGCTTAAATTAGATTCATGGCCACGTTCAATACTAGAAATATTCGCCCCTTCTCTGGAAAAAATAGGTTTCTTTATCCACTTACCTTGGGTGACTTTGTTACGCGCATCTTGGGCGAAGTAGGCAGGGAGTAAATTTGGGTGGTGAGGAAACATTTCCCAAAGCAAAACGAGTAATGCCTTATTCGATAGAATCGATTTCCAAGGCGGCTCAATCCAATTTACCTGTGCGTCATCCAAATATTCTCCAAAGTCCTCCCGAAGCATAAATTCCCAAGGGTAAAGTTTGAAGCAATCGGTAATGGGGGCGTCCGTTAAGTCGGTGAACACCCCAGTATCGGCGATACCGACATCTTCAATAAAGACAAAGTCGTTTTTTATGCCAGCTTCTGTCGCGCAATCTTGTAGATACTGAACAGTGCCCCTGTCTTCAACAGTATCTTTACAACAAGCGAAGTGCATTTGATTAATACCATAGTGCTGTCCAATCTCGACCAATCTATGGACTAACTTCTCTTGCAAACTATTGAACTGGTCTGCATTTCTCGGCAAAACGCCGGCATTGACCTGCTGCTCTAACCACAACCACTGCCAAAAGCCAGACTCATATAAGCTGGTGGGCGTGTCCGCATTATTTTCCAGAAATTTTGCTGGGCCTTTGCCGTTATACACAAGGTCAAGACGAGAATATAAACTGGGGTCGCGATTCTCCCAACTCGTTTTAACAAGACTCCAATGGGCTTGGGGAATGCAAAACAGCTTGAGCCATTTTTCATCATTCACCACTTTATCAACGGCGGCCAAGCACATTTGATGAAGTTCTGCGGTGGGGTCTTCTAAGTCATTTTCAATTTGTTCAAGTGTAAACTGATAGTAAGCACTTTCATCCCAGTACGGCTCTCCGTACATGGTATGAAAGTGAAACCCGAACTCGTTGGCCAACTGCTGCCAGTTTTTTCTTGCTTGGCATGGCATACGGAACATGTGTTATCCGCCCCAACTGCCTTTTCGAGCGCTACTGCCCCAAGAAGACTTCGCCCTAACGCTACTGCCAAAGCCACCACGCTTCATGGTGCGATTAACGGTGGGTTTAGGTTTAAACGTTTCTGAACGTACTTTGTAATTGCGTTTACGAATATCGCCATCAAACACATAACCGTCGGCTGATATCCATCGTGAGCGAAAAGGGGAGTTATACGAGTAAGACGTATAAAGAGGTTGAGAGTAATAACGGTTGGGTGATAAAAGTTGACTCACCATAAAACCGGCCATGAATGGCATAAAGAAACTGCCATTATTGGTATTGACTGTACGACATTGGTTAGGGCCAAATTCGTACTCACAGTCATACTCTGTATTAAATCGGGGGCTGGTGCGTTGTGCTTCTTCTACCGCAGTTTGGTAGGCAGCTTCACACTTTTCTATGGCGTTTGGGTAATCTTGCTTACAGTCATCAATGGACGTATAAATAGTGGCATCTTGACGTTCATCCGCGCAAGCACTTAGAAATACTCCGGCTACCCCCACTGCCAACGGCTTTAGGGTGAACGCTTTACGCATTTTCGCTACGTTAATTGTACTGCGTTTACGTGCTTTTAGTGGTGTATCTGTTTTGTTAGAGGAACCCGTTTTCATTGTTGCCTCCTTAGTACGTCATGCAGGCCGCGTTTAAAAGGCCTACCGCTATGGACATACCAGCAAGCATCACGCCTGCAGATACTTCATTTTCATTAATGCGTTGTGCAATTTTGGGCATAAATGTAAATCGCAACAAAGCAAAGGCGAGAGATTGCGCGATAATCGCCACCACAGCCCAAATGATAAAGTCGATTATGGCTACCGAGTTTGAGGCAGCACTTCCCAACGCTATAGCAAAACCCACTATAGCGCCGGCAAAGCCTATAGCAGCAGCTACATTTTTCTCTTCTTTCACTAATTTCCATTCATCATGGGGGGTAACTAGTGCATAGACCAACTTAAACACGAAGAGAAAAACAATAGACAAGCCGAAGTAAAGCGCAAAATTATCTAGGCCAGCTAATGAGTTCATGATTGTTTCCATGGTGTTTCCTTTATTATTAACCGTTAATCGTAATATCAGCGGGTTGAATATCAAAGCCAGTTGAGATGACAAGGCAGCGATCTAGGTTGTTTCCCACCTGTTTCTCTTCGCCTACGACAAGTAGTGACTCCACTCTATCATTTTCAATCTCACGTTCGTAGAGCATCATAAACTGATCGGTTTTACTGATGTCTCCGTCCTCTTCGTAGGTCGTTTCTGTTACCGCAACGGGCGGGGAGTCGTTACCTACGGCTTCCCAAACACGAGTAAAAGTGTAACCTTCAATTTCATAGGTAGGTTGGCTAATTAATGATGCTAAACAGTTGTCCCATTGTGACTGAGAACCAACGGTTTTAGTTTCGTAAAAATGCCAAAGTTTGACGTCGGTAATATGGTTTTCAGTCATGCCTCCGTCTAATACTACCTGCAAAAAGCCATCATCATCGGTATAAAAACGTAGCAGGGTTCCACCTGTATCGAGAGGCGCTTCACCCACCGCTTGAATAAGTTGGGAGCGCGCTGATTTTTCAATGACCAGTGACGGTTCTAATAAGGACATTTTTAGGTTGTCCAGCTCAAAGGAACCGCCTAAATACAACCCCATAACTTCAGGCGTTTTAGGTTTATCTTCAGTCTTTTTCTTAAACAGTTTACTGAACATTTTGTGCTCCTAACATGGGTTTACTCGGCATTCAGTGATGACCAGTTTATTGCCGAAATACGCCGTTCAGCAATATAGAACAGGGTATCGCTAGGGGACAAATTAGTTTCTAGGGGAGGGTTCACCACCATTTCCTTTACTTGCCCCTTTGGTGCATACCCTATAAATATGGCATCGTGGTGCTTTTTCAAATTGATAAAAAGCTTCGCGACTGAAATATTGGGGCTATCTGGCGGTATTTTTACTGAAAATTGTGCTTGCCCTTCATCCACGCTAAGTAAATCGTGGTGAAGCATACTGGAACCTGGGTCAAAGGCAGCCTTTGCGAGCATTTCTACTGCCACACTGGGCGTGCACTCCACTTTAGGGCAATGCTCTTGTAATAGGCTAACCAAACTGTCGTCATTGAAATAGGCGACTTGATGGGCATCAGGATTACGTTTGGCACAATACAAAGCCGTTGTCATCGTCACGTCATCTTGAGGATTATCGACAAGTATGGTTTGGGCGGTTGCTACGCATGCTCTATCCATGTCTTCATCTTTGTTGAATGAATCGACTTTTACAAATTCAATCACACCGGGCATGGGATTGGTAATGTCCGCTTTAACGCACAACACAATGTCCGGTTTTACACTCATGGCTTCTCGTTCTTGAAGCAATAAATTTAACAACAACATGGTGCGCTGTTCATTCCACCCAATAACAAGAATATGTTGATTCGATTGTAAACTCGTCATACCCATCAATCCTTTTCTCCACTGTTCAGACACCCAGGCAGCAATTCGGCCAATGACCATGGCGAAAATACTCAAACCTAACGGAATTACGTAAAACGCCACAATGAGCTTGCCGGCGCTACTGACAGGCGAGAGATCGCCATAGCCTACCGTTGACGCTGTGACGGCTAACCAATATATAAAGTCAGCACGGGCAATAAGGTCGTTTTCACCGGCTGCATATAGAAGCCAATAGCTGGAAATTCCATAAAAAACAGTGGCACCTAAAATAGTGTACCACCGTGACTCGGCAAAATACTGCAGCATAATTCTGCGTACTTTTATCCATGAGGTCATAGATGACATCACCTTTTTTGTTTTTATTCAGTTTGCCCGAAGGCGGTGTCCGTACGTTAAGAAAAACGGGAGCTAATTGCTCCCGTTCTGCCTTAATTACCCAAGATGCGGGCTAGCTCATCGTCTGCTGAATTTTTTCCGCCTTTAATACCAGCTTCAGATAAACGTTTTTCTAAATCGCTACTCGATTCATCGCTGGCAAGCTCTTCTGCAGCTTGCAATTCTGCATTACGCATTTTTTGCTTTTCCTGAATACGAGACAAAGATTCAGTGGCCGTTTTCATTTTGCTATTGGCCCCCATATGACGGGAGGATACCGCCACTTGTGCCTTTTGAACGCTTTCTGTGGCCTTAACCATATCCACTTGTTGCTCAAGGCGACGTAGGTTAGCTTTAGCCTGTTGAATGTTCTGTGCAAGTTGTCTTTCGGACTGCTTGAACTGGTCTAAATACGCTTGCTCTTGCTCACGCTCTTCTTTCAGTTCTGCGACTTTCTGAGCACAGTCTAATGCTAGTTGTCGATCCGAGTCTATGGCCTTTCTGGCGTGAGTTTCGTACTCGGCAATGGATGAGTCAAAGCTGTCCACTTTCTGTTGAGACAATTTGCATTTCGCTAAAATTTGCGTGCGTGCGTGATCGGATTTGCGCAGTTCCTCTTTCGCTTCACGAATTTCTTGTTCCAAAATTCGAATAGCTTGACTATCTACTACTGTCTGCGCTGCCTCAGTTGCACCACCCTTAACAGCCGTTACTAATTTTTTCCACACTGACATTCGCTTCTCCTTAGAAGAAAATTTTATTTAAGGTGAGTTTCATAAGCATCTAAAAACGATGCAACATTTTGAAACAGAGTCTCTACTTCAATCACAATACTTTCTGCTTTCGACTGTGCGCTTAATGCGCCAAAGGCCGTGTAGTATTCTTCAGTCCCTATGGTTGAAATTCCCACCGTGGTTAATGGGAAAACCATATGGCTAGACAAAATTTCGTGATCCAATGCAGGTTTGTCTTTCACTTCATCTGCGGCAAATAACAAACTTTCAACCAAAATCTGCTCACCGCTGATGGCTAGCCATGCATCGATGCCATCTTGATTTGCAATAAGCAAACAGTTTTCTTCACGTGTAACCACAAAGTCATCGTGGTCCTTAAATAGAGCCTCGATACTTTCAAGATCCCAACTCATACAGTTCTCCTTTCAAATTGAAGCGATAATGTCGAACGCTACTGTAACCAGTATTTTCGCATTCGCCAATAATCTTGACTTGCAGTGTAGCCACTATCTGCCATAATCGTCAATAACGAATACGCTTTTAATGTGTAAAAAAGTGTGTTTTTGTAAATTATATATCACAAATGGGGTGTTTCTTGAGTGCAAAAAATGCGTGGCGAGAAGCGGTAGCGCGGCTAGTAAAGTCTGAAATGTCGGTACGTGGCGTCAAATATCAGGGGTTAAGTGCACGTTTAGCCGACATTGGCGTACAACAAAGTGCGGATAACCTAAGGAATAAAGTGAATAAAGGAATTATGGGGGCAGATTTGCTCGTACAAATTTTGTACGTACTAAAAGCTCGGCCTGTGGATGCTAACTTATTAGAAGAAATCTTAACTGATCTTGACGCATCAAAAGAGTAGAATAGGGCGGATAAAAAAGTACCCGACAAATGCCGGGTACGAACGATAAGGAATGTTATGGGAGAACATCATCACTATCTGGAGCAAATGTTAATCGTTTAAGCATATGCTCGCTAGCGTTATTTTTTGATTGTGCGTATTTTAAGCGATAAGTAGGTATTAAAAAAAATACTTAAAGCTTAAGTGGTAGGATTTCTAAGGCTTTGGTAGGGGGATGTTTTCGCGAAAAACTTAGACGTAAGTATAATCTAAACGAAACTTAGCGCAACTTAATCAATCACACTCAGGTGTAAATTGAGACGTAATAACGAAATGATCAACTATGAAATTATCTGAATTTAGCTTTACACTTCCCGAAAAACTCATCGCCAAATACCCCACTGAAAATCGTTCTGCCAGCCGGTTGCTGCAACTGGATGGCAAAACAGGGAAGGTGAGCCACAGTATGTTCACTGACATGTTAGATCTTGTGGACGAAGGTGACCTGCTTGTTTTTAATAACACTCGAGTTATCCCTGCTCGGTTATTGGGCAAGAAGGAAACCGGTGGGCAAGTTGAAGTCTTGGTAGAGCGTATCATCGATGAACATACCGCCCTTGCGCATGTTCGCGCGAGTAAAGCGCCTAAGCCGGGAACTAAGCTGACGCTAGAAGACAAAGTCAATGTGACCGTTAAAGGTCGAGAAGAGGCTTTGTTTGTGCTTACTTTCAACCATGAAGAAACAGTGCTGCAATTATTGGAAGCTCATGGTCACATGCCGCTACCTCCTTATATTGACCGGCCAGATGAAACCTCGGATAAAGAACGTTACCAAACCGTTTACAACGATAAGCCTGGCGCAGTTGCGGCGCCTACTGCAGGCCTTCACTTTGATGACGACATTTTGGCTGCCCTAACGCGTAAGGGGGTAAAGCTCGCATTTGTAACCTTGCATGTTGGAGCTGGCACTTTCCAGCCAGTGAGAGTGGACAACATTTTAGAACACAAAATGCATGCAGAATACGCGGAAGTTCCAGATTCAGTGGTAGATGCTGTGCGTGAAACTAAAGCCGCAGGTCACCGGGTAATTGCGGTTGGCACCACGTCTGTTCGTTCGTTAGAGTCGGCGGCGAAAGCCGCTGGTGACGAGCTGATTGCACCATTTTACGCAGATACGGATATTTTTATTTACCCTGGATTCAACTTCAAAGTGGTTGATGCTATGTTCACAAATTTCCATCTGCCAGAGTCTACGTTGATGATGTTAATCAGTGCATTTGCAGGAAAAGAGCATGTGATGTCGGCTTATCAAGAAGCCATTGAGCAGGAATATCGGTTCTTCAGTTACGGCGATAGTATGTTTATTAAGAAGTGCTAAGTATGGCCAGTATTCGCTGACTTCGCGAGAAACATAGATACGGGGCATGATCTCAGTGGAATTACTGGTATAATCGCCGCCAATTTATATTTATACCCAGCGCCAAGGGCGCAATTTATACCACGCCAAAAGGCGTATCAGAATGGGAATGCTTTCACATGCAATTTGAGTTGTTAAAAACCGATGGTCGCGCAAGACGCGGTCGTTTGGTATTTGAACGTGGTGTTGTTGAAACCCCCGCGTTTATGCCTGTTGGTACTTACGGTACCGTTAAGGGGATGACCCCAGAAGAATTAGATGACAGTGGTGCTCATATCTGTCTGGGAAATACGTTTCACTTAATGCTTCGCCCAGGCACGGGAATTATTCGCCAACACGGCGATTTACACGACTTCATGAATTGGGATAAGCCTATTCTTACTGATTCTGGCGGCTTCCAAGTATTTAGTTTGGGTGATTTGCGCAAAATCACTGAAGAAGGCGTGACCTTCCGCTCACCTATTAATGGTGAAAAAATTCTACTTACGCCTGAGAAATCAATGGAAGTTCAGCGGGATTTAGGTTCGGACATCGTGATGATTTTTGACGAATGTACGCCTTACCCTGCTACAGAGCAGGAAGCGCGGGTTTCCATGGAAATGTCATTGCGTTGGGCTAAGCGTTCAAAAGAAGCCCACGGCGATAATCCTGCTGCTTTGTTTGGTATCATCCAAGGTGGTATGTATGAAGGGTTACGCGACGTTTCACTTGCTGGCTTAGAAGCGATTGGGTTTGACGGTTATGCCATTGGTGGTTTGTCGGTGGGTGAACCCAAAGAAGACATGATCCGCATTATTGATCATACTGCTCCGCAAATTCCAGAAGACAAGCCACGCTATCTTATGGGGGTAGGTAAGCCTGAGGATTTAGTGGAGTCGGTAAGACGCGGTATTGATATGTTCGACTGCGTTATGCCAACGCGTAACGCGCGAAATGGTCATCTGTTCGTAACCGAAGGGATAGTGAAAATACGTAACGCAAAACATCGTAATGATACGTCTCCTTTGGACGAAAAATGCGACTGTTACACTTGTAAAAACTATTCTCGCTCCTATCTACATCATTTGGACAAGTGTAACGAGATATTGGGTGCGCGATTAAATACCATCCATAATCTTCGTTACTATCAGCGTGTAATGCAAGGTCTTCGCGATGCCATTGATGCAGGCACGCTTGAACAGTTTGTACAAGAATTTTATGAACAAAAAGGGTTGCCGGTTCCGGCACTATAACAACGATAATTATTGGGGAAATTTATGAGCCTATTCATTTCAAACGCGTATGCGCAATCAGCAGGTGGTCAACAAGGTGGTGGCATGGAAATGCTAATCATGTTGGCAGTATTCGGTTTAATTTTTTACTTTCTTCTATACCGCCCGCAAGCTAAGCGTGTAAAAGAGCATAAAAGCCTAGTGTCTTCACTGGGTAAGGGCGATGAGGTGCTTACTCAAGGTGGTCTTGTGGGTAAGATTACCAAAGTGTCTGAGGAAAAAGACTTTATCGAAATTGCCCTTAACGACACTAACAACATTGTTGTTCAAAAGTCATCGGTAACGGCGTTGTTACCAAAAGGCACAATGAAGTCGCTGTAATTGAGATACGCCGGGGCCGGGAAGCTTCCCGGTGCTGGCACGAAAGGAATATCCAGTGCTAAACAAAAACTCTCTGTGGAAGGTACTATGTGCCATAGTCGTTATCGGCTTGTGCGCGCTGTATGCGCTTCCTAATATTTACGGTGAAGATCACGCGGTTCAGATTTCTGCTGGCCGCGACGCTACGGTCACCGAATCTATGGTTGAACAGGTAAAATCGACCCTAGCGGAAAAAAACATTTCAGTAAAACGCATTGAATTTGCTGATGAGCAGATTCTCGTTCGCGTACCAGATTCTGATTCACAATTGGTTGCAAGAGAAGCGCTCGAGTCTGCGCTAGGTGATGACTATTTTGTCGCAATGAACCTTGCCCCAGATACGCCAGAATGGTTAGAGGAATTAGGCGGCACTCCAATGAAGCTAGGCCTAGACCTACGTGGTGGTGTTCACTTCCTAATGGAAGTTGATATGTCTGAGGTGATTACAAAATCATTAGAAGATGCGGAAAGTGGATTTAGAACGTCTCTTCGTGAAGAAGGTATTCGTTACCGTGGGGTCACACAAAAAGATAACCACGTTGACATTACCTTCCGTGATGAAGAAGCGTTAGATAAAGCCGAATTCTTTCTTCGAAATCAAAATCGTGACCTAACCTATACGCAAGTTGACGATCTTGTGCTTCGCGCAGTGTTCTCTGAAGCCAAGCTTCAAGAAATTCGTGAAAATGCGGTAAAGCAAAATATTACGATTATTCGCAACCGTGTGAACCAATTAGGTGTAGCAGAACCGCTGGTGCAAAAACAAGGTGCGGAACGAATTGTTGTGCAGTTGCCCGGTATTCAAGACACCGCGCGGGCGAAAGAAATTCTAAATGCTACGGCCACGCTAGAGTTTCGGATGGTGGATCAGAAAAACGATATACGTGATGCGCTAAATGGCCGAGTCCCTCCGGGTTCTCAAATTATTGAAGACCAACAAGGAATTCCCCAGTTGCTTGAAAAGCGCATTATGCTTACAGGTAGCCACATCATTGACGCTAACAGCGGTGTGGATGAATATGGCCTACCCAATGTAAACATATCGCTAGATTCTGAAGGCGGCAATAAAATGTCCCGTTCAACCCGTGGCAATATTGGCAAGCCCATGGCGACAGTTTTTATTGAATACAAATCTACCGATGAACGAAACGACGAAGGTAAATTGGTATTTGAAAAACATGAACAGGTTATTTCTGTGGCCACCATTCGTGCCCAATTGGGCAGTAAGTTTCAAATTACCGGCCTTGATTCACCCAAAGAAGCGCGTGATTTAGCATTACTTTTGCGTGCTGGTGCTCTGATTGCTCCCATCCAAATTGTTGAAGAACGCACGGTGGGTCCAAGCCTAGGTAAGGAAAATATCGAATTGGGTATGCAAGCGATTGTTTACGGCCTTGCAGCTGTGCTTGTCTTTATGCTTATTTACTACAAAGCGTTTGGTGTGGTAGCGAACATCGCACTGATGACAAACCTAGTCATGATTGTGGGCATTATGTCGATGATCCCTGGTGCGACCCTTACCTTGCCGGGTATGGCTGGCATTGTTTTGACAGTAGGTATGGCCGTCGACGCGAATGTACTTATATTCGAGCGAATTCGAGAAGAATTACGTGATGGACGAAGTCCACAACAAGCTATCCATCAAGGGTACGACAGTGCGTTTTCAACTATTCTTGATGCAAATATAACTACCTTTATTGCGGGTTTAATCCTTTTCGCTGTGGGCACCGGCCCTATTAAAGGCTTTTCGATTACGCTTATGATAGGTATCGCTACCTCTATGTTTACCGCCATTTTAGTGACTCGCGTTATTGTTAATGCGGTATGGGGTGGGAAACGTCTTGAGAAGTTGGCAATTTAAGGAGCGTAACATGCAATTATTAAAACTATCCGACAGCGTCAACTTTATGCGCCTTCGCTTTCCTGCGATGGTGCTATCTACTCTTCTTATCATTGGTTCATTCGTCTCTCTAGGCGTGAACAGCCTTAATTGGGGGCTTGATTTCACGGGCGGGACCCTAATTGAAGTGGGCTATGAAGACGCCGCAAACTTAAGTGATATTCGCGGAAAGTTGAACGAGGCCAATTTTGGTGATGCCATTGTGCAGAACTTTGGTAGCAGCCAAGACGTGCTTATTCGCATTTCGCCTAGAGATGGTGTGAAAGCCGTTACCATTGGCGAACAAGTACTTGAAGCCTTACGTGCTGACGGTACAGCAGTGGATATGCGAAGAATTGAGTTTGTAGGGCCGAATGTAGGCGAAGAACTCACTGAGCAAGGTGGTCTTGCGATGTTAGTGGCGCTGCTATGTATCTTAGTTTACGTGGCAATGCGATTCGAATGGCGTTTTGCGTTGGGGTCCGTATCTGCACTAACTCACGATGTTATTCTTACTTTAGGCTTGTTCTCTGTATTGCAAATAGAGTTCGATTTAACTGTGTTGGCGGCGGTACTTGCGGTGATAGGTTATTCACTTAACGATACCATTGTTGTGTGTGACCGTATTCGTGAAAACTTCCGCAAAATCCGAAAAGGTGAGCCGGTAGACATCATCAATACTTCGCTTACTCAAACGTTAAACCGTACCATTATTACGTCATTGACCACAGTACTTGTGCTTGTTGCGCTGTTTTACAAAGGCGGTGCGCTAATACATGGGTTCGCGACGGCACTATTGTTTGGTGTTGTGGTAGGTACTTATTCATCAATCTACATTGCAAGTTCAGTTGCACTTGCTTTGGGTATCAGTAAAGAAGACCTGATGCCTCCGCAGGTGGAAAAAGAAGGTGCAGATTTAGATCCTATGCCGTAAATAGGCAATGGTGTGTCGCGCCGAATAACACTGATGAAGTAGAAAGCCGCACTGAGTTGCGGCTTTTTTTATTTGCGACATGGGGTTATTTATCGAGAGTCAGTTTATATCTTCTCGACATCTTGACCGTGTGGCCGTTTTTTAACCTAATGACGCCGTCCCCGCTATCGGCGACTTTCATGCTTTCAATATCATTCATATTAACGGCAAAAGAACGGTGGACCCGTGCAAAGGGAAGGTAAGCATTTTCATCTAAAAATGAGGTTAGTGTTGTACGCATAGGGTAGACATTGTCACCAATATGCAGGTTGACATAATTCCCCGAAGACACCATCCAATTGATATCTTGCTTATTAATGAGAAATTCACGTCCGTTCTTTTTAATGAGTAGTACGTCACAATGTACGCCTTCCTCGTCGATGGAATGTGTAGCATTGTCTACTTTCGATGACGCGGGTTTTAGCCCAATTTTTCTAGCGTCCCCCAGCCATTGCGCCACCACAAAGCGATAACACCAAATCATGACAACGAAAAACACAAAAGACCACAGGTCTTTGCGCATCTCATAAATGAGTTCAAAGAACCATTGTTCTGTAGACGTCGCGAACTGGTAGTGACTGCCAGTCAATGCGTAAATGACCGCTCTACTGGCAATCATCAACACAATATGGGTGGCAGCAAAACAGAGCCCCATGACGCTGTATAGCACAATGCTAAAAGTGGGGCGATCCCATCGCCAAGGATATCGGTTTAGGACGTTAGCCAGTGCCATCACCACGCAAAAGCTGCTAAAAGCACTGGTATATTCCCATACAAAAGGCTCCCATTGCGCAAAAGGTAACGGGGGCGTGCGCATGGCCTCCATCAACACCGTGGTGCTATTGATAAACCCATTAACGATGAAGTAAAGGCCAAGTAGGCAAAGAGATATCGCGCCTTGGTGCGCTTGAAACCTGGCTTTATTTATCATGTGAACATTTGTCCTTCTGTCACTTAATTCCACCGCTTGTCACTTTATAACGTACTTTCAATAACTTGCTTGATAGATTCTACACACTTATGTGGCCAACAATGGCAAACGCGCTTCATCTTATTAAGGGACCCGATGAATACAAAATACCATACACTTGCACACTCAGAAAATTCTCGAATTGTGGCGCTTGATTATCTTAGGGTATTCGCCGTTATTGTTTTGTTCTTTTTTCATTTGGGCATGATTTGGGTACCTGAGTGGCATTTTCATTTTAAGCAAGAAACCCATTGGTTTTGGCTGCAACACATCATGCTGTTAAGTTCACCATGGAGAATGGGGTTGCTGTGGTTTGTGGCGGGAACCTCGCTGTATGTTATGCAGCAGAAATACGGCGTGTATTTTTTAATAACCCGTAGAAGTAATGCGATATTACTTCCGCTATTAATCGGGGTTTATGGCATTGTCCCAATACAGCTGTTTGTTGAAATGACCCAAAAAGGCGCAATCGATACATCGTTAGGCCAATTTTTCATACAGTTTTATTTTGGTGCAAACGACTATTTTGAGGGCTTTAGTTCAGGTATTTGGCATCACGTAGATGTGAACCACCTGTGGTTTCTGCGTTCTCTTTGGCGGTTCACGTTACTGTTGGTTATTTTTAACCGGCCTCTTGCATGGATACGCGGCCGATGGGGCAACTTCAACAGTGCATGGTTGGTACTACTGGTTTCTTTGTCACTTTTTGCTTCTCAAATAGAGGACAGCGATGATAAGCGCGACCTTTATGGTTTAGCGTGTTTAGTCTGGGGTTATCTTTTTGGTAGCCGTGCACAATTTTGGGGGTGGTTAAATGACAAGCGTAGTGCCCTTGTTGTATTTGCCATTGTACTTACCCTGTTGTACGAAGTGGGGTTTGGGATAGGGCGTTACTATCCTGACAACCTGCTAATAAAAGACACCGCTTTATGGTCGTATTACTTGGCTAAAGTCATTAGCTTATTTGCTATTTTAGCATTGGCAAATATGCTTTTTGTTACGCCACACCCCGCTGTGACAAAGGCAAACGCGTACGTCTTTCCTTTGTATGTTATTCATCAAAGCGTGATAATCGCTGTTGGCTATGGTATCACGAATTGGGCAATGCCCGCGCACAAGGCCATGCTGGTATGTGCCATTTTGAGCGCATTAATATGCGTTGCACTATTGTTGTTGTGCAAATACAGTGATGTCGCAGGCGCACTTTTAGGTAAGAAAGCAAAGGCATCCCATTGGCTAACGGGTAAGGTGGCCCAAATCGCCATCGCATTAATA